>NZ_OY782038.1:3700000-5102500 GCF_963677575.1 uncultured Draconibacterium sp.
GCGATCAACGAACGGCAACTGCTTCGAATCTGGCAGCCGGAACCTATACCGTTTTGGTAACCGATGCCAATGGCTGTTCGGCGGCTACTTTTACCGCAACTATTCCTAACCCTCCTCCGCCAAGCTTAAATTGTCCTGATGATGTGGAGGATTTTGTAGATCCGGCATCCTGTACCATTTCGTTTGGCGACATTGAGGATCCGCTGATGGATGGGTATTGTACAACAACACTGACTTACGAATTAAGCGGAGCAACTACCGGTAGTGGAACGGGCTCGGTTAATGGTATCGATTTTAACGTTGGTTTAACCACTGTGAAATATAAAATTGAAGATACTGCGGGCAATAAAGATTCCTGTACTTTCACCGTATTTGCCAAACATTTAGATTTATCTCCAACCGTTTATACTTGTCCGCCTGCTATTGTAAATGCCGGGACTCCGGATACATATGTATGTTATAAAACTGTTTCTTTAGATGAGGTTGAACTGGACGATGATTGTAACGAAATTGAAAGCATTTGGCACGATTCGCCTTACAGCAGCGATCCTTCAGATGCCAGCGGCGATTACCCGGTAGGGGCAACTAATTTCATCTGGTATATCCGCGATGTTTCGGGCAATATTGAAACCTGTGATGTAACTGTAATTGTGGATGATTTAGACCCTGAAATTACTTGTCCGGGCAATGTAAGTGAAACTGTTGCTGCAAACGAATGCTCGAAAACCGGGGTAACAATCGGTTCTCCTACATACAACGACAATTGCCCCAATCCGGAACTGTCGTATGTATTATCCGGGGCAACTACGGGTAGTGGCACAAACGAGGTACCTTCGTACCAGGTATTTAATATTGGTGTTACCACCGTTACTTATACGGTAACCGATGCAAATAATAATACGGACGAATGTTCATTTACAGTAACCATTGAGCGTTTGTCCATTCCTCCGGCGGTTATTATATGTCCTGATAGCCCCGATCCGGTAACGGCTGTGGCCGGCACTTGTTTTGCTCCGGTAAATGTAGATGCTCCTGTTATTAACGATCCGTGTGCTACAACGAGCTATACCATTGTTAACGACTTTAACAACACCGGTGATGCTTCGGGTTTATACCCGGTAGGAACTACTACTGTAACCTGGACGATTACTGATAATTCGGGCAAAACCTATACATGCGAACAGGAAGTGGTTGTGGAAGATATTCCGCCAACCATCAATTGCCACGAAAACTACACCTTTTTAGCTGATGAAAACGTAGATTACAAAGATAACGTTACTTTGGATGACCCGACTTATGCAGATAATTGCCCCAACCCGGTTGTTGAGTGGACCCGTGTTGAACCGGATGGGACAACTACACATAGCAGCTCAACTGATATTAATTTTATACCTAATCCGGGAAGATATTATATTGGAGTAACAACTATTACCTATAAAATTACCGATTCGTCGGGTTTAACAGATGACTGTAGTTTTACTGTAACCGTAACAGGTATTCCGGAAATTGACTGTCCGGATGACATTTTACAGCCAACTGATGCAGGTGTATGTACCAGAGCTCTTGATCCGGGCGTACCAGTACTCGAACCGGGTTCTCCGTCGGCCGATAGCTGGAGCTGGGAAATGACAGGTGCTACCACCGGATCGGGCTCCAATACCGGAAGTACACCTGATCCGATAAGCCCCAATCCTTATACATTTAATGTAGGAGTAACTACCATTACCTGGACAGTTTGTAATGTTTCGGGATGTGCTACATGCGAACAAATTATAACAATTACCGACCTGGAACCGCCAACTTTTACAACACAGCCATACGAGAATTGTGTAGAGCCCATTAATTGGGCAATTTATAATCCGTCGAATCCCAATCCGGTTTCGGGTGTCAATCCTAATCTTGAAATTAGCCCAAGTCCCGACTATAGACTGTTTGAAATTGGCGATACGTCGCTCGATCTTTTATCGCTTGAAGATAATTGTTGTGATTCTGTTGATATGACCATTCATTGGCGTATCGAGTTTTCAAATACGCCGGATCCTTTAAACCCAACCGGGCCATATCTAACGCATCCTAATATTGAAGGAACCGGGCAGCCTTCAACATATATTAATCCGGTAACCGGATTTGCAAAAGATATAGAACTTTGGGGTGATGGCGTGTTTTTTACCGAAGTTGTTCATCATATATATTATTGGGTGGAGGATTGCAATGGAAAGATGTCGGAAACAATTGATGAAGAAATTAAAATTACCCCCCGTCCCGAGATCATTAAAACTAACTATTGAATCACTGTTGCTAAGTGTGTTACGTTGTATTATAATATCTTTTTTCACGACTGTCCGACTAAGAAGCAATTATGAAAAGATTCTTTCGCTTCATTTTATTACGCTCAGAATGACAGAATATTACGATTGAGAGAGCTTCGGGGTGGGGGATGGTTTACGGTAGAGCCGTAAACCATCCCCCACCCCGAAGCCGCCAAAAACTTGTCATTCCGAGTGTTCACCCATTTTTAGAATGGGCATAAAGAAACAATGACAGAGATGCTGAAACAAGTTCAGCATGACGTTCAAACAACGATTGATAAATTAGTAAAGTTCGTCACCCTGAACTTGTTTCAGGGGCTTTTTTGAAAATCTGTCATTGGCAGCGAAGCGAGGAATCTGTTCGATGTTAGTCAGACAGTAGTGATATTTTTTAATCCCTGGGAACTGTTGTCAGATTGATTTATTGTGTCCCTTTTTATCTTAATGGGATTTTTTTCGGGTTATTAACAATTCCCATAATGGGAAAATTAACAACTAAAATTCTGAAAGCCCTGATTTTTTAAGGGATCTGTGAATATCTTTTTCAGTGGTATTTGGTTGCATTTGTTAATAAATTGTCGTAGTTTGCCACTGTTGTTTAGAGAAAATTTGTATCGTCATTAAAAGAATTGTTGTATTAGGGATATTTGTCTTGCTAATATCACTTCGCTGTGGTGCACAACAAGATCCTATTTTTACTTCATATATGTATAATGGCCAGATCATTAATCCGGCTTATGCAGGTATTTGGGAAAAGATAGGTTTTACCACATTAGTAAGAAAGCAGTGGGCTGGGATTAACCGTTCGCCTCTGACTGAATACATTTCATTTCACTCACCTTTACGAAACGAAGCTGTTGGTGTTGGACTTAACATCATGAACGATACTTTTGGTCGCGAAAAGCGCTTAACTGTACTTGGCGATTATGCTTACGAAGTATATCTGTCGCGACGTACACGTATGCGAATGGGGGTAAAATTCGGTTTTACCAATTATAAGAATCCGCTTACAGAATACATATTATATCCCGACGGAAAATACGACAGGGCTTTTGATGAGGATGTTGACTTAAGTTTTCTCCCTAATTTCGGTTTCGGAATATTTATTTACCAGGATTATTTTTATGCAGGATTCTCTATTCCAAAGCTCATCGAGAACGATCTGAAAGAAAATTTCCACAACTACTCTACCAGTGCTGAAGTACGTACTATATACCTGAATGGTGGTTATGTGCTTCCGCTCGATCCATTTAATTATTTTGTTTTTAAACCCACAATGCTGGTAAAGGCAACATGGGGTACGCCACTACAAGTCGATCTTGCTGCAAACTTTATGATACGCGAAAAACTGTGGCTTGGTATATTGGGGCGTACTGGTGGTGCAATATGTTTTACCGGAAACTGGATGTTTAGTAACAAGTTTAGAGTGGGATTTGCAATGGATATAACAACAAACGATATATACCCATATCAGAACGGAACCTTTGAATTTACTTTTGGTTTTGATGTGGACTTTTTCGGTCGAAATTATTTGAGATCGAGATATTTTTAATGAATGAAAGAATAAAGAATTTAGAAGTGTTTTTACCCAAAAAACAATAAGAGATGAGAAAAAATGCAGAAATATTAACCGGAAAGTAGGACTTTGAAAGTTCAAAATCCGGTGGTGTAAAGAATCCAGAAATATTTTGGAAACAAAAGTGTTTTCTGGAAAACTGGCGTTAGCAAATTAAAGTAACGGCAGTGTGTTGATGAAACTCAGAATTTATAATTGACTATTTGAGTTGACAGAAACCCGACATAACCGGACTTTGAAAATAGCATTAATAGTAATGGCTGTTTTTATTGGTATTATAGACGCGAAATCTGTATGTTGGGAAAGCTCTATACCTAATTCATTGTATGAATCTAAGGAAAAGCAGATCCTGACAGAGCCAGCCTATGGGCATGTAGTGTCTGTAATGGATGCCTCATGGCTAAACGATACAACAAGTATTGTTTGTCCGAATAATATTACATCATATACCGATTTAAACTCGTGCGTTGCCATAATCAGTACAGGTTTAGATCTTACAGATCCCAATAACAGCATTGCTTCCCTTTCCTGGGAAATGACCGGAGCAACCGAAGCCTCGTCTAACAACTTTGGAATCAACCAAATTGGCAGTTATTCTTTTAACGAAGGGACAACAGTAGTTACTTACCGTGGTGCAACTCTTTACAACAATTCAATTAACTGCACCTTTACTGTTACTGTATCAGATAACCAGGTTCCACGCCTAATCAGCTCTCCCGGACACATAACGGTTCGAAATCTGCTTGGAGAATGTTATGTAAATGTGACTTGGACCGAACCTTCAGCTGTCGATAATTGTGTACCTCAAGATCAATTGATTTTTACCAGTAATTACAGTTCAGGTCAGCAGTTCCAGGTTGGTTCAACCCAGGTTGAATATCGAATTAGCGATGGAGTAAATACGGCCGTTCATAATTTTACCGTAACGGTTATTGATGCTGAAGCCCCGGAACTCATTGCACCACCGGATTTGGAAAGTGAATGTGGAAAGCCGGTACCGGATGCTTTCACAGCATGGGAACAATTTGAACAGGCAGGCGGAAGTGCCAACGACAACTGTTCGATTAACTATGGAAGTTTTAGATACACGGGCCAAACCAGCAGTGGTATAACATGCCCCTACACAGTAACCCGTACTTATAGTATTTCGGATAATGATGGCAATGTATCTGAAGTTAAGCATGTAATAAACGTAATAGGAGATGGAATGGCTTATGAAGCCAACGTTGAATCGACCGAACCTGAAATACTTTTAGAACCCGGAGCAGAAACTCAGGCCGAAATTTTATTCGCAAAAACAGATGTTAGTTGTAAAGGCAGCAGAACCGGAGTGGTTGACCTGACCCTAAATGGTACCTCCGGAATAGTAAGTTTTGTTTGGTCAACGCAAAATGGAAGTGGTATTGTGCAGGGAGCTGAAGATCAAACCACATTAAGTGATGGCGACTACACTGTAATGGTTTACGAGGATGGTGTTCGTTTATTGGCCTTCGATTTCAGCATTTTGGTATTCGATGATCAGGCGCCGGTGCTAAATGCTCCTTCAACTATTCAACGAAATTGCGGACAATTTATCCCGGCTGCTTATTCCACCTGGTCTGAATTTGCAAATGCAGGAGGTACAGTTCGTGACAATTGTCAAATTTATTATTCAAGTTTCCGCTTGTCTTCCGAATCTCAAAGTAATCCGGATTGCCCCTATACCCTCACTCGTATTTATGAAATTACCGATGTAAACGGAAACCGGGGTTTTGCCGAGCATTTAATTACTGTTGAAGCGGAAGAGATTATTTTGAAATCGGGGATGGCCGGAACAATTACAGCACAGGCAACCGGCGATTGGAATGTTGCCTCTACCTGGGACTGCAACTGTATACCTGCTTTTGACGATGATGTTATAATTCCAGCTGGTTTTACAGTAACAGTTGATGCAGCTGCAGTAACTAATAATATTACAATTGAGACTGGTGGAACTCTTAATGGAGGAGCAAGCACTCTTCAGGTAAATGGCAATTGGACCAATAACGGGACATTCACTGCAAGTACAGGAACGATTGAATTTACCGGAACAACAAATGCAATCATTAGTGGAAGTTCAGCGACTACCTTCAATAATTTTATTTTGAATAAAGGAACAGATGTAACAACAGATTTGGCTGTTCAAAGTGACATTACAATCACTGATTTGACGTTTGATAATGGAGTTCTGGATGTAGAGAGTGGGATAACAGACATTGCAGATATAGTAAATATAAATAATACAATTCCTTCAACATCTGGATTGCGAGTTTCTGGAGGAACGTTAACAACCGGTTATTATTCAATTATAAATGAAGGATTAATAGAAGTTACATCAGGAACAGCAACTTTTGGAACAGGTAGTGGGAATACGGTACATACCCAAATTGGTGGAGCCTTTATTGTATCAGGAGGGACGGTTAATATTGCCGGAAGACTTGAGAATACAACAGGAGGGACATTGGCGGGATATCCATCTGGAATAAATATAAATGGAGGAACAATAACATTAGCAACCGCCGGAAATAATGAGAGTGGTACAGGATCTCTTGATGTTACTACCAACGGTGCATTTAATTTTACGGGAGGGACCATCATTTTTGAAAATCCAAGTACCGCAGGAACAGCCCTTGATTTGGGGTTGGTTGATGGGACTGGAGATGGGGCAAAGACTATTACCAATGGGATTTTTCAATTTGGGAATAATAATACAATTGTAGGCAGTACTTTTTATATTGACAGCAATGTGCCGATTCCCAATATAACCACTTTTGCCGGAAGTGAGCTGTATCTTGCGATGCCACCAGACGATGGCGAAACAGTAGCATGTGCTTCCTCTGCCACTCAACCGACTCCCCCGGATGTGTATGATAACTGTGGAGCTCTGATTACCCCGACTGGCCCAGACGTTGGTGGTACTTATGTAGATTGTGAAGGAACTATTACATATACATGGGAATATTTAGACTGCGACGGAACGACCACTACGAACTGGGTATATACCTATACAATCGAGCGTCAGGACTTCACGATGCCGGAAACAGCCGATGGTACGACAGTTTCCTGTATTGCGGATGCAGTGCTTCCGACATCAGAAGTTCCTTCTGTAAGCGACAACTGCGGCAACGTTATTACGCCGGCGGCCCCGACAGATTACGTAGTAACAAGCTACGACGGCTGTGAAGGCGATGTGACTTATACTTACACCTTCACAGACTGTGAAGGCAATACGCACGACTGGGTATATACCTATACAATCGAGCGTCAGGACTTCACGATGCCGGAAACAGCCGATGGTACGACAGTTTCCTGTATTGCGGATGCAGTGCTTCCTGCAGCAGAAGTTCCTTCTGTAAGCGACAACTGCGGCAACGTTATTACTCCGGCGGCCCCGACAGATTACGTAGTAACAAGCTACGACGGCTGTGAAGGCGATGTGACTTATACTTACACCTTCACAGACTGTGAAGGCAATACGCACGACTGGGTATACACCTATACTATCGAGCGTCAGGACTTCACGATGCCGGAAACAGCCGATGGTACGACAGTTTCCTGTATTGCAGATGCAGTATTGCCGACATCAGAAGTTCCTTCTGTAAGCGACAACTGCGGCAACGTTATTACTCCGGCGGCCCCGACAGATTACGTAGTAACAAGCTACGACGGCTGTGAAGGCGATGTGACTTATACTTACACCTTCACAGACTGTGAGGGCAATACGCACGACTGGGTATACACCTATACAATCGAGCGTCAGGATTTCACGATGCCGGAAACAGCCGATGGCACGACAGTTTCCTGTATTGCGGATGCAGTATTGCCAACATCAGAAGTTCCTTCTGTAAGCGACAACTGCGGCAACGTTATTACTCCGGCGGCCCCGACAGATTACGTAGTAACAAGCTACGACGGCTGTGAAGGCGATGTGACTTATACTTACACCTTCACAGACTGTGAGGGCAATACGCACGACTGGGTATACACCTATACTATCGAGCGTCAGGATTTCACGATGCCGGAAACAGCCGATGGTACGACAGTTTCCTGTATTGCAGATGCAGTATTACCTACAGCAGAAGTTCCTTCTGTAAGCGACAACTGCGGCAACGTTATTACTCCGGCGGCCCCGACAGATTACGTAGTAACAAGCTACGACGGCTGTGAAGGCGATGTGACTTATACATACACCTTCACAGACTGTGAGGGCAATACGCACGACTGGGTATACACCTATACAATCGAGCGTCAGGACTTCACGATGCCGGAAACAGCCGATGGCACGACAGTTTCCTGTATTGCGGATGCAGTGCTTCCGACATCAGAAGTTCCTTCTGTAAGCGACAACTGCGGCAACGTTATTACTCCGGCGGCCCCGACAGATTACGTAGTAACAAGCTACGACGGCTGTGAAGGCGATGTGACTTATACTTACACCTTCACAGACTGTGAGGGCAATACGCACGACTGGGTATACACTTATACAATCGAGCGTCAGGATTTCACGATGCCGGAAACAGCCGATGGCACGACAGTTTCCTGTATTGCAGATGCAGTGCTTCCTACATCAGAAGTTCCTTCTGTAAGCGACAACTGCGGCAACGTTATTACTCCGGCGGCCCCGACAGATTACGTAGTAACAAGCTACGACGGCTGTGAAGGCGATGTGACTTATACTTACACCTTCACAGACTGTGAGGGCAATACGCACGACTGGGTATACACCTATACTATCGAGCGTCAGGATTTCACGATGCCGGAAACAGCCGATGGTACGACAGTTTCCTGTATTGCAGATGCAGTGCTTCCGACATCAGAAGTTCCTTCTGTAAGCGACAACTGCGGCAACGTTATTACGCCAACGGCCCCGACAGATTACGTAGTAACCACCTACGACGGCTGTGAAGGCGATGTGACTTATACTTACACCTTCACAGACTGTGAGGGCAATACGCACGACTGGGTATACACCTATACTATCGAGCGTCAGGATTTCACGATGCCGGAAACAGCCGATGGTACGACAGTTTCCTGTATTGCGGATGCAGTGCTTCCGACATCAGAAGTTCCTTCTGTAAGCGACAACTGCGGCAACGTTATTACTCCGGCGGCCCCGACAGATTACGTAGTAACAAGCTACGACGGCTGTGAAGGCGATGTGACTTATACTTACACCTTCACAGACTGTGAGGGCAATACGCACGACTGGGTATACACCTATACAATCGAGCGTCAGGACTTCACGATGCCGGAAACAGCCGATGGTATGACAGTTTCCTGTATTGCGGATGCAGTGCTTCCGACATCAGAAGTTCCTTCTGTAAGCGACAACTGCGGTAACGTTATTACTCCGGCGGCCCCGACAGATTACGTAGTAACAAGCTACGACGGCTGTGAAGGCGATGTGACTTATACTTACACCTTCACAGACTGTGAAGGCAATACGCACGACTGGGTATACACCTATACAATCGAGCGTCAGGATTTCACGATGCCGGAAACAGCCGATGGCACGACAGTTTCCTGTATTGCAGATGCAGTATTGCCGACATCAGAAGTACCTTCTGTAAGCGACAACTGCGGCAACGTTATTACGCCGGCGGCCCCGACAGATTACGTAGTAACAAGCTACGACGGCTGTGAAGGCGATGTAACTTATACATACACCTTCACAGACTGTGAGGGCAATACGCACGACTGGGTATACACTTATACAATCGAGCGTCAGGATTTCACGATGCCGGAGACCGCCGATGGTACGACAGTTTCCTGTATTGCAGATGCAGTATTACCTACAGCAGAAGTTCCTTCTGTAAGCGACAACTGCGGCAACGTTATTACTCCGGCGGCCCCGACAGATTACGTAGTAACAAGCTATGACGGCTGTGAAGGCGATGTGACTTATACTTACACCTTCACCGACTGTGAAGGCAATACGCACGACTGGGTATACACCTATACAATCGAGCGTCAGGATTTCACGATGCCGGAAACAGCCGATGGCACTACAGTTTCCTGTATTGCGGATGCAGTATTACCTACATCAGAAGTACCTTCTGTAAGCGACAACTGCGGCAACGTTATTACTCCGGCGGCCCCGACAGATTACGTAGTAACAAGCTACGACGGCTGTGAAGGCGATGTAACTTATACATACACCTTCACCGACTGTGAAGGCAATACGCACGACTGGGTATACACCTATACAATCGAGCGTCAGGATTTCACGATGCCGGAGACCGCCGATGGTACGACAGTTTCCTGTATTGCGGATGCAGTATTGCCGACATCAAAAGTTCCTTCTGTAAGCGACAACTGCGGCAACGTTATTACGCCGGCAGCCCCGACAGATTACGTAGTAACCACCTACGACGGCTGTGAAGGCGATGTGACTTATACATACACCTTCACAGACTGTGAGGGCAATACGCACGACTGGGTATACACCTATACAATCGAGCGTCAGGATTTCACGATGCCGGAAACAGCCGATGGTACGACAGTTTCCTGTATTGCAGATGCAGTATTACCTACAGCAGAAGTTCCTTCTGTAAGCGACAACTGCGGCAACGTTATTACTCCGGCGGCCCCGACAGATTACGTAGTAACAAGCTACGACGGCTGTGAAGGCGATGTGACTTATACATACACCTTCACAGACTGTGAGGGCAATACGCACGACTGGGTATACACCTATACAATCGAGCGTCAGGACTTCACGATGCCGGAAACAGCCGATGGCACGACAGTTTCCTGTATTGCGGATGCAGTGCTTCCGACATCAGAAGTTCCTTCTGTAAGCGACAACTGCGGCAACGTTATTACTCCGGCGGCCCCGACAGATTACGTAGTAACAAGCTACGACGGCTGTGAAGGCGATGTGACTTATACTTACACCTTCACAGACTGTGAGGGCAATACGCACGACTGGGTATACACTTATACAATCGAGCGTCAGGATTTCACGATGCCGGAAACAGCCGATGGCACGACAGTTTCCTGTATTGCAGATGCAGTGCTTCCTACATCAGAAGTTCCTTCTGTAAGCGACAACTGCGGCAACGTTATTACTCCGGCGGCCCCGACAGATTACGTAGTAACAAGCTACGACGGCTGTGAAGGCGATGTGACTTATACTTACACCTTCACAGACTGTGAGGGCAATACGCACGACTGGGTATACACCTATACTATCGAGCGTCAGGATTTCACGATGCCGGAAACAGCCGATGGTACGACAGTTTCCTGTATTGCAGATGCAGTGCTTCCGACATCAGAAGTTCCTTCTGTAAGCGACAACTGCGGCAACGTTATTACGCCAACGGCCCCGACAGATTACGTAGTAACCACCTACGACGGCTGTGAAGGCGATGTGACTTATACTTACACCTTCACAGACTGTGAGGGCAATACGCACGACTGGGTATACACCTATACTATCGAGCGTCAGGATTTCACGATGCCGGAAACAGCCGATGGTACGACAGTTTCCTGTATTGCGGATGCAGTGCTTCCGACATCAGAAGTTCCTTCTGTAAGCGACAACTGCGGCAACGTTATTACTCCGGCGGCCCCGACAGATTACGTAGTAACAAGCTACGACGGCTGTGAAGGCGATGTGACTTATACTTACACCTTCACAGACTGTGAGGGCAATACGCACGACTGGGTATACACCTATACAATCGAGCGTCAGGACTTCACGATGCCGGAAACAGCCGATGGTATGACAGTTTCCTGTATTGCGGATGCAGTGCTTCCGACATCAGAAGTTCCTTCTGTAAGCGACAACTGCGGTAACGTTATTACTCCGGCGGCCCCGACAGATTACGTAGTAACAAGCTACGACGGCTGTGAAGGCGATGTGACTTATACTTACACCTTCACAGACTGTGAAGGCAATACGCACGACTGGGTATACACCTATACTATCGAGCGTCAGGACTTCACGATGCCGGCTAATCAGGGAGCAACTGTAGATTGTATTGAATTGGCTACAGAGCCAACACCTCCAATAGTTACTGATAACTGTGGCAATTCAATCATCCCAACAGGGCCGGCCATTGACGTAAGTTCCACTTGTGATGGTACAAAAACATACTCGTGGACATACGAAGACTGCGCAGGCCATTTAAATCAATGGGATTATGTCTACACTATAAATGATGATATCCTTCCAACCTGGACAACTACCGCTAACAATTTAGACCGTACAGTTGAATGTAGCGATGGTACAGGACTTACCTCCGCGCAAGCCCTGGCTCCTGTAGCTTCTGATAATTGCGCAGGAACGATTAGCTATACCAAAAACAGTGGTGTATTTGTGCCGGTTGCTCCAGGCTCGACAGAGGGAACCTACACTAATACCTGGACTGCAGCTGACGTATGCGGCAATATCACAGCAACTCTATTCACCCAGGTGATTACCATTATTGATACTACACCTCCGACCATCACCTGCCCAGGCAACCTGGCAGCAAATACGCCATTAGGAGTTTGTGGTGCCGTAATAACATATACTACTCCTGTAGGAACTGACAATTGTACGGGAGCCACAACAGTTCAAACAGCGGGGCTATCTTCCGGTTCGACATTCCCGGTTGGAGTAACCACTAACACATTCGAAGTAACCGATGCAGCAGGTAATTCAAACTCTTGCAGCTTTACGGTAACCATTACAGACAACAGAAATCCGGTATTAACAATACCCGCAACTGCTATTATAGCATGTAATGAAAGCTCTCATCCCGATTACACGGGATGGGCTACTGCTACCGATAATTGTGCGGTTGATACAATATTTTATACCGACAGTACAGGAATTCCTTCCATAAGCTGTGCCAGTAATTATACCATTTACAGAACATGGGAAGCGGAAGATATACATGGTAATAAAAGTTCAGGAGTACAGGAGATTAAACTAAGTGATGTCGATGGACCGGAGGTGGTTTTTGCTAATCAAATTATTGAGGTTGATTGTCCGAATGATATACCCGGTTATTACGAAACTTTGGATGAATTTTTAGCATCGAATATTTCGAATGATTCCTATGATTTATGCTCAGGTAGTGTTACTATGGAACTATACGATGAATATTCATTTTTCGATCCCAACTCAGGAGTTGCCGGTTATTGTCCTGATAGTGTTAGTCGCGTCTATCGTTTTTATGACGAGTGCCTGAATTATACAGAATTAGAACAAAAGATTATTGTTTCCGGTATCGACACTTGCTCCTGTACAGAGTGTACAGAACAGGTGAACGTGCATGATGTTGACCTAAGGGCAGATCCGGATAGTGTTTGGGTGTTACTAAAGGAACGCAGGGATAAAGAGGCTCGTTGTTGTTTAGACGATGAATGGTGGCTGGAAGGAGGAGATGATCCTTACCGTTGTGTTTCTTTTAACGTAATTATTGACAACGATGCAGTGGGAGTACAAATAGAAACCAGCAAAGGTCAGGATGCAAAAGAATGGCGTATTGATTGTGAGAATGTAAGTTTAGAAGGGCCTGATGGAGATATCATATGTCTTCCTTCAGGTGAATACCACCATTTTACACATTGTAAACAGGGGGCCGACCCCATTGATTATATTATTCGATCGGTGAGGGGAATAATCGAATCAGGGGATATTTCTACACGGGTGGATTGTTCGCATCTAATACATACTACCGGAGATTTTGAAAGTGTTCCGGTTTGGTCGGCGCTTAATCCGTTATACGATAAATACCTGGATACATCAGATCCTTATAATCCTACCTTTTTTGTGCCATTGGAAGACAAGGATGATGTTCCGTCAAGCATACAGTATCAGGTTTGTGCTGACGTTGCAGGTTATATCTGTGGTCAGTCAACCGACGGTACAATATGCGATACGATTACCGTAAATGTTTATGATCCTATTGAAACAAATATTGATCTTGGCGATCTCATTATTTGTGAAGGAACCCCGGTAGATATTGAGCCTCAGATTTCGCCCGCTGGAGATTATGTTATTGAATGGTTTGAGGGGACGGGAGCATCAGGAACTCCTATACATACAGGCTATATTCATACAATTGAAACATCGGGCTGGTACTCTATAAAAGTAACTGAATATGAGTCGGGTTTACCCTGTAACGTAAGTTATGCCGATTTTGAGGTGGAAGTCGACCTGACAAGACCGGGTTTAAGTACTCCGCCTGATACACTTTTTCTAAGTTGTGATGATCCTGACGCAGACCAGAAAATTATTGATTGGTACGAGTTAGCATCGGCATTCATAGTAGATGCGTATGGGGATACTGTAGAAATTGATGTTACCAATAATTTTAGTGGAATAAACATGTATTGTGGAGAAGTGCTTGATGTGGAGTTTAAAGCTGTTGATCTTTGTAATAATGATAGTATTGATATCGCAACAATTGTAGTTATAGATACAACGCCTCCAACAATTACTCCGGCTTTTGATAGTATTGCTGATTGTAACACTTTCGATCATAATACATATGATGGATACCTGGCTTGGTTAGCCAATCATGGTGGGGCAACGGCATCTGATATTTGCCAGGATCCGGAAACCTTAACATGGTCGGTTGACACAGCTACGGCGGTTTGGGTTGGTAACGGAGCCGTAGATAGTATTACCGTAGAGTTTACCGTAACCGATGATTGTGGTAATCCTGCATCAACTACCGCCACTTTTACTATTGTTGATGATGAACCCCCAACGATCGATTGTCCTGAGGATGTAGTTCAAGAGATCATTGACGGTGGCTGTGATTTATCGGATATAGAAATGGACAGTGTGTTGTTCGATGATAACTGTGGTATCGACCGTGTAATTTGGGAAGCTACACACCATGGGGCAACGGACTTTACATGGAGCAGTCCGGCAGAAGGAATTAATTACGTAAATGGCGAGACCTTTAGTGTAGGCCATACCACGGTTACTTATACGATATTCGATAATGCAGGCTTGAGTGACACCTGTTCTTTCGATGTATTTATTCAAAACCTCGACAATCCGAATTTTGAGGTAACCTGTCCTGATACTGTGATTGAATATGTAACAGCCGGTAATTGCGACGCTCCTGTTACAGTTCCGTCACCAACGATCTCGAATTTCTGTAATGAGCTGGCCTCGATGAATCATGATTCTCCTTATAGTACGGATTCTACCAATGCGAGCGGAACCTATCCAACAGATACTACTGTAGTAACGTGGACAATTATTGATGGTTCGGAAAAAGAATATACCTGCGAGCAACTTGTTATTGTAATTGATACGATACCGCCAACGATAGATTGTAGAGGCGATGTAGTTCAGGAGATCATCGACGGAGGCTGTGATTTATCAGATGTAGAGATGGACAGTGTATTGTTCGATGATAACTGCGTGGTAGTTAGTTTGGAGTGGAGGATGATCTATTACGGAGCAACAACAGATACCACTTACAGTTCAACCAGTGGTTTTAACTACGTAAACGGCGAGACCTTTGGTGTAGGTCATACATTGGTAACCTATACGGTTTACGATAATGCCGGTTTGAGTGCCACCTGTTCTTTCGATGTATTTATTCAAAACCTCGACAATCCGAATTTTGAGGTAACCTGTCCTGATACTGTGATTGAATATGTAACAGCCGGTAATTGCGACGCTCCTGTTACAGTTCCGTCACCAACGATCTCGAATTTCTGTAATGAGCTGGCCTCGATGAATCATGATTCTCCTTATAGTACGGATTCTACCAATGCGAGCGGAACCTATCCAACAGATACTACTGTAGTAACGTGGACAATTATTGATGGTTCGGAAAAAGAATATACCTGCGAGCAACTTGTTATTGTAATTGATACGATACCGCCAACGATAGATTGTAGAGGCGATGTAGTTCAGGAGATCATCGACGGAGGCTGTGATTTATCAGATGTAGAGATGGACAGTGTATTGTTCGATGACAACTGCGTGGTAGTTAGTTTGGAGTGGAGAACGATCTATTACGGAGCAACAACAGATACCACTTACAGTTCAACCAGTGGTTTTAACTACGTAAACGGCGAGACCTTTGGGGTTGGTCATACATTGGTAACCTATACGGTTTACGATAATGCCGGTTTGAGTGCCACCTGTTCTTTCGATGTATTTATTCGGAGTTTAGACGATCCTCCATTCGAGGTAACTTGTAGTGATACAATCAGGTTAATTGCACAGCAATGGGAATGTGGTGCTGATGTAACCATTGTACCTCCCGGAATTTACAACCCATGTAATGAGTTGTTTACTATGGTACACGATTCAATTGTTATTCAGAATCCTGATCCGAGTGGTTTTTATCCGCTCGATACCACCATTGTAACCTGGACTATTACTGATGCTTCAGAAACGGAACACACCTGCGAACAGGTGATCATCATAGAAGATATTCCTCCAATAATAGATTGCCCTGATACTTTAATTTTGGATGCCGAATTCGATAAGCCTTATGTTTCGAATATTACGCTTGATACGGCAGTTTATGCCGATAATTGTCCGGATCCAACTGTTATCTGGGAACGTGAAAATCCGGATGGAAGCATGGAATACTCTCCTTTATTAGGTATCAATTTCTTAACGGGGCCTGAGACCTTTTATGTAGATACTACTCGTATTACATATACCATCATCGACGATCATGGGAATACCGACGACTGTAGTTTTCTTATCATCGTTCGGGCTGCACCGGATATCGATTGTCCGCCTGATACTACTATTTATCTTGATCCTGTTGAAAACGATTGTGATGCTACTTATGATCCGGGTGTACCAGAATTGATAGAAGGAGTACCTCCTATAACCTGGACTTTCTGGCTTTATGGTCCTGAAGGAAATTTGGATACCACAGGAACATATGTAAAAGATTTACCCGATCAGTATCCCGATCCGTTTGGGGAGTATGATTTTGAATTAGGTGTTACCACAATAAAATGGGAAGCACAAAATGTATCCGGTTACGACACCTGTTCCCACTGGGTAGAAGTAAAAGATACTATTCCACCAACCCTTGATGCCGATCCATACGAAAACTGTGTAGATCCGCTGCATTGGGCGATTTATAACGAAAATAATCCAGATCCGGTATACAACCATTTAAATCCATTAGTAGAAAAATTCCCGGTTGATTACCGGACAATGTATGCCCGAGATACCTTCCTGGATCTTACCTCGCTGGAAGATAATTGTTGTGATTCTACTGAAATGACAATCCACTGGCGAATTGAATTTAGCGATACACCTGATTCTGACGATGGATCAGCAGTACCCCATGATGATATCACCGGAACGGGCCAGCCATCAGAATATGTTGATCCGGATACAAATTTACCAACCGATATTCTTCTGTGGGGCGATGGAGTGACCTTTTATGAAGAAGTACATCACATTTTCTACTGGGCAGAAGACTGCAACGGAAATATCTCGGATGAGATAATGCGTGAGATTACCATAACACCTCGTCCGGAGGTTAGAAAAACTGATTATTAAACATGAGAAAAGCAAGCGACATAGAAATCATGTATCAATTGTCATCTCGACGAGTATACGAGGAGAGATCTGTAGCATTAGGGCAACAGTGTAACAGATTCCTCTCTTTGTTCGGAATGACAGAGGAGATAAGGGGACATTTTACCCCCCGTTTCGTCCTTACTCCATACAACGGAGCTTGCGGTAGCGATTTCTTGTCAAACTTAAACGCTTCAAGGTCTGCCAGACACTTGAAGGTTGGTTTAAAAGCAGGCCAACAACCTTTAGGCGTTTCTCAAACCCTAAAGGTTTCAATACAAGATTATACAAGCTCTGCCACCGCGCGATTCCATCGCGAGGGTATTGAATTTGCCGATGGACGGGGTAACCTTACCGGGGGAATCGAAAAAGTGGCCAAGGGAAACAAAACTTTGTCCGGGGGAAACAAAAAAACTGCCGGGGGACGCAAATATTTTGCCGAAGGAGTCAAAAAAATTGCCAAAGAGCGGGTAATGTTTGCTGATGGAGATCGAAAAATTGCCGGGGGACAAGAAAATTTGCCCGGGGAAGCCTTAAATCATCCGGTGAGCACGAAAAACTGCCCGGGGACGGCTCAAGTTGCCCGGTGGGAGCCAAAAACTACCCGGGGACGACTCAGGATGGTCGGTGAGCACGAAAAATGGTTCGGGGACGGCTCAGGTTGGTCGGTGAGCACCTCATTTGGTACGGGGACAGCTCAAACCACCCGGGGAAGGGTCAACTCTGCCTGGGGAGCAGTAAATATGCGGGTTTCAGTGTTATCTGTTTCAAACACTTCAAGGACTGAAAGACACTTGAAGGTTTCACAGGCAATGACAGTCCAACCTTTAGGCGTTTCGAAAACCCTAAAGGTTTCCGAAACCGAGCATTCTTCTGTCGTCTCGACGAAGGATGAGGAGAGATCTGTAACAGTAGAGCAGCAGAGTAGCAGATTCCTCAATCGTTCCTCACTCGGAATGACAGAAGATAAAGGAGAAAACTTTACCCCCGGTTTCGGCCTCACTCCGTACAACGGAGCTTGCGGCCTCAACTGTCCCCCTACTGGTAGGGGGACGAGTGGAGCCGGTGGCTTCGAAGAAGACCCGGCGGAAGTCGGGGGGGACAGGCTCGCGGCTCGCAGCCCCGACGTATTGTCGGGATTGTCGCTTCGCTTCAACTCGCAGCTTGCAGCTCGAAAGAAATTAACAATAGAATATAACAACCCGCCCTCAAAGAGGATAGCGGGTACGACAAAAAACGCCCAGTTTTCCAAAATGGAAATGGGCACAAGAGATAATAAATTATT
Organism: uncultured Draconibacterium sp.; assembly: GCF_963677575.1. Lineage (NCBI taxonomy): Bacteria > Pseudomonadati > Bacteroidota > Bacteroidia > Marinilabiliales > Prolixibacteraceae > Draconibacterium > uncultured Draconibacterium sp. The sequence continues at coordinate 3,718,708 of NZ_OY782038.1, forward strand.
CCCATTCTTCCTGATTTCTAGCACCCTTTACATTTCTTCCCCCGCTGGGGGAAGTCCCGAAGGGGAAGGGGGTAATGGGACAGTAGCTAACATCAATAAAGCAAGTGCCTATGAAACATGACTAAAGCATTGAAACCTTTCTGCTGAACAGAGTAGGTGGAAAGTATGGTTCTGTATAAAGCCGGTAAAGGCTTTATAGGCAACTGGTTTCCTTCTTCTTTGGAGACGGACAGTTGCCGGTGGCTAAAGAGAACCGTGGTGGTTATTTTCTCTACAACAACAACAAGTATTTAGGCGATACACTAAATAATCACCACTTTCTCTGGAAGTTGTTTAATGATTAAAATTTAAAAGAATTATGATGGATTTTTTACTTAGACAAGGCAAGATCGACACGAATAGCATCAGCTATTTAAGGAGAGCTTAACGCAGTATAAGTGAAAAAGACGCATAAGGATTTGAATTCCTAATCTTTAATCAACTTCCGTGGCCCGGCCATCTGTATTAGGAAATCAGGGGAATTGCCACTTGTGGCATGCCCCCTTGATTTAGATCCAAAACCTTCTGGCCCGAAAAGGTCAAGCCTGAACTACTAAAGTTTCAGGAGAGCGAATTCTTCCGTCAGCTGACGGAAGAGAGAAAACCAAACCTCTTCAAAAAGTAGAAGAGATCTATTGAAATGATGAAAACCTTTTCCCGAAAGGGAAAGGATATTACTTGAAAATTAATAAGTAAAAAACTGATTGACAATTAATCAATAACCAAAATGTCAATCCGATTTCTTTGTTCTTCTTTCCTCTCTTGGGGGGAATGTCCGAAGGACAAGGGGTCAACAAACAAAAAGAAAACGTTCTGAAGTTTATTGAAAGGAGAATTGCCAGAGGCATGAGAAGGTAACTATACCTTCCTACTTACCACCGGCCACATTTCTCCCCCTCGTGAGGGGGAGTATCCCGACCGAGTTTAGCGAGCGTCGGGAGGAGGGGGTACACATGCCACACGTAATTTCACCAGATTTAAACAGAAGAACAGCTAAACATTAAATTTTAAATTATGAAAAAGCAAATTTTAATTCTAACGTTTTTTGTTGCGGCTATTTTTGCCGGAACTACTAGTGCTTTTGGGCAGGTTTCATATCAAACCGTTCCCACAAGTCCGCAGTGTATTACACCAATGCCTTTAACGGGTTGTACTATTACCGCACCGGAATTACATCCAATTCAGGGTGTGTATTATGATTACACCGTTACAGTTAATCCGGCTGTCGATCCAACTGTAAGATGGTTTGTGGTAAATAACTATGACTTGAGTACGAATTCGCCTATTGATAGTTTGGTGTCTATGGCAACAGGAATATTAGCTGTTGATCATGGGGATATTGATGCAACAGATGCTGCAGGTGCTTATGAAATAACGGCAGCTAATCCTTCCACTTATATTTTGGATGTTACAGATGGAGCTAACATTTATAATAATGAAGCGAATACCACGGCCACCATTAACATGGCATGGAAATTCTTCAATGGTTCGGCTCCGGAAGAGGTGTTATTGGTTGCTTATGTGGAAGGTGCCGATGGTTGTACCGATAATATTGCTGTATGGAGGATTATTCCTACACCAGCTTTTACGCTTGATGTTGCTACCTTAAATGCGGCCGGTGATAGTATAGCTCCATCCCATGGAACTGGTGTAGATGTTGCTGATACTTGTGTTTCGCCGATTGAATGGGCTACTTATAGTTCAAGCTGGGGTACTATTGATGCAAGTACAACACCTGGTGATTCATTAAGGGTTGACTATGGTGAAAACTGGATGTTCTTTGTTGTAAATGCTGCTAACTATATTGATTCATGGATGCCAACATTCCAGTTTTCGTATGGTAGTGCTACTGATGCTATTCCTTCATTTACAGCGCAATGGGCATATATTGGTGATGCTAACAGTACGGATCCGGCAAACTGGCATGATATTACAGGTACGCTTGGGACTGCTGCTTCAAACTTTGCTTCCTCTGATCCGGTAATTGCAGGAGGTTCTGCTGCATTAGATGATGCCGGGACAACATATGTAGGTGGTGGATTAACAGTTGGCGCTTCCGGTGAGTGTATTGTTGTGCGCGTGAGACTGGATTGGGGATTGAATATTGAGCATGATGATGCAAACTCTACTTTACGTTTTGCAGTTGACGGAGTTTCTTATGATGGAGTAGAAACTACCCCTGGAGATGGTTTATTCTTTGATGATAGAGGCTATGCAGACCTGGGGGAGACCACTTGTGCTGATGATCAATTCACCAATGACTGGCTCGATTACATCATTACTCCAAGACCTGGAGCTGACGAAGGAACTCCAGATCAAGAGGCTAAGAGTGGAGACGAACAAAACTAATCACTATGAACTTTGCTTTTTCATAACCTAAGAGCCGTCGGAAGACGGATAATATAGCGCAGAGCGCAACGGGCAAAGCGCATGGAGCTAAGGTTTCGTGCCCTTTGCTCTTCGCCCTGGGCAATGGGAGAAGGACTGATTTGGAGAAGAAGAAAGTGAGCAGTTATCAGTCTCAGTTATCAGGAGAGAAGAAGTCATTAGTCAATAGTCATTAGGAAGGTGGTTTTACCAATGACAAATGACTATGAAGGTTATGAAGAAGATGAGAAGGTTGGAATATTAGAGTATTGGAATTTTAGAATGAAGAAAGCAGGCAATAGGCAAATAACAATAGGCAAAAAAGCTTCGTGTCTTTGAGTCTTAGTGTTTAAACCAATTGCAGAAGACCTTTCCGCTAACAGGCGGAGCACTTTGGAGAGAAGCCCGAAAGGGTATACGATAGAAAGTTTACAGTCTCAGTAAACAGTTAGCAATGTTTTTACGACTTGCAACTTGTAACTTGAGTCTTGTAACTATTTAAAACATAAAAATAGGATGAAATGTGAAGTATAATATACACAACATTTGGAAAGGCAATGCACCGCCTAACACAAGGCAAAAGGTAAAAGGCAAAAGGCAAAAAGCTTGCAGCTCGGAAACTTTTTACTTTGAACTTTTTACTTTTTCCTTGATTTTCAAAGGCCGGCAATTGCTAAATATGCGCGACGGGCCTCGTGGCCGTGCACCGGCAATTCGGTTTGCTATGGTCGACGGGCTTGTCACGCTTAATCAACAAAAATCCTCTGTGCCTCTCTGTGGATTCTCAGTGGACTCTGTGGTAAAAAGAAAGAACCACAAAGAACGCGGAGAAAACACAGAGAACACAGCGGTTTATGCACTACATCCAACAAAGGCATTCCGCCAATACTGCACGGAAGATGTTCGAATGCAGGAGGAAAGGAATATGTTGGAAGTTGAGAACAGCAAGGCTGGTCGAAATCCCGACCGAAGTGTCGGGGGATTAAGGATTAATGAAGGCAAAGGTTAAAAGTCGAAAGGCAAAAGGAAGAATTGGAGATTAATTGGTGAGTGAGGATAACTTTCAAGTGTTTTAAAAACCTTGAAGTGTTAAGGAATAAAAAACCTTCGTGTCTTCGTGTCTTTGTGTATTAAGAATATAGCACAAAGTTACACAGAGTATGAAGAATGCAGATTGAACGGGCAATAGGCATAACATATAGTTTAACAGTTTATCAATTTCGTAGTAAAGGAATATGATAAACAAAAGAATAGATAAATATTTGCAGCGTAAAAAACTGCTGTCCGGGTAAGAGAGAAGAATTGAAAAAGACGTGTGTAGAAAAGAAAGACAAACAAAAGAAGAAATAGAAGCTGTCATCTCGACGAGCCCCGAAATTTCGGGGGAGGAGAGCTCTGTAACAACAAAGTTCTGAAGTAGCAGATTCCTCTCTGTGTTCGGAATGACAGAGAAGGCTCGAAAATCGCAGCTAATAATTATGTACGAATTGAAACAACATATTATCCATTTTATCCTGGTAATTCTGCTGGTAGTGCTGGCTGTGGCAAATGCTTCCGCACAGATTGTTATTCAGGAATGCGATACGATGACTTTCAGCGTAACCAGTCGGCCTAATATTCCTGAAACCCATTTTGTGTGGGGAATTTATAATGCGTCGCCAAATCCAACCGATGTTCTTGATCCTACTACTACGCTCGATCCGGCATTGTATTTTGTCGATGGACAGTATGCGGGAAGTACGGTTGAAGTAACTGGTCTTGCTCCGGGCGAATATTACGTTCGTATTCATGTTTGGGACGAGGTGACATGTACCGATAATATTGAGATGTATGTAATGGAAGTGACCGAATCGGCACTGGATATGGAAGTTTATGCAGATTCGGTATGTATTGGCGAACCAACCAATGTATACATCCGCTTTACCGGACGAGGCCCTTATACGGTTACTTACACCATTGGCGATGCTGTTACGCCAAGTGTTGTTAACCTAAATGGAACAGAGGCAGATCCGGAGTTGGTAATTCCTGTTTTGGAACCATTACCGGTGGGCGAAACCTCTTTCTGGGTTATCCGGGTGGAAGATAATTGTAAGGCTTACGAGTTTACGGAAGAAGAACGACCGGGTACAGGTATTGTTATTTTCCCGAAACCGGCTAAACAACCGATTTACTTAAAAGAGGAGAATTAGTTTTGAAAGGATTAATTTTAACGATTAAGGATAAATGAGGAGGATGGAGAAGGTAAAAGTAAAAAGGCAAAAGGCAAAAGTGCTGGCCTTCCCCTTTAGGGGTCAGGGGTAGTGCTGGTGAGGAATTGGAAAAAGAAAGTTAATTGGTGAATAAAGAGGAAAGCACAAGTAAAAGTAGAAAGTTGAGGACGGTGTAACCGGACGAATTGAAAATCGGGCACAGCCAAATCCCGGCCGAAGCGTCGGGAGCAAAAGGAAGGAGAATAACGAATGAAGATTAACGATTCTGGATTGCAGAAGTAGAGGAAAGTAAACAGTTTACAGTCGCAGTTTACAGCGGCAGTTAACAGCTTAACAATAGAACAATAATATCGTGTATGAACAGGCAATATGCAAATAGCAGTAAACAAACAAATAAACCTTCAAGAGTTTTTAAAACCTTGAAGTGTTTAAAAGCTATTGTGTTCTATGTGCCTATTGTGGTTCAAAAAATCGTAGTGTCTTTGAGTCTTTGTGTTTAAGGTTTATACCACAAGGCAAAAGGCAAAAGTTGAAAGTTGAGGACGGTGTAACCGGACGAAATCCCGGCCGAAGCGTCGGGAGCAAAAGGAAGGAGAATAACGAATGAAGATTAACGATTCTGGATTGCAGAAGTAGAGGAAAGTAAACAGTTTACAGTCGCAGTTTACAGCGGCAGTTAACAATTTAACAGTAATATCGTGTATGAACAGGCAATATGCAAATAGCAGTAAACAAACAAATAAACCTTCAATAGTTTTTAAAACCTTGAAGTGTTTAAAAACTATTGTTTTCTATGTGCCTATTGTGGTTCAAAAAATCGTAGTGTCTTTGAGTCTTCGTGTTTAAGGTTTATACCACAAGGCAAAAGGCAAAAGTTGAAAGTTGAGGACGGTGTAACCGGACGAAATCCCGACCGAAGCGTCGGGAGCAAAAGGAAGGAGAATAACGAATGAAGATTAACGATTCTGGATTGCAGAAGTAGAGGAAAGTAAACAGTTTACAGTCGCAGTTTACAGCGGCAGTTAACAGTTTAACAATTTAACAGTAATATCGTGTATGAACAGGCAATATGCAAATAGCAGTAAACAAACAAATAAACCTTCAAGAGCTTTTAAAACCTTGAAGTGTTTAAAAACTATTGTGTTCTATGTGCCTATTGTGGTTCAAAAAATCGTAGTGTCTTTGAGTCTTCGTGTTTAAAGTTTATACCACAAGGCAAAAGACAAAAGTAGAAAGAACTCGAAGCTAGCGTCTCGCAGCTCGTAACTGAAAATATGAAAAAACTGATGTACATAGTATTCTTCCTGCTGATGGCGGCAAATCTGCTCGCCCAGGAAAGCTATGTCATCGATTCGGTATGTGTAGGTGCTGAACGCACTTATCGTCGCGATGGAGAGAAACTCTATTTGTACGACTGGCATATTATTGACCGGCAGCTTACAGATACTTTTGAAGTACCGGAGATTCCATTTGAAGAAGTGCTTGGAAGCGATACAACGTGGGGAAGTCAAATCTCTCATACCTGGGATGCAGAGGGCGACTATGATATATTGGTTTATGTAACCAGTGAACATGGTTGTGATACTGTGGAGCAGGGAGTGGTGAGGGTATTCCCGCTTCCGGAAGCACGTGCCGGCGAAGATGTAGTACTTTGCAATATCGAAGATTATACCCTGTTCGGCGATACCGCCTGGAACCACAGCGTAATTTACTGGGGTAGAACCGGCGACGGAACATTCGATAATGAATATACTTTGCATCCAACTTACAGTTTTGGCCCTAACGATATTCTTGAGGGCAAAGTTACCCTTTTCATTACCGCTGAAGGTTTAGCCGACAATGGCACCTGCATACCGGCAGTGGATTCGGTAATCATTATGGTTAATCCTTCTATAACGATCGACAGTACCGCTGTACTGTGCTACGGGCAGAGTGTTCCTGACTGGGAAGGGCAGGAAGTGTCGAGTATAGCAGACAGTGTTTATACCACAAGCTATCCAACATTGTCAGGTTGTGATTCCACACTGACATTGACGGTAAGTATAGTAGATGGTTTTAGTTATGACAGTACCGCCGTACTGTGCTACGGGCAGAGTGTTCCTGACTGGGAAGGGCAGGAAGTGTCGAGTATAGCAGACAGTGTTTATACCACAAGCTATCCAACATTGTCAGGTTGTGATTCCACACTGACATTGACGGTAAGTATAGTAGATGGTTTTAGTTATGACAGTACCGCTGTACTGTGCTACGGGCAGAGTGTTCCTGACTGGGAAGGGCAGGAAGTGTCGAGTATAGCAGACAGTGTTTATACCACAAGCTATCCAACATTGTCAGGTTGTGATTCCACACTGACATTGACGGTAAGTATAGTAGATGGTTTTAGTTATGACAGTACCGCTGTACTGTGCTACGGGCAGAGTGTTCCTGACTGGGAAGGGCAGGAAGTGTCGAGTATAGCAGACAGTGTTTATACCACAAGCTATCCAATATTGTCAGGTTGTGATTCCACACTGACATTGACGGTAAGTATAGTAGATGGTTTCAGTTATGACAGTACCGCCGTACTGTGCTACGGGCAGAGTGTTCCTGACTGGGAAGGGCAGGAAGTGTCGAGTATAGCAGACAGTGTTTATACCACAAGCTATCCAACATTGTCAGGTTGTGATTCCACACTGACATTGACGGTAAGTATAGTAGACGGTTTCAGTTATGACAGTACCGCTGTACTGTGCTACGGGCAGAGTGTTCCTGACTGGGAAGGGCAGGAAGTGTCGAGTATAGCAGACAGTGTTTATACCACAAGCTACCCAACATTGTCAGGTTGTGATTCCACACTGACATTGACGGTAAGTATAGTAGATGGTTTCAGTTATGACAGTACCGCTGTACTGTGCTACGGGCAGAGTGTTCCTGACTGGGAAGGGCAGGAAGTGTCGAGTATAGCAGACAGTGTTTATACCACAAGCTATCCAACATTGTCAGGTTGTGATTCCACACTGACATTGACGGTAAGTATAGTAGATGGTTTCAGTTATGACAGTACCGCCGTACTGTGCTACGGGCAGAGTGTTCCTGACTGGGAAGGGCAGGAAGTGTCGAGTATAGCAGACAGTGTTTATACCACAAGCTATCCAACATTGTCAGGTTGTGATTCCACACTGACATTGACGGTAAGTATAGTAGATGGTTTTAGTTATGACAGTACCGCTGTACTGTGCTACGGGCAGAGTGTTCCTGACTGGGAAGGGCAGGAAGTGTCGAGTATAGCAGACAGTGTTTATACCACAAGCTATCCAATATTGTCAGGTTGTGATTCCACACTGACATTGACCATTAGTATAATTAATGGAGGTCTGACAGAAGTTTATGAATCAGCTTGTGTCGAATTCACCTGGACAGCCGGTAATGACAGCACTTATTACCAATCGGGGATATACGATTATATAACCGGAGAAAGTGAATGTGCTGATACCATGCGCCTGCATCTTGTCATTAGTCCGCCAATTTTATTAGATACTATCATTACTGATGTGCTTTGTTATGGCGACAGTAATGGTGCCGTTGATCTTGTTGTGAATGGAGGTATTGAGCCATATACTTTCCTTTGGAGTAATGGAGAAACAACGCAGAATATTAGTGGTTTGTTGGCTGGCACATATACTGTAGCAGTTGCCGATTCGCTTGGTTGCGAAGCTACAATTACTGTTGAAGTTACTGAACCTACCGAGATACAAATTACCCTTGATACCGTAATCGATGTAACGCTTGCCGGTGCATCTACAGGAAGCATTGAAGTTAGTGTTGAAGGAGGAACACCGGATTACAATTACCAATGGACAAATGAGGCTGGAGTTGTTGTGGGAGAAGATGAAGATTTGAATAACCAACCAGCCGGCGATTATACTTTAACGGTAACCGATGCAAATGACTGTCAGAATACTTTAACGGCTACCATTATCCAACCGTCATTGTTGAAGTTCGAGGATGTTGGTCTTATTTGTCAGTACTCCCCTGCACCTGAATTACCCGATACCGCATTAAACGGAACACCTGGTTATTGGTTGGATACCATAAGTACAGCTATAGCCGGTGATTTCGAATTGCTTTTCTTCCCTGAATCAGGCTATCATGCAGCACCTTTTAGCTTAACCATTACCATTATTCCTGCTATCAATTTGAATGTTGATCCGGTGGATCCCGGCTATGATCCAAATCCGGAGGGAAGGATCTATATGAATATAAGCGGAGGAAGCGAACCGTATACCATTAACTGGACATATCCTGATGGTAGTACAGCAACTACTGCAAACATTGCCAACTTATATGCCGGCGATTATTGGGTGGAAGTAAGCGACAATATTGGCTGTTATGATAGCTTATCGGTAAGCTTGCGAGCCTTTGAGCCGGAGTTCAGCTGTCCGCCTGATACTATTTTTGAATGCCCGGACGTAACCCAATACCCTCCACCAACCAATATTGCTGAGTTTATAGCTATGGGCGGATATTATAATCCGGCTAATATAGTGGACAACATTACATATTTTGATAATCAGGTTTCAAGCGAGTACTGTTTAACCATTGAACGTACTTACGTGATTGAAGATATTTACGGGAGGTTGGATTCATGTACACAAACCATCGACTTCCACGATACTATTCCGCCGGTAATTATTGCACCTGAAGGTGATACTGCCGAATGTTACTCATCTGTTTTTTCTGATTTCAAAACTTATGCTGATTTTATTGCATCGGGTGTACCTGTGATCGACGATAATTGTGGAATCGATCCATCGTCTTTTTCCGTTCACGATACCTTAATTAATATTGAACCTGGTCGTTCCGAGTTAATTTACTATTACAGCATTGCCGACATCTGCGGAAACATTGGTCGGGATACCACTTATTTCCTGCTGCTCGACGACAAAGCACCTGAGGTATTCTGTGCCGATATTACGGTTTACCTGGATGAAAATGGTCAATATCAGCTAACTATTCAGGATTCAATTACAATGGTGGACAGTATTTACGATAACTGTACTGCACCGGAAGATATGGAGGTAGTGATTGAAATAAAAGAGATTACCTGTGAGGATGTGGAATCGGGAACACAGGCCCGGATAATGGTGTATGATCAAGTCGGACTTTCGGCAGAATGTGTGGCAAATATTACTGTAGTTGATACAACGCCTCCGGTGGCAGTTTGCCAACCGGTTACCATTTACCTCGATGAAAACGGACAAGCAGGCGTAACTGCTGAAATGATTGATAATGGATCGTTTGATAATTGTACCGATGTAACGCTTGAACTCAATAGAACTGATTTTGATTGTGTGAACCTGGGAGATAATACAGTAACCCTTACCGTTACTGATGGATACGGATTACAAGACAGTTGTGAGGCTGTTGTAATGGTATTGGATACTATCGCTCCGCAAATTAGTTGTATTTCGCGCGATACAGTACAGCTTAGCGAAGAAGATGGAACCTATACCCTGACCTACGAAATGATTACCACTTCGGAGTGGGAAAATTGTGAGATAGTCAGCCGGGAGCTGGATAGATACATTCTTGATTGTGAAGACATTGAAGCTAGTCCGGTAACAATAACAGCATTTGCTACCGATCAGAGTGGAAATGTTGGAACATGTACTGCTGAATTTGTTGTATTTGGTAATACGCCACCGAATGTACAAAACGACTCGGCAATTACAGCCATGAATATTGCGGTTGAAATTCCGGTAACCAACAACGACTACGACCTGAAAACTAACATTAATCTGGAATCATTGGGTGTTTTAGTTGGTCCCCGTAATGGTTCAGTAGTAATCGATAAAACAACAGGTTCGGCCATGTATACACCAGACCGGGATTTCGTAGGAGAAGATATATTCTACTATGAAATTTGTGACGATGGCATACCTTGTGAACCGGAGTGTGGTCAGGCCATTGTATTTGTAACCGTACTTCCGGCCAACAATCCTCCGGATGCTGTTGATGATTACTTTGAAGTGCCATGTGGCGAGTTGTTTGGTAATGTATTGTATGGCGACGATTTTGGAAATGGTGTAGATTCTGATCCGGATGACGGTGATAAAATTACGGTAGGCCAAACCCTGATTTCTCCGCCAGATAGTGGTGTATTTAACTGGTTGGATGGCGATGGAAACTTTGAATACATTCCGTATGATGGATTCTTCGGAACTGATAGTTTCCAGTATGTGATCTGCGATGATGGAATTCCTACTTCGTTGTGCGACACCGCCTGGGTTTACATAACGCGTGTGCCGGATAACGATTGCGATGGTGTGGCCGATACTGATGATATTGATGATGACAACGACGGAATACGTGATAATATTGAAAATGGTGGTTCTTGGCCAGAAGATCAGATGGGATTGATAGATTCTGATCATGATGGAATACCGGATTACATGGATATTGACTCGGATAACGATGGAATACCGGATAATATTGAAGGACAGGGAGAACACAATTACATTCCTCCTTCAGGAAGAGATAGCGATGGCGATGGTTGGGATGATGTATACAACGTTGATATTGGTGGTGTATATACGTTTGATATTGATCTTACCGATACCGATGGTGATTCGATGCCTGATTACTTGGATATTGATTCGGATAACGACGGTGTATTCGATATGATTGAAGGACACGATGCCGACCACAATGGTATTGCCGATGTATTGAGATGGTATAGCGACGAAGACCACGACGGGCTGGATGATGCTTATGATACTTACTCAGGATGGGCCGATTACGGAAATGAGATCGGAAGTAACGCACCGCTGCAGGATTTCGATGATGATGGAACTCGTGATTGGCGTGATATTAACGATGAAGATGATGATTATCTAACTGTAAATGAAGACCTGAATGGTAACGGCGATTACAGCGACGACGACCTCGATCTGGATGGTTATCCGGAATACCTGGATACCGAGCTGAACTGTGAGCTGTTTATTCCTGAAGGATTCTCGCCAAACGATGATGGTGTTCACGATTTCTTCCAGATCTTGTGTATTCAGAAATATCCGAATGCCAAACTGATGATCTTTAACCGTAACGGAGTTAAACTTTGGGAGAAAGAACACTATGGTAACCTGGATGTTTGGGGAACTTACTACGATGCATGGTGGTGGGGAACTTCAGAACACGCTTTTACCATTGGCCGATCAGGAGGTTTGCCGGCCGGTAACTACATTTATGTGCTGATACTGAACGATGGTTTGGGTACTGTTAAGAATGGTACGGTAATGTTAGCCTATTAGGAATGAACGTAGAGGCAAATTAAAAGGAGAGGATTTCATTTTGAATGAAGTCTTCTCCTTTTGTTTTATACCGATGACGAAAAATCGTGGGCTATTGTTACACCTACTCTTTATTGCTTAATTTTTCAGTATCGGCATTATACCAATTTGAAAATAATTGCAAAATAGCCTAATCATTTTCATAATTGGTATTACAGGCAATACGCAATTAGCAATAGACAAAATATCAGCGTCATAGAGCTTTTGAGAGAGAAATGTGTCCTATGTGTCTATTGTGGTTCAAAATAACTTAGTGAGTACTTCGAGTCCTTTGTGGTAAAAATTTAAACAGCAAAGATTCACAAAGGAGGCACAAAGAAAAGTGAATAACGATTTAAGAATGAAAAGGTAACCAGCAAATAGCAATAGGCAATAACAAAACGTTCAAGTATTTAAATTTCTTACTGTGTCCTATGTGCCTGCTGTGGTTCAATTCTTAGTATCTTAGAGTCTTCGTGTCTAAATATTAATGGTTTAAGCTTACAGAAGAAGGAATAAAGTTTTCAGTCGCAGTTAACAGTTTTACAATTTGGTAATAGAAACAATTTATCCGTGTTATCGTGAATGAATAGGCAACCGGTAAATAGCAATAGGCAATAACAAAACGTTCAAGTATTTAAATTTCTTACTGTGTCCTATGTGCCTGCTGTGGTTCAATTCTTAGTGTCTTAGAGTCTTCGTGTCTAAATATTAATGGTTTAAGCTTACAGAAGAAGGAATAAAGTTTTCAGTCGCAGTTAACAGTTTTACAATTTGGTAATAGAAACAATTTATCCGTGTTATCGTGAATGAATAGGCAACCGGTAAATAGCAATAGGCAATAACAAAACGTTCAAGTATTTAAATTTCTTACTGTGTCCTATGTGCCTGCTGTGGTTCAATTCTTAGTGTCTTAGAGTCTTCGTGTTTAAATATTAATGGTTTAAGCTTACAGAAGAAGGAATAAAGTTTTCAGTCGCAGTTAACAGTTTTACAATTTGGCAATAGAACAATTCATCCGTGTTATCGTGAATGAATAGGCAAACAGCAAATAGCAATAGGAATAACAAATCCATCAAGAATTTGCAAAAACTTTGAATTGCTTACAAGATCTACTGTGTCCTATGTATCTATTGTGGTTCATTAAAAACTAGTGCCTTCGTGTCTTTGTGTTCAGATTTCAGTACAGTGCTTCCTTGATATCAGCAATTATATCAGTTACATTTTCAATACCCACCGAAAGGCGCATCATGCGGTCGTTTATGCAGGCAGCAACGCGTTCTTCTTCGGTAAACTCGGCATAAATAGTCGAGTGCGGATGAATGATCAGCGATTTATTGTCGTTCAGGTTAGTGGCCCGGCGAATGATTTGCAGCTTGTTCATAAACGTGTAACAGGCTGCTTTCGATTCCAGCTCGAAACTCATAATGGTGCCCGGAACTCCGTTAAAATATTTTTGCGCCAGCTCGTAACGGTGGTCTGTTTCCAAACCCGGATAACTCACTGTTTTAATGCGGGGATGGACTTTCATAAATTCGCTCAAAGCCAGACAGTTTTGGTAGCACTTTTCTACCCGAAGTTCAAGGATGTCGAGCCCCTGAATTTGAAAACGTGCAGTCTGCGGCGCCATACTTCCGCCGGTATTTCGGTAAACGTTCTTTCTAACTTTAATAAGAAACGCTTTGTCTTTAAATTTTTCAGTGTATGAAGCCGTATTTGGGTTCCGGTTCCAGTCGAAATTACCATGATCTACAATAGCACCGCCAAACGAAGTGGCACCTCCCGAAATATATTTTGTGGTCGACATTACCTCGATATTCACACCAAATTTCCCGCCGCTAAAAACATTGGGCGGAGTAATAGTGCTATCGGCAACTAAAATCAGGTTGTGTTTTTTTGCTACGTGCGACAGCATTTCAATATCAGCAATATCCAGTTGCGGATTGGTTACCGTTTCAAAATATATGGCGCGGGTATTTTTATCGATCAATTTCTCTATTTCTTCTTCCGAGCTTAAATCGCTAAAACGTGTTTCCAACCCAAATTCAGAAAGAGTATTCTGAAGCAAGGCATAACTGTGCCCAAACAAACGATTTCCGGAAATAATATTGTCGCCGTTTTTGGTAAGCGCCATAATGGTATTCGTAATGGCGGCCATGCCCGAGCTTACAGCAATTACGCCGCTGCTTTGCGTTAGCGCTTTTAGTTTTAGTTCGAAATATTCCACCGTTGGGCTTGCTGTTCGCGAGTAAACATGGGCAATGTACTCGCCTCTGAAATTGGCCTCGATCTGTTCGGCCGAATCAAATTCGTAAGCCACCGATTCGTAAACAGGCATTTGTAATGCTTTGTGTGGGTCTTCTTTAGCGTAGGGTACATTTAGCGCTGTAGTAGTAAATCCGGTTTTCTTCATTTGTTAATCTTTAAAGGTGTAAAAGTAATCTTTGTATTCTTTTTTTTCGGGTTGGTATAAAATGTTCTGTAAAGAATACTGATATTTGTTATCCCGCAAACACTTGTAAAACATAAAAGTTTTTGGGGAGTGGATGCATCATGGTACAAAAATTGTTCCTTAACTTTGCATTTTAAGTTATAATTAAACAGCATTTAATTAATACTTGTAAACCATGGCGCCCCCCGTCATGGTTTTTTTATTTTTTCTTTCCTGAAATTCTACCAATATTGACACCGGCAATTTTCCCGGTTAAATTATTATAAATCTCCATATCGTGTAGCTGTGGTCTGCCTGTCAGTTAGTTAGTCGTGATTATTGAAAAAGAAGAGGAAATGAAGTGCAATTTCTTTTAATAATCTGCATTTTCACGTCTGATTCTATATCTTTAAAAAACAAATTTGGAAGTGTTATTCGAATTTTGAACGACTTAAAAGAAAGGAGCCAAACCTATGAAACGGGCAGATTAGAAGCTCGTTTCATATAGGAGCATCTCAAATTTTTGCCACACAGGAGAATGATGAAAAGCGAGTTCCATGAGTTACCTTAATCAATAAACAATTTTAAACGAATGAAAAGATACCTGCCTAAATTAGTTCAGAACGATAAGTGGCTGGAGCCCTACGCGGGAGTAATTTCCGACCGTATGATTCTTGCTGATCGAAAAGAAAAAGAAATTACCGGAGGTCGGTCGCTGGCCGATTTTGCAACCGGGCATTTGTATTTTGGTTTGCACCGAACTGAGTCGGGTTGGGTAATACGCGAGTGGGCACCCAACGCTACCCATATTTATTTGGTTGGTACTTTTAACGATTGGCAGGAAAGCGCCGACTATTCTTTCGCACATCTCGATTATGGTGTTTGGGAACTTCACCTTGCAGCCGGTCAAATGGCGCATGGCGATTTGTATGCCTTAAATGTACATTGGCCCGTAAATCATGGGAAACGTATTCCTGCCTGGGCTACACGCGTTGTGCAGGATGAAAATACACACATGTTTAATGCGCAGGTTTGGGCTCCCGAAAATGCTTACGAGTGGAATAGCTCTGATTTTCAGCGATCTGACGAACAACCGCTAATTTACGAAGGGCATATAGGTATGGCCGGCGAAGAGGAGCGTGTGCATACTTACAATGAGTTTCGCGAACAAATGTTGCCGCGCATAAAAGCCAACGGCTATAATGTTATACAGTTGATGGCTATTCCGGAGCACCCGTATTACGGGAGTTTTGGCTATCATGTAAGCAGCTTTTTTGCGGCATCGTCGCGTTTCGGAACGCCCGAAGAATTGAAACAGCTGATCGATGAGGCACACGGAATGGGAATTGCTGTAATTATGGATTTGGTACACTCGCATGCTGTAAAAAATGAAGTTGAAGGCCTTGGAAATTTCGATGGTACGCGCTATCAATTCTTTCACGAGGGCGGAAAAGGTGAGCACCCGGCATGGGACAGCTATTGTTTTAACTACGATAAAAATGAGGTGCTGCATTTCCTTTTGTCAAATATAAGCTATTGGCTGACGGAGTATAAATTCGATGGATTCCGTTTCGATGGCGTAACCAGTATGTTATACTTCAACCATGGTTTGGAGATCGCTTTTACCACTTACGACGACTATTTTAATGCCAATGTCGATCAGGAGGCAACCACTTATTTTAAATTGGCGAACAAGTTGATTAAAGAAATTAATCCACGCGCGCTGTCGATTGCAGAAGACATGAGCGGAATGCCCGGACTGGCTACATCTATTGAGGATGGTGGTTTGGGATTCGATTTCAGAATGGCGATGGGTGTTCCTGATTTCTGGATAAAAACGATTAAAGAAAAGTCGGACGATGAATGGGAAGTGGGCGATATTTTTTACCAGTTGACCTCGAAACGCATGGACGAGCAGGTGGTGAGTTATGCCGAGTCGCACGACCAGGCTTTGGTGGGCGATAAAACCATCATTTTCCGATTGATAGATAAAGAGATGTATTTCTCGATGCGAAAAGATCAGCCCAACCTGATCGTTGATCGTGGAATAGCACTGCATAAAATGATCCGACTGGCAACCGCAAGTACTGCCGGCGGTGCTTACCTGAATTTTATGGGGAATGAATTCGGGCATCCCGAGTGGATCGATTTTCCGCGCGAAGGCAACAACTGGTCGTACAGTCATGCCCGGCGGATTTGGAGCATTTCGGAGGATCAGGATCTTAAGTTTCATTGGCTGTATGATTTTGATAAGGAAATGATCCAGCTTCTCAATCAGAATAAAATACTTTCCATTCCTCCGGTTGACAAGGTTTTGGAGCATAAACCGGATAAAGTACTGGCTTACCACCGCGGACTGTTTTTGTTTGTTTTCAATTTTAATCCAACACAGTCGTTTACTGATTATGGAATTCCGTTGGGCGCGGGAAAATATCAAATTGTGCTGAACAGTGATTCGGGACGCTTTGGTGGTCACGATCGGGTTGATGAGGAGATTAGTTACTATACCATGCCAAGCAAAGGAATGGATAGCCAGCATTACCTGAAACTATACCTGCCGGCGAGAACGGCATTGGTGCTGAAAAAAGTTGATATCCCGAAAGTGAAGTAAATGGCAGATACAAAATTCCAGACCATAGTTGATGTGCCGCAGTTTCCATGGCAAACAGGTTATAAAATGAAGAACCTGTTTATGGGATCGTGTTTTACCGAAAATATAGGGGCTAGAATGGAAGCCCTGAAATACCCGGTAGATATCAATCCGTTTGGAATTCTGTATAACCCGCTTTCCGTTGCCAATGGTTTGCAACTTTTGCTCGAAGAGAAGCAGCTTTCTGCCGGTGATCTTATCGAGCACAATGGACTTTGGCACAGCTTTAGTCATCATGGTCGCTTTTCGAATACCAAGCAGGAAATGGTGCTGGATGACATTAATATGCGTATTAAAAGCTCAGCAACGTTTTTAAAACAGGCCAATTTTTTGTTTCTCACTTTTGGTACGGCCTGGATTTATCGTTTTAAAAAGAGCGGTGAACTGGTTTCGAATTGCCATAAAATTCCGGCCCGCGAATTTGTGCGCGAACGTTTGTCGGTACAACAGATCGTTGAGGTTTATCGCGATTTGCTGAAAGAGATCTGGCAGGTAAATCCTGATCTAAAAGTAGTTTTTACCGTAAGTCCGATTCGGCACTGGAAAGATGGCGCCATTGAAAATCAACGAAGTAAGGCAGCGCTTATTCTGGCTGTCGATCAACTTATTCAGAAATTTGGTGCTAAAAAATGTGCCTATTTCCCATCGTACGAAATTGTGATGGATGAATTGCGCGATTATCGTTTTTATGCCGAAGATATGTTGCACATTTCGGAGGTAGCCATAAAATATATTTGGTTGCGTTTTGAAGCGGCACTAATCAATGCTGAAAGTATTGAAATTGCCAAAGAAGTTCAAAAAATAAGTAATGCTGTAAAGCATCGCCCAATCAACAAAAAATCCCTTGAATATTCCAAATTTCTCCTTAGTTTTCTAAATAAATTAGAGCTACTGGAAAAAAGGTTTCCGTATCTTAATTTAAAGTTAGAAAAAGAATATTTTAATGTACAGATTGAGGAATTTGGAGGGGGTGACCAAACAATTGTAAGTTAAATCTCTTAACTTAGTAGGAACAATTTCGTTGTGACTGCTGAACCAATACTCAATTTACCAAAGTGTTACTGATATGCATTACCTTCAATTTGATAAGGAACAGCTGGTAAATCTTGAATATTCGCTGTTCAAAGAAATATTACGATCAAACAGAGCCGGTTCTTATTTAAGTACCACGCTAAACGGCTGCAATACGCGTAAATACCACGGTTTGCTGGTGTGCCCGATTGAAAATTTTGGAGGTGAAAAACATGTGTTGCTTTCATCGCTCGATGAAACAGTAATACAAAACAAGGCAGAATTCAACCTCGGTATCCATCGTTACAAGGGCGGAACTTACGAACCCAAAGGGCACAAATACATTCGTAATGTAGAGTTTGATGCGATACCTAAAATCACCTACCGGGTAGGTGGTGTTGTGCTGACAAAAGAACGGCTACTGGTTGAAAAAGAGGAACAAATTCTGATAAAATATACGCTTGAGGAAGCTACGTCGCCAACCACATTGCGATTAAAACCATTTCTGGCTTTCCGGAATATCCATCAGTTGAGCAAGGCAAACATGTTTGTAAACCGCAAGTTTGGGAAAGCCAAAAAGGGGATAAAAACATGTTTGTACGATGGGTATCCCGATTTGTTTATGCAGTGCAGCAAAGCAGTGGATTATGTGGCCGCTCCCGATTGGTATTACGATATTGAATACCTGAAAGAACTGAACCGGGGCTACGATTATTTGGAAGATCTTTTTGTGCCGGGGTATTTTGAGTTCCCAATGAAAAAGGGCGAATCGATCGTTTTTGCGGCGGGTTTAACGGAGGCTAATCCGGTGTCGTTAAAACAGCGATTTACCAAAGAGCAGAAAAAACGTGGAGACAAAGAAACCTTCAACAGCGTTTTGGAGCGGGCCGCTCATCAGTTTATCATGCACGAAGGCTACACGGCTGATATTATTGCGGGCTTTCCGTGGTATAACAGCATTACCAGACAGACTTTTGTGTCGCTTCCGGGACTGTGTACAGCGTTTTACGATCAGAAACTTTGTGCAAAAATTTTGGATTCGTACCTGAAATATTTTAATGATGGTTTTTTCCCTGATCAGATAAAAGATAAGGAGCTGCAGTACCATTCTGCCGATACGTCGCTGTGGTTTATTTGGGTCATTCAACAGTATCTAAAGAAAAATAACAATCCAAAGTTGCTTTGGAAGATGTATGGCGAAGCGATCAAGCGGATTCTTAATGCTTACTCCAATCAGAATCTGGAGTATATAAAAGTGCTGTCCAACGGATTAATTTATGCCGAAAAGAAAGATACAGCGCTAACGTGGATGAATTCCACAGTGGATGGAAAAGCGGTTTTACCGCGTGCCGGAATGCAGGTTGAAGTAAATGCTTTGTGGTTTAACGCGATTTGTTTTGCACTCGATTTGGCTGATATGGCCGGCGACCGCGAATTTATTACGCAGTGGAAACACATGGTTAATAAGGTGGCACAGTCGTTCCTGAAAACCTTCTGGAGTGATGGACACGGTTACCTTGCCGATGTGGTAAAAGATGAGCAGCAAGAATGGGCCGTGAGGCCAAATATGGTAATTGCTGTGGCCATGGATTATACGCCGCTTACCAAAGAACAGCAAAAGCAGGTGTTAAGTGTGGTGAAGCGAAAACTGCTTACAAACAGGGGGCTGCGAACATTGTCGCCCGACCATTTGCGTTACATTGGCGATATTGACGGAGGTCCGAAAGAACGAGAGTTGGCTGTGCATCAGGGAGCTGTTTGGCCGTGGTTGCTACAGTTTTTTGTTGAAGCTTATTTGAAAATTCATAAGCGTGGAGGCTTGCCGTTTGTGAAACAGATTATGGAAAGTTTTGAAGCCGAAATGACAGAACACTGTATAGGGAACATTCCTGAAATGTACGATGGGGATCCACCGCATGTTGGCAAAGGAGCCATTTCGCAGGCCTGGAATGTGGCGGGAGTTTCGTATGCGCTCGATTTGGTGCAGAACTATAATGAGTAAACCAAAAACAATTGCTTTTGGTTGCAACCGGAAAATTAGAAGATCAGATGAAAGTATTAATGTTTGGATGGGAATTTCCTCCCCATATATCCGGTGGATTGGGGACGGCGTGTTACGGTCTTACAAAAGGAATGGCGGAGATTGAAGATATCGAAGTAACTTTTGTTGTTCCCAAGGCTTTTGGCGATGAAGATCAGTCGCGAATGAAACTGATTGGAGCCAACAATATTCCCGTAAACCGAACGACATTTACTTTTGATGAGGGCGAGAAAACAATGGAATACCTCGAGGTAGATTCGCCTATTCTTCCCTACGTTACTGAAGATGAATTCTGGACATTAAAAAGTAAACGTTATTCAAGCCAGACAAAATTTGTTGAAACCGACGAAAACTCAAAAATAGAGTTCAGCGGAGGCTACGGCCCTGATCTGTTAAAAGAAATTCGCGATTATGCGCTTGTAGCCCGTTTAATTGCCGAAGATAATTCCTGCGATATTATTCATGCGCACGATTGGCTTACTTACCCGGCAGGAATTGCCGCCAGCAAAGCCACCGGAAAACCTTTGGTAATTCATGTGCACGCTACCGATTTCGATCGAAGCGGAGGCGATGTAAATCCACGGGTTTATGCCATTGAGCGAGAAGGAATGGAAGCTGCGGATAAAATTATTGCGGTGAGCAATCTTACCCGAAAAATGGTAATCGAAAAATACGGGATCCCGCCCGAAAAAGTGGTTACCGTTTATAATGCGGTTGAGTCGGTAAATAAGGAAAAAGGAACATTGCCGCCTAAAGGTGTTAACGATAAGGTGGTTACTTTTTTAGGAAGAATAACCATGCAAAAAGGCCCCGGTTATTTTGTTGAAGCTGCAAACCTGGTGCTGAAAAAAATGCAGAATGCCCGTTTTGTTATGGCCGGAAGCGGCGATATGATGAACGAAATGATAGCACGAACAGCCGCATTGGGCATCGCCGACAAATTTCATTTTACCGGTTTCCTGAAAGGGAACGATGTGAATGATCTTTTCAGCATGACCGATGTATTTGTTATGCCTTCGGTGTCGGAACCTTTTGGAATTGTGCCGCTTGAAGCTATGCAGTTAAATGTTCCGGTAATTATATCTAACCAGTCGGGGGTGTCTGAGATAGTAAAACATGCCATAAAAATCGATTTTTGGGATACCTATGCAATGGCTGATGCTATTTACGGGGTATTGAATTATTCCTCTTTGGCGCAGCACTTTAAAAGTGCAGGAAAAACCGAGGTGGAGGAACTGAAGTGGACACACTCGGCCAACGAAGTGAGAAAAGTTTATCAGAGTACTTTGCAAGAACATTAACCCAGTTACTATGAAGTCAATTTGTTTGTTTTTTCAAATACATCAACCTTTCAGGCACCGGCGTTACCGTTTTTTCGATATTGGTAACGACCACTATTATTACGACGATTATTCAAACGAAAGTATAATTAGAAATATAGCCGACAAAAGTTACTTGCCGGCCAATAAATTGTTGCTTGAGCTGGCTAAAAAACTGGGCGATAAGTTTAGGGTTTCTTTTTCGATTACCGGCGTGGCACTGGAGCAGCTTGAGCTTTATGCGCCCGAAGTTATCGAATCGTTTCAGAAATTGGCAAAAACCGGATGTGTTGAATTTTTGGCCGAAACCTATTCTCATTCGTTGAGCTCGTTTAAAGATTTTCAGGCATTTACCGACCAGGTGAAAAAACACGACGATCAGATTTTCAGGTTATTCGGCCAGAAACCTCGTGTATTTCGAAATACGGAAATGATATATTCTGATGAAATTGGGGAGAAGGTGGCCAAATTGGGTTACTCTGCTATGTTAACCGAAGGTGCTAAACATGTACTGGGATGGAAAAGCCCGGATTTCCTTTATGTTAATGCCATAAATCCCCGGCTAAAAGTGTTGATGCGCAACTATAAACTAAGCGACGATATCGGATTTCGCTTTTCAGATAAAAACTGGGATGAGTATCCTTTAACTGCAGAAAAATATGTGAGTTGGCTGGAGAATGTTGGTGAAAAAGAAGAGGTTATCAATCTGTTTTTGGGGTATGATACGTTTGGAAGCCGCCAGCCTAAAGAAGCCGGGATATTCGATTTCTTAAAAGCTTTGGCCGAACAGATCGTAAAAAGCGATAAGCTAGAATTTGCAACTCCCTCGGAAGTTGTTGATGAGCTTCAGCCGATTTCGGTTGTTAGTGTTCCACATCCCATTTCCTGGTCCGACGAAGAGCGCGATCTTAGCGCTTGGCTTGGGAACGAGATGCAAAAAGAGGCCTTTGAAAAATTGTATGCAATGAAAGATCAAATGGCCCGATGTACCGATGCCGATCTTCAAAAGGATTGGAATTACCTGCAGGCAAGCGATCATTTCTTTTACATGTCTACCAAGTATTTTGCCAACGGTGATCCGCATAAATCATACAGTCATTTCGATTCTCCATATGAGGCCTTTATAAATTATATGAATGTGCTTAGCGATTTTAAAATCCGCTTAAATGCACACATTCCGGAAAGTGAAGTGGAGAATGAAATTGCTTCGCTTCATCGTTTGCTGGAGGAGAAAGAAGAAAAGATAAAAAGAATGGAAGCCGATTTACGGCGTTTGCAAAAAACGAAAAAGCAAAAAACAGCTTCACGGAAAAAGAAATAGGCTATTTGTCGCTAATATTAAATTCACTTAACGATAATTGTAGAACAAACATTTTGTAGAAATGATAATTTATTTTTGCAGCTCGCAATAAGTAAGTTAGAGCGATAAACTTGCTCGCTGAGCATAGTTTGTAATTAATAAAACAAGAAGAAAATGGAAGAGAAAAAATTCATAAAGAACCCGGTTGTGGGAGAACCGGTATGGAAACGGATTATTGTAGAATCAAACGTTCCGGAAAGTCTTTCACCACTGCGCGATCTTTCAAAAAACCTTTGGTGGGTTTGGAATTCTGAAGCACGCGAATTATTCGAACAAATTGATGCAGAAATTTGGGAAGAATGTGCGCATAACCCAATTGTTTTGCTCGACCAGGTGAGTTACAATCGTTTTAAAGAGCTGGAAAACGACGAAATGTTCATAGCCCGAATGCACGAAGTAAATGCAATGTTCAATCAATACCTGGAAGAAAGAAAGAATCTGGCTGGGCCTGAGATTGCATATTTCAGTATGGAGTATGGCTTGCACGACAGTTTAAAAATATTCTCCGGAGGTTTAGGTATTCTGGCCGGCGACTACCTGAAAGAGGCCAGCGATATGAAAACAAACCTCATTGCTGTAGGTTTGCTGTACCGTTATGGCTATTTCAAACAAAACCTGAATTTGCATGGAGAGCAGATGGCCATCTATGATGCCCAGCAGTTTTCGAAGATTCCTGTTCAGCCGGCTCTTGATGCCAATGGCGAATGGGTGAGAGTTGAAGTGCAATACCCGGGCAGAACAGTGATTGGTCATGTTTGGCAAACCAACATCGGATCGGTGAAACTGTTCTTACTCGATACTGATCATCACGAAAACAGCGATGCCGATCGTTTTGTTACCCACCATTTATATGGCGGCGATAACGAAAACCGACTGAAACAGGAAATGTTGCTCGGTTTAGGAGGTATTCAGGCATTGAAAAAACTAGGATACAAATCAGACGTTTACCACTGTAACGAAGGACATGCCGCTTTTATTGGTATCGAGCGCATTGCCAATATGATGGCAGAGGAAAAACTGTCGTATGCCGAGGCGAAAGAAGTTGTAAATGCATCAACCGTATTTACTACGCATACACCGGTTCCGGCGGGTCACGATTCGTTCCACAACGACTTGTTCCGTCATTATATGGATTTCTTCCCCGAAAAGCTTGGTATAAGCTGGGAGAACTTTGAAATGTTAGGAAAAGCTCGTGCCGAGGAAGACCATTTTAACATGAGTTACCTCGCCAGCAACCTGTCGCAGGGAATTAATGGTGTAAGTATGTTGCACGGCGATGTAAGTAAAGCTGTGCTTAAAAATCTTTACCAGGGTTATCTTGAAGAAGAACTGGAGATCGGTTACGTAACCAACGGTGTTCACTATCCAACGTGGGCAGCGCAAGAGTGGAAAGACATTCATAAAAGATATTTTGGCGATCAATTTCCTAATAACCAGTTGGATTTTGATGTTTGGAAAAACATTTACAATGTGCCGGATCACGAGATTTGGGAGCTGCGTAAAAAGTTGCGCCAAAAATTGATCAATTACATTAAACAGCGTTTTTCAGATAACTGGATCAAACGTTCTGAGAATCCGAAGTTGATTACCGAGATTCTTGGAAAATTGAATCCTAATACGCTTACCATCGGTTTTGCCCGAAGGTTTGCTACTTATAAACGTGCACACTTATTGTTCCGCAACCTCGACAGGCTGGCTAAGATCGTAAACGATCCGGAACGTCCGGTGCAGTTTATCTTTGCAGGTAAAGCACACCCGGCCGACCAGGCCGGTCAGGATCTGATCAAACACATTGTGGAAGTATCAAAACGGCCTGAATTCCGTGGAAAAATACTTTTTGTTCAGAACTACGATATGAACCTTGCTAAAATGCTGTTGCAGGGTGTTGACGTTTGGATGAACACACCAACCCGTCCGTTGGAAGCATCGGGAACCAGTGGCGAAAAAGGAGTGATGAACGGAACGCTTCACTTCTCAGTACTCGATGGTTGGTGGGTTGAAGGTTACCGGAAAGATGCCGGTTGGGCACTGCCTGCCGAGCGTGCTTATGATGTGCAGGATTTTCAGGATGAACTGGATGCAGAAACAATCTACAACATTTTGGAAGAAGAAGTTGTATCTGCATACTACGATCGCAACCAGTACGATATTCCTGAAAAATGGATCAGTTATGTGAAGAATACGTTGGCACATGTATCGCCAAACTTTACCACTTCGCGAATGATGCGTGATTACAAGGATCGTTATTATAATCCGCAATACGAACGTACTCAGAAAGTGAAAGCTGATGGTTTTAAACTGGCAAAAGAGCTGGCTGCATGGAAAGAAAAAGTTGCTGCGAAATGGGATGAAGTCGAAGTGAAGAACATTGAAATTATTGATGGAATTGCACACACCATGATTATGGGCGATGATTATCCGGTAAAAGTTTCGGTTGACCTTAAAGGTTTGCAGCCCGAGGATGTTGGTTTAGAGTTGGTAATTACAGAAAGAGATAACGACGGACAGGAAAAAATTGTACGAACAATCGAATTTACTCCTGAAAAATGTGAAGGTACAGGATGTTGTTACAAACACTCCATTTTACCTGATCATCCGGGATCGTTTGCTTATAGTTTCCGTTTGTATGCCAAACATCCGGAATTGCCACATCGCCAGGATTTCCGATTTATTAAATGGATTAGCTAATCCGGTAGTGAAAGAGTAATTTTATTTGCGAAAGCAATGAAATAAATAAAGAGGTGCTCGTTTGGGCACCTTTTTTTTGTGCCTGCAACTGTTGGTGTAATGCAACTTTAGTTTCAAAATTGCATAGAAAGCAAAATAGTAATTGGCGTCATTTTTACATTTCATCCAAACTGTTATTTTTACGTCGTAATCAAACGTCTTATGAAACGAGTCTCGGTAATTCGGGGCGAGTTTCATCATAGACCATAAAGGAAAAATAAATAAGAAACGAGCATGAATTTTTATTCTTCAAATTCACAAACAGGAAGAATTAAAATTCATCGGGAGTTACATCGAATACAAATGAAAAGAACAATTTTAATGAGATGAAAAACCGGAAAAAGATTGGTAATAAAATCAAAGAGTTTCGTGAGTTCAGGCAACTTTCGCGCGGAGATTTGGCAATACAGGCTAATTTGGATGAAGCCCAGTTACAGTTGATTGAAAACGAGGGAAATGTTCCTTCGTTAGGAGTGCTAATTAAAATATCGCGTGCAA
The DNA here is from genome assembly GCF_963677575.1 of uncultured Draconibacterium sp. Taxonomy (NCBI): domain Bacteria; kingdom Pseudomonadati; phylum Bacteroidota; class Bacteroidia; order Marinilabiliales; family Prolixibacteraceae; genus Draconibacterium; species uncultured Draconibacterium sp. The sequence goes on from NZ_OY782038.1 coordinate 3,744,668, forward strand.
TGGGCGTTCGTATTGGTACGTTTCTCGACGACCAGGAAACAATTGGTCCGGCTCTGGTAAATGCAGGCAAGGCCGAAGAAAGTCTGAGCTTTTCGACCAAAGACGAAAGTACACGTGAGCATCTGAACTTTTTCTCACTGGCGCAGGCAAAATCCGGAAGACATATGGAACCGTTTTTGGTTGAAATTGAACCTGCGGAAGAGTCGGATTATAAACTGTCGTCTCACGAAGGCGAGGAGTTTATATATGTGCTCGAAGGAAGTATTGAGATCAATTACGGAAAAGAAGTGTACCTCTTGCAAAAAGGCGATACCATCTATCTCGATTCGGTTGTTGCCCACAATATTCACTCAGCCGGCGAACAGGCAGCAAAAATGCTTGCGGTAATCTACACACCCGTATAATTTAAAAATGTTTTCATGCAACTACTTGATTATACCTTAGGAAATATACTGGAAAAATGGGCCTTCGAAACGCCAGACAAAGATTTTATTGTTTATCCCGATCGTAACCTGCGGTTTTCGTATAAACAGTTTAACGAACGGGTAGACCGCCTGGCAAAAGGGCTGCTTTTTATCGGTATAAAACCGGGTGATAAAGTAGGTGTTTGGGCAAAAAATGTTCCCGATTGGACCACGCTGATGTTTGCCACGGCCAAAATTGGGGCAATTCTGGTAACGGTTAATACCAATTATAAATTATCGGAACTGGAATACATATTGAAAAATGCCGATATAAATTCGCTTTTTATTGTTGACGGTTACCGCGATAGCGATTATGTAAAAATGCTGTTCGAGCTGGTGCCCGAGCTAAGATCACAGCCACGCGGTAAACTGAAATCTGATAAATTTCCGGAGCTTAAAAATGTGGGATTTATTGGTCAGCAGAAACATCGCGGAATGTACAACACCGATGAATTGATGTTGCTGGGAAGCCACATCGACGACTTGGAATTGGAAAGCGTAAAAGTAGCACTCAATTGCCACGATGTGGTGAATATGCAATACACCTCAGGAACTACTGGTTTCCCGAAAGGTGTAATGCTTTCTCACCACAATATTCTGAATAACGGATTTGCAACCGGCGAGTGCATGAAATATACCGAAGACGATCGCTTGTTGGTTTGTGTGCCATTATTCCATTGTTTTGGTTGCGTGCTGGCCATGTGTTCTATCGTTACGCACGGAGCTACAATGGTATTTACCGAGGATTTTGATCCTTTACTGGTTCTGGCGTCTGTGCAAAAAGAAAAATGTACGGCGCTTTATGGTGTGCCGACCATGTTTATTGCCGAGTTAAATCATCCGATGTTCGATATGTTTGATCTGTCGTCGTTGCGCACAGGAATAATGGCGGGGGCACTTTGCCCCATCGAAACCATGCGTCAGGTGATGGATAAAATGAACATGAAAGACATTATTATTGTGTATGGCTTAACCGAAAGTTCGCCCGGAATGACTGCTACCCGTACTCATAATTCGGTTGAAGTTCGGTCTACCACAGTTGGTTTCGAATTCCCGAATGTTGAGGTGAAAATTGTAAATCCGGAAACCGGCGAAGAATGTAAACAGGGCGATCAGGGTGAAATCTGCTGCCGGGGTTACAATGTAATGAAAGGCTACTACAACAATCCGGAAGAAACAGCAAATGTTATCGATAAGGAAGGCTGGTTGCATTCGGGTGATTTGGCGGTAAAAACCGAAGATGGATTTTATAAAATTACTGGCCGTATAAAAGATATGATCGTTCGCGGTGGTGAAAATATATACCCGCGCGAGATTGAAAATTACCTTTATCGTTTGCCGCAAATCGAGGCAGTTGAAGTTGCAGGTGTTCCAAGCCCAAAATATGGCGAAGCAGTTGGTGCCTTTATTAAACTCAAAAAAGGAGAAACACTCAGCGAGGAAGAGATCGTTGATTTCTGCCGCGGAAATATTGCCCGGTTTAAAATTCCGAAGTACATCTTTTTTGTTGATGAATTCCCGATGACCGCCAGTGGAAAGATCCAAAAATACAAAATGAGCGAAATGTCGCTAGAACTATGTAAAAATCAGGGCATAGAGATTATTTAACACAAGTGTCATCAATTCAATCTATGGGAAATCTATGCCTGATTGGTAGAATTGAATATTATTTTGATCTTTTTTAACAAGTTACAATCTGCAAGGGAAAAACAAAAAACGCTATCATTTTTAATTCTCCTAACAATTTCAATTAGGGTTTCGTTTAATTTCTCTGTATTCACTTAAAAGCAGTAAATCGGCCGGATTCTGCTGCCGAAGAGTATTGATTTTTGTCATGTTTTCGGCATCTAAAAAGCGCAATTTTCGCAGCTGTTCAGAAAAGCAGTTTTTTTATGAGTATTTAATTACCACTGCGAAGGGTAATTGATTAGACAGCACAGAGTTTTTTGAAGCCATTTGCAAAACGCAAGTGGCTTTTTTATTCGTGAAACTCAGATTTCAATAACGCGATGCATTGAAATATGTTAGTTGAACAAATCCCGATCGCTAGGCGCATCGGGAAATTTCTATCGATTAACTATAAAACCATTTCCTGTTTTAATTAAGGTTGTGCTATATTTGTGCATCAAAAAAACGCAAATAATCATGGTAAAATACAAACGCATTCTACTAAAACTCAGCGGCGAATCGTTGATGGGTGATCAGCAATACGGAATTGACCAGCAACGACTAGGTGATTACGCCGAAGAGATTGCAGAGATTGTAAAATCTGGCGTGCAGGTTGGAATTGTAATTGGCGGCGGTAACATTTTTCGCGGATTAAGCGGAGCGGCAAAAGGTTTCGATCGTGTAAAAGGTGACCAAATGGGGATGTTGGCTACGGTAATAAACAGCCTGGCTTTAAACTCTGCATTGGTGGCTCAGGGAATTAAATCGAAAGTGCTCACTGCAATCCGCATGGAACCTGTTGGTGAATTCTACTCGAAAGACAAAGCTGTTGAGGCTTTAGAAAATGGCGAAGTAGTAATAATATCTGGTGGAACCGGTAATCCGTACTTTACTACTGATACTGCAAGTGCCTTGCGTGGAATCGAAATTGAAGCCGATGTTATGCTAAAAGGAACCCGCGTTGACGGTATTTATACAGCCGATCCGGAAAAGGACAAAACTGCCACCAAGTTCGATAAAATCAGTTTCGACGAAATTTATAATCGTAACCTCCGAATAATGGATCTTACTGCTACCACATTGTGCAAAGAAAACAATTTGCCGATTTATGTTTTCAACATGGATCAAAAGGGTAGTTTGCAGAGAGTTATGAGTGGCGAGGATCTCGGAACTTTGGTTCATAGCTAAGCTTGATTTATTTGAAATAGGAATAAATTGAGTAAAAAATTTTTGGGAATTTATATTTTTTCTATATTTGCTGACAGTCCACAGTTGGATAGACAGTGTTATTACCGATGCAAGAAGAAGTAGAATTTATTTTAGATCATTGTAAAGAGAAAATGGCAGCTGCCGTTGAACACCTTGAGAAGGAATTGGTTCACATCCGTGCAGGTAAAGCAAATCCGTCCATGTTGGATGGAGTTCATGTGGAATATTATGGTAGTCAGACGCCACTAAATCAGGTTTCTAACGTGAGTACACCTGATGCACGAACAATTGCAGTTCAACCTTGGGAAAAGAATTTGATCCCGGAAATTGAGAAAGCAATTCAAAATGCAAATCTGGGATTAAACCCGGATAACAACGGCGAGATTATTAGAATTAATATTCCGGTACTGACTGAAGAAAGACGAAGAGGTTTGGTAAAACAAGCCCATCAGGAAGGCGAAAACGCAAAAGTAAGCGTTCGCGGTGCACGAAAAGATTCGAACGATAGCCTTAAGAAACTTCTAAAAGAAGGTTTGTCAGAGGATATCGAGAAAGACGCGGAAGCGGAAGTGCAAAAAATGACTGATGATTTTGGTAAGAAGATCGACGCCTTGGTGGAAGCCAAGGAAGAAGATATAATGACTATTTAATTGTTTCTAGTTTTCTGTTTTCTGAACATTGTTTAATTGTTTTCATGGCTTTGAGGCAGCTTGTAGAAGCTGCCTTTTTTTTGCCCTAAACTTTACTTCTTTCTGAAGTAATAACTTTTTCGCTCCTCTTTAATATCAAATGTAAATACTTCTGAATGTGTGGAATGGAACACAGAAAGTAAGCCGATATCGCCGGCGCAGAACAAACTGTGTATACACATGATGAGAGCAAACACATAAACCAACGGATGGCCGAAAAAGATAATGATTCCAACTAGAGTGATCAGTTTAACAACAACCAGCGGAGCAAGAGCAACAAAGGTAAACTGCTCCCGATTAAAAACATGGCGGTCGGCTTCAGCATAAAAGATAAATTTTTTGAAATACGCACCGTACCTTACATTTTTGGTACCGGTAAGTTTTATGGCAATTCCATGCAGTACTTCGTGAATGATAACAAGCAGTGTTACACAAAAAACAATAGCTCCGATACTGTACCACAGTGGTTCATATGTGCCTTTGAAACTAAAAACCAGCGCTCGTGTAATAATGAATAAACCCAGAAGTACCATTGCTGCCTGGTACACGATAAATCCTTTAACCAGCCAACCACCTTTTTCCAGTTGCGTAAGTACAAACGATTTAATTTCATCATGTTCCAGTTCCGCCAGAAGTTCGTAGTTATCTCCGTTTTTTAATTCTTCAATTGATGGATTATTCCTTTTCATACCGAATGATCTGATAGAGATCTTTTAAGTTAAAAAGCCTGAACAATACCGCAAGAATTACGGAGCCTGACAACATTGCAAGGTAGCCGTAAAACCATTGACCGATTTGTTTCGATACCAGCCCGACAACAACGATTGCTCCGGTAAAGAGCGCTAACTGAAGTATATAAGAAATCTGAGGTTTTATCTTAAAAATAAAAAGGGCAAGGGCGAGTTGTGTAAGTCCGGTAAAGAGCTGGGTGGCTAAACTTGCATAGGCCGATCCGTAAGCCATAAATCGAGGAATTAGCACCAGATTTAGTACAATATTCAACACCATTCCGCAAAAAGCCATAATGTTCAGCTGTTTCATGCTGCCATTGGCGGTTAATAATGTGCCAAAAATGTAGGTACAGGCAATGCCAATAAACCCGGTCATCAGAATTCCCAGAATACCTGATGAATGTTCAGTGCTTGAAGTATAAAGCGCTCCCATAATCTCGTTATCGTAGAAAATACTTGAGACAGCAATGATAATAGCCGGCACAATTAAAAGTGTAAAAGAAAGTTTTGCCATCTGCCCGACATGCTTTTTTTGTTTGATCATTTTCGCAAAAATCGGGAGCAGTAATCCGGCGAAAAGTAAACCAAAAGTCGATACGGCATCCAGCAAACGAAACGAGTGGGCATAAATACCGGCCTGCTCTTTACCAATTGGGTGCGGGAGCAGGCGTTCAAGCATTACGGAATCAATTCGGTTGTAAAACGACATCAGCAAAATAAGCAGTGCGTAAGGATATGATTTTCGAAGAAATACCCGAAAGAAAGAAAGGTTGAACCGCAATTTTATGCGCCCCGATTTTGCAAGCACGACAACAAAAGTAGTTATGGCTGTCAGCACGTACGCCATGGTTTGTATGTAAACGTACCATTCGATAGAGAATTGGATAGTTGTCCACGACGTGAAAAGTAAAATACCACATAAAACCAGCATAATACTCCGGTCTAAAACCGAAATTAAACTGTCGGTGCGGAATAGATGTAACGCGCTGAGATTGGACCTTAAATAAAGCGTGAAAGAGATTAGAAACTGGTTAAATATCAAAAAGAACAGCAAGTGAAACTGGATGTTGTTGTACCCAATAATGGCCGCAATTCCTAAACTAAAAATGGTATAAATAATTGCGAGGACTATCTTCAGGCCAATGATGTTGGAAAGGTGTTTCGGCAACAAGAAATTATGCTGTGCAATGTTGCGGTTGTTATAGTTGGTAATCCCAACATCGAGCAGAATATTAAGCAACATCGAGAAGTTGAACAACGCGAAATACAGACCAAAAGTTTCGTCGCCAACAGTGTTTTGCACCGTCCTGTCGATACCAAAAATCCAGATTGGTTTTATCAGCAGATTCAGGAAAAGTAATAATAGCAGGTTGGTTACAAATTTGCGTTTCAAAACACCATGTTTCTTGAATTGTATCTAGAATTTGAACGCTTAAAAGTAACAAATATTTGAACAGACTTTGTACATTTACGAAAAATCGACAGCACTTATGGTTATTGCCGTAAATACTCGTTTATTAATAAAAGGGAAGCTTGAGGGAATAGGTTGGTTTACTTATGAAACGCTAAAAAGGATGACGATCAATCATCCTGAGCATGAGTTTATTTTTATATTCGACAGGCCGTACAACAAGGATTATATTTTTGCTGAAAATGTTACTCCGGTAGTTGTTGGACCACCAACACGTCACCCGGTTTTATGGTTTCTGTGGTTTGAGTTTCAGATACCAAGGATACTGAAAAAATACAAAGCTGATCTTTTTCTTTCGCCCGATGGTTATCTTTCGCAACGCACAAAAGTGCCACAGTTGGGTGTTATTCACGACATTAACTTTGTGCACCGTCCGGATGATCTTCCTTGGCTAAAAGCTAAATACTACAATCGTTATTTTCCAAAATTTGCCCGATTGGCGAAACGGATTGCAACGGTTTCGTTTTATTCGAAAGAAGATATTACCCGTTCGTTTAAAGTTGATTACGACAAGATTGATGTGGTTTACGACGGAATCAACCAGATTTTTGAGCCCATCCCGGAAGATGATAAAATGAAAGTGCGTTCGATGTTTACAAAGGGGGCAGAGTATTTTTTGTTTGTTGGAGCTTTACATCCGCGAAAGAATGTTTGTGGTTTGCTTAAGGCTTTTGATGCGTTTAAAAGCGTGGTTGCCGATGCAACAAAGCTGGTAATTGTTGGTGGCGAAATGCACAAAACAGGTGATATTTTTGAAACCTACGAAAATATGCGCCATAAAGATGATGTTGTGTTTACGGGGCGGGTAACAACGGCCGACCTGCACGACATTTTTGGGGCAGCAATGGCACTAACTTTTGTTCCGTTTTTCGAAGGATTTGGTATTCCCGTTGTTGAGGCCATGAGCGCCGGTGTTCCGGTAATTTGCTCCAACACAACATCTATCCCGGAAGTTGGCGGAAATGCAGTACTTTATGCCGATCCTTTAAAAATCGATCAGATTACTGATGCGATGATTAAGTTGCACAAAGATTCCGATTTGCGCACTGAGTTGGTGGAAAAAGGTTTTGTGCAGAAAAATAAATTTAGCTGGGACGAAACCGCGCGTTTGCTTTGGATGAGCGTCGAAAAAAGTCTACAGTAACAGTTTTCAGTCGCAGTTAAAAACAATTTATCAGTTTAACAATTTGTCAATTTGGTCGTTTACATGGATAAACAAAAACTACTTCCTTTTTACAACGAAAATACAATTGAAGCCGGTTGCGACGAGGCCGGTAGAGGCTGTCTGGCCGGACCAGTATTTGCTGCAGCAGTAATTCTTCCGGCAGATTTTGAAAATGAGTTGCTGAATGACTCTAAAAAACTAAGCGAAAAACAACGTTACCAGTTGCGCCCGATTGTTGAAGACCAGGCGTTGGCCTGGGCAGTAGTTGCGGTTGATAACAAGGAAATTGATGAGGTAAATATCCTGAATGCCTCCTTTTTGGCCATGAACAGGGCAGTTGAAAAGCTTAAAACAGTTCCGCAACATTTGCTTATCGATGGTAACCGCTTTCGTACAAAAAGCCAGATCCCTTACACTTGCATGATAAAAGGCGACGGCCGATTTTATTCCATTGCCGCGGCATCTATCCTGGCCAAAACTTACCGCGACGATTATATGGCAGAAATTCATCAGGAGTTTCCTCAATACGCCTGGGATAAAAATAAAGGTTATCCCACAAAAAAACACCGGGCTGCGATAAAGAAATTCGGACCAACAAAATATCATCGCATGACCTTTCGTCTGTTGGATGAACAACTCGCTCTTGATTTTTAATAAGCGGTATTTCATACAAAGGTTCTTCTGCGCTTTCTGTTTTTGAAAACGAGTAATACCAATTATGAAAATGATTAGGCTATTTTGTAATTATTTTCCTAATTGGTATAATGCCGATACTGAAAAATTAAGTCTTTGAGAGCAAGTGAAACAATGGCTCACGATTTTTCGTCATCGGTATAATCAAAAATATTTTAACCCTCAGGCAACGTTTTTGATTTACCTTGCATTTTAAAGTTGAAAGCAAACAAATTAAGTGCAACTCGAAAAAGTAATTCATAAAGTTAAAAAGGGCGACCGGCGCGCTCAAAAACTGCTGTTCGATAAATATGTCGATCGCTTGTTTGCCGTGGCGCGGCGTTATGCTGCTAATGATGAATTGGCAGAGGAAGCACTTTTCCAGGCTTTTATGAAGATTTATATCAAGTTGCCTGATTTTGAGTACATCAACGAGCCGGCATTGGTGGGGTGGTTAACGCGTATTGTAATTAACCAAACACTGATGGACAGGCGAAAAGAACTGAGCACGCTCTACAAAGTGGAAACGCTCGATGAAGAACGTCATGAAACCAGTTGGATTGAAGAGGAGGATGACAGAGCGCTGATTGACCTGGTAAATGAATTGCCGGATGGATACCGAACCGTGTTTTTAATGAATGCCGTTGATGGTTATGCACACAAAGAGATTGCTGGGATTTTGGGAATTTCGGAAAGCACATCGCGGTCGCAATTTTTTAAAGCACGCAAATTTTTACAAAAGAAACTCGCACAAGATTATGGACAATCTGGAACATAGAATAAGAAAGGGATTCGAGTCGAACGATAAAAAAACAGCGTTTGCCGGAAAGGAACAAATGTGGAGTCGTCTCGATGCGGAGTTGTACGGAAGAAAAAGTGTGGCTGCAGTCTGGAGAATTGCTGCAGTTTTTCTGGGTTTATTGCTTACGCTGGGAGTTGTAGCCTCGCTAAACAACCGGGCAAAGCAACGTGCCGAAATGGAAAATGTAAACCACGAAATTATGCAATTGCAGCTATTGGTCGACTCCCTGCAAAACGTACCATCACAAGTAAGAACAGAAGTGCAGGTGGTTGAAAAAGAAAAAGTGGTTTACCGCGACAGGGTGGTGGAACGCAATAGTCCTAATGAAACAATTAATTGGCAGCAGAACTATCAGCAGGCCATGGATTCAATGCAAACAATACAAAATATAAATGCTGCTTTTAAAACTGAAATCAAGACATTGAATGATGAACTACTTGCTTTAAAAAACCAGAGAGAATCTGAAAACACAGAGCCTTCACAGTCTGTAAATCCTTTTGAGTTAAAAAGCGAGCGCGTAGAGTTGGGGCCTCAACAAAAACCGTTGGTTAAGTCGCCGGAAATTAAAATGAAAGTATTTGAAAAGAATTTTATAGAAAACAGAAACAATTTAAACAGTACAATTTTTAAAAAATGAGCCATGAAAACAATTATTTCATTCATCTTTCTATTCCTTCTTTCCTCTTCAGTATTTGGAAAAGAAGCAGCTTTTAAAGGCGACACTATTTGGTATAAATTCGACAAGGTTTTAATTGAAGTAACAAGTAACAACGCTAAACAGTACAGTATTGATAAGTTATCGATTCAGGAAAGAATAAAGCAGATTAAAGGCGTGTTATCTGAAATGACAATTGCACCTCTTGCTGAAGATGAGAGTATTGTTATGACGTTTAAAAATCAGGATGAGGTGGACTGGAATACCCACTTTAAAGAAATTGAACTGGAACGCATTGAACGGAACAAAACAAAGCTTGTAGTTTTTGAGGATGGAACAACATTCGAAAAGGAGCAGGGACAATATAAATTTCATTTCTTATATCAGGAACTGGAAATCAAAATTAGTATTAATGATTTGAATAATCTGGAATACTTTTCTTCCGCCGAATTCAATGAAAAATTGAAAATGGTGACAGACTTTTTTTCAGAATCAGAAAGAAATGAGCGGAAAAGGATGGTGGGTTGGCTTGATTTGAGAACAGACGAAGTAAAAACTTATTTCAGTAATATAGCTAATCAGAATTATGATATGATAATACTGTCAGGAGGAATTGGAGCCGGCTGGGTGAAAAATTCCTTTGTTTCGGATATTAATTTCAGAGTGGGGCTTTCGTTTGGTAAAAAAGGAATGTATAAAAACATTTATGCTATTGATTATAGTATGATGTACGACTTCTCAGAATCAAATGATAACGATTATTTTAAACTCAATCATTTTGTGTCATTAGCTTGGGAGCACAATTTTTCGAGTACACCAGAGAAAGATAAGTGGTACGGATTTTCGGTAGGATACTTGGTAAAAAGGAATAACGATTTTTTTAAAAAGAACACTTTTAAGGTTGCTGTAAACAAAAAAATCAACGATACCTTTACGGTTAAGCCCGAACTTTATTTTAACGACTTCTTAAAAAATGTATATCCTGGAATACGCTTGTCGGTAGCATTTTAATAAAAACAAAAAACAATTCAAGCCAGTGATAGTATGACTCAAAGTCATGCTATCACTCATTTACCGCAGAAGCAATTTTTTCGCCAACCTTAACCGTGGTTTCCATGCCTTTTTTTGTGTTCTCTACCAGGTCGACATCAAACGTAATCTTTCCTTTTTCAAACAACAGAACCAACGTCGATCCGCCAAAAGCAAAGTAGCCTTTCTCGTCTCCTTTCTTTACTTGGATGTTTGCCTCGTAAGTTTGAATTATACTTCCTACCATGGTAGCGCCCACATCAACAATTAATATATCTCCATATTCTTTGGTTGCAAGAGTGCAGTGTTCGCGTTTATTTTCACAAAATATTCTCAGGCTTTTTTGGAGTGCCAGCGGCGAAACTGAAAAATAGTGGCCTTTTATTTTGATGGACTCGGAAGCTTTGCCCGATGCCGGGAAATGATAGCGGTGATAATCAACCGGCGCTAAACGGATAATAGCCATAGCTCCCGTTTCGTATTTTTTTGCACGAACTTCGTCGTTAAGAAAAGTTTGCAAGTTAAATTCAGACCCCTTAACAAAAAACGACGAAATATCATTCTTCGATTGAAAGGCCAGAATTTTGCCATCTGCCGGAGAAACCACGCCTTCTTCCAGAGGACGAACATCCGGTTTTAGCTTCCGGTAAAAAAATTCATTAAAGGTTTTGTAATGCTGAATGTCGCTGAATTCGCATTCTTCTAAATTAATGTTGTGCTCGTTTACAAATTGGGGGATGCGTTTTGCCGAGCGTTTGGAATCCATGTACCTGCCGCCAATTGCCGAAACAATCTTACGTTTAACCAGCAAGTTCAGGGCAGCTTTTCCGGTTGCCGAGGAGTACAACCACTTCAGCATTCCTTCGCCGGGAACGCTTTCCGTTTTAATTTCCCCGCTTGCTCTTTCAATATATTTTATGGTTTCCATTTTGTTATCCGGCTCAACTTCTCTTTGGCAGGAAATAAAGGCCAAAAGAAATAAAACCAAACTAATATATTTCATCAAAACTATTCCGGTTTATAACCCACATCATCCAGCAACTGCGGCTGCATTGACGCTTCAACGGCCAGTTCGTCGCAACGTTCGTTAAGCGGGTTGTTGGCATGGCCTTTCACCCAAACAAATTTAACGACATGTTTCTTATAAATTTCAAGAAAACGCATCCAAAGATCGGGATTTTTTTTGCCCTTAAACCGTTTTTTCATCCAATTAAAAACCCAGCCTTTAGTAACCGCATCGGCAACATATTTCGAGTCGGTATAAATGGTAACATCGCTGCCTTCAATTTTCAGCGACTCAAGCGCAACGATAACCGCCAGTAATTCCATGCGGTTGTTGGTGGTTAGTTTATATCCTTCCGAAAGTTCTTTGCGGTGAGGTCCCGAAAGCAGCACAATTCCATATCCTCCGTTTCCCGGATTTCCGCGGGCTGCACCATCGGTGTATATCGTAATTTTTGGACGAGTCATTTTATTTATAGTAGTGAGATTAAAAGTACAAAGTAGTGAGTATTCTTTTTAATAAACAAACTTTGTTTTATCAGTCTCATTGCTCAATACTCATAATCTTAAGTCTGATAAACAAAAAACCCCGCCAAACATTGACGAGGTTTTCGTAGAATATTTTGAGTTTGTTTAGTGAATAATTGTCATTTCGTCGATCAGATTTTGTGCTCCGGCGTAAATATCAACTACCCAAAGTACAAAACGTATGTCAACGTTGATACAGCGTTGCAGGTTTTCTTCAAAATCAAGGTCGCCACTCATGGCTTCCCAGTTTCCGTCGAATGCAATACCAATCAATTCGCCTTTTCCGTTAATTACCGGGCTTCCTGAGTTTCCACCGGTAATGTCGTTGTCGGTGATAAAACAAGTGTGCAATTTTCCGTCAGCATCGGCATACTCGCCAAAGTCTTTGTCTAACAACAGTTCTTTCATACGTTTTGGTACATCAAACTCGTAATCGCCAGGGATTTCTTTTTCCAGGTAACCATTGGTGGTTGTGTAATATTTGTAGGTTACACCATCGCGCGGATCGTATGGCATTACAGTTCCGTAGGTTAAACGCATGGTTGAGTTAGCATCCGGATAGAATTTCTTGTCGGGTTGCATTTCCATCAATCCGGCTACAAACAGTCTTCTTCCTTTCAATAGCTTTTCATTTCCACTTCTAAGTCCCATCGATGTAGAACGGTACATATCGAAAATATCAACAGCCGCCTGGAATACCATATCTTTCTCTAATGTTTTCAACGAAGGATTTTCGAGGAAAGCAGTTAACTCTTCCTGGTTGTCGAAAATCGATTTTTTAAACATCTTTTCAGTGTACTTGGCGTAATTACCTTTGTATTTGTTCTGAATTTCAGAAAAGAAAGAAGGGTAGTAGTTCGACGAAATGTTATCTGCGTAAATCTTCATCAGTGCAGCAACAATTTTTTCATCGGTAGCAGCGTCGTAATCTTTGTAGAAAGCATCTAACGACTCTTCCAGTTTGCCGGCAAAAGCTTCAATTTTGTCTTTGTTTTCTTCCGGTTTTTCCAACAGGTCTGCCAATTGGTTGGCACGGTAAGCGAACATAAAAATTTCAGGTCCGCGCAACAATGCTTCAGCAGCATATTCCATCGCTTTTTCTGCCTCAACATCCTGGTACGACTCTTCAATTAAAGGGAGGGCTTCTCCGTATTTTGCTTTTCTGTCGGTATTGGCATTTACCCAATCAGTAAATTGTTTTTCCAACTTCTGTTTTTGTGCAATGATGCCCAGTTTTGTTAACGCTTCGTTTTGGCCAATTGCATTTTTGTAGTAGTTGGCGCTACGTGCATGTTTCGATGCGTACTGGATTTTTGCTTTCTGGCTGGTAGCCATATAATCGGAAATGATTTCCAGTTTTTTCTCGCGAGCCAAAATGCGGGCAGTGTTCGTTACTTTCATCGTGTAGTCAATTCCCCACGATGTTTTGTAACGGTTGGTGCTTCCCGGATACCCAAATACCATGGCAAAATCGTTCTCTTTAACGCCTTTTAAAGAAATTGGCAAGTGGTGTTTTGGCTGGTAAGGCACATTGTCTTCCGAGTATTCTGCAGGAGTTCCATCAGGAGCGCAGTAAATGCGGAACATCGAAAAATCGTTGGTATGGCGTGGCCACATCCAGTTGTCGGTATCGCCACCAAATTTACCCAACGCTTGCGGAGGAGCTCCTACCAAACGTACATCTTTAAATGTTTCGGTAACGAAAAGGAAATATTGGTTGGCTTTAAAAAAATCTCTGATGTAAACCTCGTAGTGCGAATCACCTTTTGCTTCTTTTTCCAACTGGCGAACTACCTGGTCAATTTGGGTATTTCTTTCGCTTTCGCTCATTTCGTCGGTAACGTCGGCCAAAACTTTAGCCGTAACATCCTCAACCGAAATAAGAAAAGTAACAGTTTTTCCCGGATTCGGAAGTTCTTCTTCTTTCGAACGTGCCCAAAAACCATCTTGCAAATAATCGTGCTCAACGCTCGAGTGTTGCTGAATTTCGCCAAAACCACAGTGGTGGTTGGTTAAAAGCAAACCGTCTTTTGAGATTACTTCTGCGGTACACGATCCGCGATCAAGTGCTACGACCGCATCTTTCAGGCTCGAATGATTGATGCTGTAAATATCTTCAGCACTCAATTCGCAGCCCATATCTTGCATGGTTTTAATGTTCAGTTTGTGAATAAGTGAAGGAAGCCACATTCCTTCTTTTGCAACTGCCGAACCAACCATGAAGATCGATATCAACAGTATCAGATTTAATTTTCTCATCATATTATTAATTGTTCTATTCAAAAATTTTGTGCAAATATAGTTTTTCAAAATACTTGACAACGTGATTTATATCTCTTTTGTCCTTCGGGTTAACAGAAAGGAAGACAATATAGACTTTAATTATCAGGTTAATCTACAGGAGCACTTTTAACTTTCCTGTAAATTTTGGTCCGGTTTTAACATTTGTATTTGAAATGCTGTTTGAATTACACGAATTGCATTATATTGAAAATAAAAAATTGATATGAGCCGATTTGTTAGAATTATTATGTGGATTTTGTTGTGGGGGGCGCTGTTTGTAGCTGTCGCTTATTTTTTGCCCAAAACGGTAAATGTTGAGCGGAGTACTGAGATTCAGGCTCCTGTAAAAACCGTGTATGCACAAATTGTTGATTTACACCAGTGGGATAATTGGTCGCCCTGGAAACGAATAGGCGAAAACGATAGTGTGGAGTACATTAATTACGGAGTTGGTGTTGGCGGCGGTTATATCTGGAGAAATAAAACAAAAGAAAGCAGTGCAACCATTGAGATTATTGAGGCAGATCCGTTAAATAAAGTTACTGTTTCGCTTGATTTAATGGAGCGAGGAGAAGCATTAAGTAGTTTTTCCTTAGCAGAAAAGAACGGGGGAACCACAGTAGACTGGACATTTACTTACGATGTGGGTAACAACCCTTTTGCACGTTGGATCGGGTTACTGATGAAAAAAAGTATGGGAACCGATTTTGACAATGGACTGGTAAAATTAAAAGCAATTTGCCAGGTTATTGAAAAAGAGAATGAGCAGGTTATATTGCTCGAAGAAGTAAAAGAAATGACCTATGCCGGCATTCGCGAAACAGTACCTTTTATAGAGGTTAGTCGCGAAATGAGTGAGATGTATAGCGAAATCAGTAAGTTTTTGGCACAAAAAGAAATTGAAATGGCAGGAATGCCTTTTGCCATGTACCACCTGATGGACGAAGAAAATATTGACCTGGAATGTGGCATCCCGATCGACGCAGATGTTGAAGGAAACAGAACTGTAAAAGTAGCTACTTTCCCTACCACAACTTGTGCCTGCCTCGATTTTTATGGCGACTACAGCAATTTGCAGGAAGGACACATTGCATTACAAAAATGGGTAGAAGCGCACGGTTTTAACCTGGCCAGTGCGCCAATGGAAATTTATCTTACCGATCCGCAGCAGGAACCCGATCCGGCAAAATGGTTAACCCGAATTTGCTATCCTGTTGAACAATAGATAGAATGCAAAATCCATTCGTTATCAATCAATTGGTTAAAAATACCTAAACGGCAGGGCTATGTCTCAATTCTTACTAAATTTGTAGCCTTAAAATTTTTTGGGCAGTGGAAGAGAAGAAGTTTTTTGATAAACTAAAAAATCAATACCGGTTAATTATTTACAACGATACCACGTTTCAGTCGGTGTGGAGCATGAAGCTTTCGCGGCTGAAGGTTTTCACTGTAACCAGTTTAACATCGGCAATTTTGGTAATACTGGTAATTTTGCTGATTGCAACAACCGGGTTGCGCGAATATATTCCGGGTTACCCAAAAGCGGAGTACCGGCAAATGTTGGTGCGCAATGCTTTGGTAGTCGATTCGCTGGAGCAGGAGCTCGCAAAACGCGATCAGTTTTTTAAAGGTATTCAGGCTATTATGTCGGGCGAAGTGCCTGAAGATGATCAAATGGACGCAGCCGATATTGAGAAGGACGAGGTAGAATTTAAAGAGTACAATCACGATTCTGTTTTTCAGGATAAATTATTAGCTGAACAGTTAAGTCTGTCAATCCGAAATGATAACGCTGATGCTACGCAGCTTAGCCAGGTACATTTTTTTGTGCCGGTAAAAGGTGTAATCTCCGAGCATTTCAAAAATACGCCTGATCATTTTGGTGTCGATTTGGTGAGTGAGCCCAACGCCCGTATCTCGTCGGTGTTAGACGGAACAGTTATTTTTGCCGGCTGGACACTCGAAACTGGCTATGTTGCTTACATTCAGCATGAGGCAAATTTAGTTTCGGTGTACAAACACAACGCCGAATTATTGAAGAAAACCGGACAGACAGTAAAAGCCGGCGAGGCGATTGCCATTATCGGAAACACAGGAGAATTATCAAGTGGGCCGCACCTGCATTTTGAGTTGTGGCACGATGGAAGCGCACTTGATCCGGAACAGTACATTGACTTTTAAGATGAAGAAAAGAATAGCAATTCTTGGATCAACAGGATCCATAGGAAACCAGGCACTTGAGGTAATTGAGCAAAATTCCGAATTGTTTGAAGTTGAGGTTTTAACAGCAAATAACAGCGTGGAACTGCTTATTCAGCAGGCAAAAAAATTTCAGCCCAATGTGGTGGTTATCGCCAACAAAGAAAAATACCAACTGGTTAGCGGTGCACTTGAAGATGAAGATATAAAAGTATATGCCGGCGAAGAGGCATTAAACCAAGTGGTGGAAATGGATACCGTAGATTTGGTATTGACAGCCATGGTGGGGTATTCAGGATTGATACCAACCTACAATGCCGTAAAAGCGGGAAAATCAATTGCGTTAGCTAATAAAGAAACGCTGGTTGTTGCCGGTGAGATTATAACAAAAGCAGCACGCGAAAAGCAGGTTGATCTGCTGCCCGTTGATTCGGAGCACTCGGCCATTTTCCAGTGTTTGGTTGGCGAGTTTATGAATCCGATTGAAAAGATTTACCTCACATGTTCCGGTGGCCCGTTTCGCGTGAAAACGCTGGAAGACCTTCAGCATGTTACTGTTGACGATGCTTTGGCGCACCCCAATTGGGATATGGGAGCCAAAATCACCATCGATTCGGCAACGCTAATGAATAAAGGATTCGAGGTAATTGAGGCACACTGGCTTTTTGGTTTGCCAGCTTCAAAAATCGATGTTATCGTTCATCCCGAGTCAATTGTCCATTCCATCGTTCAGTTTGAAGATGGTTCAATGAAAGCACAAATGGGATTGCCCGATATGAAGTTGCCCATACAATATGCCATGGGATTTCCGAACCGAATTGCAAATAACTTCCCGCGGTTCAACTTTTTAGATTACCCGAGTTTGCATTTTGAGCAGCCAAATACAGAAATTTTTCGTAACCTTGCACTCTCTTTTGCGGCAATGGAAAAAGGCGGAAATATGCCCTGTATTTTAAATGCTGCAAACGAGATAGTTGTTGAGGCATTTTTAAAGCGAAAGATTAAGTTTTTGCAAATGCCCGAAATAATAGAACAAGCCATGAACAAGGTTGATTTTGTAAATCAACCAACACTCAATGATTTAATTGAGACCAACAATGAAACAAGAACAGTGGCACAGTTGTTAACAGAAAACAAAATTTAGAAGAATTTAATGGAGTCGATATTAATTAAAACAGCGCAGTTACTCTTAAGTCTATCAATACTAGTGGTTTTGCACGAAGCCGGGCACTTTATGTTTGCCCGTTTGTTTAAAACCCGGGTAGAAAAATTTTACCTCTTTTTTAATCCGTGGTTCTCGCTTTTTAAAATGAAAAAAGGTGAAACCGAATACGGAATCGGGTGGTTGCCTCTTGGTGGCTATGTGAAAATTTCGGGAATGATCGATGAATCGATGGACAAAGAAGCCATGAAACTTCCGCCTCAACCCTGGGAATTTCGCGCAAAACCGGCCTGGCAACGTTTGTTGATTATGGTTGGTGGCGTTTTAATGAATTTCATTTTTGCCATGGTAATTTACATTGGTGTGCTTTATGCATGGGGCGAACAATACCTGCCAACCGAGAATGTAAAATATGGTGTTGTAGTTAACGAAACCGGCGAGCAATTGGGATTTAAAACCGGCGATAAAATTCTTACCGTCGATAATCAATACATCGAACAATTCAGCAAAATTATACCAACTATTGTTTTAGATGGTGCAAAAACCGTTCAGGTTGAGCGCGACGGACAAAAGATTGATGTGCAGATTACGGGAGAAGATTTGGCTTTATTACTAAAAAGTAAAGGTATTTGGGAAGAACGTATTCCTTACGATATTCAGATCGGGCATTTGGCAAAAGACCTTCCTGCACAAGTAGCAGGCCTCGAAGTAGGCGATGTATTAGGAAATGTTGATGGTAAATCGTTTGATTATTACGACCAGTTTACCAATTATTTAGAATCAAAAGAAAATCAGGAAATTTCGATCGATATTACCCGCGATGGTCAGGAAATGACAAAAACACTGACGATTAATGAAGATGGTAAAATGGGTTTTAATGCTGCACTTAATAATCCTGATATTTTTGAGTTTAAAACCATTAAATACGGATTCTTAGAATCCATTCCTGCAGGTATCGATCGGGGTGTTCAAACTACCGGAAATTACCTGAAACAGTTTAAGTTGTTCTTCAAAAAAGAAACAAAAGCATACGAATCGCTGGGTGGATTTGCAACCATCGGAAATATTTTTTCTTCTTCATGGGATTGGGCGCATTTCTGGAATATGACAGCATTCATTTCTATTATCTTGGCCATTATGAACCTCTTGCCAATTCCTGCATTGGATGGCGGGCACGTAATGTTTTTATTTGGCGAAATGATTACCGGACGCAAGCCCGGAGAAAAATTCCTTGAGTATGCTCAAATTGCCGGAATGGTATTACTTTTGGCTTTGGTACTTTATGCTAATGCCAACGATATAATTAAAATGATTAACGGCACATTTTAATGAAAAAAAACTATTTTTGTCGTGGAACCAATTAACTTATTAGATATGAATTTATTTGTAGTAGCAGGATTTATCGGACCTCAGGAAATAATAATCATCTTAATAATTGTTTTACTTCTGTTTGGTGGTCGTAAAATTCCGGAATTGATGAAAGGGCTTGGAAAAGGGATGAAGGAATTTAAAGAAGCCACAAAAGAGGACGAGGCTGAGGATAAAAAACCGGACAGCGAAAAAATTGAAAAGTAATTAATATCGAAATAGATATTACAAATCCCGTTCTGTGTTACAGTTACGGGATTTTTTGTCTTTCAGCGGACTGCCTATCAATACGTCATGTTGCAGATTAACAGTATGGTAAGGTTTTTGTTAGCTATGTTAGAAATCCAAAAAAAAACAGATTTATGAAACGTATTAACCACCTTGTTTTTCTAATGCTCGTTGCTGCAATTTTCGCGGGCTGTGATTCCGATTCTACTGTTATGTACAAAAATATTACCGGGAAAGCCGGTGAATTGGTTGTTGTAATTTCAAAAGATTCGTGGGATGGTAAGCCCGGAGAAGTTGTTCGCGAAGCACTGGCGCAGCCGCATGCTGGATTGCCGCAGGAAGAGCCGCTTTTCGATTTGATTAACGTTCCACACGAAGCCTTTAAGGATATTTTCAGATCGACCCGAAACATTGTGCAAACTACTATTTCTCCGAATGTTGATGAGAGCGGAATCAAATTCACCGACGATGTGTGGGCTTATCCACAGGCTACCATACAAATTCGTGCTAAAAATGCCGACGAGTTTGTAAAGATCTTCAATGAAAATAAGGACAGAATACTATCATATTTTGTGCAGGCTGAGAAGGAGCGTATAACAATGAATTATAAAAAGACCTACGAAAAGGCTGTTTTTAATACACTGAATACCGAGTTTGATGCAACCATGAAAGTGCCTCCAGGCTTCCGGATCATGGAGAATAAAAAGGATTTTCTGTGGGTACAGTTCGATTCGCCTGAAATTACCCAGGGAATTGTTATTTATTCGTATCCGTATGTATCCGATAGTGCTTTTACAATTGGTTACCAGTTGCCTATACGCGATAGTTTACTTAAAAAATACGTTCCCGGACCAACCGACGGAAGTTATATGTCGACAGAAAAACGCATCGACCAGATTAATAATGTAATTAAGCACAACGGAAATTATGCATCAGAAATGCGTGGTTTATGGCGTGTTGAGAATGATTTTATGGGCGGACCTTACGTTGCGCTATCAGAGTTGGATGCTTCAAATCAGCGCGTAATTAACGCTTTCGGTTTTGTGTATGCTCCGAGTAAAGATAAACGTAACTTGTTGCGCCAGGTGGAAGCGATGATCTATTCGTTAAAATTCAACAACCAGGCTGATAACGATAAACTAAATCAGCAGGACATTGAAATTCAGGTGGAAGGTTAGTCGAAAATAATGTAGACGATAAAAAAAGCAGGCTGGAAATTGATTCTTCCAGCCTGCTTTTTTTATGATTTTATCTGCGTTCTGTTTAAAAAGCAGCCTTTACAATTTCACTAACATTATCAGAAATACCGTAAGTATAAATGTGTAGCGATGGAACGTTGTGTGCAACCAAATCTTTCGATTGGAAAATGGCCCACTCGGTTCCGACACGTCGGGCGTCGTCGTTGTTTTTACACTTTGTCAGCTCTTTTGACAACTCCTGCGGCAAATCGATGCTAAAGATTTTTGGAAGCACCGTTAGCTGGTTTTTCAGGTTGATAGGTTTAATCCCCGGAATAATCGGCACTGTAATTCCCATCGCACGGCATTTGTCCACAAAATCGTAATACACCTGGTTATCGAAAAACATCTGGGTTACGATGTAATCGGCACCTTCATCAACTTTTTGTTTCAGGTAAGCCATGTCTTGCTCCATGTTTGGCGATTCAAAATGTTTCTCCGGATAACCGGCAACACCAATACAAAAATCAAGTGGCTTATTATTTTTCAGATCTTCGTCCATGTATTTACCTTTTCCAAGATCTTTAATTTGTTTTACCAACTCGTTGGCATTTGAGTGGCCATTTTTTGTTGGTTTAAAAACATGCTGGCCTTTTAAACCGTCGCCGCGCAATGCCAGAACATTGTTAATTCCTAAAAAATTCAGGTCAATCAAAACATGCTCAGTTTCGCTTTTGGTAAAACCTCCACATAAAATATGTGGAACTACCGGAATGCCGTATTTGTGCTGAATATCGGCAGCAATAGCAACTGTACCCGGACGTTTTCGAACGGTTTGTTTTACTATCGAACCATCGGCGAGTTCTTTAAATTCAATCTCGTCTCGGTGAGTAGTAATATTAATGTATTTCGGATCGAACTCGGTTAAGCTTTCAATCGTTTTATGCAGGCGCGAAACATCGTTGCCTTTTAATGGTGGCAGCAATTCAAAAGAAAATACAGTTTTCTTTGCCTGATTTATGGTGTCTATAACTTTCATTCTATAGTCTGTTTTGCGTATACAAATTTAACAATTTCGTACCTCATCGTCTGAATAAACTGAAAAATAAATGACAGTTTTTTAAGATGAATTCAACTGTTTACTTGTAATTTAAATTTGTTGGTAAGAACTTCTCGACAAATTCTACCGATTCGTTTTTACGTTTCGCATAATCTTCAACCTGTTCTTTGCTTACTTTTTCCAGACTAAAATAGCGCGACTCAGGATGCACGAAATACTGTCCTGACACCGATGCATTCGGATACATAGCAAAGTGCTCTGTCAGCGAAATTCCAATTTCCTCAGCGTCGATAAGTTTGAACAGATTCTCTTTTTCAGCGTGTTCCGGACAAGCCGGGTAGCCCAATGCCGGACGAATTCCCTGGTAATTTATTTTCAGAATATCGTCGAGCGACAGATTCTCATCAGGTGCATAGCCCCAGTAATTCTTACGAATTTCAAGGTGAAGTAGTTCTGCAAAAGCCTCACTTAAACGATCGGCCAATGCTTCCACCATAATGGCTTTATAATCGTTGTGTTCTTCGCGGAACTGCTTGGTCCATTTTTCAATACCAATTCCGGCAGTAGTGGCAAAACCTCCGCAATAATCAACCTTCCCCGACTCTTTTGGCGCTACAAAATCAGACAGACAGAAATTTGCTACGCCCTCTTTTTTCTTTTCCTGTTGACGTAGGTGATAGAAACGTCCGATCTCTTTTTTGCACGATTCATCTTCGTAAAGAACAACGTCGTCACCATCCGATTGCGCCGGCCAGATTCCGAATGCCGCATTAGCCTGCAGCATTTTTTTCTCTATAATTTCATCCAGGAATTCATTTCCTTCTTTGAACAGTTTCTTGGCTTCCTCGCCTTGTTTTTCATCGGCCAGAATTTGCGGATAGTGCCCTTTTAATCCCCAGGTGATGAAGAAGAATGTCCAGTCGATGTATTTCCTTAATTCTTCGAGCGGAAAGTCGATCAGATGTTTTACTCCCGTAAAATTCGGTTTATAAATTGGTGTGTTGTTCCAGTCGATCGGGAATTTATTCTCACGTGCTTTTTCCAGCGTAATGTATTCTTTCGCTTTTCGTTTTCCCTGGAATTTGCGGATCTGAGCGTATTCTGCATCAAGATCGGTTGTGAATTTTTCGTTCTTAGAAATCAGGTGAGAAACCACATTTACGGCTAGCGAAGCATCTTTTACATGAACTACCGGCGCCGAATATTCTGGTGCAATTTTAACCGCCGTATGAATTTTTGAAGTGGTTGCACCGCCGATCATCACCGGGATATTCATTTTGCGGCGTTCCATTTCTTTGGCAATCTCCACCATAATTTCCAACGACGGTGTGATCAGTCCGCTCAATCCGATTACGTCCACTTCGTTTTTAATGGCTTCATCCAAAATCTTTTCGGTTGGAACCATAACACCCAAATCGATGATCTCGTAATTGTTACATCCCAACACCACACCAACAATGTTTTTACCAATGTCGTGTACATCACCTTTTACCGTGGCCATCAGTACTTTTTTCTGCGAAGTGCTGTTTTTAAATTTCGCTTTGTCCGCTTCAATATATGGCAACAAATAAGCCACCGCTTTTTTCATCACACGTGCCGACTTAATTACTTGTGGCAGGAACATCTTTCCTGAACCAAATAACTCGCCAACCACGTTCATTCCGTCCATTAACGGACCTTCGATAATATTCAGTGCAGGTGAATATTTTTCAATGGCTTCAGCCATATCTTCGTCAACAAATTCGGGTAATCCTTTTACCAAAGCATGCCCAATCCGTTCCTCAAGTGGCAACTCGCGCCACAGATCTTTTTTCTCTTCTTTTTTCGACGTTGATTGCAGGTTTTCGGCAAATTCAAGCAGTCTTTCTGTAGCGTTTGGTCTACGATTTAAAACCAGATCTTCTATTTTTTCAAGAAAGTCTTTTGGAATTTCATCGTAAATCTGCAACATTCCCGGGTTTACAATTCCCATGTCGAGACCCGCGTTTATGGCATGAAACAGGAACACCGAGTGCATCGCTTCGCGCACCACATTATTCCCGCGGAAAGCGAAGGAAACGTTACTAACACCCGCGCTAACTTTTGCCAGCGGCAGGTTTTCTTTTATCCATTTTACCGATTCGATAAACGAAACGGCGTAATTATTATGCTCTTCAATTCCGGTCCCGATAGTTAATACGTTCGGGTCGAAAATTATATCCTGTGCCGGCAATCCAACCTGCTCGGTAAGAATTTTATAAGCGCGGCTGCAAATTTCTTTGCGTCGCTCGGTATCGTCGGCCTGGCCTTTTTCGTCAAAAGCCATAACGATAACCGCAGCACCGTAACGTTTAATTTTTTGTGCCTGCTCAATAAAAACCGCTTCGCCTTCTTTTAAGCTGATGGAGTTTACAATGGCTTTTCCCTGCAAACATTTTAACCCGGCCTCAATTACGTTCCACTTCGAGGAGTCGATCATAATTGGCAGCCTGGCAATATCGGGTTCCGCCATAATCAGGTTAAGGAACGTCACCATTTCTTTCTCGGCATCCAACATGGCATCATCCATGTTTACGTCGATTACCTGTGCACCGTTTTCTACCTGATGGCGAGCAATGGTAAGTGCTTCCTCGTATTTTTCTTCGCTGATCAATCGTGCAAATTTACGCGAACCGGCAACGTTACAACGCTCTCCAATATTTAGGAAATTGGTGTTTTCAGTTATAGTTACTGGCTCCAGTCCACTAAGTTTTGTGTAAGTGGTAGCTTTGGCTCGGTGGTGCGGATTTGATTTGGCTGCCATATCTGCAAAAGCCTTAATGTGAGCGGGAGTAGTACCGCAGCAACCACCAATAATATTTACATAGTTATTATCGAGATACTGTTTGATGTGCCCGGCCATTATTTCGGGCGTTTCGTCGTACTCGCCAAATTGGTTGGGTAATCCCGCATTGGGGTGCGCACTGATATGAAACGGTGCTTTGCCCGCCAGCTCTTTAATGTATGGCTGAAGATCGGTGGCTCCCAACGAGCAATTAAGCCCAATACTTAACAGGTCAACATGCGAAACCGAGTTCAGGAAAGCTTCCAGCGTTTGTCCTGAAAGCGTACGGCCACTGGCATCGGTAATTGTTCCCGAAACCATCAGCGGGATATTTATTCCTTTTGCATCCAATACTTCTTCAATGGCAAAGATGGCTGCCTTGCTGTTTAGTGTGTCAAAAATTGTTTCAATCAACAACAGATCAACCCCTCCATCGAGCAGTGCTTCCACTTGTTCGTGATAGGCTATTTTCACCTCGTCGAATGAGATGGCACGATAACCGGGATCATTCACATCAGGCGAAAGTGATAATGTTTTGTTTGTCGGTCCGATCGATCCTGCAACGTAACGTGGTTTATCCGGGTTGGCTTCGGTGTATTTATCGGCCAGTTTTTTAGCAATTTCTGCCGAAGCTTTATTCATTTTATAGACATACTCCTCGGCATTGTAATCAGCTTGTGAAATGCTGGTTGCATTAAAGGTGTTGGTGCAAATAATATCGGCACCCGCTTCCAGATAAGCTTCATGGATTTCTGAAATTACATTGGGGCGGGTAAGCGACAGCATGTCGTTGTTTCCTTTCTGATCACTGGGATGATCTTTCAATAATTCGCCCCTGTAATCTTCCTCGTTCAGCTTATATTCCTGTATGAGAGAACCCATTGCTCCGTCTAATACCAATACCCGGTTTTTGAGTTCTTCGCGTATATCTTTTTTATTAATCATTTTTCCTCACTTTCAATTTCTATGTAACCGTTGTTTTGTCTGATCTCCCCTTGAGGGGATTAAGGGGTGATTTTACACTTTTATATCCTCGATGTAAAGTTCCAAAGATATCTTTACATTATGAATATTTTTTAGAATTTCCTGATTATGAAATCGTATAATATTATATCCCATTGCTTTTAAATCCTCTTCTCTTTTTTTATCCTTGCTTTTTTGAAAACGATGAATTGTTCCGTCCAGTTCTATTATCAACTTCAGGTCTTTACAGAAAAAATCTACAATATAATTTCCTATTGGTCTTTGTCTTAAGAACGAATATCCTTTAAGTTGCTTTTGTTTTAAAACTTCATCCCACAAAACAACTTCGGCCAGAGTTGAGTTATTACGAAGTTTTCTGGCATAATCTTTTAGATTTTTGTTGTAATTATTATTTGAAAAATCTTCATACATGGTTGCAAAATTAATATGTTCATCCCCCTGGCCCCTTCAAAGGGGGAACTGAATAAGTAGGTCAGCATCTTGCTTAATTCATCGTTTGTTTCCTTCTACTTTAATATTTTTATTTCGTTATCGCCTTTAATCCCGATTTTGTCCTCACAGATGATTAATAACGATTGAATTTCCTGAAAGTTCTCGGCTTGTTTGATTACTTTCTCAACATGGTCAGGGCTTTTTACTTTATTTCCCAGTGCGGTCGCCAGCGCATCTGCCATAAGGATGTCTTTGCAAACCACTACCACGGCATCGGCTTTACCATAACTTAGCGACGGACCAACTGTTCCGGCAGAAGTACAAATACCAAAGGTACTACTCCCTGCTGAAATTACCAGCCCGATGCGCTCAGATAGAATGGATTCGCCTGCAAAAACAGATAAAACCAGTTCATCTTGCAGTAGTAGATAGATGTCGCCGCCATTCTCAATTAACAGCTCCTGTACCGAAAAGTTTTTACAAATTTCTTCGCCAATTTCGCGGGCAAACAAACCCGCCACTGCCGACATTGGGCCAATTCCGGCTTTCTCTGCAGCGAGTGCCATTTCTTTTGCTTCTTCTGGTGCAAAGTCAGACGGCTGAAATGGTTTTAGGCTTTTCTTGAAAAACGGTTCTTTTTCGATGTAAGCATCGAACGTTTGTCGCAACGTTTTCATTTTTGCCCAAGCCACTTCCTGCATCTCCTCTTTGTAAGACGTAGGATCAACACCAATCCAAAGATCGGTTTCCTGGTGTTTTACTTCAAAACCTGTAAAACGTTCCGTATTAAACTGGCTGCGGTATGTCCGTTCTTCAAAAATATTCATCGTTTAATCTAATAACGTCATGCTGAACTTGATTCAGCATCTTTTCAATGAGATTCCGAATCCGTCAGCTGACGGACGGAATGACGGTTCATAAGTAAAACTATCTAAAATCAATTTCGAACAAATTTAGTGGGCAAGCCGGAATACAAAGTTCGCAAACCACACACTTGCTTTTATCGAATTCCAGTTTCCACGACTGTTTGTTCATGTTTAGAGCTCCGGCAAAACATACGGCGGTGCAGTTACCGCAATCGATACATTTTTCTTCTTTCCAGCGAATTCGTTTGTCCAGCGATTCGCAGGTAATTTTGTGGCTTCGAATGTATTCAACGCCGTTCTCGATGTTTTCTTTTGTGCCTTGCAGTTCCAGCAAAAGACTTCCGCGTTTTCCGGGATAGACTTCCGCTTTCAAAATATTAATTCTTATATCGTATTTTTTTACCAGGTGATAGGTAAAAGCTTTGTCGCCGCTTTGCGGAGGAAAGTTCAGTATATATCTTTTTTTAATCATTGTCGACCTCCGTTTCTTTTAATCCGTTTAACGCTGTATTTGTTGGGAACATTTGCACGGGTTTAGTTATTTCAAATTCGCCGTTTTGTAACCATTTTTTCAATTCATCAGCAATTTTACGTGCTTTCTTTAAACTGGCAACAGGAGCTGTTCTAACCTTTTTACCTTTCACTTTTATGGTTCCCGACTGCAATTCTTCGTAAGTTACTTGTCCTAATTTGGGTGTTCCAACGGTTCCGTAATCAAGTACCGAGGTTTCAATTTGGCTATTATTAATCGACACACGTTTAGCAATATCAGCATTCAGAACCGGGATAGGAATTCCAATCCCAACGAACATACTCACACCATATTTTTCGTACGAAGCAGCCTGAATGTACTCGGGCGACATTTCTTTCAGGTTGCCCATTACCGCAATGGTAGCGGCATTGGTTACCGGAACTCCCAATTCGTTTTTGGGTTTTGTAGTGTGAAACTGTGTTCCCGGCCAAACTACAAAACCTTGTGTACCTCCTAAAAATATGCGTGTGCCAAGCCCGATTGTTTTAAACTCCGGGTCGTTCAGCAGCGGGCTCAATTCGCCCGAAGTGGAGTAGGTGGCATTGCGCAAGTTGGGAAGCAAACTTCCCATGTAGGTATATTTTATGGTGGAAGTGGTATTTACCGCCACATTGTAATTCTGATACGCATTTCGCGGATTAAAGAGCGTAAACTCGTTTACGGTATTGATATTGATCTTGGTTTTGATGTGCTTCCGCGGATAACAATCAGTTCCTTTTCCCCAAGCTTCCAAAAGCACATCTTTACCTTCCAGTAGATCCTGAATAACGTGTGCGCCACCGTATTCCGGATTGTCAGGATTGCAGGCGGTAGCGCCAATGTAAGAATCAACGGCAGCCAGTCCTTCGTAGCACGGAACACCGTTCAAACGTATTTTTTCCATTCGAATTGGCGGATCGGCGTGGCCAAAATTTATAATAGCCCCCGACGAGCACATGGCACCAAAGGTTGCTGTGGTTACTACATCTACTTTCTCAACTATTTCTTTGGGCGTCATTTTTTTCGCCATCTCTGCAACTTCTTCGGCGGTTAAAACAACTGCTTTTCCTGCCTTCAGTTTTTGGTTAATTTCTTCGTACGATTTTGTTTTCGACATATTTTTAAAAGTCGGAAGTTGGAAGCCGGAAGCATTTATCTTCGAAATCGGCTACTACTTTCATTTTTAGTTTTTTGTTAATGGATTTTTACAATGCTAATTTTATGCGGTTAAAACCGCTGGCGCATACACATATTTGCCCCGTGCAGATAGCTTGTAAAAAATAATTTGTAGTGCAGTTTCTTCATCGATCGTGTTTTAATTATAATTCCGTTTCCGGCCGGGTATTGGCACCGTTTTATCAGCCGGCTGACTGACAAGGTTGCCAGAGTTTCACAGAGCCCGATCTCTCCACTCTTCTGTATAAGCAAACACCCTTGTTGAAAGAATATTTGATGCGACAAAGATAGTTGATTTTGTGATTTGACAAATAAACCGGAACTTGCAGTTAATCAATAAAGTTTTTTCTACACTTTAATTTAAGATATGTACCTCATGAAAAACAAGTTTTTACCAATTTTACTGATGATTTTATGTGTTGCATGTTCTCAAAATATAGATCACGAAACCTACAACAAGTACCAGAAAAGCGGCCAGGAAATTACTGCGAATGTGCAGGCGGTGCTACTGAGTAACGTGGGAAAAGCTATTCAAACGGGCGGCCCTGAATATGCTGTTGAGTTTTGTAATCTTGAGGCAAGCTCAATAGTGGATAGTTTAAATGGCGTATTCGATTGTAATATTTCGAGAGTTTCGGCCAAAAACCGTAATCCACAAAATGCGCTGACTACAAAACAGGAAAAAGAAATGTGGCAAATTTTTGCGGAAGAGCAACTAGCAGACACCGTATTACAAAGTGGAACTCATTTGGTTTATTATAAACCGATAAGAACCGGGATGCCGGCCTGTTTAAAGTGTCACGGTAATCCGGAAACGGATATTAACGCAGCTACCAAACAAAAATTGGAAGAATTATATCCGAATGATTTGGCAATGAGTTATAAGTTAAATGATTTCCGGGGACTTTGGAAAGTTGAATTTATAAGAGAGAGGTAAGTACCATAAAAGACAACAGGCATCTCGCAATGGAAATGCCTGCTTCTGAAAGTTAGCGATCGATGTTTTCAGGTCTCTTAATCGCTCTAAGTCAATTTATTTTAAAACAAAAGTGTCTTGTAATCCTTCATCCGAATTTGGACCGATCCAAATATAAAAATCACCCGGTTCTATGATGTACTTCTCTCCATTAAAAAACTGAAGGTCATCAGCTTTTAACTCAAAGTTAACTGTTTTTACGTTACCGGGTTTCAAATTAATCTTTTTAAATCCCTTTAGTTCTTTTATTGGTCGTGTAATACTTCCCACTTTGTCGCGAATGTAAAGCTGAACAATTTCTTCAGCTTCGTAGTTTCCAACATTTTTTATGTCGGCCGAAACCGTAATTGATCCGTCTGTTGACATTTCGTGTGAGGACAGCTTTAGATTTTCGTATTTAAACTCGCTAAAACTCAAACCAAATCCAAACGGCAGGAGAGGAGTAATTCCATAATCGATGTGCATGGTTTTAAAACCGAGCGACAATTGTTTTGAATCGCGCGGAATATCGTCGATATAAGTAACATCGTTCTCGGTAGCCGGTCGGCCGGTGTTTTTACGGTAGTAGTAAAACGGAATTTGTCCGGCGCCTTTAACAAAAGTTACAGGTAATTTTCCCGATGGTGAGTAATCGCCAAAAATCAGGTCGGCCACTGCAGGCCCAGCCATTGTTCCCGGATGCCACGAATAAAGCACAGCGTCAGCCATTTCCATTTCTGCACCAATTGCCAGTGGTCTCCCCGCCATAACCACCAAAATAAGTGGTTTGCCTGTTTTTTTCAGTTCGGTAATTAGTTCCGACTGAACACCCGGAAAGTCAATCATTCCTCGCGCATTTGCTTCGCCCGAAAGAATGGATTCTTCGCCGGCAAAGAATAAAATAGCGTCAGAACGTTTGGCCGCAGCAACAGCTTGTGCAAATCCTTTTGTCGATTTATCGCGGCTGTATTCCAGACCGGCAACATAATTCATTCTCGAACCCAGAATATTGCCAAAAGCCTGTTTGGGTGTTGTTGAGTCTTCGCCTTGTCCGTCAAAAATCCAGGTTCCCAGTTGGTCACGTGCGGCATCGGCCAGCGGGCCAATTACTGCCAACGAATGAATATTTTTTGAGATGGGCAATGTGTTATTGTTGTTTTTAAGCAAAACCATACTTTTTCTCGCAGCTTCGCGTGAAACAGCCAAATGGCTTGGCGCCAAAATCGTATCGGTTGAAACGTGATTGTCGTAAGGTTTATCGAACAGCCCCAGCTTAAACTTTACACGCAAAATATTGCCAACATAAGTATCGATCATCGCTTCGGTTATCACACCTTCTTCAATTAATGTCTTTAAATTATCGGCGTAACAAGTTGTTGCCATTTCCATGTCAACACCTGCTTTTGCGGCAATTGCGGCGGCTTGTTTTTTATCGGCAGCAAAACCGTGATTGATCATTTCTTCAATCGATCCCCAGTCGCTAACTACCATTCCTTTGTAGTTCCACTCGTCGCGCAAAATTTGTTTTAGCGTGAATTTATTTCCTGAAGTAGGCACGCCGTTTAAATCGTTAAATGCCGACATAAAAGTCAAAGCTCCTGCATCCACTGCAGCTTTAAACGGACGAAGATGAACGTTTCGCAATAACGGTTCGGGAATATAAGTGGTATTGTAATCGCGGCCGGCTTCCGACATTCCGTAGCCCACAAAGTGCTTGGCACAAGCGGCAACTGCTGTCGGATCGCTTAAATCGCCCTGAATTCCCTTTACCATAGCGGCTGCAAACATAGAAGTAAGCAGCGGATCTTCGCCACAACTTTCTGCAATTCGTCCCCAGCGTGGATCCCAGGTAACATCTATCATCGGGGCAAATGTCCAGTTAATTCCCATCGATGAGGCTTCAATCGCCGAAATGCGCATCGCTTTTTCAGCCAGCTCGGGCTCCCACGACGATGCCATTGCCAACGGAATTGGGAAAATGGTGCGATATCCGTGAATAACATCGCGTCCAAAAAGCAAGGGAATGCCGTGCTCGCTTTCTTCCAGTGCAACGCGTTGAAATTCAGCAACCCGGTCGGCACCCATCATGTTCAGAAATGATCCAACTTTGCCATCTCTAATGGCTTGTTTCGTTGCTTCGTCATCGCCGAAAGCACCGTCGTTTGCCTGTTGCATCTGGCCGATCTTTTCATCAAGCGTCATCTCGCTTAGCAAACTGTTGATTTTCTGTTGAACAAGATCGGGGTGGTCGGTTAAAGTTGCCGTACAACCTGTTACCAGCCAGGTCCCGATAATTAATATTAAAGCTCTAATCTTCATTATAGTTAGTTTTAGTTCTACATCTCCTGATATACGCGAACGTAATCCACTTCCAGCGATTGAGGGAAGATGGAATTGTCTATTCCCTGGGCACCTCCCCAGTTACCTCCAACAGCCACATTCAGAATGAAGAATTGAGGTTTGTCGAATGGCCAGTTTTCTTCCGTTTTATTTGTGGGCGCGTAACGGTGTGTCACGTTCTCGGGCGAATCGGTATAAAATACCATCTCTTTTTCGGTCCAAAATAATCCGTACACATGGAATTCTTCTTCTGCAGTTTCAAGGGTTTTGTTGTTGCCGTCGCCATTTCCGGCATAACCTGCCGGGGAGTGAACTGTTGCATGAACAGTGTTGGGTTTGTAACCCACATATTCCATAATATCTATTTCGCCACAAGCGGGCCAGCCTACGTCGTCAATATTGGCGCCCAGCATCCATATTGCCGGCCATATTCCGGTTCCCGAAGGCAGTTTAGCGCGGATTTCCATGCGACCGTAGGTAAATTCTTTCTTGCCGCTTGTGATCATGCGTGATGAGGTGTACGATCCGGCAACTTTGGCTTCGTTTACTTTTTCGGCAGTAATGGTGAGAATGCCGTCCTGAACCACTGCGTTATCTCCGGCAGTATAGTTTTGTAGCTCGTTGTTTCCCCATCCCCCTGCACCGGTTTCGAAGGTCCAGTTGTCGGTATTTACGGCATCACCGTCAAAATTGTCTTCCCAAACCAGTTCTAATTTCGAGAAATAATCTGAGTCGTCGTCGGCAATGGTGATATCCTGTTTTGACGAGAAAGTATCTCCGTTTTTGGTAATCATCAACTCAACCGTGTAGGTTCCTGCGTAAGGAAAATAGGCCACGGCATTTGTTTCGTTTTCAATAATTTTATTTCTGAATTTCCATTGAAATGAATCGAAATCGCCAACCGAAGTATTTTTCAGATTGATACTATTCGGATTTGTTGCACCTGCTTCGGCCGTAAAACTAATGGCAAAATCAGTGCTGGCAATGTTTATCGATTTCGCGGCTGACTTTTGATCACTGTCGAGACCAATCACCAAAAGGTTTACGTTGTAATCTCCGGCTTCAGGATAATAAACCTCGTACGTTTGTGATTTTGTCGTTGTTGATTCCGTCTGTCCGTTTCCGAAATTCCAATTCATTCTTAAGTAGTCTCCTTCCGACTCGTTGATAAACCGAACGTTGTTATCATCAATAAATGAATACGAAAAATCGGCAGTAAAACCTGCTTCTGTTCCTTCTTCGCTGCAACTTGTTAGGGGGATAAAAAGCCATAGTGCCAATAAAGCTTTTGTCCAACTTTTTCTTTTTGTGATCATTGTTGAAATTTTCTGGTTGTTAGATGCTTTAACAGCTTAATTTTTGGATTTAAGCTGTGTTCTAAAAAAATCAAGTATACGTGCTATATGATGATTGCGCATTTTTTGACATTACAAGCCCGGGATACCAACTTTGAGGTATCAAAATAGTAGTGTTTTAAACACTATCAGAAAGGGGAGGGTTACCTCCCCTTTCGATAGCTAAACTCTAATAAATAATCAAATAATCAGGGGGTTAATCTATTATTCTGCTGGTACGAATACCCATGTCCAACCGGTGCCTCCGCCGTTTGTTGGTGTAAATAGTACCATTTTGTCTTCGGTAAGCTCAATAATATTATAAATACCGTCGGGATTCACGCGATCAGCATCGTAGCCCAATATAGAAGCTCCGTTAAAATGGAGCTGTTGGTTCTGTGTATCCAACACAAAAGAAGCGTTGGTTACATTTCCGTTACCATCGTCGTAAACATAGTTTGCAGCCCCATCAAGGTTAAAGGTCATGCTTCCGGCGGCATCACCAGGAGGGCAACAAGTACCTCCTGCATTCCACCAAACTCCCCAAGGATTACCCGGATCAGCCATGAACCACCAAAGGCCATCATCGCCACCAGTACCATCAAATACCCATGTTTTTCCTGCAGATGTATTTTCACTAACAAGGTCGTACCAATCCTGCTCCAACGGAGTGTCAAGTACATCAACTGTTACGTCAATTGTTTTCTCGAAAAACTCAGCTCCTAAAGTTCCCACGAAAGTAAAAGTTGAAGTTCCGGGAATAGGATAAACAATTTCAACTTTATTGGTTAGCGCTACTCCCAGGTTGTAATTCCAGTAACCTGTAACACCCGGTGTATTCATACTTAATTCGATCGTATTTCCATTCGCAGAGTTCTGAGTAGCAACTAACTCAACGCCTTCAACAGTTGTACTGTTTTCAAGGAATTGTTCGTCTACAATGGCATCGCACGACACAATTAACAGTGCCAGCAATGCAACAAAAATACCTTGTATTATATTATTTCTTTTCATATCTCTTTCTTTTATAAATTAAACCTGCTACCATCCAGGATTTTGTTCATAAACGCCATTTGCCAACCTCATTTCCGTTTCAGGAATTGGAACTAATCCTTTGGTTTCCGGTCTGTAGGTAACTGAGTAATTCGCGTCGCTTCCTGAATTTCTAACGCTAATTGTTTCGTTAAATGCAGTATTAACGTCTCCCCAGCGAACAAGATCAAACCAACGTAAGGCTTCAAAAGCCAATTCGTGCATTCTTTCTTCTTTTAGCGCATCAAGAGAATAAGAAACAGGGTCTAATCCTGCTCTGGCTCTTACCTTATTCATTCCATCGGCAGTTCCGGTAATTTCAGAGTGCATGAGCAAAACATCAGCATAGCGCATAAAAATGAAATCCTGTGCGTGCATCAACTGCATATCAGTATTTCCCCAGCCGTACAGCTGAACAAACATTCCAACATTAGCCTGGTCGTCGTTGCTGTAATATTGAATTGAAGTATATTTCTTATTGAAAAATCCTGTTTCATGATCACCTTTATCTCCAACATAGTCGCCGGTTCCCTGGTCGGCCTGACCAACCTGAAGGATTGAACCCAATTTTCTTGGGTCGTTGTCGTCCCATCCGGTAAATAATCTTGGATTTACAGTACACCATCCCCAGCCTTGACCAAAAGGCACCAAAGAATTATCTCTAAGACCTGTAAACAACGCGAGTCTGTTGGTATAAATATTTCCGTTTGACCATCCCCAGTCGCCGAATGAGAATCGTTGTACGAACATTGACTCATTATTTCCACGACCAAAAGTTGGTGTGTGGCCGTCCTGGCCTACCCACGATAGTCCGTTTTCGTGTGCCCATGGCAATACGGTTGTATCATTAGCTGCAATGTTTACGTACGAGTAAGGCCACAGATTTCGGAAATCATCAACCAGTCCGTAACCGCTATTGTCGATACAGTCTTGCAGATAAGCCGCCGCATCTGAAGCAGAAACTGATCCTCCTTCAACCAAAGGAAGTTCGTTTGTAGCTTGCCCTTCAATATTGGTCATATAACCGGTATAGAACAAATATACCCTTGCCATGTAGGCTTGTGCTACCCATTTGTTTGCATGTCCGTAATCAGATTCTGGAATATTTTGAAATGCAACTGATGGCATGGTTTCGATAGCAAGTTTCAGGTCTGATGCGATTTGTGCAAAAGTCTCGGTATAAGTGGCTCTTGCAACATCACGTGGTGCATCGAATGTGACAATTAATGGTACACCGCCAAAAAATTTCGCTAAGCGAAAATAGTAGAAGGCGCGCATAAACAGTGCTTCTCCAATTGCCTGATCTTTATAATTCTGAGCTTCTTCAGGACTGCTGAAATAGGCTGAGAAGTCAGCTTCTGCTGTTTTTTCAATAATTGCACTAGCCCTTGAAATACCATTGTAGCATTGTACCCACATATCGCGGTAAGTATCTTCTGCCGGATCTTCAAAATTATCAACCCATTTTGCCGATTTATCATCAGCACCGCCGCCGCCAAGCATTAAATCTGACATTAAACTTGCAGCAACAGATTCGTTACTGTGTACATTAGGCGTGTAGATTGCGTTATAAACCCCTGCCATTGCCTCCTTAATATCCTGAGGCGTGCTGTAAAAGGTTTCTAAACTTTTTCCGTATAGATTATCGGTATCCAGATAATCCTGACTACAACTCGTTGCAAGTACAAGGCCTGCAATGAATGTTATATATAATAGTTTTTTCATCATCATTAATTTTTAGAATTAAAATGCAACACTTACTCCAAACATCACTGTTCTTGGCAGTGGGTATAATCCCAGGTCAATTCCGGATGCCCAATCGACATCGTGACCGAAACGAACTTCAGGATCCATTCCATCGTAGCTTGTGAAAGTGTGCAGGTTGTTTACTGCTACATAAGCTTTTAGTGTTGAAACAGCATCGAAACTTGAAAGTAATTTGCTGAAATCGTATCCAAATGTCAGGTTGTTAATTCTCACGTAATCTGCGTCGTGCATGTAAATGTCTGAAACATACTGCTGATTTCGGTTTGAAACAGAAGACAGTCGTGGCATTCTGTCGGAAGTACCTTCGCCGTGCCAACGTTCAAAAACAGATGAGGTGTAGTTTTGTGTCGGACTATCAGCAAACGAACGGTACGATTGCATTACCTGCATTCCGAATTTTCCGGCTAAAGTGGTATTTACGTAAAATCCTTTGTAAGCAAGGTTTAACTGTAATCCCATTTCGAAATCTGGATTAGGATTTCCGAGGTAGCCTTTATCGTTTTCGTCGATAATGCCGTCCATGTTTTTATCTACAAAGCGAACATCACCCGGACGTTGATCATTAAAATAAGGTGATCCGTCTGGTCCTACATAAGCTTCAACTTCATCTTGGTTCTGCAGAATGCCAGCTGTTTCGTATCCATAGAAATAACCAATTGGGAATCCTACTTCAACTCTTGAAACCTCTGCTGTACCTTGCGAAATTACGTGAGAAGGTCCGTGAATAATACCATCGGTATTAGCAATTCTTGTAACCTCGTTTTTGTTATGAGCTCCACTTAAAACAACAGTGTATTTAAAATCACTGATATTGTCGCTCCAGTTCAGTACCATCTCAAAACCTTTGTTTTCGATATCTCCACCATTGATGAAAGGAGCACCGGCGCCTGAAGTACCCAAAATAGGTGCCACAACCAACCAGTCTTTTGTGGTTTTCTTATACCAGTCTAAGGCAATACCCAATCTTGAATCCAATAACCTGGCATCAAGTCCGATGTTCAACTGCTCCGAAGTTTCCCAGGTTACATCCGGGTTTGGAACTTTCGACGGATATGCTGTTGTTCCCGATACCGGTTTTGTATCTCCAAAGAAATAACCAGGGAAAGCATAAGTAATTTGTGAAGAGTAAATAAAGTTGTCGATCGACTGGTTACCGTTTTGTCCCCAGCTTAAACGAACTTTAGCGAAATCAAGAAAGTCTGAAGTACTTTCCATAAAGTCTTCGCTGGTAAGTACCCATCCTGCTGATACTGAAGGGAAATATCCCCAACGGTTACCTTTTGCAAAGTTTGAAGAACCATCAGCACGCATTGTAAGTGAGAGCAGGTACTTTTCTTTGTAGTTGTATTGTGCTCTTGCCATGTACGACATTAAACCGCCGCCGCCGGCAGCCCAGTCAGCTCCCCATGTATTGATTTCGCTGATTGAAGACGGACTTTCGGTATTATTAATGTAGGCGTAGCGAGGATCTCCGGGGAATAATAAATTATTTCTTGAACCTCCCAATTCCAAATTTATGTCGTTTTGAAGTAACTCATAACCAACTAAACCTGTTATATCATGGTCTCCAAACTTATGATCGTATGAAAGTGTAGTTGTCCATGTCCAGTTACTTCCCAGGTATTGGTTTTGCGAAGCTCCGTCAGTAGCATCTGTATAAAGTGTTCCTAGTCGGTAAGTCGGGTTCATCGATCTGCCCCAACCAAACCATGCATCCAATCCGTAAGAAGATCTTAATCTAAGGTCTTTAATAGGTTCAACAATTGCATACACGTTTCCAACAACCCGGTTTCCTTTGCCATAATTGTAATTTGTAGCGTAGTACATCGAGGCAATTGGGTTGGTAGCCTGGTTTATGTCATCCATGGTTGGCGTAAAACCAAATTCGTTGATGTTATTATCAATAGCCGGTTGCCAGTAAGCAGGCATTAACGGGTGCTGAACCAATGCATTGTGCAAATCATTCCAGTAAATGTTACCGGTTCTGGCACTTCTGTTTTCAGTATTGGTATAAGTAATATTCTCTCCAACAGTAACAATGTTGTGATCCTTATTCTTTTTTAATACCATTTCAGTATTTAATCTCGCAGTCAACCTTTTGTATCCGGCATCTGTAATCTCACTTCCGATAATACTTTTTTGGTCGAAATACGAAACACCTGCAGAGTAGGTAATGTCTTTACTTCCTCCGGTAATGTTTAACGCATGACTTTGCATCGGAACATTATCACTGGTAATTTCATCTATCCAGTTAGTACCTTCCCAACCGTTTTGAAGAGCTCCCCAAACGTCGTTACCTAGCTGATCTGCTAGTGCGTCGCCATAGTTGCTTCTAAGCCAGTTGTTTCCTGTAATTTCTTTTTGCCAATCTATTGGAGCCTTGCCATCGTTCACATAGCCTTCGTCCATAATGTACATGTACTCCTGGGCAGTTAACGGATCCAGATTTTTGTAAATATTCTGAATACCATAATAAGCGTCGTAAGTAATTTTTGCTGGTCGGTCTTCGCTACCTTTTACAGTGGTTACCAACACAACACCGTTTGCCGCTCTCGAACCATAAATAGCTGCCGATGCCGCATCTTTTAATACATCAATTGATGCAATGTCAGAAGGACTCAGGTAGTCAATGTCTCCAACCGCAACACCGTCAACAATGTATAAAGGATTCGAATTACCGATGGTTCCTAAACCACGAATAGTAACCCTGGTTCCTGCACCTGGTGCACCATTGTTCCTGGTAACACTAATACCGGCAGCAACTCCTTGTAAGGCTTCCATTGCTGAACCTGTATTAAGCTCGGCGATATCTTCACCTTTTACATTTAAGTTTGCACCGGTGGTTAAAGCTTTCTTTTGTACACCATAACCTACAACAACAACTTCTTCAACGTTAAACAGATCTGCATCGAGCTGTACATTGATTTCAGTTCTTCCCTCAACACTGATAACCTGTGGTTTCATTCCGATATACGAATACACAAGCGTAGCATTTGATGGTACAGTTAATGTATAGTTACCATCAAAGTCAGTTACTGTTCCGTTTGTGGTTCCTTCAACCGTGATAGTCACCCCCGGTAAGGGTTGATTATCGTCAGAAGAGGTTACCGAACCTTTCAGAACAACTTCCTGGGCAAATGCCCCCAAGACGAAAAATGTACCCACGAATAACATGAGCATTTTTCTCATTACTAGTTTTTCTTTCATAGATCTAATTTTGATAATAGTTTTAATAACAAATACTGAAAGCCCACATGCTAAATGTGAAATCTCAATACTTTGTTCTTCTTATTAATGTGAAATAAAATGCAGGAGGTTCTAATAAGACCAAGCTTTAGTTTCATAGAAATAATGATTAGTTTAAAATTTATTGTTTTAGCTTCCCAAAAGAGGGAATATCAAATTTGTGAGGGCAAATATTTCAACTAGAAAGCTAAGTTCCCAATAAAGTGGCATCACAATAATTTCTCACATATATTTCTGCATTACATCAAAAATACATCATGCAATGTTTAACTTATTGTAAATAAGTAATATTGGGTTTTTATTTGATAAAAATAGATACCTCAGAATAAATTCTATTATACAACAGAGAGTTGGTTCCTTATAGATTTATAAGGAATGTTGAAAGGTTTACTTCCCGCGAAAGTTCAAGTTTTTTACGAAGGCGATAGCGACTGATTTCCACTCCACGATCAGAAATGTTTAACAAGGTAGCAATTTCTTTGGTCGACATGTTCATTCGTATATAAGCACAAAGTCGCAAATCTTTTGGCGACAAGTGAGGGAATTTGTCTTTTAAACGATCAAAGAAATCAGCATGCACTTCTTCAAAATAACTTTCGAATATCTGGTTCTGATTTTGATTGTCGATTTCCTTGTCGATACGTTTCTTAAGTATCGCCATTTTTGTTTTTACGGCTCCGTCAGAAGTTTCGTTAGAAACACGTTTAAGTTCCTCGTTAATTTTCATCAGGAACTTATTTTTATTTACAATACTAAGTGTTTGATTTGCCAGCTCTTTATCCAATGAAAGTTTTTCAGCCTGCAATTTTTCATTTTTTAGACGAATAATCTCTTTTTCAGCGATGAGCGATTGATCCTTAAATTCTTGTTCTTTTTTACGCAGCGCCTTTTCGTGTTTTTTGCGTTCTTTTTGTTTCGATTTCTCAAAGCGTCGGTTGATGAACCAGGCCACAATTAGCACCAATATAAATACAATGAAAATATATATGTACACCGCTGTTTTTGACCGGTGCCACGGAGGAGTGATGACAAAAGAAAAGCTGGCTTCCTCGCTTTCGATGTCAAAACTGTTTTTTGCCTTTACCCTGAAAACATATTTATTTTCGGGAAGGTTGTTTATATCACGGTAATTATCGGTTGACCACAGCGACCAGTCCTCAGAATAATTATCTATAAAGTAGCTAAATTCCAGTTGCTCGGGATTTTGATAAAACGGTGCTGAAAAATGAAAACGGAAAGCATTTTTTGGGAATGGGAAATGTGATTGCTGCTGCGTTTCGCCCGGAAAAATAACCGTATCAGAATTCGATATATCAACACGGGTAATGAAGCTCCTAAACGGCTGGTTGTATGATGCTACAATTCGCGAAGAGTAGTGGGCAAATCCATCTTCGGTTGCAATAAAAACATTATCGGTACCTAATACGTAGAGAAATTCCCATTCTTGCACCAGTTTGTTGCTCAATTGTTTAAACGGAGTTGTGAGTTTGGTGTAACTTCCATCGTCGTTTCTCAGAAGAACGCCCACGCCGCTTTCTGTTATATACCAGTAATTTTCCTGAGCGTCTTCCTGAACATATTTCAGGCGTTCGTCGAGATCAAACAATTCATTTTCAGACCGGTCTTTTTCAAAACGATCAGTGGTATTGTTGTAGCTGTAAATTTCATCCACTGTTGAGATGTACCATGAATCGCCAATATTTAGCAGAATATTTAGCTGATCCTGTGGTAATCCGTCTTTGGCGCCATACATTTTAACAGCGGTTGCCGAATCGTGTTGGGCGTTTAAACTAACGCGAAAAACTCCTCTGGCTCCATGACTTACCCAAATATCCCCGCTTTTGTCTTCGGTTAAAAAACGACTCGACTCGCTGAAACCTGTTATTTTTTGTACAAATTTCCATTGGTTTGCTTCAAAATGATAGAGCGAAATACCGCTGTAGTTTCCGCCAATGGCAAATTCAGGAGAGTCGGATAACTGGATAAACGTCCAGCCTCCAGGCTCTTCACTTATTTGTGTGGCTTTTTTCCCTTCAATTATAAAAGTACCCACGTGATGACCACAGAACAATTTGTTGTTGATCTCTTTTAAACTCCACACCTGACCTTCGGTTCCCGGAACCAGCTCGAAATTTTCTGCATTACTGTGAACGGAAGGATTGAATGGCCTCGCGAAAAGCCCCTGGTTGGTTCCCAAATAGAGCATATTGTTGTGCACAATGGAGCAGTAACCGGTACTGATTCCCTCGTCGCTTGAAATATAACTTAACGGCGAATTTAGTTCGATGTAGTCGACTCCGTTATCGAGGCCAAGCCATAAATTACCCGATTGGTCGGTGTTCAAACTAAGCACCGTATTGTTTTGCAGCCCGTTATCGCGGTTCAATTGTTGAATGATGTTGCCATCGGAATCGGCAATAATCAGTCCGTTCAATATGGTTCCAATGGCCAGGTTATTGCCGTTTAGCTTAATCGCGCAATACAAAATGTCTTTATCAACCTGTTTGTTGGCTGGAACATCCCATTTTTCAAGCGTTCCGCTTTTGAATTCAAACCAACCTTCTTGTGCTGTTCCTATTAATAAATGATTCTCGAAAAAACTTACCATCGAGAATATTTCGTTGTTGTTAAGTTCTTCGGCCCACGGAACTTTGTTTATAAAACCGT
Organism: uncultured Draconibacterium sp.; assembly: GCF_963677575.1. Classification (NCBI taxonomy): domain Bacteria; kingdom Pseudomonadati; phylum Bacteroidota; class Bacteroidia; order Marinilabiliales; family Prolixibacteraceae; genus Draconibacterium; species uncultured Draconibacterium sp. The sequence goes on from NZ_OY782038.1 coordinate 3,786,344, forward strand.
TTATGTATTCGAATAACCCAACTCCGGGTTCATGAAAAAACAAGCGGTTGTTTACGTAAAATGAATAATTAAATGCCTGTTCCGGTCTGATGATTTGTATCTCTTCATCGCGATAAATAAAAATGTACTGATAGGATTGAAAGACGATACCGTATTGAGTGTCATAAATTTTCCAGATAATATCAGTTTCAGTTATATCCTTGGGAAGTTTGTCGAGTAAGCTGTGGAATTTCGGGCCGCTTTCTGATGTGGTTTCAAAAATTCCAAAATCATCATCGAGCCCAATATAGATCACACCTTCATCATCGATACAAACCGAGCGCACATTCGATGTTGAAGAAACGCTGAAAAGCTCCCAGTTAAGTCCATCGAAACGCAGCAGTCCATCGTTATTCGCGAAGTACATAAAACCATTAGGATCCTGTGCCACACCCCAGTTTTGCGTTCCTGCTTTGTAAACTGCTTTCGGATAATTCAGAATATTAGGAACTCCAATCCTTTTTACCTGCCCAAAAGCAAGTGTGGGTAAAATGAGTATCAGTATGAGTAAAATCTTTTTCAAATCTCAGGTTTGTTGGTAGAATAATAGAATAAAACCAGTTTCTAAAATACAATATTAATATCATGTGGTGAAATTTGGGTAAAAATCTAATCTTTGAGCCGAATTTTAAGATGCTGAATATTGGAAATAATTCAAGATTTTTGGTTTTAAAGTGAACGAAAGGAAATGTTTGGCTGTATTAGTAAATGGAAGTGAAAAATATGAATATTGATAAATATAAAAATCTGCGTTACCGGCTTATGGAAACAGAAAGCTGGCCATTGAAATATATGTTTAAGTTTATAACACCTAATGAAGACGGGAAAGTTGATCAGGTAAAAGCTTTGCTGCCGGAAGAGGGTGAGGTAACATTTAAGCATACTGCTAATCTAAAACATGTATCAGTTACTTGTGTGGCATTAATGGAAACGGCCGATCAAATTATAGAAATAACCGAAAAAGTGGATAAGATTGAAGGAGTAATTGTGCTTTAAAGGTGTTTGAATTACGCATAAATGATAGAAAAAAGTGATGAAATCATCAGTGTTTTCTAAGTTGTTTAATAATTCCTCCTTTAACTTCATTAATACTCTGCATGTAAAAAATGTATCAGGAAAATGATACTATTCTCTTCCATTCAATTTTTTCGTCTCATAACAAAATGGGGCAAATAGTAATGTATGGCTTATTCTCTAAATATAAGAGGTCTGAGTACCTGAAAAACACATACGATAAAAAGTCATACACAGTGTACGAAATACCAATTCATAGAATAACTTTGCCTGATAAGCTTGCCTGTTTCTTCGGAAAAACTTGTGGCTAAATAAGGAGATATTGTTACATTCGAGAAAACGTACTGACCTGACCATGAAACCTCAAATGAAGTTTCCCGGCCAACAATAGAAGGAGCAGATTATTATTGACAGAGCTTGTTTTATCAATAGTCGATTGTATTAAATTCGTGGCTACTACCGCTATGGGGTATATGTCAAACATTGTTCGTTTAGCTTAGCAAAAAAAATCCTCACGCATGAAAAATTCCATTATTTAGTTGTAGAAAATATTTTATCTTTACTTCAATGGTGTGAAAGCGGAGATGATTGATACGATAAAAACTAAAGTGCTAATTAAAGGATTTGAAGAACATGTGTTGGTTGAACGGATGATAGCCGGAGATCAAACAGCATTTGAATTATTGTTCAAATTCTATTATCCCGGATTGGTTATTTTCGCAGCCAATATTATTCTTAACAAGGAAGAAGCTGAAGAAATTGTTCAAGATTTTTTTGTTCGGTTATGGAGCAATCGCCAAAATATAAAAAGTGACGGTAGCCTAAAAAACTATTTTTTTAAATCGGTTAAAAACCGCTCTATTAATTTCCTGAAAAGTAATGAAATAAAACGTCAGGTTATCGAAGAGCTGAAGAAACAAATGAAAACCGAATTGCACTATAATCCTGATATCTATATTGATACCGAACTACAACGAAGATTAAAAGCTGCATTTTCTAAACTTCCAGCCCGAACCGCAGAAATTTTTACGATGAGTCGGTTCAGAGGTCTTACTAACGATGAAATAGCAGATGATTTAAAAATCTCTAAGCGAACAGTAGAAACGCAAGTATCCAAAGCCCTCAAAATACTTCGAACGGAATTACGGGCTTATGCCACTCTTCTGCTTTTTTTCTAATTTTTTTCGGATCAGCGTACGTGTTTTTTCCTTCCTGTTTGTATTTAACAACACATACAAAACTAATAATAGAAATTAACGGAACTTATTTTGAAGAAGGAAACAAAACATAGAAACCAGGAACTTTCAGATTTTCTGAGCTTTAACTCAAATTTAACTGAGCATGAAAAACAAATTCAAGCTGCAGTTATGGTAGGTATTACTGAGGAAATTGATGCTGACGAAGCTTTTAAGATAGTAATGTCTAAAACCGGGAAATATACCACAATCAGAAAACTTATTCAGCAAATTACCCGCGTTGCCGCAATACTGGCAATTCCGTTGCTAATTTACTCATCGTGGAGTATTTATAAGCAATTCTCTGTTCCGAATGAAAACATACAGTTGGCCGAACAGGAATTTGCCAGCCCGGTAGGTATGCGCTCGCATGTTATTTTGCCTGATGGAACCAAAGTATGGTTAAATGCTGAAAGTAAAATCCGTTATTCGATGCCGTTTGTCCGAGAAAACAGGGAAGTGAGTATTGAGGGGCAGGCGTTTTTAGACGTCTCTCACAATAAGAAATCGCCTTTTATAGTTAATGCAGCCAACATTACAATCGAAGTAACCGGAACTTCGTTTGATGTGAAAGCATATCCAGAAGAAGAACTAGTAACAGTTGCCTTGAAAGAAGGATCGGTTAACCTGAAAACAAGTAACGGAATTGAAACAAGAACTACACAAATGAAAGTAGGTGACTATTTTACCGTGGAAAGAGGTACAAATAATATCCATAGGGAGGGAATAAGCGTAGACAAACAAATTGCGTGGCACAAAAATGTATTGGTACTCAACGACACTCCTCTGGAAGAAATGGCTGTGTTAATAGAACGTTGGTATGGGGTAAAGGTATTTATTGCTGATGATGAACTAAAGAATTATAAATTCAGTGCAACCTTTGAAAACGAACCATTAAACCGGGTACTTGAGTTGCTTGAGTTAAGTTCTCCCAAACTAAAATTCACCTATAAACCAGGAAAATTGAACATCGATCCTGGTGAAAAAAATTATTCAACCATAATTATATCCAAAAAGTAAACTGCCTATGATAAAACGATAATTGCTCTGAATAAAAAAAGGAAGTGCGCCAACACCTCCTTCTCAACACCAAATAATTGGTATTTAATAAAACTAATAAACAACAAAGTTATGAAAAATTTTGTCAAACCCTTGTGGTTGCTTACCAGGCGCCACAAGCAAAAACTTATGATTATGCGTAATGCAGTATTGCTAATTCTGATTTCTACTTTTCAGGTTTTGGCTTCAAGTACCTACTCGCAATCGAAGAAACTTAGTGTTAACCTCGAAGAAGTTACGGTTAAGCAGGTTTTAGCTGCCGTAGAAAAGCAAAGCGAGTTCTATTTTCTTTACAACAGCGAACTTATTAATGTTGACAAAAAAGTAAGTGTTACTGTAGAAAATGAAACCATCAATAACGTTCTTGATCAGTTGTTCAATAAAAGTGAGGTTGGAGTACTTATCAAAGACAAATACATTATTTTAACTCCCATAAGCGTTAACACTCCCGATCAGAGAACAGTGACAGGAAAAGTAACCGACCAAAATGGAGAACCACTGGTAGGTGTTACTGTTGTTGAGAAAGGAACTTCTCATGGTACCGTAACAAATGTAGATGGAACTTTCACTATCAGCGAACTGGCACCTGATGCCGTTCTTGTTTTTTCTTTTATTGGTATGACTACTCAGGAAATTCGGGTAGGTAATCAAACTGCAATCAACGTGTCGATGACTTCTGATGCAATTGGCCTTGAGGAAGTTGTGGTAACTGCACTTGGTATCAAAAGAGAACAAAAAGCACTTGGATATTCAGTACAGGCAGTTAATGGTCAGGATTTGCAAAAAGTGCCGGGAGTAGATGTAAGCACATCGCTGACGGGTAAAGTGGCCGGGGTATTGGTTCAAAACTCTACTGATTTTAACGTTGATCCCAGAATTACTATTCGTGGTGAGGAAAATCCATTAATAGTAATTGACGGAATAGCCTATGCAAATAAAAAGTTGAGCGATATTGCAGCTGAAGACATTGAGGCAATATCTATATTAAAAGGGGCAACAGCATCTGCATTATATGGTTTTAGGGGAGAGCGTGGTGCGATTTTAATAACAACTAAAAATGGGAGTACAGGCAAAATGGGAGTGTCTGTCGATTTATCATCCAACACAATGTTTACAGCGGGGTTCCTGGCTATCCCTGAAAAACAAACGGTATATGGCCGTGGATTTAACGGCAATTATGATATAAATCAAACTATGTCCTGGGGACCTTTGATGGATGGTGCCACTCGCACTCAGTGGGATCCGTATTTGATGGAGTACAGAGATTATCCGTATGAAGCTGTAGGGAAAAATAATTTCGACAATTTTATTAACCCGGGCTATGTTACAAACAACAATATCAATGTCGGATTCCGATCGGAAAATATTGCCGTTCGAAGTTCTTTAAACTGGACACAACAAAAAGGAGTTTATCCTAATTCAAAGTTAAACAAATATACCTACACTCTGGGAGCTGATATAAATCTGGAAAAATTCCAATTAACTTCCAACATGTCATATACAAAAAGAGAATCTCCCAATATGGGTTCAAATGGGTATACCTCGTATGATGTAATGTATGCATTGCTGATTTATTCACCAGCCGATTATAATATCTTGGATTACAAAAACAATTATTGGTTGATAAAAGACCAACAACAAAACTGGACCTATCCCAATGGAAATATAAACAATCCATATTTTGACAGGTATGAAAAAATTAATGAAGTATCACGCGATATTTTCAATGCCGACCTATCTGCAAATTATGAAATAACTGATTGGCTAAAAGTCACTGCACGTTCAGGTATTGATTTCTATGTAGACCGCGGACAACAAAGTATTTCCCAGGGCTCCTGGACTTCCTCCGGTAATACTGCCGTTCCCGGAATACCTTACCCATGGAACGGAACAAGAACTGGTGCATACATCACCGGCAGGACTCAGGGTTTTAGTATCAACAGCGATTTATTATTCACGGGAAATAAAAAATTTGTAAATGATAAACTGGAATTGGAATACTTAGCAGGGGGAACCATTTATTACCGCAGAGATGATAATATTAACGGACAAACAACTGGCGGTATTTCCGTTCCAGCTTATTACTCATTAAAAGCATCAGTAAACGCAGCCCGTGTTGGAGAATCAACAAATGCCCAGCAATCAAATTCGCTATTCGGGCGTATAGGTCTTTCCTGGAATAGAATAATATACATGGATGCAACTTTACGTAACGATTGGGTTTCCATGTTGGCAAATCCCGTTGTGCCAAAATCAGACAGATCTTATTTGTATCCGTCAGTTTCAGGTAGTTTTATCATTTCAGAATTAATGCCGGAAACAACAAAAGATTGGCTGAGCCTTTTGAAAGTCAGGAGTTCATGGACACAGGCAAAAACAGCGCCGTCTCCTTACTCAATTAACAGCGTGTTCACTGTAAATCCGGGAACATGGATGGACATTAATGGTGCCAGTGCTCCACATACAGTTTATTTAGATACCTACAGCCCGAATGATTATGCCACCTATGAATTTGGGTTACAAGGTGTTTTGTTTAATAACCGGTTATCTGTAGATGTTTCTTATTACAACAAACGCATCTATAATCAATTAGTATCGGCCGCCAGAACTGCTGCATCAGGAATAAGCAGTATCTACCTTAATTCGGGTGAAGAAAGAGCCCGAAGAGGATGGGATGCGATACTTTCTGTAACACCGGTCAAGAAACAAGACCTACAATGGGATTTAACCTTTAACTGGGGTACATATAAAGAAATTTATACCAAAATCGACCCCGTAAACACTTCAAATAACGATAGAGATTGGGTAAAAGAGGGAAAACGTACCGACTATATGACCATTCAGAATTTTGAATACCAACCCGGAACCGGGGCCATTATCTGGCAGAACGGACTACCCCGAAGAAGCAATATTTATACATTTTATGGATACAGACTTCCTGACTGGCAATGGGGTGTTAGTACATCTTTACGGTACAAAGACTTCAGCTTATTTATGTCGTTCGACGGAGTTGTTGGCGGGTTAATGAATACCGTAACAGAGAGTTATATGTGGCAGGCCGGAGTTCATCCGGAGTCTGTAACAGAAACCAGGGCCCAGGATGTAGCTGATCCTACAACAAATCATTATATTGGAGAAGGGGTTATGGTTACTTCGGGTAGTGCAACTTACGATGTAAGTGGTAACATTCTTACCGACGACCGTGAATATGCTCCTAATGACGTACCTGTTTATTATCAGGATGCAGTTAGACGATTGCATGCAAGTAGTGTTTGGGGAGGTACGCCAACCCCCAATGATATATATGAGCGTACATTCTTAAAACTACGTGAAATTTCACTAACATACACAGTTCCAAATAAGATCATGTCAAATTGGGGACCAGTAAAAGGGGCATCCGTAAGTTTTGTTGGACAAAATGTTTTGTTCTGGGCCAAAGACTTTAAGTATTCTGACCCTGATGGAGGGAGTGAAGATTTCTCAGATCCATCAGTACGATATCTCGGAGGTAATATTAAACTATCATTTTAATAAGATACCATCATGAAAAAAATAAAATATATTCTTATATTAATTGTTTCTCTTACACTTACATATTCATGTGATAATTTTGAAGAAATAAATACCGATCCGAACGCTACCAACCAAGTGTCGCCCGGTATGTTGGCTGCACAAGTATTAAAAGATTCTTATCGGTTTTGGAACGTAAATGCTGCTGATTTCCTGTCAGGAAATTTATTTAATCATCATCTTGTACAGACAAATACAGAAAATCCCGGTCAATATTACTGGTCCTATTGGCCCTGGGGCAGTTTTGAAAATTATTTGCGACTAACCGATCTTAATTACATGGTGCAATTTGCGGAAGGCAGTAACTACGAACCATCTTACAGAGGCTTACAACTTTTTATGAAAGCCTGGTTTGGATTTAAAATGACCTTAGATATGGGTGATATACCCTATTCTGAAGCTGGTTTGGGCATCGAAGATGCTAATTTCCGCCCTGTATACGATAAGCAAGCAGATGTTTTTGAATATATCCTTAATGATCTTATGCAGGCAGAAGCCTATTTTGCCGAAGGGAAAGATTTTGCCGGAGACATAATGTTTGATGGCGATGCTTCAAAATGGCAAAAGCTTTGCAATGCGTTGCAGTTAAAAGTGATTCAAACAATGAGTAAACAGGCGACAGACAGCCAAATAGCACGTTTTGCTGCTATAGTTAATGCTGGTAATTTAATGACTGGTAACGATGACAATTTTAAATTGTCATATTCAACAAATGCAAATGCCGTTTTCCCCTTTTATCAAAATGGTGTACAATACAGAGGATACGCTTCTCTTTCAAAACTTACTGTCGATAATTTGATAAATTTGAGAGACAGGAGATTATTTTATTTTGCTGATCCGGCACAGAAAAAAATTGAAGAAGGATTTAGCGAAACTGAATACGAAGCATATGTAGGTGCTTTAAGCACATTACCAAACTCGGAGTTGCAACCCAATGGATTAGCAGGTGAATACTCCTACGTAAATTATCGCTACACACAATTTATGGACAACGATCCAATGCTCATTTTTACATATTCAGAGCAATGCTTTATCATTGCAGAAGCTCTTGAAGAAGGTTGGGTTTCAGGCAATGCCCAAACTTATTATGAAAATGGAGTGAAAGCACAGTTGACCTATTACATGAACCTTCCGCATACCGATGAATATGTTCACGGAATGGCAATTGATCAGGCATACATTGATGGCTATTTTACCGATGAAGCTGCTTATAAAACAGAAGGGAGCGCAACTGATCGTTTACAGCAAATTTGGGTTCAGAGATGGTTGATAGATTTCTTCCAGGGAAATGGAGGAAACTATGCACAATTTTTGCGTACGGGTTTCCCGGTATATCCTATAGACCCAACAACAAGTTTAAATCAGGATAGTAAAACAGACTACCCAAAACGTTGGTATTATCCTACAAGTGAACAATCAACGAATCCTGATAATTATAATCAGGCAATCAACGATCAATTTGGGGGTAACGATGCAACCGACCAGGTTCCATGGTATCTGAAATAGGAAAGTTTGATAGTGTTGAAAGGCTGTTGGATGAACAACAGCAATTTTTAGTTTAGTTAGAGAAGGGATGGGATTTTCCCATCCCTTTCATTAAAATACACGAAAATGAGAAATTTCACATTTTTTACAATACTTCTTTTGACGCTTGCTGCTTGCACAAACAGCCCAAAAGAAAAAATTGCAGGCAATTCAGGCTCCAATAGTGAATGGCAACTGGTTTGGTCAGACGAATTTGATACCGACGGACTACCGGACACAACAAAATGGAACTACGACACTCGTGGGAACTCTTATGGATGGGGAAACAATGAAAAACAATGGTATACAGTGGCCGATGCTGACAATGCCTTCATCAGCGGCGGAGTTTTAACCATCACAGCCCTAAAAGAATCCACGTCGGGAAAAGACTACAGTTCAGCCCGTCTTACTTCCAAAGGAAAAGGTGATTGGAGATACTGCAAAGTGGAGGTGAGAGCCAAATTGCCTGTTGGGAAAGGTACATGGCCAGCCATTTGGATGTTACCAAGTGAAAATACTTATGGTAATTGGCCTAAAAGTGGCGAAATTGACATCATGGAGCATGTGGGCTACGATCCAGACACCATTCATTCAACCATCCATACAGAATTCTATAACCACACTATTGGCACTCAGGTTGGAAAAGAGTTTTATCTGCCGACCGCAACAACTGAATTTCATGTATACCAACTTGAATGGGATGAAAAAGAGATAAGAAGTTGTGTAGACAACCAGCAGTATTTTGGTTTCACCAATAATGGAGCAGGATTCGGTGCGTGGCCATTTGATCAGCCTTTTCATCTCATTTTGAATTTAGCCATCGGCGGTGGCTGGGGAGGTCAACAGGGAATTGACGATACGTTGTTTCCTCATCAGTTTCAAGTTGATTATGTAAGGATTTATCAAAAGGAATAGAAAAATTTGTATGATAAGTTCTAATGTTAAACACTGCATTAAAAGGTGAGCAGCTAAACATATTACAAATAATAGAAAAAGGCTAAATAAGCATCTGAGGTAATTGGAAACAATTGAAGAAAGATTTGTAATTGGAGAAATAGACCGTAGCCTTTACGATAAATTCAAGCCAAAATCTGCTTTTTCCTGAAAGAATTATCTATAACCGCGATTTAGACCAATATCAAACCCTCGTATAAATTCATTTTTCTCTCCAATTCCACAATTGGCAAAGGTTCTGAGAGAGCATAAAAAAAGGGATCTCATCATTTCTGATAAAATCCCCACTTGGGTGGGCCCACCTGGGCTTGAACCAGGGACCCCCTGATTATGAGTCAGGTGCTCTAACCAACTGAGCTATAGGCCCGGAGCGAAAATGTAATGTTATATACGATTTTCGGGGTGCAAGTTTACAAATTTGGACGAATATACGCAAGCATTTCCTAAAAATTAGACAAACAAAAAGGTGTCCGCTATTGCAAACACCTTTCGTATATCTCTCTATTATGAGTTTATGCCGGCATATCAGGTAAACTCCAGGGCTTACGATAAGTATGCTTGATCAATTCAGCTGCAAATTCTTTTGCAGGAATAGGATCAGTCCACGTTTTCTTAAACGTTGGGTGACCGTCGTGAATTTCGAAACCGTCTTTAATAACAGTTTTAATTTCTTCACTGTCGGTAAGGTTGGTGAATTGCATGTTTTCGCCATCCCAATCAAGTTCTTTATTCAGACCTTGTAAACGAACGCCGAGAACACCCATTACAACCATTTCGTTAAATGGACCTGCTTCGCTAAAGTCTGATGCAGTTTTAACACGGTTTTCAGGACTTTCTTTACATGCACGTACCCAATCCATTTCGTGGCTGGTTTCTACACGACGACGGAATTTTGGAGCATCTGGTGTGCGCCCCGACAATAACCATGGGTTTACACCGTAACATCCGCAAATCAGTTTGTCTTTTGTTCCGTGGAAAATTACGCCACCACCTTGATCGTTAGGGTTTTTACCATCTGGCCATCCTTCAGGGAGCATAGGCTTAATACCACCATCGTACCAGTGTACATCAACCTGAGGAAGCGTACTCTTTTTCAAGCCTTTCCAAGGTTTATCGGCATTTGCTTTACGCTCCGGGTAAGTCAGTTTTACCGACTGAGCTGTAGGAGCACAGTCTTGTAGTAACAATGTTGAGTTTCCTTGGGTGTGAATAGGATAACCTAAATCAAGCCCAACAAATACCGGGTGAAGAATATGGCAAGCCATATCGCCAAGAGCACCGGTACCATAATCCCACCAGCCACGCCAGTTCCATGGGTGATAAACCTGGTTAAACGGACGCATTTTTGCAGGACCGGTAAAAAGATCCCAATCCAATGTATCCGGAACCCAGTCGCCTCTTTCAGGGGTATTTAATCCCTGAGGCCAGATAGGACGGTCGGTAAATGCTTCTACTTTGGTTACTTCACCAATTTCTCCGTTAGCTAACCATTCCGAGGTAAGATTTACACCTTCGCCTGATGATCCCTGGTTACCCATCGATGTGGCTACTTTGTACTTGTCGGCCAGTTTTGTAAGTAAGCGCGATTCGTAAACGGTGTGAGTTAATGGTTTTTGCACATAAACGTGCTTGCCCAAAGTAATGGCATGCGATGCAACAATGGCGTGCGTATGGTCGGCAGTAGCAACTACTACACCATCAATGCTGTCGGCCATTTCGTCGTACATCTTACGCCAGTCTTTGTACTTTTTGGCACCCGAATAATGTTCGAACACAGGTGCTGCGTACTTCCAGTCAACGTCGCAAAGTGCAACGATATTTTCCGACTGAAGATTTCTGAGGTTTGAATTTCCCATTCCTCCAATACCAACGGCAGCAATGTTTAATTTGTCGCTTGGTGCTTTATGACCAAGACCGGCTACTGCGTGGCGCGGAACAATTGTAAATCCTGCAGCGGCTGCTGCTGTTGTGCCAAGAAATGCTCTTCTTGATACAGATGTCATTTTTGATTTTTCCTCCATAACAATATTAGTTTTAATCGGATAGGTATTAAATATTCTTGAAAATTATTCAAAAAACGGTTAAATATAGTGATAGTTCAGGGCTTTTCAATAAAGAATGCTGTGAAACAAGTAGAAAAAAGAAAATAAAATCGCACTTGGCTGGGTTGCCTTTTAAAATGTTTGTTGTGAACAATATTCAAATCAGGGGGTTACTGTTTTTTATATAGCTTTTGTCTATTTGGCTTAAAAAAAATCAATTTGACACGCGCTGTATTTCAATCTACATTTGTATGAAAATTTAAAAATCAAAAAATCATGAAATCAGTAGGAGATAAATTTCCAAAGTTTAAAAAGCAAGCTGTATTAGCAGATAACCAATTCGGAGAAGTAACATCAGAAGATCATAAGAAAGCAGGCAAGTGGATGGTAATCTACTTTTATCCGAAAGATTTCACTTTTGTGTGTCCAACTGAAATTGTTGAGTTTAACAACAATCACGCTAAATTTGAAGAGCTGAATGCCGAATTGTACGGTGTTTCAACCGATACTGCCGAAGTTCACCTGGCATGGAAATCGAACGACCCGCGTTTGGCCAACCTTACTTACCCATTAATAGAAGATACGTCTAAGTCATTGTCCAAAAAATTGGGTATCTTACAACCTGGAAGCGTTGCTTACCGTGCAACATTCATTGTTGACCCTGAAGGAAAAATCCAGTGGGTAAACTGTAATAACGATGCTACGGGCCGTAACGTTGCCGAAGTGTTAAGAGCTTTGGAAGCTACACAGAATCCTGGTCTTACAGGATGTAACTGGCAGCCGGGAGACAATACACTATAGTTGAACTTTAAATTTAGAAATTATGTCAGTAAGAAAAGTAAGTTCAGTTTGGAACGGAACTCTTAAAGAGGGAAAAGGAAATATGAACATCACCGGTTACAGCGGGCCGTTTACTTTTGCATCGCGTTTCGAGAATGGAAAAGGAACCAACCCGGAAGAACTGGTAGGTGCAGCACACTCAGGATGTTACTCAATGTTTTTAGCCGCTTTAATCAGTGGAGAAGGATTAACTCCTGAAAGCGTTGAAACAGAAGCAGCCGTTACATTGGGTCAGTTGGATGGCGGACCTGCCATTACCAATATCAAGTTAACCAACGTAACAAAATGCGAAGGTTTGTCGCAAGAGAAATTTGCCGAGCTTTCAGCAGCTGCTAAAGCAAAATGTCCGATTTCGCGTTTGTATGCCGGCGGTACTGCCGAAATTGAGTTAGACGCAAAATTGGCTTAAGAAGAAAAGTTATAATTGCATATAAGGAGGGAGTCAGCTTTGGCTCCTTTTTTTGTTTCCTGATGAATGGCAGAGATGCAGAATCCGTCAGCTGACGGACAGCATGACGAACTTGACATGGTTTCGAAATAATCTCAAAAACGTCACCCTGAACTCGTTTCAGGGTCTTTCGGGAGAATCTACTTAAAAATTGGTGCATGCTTTGATTTCTTCGGACTTCCGTCTTCCATCTTCCGTCCAGTTCTCAATCGTTTACTTATCCATCCACTTTTTGAACCCCGAAACTTTATCGCGGCTAACGATAACATCTTCATCCAGCTCGGCAGCGAGTTTAAGTTTCAGTCGGGTGGAGGAGTAGCCCACAATTTCGTTAATGCAGTTAATGTTTACCAGGTAGTTTCGGCTGATGCGGAAGAACTGATCGGGATCGACCATTTTTTGCAACTGATCGAGCGAAAAATCGAGGTCGTAGGTTTTGCCTTCCATGGTTTTAATAAAAGTGCTGCGTTCCTGCACAAAAAAGCAACAGATTTTACTCACCTGTATAGACTGAAAACGGTTACCGATTTTAATAAAAAACCGCGACTTGTACGTTCTCGATAGTTGCTCGATCACTTTAGCCACTTTGTCTTCCAGCAAGTGCCGCTGGCTATACAACTCCTTATATTTTTCCAAAGCCGAGCGTAAAGCTTCCAGCTCGATAGGTTTTAGCAGGTAGTCAACACTGTTTACTTTAAAGGCGCGGATGGCGTACTCATCAAAAGCAGTGGTAAAAATTATCGGGGCTTTAATTTCCAGCTCATCAAAAACTTCGAACGAAAGGCCGTCGTCGAGCTGAATGTCCATAAAAACCAAATCGGGAGCAGGATTTTCAGCAAACCAATTCACCGATTCTTCCACCGACTCCAACACCGCAATCACCTCCGCTTCCGGGGCGATGGTGTTTAATTGCTGCATCAGTTTTTCTGCAGCAAGGTGTTCGTCTTCTACAATTACTACCTTCATTTTGTTTGGTCGTTCAGTTTTAATGGCACTTTCACAATAAATTCATAAGCAGTTTCCTGTATTTCCACTTCGCGGTTCAGGATGAGCTTACAACGTTCGTTCAGGTTTTTTAACCCGATTTTCGACGAGGCGGCCAGTTGCATCCGTTGGCGCAGATCGTTGCGTACCACCAGTTTGTCCATTCCTTCAAAATGAATAGTGATCAGCAGCGGCTCTTTACGCGTGGCAACGTTGTGTTTTATGGCGTTTTCGACCAGCATTTGCAACGACACGGGGATGATCTTCGCATTGTCCGTATCTTCGAAATCGATCTTGAGCTCTATTTTCTCACCATCGCGAATTTTTTGCAGGTAAAAAAAGTCTTTTACAAATTCCATTTCGGCGGACAGCGGCACCAGATCTTTCTCCTGGTTCTCCAGCACATAACGGTACACAGCCGAAAGCTTATGTATAAATTTATCCGACAACGCCGGGTCAGAGCTTACCAGTGATGACAGCGTGTTTAAACTGTTGAACAGAAAATGCGGATTCACCTGCGTTTTTAATGTTTCGTACTGAAAAATAAGCTTCTCTTCCTTTAGTTTTTGCATGTGTTTTACTGCATCGGCCCACTGTGTGTAAAAAAAGAAAAGGGCACCCAATGCAAAGCCAACTCCGGCAGCCGTTAAAAACGACCGCATTTCTGTATGTACAAGGTTGGGGATAAACTCCGAAAATGGAGCTCCTGCCCGCCAAAAGTGCCAGGTAAAAAGTGCCACAAATAAAACTGTTGCAATAAGTAAAACCGTGAAGTAAAAGAGAATTAACCGGATGATTGTCTTCTTGATGATTCCGGGACTGTCGGGTTTTATCGAGCGGAAAAAAAGGTTGCCCAGGTACATAAATAGCTCCAGCTGAATAAAGGTTAAAAGCAACATGTTCCAGATGCCCGGATGCAGGATTCGTTGAAAAAGCACCAGACTAAAGATAATGCATATAACTCCGGCACCTGTTAGAATTGCCAGATGCTTGAGCACTTGTTTTTTCGCTTGTTTATTTAGCTTGAAGTTCGCCATGGTTTTCGCTTATGAAGATAATAAAAAACTATTTCTGAAAAATACGTTGTAAGGCAGCCGATCAATAACGACCGGCCACTTTTACACTCAATAATCAGATCAAATAATAATTGTTTTCATTAATTCAAAGATGGAGCAAGCACTGTTCTTCTGAAAAAAAGACTTGCTGAGTGGGTGAATTTTGGGTACGAGTGGGAAAAAGGATCGTTTATTTTTGATATTACAAATGGTAGCTCTTACGGACTTCCCTGTTACTTCTCGGCCCTTCGGCACTTTGATGAATTTTATAACATAAATCAGGGGAAGGCTCCGGCACGTTGTAGCACTGTTCGTGAGGGCGCTGACGGTTGTTTATTCTGCTGCCAAACATAAACCCCCAACCGACCTCTAACGCAACCTTTTTCTACTTTTAATCATCTAAAGCTCAAAAACATATTAAATCTGTCCGTTATGAACCTGCATAAACTCGTAAAACTTATTCCATTAATTTGTTTGGTGTTTCTTTTGGGTTGCGATAAAGACGAGATTGATATTAAAGGAAATCTCACCGATGGATTTTGTATTACATCAAATGGCGAAGTTATTTTAAATCATAATGATTTTGAATACTACGATTATTCCGCTCATCTGATTTATTTAAAAGATAGTAAGTCGTTTACAGAGGACTTTGAAGACCTTGGAGAATTTAAAGTTCTTGCAAATGGAGAGGAAATTTACAATGGTGAAACTTGGCCTGGTTACTCGTCGTCTATGCCTTTCGGTCCGGTAATTGGTACCCATCCTTCTTTTTATGGTGACAATATTGTATCGATTGGATTTATGCCTTACCTCGATACATTGGGAAATTTGTTACCCGATCCACGTGAAGATGAAAGAATTGTTGATGCACTAAAAAGGTACAATCAATTTCATGCCGGGTTGAGCTGTGAAATTACATCGGTTCAATATGTATCCTCAACTAACGTTACAGTTAAACTACTGCTAAAAAATAACGACGATTTCAATTACTATTATATCGATCCTGAAAAAACCGGAATTGGACTGTTTCATTATTTTACAAATGGATTATACATCCGAAATTTCAGTCCTCACAAAACTTATACACATAAAATTGAGACCGTTTCTGCCGACTCCTGGAATACCTGGGATGAAGATTGGTTATCGGTAATTAGTGGTAAACAGAGCAAAGTAATTACAATTACTTATAACAATTTTGACGAGGTTCCTAAGGGAGAATACAAAGCAAGTTTTGAATTTCCCGGGCTAGGTTTTCAGGTGGATAAAGAAGATATTATTCAAGACAATGCCCAAATTTGGTTGGGAAACCTGAGAATACAAAAGAATATTACGATTGAATAGAATCAGCTTCGATGTCGCATTAGTATTACAGTTGAATAGAATTAATTAAACCACCACCAGATGAAAACAATAGCCACAAACTTCATATCCTTATTTTTTCTGCTTGTGTTGTTCTTTGCAGCAAGTTGCGATAAAAATGAAAATGAAAACACTGGTAATGTTTTGTTTTATACCAATGCCCAGGCAATGTTGGATTGTGGTCCATTTGATGTAGAAATATACATCGATGGTTCGTTGGAAGGGATTATTGAAAAGCCGGTTACACAGGCAAATGAAAACGTTGATTGTAGTTCAGGGAACAGTGAATTTGTTTTGGTTATTGAAAAACCGGAGGGTGATTATGAGTTTTCTGCCAAATTAACTTGTTCTGAGAATTCCGAATATTTGGGCGAATTTTCAGCGAAAAAAGATAGTTGCTCGGTTGTTTTTATTGATTTGAGATACGAAGACTAAAAGAATCAAATACTGGCCCCAATGTTACCTGTAATAATCCTGCACAAACAATGACCGGATAGTTAATTATGTGGACGAAGAAGTATTGCGCTGTAACAAAAACACTGTTGAGCAGCTATTTTTGAATAAACCTGTTGTTTGGCAAACATACTTCCGATCAAACCCTGTCGATATTTTCCGCTTTTCCTGAAGGGATTGGTCTATCATTTTAATACCGGAATATCAAAATGATAGAAGCCTTTTTTCGAATCAGCAATGCAAGATTTTCAGTGTTAGTGCTTTGCGAATTTGTATTAGTGTTGGCATCAACTTTGCCAAAATAAGGAAGAGCTCGAAACAATCAGGTTGTTATGGACGCAACCTCAATTAAAATTATTTATTAATCAAAAAATTTGAAGTGATGAAAAGGAAAGGATTGAGTATTTTTCTCGTGTTTATGTTGGGAATGTTTTCGGTTTTTGCCACAGAAAAAACCGAAACTTTTGAAGTAAAAGGTGGCGATTGTGAAGAATGCAAAGTACATATCGAAACTACTGCTACGGGTGTTGAAGGCGTTTCTGCTGCTGAATGGGATGCTGAGAAGCAGAAACTAACAGTTGTATTTGATAATGAAGTAACTTCCCTGGATGCTATTGAAAAAAAGATAGCTATATCCGGGAACGACACTCAAAATTATAAAGCTTTAGAAGAAGCTTATAATGCGCTTCCTGAATGTTGCCAATACGAACGAGAAGAATAAATTTGCGAATAAGAAAGCGGGTGGCTGTTTGAGAAAGATCAAACTGGCACCCTTTCTTTTTTTATGGGAAACTCCTGTTTGTTAAAATAGACACAACTGCTGACCTTTGTTTTTCCACTGCCGTTAATTTAAAATCAGTGCCAAAATACTCACTGGACTTCCCCGAAAATTGAAACCGAATTTAAAAACAACCTGTCGGGTATTCTCGAAAAGCAGAGATTATTTTTAGGTAGTTTTTCAGATTAACCCGAATATCAGAAAATATTAAAAAAACATTTAACGAATGGTAGCTTGCGGATTACCCTGTTACTTTCCGTACCTTCGGCCCTGTGAAATTTTGGTGAATTGGAATAAGGGCAACGCCCGGCATGGTGTAGCATTGTCCGTGTGGGCGATGATTGTGTGTCACAAATTAAAACATAAAAAAATCCGACCTAAAAAAGACCGGATTTCCTAATTCTTAAAGCTAGTAGCTTGAAACTTGCGTCATGCAACTAAAAACTACTTCTTTTTATTCGCTATCTCAATATTTACTTTCTGGCCTCTAAAACGGGCATTCTTAAAAGCTTTCACCAGTTCCTTTTCGTAGTTCGAATCGATTTCGAAGAACGAGAAACCTTTTAGCACTTCAATGCTGCCGATATCGATACTTTTTCCCGGAGTGTTCTGGTTAATCAAATCGATGATTGCACGTTTGTTAACGCCGCTTTTTTTCCCCAGGCTAAAGAAGAAACGCGACATATTTCCGTTGCCTCTACGTCCGCGTCCACGGTCACTACGCTCACGGTTCCCACGCTCACGTCCACGTCCGCGGTCGCCACGTTCTTTGCGCATCGATTCTTTTTCGCGGGCCTCGTCAACGTTAATATCCTTGGCGTTTTCGTAGTATTGTAAAAAGCGGTTGAACTCTACCGATACAAAGTGCTTGATCAGCTCTTCGCGTTCAAGCCAAGCCAGCTTTTTGTAAATAACCGGCATAAATTCAGCAATATTCTCGTCATTCACTTCCACTTTCTCCACCCGGTCGATGAGGTTAAAAAGTTGCTTTTCGCAAATTTCTTTCCCTTGTGGAACCGGAACTTTAATGAATTTCTTACCCACTTTCTTCTCTACATCGCGCAGTTTTCCTTTTTCGCGCATGTGGATCAGGGTAATAGAAATACCTTTTTTCCCTGCACGGCCTGTTCTTCCACTTCTGTGAATGTACACTTCTGGGTCGTCGGGCAGGTTGTAGTTAATAACGTGTGTCAGTTCGTTCACATCCAAACCGCGTGCAGCCACATCGGTAGCCACCAGCATTTGTAGGTGTTTGCTACGGAAACGCGACATAACATGGTCGCGCTGTGCCTGCGACAGGTCGCCGTGTAATGCATCGGCATTGTATCCGTCCTGCATCAGTTTATCGGCCACATCCTTCGTTTCAGCACGTGTACGGCAGAAAATAATTCCGTAGATATTCGGGTTCATATCGGCTACACGTTTCAGGGCAATATAACGGTCGCGGGCGTGCACCAGGTAATAGTTGTGCTCTACATTTTCGGCAGCAGTGTTACGTTTTCCCACCGAAATCTCGTGTGGATCGGCCATGTATGTATTGGCAATTCGTACAATCTCTTTTGGCATAGTAGCCGAAAACAGTAAAGTTTGTTTTTCTACCGGCGTATCTTTCAAAATGGCATCAAGGTCGTCCTTAAATCCCATCGAAAGCATTTCGTCAGCTTCGTCGAGTACCACCCACTGTATATCGTGTACTTTTAGTTTGTTTCTCTTAATCAGATCGAGTGTACGACCCGGCGTTCCCACCACAATCTGGGCGCCTTTCTCAAGGTCTTTAATCTGTTTTCTGATGTCGGAACCGCCATATAAAGTGGCAATTTTTGCTCCGTTAATGTTTTTCGAGAAATTCTCGAGGTCTTTTGCAATTTGCAAAGCCAGTTCGCGCGTTGGACTTAAAATTAAGGCCTGTGGTACTTTTACCGAACTGTCGAACTGCTGAACAATGGGTAACCCAAATGCCGCTGTTTTTCCCGTTCCTGTTTGTGCCAAGGCAACCATATCCTGGTCGCTTTCCAGTAAAAACGGAATCGTTTTTTCCTGAACCGGCGTGGGATTCTCAAAACCAAGCTCCTGGATCGCACCAAGGATTTCGGCTTTTAACCCCATTGTTTCAAATAAACTCATATACTATTTTTTAAAGTGGCCGCAAAGGTATTCTTTTTATTTGTATTTCAGAGGTTTATGCTGTCTTGTTTCATAAATTTAACTTTGGGAGTTTGGTTTGTGTTCTATCGAATTGATTTGCCAATGTTTGACAATCACCATTTTTAACACCGAATTCGCCTAAAATTCTTTCCAAACACTTACTTTTGTTAGTGTTCATATGTAAATCAGTAGTTAGATATGAAGCACAGAAAACCCATGAAAAGAATAGTTCAGATTCAGCTCCTCTTATTCCTGTTTCTTTGTTTTTCCGGTTTGGAAGTCAAAGCACAGGAAAACGACAGCATTGTTCCGTTAGAAAATCCAAAGCGTTTTTTACGAAAAATCGATCTCTCAGAATTTACCCACAACGGATTGAAATTGTGGCAAGACGACTTTTCGGGGCATTGGGTAGGCATCGATTTTGGTTTTAATATGCTGCTCGATGAGGATTACTCTGGTTATCAATCGGAGTTTATGGATAACGATGTTTTTCGGTCGAATTCGGCATATTTCAATTTTTTGCAACAAAGTATCGGCTTGCAGAAAAACAGGAATACGATCGGCCTGGTTACCGGGATGGGGCTGCAATTACAGAGCTACCGATTAGATGATAATACCACAATTGTAAAAGGTAACGATGGAGTGATTTCGCCGGAATACCTGTATTTTAACGATAACCAGAAATCGAAACTGGCGATTGAGATGATTACGCTGCCCTTGCTTCTCGAATTTCAGATTCCTATAAACCACTACGATAACCGCTTGTTTTTTTCGGCAGGAGTGGTGGGCAGTTTGAGGTTGAGCAGTCACACCAAAATAAAGTACAAAGAAGAAAAGAAACAGAAACTAAAAGTGGTGGACGATTTTTCGATGCACCGTTTTCGATACTCGGTAATGGTGCGAACCGGCTACCGCTGGTTTAATGTGTTTGCCAGCTACGATCTGGTGCCGCTGTTTAAAACCGATAAAGGGCCGGAGCTTACGCCATTTACTTTTGGTATCACTTTATTTCAATTATAAACAACAAACTAAACCTAACAGAATGAATGCTAAACCTTATGTGTTGGAACATACCAACTGGAAACAGGTAAAAAATCAAAAATACGATGTGGCCATTTTGCCGTGGGGAGCAACCGAACCACACAACTATCATTTACCGTACGGAACCGATTCGCTGGAGACAGCAAAAATCGCCGAGAAGGCAGCGGGCAAAGCCTGGGAAAAAGGTGCAAAAGTAATGGTGCTCCCGGTAATTCCACTTGGCGCACAAAACATGGGGCAGATTGATATGCCCTTTTGTTTACATACCAAGCCATCTACCCAGCTGATTATTCTGAAAGACCTGTTAACTGCCTTAAGCGGGCAGGGCATAAAAAAACTGGTGCTGATGAATGGCCATGGCGGAAATGATTTTAAGCCGCTGGTGCGCGAGTTGCAACCTCAGTTCCCGGATGTGTTTATTTCGCTGGTAGAGTGGTTTCGAATGCTTGATCAGGAGGATTTTTTTGAGGAAGCCGGCGACCATGCCAACGAAATGGAAACAAGTATAATCATGCACTTCTTCCCGGATTTGGTAAGGCCGCTTGATGAAGCCGGTAACGGAGATGCAAAATCTTTCAAATTGGAAAGCCTCAAAAACAAAACGGCCTGGGCACCACGCCAATGGGATAAAGTTTCGGCCGATACCGGTGTTGGAAATCCGAAAAAAGCCACTGCCGAAAAAGGTAAAAAGTTTGTGGATGATGTGACCACACAAATCGCTGATTATTTTGTGGAGTTGGCAGCTTGCAACTTGGGTGATATGTACGAATGAAAATTCCTGAAAAACCGGTAATTATCATTGGAAAAATCCATAAGATTTCAGTTCTTTCGATCATAAATTAATTGGTCAAGAGAAATGAAGCTATTACTGATAAGCAATTCAACAATGCCGGGCGAAGCTTACCTGGATTACCCGAAAAACGAGATAAAGAAATTCCTGGGCGACAAACCGGTAACAGCGGTTTTTATTCCGTATGCAGCCGTTACATTTTCGTTTGATATCTACTGTGAAAAAGTGGAAGAGCGATTCGCCGAGCTGGGGCATCACATTAAAGGTATCCATACGTTTAAAAACCCGATAAAAGCAATTGAAGAAGCCGAAGCAATTATTGTTGGCGGGGGAAACACCTGGCAGCTGGTTCGAATGATGCACGATCAGAAGTTAATGAATCCGATCCGAGAGCGTGTGTACAATGGTGTTCCGTATATTGGTTGGAGTGCCGGATCGAACGTGGCCTGTCCAACATTGCGAACTACGAATGATATGCCGATAATCGATCCGCTGGGATTTGATTGTATAAATATGGTGCCATTTCAAATCAACCCGCACTACCTCGATGCCAATCCTGAAGGACACGGCGGTGAAACACGTGAGCAGCGAATTTCTGAATTCCTTGAGATTAATCCGAAATGCTACGTGGCTGGTTTACGCGAAGGAACCATGTTTAAATTGGAAGAAGATAAATTGGAGCTGATCGGTGACAGAAGCTGCCGTATCTTTAAAAAAGGACAAGAGCCTTACGAGTTAAAAGCCGGCGACGATTTTAGCTTTTTACTGCCGTAAATTGAAACACAATATAAAGCAGCCGGATAAATTTTATCCGGTTTTTTTGTTCTTGTACTTAACATTAAATCGGGCAACATCTCGGCTTGGATGCTTGTTAGTCCCAAAAACTATTACTTACCTTTGTGCCAAACTTAGCACAAATGGAACTAATAGAAAATAGCTATTTTGCCCTGTTTGTAATTATTGCATTAGGCTTTATTGTTGGTCGAATCAAGGTTTTTGGGCTGTCGCTCGATGTGTCGGCCGTAATTTTTGTGGCCCTTGTTTTTGGTCACTTTGGCATTGTGGTTCCAAAAGATTTCCAGTACCTCGGATTGGTACTGTTTATTTTTACTATAGGAATTCAGGCAGGTCCCAGTTTCTTCGAATCGTTTAAAAAAGAAGGTCGACAACTCGCCGGATTTGCATCTTTGTTGATTGTGCTGGCCTCCGTTATCACTGTTATTATTATCACTGTTTTTAAAGTTGATCCGAACATTGCTGTTGGTTTATTAACCGGTTCGTTAACCAGTACGCCGGGTCTGGCCGCGGCCATCGATTATACCGGCTCGCCACTGGCATCTATCGGTTATGGTGTTGGCTATCCCTTTGGTGTTATTGGAGTGATTCTGTTCATTCGTTTCCTGCCAAAAATATTAGGTACTTCCGTTGCTAAAGCTGAAGAAGAGCATCTATCTGTTTTGAAAGATGAGTTCCCTGAAGTAGTTAAGCGCAATTTTGTGGTTGAAAACGAAAATGTTGTTGGAAAAACGATAGGAGAGTTGCGCATCCGGTTTATGACCAAAGCAGTAGTTTCGCGTGTGGTGCACGATGGTGTGGCAGTAACGCCAACCCCTAAAACGTTATTGCAGAAAGGCGACCTGATAAAAGCTGTTGGAACCGAAGAGGCGCTAAAAAATGTGGAGTTATTAATCGGCCCGCAAACGGATCAGGAAATTTCAATTGATGCGAAATATGATGTGCGATCGGTATTGGTGACCAATAAAGAGGTGGTTAATAAAACCATCGGACAAATTAATTTATTACACACTTATGGTGCAACCATCACCCGTATTCGCAGGGCCGGTATTAATATTGTTCCAAGTCCGGGCTCGAAACTGCATTTTGGCGATAAGCTGGTAATTGCCAGTAGTCGTGCCAACATGGATATGGTATCAAAAATATTTGGTAACGACCAAAAACGTTTGTCCGACACGGATATTTTGCCGGTAGCTCTTGGAATTATTCTTGGAGTGTTGGTAGGGAAAATCAGTATTGCCATGGGAACTTTTGCTTTTAGTCTTGGTTTAACCGGAGGTGTGCTTATAGTAGCATTGGTGCTTAGCCGTATTGGGAAAACCGGCCCAATTTTATGGACTATGACAGGAGCTGCCAACCAGCTGGTACGTCAGTTTGGTTTATTGCTTTTTCTTGCAGCAGTTGGTACAGGTGCCGGGCAAAAAATTGTGGAAACATTCAATCAATATGGAATTGAACTGTTTCTATACGGCGGTGCCATTACCATTTTTCCAATGATTGTTGCAGGAATCCTGGGCAAGTATTTCTTTAAGATGAACATTCTAACACTGTTGGGAGCTATCAGCGGAAGTATGACAAGTACTCCTGGGCTGGCAGCAGCCGACTCGATGACCGACACCAATGCACACTCCATAGCTTATGCAACGGTTTACCCTGTGGCAATGGTATTGCTGATTGTTTGTGTTCAGCTAATTACAATGTTTTTCTGATTTATTTTTCGTACGAAGCCGGATCCAAAGCAGTTGGCGACCAGTTTCTCAGAAAATGTAAGATTTTGTTTTTGTCGTAACTTTTATCCTTTTCTAAAAAGGCTGAGTTTTGCGTGTGAATACGTTTACCCGACGCATCGAGAATAACAAAAACAGGAAAGCCAAAACGTTGCGGAAATTCAAGTTCGGATAACAGTTCTTCCTGTCGGTTATTTTGGTCGTAATTTACTTTTACCACTTCAAAGTTGTCTTCCATAAACGAACTGAGCTCTTCATTATCGTGAACAAAATTGTGGAATTTAATGCACCACGGGCACCAGTTTCCACCAATTTGTAAGAATACATGTTTGTTTGAATTTTGAGCTGCTTCGATAGCTTCAGCAATATCTTTTTTTGCATCAGCAGTAGTATCGTAAATCTTTTGCTCCTGTGCGTTTAGTAACACTGGCAGAATCATTACAAGGCTAAATACTATTGTTTTAATATATTTCATGCGATTATTTTTCCCAGATCGAATTCATTTCGTAAACATCAATTTTGTCAATTCCCAACTCGCCGCCATTGGTGAAGAGTATAACGTCGGTTGCTTTTTCGGTTGGGGTGAAACAGTTACTAATCACTTTTTTTCCGTCGTTGGCAAAGATTTCAATAGAGGAGCGATCGAGCAATATTTCGAGTTTAATTTTATTGTCGACAGGCGGCAGTGGAACGGTGCAGCCAAGTACGGTTAATGTTTCCCGTTTTACATTGTACAGAATTTCTGTTCCGGCCGACTTGTTATCGTTACGAAGCATAAAACCAAAGTTATCGGTGGTTTTCAGGTCGAACTCGCCAATAATATGCAGGCAATCGCCCGATACCTTTTTTAGTTTATTGTCGTTAAGTCCCGGAAGCACGTTTTTGTCTTCCCATGCGTAGTGTTTGCCATGCAATTTCTCAATCTCTGAAACCGGTTTTCGTATGAGTTGATAACCATAATCGAATTTTGTAACCGACAATTCGCACGGAAACGACATTTGTCCGTTAAATGGCATATCCGGGAATTCTCCGCCCCGCATCCAGGCAATTTGTATTACACGACCATCCGACTCCGGAATATTACTCCAGGTTTGTGTGGCGTAGTAATTTTTACCCCAGTCGCTTTTAATCTTTGCGGTTTCAGGGGTAAAGGTTTTATCATCGAAACTACCAATAATATAGCTGCCATCGCCATCAAAAAGTACCCATTTGGTCTCATCGGGTCTATTGGTAACTTTGAATTTTACCAGGTCGGGGCATTCGAAAAAACTTGCAATGTGGCTTTGCCATTCCCAGTCAACCAAGTTGGTAGAAGTGTAAAATGAAACACCTTTTGAACCTTCTTCTTTACTCGCCTTACGATAAAGTGCCATTATCCATTTCCCGCTTTCTTCGTGCCAAAAAACTTTCGGGTCGCGTGCATCGTCATTTTCATCGTAAGGAATTATCGGATTTCGTTCATACTTTTCCCACGTTCTTCCTTTATCGGTGCTGTAGGCAATACGTTGTCCGCAATGCTGGCTGGTATAAAATGCAATCAGCGTTTTGTTACTGTCGCTTTGTTTCCCGAGCAGGTTGTTTTCATCAACAATTGCCGATCCTGAATACGCAGTGCACCTTTCTTTGTCGGTAGAGCCTTCGTCGGGATAAAGAGCAATCGGAAGTTGCTGCCAATGAAGCAGGTCGGTGCTTACAGTGTGTCCCCAGTGCATATATCCCCATTCGTTTCCGTTTGGGTTATATTGGTAAAACATATGGTATTCATTGTCATAATAAACCAGCCCGTTAGGATCGTTATGCCAGTTCTTTTCCGGCGTAAAATGGAATTGTGGCCGGTAAAGTTCGTCGTAAAGTTTTTGCTCCTTTTTTTGTGCCGGAAGACTAATTAGCAGAGCAATAGAGAGTAAGGCTGTTGATAAAAAGTTCATAAATAAACCAATCTTAAATTTTGTTACTGAGCTAAACTTATGAAAAAAAATTTGGTTTAATTAAATTAATTCCTACATTTACATCGACAAACCCATAAATATAGAACCGTTCTTTGACTGGCGCTTTTGATTTTCAACACAACATCAATCATCAAAGTAAAAATCAAAAGTTGAATTTTTTGCGTTAAGAAACCTTTGTTACAGGGTGGATATTTTGTGGAAGTGAATTACAAACCCACCGCTTTGCATTCTTATGATGTTTGTAAAACGGATTTTTGCTTACTCAATATTTAATCGCTCTTGCAATGGTTTTGTAAAAGATTTCTCCGGCTTCAAACGAATGTTTCGTTATTTATAATTGAGAAGTTAGAACCTAATTTGAGTTGTAATGAAACAAAACCATTTAATTATTGAGGACGCTGTAAACAACAGAAAAAAGTTTATTTACTGATCGTGGTTAAGCGAAACTTATTGGTGTAGAATTGAGGTTTCAACAAACCCAATGATTTACATAACAAACCCGGTAAATCATATCAGAAACCAAAAATTCAGGCGGAACAATAAGGAGCGGGAAAAGATTTCGATCGTAAGTTGCTGAGTATATAAGTATGTGAACTTTGCGGGCAAACGTTAGATAAACGGTCTAAGAAAAGTGAACCCTTCTTCTCAGCAAAACATCCCGATTTCGAATCCCGATCTAAGGATTTAATAAAATTGTCAGCTTTTTACCAATAAGTTTTGGTTCAATCAGAGACCTGTCTCTTCAACAATAATTAAGTTATTCTATTCATCTTGAGGTTCTTTGTAAAGGATATTTGACAGAACAATATAGAAGTCGTTTTCCAAGAAGATTAAGTTCTTTGTTTACTGAAAAAAGTCTTAGGGAATAAGCAAAGCGGAAGATACAAACCCACTGTTTCAATCACAAACAAACCCAATTGAAACAGGTACACTGCAAAGTAAGTTCCTTAAAAACATGCCAGACCTTTGCGCAAAACAAGATTTAGGCATGACAATTTTACAAACCCTAATTTAAATTGTAATGAGACATTTAATTATTATTGCCTTGGTATTATTTGGCGCTTTTTATGCCAGGGCAGAGCAATCTGGTCAGGACAGGATCACAAAGATCAACGCCCCGATCAATATTGCTTCTGAAAACAGTAAGAAATCGTTTATTGCACCCCATGAAACAAACTTAAAATCCGGATCGGTATTGAATTCCGATTTCCAGGTGGAGTTTGTGAACTTTCCTGAAAATGCGAAACCTGCATTTTTGTATGCTGTTTCTATTTACGAAAACTTAATTTCGTCGCCTGTACCGGTTAAAGTACGTGCAACATGGAAAAGTATAGGAACCAATGTATTGGCTAGCAGTGCTCCTGGCAGTATGTACCGTAACTTTAGCGGTGCAAGATTAAGTAATGTTTATTACCCCGTTGCATTAGCCGAAAAACTTGCCGAAAAAGATTTGAACGGAACTGAAGCTGATATTGAGTGTTCGTTTAACAGCTCAATTAACTGGTATTTTGGTACCAACGGCGATTGTCCGTCGAACGAGTACGATTTTGTAACTGTCGTGTTGCACGAGTTGGTACACGGTTTAGGATTTGTTGGTTTTTTCGATATCGTAAATAATCAGGGAACTATAGATAATAGCGCGAGTGCACCCAGTATCTACGACGTATACATTTATAATCAGCTAAACGAACAAATTGCTGATGAAAATCTTTTTGCTCGTCCGTCAACAACTCTTAAAAATCAATTGCTTTCGAATAACCTAATGGTAAAAGGCCAGGGAAACGACGAGGGAGTAAAAGTATATGCTCCTCAGAGCTGGAATGTAGGAACCAGTATTTACCATTATCCGGAGAATGAATTTGCAGAAGGAGACGCTAACGCATTAATGTCGCCTTTTATTTTTAAAGGAGAAGCCATTCATTATCCGGGTGATAAAACTCTGGACGTTTTAGCTCAGTTGGGATGGAAATCGCTTAGTTTTGATGGTTATGAGATTAAAGATTTTGAAGAGCCATGCGAAAAACTTCCTGTTTTAGTTGAAGTAGGTGGCGAAATGGATATCGATCGTTCTTCGGTAAAAATCACTTTCTCAACCGATAACTTTGCAACATCTGAAACTGTAAGTCTTGCATACAATAACAATACAAATCAGTTTGAAGGCGACTTACCTTTAAACAATGCAGAAGGTAAAATTTACTACTACTACGAGGCAAAAACTACAGGCAATGTAGCATTCAGCTACCCGGAACGTGCTCCGGAGCAGAAACTGAGTTTTCGTATAGGCGACGATTATTACCCTCCGGTTTTGCAGCACAATCCAGAGAAACTGGTAAATGCTGAAAGTCCTGTAATGAACTTTGCCGCGGTTGCAACTGATAATGTTGGAATAAACAGAGTTGAAGTTCAGTACCGTATTAACGGACAAGATCAGGAACCATTTATCTTATCAAAAGAGGGTGCCGATAATTACGCTGGTAAACTCGAATTCCCTACACAATTATTTAACGACGATGTTGTTGAGTACCGCATTGTAGCTATCGACAATACTTCGCGCGAGAACAAACGTCGTATGCCAACCAGTGGTTATTATAGCGTTTCAGTATTCGAAACTGAAGAAGCTTTAACCGGCTACTTTAATAACTTTGATTCGCCAAATACCGATTTCGAAATTTCTGATTTTGAAGTGACCCTACCTGCCGGCTTTTCAAGTGGTAATCTGCACACAGTAAATCCATATCCAGAATCAAATGCTGATAATCAAAAATACAACCTACTTGCCCAGTTAAAATATCCGATTGTTCTTGAAGAAAATGGTCTATTGAGTTTTGATGAGGTAGTTTTAGTAGAACCGGGGGTAGAAGGAACAGTCTATACCGAGGATCAGTTTTGGGATTTTGTAATTGTTGAGGCAAGCAAAAATAATGGAAAAAGCTGGTTGCCTATAACTGATGGTTACGACTCAAGTGTTGATGACCTTTGGAGTTCTCAATTTACAGGTTCGTTAAAAAGTGCGGTGTCACAAGCTGCCGGAGCAGAAAATATGTTCCTTAAACAAACTATTAACTTAACCGACAACACCGGTTTTGAAGCAGGTGACACTGTAATTATCCGCTTTCGTTTAGCATCCGACAAAGCTACTACCGGTTGGGGGTGGGCAATCGACAATTTATCAATTCAGCAAGTTACTACAGATGTTGATGAAGAGTTGGCTGCCAATGATGTAACGATCTACCCAAATCCTTTTAAAAGCAGTATTTACATCGACGGATTCCAGTCGGAAATGACCAACGATGTGGAAGTAATTATAACCGACTTATACGGAAAAACAGTGCATCGCGAAACACTTTATGATGCATCTTATTCAGGAAAGATAAAAATCGATCTTCCTAATGTAGCTCCTGGAGTTTATATGGCAAGTGTATCAGATAACAATTTAAATACTATTACTCAAAAAATCATAAAAAATTAAAATTATGGAAACATTATTAATGATTGCTTTTATAGCAGCATTCGCAGGTCTGGTAACATCGTTGGTGGTGTTGTACAGATTACTAAGTGAGAAAAAAGCGCAAAGGTTAGAATATTAGATGATTGGTATTACAACCTTAAATTAGGTAATGCCGGAATGAAAATTCCGGCATTTTTTTAATTTTCGTCCGTTAAATTTGAACTTTTTGTTGCTCATGTTCTTTTAAATGTGAAAATTTACTGCGCTAAAAAATGTTATTAAAATAGTAAGATGAGCAAGTATTCTACATTGTTAAGTTTGTTGATTCTTGTAGTGCTATCCTCTAACGCACAAATGAAGAGTTACAATCAAAGTATTAAAGTTCCACACCCGGTTTGTTACGGTTCAGGGAAAGTTGAAAGGGCACGAATTGCACCGCCTGCCGAATTTCTTCTGAAATCAGCCGGAGCTGCAAAATCTGAGATAATAGTCGACTATAACGGTTTTACTCCCGAGGCACAGGAAGCATTTGCCTATGCGGTTGGTATTTGGGAAACCATTATCGAATCGAGCATGCCTATTCGAATGCAAGCAACCTGGAGTGGAGATTTAGATGTAAATGTATTGGGAAGTTGTGGCCCAGAAACCTATTATAAAGATTTTAAGGATGCTCCTTTTAAAGGACGTTATTATCCGGTTGCCATAGCCGAAAAAATAGCCAAAAGGGAAATGAATGGCGAGAGCCGATACGATATGGTTGCCAATTTTAGCAGCAAGGTGGACTGGTACTACGGCACCGATATGAATTGCCCGGATACGCTCTATGATTTGGCGACTGTTGTTTTGCACGAAATCGGTCACGGACTTGGTTTTACCGGCTTCTTTTTTGTCGATGATCAGGAGTCGGTTGGGGCCTATGGTTATTACGAATTTGGTGATGCCACTTCGTTTGATTTGTTGGTAGAACAAGGTGCGGTAAATGGCGAACAACTTGTAGATACGTCGTTTTTCGAGAATACAAGTGCCGAGCTTTTAACTGCGCTACAATCAAGAGATCTGTATGCAAATAGTCCGATTGCAATTGAGCGTAACAGGGGAAATAAACCCAGGCTTTATGCTCCCGAATTTTTCGATGATGGTTCAAGTGTATATCACCTTAACGACAATACTTATCCTAATGGAAATGATAATTCGCTGATGACTCATGCGATGGGTATGGCTGAAGCAATTCACGATCCGGGGCCACTGACACGTGGAATAATGGACGATATTGGCTGGAGAAATATCTTTATACGTTTCGATCAGGTAAAAGATATAGAGGAGCTTAAACCATTGGTTTTTAGCGGATGGTTCGAGAGTGATTATGGCGTAAAAGCAGGTTCGCCTAAAGTCATTTATTCGTTAGACGAATTTCAAAGCCACTCGGATACGCTCGAATTAGTTGATGCGGAAGGTGATGGAAGCTACTCTGCAACTTATGTCCCCGAAGCCGGTACCGAAAGCATTTCATATTATATTGAAGTACAGGATACGATGAATCGAATGCGAACCGATCCGGCACTGGCGCCAACTGAGTTTTATACTATACATGTTGGTAAGGATACGGAAAAACCAGTTATTGCTCATGACGAGATTGACTATTTTCTGTTAATGGATGAAGAGCAGCAATTGGTTGCTGACATTAGCGACAACCTGGGGATTGATACAGCCTATGTGGAATATTCGATAAATGGAGAAACACAGGAACCATTTGGATTAGAACGAGATTTTGATGATCAGTATATTGGCAATTTTCCATTCGATGTGAACACTTTAAAAGATGGAGATGAGATTACCTATGCAATTTATGCCACTGATGCAGCAAGTAGCCCTAATAGTGCAAGACTCCCTGAATTGCAAAAGATATCTTTCTCATTTAAAGTTGAGGAAATATTTGAGGCTGTAAGTTATTACAGTAACAATTTCAATCAGGAGACTCCCGATTTTGTTATTTCTGACTTTGATATTTATACAGCCGAGCTTTTTAACGATGGAGCGTTGCATAGTGTGCATCCATATCCGGCACCAAATATAGATAACGAAGATCTGGAACTTTCTACTTTCCTGAAAAGACCTGTTGTATTAAAAGAAGGTGGGGTAATGACTTTTGATGAGGTTGTGCTTGTAGAGCCGGGAGCTCAGCTTTCGACATTTGGCGACGATGATTTTTTCGATTATGTGATTATTGAAGGAAGTAAAGATTTTGGTCGAACGTGGTATCCGCTTACCGATGGTTATGACTCTTCATCTCAAAGCACGTGGTCAACTAATTACAACAATGGAATACCGGATGGAGAACAAGATTCGGAGACATTAGGCTCGGCTGACATGTATGTAAGCCGTTCGATCACATTAACCGATAACGATTATTTTGTTGCCGGTGATACTATTCTGATTCGTTTCCGATTATATTCCGATCCATTCGCAGCTGGCTGGGGATGGGCAATCGATTATTTGGAGATTCAACGACCGGTGTCAGCCAATATTACCTTATTGTCGCCGGGAGAAGTTAATGTTTATCCAAATCCGTTTACCGATAATGTTACGGTAAAAATTTCAGCCGTTCAGCTGGAGTCGCAAATACAAGTTGACGTGTTTAACGCGGTAGGGCAAAAAATATATACTACACAAGAGCAGGGAGTAATTGGTGGGTATTCGCATGAAATTAATCTTTCGCGATACGGAAATGGAATGTTCCTGGTAAAAGTGAGCCAAAACGGGCAAACCGTAATTACTAAAAAGTTAATTAAAAACTAAATTTCGAATATTAGCTATAAAATTCGGAGTAAAAACCGGCTGAAAATTTCATTTCAAAAATATATCTCTATATTTGTTGACAGAAATTAAAGAAATGACAACGAAATTTAACAATAACTATTTCTACTTTTACTTTTATTATGGTTCTGAAAACGGGGTCAGGAAGTAGGGTATTGTCTAAATTAAAGATATTTTACAGAAAGGTCTCGAAAAAATTCGGGACCTTTTTTTTGGTTAAAACTGAATATATAAATGAAAACAACAGTAATAGGACTTGGATTAATTGGGGGGTCGATTGCCCGCGATTTGCGAAAGTCGCGATTTGCCACCGAATTGATTGGGGTTGATGCCAGTGAGGAAAATGCTGCCAAAGCGCTTGAAATTGGACTGGTTGACCGAATTGAAACACTGGAAGATGGGGTGAGAGATACCGATCTGGTTATTATTGCTATTCCGGTAAACAAAGAGCTTGAGGTTTTACCACGGGTTTTGGATACTATTAGCAGCGGAACAACGGTCGCCGATATGGGATCGACAAAAAAAGTGCTTGTGGATTTGGTAGCCAACCACAAACGAAGAAAGAATTTTGTTCCGGGGCATCCAATGTCGGGAACCGAGGACTCGGGACCAACAGCAGCTTTGGAAGGATTGTTTAAAGGTAAAATTGCCATTTTGTGCGACCAGGAGGATTCCGGTCCGCAGCATGTGGCTTTAATTGAAAAGATGTTTCAAGTGCTGGGAATGGACATTGCTTATATGACATCGGATGAACAAGATCACAGCACTGCTTTTGTATCGCATTTGCCGCACGCGGCCGCTTATGCGTTGGCCAATGCCGTTCAGGCAAAAGAGGATCGTAAAATTATTTTCGATTTGGCAAGTGGAGGTTTCCGTTCAACGGTTCGTTTGGCAAAGAGTTCGGCTACCATGTGGCACCCAATTTTTCAACAAAATCGTAAATACGTTGTTGAATCGCTGAACGTATATATCAAGCACCTCATCGAATTTCGCGATTGTATGAAAAACGAAGAGGATGACAA
The DNA here is from genome assembly GCF_963677575.1 of uncultured Draconibacterium sp. NCBI lineage: Bacteria > Pseudomonadati > Bacteroidota > Bacteroidia > Marinilabiliales > Prolixibacteraceae > Draconibacterium > uncultured Draconibacterium sp. The sequence continues at coordinate 3,819,429 of NZ_OY782038.1, forward strand.
AATGCTTGATCTGATCAATAATGCAAATAAAATCCGTGGAATTCTTGAAGGTAAGAATCCGCATTTTCTGAAGAATGAAGAGAAAATAACAAAACTTTATACGAAATAATCATGAGTTTAAAATTAGACATTAATCCGATTAAAGCGTGGATGCCAAATATCGACAATCCACTGCTGATTTCAGGGCCATGTAGTCTTGAAACGGAAGAGCAAACCATGGAAACAGCACGATTGCTGGCGAAAGACAAACGCGTATTTGTTTTCCGTGGTGGGGTTTGGAAACCGAGAACGCGCCCGGGATCGTTTGAAGGCGTTGGATCGATCGGTTTAAAATGGCTGCAGCAGGTAAAAGAAGAAACCGGTTTGCCGGTTGGGACCGAAGTGGCAAATGCACAACACACCGAAGAGGCTTTAAAAGCCGGACTTGATGTATTGTGGATTGGAGCACGTTCTACAGCAAGCCCTTTTGTGGTGCAGGAAATTGCCGATGTACTTAAAGGAACAGATACCGTGGTAATGATTAAAAACCCGGTGAACCCTGACGTACAACTTTGGATGGGAGCTGTTGAGCGAATCCACCAGGCAGGTATTAAAAATATTGTGGGAATCCACCGTGGATTTACGCCATTCCGCGAAACAAAATACCGTAACTACCCTAACTGGAAAACCTTTATTGAGTTAAAGCGTCTGCTTCCGAATTTGCCTGTAATTTGCGATCCGAGCCACATCGCCGGAACACGCGAATACCTTTATGAAATTTCGCAGAAAGCATTTGATATGGGAATGGAAGGCTTGATGGTTGAATCGCACCGCGATCCTTCGTGTGCGTTGAGTGATGCCGGTCAGCAACTTACTCCGGGCGACCTGGGAAAAATGCTCGATAAATTGGTTATTCGCTACGAAAATGCAAGCAATCCGGATTTCGTCAATCAACTGGATGTATTGCGTAGCCGTATTGATGCAATTGATACCGAGTTGCTGGAAACACTGGCTTCGCGTGTGCAGATTGTAAAACAAATCGGTGAGTATAAGCGCGACAACAATGTTACTGCGCTGCAAATCAGCCGTTGGACAGAGTTAATGGAAAAGCGTGTAAAGTTGGGTAAGAGTATGGACGTAAATGAAACGTTTGTAAAAATTCTTTTTCAATTAATTCACGAAGATTCGGTGCGTATGCAAACCGAAATTATGGATCAGGAATAAGATTTGTATTGGAAAACGATATGGAGCCTCGGGAGATTTTTCCGGGGCTTTTTTTATGCCTTTTTGTTTTCTGCCTCAGCACATGAATCGGCTAACCTGTAAAGCGCTTTTTTCATGGCTTTCTCAACCTGCGCAAAGCTTGGTAACTCTTTGCCAATAAAGATGAAAAAAACGGCTATTTGCTGCTTTTCTGCAAGCACAGGAAGCAATTGTTTGTTCAAGCGGTATGCCTCGCGCATTAGGCGTTTAATTCGGTTACGTTTTACGGCTCGTTTAAATATCTTTTTGCTTACCGAGAAACCGGCCTGAACGGGAACAGGTTGAGGAAGTTCTGTTGCCTTGAAAACTACTTTTAATGGAAACGCTAAAAATGATTCGCCTTCAGAAAAAAGTTTATCGATAACTTTTTTGCTGCACAAACGCTCTGCTTTTTTTAGGGAGTGAGATACAGGCAATTCTATTTTTTCTTTTGTTTCCATAAAAAAGTAAAGGCCATACGTCAAACGACGGACGGCCTTTCAAAAATATATATTTTTCTATTTAATTCTTGTTGCTCTTCTTGATGTATTGATCAAGAGCCATAGTCATCGAAGGAGCCTGAGCAGTTGGAGCCTGAATATCCAGTCTTAATCCGGCCTCTTCTACTGCTTTTGCTGTCGACGGACCAAAACATGCGATGCGTGTTGAATTTTGCTCAAAGTCGGGGAAGTTCTGAAACAGCGACTTAATTCCCGACGGGCTGAAAAATACCAATACATCATATTTAATATCTGCCAAATCCGATAAATCGGCGCTAACCGTACGGTATAAAATTGCTTTCGTGTACTTATAGTCACCTTTGTCTAACAGGGTTGGAATTTCCTGTTTGTGAATATCCGAAAGTGGTACAAGGAATTTTTCATCTTTGTGTTTTTTCATCACATTCACCAAATCGGTGAATTTACCGTCGGCATAAAATATTTTACGCTTACGGTACACTATGTACTTTTGAAGATAGAAAGCAGTTGCTTCAGAAATGCAGAAATATTTCATCGAATCAGGCACTGTAATGCGCAATTCCTGTGCAATTCTGAAAAAATGATCGATAGCAGTACGGCTGGTAAAAATTACCGCAGTATGCTCAAGTATCTGCGTTCGTGTTTGGCGAAATTCCTTGGCAGGAACTCCCTCAACTTGAATGAACGGTCTGAAGTCGATCTTCAGGCCATTCTTTTCAGCCAACTCAAAATACGGTGATTTTGCTGTACTTGGCTCCGGTTGTGAAACTAAAATGCTCTTGACTTTCAAATTTTTATGCTTTTAATGAGACTTTCCCCCTTCTTATTCAAACAACAACTTTATAAATTAAAAGCAAGGGTAAAATTTCAAGGGTACAAAGGTACAAAAACAGATAAAATAAAGAAAATTGTTTTTTCAATAATATAATTGCACCCCTTCTTAGTAATATTAGATTAAAAATAAAAAGGATTACAAGTCCTGAAATAGCTATGAAAACAGGGGTTTTAAGCGGCGCAAATTGAATTAAAATTACCACAGGTAAGAAAACCAAACTGAGCGAACGGTTAAAATTATCGTAGCTAAACAAATATTCGCGGGTTTCATTTTGCGTTTCAAACATCAATCCTAATGTTAAATAGATAACTTTTTTGCCAAAAAAGTAGAGTAAAGTACCACCAAAAATCAAGGATAAGTACTGTGGAGTCAGGGAAGTGTTTTGATATTTAAACAGATTTAAACACTGAAATATAAATATGGGGAAGATGATATAAAAAATGGCCTCAAGACGAAATGCGGCATGAAAAACAGGGTAGGTTTTATCGTTGAGCATGCGCGTTGAAGTAGCATAATTAAATAACGATAAAAACAGCTGCTGAATATATTTGGCATACGAATATCGGATGCTGGCAAAAATGACAATGGCAACAAAAATAATAATGGTTAACCAGTCGTGCCCAGGGTATTCGCGCTCCCGGTTGGGTAGAACCAGGGCGTTTTGCTCAAGTTGCGAGCTGTGCATTTCAGTCTGCTGACGCGGAACAATGTAATCGGAACTGTCAACAGCTTGTTTGTTTTGTTTTCTGGTGCGATTCGCCTGTGATATTGTGGTCGTTTTTTCAAGGTTTTGGGGTATCTCCTCACTTGCGTTAAGCGTTGAAATCGAGTCTTGATAATATGTGTAATTTGCCCCCATAGTTTTGAATGGCGCAAAGATACCAAAATAATAAAATGAAGGTGGTTGCTTCATTGAAGAACTATTTACCTTTTTTTGAAAAGGCCTGACTAATTTTAGTTTATTTGTAAGCAGAATAAAAATTTGAAAAGCTGATTTAATGATCTACCTGGCTCCATTACAGGGTTTTACCGACTATGTGTACAGAGCGTCGTACGCAGAAGTGTTTAACACAGTTGATACTTATTTTATCCCGTACATTTCGTTGAAAAACAACGAGATACCCAATAAGTATATTTGCGAAATTCTCCCGGAGAATAATACGCAAAGCAGGGTGGTTCCACAAATTTTGGCAAAAGACGCTGCGGAGTTCGAATTGCTGGAAAATGTTTTAACCGACAATGGTTATTCGGAATTTAATCTGAATTTGGGATGCCCGTATCCGATGGTAACCAACCGCGGAAAAGGTTCCGGCTTGTTGCCTTTCCCGGAAGAGATTTATATGATACTTGATCATTTTTACAGCCACTCAAAAGGAACGCTTTCTGTAAAATTGCGGGCAGGTTTAAAATCGGCGGATGAGTTGAATAAGGTTGTAGAAGTTTTAAATCAATTTTCATTAAAGGAGGTGATTTTGCATGCGCGGGTAGCCAGCCAGTTGTATTCGGGCGAAATTGATGAAAATGCCTTTTCGTATGCCACACAAAACCTAAAACACAAACTGGCTTATAACGGCGATATATTTTCGGAACAAGATTTTCTCGATAAACAAAAAAAATTCCCCGGTATTGATACCTGGATGCTGGGACGTGGAATTTTAATGAATCCACTGCTTCCGCATGAAATAAAAGGCATTTCGGTTTCGGAAGAAGAACGTGCCGATTTACTGTATACATTTCATCAAACCATGCTGGAGCATTATCTTGAAATTATGGATAACGAAGGCAATGCACTGAATAAAATGAAACAGTTCTGGATTTACTTCGCCCATTGTTTTCCAAACCCCCAAAAGGTCTTTAAACACGTTAAAAAAGTGAAAGCGCTGAATAAATACAATCCGACAGTAAAGTCAATATTTAACGAGCTGAATGGTTAAGACTTCGACTCCGCTCAGTCTGACTACTTTGGTTAAGTTGAGCGTAGTCGAAACAGATCAAAAAGATATTACAGAAACTGAATACTAATGCGCATCCAGCCAATTGTCGGCGGCGTTGCTTTCAACGGTTAACTGAACACCAATATCCATGGCATTCTCCATTTCATTTTTCACCAATGAACGAATCGTTTCCAGTTCAGGTTTGTACACATCAAAGTTCAATTCATCATGCACTTGCAAAATCATCTTCGATTTCAGGTTTTGCTCCTCCATTTTGTTGTGAATGTTGATCATCGCAATTTTAATGATATCCGCTGCAGAACCCTGAATAGGCGCATTTACCGCATTTCGTTCAGCCATTCCTCGTACTACTGCGTTGGCTGAATTGATATCGTTTAAATAGCGACGCCGGCCTTTTATGGTTTCAACAAAACCCTGTTCGCGGGCAAGGTGAATTTGTTTGTCCATAAATGCTTTAATCTTAGGAAAATTCTCGAAATAGCCATCGATCAAATCTTTTGCTTCGGTGCGTGGAATATTTAAACGCTGCGACAAACCAAATGCCGAGATACCATAAATAATCCCGAAGTTGGCCGTTTTTGCTTTGCGTCGCATGTCCGAATCAACTTCACTTTCGGGTATTTGGTAAATCTTTGCTGCGGTGATGGAGTGAATATCTTTGCCTTCGTTAAAAGCGCGTTGCATTTCTTCGTCGCCACTTAGCGCTGCCATAATACGCAACTCAATTTGCGAGTAGTCAGCAGAAAAGAAGGTATGCTCATCGTCCGATGGAATAAAAGCTTTTCGGATCTCTCGGCCGGCTGCGTCACGAATCGGAATATTCTGCAGGTTCGGATTTACGGAACTTAAACGCCCGGTGGCAGCAATAGCCTGGTTATATGACGTATGAATCTTTCCGGTTTTTGGATTGACCAGCTGTGGTAAGGCTTCAACATAAGTCGATAACAGCTTTTTCAATCCCCGGAAATCCAATACCTTTTGAACGATAGGGTGTTTGTCAACCAAACGAATCAATACTTCTTCAGAAGTGGAATATTGTTTTGTTTTGGTTTTCTTGGCGTTGGTATCAATTTTTAATTTCTCGAAAAGAATAGGGCCAAGCTGTTTGGGCGATGATACATTAAATTCTTCGCCAGCCAGTTCCATAATTTCTTTTTCAAGTTGAATTATCTGTTCGCGTAAAACTATGGCGTATCTATTTAGCTCTTCTGAGTTTAATTTTACACCTGTACTTTCCATTTTTGCAAGCACCGGCACCAGCGGCATTTCAAGCGTTTCGAAAAGTTCGCGCACTCCGGATTTGTCCAGCTCCGGCTCCAAAGCATTTCTTAATTGCAAAGTCAAATCGGCATCTTCGCAGGCATAGTCGCGCAACTTATCTGTTGTTACCGATCGCATGGTCAGCTGGTTTTTACCTTTTTTGCCGATCAGGTTTTCGGTCGGTACTTTTTCGTAATTCAGGTACTGCAAACACAACTGATCGAGGTTATGTTTCATGTCGGGCTGAATGAGGTAATGCGCCAACATGGTATCGTAAAGTGGTCCTTTAACTTCTAGATTGTAATTCTTCAGAATGAGAATGTCGTATTTTATATTTTGCCCGATTTTGGTGGTGTTTGTATCGGCAAAAACTTCACGAAACTCGTCCATTACTTTTTGTGCTTCTTCGCGATTTGTGGGGATGGTAACACAATACGCTTCGTGCTCCCTAAACGCAAACGACATACAAACAATCTCGGCAATTTGCGTGTCGAGTCCGGTGGTTTCGGTATCAAAACAAAATTCCTTTTGCACCGAAAGCTCAGCGCGCAGACTGGCGCGTTGCAGTTCGTTTTCAACCAGGTAATACTGGTGTGGAACAGATTCGATATTTTCTTTTGTGGAAGGAACTTCAGCAACAACTTCTTCAGGCGCTCCAAAAAGTGTTCCCTGCATCGCCGTTTCTGCCGGGGCACTGCTGAGTTTTAAACGAGAAATCAGGGTTTTAAATTCCAGCTCATTAAAAAGTTTTATTAGCTCTTCTTTATTGAGTTCGTCTTTCTGCAGTTGCTTAAGGTCAAAATCTACCGGAGCATCGGTAATAATTGTTGCCAGCACTTTTGAAAGTCGCACCTGTTCTTCGTTTTCAACGATTCGTTCTTTTTGTTTGCCTTTTAGCCTATCGGTGTTTTTGTACAGTTCTTCAATACTGCCGTAATCGGCAATAAGTTTTTGTGCCGTTTTAGGCCCAACACCGGGACATCCCGGAATATTATCAGCCGAATCGCCCATTAACCCAAGAATGTCAATTACCTGGTCGGCAGTTTCAATACCAAAACTTTCCTGTACTTCAGGTAATCCCCAAATCTCAATATCGCCACCGCCTTTTCCGGGTTTATACATAAAAACCTTATCAGAAACCAGCTGTGCATAATCTTTATCAGGCGTCATCATGTAGGTGGTGAAACCCTCTTTTTCTGCTTTTTTTGCCAGCGTTCCGATAACGTCGTCGGCTTCGTAACCTGCCTTTTCAATAATCGGAATGTTAAAAGCCTCAATAATTCTACGAATGTATGGAATTGACTTCCGCAAATCTTCCGGCATTTCATCGCGGTTGGCCTTGTATTCTTTAAACATTTCGTGCCTAAAAGTTGGCGCCGACACATCGAAAACCACAGCCAGATATTCCGGATCTTCTTTTTCCATTAACTGTACAATGGTGTTTGTAACGCCCAGCATTGCCGAGGTATTTACACCTTTTGAGTTAAACCTGGGATTGCGTATAAATGCAAAATAACTGCGGTAAATCAGTGCGAAAGCGTCTAAAAGAAAAAGTTTTTGCTGTTTGTTTTCAGCCATAATATTAATTTTCAGGGTACGATTATTTATTGTCTTCTGCAAACCATTCGGCATACGATGTTGCCGTTTCGTAAAGACGAATACTATACAAAGAAACATCCTCGGGAAGTTCTTGTTGAAGAACGCCGGCAAAATATACACACATATTTTCCGATGTGGGCTGGAAATCGTGAACGATCAATCGTTCCGTAGCTTTTAGCAAATGCTCCTGGTTTTTATCGGCATAAATCTGGCTTACCACCAAACTGTGGTCGTACACATTTACAATTTTGTCTTTCACCAGTTTTTTGAGCTTCCCAAAGTCGATCACCATCCCGTCTTTCGGGTGTCCTTTCTCCTCCCTTATTTCACCAAGTAAAGTAACTTCCATGTTGTAAGTGTGCCCGTGAATATTGCGGCACAAGCCATCATAATTGTGCAGCGCATGGCCCATTTCAAAATGAAATTTCTTGGTAACTCTAATCTTCGCCATTAGTGTATGTTTTTAAAGTTGTGAAATTACGGTTTTTATCCGACACATTTTATTCTTGTCTGAAATTACCTAAGAAGTAGTGTAAAGTTTGTTGAGATAAAATGAAGAAATTAGCCTGCATGCAAAAATAAATGTTCAGCTAAAATTTTCAGGCCAATGAGAATTAAAATAATACCTCCTAAAATTAGTGATTGGTGACTTCTTTTTGCCGAGATATTTTTTCCGAACAACATTCCCAGCATTGCTGCGATAAAGGTTACTGAACCAATAATCAAAACCGGAATTAAAATAGGTATTTCAAGAAAACCAAAACTTAATCCAACAACCAATGCATCAATACTGGTGGCTATCGAAAGTCCGATTAATACACTTATTTTAAAAGGATCGAAGTTTTTGAGTGTGCCGTCTTCTTTAATACCTTCTACAATCATTTTTCCACCGATTAAAGCCAAAAGACCAAGAGCAATCCAATGGTCTACCGAGGCGATGAGGTCTTTTACCGCTTCTCCTATCAGCCATCCAATTATGGGGAAAGTAGCCTGAAAAAATGACAGTGAGGCAGCAACTAATGTGGCTTGTTTAAATTTTATCTCTCGTTTCATCAAACCACACGACACAGAAACAGCAAAGGAATCGAAACTTAAGCCAATACCAAGAAGTAAAAAGGTTATGAATTTTGCTGTTGTCATTGGTGCCGCAAAAGTAACAAAATTAGTTTTTCTGAATACGTTGAATTTTGAAGTTGAAGTGATTTGATTAATTTCTCGAAGATCACGCTGATTTCGCCGAAAAATCATAGCATTATGGATTCGGATTTGCGGGATTAGCGGAATCTGTGAGAACGATTTCTTATTTTTTTGAAAATGTTTGTTATAAAATTGAAAGCAACTCGTCCAATATAACAGATGACCACTAAAGAGTTTAAAAATACGGTAATTCCATATTCGGTAAAGCTGTATCCAATGTTGTTTCGTATTCTCAGAAATGAGGAAGAAACGCGCGATGCCTTACAGGATTTGATGCTAAAGTTATGGAGCCGGAAAGACGAGCTGGTAAAGTGCACTAACCAGTCGGCCTATATAATAACGATGGCGCGAAATTACAGTTTCGACCTGTTGAAAAAGAAAAAACCGCAGGCGATGGATGAAAAGCACGAATACCGGATTTTGAACATGGAAGCCGATGGAACTGACTCTGATACAATTGAACGATACGAAAAGGTAAAACAGGTGATAAAAGATTTGCCGGAGAAATACAGAACGGTTATTGAATTACGCGATATTGATGGATTTTCGTTCGACGAGATTAAAGAAATAACCGGTTACGAAGTGCCCAACTTGCGGGTAATTCTCTCGCGGGCCAGGCAAAAGGTAAAAGAAGAAGTTGAAAAGATTTACGATTATGACACATCAGGAAAATATGCTCGACAAATATTATAGAGGCGAAACTACGTTGGAGGAGGAAAAAGAGCTGAAAACCGCTGTTTCAGAAAGTAAAACGGAGAGTGCAGAGAAGGATATTTTTTCTTTTTACGAAAATGAAGCGAAGGTTCCGAAAGGATTGGAGGACGATCTTTTTGCCGGAATTGAAAAGCAGACGGTTGCAAAGAAAAGCATTCGAATGCAGATGTACTCGGTTATTTCAGCAGCTGCTGTTGTGCTGATTGTACTAACAGTTTTCCTTGATGTGAGAAGTAAAAAGCAGACAAAATTGGAAGACCAGTTTTTTGTAATGGAGCAAGCTTTATTCCAGGTATCGGAAAGTTTACAGCCCGAACCGGAACCCGACGATATGCTTGTTCTTTGGGTTGACGATGATGTGGAAATTATTATAAACTGACAGCGATTTTTTAGTGGTTATTTTAATGTGAATCCCAAAACTGATGAGAGAGATTAAAAGGAAAAAGAAACAATTAAAAAGTTAGTGATATGAAAAAATTAGTATTTATGGTGTTAATGATCGGAATCGTTTTTCCTGTATTGGCACAGCAGTCTCAGAGCTTGTTCGAGCAGTTAACAGAAAAATATGCCACCCAGGATGGTTTTAGCGCCAGCATGTTAAGCAGCGATATGTTCGATTTGTACCTGAAAAAGAAAAATATAGATGAGGACTCGGAACTGGCATCAGCTTTGGAAAGTCTGGATAATATTTTGGTGATAAGCCAAAGTCGTTTTGGAGTAGAACCAAGTGAATTTTTTGGCGATGAAAAACCTGTAAAAAAGGAAAAATCGGGTGATTCGGAATTATTCGAAGATATAATAAAACATTACAAGCAAAATGGTTATTCGCTATTGAAAACTGAAAAACGTATGGGCGAAGAGGTAAAGGTTTATCTGCAACGAAATGATGGATTGATAACGGCACTTGCTTTAATTACAAACTCAAGCAGGTCAACCAGTTTGGTAGAATTGGATGGCGATATTGATCTGGCAACAGTTGCCGACCTGAATAAAGCTCTAAACCTGAGAGGATTAGAAAATTTATATAAAATTGATAACTCATCATCAGCTTATTCCCCCGGTGTTGGCAATTACAGGGCATTCGAATTTGATGAAGCCAGACTGGCAGAGATTGAAGCCCGGGCGCGAGAAATGGCCGAGCAGGCAAGCTTATCTGATGAGCAAATCGCGAAAATAGAAAAGCAGGCACAAATACAGTTTGAGAAACAGCGCGAGATGATGGAGAAACAGCGCGAGCTCGTTGAGAAATATGGCCGCCAGCCGATTTTCCTAACTACACCGGGCGATACCAATACGGTTTATTACATCGATGGTAAAAAGGTAAAAAGCGATGAGGTGAAGGAATTATTGAAGAATAATGAGGTTGAGCGAATTGAGAAAACGAATGAAGATGGTAAAACAGTAATTAAGATAGAAACAAAAAAGGCGCTTGAATAAGCAGTGGTGGTCGGAAGAAATTCCGACCATTTTTTATGTTTTAAAAAACAAGCTGGGATCACCGCCACATTGAGTTACAATCACCGCTATAGCAAGGGTTCGAACCTCCATGACTATTCTTCTTTTGGCAGTTTTGTAACCAATACGATTTGCTTTCTTATAGATTAAAACGAGCATGGCTACAATGAGAGTCATGTATATCATTATTTCCATTCCGTTTTTATTTAAAGAAACAAGATGGCTTGTGTTTAATTCTTGTTTCAGAAATCTAAAAAATACTTCAATATCCCACCTTCGTCTATACGCATGGGCTATTTCTTTTGTAGAAAGCTCAAAGTCGTTAGATATAAACCAATATTGCTGTCCTTCATCCTCCTTACTTTCAATAATTACCAACCGAAACTCAGTATCCACTAACTCTTCTCGATAATGGATGTTTCCTTGCTTATTTTTAATAGGCAGCCCGGTATACAATTGCACTCTGCTGTCTGTTATTAATGTAGATTCTCCAAAATCAAGTTTTTGACCTTCAGAGATAAGGGATTCTAATTCTATATATTTTCTATGCTCTTTCGCCCTGCATATAAACCTTATAGAGTTTTGAGTAAAAGTTTTCATTGTTTTTGTTGACTGCAACCCTCTATCAAGTACGTATATACTTTGGTGACTAGCTTCTTTTTTTACATGACTCAAAACAACTTCGGGCAAAGCGATATCTTCACTGGAATAGCTGGAGTTTGTAAAGGCTTTAAACTCACAGGGCAAAATGCCATCAAAGGCTACGCTGTACTTTACAGCTTTCTTTCCTACGTTATTAATGCCTTCCATTAACTTGCCAGCAGTATCACTAACAATTGTGCTGTCAACGCGTATCAGATTATGTTTGTGCCTTTCTGTTTCAATGTAAACAGAAGAAAACTGGTCGTAAATACATTCATAGATTTGCCTAAAATAGCCTGCATCAATTTTTGATAATCTTTCAGAGATAGAGCTCCGTCGAACAGTCTCCTTCTTTTCCAGGTCAAACAACAGTTTAAATACCGGATCATTAAAAGTATCTTCTAAAGTACGTTGACTTAACTTCTCGTTTTCTAAAATTCCATACAGCAGCAAATAAAACAGCTTTTTACCATGCAGTACTTTGGCATAGTGATCGACCTTCGAGGTAGAAGATAACTCCGATAATAGTGCTTCCGGGATAACACTTAAAAGTTGACTGATTTGAATATTGTGTCCTTTAAACATTGACATATATTATCTTTTGATTATATTAAATATAACATATATTATGACCAAATGCAAATATAATGTATTGTCGTTTAGTTGTTTATGTGTTCTTTCAGAAGAGATAAGATACAAAAAAAGTCGGAAGAAAATCTTCCGACCATGACTGCTTGAATAAGCGCCTTTTTCTTTGCTGTATACTTTTTTATTTCTGAACGTGTACATCCATTTGCGGGAAAGGAATATTGAGACCCTCTTTATCAAATGTTTTGTATACTTTTTCGGTAAGGTCGAAATAAATGCCCCAGTAATTGGCGGCTTCGGCCCAAACACGAACCACTAAATTAACCGAACTGTCGGCCAATTCGCTAACTGCAATAAAAGGCTCGGCCGGATCATTAATAATTCTTTCGTCGGCTTTAATAAGCGTCATTAATACTTCCTTGGCTTTATCAACGTCATCGCCGTAAGCAATGCCAAAAGTTAAATCTACACGGCGTTTGGGCTCCGTAGAAAAGTTGGTCATCGATCCGGTTGATAATCCTCCATTTGGAATGATAATCGTTTTATTATCAGGTGTTTTAAGTATCGTGTTAAAGACCTGAATCTCGCTAACAATTCCTGCGTGTCCCTGTGCACTTATAAAATTTCCCACCTTGAATGGTTTGAAAATCAAGATCATTACACCGCCGGCAAAATTCGATAAAGTGCCCGAAAAAGCCATCCCTACAGCTAAACCGGCGGCACCTAAAATGGCTATGAACGATGTCATTTGAACACCCATCATTCCAATAACAGCAATCCACAGCATGGCTTTTAAGCCAATTCCGATCAGGCTGTTTAGAAAGCCCCGAAGAGATGGATCTACATTTTGTTTCTCAAAGCGTTTACGTACGGCGCTTCTGATTACTGAAATAATCCATAAGCCAATAATAAGAGTGATGATTGCCCCAATTAATTTGGGACCATAAGTCATTACTAAATCGTAAATTTTTTCGGATAAATTAGTTACTTCTTCCATTTTGTTTGGTATTTTAATTTTTTGTAAAAGATACAAACTTTCATCTTAAATGTTCAAATAAAAAAGGGACTCAACTATTTTGAATCCCCTTTTTTGTAATTACTGTTGTAATAGCCTAATTCCTTGAATAAACCAATTCTCCACGTAAGTACAGGAGCGTATCGTTTACATTCGAAAAACTATTCAGCATCTCATCATTAATCCGTATGTTGAAGATGCGTTCTAAATAGTGAATAAAAATTGTCCAATCAATGTTGTCGAAATTAAGATCCTCATAAAACGAGGCGGTCAAACAAATGTTATCTCTGTTAACACCTGTTTTTCGCAATACCCGGTAGAGGTTTCTTCGTAGCGACTTTTCTGTAACTGTTTCTGTTTCCATTGTATCTGTTTAAAATTCGAACAAATGAATTTACGGGTCAAATATATAAATTTTCAATGAGTTCGTATTACTTTATGGCTAACAATCTGCATTATAACCATTGTTTTACATTAATACTGACATGGGAAACTGATGAAAGTTGCAGCTAATCTATAATTTCGTGTTTCAGCTTGCTGTAAATTTTAAGATTCACATAACCGGTATTGTGGTGTTCTCCCTGGCGCTCAGTGCCTTCGTAAACAAATCCAAGTTTCAGTGGAATTTTCTCGCTTTGTGAATTTTCTTCTGCTACTTTAATCTGTATGCGGTTCATCTTTTGTTTCTGAAAAGCAAAACGCATGAGTTTTTCAACGCAAGTAGTTACAATACCTTTTCCCTGCATTTTTTCGGCCAGCCAGTAACCGAGTTCGGTTTTTCGGTTTACCCAATCGGTGTCTTTAAAACCAATTAAACCGGCAAATTCTTCGTTGTACCAAATGGTGTAAACCAGATCGCTTTTGTTGCCGCTTTGGGTAATGCTGGCAATAAAAGCCTGCGTATCTTCAATTTTGCTGGTGTATTGCACAAACGGAAGCCATTTTTTCAGGTATTCGCGATCGCGGTCAATGGTTTGAAATACAATCTCTGCCATCGACGAATTAATCAGTTCGAGCCTGATTTTGTGGTTTACCCTAATATGTTCCATAGCTGAGTTTATTTAAATCGAACAGAAAAACCTGCTGATTGTGGCTTCGCGTTTTTTCGCACGAAACCAAAATGCTGTCGTTGCTTAAAAAACAAATGCCTTCGGTTTGGGCACCGTCAATTCCTTCCAGTTTAATATTCCGGCTTTTTCCTTCAAAAAAGCGATCTTCCGGAAAGTCAGAAAACAACCAGATAAACGACTGGTAATTTTCGTAACCTACCAGCGCCAGCGTTTTATTATCGGGGCTGATATCGGCTCCGGTTATCAGGCATTTTACGTTAAATGTATCGCTTGGAGTTATTTCGTACTCTCCCTTTTTTGTGGGTAATTCGTATTGCCAGGTAGTTCCATCGCGCCAGTTTTTGCTAAAAAGGTACAGTTTGTCTTTAAAAGCTACCATGGCTTCGCAATCATACGGCGTGGTTTTATCCGAAAATGAAAAGCGATCCTGATCGGTATATTCAAATTCGATGTCTTTTACATCAACTTTTTGCTCTTCTTTATCCGAGATGTCTTTCTTCTTAATCTTATATATGCGGAGGTTGTCGCGGTTTCCATTGTTGTTGCCAAAATCGCCAACAAAAATGTGTTCATCGTTTTGTGTAATCGATTCCCAATCTTTGTTTTTGGCGCCGTTGAGCTCAATTTCGTACTTAATTTTCCCCGATTTTTTAAAGCCATACAATTCATTTTTGCCGCCACTGTCGTTAAATCCCCAAAAATGATCATTGAAAATCATCAATCCCGATATTTCATTTAATTTATCCGCAACTTCAGGAATAAATTCTTCGGCCTGCAATTGTGCAATTGTGCTGACTTCTTCTTTCTCGGGGCTTGAACACGAAAAAAACACGAACATTAAAAAAAGGCAGGAGTGAATGTTTATCATCTTTTTATCTTTACGGGAATTTTATAATGTCAAAATAAGGAAATTAAAAACGAATGAAGAAACGAGCAACTGAAAATTTTATGCAACTGAAAATTCTTATTGGCGAGTTACATGAGTTACCATTGAAAATAAACCATAATAAACGAATGAAATTAATTGTTTTAATATTAATTGCTTTTGTAGGAGTAGGAATTTCGTGTACCAATGGCAAACAGCGCAACGAGCAAGAACTGGTTGTAATTTCAACCGATTTTGGCGAAATAAAATTGAAATTGTACGACGATACGCCGGAACACAAACAGAATTTTCTAAAACTGATTGACGAAGGTTATTACGATGGAACGCTTTTTCATCGTGTGATGGAAAACTTTATGATACAGGGAGGCGATCCGGACTCAAAAAATGCAGCACCCGGCGCTCGTTTGGGAGGCGGAAATCCCGGATACACTATTCCGGCAGAAATCCTGCCGCAGCATTTTCATAAGAAAGGAGCTTTAGCTGCAGCACGTCGTGGCGGCCCGTCGAATCCTGAGAAACGATCGAGTGGATCGCAGTTTTATATTGTGCAGGGCGAAGTTTTTACACCCGGAAAACTCGACACCATGGAAATGATGTTGAACAGCCGCGCCAAAAATGAATTTTTGCAGGAGAAATTTGCTGAAGCAAAAACGAAATTAGACGAATACCGAAAAAATAACGATCAGGACGGTTTCAATATTTTTGTTGCTGAACTGCGTGCTTCTGCCGATAGTGCTTGGACAGAGCAGCCAAAATTTTTGTTTACCGATGACCAGCGCAAGGCATACACTACCATTGGCGGTTATCCTTCGTTAGATGGAGAGTACACTGTTTTTGGCGAGGTTGTTGAGGGATTGGATGTTTTGGATAAGATCGCGGCCGTTGAAACGGATCAGTACGATCGCCCGAAAACGGATATAAAAATGGAAATAAAACGCACAAAATAGTTTATGCTTAAAACCGGATTATTAATTGTATTTATTTGTTTGTTAGGTGTTTCAGCTTCTGCACAATCGCATGTTGTTGAGATTTCGACCAATTACGGCGATATGCGTTTCAAACTTTATGACGACACGCCAAAACATCGAGACGCTTTTATCGAATTGGCCAACGAAGGTTATTACGATGGCACGTTGTTTTACCGTGTTATTGAATATTTTCTGATCCAGGGCGGATCTAAAAGTTCGCGTAACGCACCTCCGGGAAAACGCATCGGTTATGGCGACCCGGACAAAACTGTTGACGACGAAATTCTGAAGCACTATTTTCATAAAAAAGGATCGCTTTGCGCGCCCCGCCAGCCCGATGAGGTAAACCCGTTTAAGCAGTCGGATATTTCGCAGTTTTTTATTGTAAAAGGAAGCGTGCATACCAGCGGTGCTTTGGATACAATGGAGTTGGCTGTAAATGTTCCTATTCGGAAAAAGATTGTAGAAAAGTATATGACGCCCGAAGTTCGGGAGCAGCTGAAACAGTTAAAGGAAGAGAAAAAGGTGAAGGAATTCAGAGAACTTGCCGGCGAAATAAAAGCCGACATTGAAACCGATTACAATCTGAATCCCAATACGCTTGAATTTACCGATGCTCAGCGTGAAGCTTATACT
Source organism: uncultured Draconibacterium sp. (assembly GCF_963677575.1). Classification (NCBI taxonomy): domain Bacteria; kingdom Pseudomonadati; phylum Bacteroidota; class Bacteroidia; order Marinilabiliales; family Prolixibacteraceae; genus Draconibacterium; species uncultured Draconibacterium sp. The sequence continues at coordinate 3,835,949 of NZ_OY782038.1, forward strand.
ACTGTTGGCGGTTATCCGGAGCTGGATGGTAAATACACCATTTTTGGCGAGTGCATTTCGGGTTTTGATGTAATTGATAAAATTGCAGCCCTAAAAACCGACAGCAATAACCGGCCGTATAACGATGTGAAAATCAAAGTGAATGTGATTAAGTAGTGTTATGGCAAAACAAATTCTTTTCATATTACTGGCAGTGTTTTTTTTGAGTTCCTGCGGAAATAAAGAAAAAAAACAAACGACACAACAGGAGGAAACAACACCAAATCAAGACGCTGCTGTTGACGAACAACAGGATATCTGGAATCAGTTGATGCGGTCGATTGCAAAAATCGATTCGTATGATGGCGATCGGATTCTGGAATCGGGGCAGGGATTTTTTGTTGGCGAAGATCTGTTGGTAACCAAATATTCGTTAGTCAACCAAGCCACCAATGTTAAGGTGCAGCCGTTCGATGAGAGTAAGAAATACACCGCACGCAGTTTTGTGGCTTTCGATCGTATAAACGATCTGATAATTATGAAAGTGGACAGTATCAGTCGCGAACCCATTGAATTGCACAAAGATACTTTGCCCAATTTTGCCAAGTCGTTGTATGTGGCACCAAAAACCGGGAAAACCCTGCAACTTTTTACGGGGAAGGTTTTGAATCTGGCAAATATCAGAGGAACGAGGTTGTTCCGCATTACCAACAAAATTAGGACATCGCAGTTTGGAGCGCCAATTTTTGTATCGACAGGAAAAGCGATTGGCGTGGCTTATTCTGCAACGGTTAATTTCGAATTGCAGAGTTTTGCCATTCCTGCGGAATTTATTGCAGACATGCTACGAAAGAAAAACGAAACACCCGAGCCTTTGGAGATGCTGAAAAATACATCGAACGAAAAGATAGCTGCCGAAAACCGCAAAATAAAAGGGCTTGTTTTGGAAACCGATTATGGCAACATTACGATTAAACTGTTTAACGAAACACCTGAATACCGTGATAATTTTATTCGTCTGGCCAAAGAACATTATTTCGATAGCTTGCTGATTCACCGCGTGATAGCAGATTTTGGAATACAGAGTGGTGCCGCCGATACACGTTATGCAGTGCCCGGCGCAAATGTGGGCTGGAAAGGTCAGGGCTACACTATTCCGGCGCATGTTGTTCCCGGTTTGTATCATAAGCGCGGGATGATAGGTTCGCCACGAAAACCGGATACTGAAAATCAACGTCAACGTTCTGATGGATCGCAGTTTTACATCGTATCAGGGCGGAAATATTTTGATAAAGGGCTGGATGAACTGGAAGAAACCAATAACTACAAGTTCTCGGACGAGCAGCGACAAGTCTATAAAACCATTGGCGGCGCACCTCACCTCGATGGCAGTTACACCGTTTTTGGGCAGGTAACTTCAGGCATGGATGTGGTGGATAAAATAGTTCAGGTAGAAACTGATCGACGTTGGCGCCCGCTTGAAGATATCCGAATAAAACGGATTCGAATCTTAAAATAGTTCCGTCATTTCCATACCTTTTTGTAACCAGAAAGTTTTTAATCCGGTTTTTTGAGCAGCATCGATGTTGTTTTCCAAATCGTCGATAAACAGCGTTTCTTTGGGATTTACCCCCGACAGTGCAATCACCTTTTCGTAAGAACTTACTTCCGGTTTACGATCGTGAATTTCGTGCGAATAATAAACTGTTGTAAACAGCGACGGGAAATCAATGCCATGTTGTGCCTTAAATTCAGCAAGCAATCTGTCGATATGAATTTGATTGGTATTGCTAAACAAATAAAGGTTATAGTTTTTGCTGAGTTCCTGCACCTTCTTAACGCGGTGTGCCGGAATATCGAGAATCATGGCATACCAGGCTTCGTCAATTTGTTTGTCGGTAAGTTCTTTGTTTTGAAGTAGTTTTCTTACGCCATTTCTAAATTCGGCAGGCGTAATTTTCCCAATTTCGAGGTTGTAGAAAATCGGGTCGGCATAAGCATTTTTATGATCCAAAACTTCGCCGTCGCTGCCAAGCTTTTGAAAGGCTTTTATCGACGCATCAAAATCGAGGTTTAACAACACGCGCCCCAAATCAAAAATGATATTTTTTATGTTCGCAAGGTCTGCCTTCATATTTCTAATTTTATTTCACGAAAGTAAGCATTTCGGGAAAATCTTTTTTAACTTCATATTAAACTTTAAACAGAGCGCAAAGTTTACCATTCATATGAAAATTCAGGGAAAACATTATCATACAATTTGGGTTGACGCCGAAGACCCAACAATTATTCAGGTCATCGATCAGCGAAAATTGCCGTTTGTCTTCGAAACTTTTGCCATGCGATCTGCTGACGACGCTTTTTTTACCATTAAAGAAATGGTAGTTCGTGGTGCGCCACTAATCGGTGTAACTGCTGCCTATGGCATGTACCTGGCACTTCTTCATCTGAAGAATGAAAATTGGGAAGAAGAATTAAGCCGCGTCGCTGAGTATTTAAAATCTTCGCGCCCAACTGCAGTAAATCTGGCGTTTGCGGTAGATGAAATGCTGGCTTTTATTGTGGCGAATAAGGATGCTACTGAATTGAGCCAAAAAGTATTGGGAAAAGCCGGCGAGTTAAAGCAGCAGGAAATTGATTTTGGCGATAAAATAGGGGAGTACGGGCTGGAAATTATCGAGGAAATTTATAAAAAGAAGAAGAGCACGGTGAATATTTTAACTCACTGTAATGCCGGTTGGTTGGCTTGTATTGACTGGGGAACAGCCACTGCGCCCATTTACAAAGCACATTTAGAAGGAATTCCGGTGCATGTTTGGGTAGACGAAACACGTCCGCGAAACCAGGGAGCACGATTGACGGCCTACGAACTGGGCGAACAAGGAGTGCCACATACCATTATTCCCGACAATGCAGGGGGCCATTTAATGCAACACCAAATGGTTGATATGGTAATTGTTGGCAGCGACCGAACAACTGTTACGGGCGATGTGGCCAACAAAATTGGTACCTATTTGAAAGCACTGGCTGCCCACGATAATAATGTGCCTTTTTATGTGGCTTTGCCGTCGAGTACATTCGATTGGGAAATGAATGACGGTGTAAAGGAAATTCCCATCGAACAGCGAGCGGCCGATGAAGTGGCGGAAATTGAAGGCTGGTGTGATGACCAGATAAAATCGGTACGTTTAATTCCTGAAAATAGTACGGTTGCCAATTATGGTTTCGATGTAACTCCGGCGCGACTGGTTAGCGGATTAATATCGGAACGCGGCATTTGTAAAGCAGATAGAGAAAGTATTTTAAAATTATATCCCGAGAAAATAAACAAATAGCGTTATGAAAAAAATTGCAATAATTGGTGGCTCCGGCCTGGAAGATCCTGCCATTCTGAAAGAGGTAACTGAGGTAAGTGTTGAAACACCTTATGGGGCGCCTTCGTCGTCGTTTAAATGCGGTAAAATTGGAGGAGTAGATGTGGCAATATTGTCGAGACATGGCCGCGATCATTCTATTCCTCCCTCTAATGTAAATAACCAGGCTAATATTTGGGCCATAAAAGAGTTGGGTTGTACGCATATCTTGGCGACCACCGCCTGCGGAAGTCTTCGTTTGGAGATTCATCGCGGAGATCTTGTGATGCTCGATCAGTTTATTGATTTTACCCGCCATAGGAAAAATTCATTTGTTGAAGAATTTAAAGACGGACAGCTAAACCACCCCGCAATGTCGGATCCGTTTAGCTATAAATTACGCCAGAGATTGATTGAAACTGCAGAAGAACTGGATTTGGGATTTCATAAAACCGGAACCGTAATAACGATTGAAGGACCGCGCTTTTCAACACGCGCCGAGTCAAACATGTTTCGGGCATGGGGCGCCGATGTTATAAATATGTCGATTGCTCCCGAGTGTGCTCTGGCCAATGAATTGGAAATTCCGTATGCTGCCGTTGCAATGAGTACTGATTATGACTGCTGGAATGTGGATGAAGCGCCTGTTACCTGGGAAGACGTGCTTAAAGTGTTCAATGAGAACGTTAAGCATGTAATTGCACTTCTGGAGAATACGATTGCATCGCTGCAAAAATAGTGTGAAATGAATGGATAGATTGCATTTTTGGCACAGCATTTGTAAAACGTAATACAACTGCTTCAATGCCATGAAACGCAGTTTTTATAACCGTTCAGTTAGTACTAAATATTTCAGCCAACTTACTACAATTGGCTATTCAGTTTCCGGCGGCACTCAAAAGAGCGCCGCTTTTTTATTGGAGCTTACTCGCTAAAAACAGCACAGCCAGTACAACGAATTGTACCGGCTGTGCTGTTCCTTAAATTGTATTTAATTAGTTTTCTTCCACTTCTTCTTCTACCTCCACATCAACTTTCATCTCGCCATCTTTTTTCGTTTTTTTGATGATGATCTTTTTCCCGCCTTCTTCAATTACCTGCGTGTCTTCGTCACTTTCTTCAACCGCCCAGGTTTTGCCATCTTCCAAAATTTCAATATGGCCTTCATCGTCGGCAATTACTTTAATTCTTTTGGTCATCGTCGGCATTCCTTCATGAATGATCATTGGCGTTGCACTGCTGTTGTGCATAATAATTTCTTCGTGCACTTCAACATCTTCTTCGCTTGGCTTTTCGCGTATAATTACGATCTTTTCTTTTCCGTTTTTCAGGTCTTTCTTCTCAAACGAGACAATACCCGGATCGCTAAGGTCGATCACATTCCCGCTTTTTTGCTTGTCGATGCGAATAACCTGTGGAGTGGCTGATCCCGGCGCACCAAAGATCATTTCGTTATCGTTTTTACTGTGCCACTGCATAATATCAGACGACACATCATCCGAAATTACTTTCATTGTTATGTGCTTTGTCGAGTCGCCATCGTCGGTTCTAAATTTATAGATCATTGGCTCTGAGGCACCTTTCCCTTTCAGGATAAATACCTTTCCGTTTTCATTTGTTTCCATGTCAAAATCAATATCAAAATCGAAGTCGCCTTCCGAAATCCAACTCAACTCTTTACCGCCGCCAATTGTATCGCCATTCCACACAAAAACCTGGTTGGCAGTAATAACAGTGTCTATTTCCATTTTCTTGCCATCGTCTCCAACTTTCACCATTTTAATATGCTTCTTCTCCTTTTTTGTTTTTGGAGGATCCTGCGGTGCTTCGTTAATCGAAATGGCAGATGAGAAAAATAGGGCAAGGGCTAAAATTCCTGTAAGAGATAGTACTTGTTTCATGTTGTTAATTTATTAAGATTTATTCTGTTTGTCGTTTGAATCTGTTCGCTGAGATCAATTTCTGATTCCCGAAACAAATATAGGGTGATGCCTGTCAATCAATTCGTTAAAGGCCGGTTAAAATCTGTTAAGGAAAAGTTAAAATCTACAATTGGCAGGTGGTTTTGCCTATATTTGAAGCATGAACAAAAAGCTTTTTACCGGATTGATCATTTTGATGGGCATCTCCATTTTGGGGATCATTGCCGTTCAGCTCGTATGGATGAACAACGCCATTCGGGTAAAAAACGAAATGTTCGAACGTGGCGTTAACCAGGCGTTGCAGCAAACGGTAAGTCGTTTGGAAGACCTGCATAACCTTGGTGTGGTAAACGAAATGGTATTTGCCGGTGATTCCGCCGACTTGCTTCAGGATTTTGATTTCGATGTTGAATTTGATACTGATTCGGATGATGAATTCACATGGAATGTGTCGCCGGGGCAGACACGTGTTTTCCGTCAGCGGAGTGACTCTTTACAACGACCGGTAAGAATCATTCGCGAATTTGCACCCGACAATGATGAGGCCCGCATTGAGATTCATATCGATAACGATTCCGACAGCCGCAAAGTACAGTCGTACGCCTACAACTTAAGTACTTCAACCACGGGTAAAAACCATGTGGTGATTGCAGGCGATAGTCCTGAGCCGGGAAGTATTGTATTTGTAAAAAGCGACACGATTATAAGAAGTGCCGATTCGCTTTACACCATTAGTACCGTAAAGATCGATTCGCTTCTTACTGATCTGGATACTTTTAAAATTCTGGCTCCCGATATCTCGAAACGTGTAAAACTGAAAGCTACCAGCCTGAAACGAATGGCCAATAAAGTAGTCACCGAGGTTGCTACCTGGGACGTGCGTCAGTTGGATGAAAACCTGATTTACGAGGTGCTTAAAAAGGAACTTGACGAAAACAACATCCCGCTCGATTTTGAATATGGTATTTTTCGTGGCGATGAGTTGAGTTTTCCAAAACCGGCAACTGATTCACTGGAAGTCGCGAACACTGTTTTTCAAGCCCAACTTTATCCCAACGATATCTTTCAGAAGGACATTAAACTGGCAGTCGTTTTTCCGGGCCGCGATAGTTTTATTTATCGCTCGCTAAACTGGTTATTGATCGCGTCGTTCTTTTTCTCGGTTTTTATTCTGGTAACTTTTGCCCTCAGTATTTTTTACATTATTCGGCAAAAGAAAATCTCCGAGATGAAATCGGATTTCATTAATAACATGACGCACGAGTTTAAAACGCCCATCGCGACAATTTCGGTAGCGACAGATTCGATCACTAATCAGAAAGTGTTGGGCGATCCGGAGCGGATAAAATATTTTGCGGGTATGATTAAAAAGGAAAATACCCGCATGAACCGGCAAGTGGAGGATATTCTCACCATTGCACGATTGGATAAAAAGGATTTTGAATTTCATTGGGAAACCATTGATGTGCACGATCTGATCAGCGACGCCGTTCAGGGAATTAAACTACAGGTTGAAAAACGCGGCGGTAAAATTGAGTTGGATTTGAAGGCCATTAATTCAATGGTGACTACCGACCGGATTCATTGTACGAATGTGGTTTATAACCTGATTGACAATGCCAATAAATATTCCGGCGATGCGCCTGAGATTATTGTGTCAACAATCAATCAGCAAAAAGGTGTGGTGGTTTCGGTAACCGACAAAGGAATTGGAATGAATAAAGCAGTTCAGGCAAAAATCTTTGAACGTTTTTACCGCCAAACCAGCGGCAATATTCACAATGTTAAAGGTTTTGGACTGGGGCTGAGTTATGTAAAAGCCGTATTGGAAGCGAATCGCGGAACCATTTCTGTGAGCAGCGAACCCGGCAAGGGAAGCAAATTTGATGTAATTTTACCTTTTGTGAGGGAATAATGATGGGCTCTTTAATTTGAACACTACCCCCCGTTTCGGCCTTGCCCGATGAATCCGGTCAGAGGCCTCAACTGTCCCCCTACCTGTAGGGGGACGGCTGGAGCCGGTAGCTTCGAAGAAGTTTCGGAGTAAGCCGGGGGGTGTTTAGTTAAAGCGAAAGTCTGTTCGCTTTTGGAATGACAGAATAAAAAGAATGACAATAAAGCAACACATATTTCTGGTGGAAGACGACCTTAGTTTTGGGGCGGTTTTAAAATCGTACCTCGAATTGAACGACTTTGAAGTTACCTGGGTTGATGATGGAAAATATGCAGTTGATAAGTTCAACGCCGGGTCTTTTCAAATTTGCATTTTGGATGTAATGTTGCCCAATATCGACGGATTTACCATTGGTACTGAAATACGCAAGCTGGATGCGAATATTCCAATGGTTTTTCTAACGGCAAAAACCTTAAAAGAAGATATTCTGAAAGGCTACAACGTTGGAGCTGACGATTATATTACCAAACCTTTTGATACCGAAGTGTTGCTGTGTAAAATTCAGGCCATTATAAAACGACAGTCGGTGCTGCCGGTAAATGATGAAACTGTTTTTTCCATCGGAGTGTATGAGTTTGATTCTAAACTACGGGTGATCAGTAGCAACGGGAATAAACAAAAATTGTCGCCAAAAGAAGCCGATTTGCTGAAACTACTTTGTCAAAATAAAAACGAATTGCTTTCGCGCGAAACGGCACTCCGCAAAATTTGGGGCGAAGACGGTTATTTCACTGCACGCAGCATGGACGTTTTTATTACCAAACTGCGCAAATACCTAAAAGACGATCCGAACATCGAGATCAAGAATATTCATGGCAGCGGATTCCTTTTGGAAGTGACTCCCGGAACAAAAAATCAATAAGAATTATGCCCATATTAAAAGATCAACCACAATTAGCCGATTTTCAAAAATATGTTTCCAAATTGGAACAGGAGCGGGGTTTCGCCACGCAAACTACTATCGATAAGTGCCTGTTGCTGGGCGAAGAGGTTGGAGAACTGTTTAAGGCCGTTCGAAAATCAGAAGGATTGCTCATAGATTCAAATTCCGACTTCTCTGAAATTGCTGATGAGCTGGCAGATATATTCATTTATCTGTGTGCCATTGCTAATCGAAAAGGAATCGACATGGAAGAGGCCTTTCGCAGCAAAGAAGAAAAGAACAAACAGCGAAAATGGGTTCGTGTTTGAACCTAAATGCCAAATCAGGGGCAGTTGTTTTGCATACAAACAGGTTGCCCTGTAGCTTCTATAACACTTCCCCATAAGTTTCCTTCGAGATTCACCTTTTTGCGCTCTTTAGTAGCCAGCGGAATCGGTAGCACCGTAAAAGCTCCCTGCCAGTAACCAACTACAAAATCTGTTCTTCCGGCCATGGCAGCATGCACAGCATTTTGCGCCAGCTGGAAACAAAATTTGCTGTCGTTTGCATTGGCCGGTGTACTGCGTAAAATATAGCTCGGGTCAATGTATTTCAGCGAAAATGGGATGTTGGAAGCTTTTAATTCCTCACTGATTTTATCACGAATATACAAGCCGATATCTTCGTAAACTTTATTTCCGGACGCGTCTTTACCGTTATCATTATTAAAAAAGAACTGACCGGCACCTTCTGCAACTACAATTACCGCGTGTTGCTTTTCCTGAAGCCTTTTTTTCAGAATAGTGAGAAAGCCCTTTTCTCCATCCAGATCGAAATCCATTTCCGGGATCAATACAAAATTTACGTCAGGACAGGCCAACGCCGCATTGGCCGCAATAAAACCAGAGTCGCGCCCCATGAGTTTTATAACGGCAATGCCATTGTACACTCCCTTTGCTTCGTAGTGCGCATTCTGAATTACAGTCATTGCAATGGAAAAAGCCGTTTCGAAACCAAAAGAACGCTCGATCATGTTGATGTCGTTGTCAATCGTTTTGGGAATGCCGGCGATTGAAATTTTCAGATTCCGTTTCTTTATTTCTTCGGCAATTGCATGTGCTCCGCGCTGGGTGCCATCACCACCAATAGTAAAAAGGATATTTATATTAAGACGCTCGAGCGTGTCAACAATTGTTTCTACGGGTTGATTTCCCCGCGACGAACCTAACATGGTACCACCCGCCTTGTGAATATCATCAACCACATCAGGATCAAGCTCAATATAGGGGAAATTGTATTCAGGAATAAAACCAGAGTAGCCGTATTTTATTCCGTATATTTTCTTTACTCCATATCGCTCCCAAAGGTTATTTACAATACCACGTATTACATTGTTCAGGCCGGGACATAAACCGCCGCAGGTAACAATTGCAACGCGTGTTTTGGCTGGTTCGAAGTAAAGGTGTTCTCTTGGACCGGCTCGCTCAAACGAAAGCGGTTCTTCACCTTTTGCCAATTGTTCTTTTACTTTCGATACCGTATTATAGTAAAGGATGCGTTCGTCATCACGAATAAAATCAAAGATCCCGTCTCCCTCAACCGTTGAGAGGTTAAGCGGCGATTTAACGGTGCATTTTCCCAGTCTATCAACATAAAATTCTTCAGCCATACCAATGTTTTTGTGGTTGCCATTAAAACTTCTCAAATTTAGTTATAATGATTCAAATATAGCTGATGAGACCAATTCGATTTCAGAAAGATGAAATAGTGTTAAAAGAAGAAGTGCGAGGTTTGAAGAGGATTAAAACAAGCCGATGAAGTTTTCTCCATCGGCTTGCCTTGTTTATTCGTATTCCTGTACAATTACGCCGGTTAATCGTAAAAGTGATGTTTGTGCGTTGATAAAATTATAAATCGCTTCCAACTTTCCTTGCGAAGCACGCAGGTAAATTTCCTGAACATCGCGGAAGTTAAAGGAGTTAATGGCACCCGCTTCAAACTTGTCGCGCGAAATTTGTAGGTTAAGTTGTGCTGCGGCCAGGTTTTCGTCGGCAACCGTTAGTAACTCTTTTCGTACCTGGTAAAACTCGAAAAGGTTAGCCAGACTGTTATCCAGATCGTGTTGCATATCGGTCAGCTGAATTTCAGCAATATCGCTATCGATCTCAGCAATTTGCAATGCACGTTTCCGGTTTCCTCCGCTAAATAAGTTCCAGCTAAGCGTGAGATTACCATAAAAGTTTGCCGAGTTGGCCCAATCCATATCCATGTTGCCAACTTTTGTTCCGGCGCGTGATCCGGTTACTCCGCCCGTAAATCCTAAGGATGGAGAAAACGAACTTTTTGCTGATGCAATTGCATTTCCCAACAGGCGCTGATTGATGTACTGATTCTGCAAGCTTTTGTTATTTTCAATCATTTGCGCTCTTAAATCAGCCAGCATGTAATCCTTGGTTATCGCTTCAAACTTATCAGTGTATTCGTAATCTATGGCTTCAGTTTCTGCCATTAAATAAGCCAGATTTCGTTTCGAGTTTTTATAAGCTACTTCCTGCAATAAATAACTTGCCCGATCGGCCAGATATGCATTTTGTGCTTGCAAAACATCATAAGTTACAGCCGATCCGTATTCTTTTTGTTGTTCAGTTCTTTCGTAACGATCTTGCGAAAGTGCCATAACTTCGTTGTAAGTTGCCAGAATTTCTTTTTGCAATAAAACATCGTAATAGGCAAGAATTACCGATTGAATAGTGCCTTCAACCATAACAGCCGTATTGTTTTTCGATAAGTTCTCCAACTCTTCCAAACGGGTTTTTGTGATACTAACAGAAAAGCCATCGAAAATTGTCCAGTTTACCGATGCTCCGCCTGATAAACCTATAGAGGTTGTATTGTCACCATCAACTACCCGAACTGAGTTGTTGTCGCCTAACGATAGATTGATGTAGGGATATCGGCCAGCCGTTCCCCAGTTGTTATCAATCTCTGCAACGCGTTGGTTTTCTTTGGCAATAACAATATCGTAATTGTTTTCCAGCGCCTTGGTAATGGCGTCGGTAAGTGTAAGTGGCTGCTGGGCCTGCACTAACAAGCTCGTAGCCATTATCAATAATATTGTTACTATTTTATTCATTGGTGTCCTCCTCTTCATCTTCTTCGTGATAAATGCTGTTGTCGATTTTTCGTTGTGCATTTTGCCATGCAATTTCCACGTGCTCGCGTTCAAATGTTCTTCCATACCACTGTTCGCGAACAAATTTCCGAATATCGTTCAGCACCAAAATAAGTGCCGGGAAAAACAGCAGAATAAACATGGTGCCGAAAGCAACTCCATACACCAGCGAAATGGCCATTGGAATTAGGAACTGCGCCTGGAAACTGGTTTCCAGAATTAGCGGATACAGACCAAAAGCAGTGGTAAGCGTTGTTAAGATAATTGGACGAAGTCGTGATTTTCCGGCCTCAACAATGGCATCTTTTACTTTTAGTCCTTCCTCGATAAGCAGGTTGTATTTGGCAAGCAGCACCACCGCATCGTTAACAATTACACCAGTAAGTGCCACAATTCCCCACAAACTTAAAATTGAAAGCGGTTTGCCGTGGATACCGTGTCCCCAAACAGCTCCCAGTATCGAGATCGGGATCATGATAATGATGATCATTGGTTGTTCGAAAGAACGGAAACTTATCATCAGAATAAAGATAATAGCAAGAAAAGCCATCGGAAAAAGGAAAGCAAGATCGCTCATATTTCGTTCACTCTCGCGTTGTTGGCCCTGGAAGATTACAGAAATACCGGGATACATAACCTCGAGCTCTGGTATTACCTCAGCTTTAATAAGGTCCAGCGTTTCGGTAACCGAAGCGTCCGGATCAACCATGTCGGCATTTACCCTGATTTCGCGTTTACCATTAAAACGGTTAATGTTTACCGGGCCACGTTTCATATCGTATTCAACCAGCTCCATTAACGGGTATTCACCTTGCGGCGTTTTAACCTTCATTTTTTCCAGCTGACCGATTCTCTCGCGACCTTCGGCCGGGTAACGCACCCAAATACGAAGTTCGTCGCGGCCAACCTGTAAACGTTGTGCCTGTCCGCCGTAAAATGCCTGACGTACCTGTCCGGCAATGTAAGTTTCGTTTAAGCCAAGCATGTAGGCTTTTGGTTTTAGTTCCAATAGAATTTCCTGTTTACCGAGGGCATTTGTATTAACTACGTCTTTTAGCTGTGGATATAGCATAAGCCTGTCCATGAGGTAATCGCGTGCTGCTTCCAGCTCTTCAGTGTTTCGCGACATTAAGCCGATGGAGACGGGATCGCCAAAACGGTTGCTGGCACCAATGGTAAATTTCTCAGCTTCTGGAACTTTACCAATTTTCTGATTCAGACGACGGATAATTTCAAACGAACTGATTCCTGTTTCTTCCGAATTACGCGGTGATACATCGATGTTTCCGCAATGTGCACCACTTTCGTCGCGGCTAAATGCCGAACCGAGATTGATAATGCTGTTTTCAATAATCGGCAGCGTGTCGTTGTATTCGGCCATCAACTCTTCGTTTACTACCCAAACAATGCTATCGAAACGCTCCAGGTATTCCATGGTTTGGCGTTCGCCGGAACCCGGCGTAAAAGCAATGTTAATGTTGAACGAGTCGAATTCCATTCGCGGAAAGAAAGTTGTTTTAATCAGCTGTCCGCCAATTAACCCGAGCGTAATTACGATCATTGCCACCGGAATTCCCATTACAATGTAGCGCCATTCCAGAACCAGTTTAATTACACGGTCGTAGGCATAATCTCGCAACCAGGTAAAAAAGCGTTCGGTATATTTTCGTATCCCTTTTGCTTTGCGGTGAAGCGTTTTGCGGTTCAATACTTTTTCGTTTCCGAGGTGAGCCGGAAGAACAAGGAATGCTTCAAATAAGGAAATGAGCAAACTGGCCGTTACAATAATTGCCATTTCGTACATCATTTCCATACGGCCGGTAATAAACAGCAGTGGAGAGAAAGCCATAACCGTAGTCAATACCGACGATGTTACGGCCGGAATAACTTCAACAGTTCCGTCAACCGCAGCGCGCATCGGGCTTTTTCCCCGCTCAAAGTGCTGGAAAATATTTTCCCCGATCACAATTCCATCGTCAACCAGAATACCAATAACCAGGATCATTCCGAAGAGCGACATCATATTAATGGTGACGCCAATCATATTCGCAGCAATAAACATACCCAGGAACGAAGCCGGAATACCCCAGGCAACCCATAACGAAAGGCGGGTGCTGAGCATGATTCCAAGAATAAGAACTACAAGTATCAATCCCATTCCCCCGTTGCTGTACAGCAGGTCGAGGCGCGATTTCAGTAAGTCGAGGTACGAACGGGAATAAATCAGTTTAACGCCGTGTGTTTCCGAGTTAAATTCGGCAACGTAATTTTTTACATATTGGTCAATCTCGTCAAGGTCTTCCGTGATCAGTTTCATTACGTTAATGTTGATCAGCGGATTTCCTCTTTCAAGTGCTTTGTTGGGCACATCCGAGAATTTCATTTTTACCGTGGCAATATCGTTAATGCGTAGTACACTTCCATCAGGATTAGCACGTAAAATAATGTTACCTATTTTGTTCGGATCGGCACTTCGCGAGCGTAAACGAATTAACAGCTCTTCATCTTTTGATCGTAACTGTCCACCCGAAACGTCGCGGTTATTATTGGTAATGGCACTCTGTAAATCGTCGAATGTTAATCCGTAGCGCAGCAAATCTTCCTCCTCGGCTTCAACCGAAATTTCTAGACTTGGGAAACCCGAAATGGTCACCTGGCTCATAATTCCCGATCCCAGGAAATCTTCTTCCACCTGTTGGGCGTAAGATTTTAGTGTCATTAAATCAACGTCGCCGGTGACCAGCAAACGTGCGGCTGGCGATGTGGTTCGTGTTTTCGCAACAATGGGTCGTTCGGCTGCTGTTGGCAAAGCCGAGATTCCATCAACGGCATTTTTTACTTCAATAAGTGCTTCATCGATATCGTATCCGGGCTGTATTTCAATACGGATGCTGGCGCTGTTTTCTGCCGATACGGAATTGATTTCGTAAATGCCTGGAATGGCTCTCACTGCTTCCTCAACGCGCGAGGTAACCCCTTCTTCCATTTCAACAGGAGATGCTCCTGGATAAGCTACACGAACGGTGATCATGTGCGATTCGCGCTCGGGGAAGAAAGACTTCTTCATCGAAAGAAAACTTATGCTACCCACCACGATGAGGAAAAGCAGGATCAGATTCGCGTAAAACGGAAATTTTACAAATAGTTCAACTATCTTTTTCATCTTATTAAGATTGTATATTTTTTAAGGTATAAGATGTAACTCGCAAAACTTTAAAATCACTTTCGTAAGGGAATGTTGTAATGCTCGTTTCATTGATCTGTTTCCTTTTTCTATTGTGGTTTAGCCTGGTTTCCACGTTGTGGTTTGTTGCTTTCTTCTCCCAGAATATTAACCGGTGTGTTTTCTTTTACATTTATCAATGGCTCCGCAACTACTTTGGTTCCTGCTGGAAGACCATCAAAAATCAGTGTTGTTTCGTTGCGTTTAATCACGTTTATTTCGCGTTTTTTCAGTTCGCCGTCGATAACAGCATAAACGGTACTTGAGTTAAACACTGCACCGCGTGGAATTTCCATCGCATCAGCAATTTTTTGTCCGGGGAAAGTTACTTCGTAAACCTGTCCGGGAAGAACCTTGTCTGAGTCGGCTTGATCTACTTGTACAAAAATGCTTAGCGATTGTGTTTCTGCTTCAACAAAGTTTGATTTACGTACCACCTTACCGGTAATTGATGAATCGTCGAGATTGGAGTGAATGAATACTTTATCACCAATTTTTATCCATTCGCTGTCTTCGTTCGGAACAGGAACTTCTATTTCTACATGATTGGTACGGATCATTCGGGCAATTTGTCCGCCGGTGTTTACATACGATCCGGTTTCGTAATTTACTTGTGTAAATTCTCCGTCAAAAGGTGCATAAAGCGTATGGCGTTTCAATCTTTTTTCGTCTTGTTTAATATCATAATATTCGGTTAATACGCCCTGGGTGGCTAAAAACACTTTTAGCTTTTCATCTTTCACAACCGGCATTTCAGGCAGATCCTGATCCAAATCGATGGCTCTGAAAAATGTTTCGTAAGCATTAAGCTGATTTGGGAAATCAACTTTCATGTCGGGTAACAACGATGTCATTGTTGTTAAGAACTGTGCTTTACGTGCTTTTAATGCAAGCTCTACTTCGTCTTTGTAAATTTCAGCTAGCAACTGGCCTTTTTTAAATGATGTACCTTTTCTGAGTACAACAGTTCCCGGTTCAATTTTTCCCGATGCTTCGGCAACCAGCAAAACTTCGCTGCCCGAAACGGCACGTCCACCTGGAAGGGATAGTGGCGAAGTAATTTCAGAATAATTAACTGTTTCTACTTTAACCGATCGTTTCATTTCAACATCGGGCCTTTTGGGTTGCTCCGGTTTCATTGAAACAAACAGTTCTGATAATGCCGCTGCTCCTCCTAAAAGAACAATCAGTGCAACAACAATAAACGTAATTTTTCTCCAACTCATGGCTATTTTGTTTTATTTGAATTTTTCAATCATAGGTTTATTTGAACCGCAAAAATTCATTAAATTTTCCTTGTATCAAACTTTATTTTTTGAAAAGTACATTTTGTACGGCTAACATTTAACGGAATTTACGTCAAATAGATAATAACAGAGACATTTTTGATTAAGCATGGTTTAATATGAATTATAACTTTTTTACATTAGCAGAAACACCAAAAAACGTAAGATGTTTACCAAGAGTAATTTCCGTTCGTTTAAAACTTTACTGCCCGGCGTAAAAATGCGGCCACTGGCTTTTGAAGAGCAATCGATTTTGTGTGAATTTGAGTTGCAAAAAGGCAGCGAACTGCCTTCGCACAGCCATTCATACGAACAAACCGGTTACTTAATCTCCGGGAAACTGAATTTTCGTATCGATAAAGAGTGGTTTATTGCCGAACCCGGCGACAGCTGGTGTATTCCTTCAACTATTGAGCACCAGGTTGAAGTGCTGGAGGAGGCTAAAGTTCTGGAGACATTTACTCCAATTCGTCCCGACTATTTGCCGGATGAAATTACCGGATAAGGAAATCTGAACTTACATGATAAAGCAAGTGTCGTTTTTCAGGGTAAGGCATTGATTAATCGAGGCAATGTAAAACCTAAGTGATAAATTTTAGGGTTTTGCTTAAAAGAAATGCTAACTTTGCAGGCTTGTTTGCTGGAAGCATAGAAAACAGATGCAAATACTTGAATTTGATACGGTTGTAATAGGAAGTGGGCTGGCAGGTTTGTCGGCCGCTTATCACTCTTCAAAATACGGACGCGTTGCGATAGTCACCAAATCGCAGCTTGATGTTAGTAATTCATATTATGCGCAGGGTGGAATTGCGGCAGCTATTGCCGATGAGGATTCGCCCGGGCAACATGCGCACGACACTTTGGTTACAGGGCGCGGCATTTGCGACCACGATGCGGTAGAAGTTTTGGTTAACGAAGGTCGCGAACGCGTACACGAATTAATCGATTTGGGCATGCAATTCGACAAGGAAAATGGCGAATTTGTGCTCGGTCTGGAAGGCGGACATACGAAACGCCGTATTTTACATGCCGGTGGCGATGCTACCGGAAAAGAGTTGACTTTGTTTAAACTGCGCCTTATTCAGGAGAAAAAAAATGTTGAAGCCTTTGAATATGTGGTGGCAGTAAAACTGCTGAAGCACAACAACGCAATTGTCGGACTTCAGGCCTACGATTTTAAAACCAACGAAAATATCATTTTTAAAACCAAAGCAGTAATTGTTGCAACAGGTGGTTTATCGCGGGTTTTTGCGCGCTCAACCAATCCGCACACCGCAACAGGCGATGGAATTGTGTTGGCTTACGATGCCGGTGCACGACTGGCTGACCTTGAGTTTGTTCAGTTTCACCCGTCGGCTTTGTACTTGCCGGGCAAAGAAGCATACCTGATTAGCGAAGCAGTTCGCGGAGAGGGCGCGTGGTTGTTGAATGCAAAGGGCGAACGTTTTATGAAAGACATTCACCCCCTGGCCGAGCTGGCACCGCGCGATGTGGTCGCTTATAGTATTTTCAGGCAAATTCAAAAATCGGATCAGGATCATATCTTTTTGTCGTTAAAACATTTGGATAAAGAAAAGATCAGGAACCGGTTTAAAAATATAGACAGGCATTTAAAAGAATTTGGTTTCGATTTAACCGAAGATAATTTACCAATTGCTCCGGCAGCGCATTACATGGTTGGCGGAATTCGTACCAATCTTGATGCTGAAACAAATATTTCGGGCCTCTTTGTTTGTGGTGAGGCCGCATCGACAGGAGTAATGGGCGCCAATCGTTTGGCAAGTAATTCCTTGCTCGAGTGTTTGGTTTTTGGTAAACGTGCCAGCGAAAAAGCTGCAAAACTGGTGGCATCGGAGCATTTGCTCGAAACACCCGAGCCAATTACACTGGATGCCAATAACGAGCAACTATTTCTGGAGTATCAGAACGAGTTGGCACAAATTATGTCGAAAAATCTGGGGATTGTCAGAAACCGGGAAGGCCTGAAAACTGCGCTCAGCCGTTTTTCTGAAATTGTTTCAGAATTCGACAACGATAAAAATGAATATAATTTAATTAAGATCAGGAATATGTCGGTCATCAGTAAACTCATTGCGCAATCGGCACTGATTCGCGAAGAGAGCCGCGGCGGCCATATCCGGGAAGATTTTCAGAAGGAGAATCCTGATTTTAAAACACATATTGTTCAACAAAAAAACAAAAACATTGAGTTTGAACCCATAAGAAAGTAAAGCTATGATGGATGAGAAAACATTAAAGTCGGCCGAAGTTTTATTCGACATGGCTTACGCCGAAGATATCGGCGACGGAGACATAACTACCAACAACCTTATTGATAGTAACGATGTAAAAACTGCACAGTTTGTAGCTAAAGAAGAAGGAGTTGTTGCCGGGTTGGAGGTAGCAGAAATGGTTTTTAGAAAATTCGACAAAGACCTGGAATGGACGGTATTTATGCCCGACGGAACCCACGTGGTACCGGGCGATGTAATTGCCGAGTTTAAAGGACACTACCGCGCATTATTAACCGGAGAGCGTAAAGCATTGAATTTCCTTCAGCGTTTATCGGGTATTGCAAGTTATGCCAACCTTTGTATGAAAGAAATTGAAGGAACAAAAGTAGAAATTCTGGATACCCGAAAAACCTTACCCGGGTACCGTTACCTTGATAAATATGCAGTGAGGATGGGCGGCGCTTCAAATCACCGTTTTGGATTGTACGATATGGTGATGATTAAAGACAACCACATTCAGGTGGCCGGAAGCATTACCAAAGCTGTTGAGGCTATTCGTAAGCGGATTCCTAAAAGTATTAAGATCGAGGTGGAAACCACAACCATCGACCAGGTAAAAGAAGCACTGGCTGCCGATGTTGATATTATCATGCTCGACAATATGCGCTCGTCGATGATGAAAGAGTGTGTTGATATTATCGATCGTCGTGCAAAAATTGAAGCATCGGGAAATATGACCATCAAACGAATTAGCAAAGTTGCGCATACGGGAGTTGATTATATTTCGATTGGTGCATTAACACATTCGGTAAAAGCACTCGACATCAGTCAGCGCATTATTGATTAATGAATCTAGTAATAGATATAGGCAATACACGAACAAAGTATTCGGTTTGTACTAAAAAAGAGGTGGTGAAAACGGTGTCGGTTGATGCCTTTTCGCCTTCTTTAATCGGTACGTTAAAACAAGAATACGAGGGGCTGGACCGTGCAATTCTTTCGTCGGTAAAAGATTACCCCGATGAATTAAAAGCTGCCCTTTCCGAACAGTTCAATCCGTTTATTGAACTGGACAGCGCAACGCCGTTGCCTGTAGAAAACTGTTACGAGTCGAAAGAAACATTGGGAAAAGACCGCATTGCGGCAATTGTAGGAGCATTCGAGCTGTATCCCGAAACAAATATTTTGGTTATTGACGCCGGAACAGCAATTACCTACGATTTGTTAACTGCCGGGGGTAAATACCTGGGCGGAAATATCTCACCTGGTTTAGAGATGCGTTTTAAGGCATTAAACCAGTTTACAGGAAAACTTCCTAAAGTAGAAAAGGGAGTTATTAAAGAACTAATTGGAAAAACAACCGAGCAGGCAATTAGAGCCGGTGTACAACACGGTATTGTGTTCGAAGTAGATCATGCAATTACCTCATTTAAGGAAAATTATAATAATTTAAAAGTTATTATGACCGGGGGCGATGCCGAATTTTTTGATAACAAATTAAAAAATTCTTTCTTTGTACACTTTAATTTAACCAGCATTGGTTTAAACCGCATTTTACAACATAATGGGGAGACAAAGTAGAGTAAGTTTTTTGATCGCCGGGTTACTATTTATCCCGGCTGTATTGTTTGCACAGTTTAATAATAATACCACATCGCCGTATTCGCGATATGGATTGGGTGATTTGCAACCCTATTCGTTTGGGCGTTCTACAGCGATGGGTGGAGCAAGCCTTGCAAGCAGATACAACATGCAAATAAATGCGGCCAACCCCGCCAGTTACACATCGCTTGATTCGCTTAACTTTATATTTGAGTTTGGTATGGAAGGCAAATTTGCCAACAACCAAACCGAAACCACAAGTATGAAGACCAACGATGTTAACTTCAAGTATTTTGCCATGAGTTTCAGGCTAAACAGCTGGGCGGCAACAAGCTTAAGTTTAACACCTTATTCCGATGTAGGTTACTATGTAACTTCTATTGCCGATATTGAAAATGTTGGCAACGTGTATAACACTTACTACGGAGCCGGAAGTATTTCGAATGCTCGTTGGGGAATTGCCATCGAGCCAATTAAAAATATTTCGATAGGTGCAAACCTGAATTACCGCTTTGGGCAATTAAACCGAAATACGGAAGTAACTTTTGCCGATCCATCATTTTACAATGTACAGCGCTATTCAACAGTTCGTATTCGCGACTTTGGTTTGGATTTGGGGGCGCAGGCAACCCTGCCACTGAAAAATGATAAAAGTTTAACATTTGGCCTTGTGTTCGCCAACTCGCCCGAATATACTGACTTTGTATCGGATATTATTCAAAAGAACCTATCGTACGGAGGTGCGCTTGATCAGGACACTTTGCTGTACCGCGAAGAAGAGGAGGGATCGATGACTTTCCCAATGATGCTGGGCGGAGGATTGTCGCTGGCAAAAGAAAATGTGTATGAAATAAATGTAGATTACTACCACGAAGGCTGGGCCAGCGCCGAATTTTTAGGAAGCAAAAGCAATTTTTTAACAGATTTAAATAAATTTGCGATTGGGGCTGAGTGGATTCCGGATAAGTTTTCAATCAGAAGTTTTATTAACCGTGTTGCATATCGCGCAGGTTTTAAATACGAACAAACTTACCATACCTTTGCCGGGCAGCATATAAATGACTTTGGCATAAGTTTTGGAGTTGGTTTACCACTGTATCGCTCTAACTCAACACTTAATGTAAGTGCCGAGTTCGGGAAAAGAGGGACAAAAGAGTATAATTTAGTACTTGAAAAATATACCAAAGTTAACGTAAGTGTTAACTTACACGACTTGTGGTTTATGCAACGAAGGATTGAATAAAATTCAAAAAAGAAAAACAAATAAAACTCATTATGAAAGCTATTTTACGCATATCTCTTTTAGTCGCGGCAGTTGTAATGGTCGGTATTACAGTTGCACAGGCGCAAAGAGTTATTAAAGGAACTGTTTATATTGACGGAGAACCGGCAGCTGGAATTACTGTTGAAGCCCATAAGGGTGGAGAAATGATGACCAGTTTTGATGGTAAATATGAAGTTGAAGCTGATGCTAAATCTAAATACATCAACTTTACTTTTATTGACGAAAGAAAAAAATTAGACATCGAAGGAAAATCCGGCGATGTGTTTGATTTTGCTTTTAGCGGAAGTCTTCCTTCTGCAGGTGGTGATGAAGAAGTAGAAAGTGGAGATGTTAACTTGAGTTCATTGGATGAATTAGTGAAAGCTCAGGATAGAGATTTCTTAAACGAACTTTCAATGTATACTGAATTTTATAAGCAAAAAGATTATAAATCAGCTATTCCACACTGGCAAAAGCTGTACAATAAGTATCCTAAATCTACATTGAACTTGTATATTCACGGTTCTAAGGTTTATGAGTACCAGATCGAAAATGCCAAAACTGATGCTGAGCGTGATAAGTACATTGATTTGTACATGAAATTGTATGACAAACGAATGAAGTACTTTGGCGACCGTGGTAATGTGTTAGGTCGTAAAGGTACCTCGTGGTTAAAATACAAATTAGATCAGAACAGAGATAACGCACCTGAAGGTGAGGCTTTAAAAGCAATTCATAAGTCAGCTTATGAGTGGTTGTCAGAATCGGTGAAGCTGCAAGGTGACCAAACTGAACCACCAGTTCTTTTAGTGTATATGCAAACAACTGTTGCTCTGTTCAAATTGGGCGAGCTTCCAAAAGAGCAGGTTGTTAAGAATTACGAAGAGGCTACTTCAATAGGCAATGCTATTGTTGAGGCCAACGAAGATGCTGATAAAGTGAAACTAACTCAGGAAACAGTATTGCCTTATATCGAAAATATTTTCGGGAAATCGGGTGCTGCTGATTGCGAAGCTTTAATAAATATTTACGAACCTCAGTACCGCGAAAATTCAAACGATGCTGATTTTATCAAATCAATGTTACGTCGTTTGGGTAGAGCAAACTGTACTGAAACTGAGCTTTTTGGTATCGCTACCGAGCGTTTGTACGAACTTGATCCTTCAGCAGAAGCCGCATTTAACATGGCTCGTCGATTCCTTAAAAAGGACGATGTAGATAAAGCAAGAGAATACTATCAGATGGCTATCGATCAGGAGACTGATGATAAATTGAAAGCTACTTATCACTACGAGCGCGGTTTAGTACGTTTTACAAAAGACGGTAACTATGTAGGAGCACGTAACGATGCAAGAAAAGCGCTTCAATTGGATCCTGATTTATGTGATGCAAACATGTTGATTGCAAACATCTACGTTGCTGCTTCTCAAAAATTCGAAGGAAGTTCAATAGAAAAATCAGCCGTATTCTGGTTAGCTTGTGACTATTTCGCAAAAGCGCGTCGCAGCGAAGACTGTTCAATTGATGCAGCAGCAGACCTTAGAAAATACAGAGCTTATTTCCCTAATAAGGAAGAAGCATTTATGGAAGGGCTCCAGGAAGGTTCTACCTATCACGTAGGAGGTTGGATTAATGAAAACACAAAAGTTCGCTTTTAAAATATTGCAACTAATAAGAATGTCTCGTATTGCAGTTCCCGTGTTGGGAACTGCAATACTTTTCTTTGCGTGTAAGAAAAACGACATTGAGAAGATAAAAGCTTTTAGTTCCCCCGAAAACTTACCGATTTTAGAGGCAACAAATTTCGAAACACTCTCTACCGATTCAGGTACAGTTCGATTTTCGCTTAAAGCTCCAAAATTACTTCGCTTCGAAAACGAGGGCAAAACATTTCACGAGTTCCCCGAAGGTTTATTACTGATTAAATACGACGAAAACCACAAAATTACTTCGAGTATTGAAGCCGATTATGCTAAGGAGTTTATTAAAGAAGAAAAGTGGGAAGCCAAAAATAATGTGATCGTTACCAACGAAAAAGGCGACTCGCTAAAAACAGAACACCTGATCTGGGATGAAAAAAATGAAACGATCTTTACCGAAGAATATGTGAAGATTATTAGCGCTGACAAAATAATAACCGGAACAGGATTAACATCCGACCAGAATATGCAGAACTGGAAGATTAAAAATCCGAAAGGTGTTATTTATGTAGCGGTAGAGAATAAAAACCAGCCCGAACATACTGATAGCAATTTAGAACGACCAAAATCCGAAATTAACGACCCTGTTATTTCCACAACACCACCAAAACAAGCTGTAAACTTTAACTAGCTATATATGAACCCATATTTGCTGATTCTGATTACGATCATTCTCTCGGCCTTTTTTTCTGGAATGGAGATTGCTTTTGTTTCAGCGAATAAACTGCGCCTCGAGCTCGACAAACAATCCGATCCGTTTATCTCAAAATTATTGAAGTTTTTAACCCGAAATGGCGGTCAGTATATTGCTACTATGCTGGTTGGAAACAATATTGCGTTGGTAGTTTACGGTATAGCTTTTGCCGCTGTTTTAGAGCCGGTTTTACTCAATTCTATTCAGTCGGAATCATTGGTATTACTACTTCAAACAATAATCTCAACATTTGTGATTTTACTGTTGGCCGAGTTTTTACCAAAAACATTATTTCGCATTTTCCCCAATTCGTTGCTCAATGTTTTTGCTTTACCACTGGCTTTTTTTTACGTGATATTTTTCCCGATAACACGTTTCTCGATGGGCATTACCAACTTTCTGTTGCGAAATATTTTTAATACCGAACCCGGAAACGAAGACAAAAACAAGGTGTTTCGAAGAATTGATCTGGATGAGTTTATAAAGGAGAACGACAGAACAAATGCGGAGCATACCGAGTTGGTTGAAACCGAGATCAAGCTGTTTAAAAATGCACTCGACTTTTCGAAAATAAAGTTGCGCGAGGTAATGATTCCGCGTACCGAAATTGAAATGATGGAAACCGGTGCCTCGATTAACGATCTGCGGCAGAAATTCGTGGAAACCGGTTATTCACGTATTCTCATTTACAGCGAAAGCATCGACAATATAATTGGGTATGTACATTCGTCAATGTTGTTTAAAAATCCGCAAACCATCGATCCGTTTATAAAAAATGTACTGATTGTGCCCGAAACCATGCCGGCAAATAAATTGCTGAGTACTTTTATTCAGGAGCACCGTAGCATTGCAATTGTTGTTGACGAATTTGGCGGAACTGCCGGAATGGTGACCAGCGAAGATATTCTGGAAGAAATTTTTGGTGAAATTGAAGACGAGCACGACGTAAAAGATATTGTTGAGAAGAAAATAAGCGACACCGAGTTTATTTTTTCAGCACGTGCCGAGATTGACATGCTGAATGAAAAATATTTTCTCGAACTTCCCGAGAGTGAAGAGTTTGAAACACTTGCCGGATTTATTCTTTACAACTACGAGAGTATTCCGAAAGTGAACTCGATTATAAAAATCGAAAAATTTCAGTTTAAAATCCTAAAGGCTACCAATACTAAAATCGAATTGGTAAAACTCAAGCTTCTGGACGATTAATTTCATAAAACACGGCTTAGGTAAGGTGTTGAGAATCTGATAATTCTCAGGTTATTTCCGGCATTGCCAAAAAATATTCGATATTGGAGGTAAAACAGTTAAAATTATTATCTTCGTAGCTCGAAAAATTCAAACGATTTTAGACAAAAAATAATTGTAAATCAATGGCAACGTTACAAAACATTAGAACGAAAGCAGGATTGTTGGTAGCAATTGTAATCGGTTTATCATTGGCAGCGTTCATCCTTGGCGATTTGTTACAAGGAGGTTCGTCGATGTTTCAGAGAAACCGCTTAGAAGTTGGAGTAATTGATGGTGAGTCAATTCAATATCCTGAATTTCAGCAAGAGGTTGAAGAATTAGGGGAGATTTTCAAACAAAACTACGGGCAAAATCAATTAGATGATAATACCTGGGCACAAGTACGCGAGCAAGCCTGGCAACGGAAAATTGCCGAGATTGTAATGGGCGAAGCTTACGAAGATCTTGGAATTGAAGTGAGTTCAGACGAATTATTCGATATGCTCCAGGGATCAAACCCACACCAAATTGTTCGCCAGATATTTAGCAACCCGCAAACCGGTCAGTTCGATCGCACTGCAGTGGTTCGTTTTCTTAAAAGTATGGAAACCGGAGCTGTATCACCTGAAGACCGTGCATCATGGTTAAACATCGAGCAGCAAATTGTAGAAGAACGCACACAGGGGAAATACACCAATATGGTAGCAAAAGGTATGTACGTTACCAGCGAACAGGCTGAAGCCAGTGCAACTGCCGGAAACAAATCGGTTAATTTCGATTACATTGCTTTGCCACACAGTACTGTTGCCGACGATGAGGTTACCGTTACCGAAACAGACCTGAGAGATTACTACAACGCTCATAAAGAAGATTACGAAACGGAAGCCAGCAGAAGAATTGAATACATCACTTACCCGGTAGAACCATCGGAAAAAGATTTTGCTGATGCTGAAGAGTGGATCACTGATATTAAATCTGATTTTGAAGAAACTGAAAACACCATTCAGTTTGTTGATACTAATTCAGACATTAGCTTTAACGATGTTTGGGACAAAAAAGACGACTTACCGGAAGCTGTTGGTACCTGGATTTACGACGAAGGTGCTGAAGTTGGTTCTGTTTATGGTCCGTACAAAGAGGCTGAAACATTTACTTTGGTAAAATTGTACAAATCGGAAATGATGCCTGACTCGGTTGAGGCTCGTCATATTTTGTTGCAGGTAACTACTCAAGCCGAATTGATTGCTGCACAGCAATTGGCCGACAGCTTGAAGACAATGATTGAAAACGGAGCTGATTTTGCCGAACTGGCACGTGCTAATTCGTCCGATCAGGGTTCTGCAATCAACGGTGGAGATTTAGGTTGGTTCCAGCGTGGTCAAATGGTTAAGCCATTCGAGAATGCAGCATTTAGCAACACTACTGACAGTGTTACAATTGTTGCATCGCAATTCGGACTTCACCTGGTACAAACTACCAAACGCGGAAAACTTACCCGTCAGGTACAGGTAGCTTACCTTACCCGCAACGTTGAGCCAAGTACAAGAACTTACCAAAATGTATACGCAAAAGCAAGTCAGTTTGTAGGTGAAAATCCAACTGCCGAAGCATTCAATACCGCAGTAAGCGAACAAGGTCTTACAAAACGTGTAGCAAATGTTGGCGAGAATGATCGTACAATTGTTGGTTTGGAAGATGCTCGTCCGTTGGTAAGAGCTGCTTACGATGCAGAGGTTAACAATATTTTGACCAACAACCAGGATTCGCGTATTTTCGAACTGGGCGACAATTTTGTAATTGCCATTTTAGCCAGTGAAACTGCAAAAGGAATTGCTCCCTTTGATAATGTAAAAGCACGTGTTGAGTTAGCAGTTACAAAAGAGAAAAAAGCCGAATTGTTGGTAGAGAAAGCAAAAGCTGCCTTAAACGACAATGCTGATTTAGCCGGCGCTGCTGCCACTCTTGATACTGAGGTTCAAACGGCAAACGCAATTAACTTTAACTCATTCTCGGTTCCCGGAATCGGTTTAGAGCCTGCAGTAATTGGTACAGTTGGCGCGCTTAATGTTGACGAAGTATCGGGACCAATTGCAGGAAACAACGGTGTTTACGTTGTAATGCCAACTTCGGTTAACGAAGGTGTTGGTGTTGATGTAGCCGCTGAGAAAATGCGTTTGGCACAAACAAATAATTACCGCGTTGGTTCGGAAGTATTTAATGTATTCCGTAATTCGGTAGAAATTGAAGACAAAAGAGCGAAATTCTATTAGCAGATTATCGCACTACGATATTGAAAGCCGTTCCTTTTTTAGGAGCGGCTTTTTTCTTGGAATTTATCCAACCCGTAACGGGTTGTTCGCAATGTTTACCAACATTGCTACTATAATCGAACGCATACTGCGTTCTTTATATTCTATGCCAGTTAATCCGGTACGAATTAGATTGTAGTAACAACGGGCGGAAAATACCAGATAAAAACCCGGTACGGGTTTGATGGGGCTTTACTAAAATTTATCTTCCATCGATGCTCTTTTCATTAAAATCTTGTACAATTTACCGTCAGCCTTTTTGCGATATTATTTCAAGTTAACATTAGCCTATGTTGAGGACAATCCCCCCAAAAGTTTGCTAATTTTGTTAGCCGTATTAAGCCCCTGCCTCTCCGTTAAATAAATTTGACATGGTAAAAAATAAACTCTTAATCCGAATCATTACATTCGGTATTGGCCTTTTTGTAATGGCCTTCGGTGTTGCCTTGTCGGTAAAAGCCGATTTGGGCGTATCACCAATTTCTTGTATCCCCTACGTTTACAGTATTAAAATGCCTTATACCCTGGGACAGTTAACCATTGTTTTTAATATATTTCTCATGCTGCTTCAAATGGTTGTTTTGCGTAAAAACTACCGTTTAATACAGCTTGTTCAGTTGCCTGTTGTTTTTGCCTTTGGTATGTTTATCGATTTAGCTATGAACATACTTTCGTTTTTAACTGCCGAAAATTACGCTTTAAAGGCATTTTGGTGTTTGCTTAGCTGTGTGGTAATTGCCTTTGGTGTTTTTCTTGAGGTGAAAGCAAAAATTACCTACCTGCCGGGCGAAGGTTTGGCAATGGCTATTGCCGATACTTTTAAGAAGGAATTCGGGAAATCAAAAATCGGAGTCGATAGTGCAATGGTTGTTCTCGGAATTATAAGTTCTTTCGCTTTTTTGCATCAGTTGCTCGGAATTCGAGAGGGGACTGTTGTAGCTGCTATTTTGGTAGGATTTATTGCAAAATTCTACAGCCGGAAACTGCAGTTTGTTGATGGCTGGTTAAACATAAAAGAGCCTGCAGAAGCGCGTGTTGAAGAAGTGGACGAGCGCACAGCCGAAAACCTCGTTATTACGATTTCGCGCGAATACGGCAGTGGCGGACACGAAATTGGAAAACGATTGGCAGAGCGGCTTGGAATTGCGTTTTACGATAAAAATCTGATTGCCCTCACTGCCGAACAAAGTGGTTTTACCAGCGAATACATCAGCCAGAACGAGCAGAAATTAGCTCACTCGCTGTTGTTCGAATTGTACGAGCAGAATTACGCCTACGTAAACGAGAAACAGCCGCCGCTCGATAGCTTATTCCTGGTGCAGAGTAAAATTATTCGCGATATTGCCCAAAAGGAATCGTGTGTAATTGTCGGGCGTTGTGCCAACTTTGTGTTAAAAGAAAATCCGAAGTGTTTTAACGTTTTTATTCATGCTGATAAGGAGTACCGGAAGAAAAAAATTACGGAAGAATACGGTGTACATGCTGATGTTACCGACCACGAATTGGAGAAAACCGATCGCGAACGCGGCAATTACTGTTTACATTTTACCGGAAAGAACTGGCGCGATGCTGCCAATTACGATCTAACGATAAACAGTTCGAAGGTGGATACAAACGCCATAATTGATTCGATTATGGATAGCATTAAACAAAGAGAGAAGCTTTTATAGTACCTTCTCGTTTCTCAAATATTTAGGGATTGGTTCACAAAAGGAACCAGAATAAACAGAAGAAAGAACTTTCTATACTAATTCTAAGGAAAAAACGTTAAGTTTAACGACGTACCTTTATAATAAATCTATGAAAAGTACACTATTTGCCTTTCTAGGCATGCTGATTTTGTTGATATCTGCCTGTGATGAAGTGGATAAGAGGACGATCACATCTGAAGAAGCTACTGTGCTGGTGGTGGAAGCAGCAACAGCCTACAGTATCTATGCTTCCACACAGGAAGAAGGAACAACTGCAGGTTTTCAATCAGAGGACTTGTTGAAAAGTGCCAAAACTACAAGCCAGGATTATCCGCAAATTTCCATTGAACCACTCGACCTTACCACATGGCCGAAAATCATAACGGTAGATTATGGCCCGGAAAATATTACAGGATTAGATAACCATCAGCGAAGGGGGAAATTAATCATTACTGCCGACAATTTTCCAGGTGTTAGCGGAGCTGAATGGGAAATCACCTTCGACGATTTTTACCATGACGACTATAAAGTAGAAGGTCTGCAAACCATTAGCTACAACGGCCCCAATGCCAGTGAACATCCGGTTTATAACTGTACCGTTAGTGATGGTGTAATTACTGCCCCTGATGGTAAAAGGTTTTATTTTGAGCAACAAACGCAGCGCGAATGGGTAAATGGCTACGATACACACGCCATAACAAGTGGTGAAACCGCCGATTTTTGCGACGATGAATTCCAGATTACAGGAACACACAGCGGTACAAGTTCTGATGGATATGCATACACCATGTCAACATCCACACCTTTGATGGTTACTAACTGTTGCCGCTGGATTCAGGAAGGAGTGCTGTTTATTGGCCTCGACGATTATGATTTAAGTTGTGAAATTGATTACCGTCCTGAGTCGGATACTGGAGATGCTTGTAATAATTTGACCAGTGTTACAGTATTCGGAGAAACCTTCGAAGTTAATCTGCCTTAACTACAATTTAAACCTCATGATTTCCGTCAGGCGTATTGTAAAACTCTGAGTAATACGTTTGGTGGAAATTTATATTGAAATCGGTTCTATTGCTGATCTGAAACCTCTCCATAAATATCATTGGTTTGTATCGAAGGGAAGAATAGTTCTTTTAGCCAAACTCAGCTTAGAGAGCTTATGTTAATAATTGTTTCCTCCTGACTGACTGAAACATAAAAAATATAATTAGATTTAAAGTGCTAAAACCGATAACCGTGAATACGCATCCCGAAATAGCAGCAAAAAGTAAGAATAACATAGTAAGTGTGTTTTATAGGCCATAGGGGGTGCTTCATGCTGAAAAGAGCGACAACAGATTAAATGTATCTCGGATTTTTAAAATTACACAAAGACACTTTTGTTCCTTATGCAGACAAGACAACCTGTAATTAATAAAATATTAAATATCAGACAATTATGGAGCCAATTATTGACCACATAGCAATAACAGTAAAAGATTTAAATATTGCAGAACCCTTTTACGACAAACTAATGCCTGTTTTAGGATTCAGTCTTGACCATAAATTTAAAGGTTCGGTAGCTGAACATGAAATGGAGGTCATTGAGTATTGTCACCCATTATTATTGCTTTCTATTAGCTGTCCAAGAAAAGTTTTTAAAAATGACACAATTCACCGTAGAAAGCCGGGTGCGTTACATCACCTTGCTTTTAAAGCAAAGTCTCGCGATGAAGTTGATATTCTCTATCAGGAGATAAAACAAATAGGGGCAGAAATTGTAGACAAACCAAAATTTTACCCACAACATGGAGAAAGCTATTATGCCCTTTTCTTTAAAGACTTGGAAGGAATAAAATATGAAATTGTTTATGAAGAAGGGAGAGAAAAATTATTTTTAAAATAGTAATCGGATAAAGATAAAGCACGAAAGCACAACAAATTGCATTGCGGGATTCATGGTGCGTCGTTTGCTGAATTATCGCAACATCGTGACATCTGATCAGACAGCAACCATCTCCGAAATCCACCGACAACATGTACCAACCATTGATTGCAATAAAAGAAACCCAAAACAAATATGGAATTAAAAAAAGACCTATTAGCCAAACAAAAGAAATCGATTTCTAGAATTGTAATTGGAATACTATTTATCGTTTTTGCAGGAGCATGGCTTGTTA
Organism: uncultured Draconibacterium sp.; assembly: GCF_963677575.1. Classification (NCBI taxonomy): domain Bacteria; kingdom Pseudomonadati; phylum Bacteroidota; class Bacteroidia; order Marinilabiliales; family Prolixibacteraceae; genus Draconibacterium; species uncultured Draconibacterium sp. The sequence goes on from NZ_OY782038.1 coordinate 3,866,583, forward strand.
TAAGACTTGCCGAAGATGAGAAAATAAGAGCATTCGATTGGGGCTATTCCATCGTTTTTATGCTGAATGGAATATTTCATATTATTACCGGATTGGGATACAACATAAATAGCCTGTTTGGCAACGCTTTTGTTTTAATCAACAGCGAGTTGATCTCGATAAAACCCCAATTCAATAAAAAGGAAGAAACTATTTATTGGAGCGACATAAAGTTTATCGACTTTAAATACCACCAATTAATAATCAAAAAAAACGACAACACCAATTTGAAAGTCGAACTGGAAGACCTCACATACGATACAAAAAGAGATATCAAAACAATACTTTCAAAGCTATCGGAAGATAAAAACATAAAATACATTGCCCAATAATTGGTAAAAAACACGCGCTTCTGCCGGCAGTATTCCCATATCAGACCTCCAGATAACGCGTATTCATTCCCTTTTTTGTGCTTCCAAAAAATCGTGATGTGATTGAAATATAATTGAAGTTGTCAAAAGTTAACTGTTGAAAAGAAAGAATGATATTTCAATATTGAGACACAACATTTTATATCATTCTTTCAAAAAATCGTGTTGAGTAAAAGTATAATAAAAAAGAGATTTGTCCCTACTTAAAATTTGGGAATTCAAAGAATAATGCAAAAGTAAGAGATTATCAGGTGCTTGAAGCAATACTATATCGATTAAAAACAGGGTGTCAATGGAGGCAATTACCTATGAAACAATTCTTCCGTTGCAAATACAACTGGCAAAGTGTGTATTTCCACTATCAAAAATGGTGCAAGGACGGAAGCTGGGATGAGATGTGGCAAAACATCCTGAACAAATACAAACACTTGCTGGACTTGTCAAGTATCCAGCTCGATGGTACACATACTCCAACTAAACGTGGAGGAGAAGCAGTTGCCTATCAGGGGAGGAAAAAAGCAAAAACAAGTAATATGCTGATTTTAACGGACAGCCAAGGCATCCCTCTAACTTGTAGCGACCCTATTGACGGGAACCACAATGATGCATACAACCTGGTTCCAACGGCAAAGAAAATGATTGCCGTTCTGGAAAACTCAGGGATACACACCGATGGATTGTTCTTAAATGCTGACTCTGGCTTCGATACAGGAGAGTTCCGCCGTTATTGTTCGGAAACAAAAATTATTGGCAATATTGATCAAAACAAACGCAATGGGATAAATCGTGAATACTTATTCGACGACTTACTGTATAAATGCAGATTTGTTGTGGAACGCACTAACGCATGGCTTGATGCATTTAAAGCAATCTTAGTACGGTTTGAAACAAATGCTATACATTGGAAAGCACTGAATTTAATAGCATTTACCGTGATTTTACTGCGGAAACTTTAAACAACTTCATTCAAAAAAATTGATGTTTCAAAGCTATTGCATTCCTGATTTCTATTTTTATATTTATCGCAACAGCTATTAAAAACTGAAAAACAAAGGCTAAAAAACGCAAAAATATCTGGGAAAGACATGAATGAATTTGCAAGATCGATACTGTTATTACTCGTTTTATTAAACCCGTTTTTGGTTATCGTTTATTTGATCGACATCGTTCAAAAGCTCGATAATAAGCAGTTTCGGCGGGTGTTATTTCGTGCCGGACTTATTTCGTGTGTGGCTTTCTGTAGTTTCGCAGTCGTAGGCGATCGGATTTTCTCCGATGTATTTCAAGTTCGTTTTGCCTCGTTTCAGTTGTTTGGTGGTATCGTTTTCCTGCTCATCGGTCTTCAGTTTGTTTTCCGCGGGCCAACAGCTATCGAGATCTTACGTGGCGAATCGAAACACATTGCCGGAGCCATTGCCATGCCGGTTTTAATCGGCCCGGGAACTATTAGCGCCAGTGTGGTTATTGGTAAACGTAACGATATTCTGGTATCGTGTGCTGCCATTGTTGTGGCGGTTATGCTTTGTATTCTCGTTTTGGTTATTTTAAAATTTCTGCACGATGTAATTCGCCAAAAACGCGAAGAACTAATTGAACGTTACTTCGATTTGGCCGGACGTATTACTGCCCTGTTTGTTGGTTCGGTAGCCATTGAAATGATTATGGCTGGTGTAAAATCGTGGCTGAATTTGCACTGGAGTTAGTTTTAGCAGATCTCCACCAAACGAATATCGAAACTCAAAACTGCATTTGGCGGAATTTTATTACCCGTTCCTTTTCGTCCCCAGGCCAGGTCGGCAGGCACCCAGAATTTATAACGGCTGCCCACGCTCATCATAGGTAAACCTTCCTGCAGTCCCTCGATAAGTTCTTCTATTTTAACTTCGTCGGGCTGGTTTTGGCGGTAAGTATCTTCCAGTATTTTCCCGTCGAGCAGTAAGGCGCGCTGATGTATCTTAATCGTATCAAAAAGTCCGGGTTTTGATCCCTGCTTTTCCTCTACAATTAAATATTGCAAACCACTGGGGGTTTCTAAAACGCCGGTTTTTTGTTTGTTGTTTTGCAAGAATTCTTCTCCCGATTTCCGGTTGTTTCCTGCCGATCCTTTACTACGTGCTTTTTTCTCTCTGCGTGCCATGTTCCTTTTAAGTGCTAACTCAGGTTATTAAGAACTGGTACAAAGTAAATGAAAATCAGGAAGTAAGTTTTAATAATTGCAGTCGAAGTTCTATATTTGGGCTGCTTTTAATACATATTTGCTTTTTAAACCAACATAAACCTGATAAGGAGGACAAAGATGATATTGCGCTTTCTCACTGTTTTCTCTCTTTTAATTTGTTTCGTATCTAGTAATATTTCGGCTGCAGAAAAGCCCGAGAAAGATGTTCGCATAAAAACTCGCGGATCATTGTCGTACAACAAGCGTGACGCCAAGATCAAGGTTTATATTGAAGGAGTTCGGCTTGATATGGATTACATGCGCCGGAATATGCGTTTTGCCGATTTTGTAAACGATCCGGGCGTTGCCGATGTGCATATCATTATAAATAACCGGGTAAGCGGCTCGGGCGGAATGGTTTATTCACTGATGTATAACAACCTTACTTTCGAGAACTTTAGCGATTTTACAATAACCTGCACCACACTTGCCGACGATACAAACGAAGAGGAACGCCAGAAACTGAAAGATGCACTGTCGTTAGGTTTAATGCCTTTTGTAAACCAGACAAAAGCTTCTGATCAGCTAAGTTTTCGTTACCGCGGCGAAGCAGAGCAGGGGCAAGTAGAACTTGTTGAAGATCCGTGGCACAACTGGACTTTTAGAGGTGATGTTAGCGGCCGTGTAAATCTTGAAGAAAGTAAAAAGGATTACAACTATTCGTTTAATGCGCGAGCCGATAAAGTTACTGAGGATATCAGGATTAGAAACAATGCACGCCGCTCGGTAAATACTAAAAAATACACTACCGACGGAGAAGACTACCGTTCGGATAATACATCAACGTATGCCTCGTCGAGTGCGGTAAAAAGTTTAACATCGCGGTGGTCGACAGGTTTGTTCGGAAGTTTTTACAACAGCAACTACCGCAACACCAAATACTCGATGTCGGTTAAACCTGCAGTGGAGTATAATATTTTCCCATGGGATGTGTCGGACCGAAAGGTGTTTACCATTGCGTACTATATTGGTCCTGAGTGGATGAAATACTACGAGGAATCGATATACGATAAAATGGAAGAAAGCCTTTGGGAACAGTCGTTGCGTTTAGATTTGCAGATTGTGCAAACCTGGGGAGAAGTAAAAGCCGGACTAAATGCTACGAATTATATGCACGATTGGGCCAAAAACCGGATTACTTTTGATACCGATTTGTCGGTTCGTATTATTCGCGGGCTTTCGGTACGAATGGGCTTAACCGTCGAAAATGTTCACGATCAGATTTACCTGCCTAAAGGTGAAATTTCGCTGGAAGATGTTTTGCTGAATAAGGTGCAGTTGCCTTCATCTTTCGAGGTTGGTGCAAATGTTGGTATTCGCGTGCAGTTTGGTTCAATCTACAATAATATTGTGAATAACAGACTGTAGGATTAGTTGAGAGCTACTAGCCTCAAGCTGCGAGCTACTGTTTTTTTAGGAACAATCGACATCAATCTCTTTTCAATTTTTTAATACTTTCGCAATAACAACCACCCGTGTTGCCATCTGAAATCCATGTTGTTTCAAGGCTTTTTCAATTTCCGGAATTTGTTTTTTCATTTCGTGGTATTCTGGCCTGTCTTTAATCTGATCGAGCATTTCCGTTAGTTTGTCTTTTCGTTCAGAAATTTCCTCAGGAGTTGGTTCTACACGATCTTTTTCCTGGTTAAAAGCGATGCAAATTTCCAACCCCGCTTTTTCAATCTGCTCCAGAATTTCGGCGCGGGTAAACGTTTCATTGTGGCAAACACCATTCAGGCGATCAACCGTACTTCTGAAATGATGCATGCTTTTGTGCACTTCTTGTGCAGGATTCAGGTTATCGCTAAATAGTTCGTTTATAATAAGCCAGCCACCAGGTTCTACAATGCGTTTCATTTCACTGAAAGTTTGCTGAACATCGGGCAAATGGTGCATCACCATTGAAATACTTGCAGCGTCGAAAGAGGAGTTCGGAAAATCTAACTGCTCGCCGGTCATGGTGTTAAATTGCACATCAGGATGTACCTTTGCCGCCTCTTCAAGCGATGCTTTATCCGGATCGATGCCGGTGAACATGGTATTCCTGAACGTTTCCTTTAAAACTGAAATAAAACTTCCGGTTCCTGTTCCAAGATCCAAAAGCGTGTTTACCGTTTTGTCTTGAAAAAATTGGTGTAATTGTTCCATTAGATTAAAAGTAAAAATGCCGACAGGGCTGTTACGATTATTACGGCGGTTCGGTATAGTTTGTCCGATATTTTCTGTACAAGTTTAATTCCTGCAAAAGCACCGAGTGCAATGGCCGGTAAAAGCATCAGGTCAAGTGTGAGCGTATTCCAGTTGATGGTTTTCCAAACGAAAATATGCAAGGGAAATTTCGAGAAATTAACGATAAGGAAAAACCAGGCTCCTGTGCCAATGAAGCTGTTTTTGGGTAAGTGCATGGCCAGCAGGTAAATGGCAAAAATGGGGCCGGCCACATTTCCGATCATCGTGGCGAAACCTCCCAAAACACCCATCATTGCAGAGAACCACCAGGTGTCGGGGAAAAGGTTTTGTCCTTTTTTGCGGTCGCGCCATAGCATTAGGCCAATACACAGAAAAACCAAAATGGCGATTATATTCTTAAACCAGGTATCGTTTACCACTTCGCCAACCCAGAGGGCAATGCCAATTCCTACAAAAGCCCAGGGCAGCAGTTTCCACAGGTATTTCCATTCGGCATGACGGTGATAATAGCCAACGCCAAAAATATCGGCCATCATTAACATTGGTAGTAAAATTCCGGTGGAGGCTTTTCCTCCAAAAATTAGTGCGAGTGTTGGAACTACCAGCATTGAAATGCCGGGAACGCCTACTTTCGACATGCCAATCAGCATGCCGCATGCTGCAAATAATATCCATTGAAGAGTAGAGAAGTCAAGTTCGAGCATAGCAAAAAAAGATAAGTCGCTAATGTAGTAATAATTATGGAACAGGGGAGAAAAGAAAAGGTCCCGCGGGAGCGGGACCAGTCTAGCTAACAATTCGAAGGTAAACCTTACCTCCTCAAAAAACAAAAAACAAAAACCATGTTCAAGGCCTAAGCCTCACTTTCAATCACTCAATTTGAAAATATGCTACCTATTATATAGGTAACTTATTAGATATGTGCAAAGCGTGTGCCATAACTTTCATAAAAGCAGTGCTTTAACCTCTGTTAACGCGCTTGTGAAAAAGTCTTAAAAAGTCTTTTTATCAATGTCTTGAAGTTCTGTGGGATCGATTGTGCCAAACCACTCGTGAAGTTTTTCGCGTGCTTTGGCTTTAATTTCAGGGGTAATACTGCCTGCCACTGCCGACAAGGTAAATAGTAATACGCCCAGATCGTCGCTAAAGCCAATTATTGGTGTCAGGTCAACAATGGCATCGGTGGGAAGAATAAAATAGCCCAATGCGGCAGCAATGCTGAGTTTGGTTTTTAAGCCAACACTATTGTCTTCGAAAGTGTAGTACAATAACATAACAGCATAAACTACTTTTGCTCCCGCTGCTTTGCCAAAGTTCTTGAGCTTGTCCCACAAAGATTGTTCGGAGAAATATTTTGAATACTTGTCGTACATAGTTGTTCTATTTTAGGCTGGCAGTTGAAAAATCGAGCTGAAGTGCACCGTATTGCTCGGTAATCTTTTCAAGAATTGCGTGCACCTCGTCGTTTGTTTCGGCACGCAGCAGTTGGATTTTAAGTTCCCGGAAATTTGGTAATCCGGGGAAATATTTGGCAAAATGACGGCGCATCATTAAAATGCCGGAGCGTTCATTGTCGCGCCACTCGAGGTTTAACCGGAGCTGCTCTTTTAATATTTCTGTTACCTCACTAACGGTAGGTTGTGGGAGTTCTTCCCCTGTTTGCAGGTAGTGTTTTACCTCGCGAAACAGCCACGGTCTGCCGATTGCTCCGCGCCCGATCATCAAAGAATCAACACCCGTTGCATCAAGCAATTGTTTGGCTTTTTTGCCGCTGTTTATGTCTCCGTTACCAATAATCGGGATCTGAATTTTAGGATTGTTTTTAACTTCTCCTATCAATGTCCAGTCGGCTTCCCCGGTGTACAATTGTTCGCGTGTACGACCGTGAATGGCCAGCGCCTGAATTCCTGCATCTTGCAAACGTTCGGCGACATCAACAATTGGTAGGTTTCCGGCCGACCAGCCCAATCGTGTTTTTGCAGTTACCGGAGTTTTTACGGCCTTCACGATTTCGGCTGTCATTTTCTGCATTTTGTCCACGTCTTTTAATAGGGCAGAACCGGCACCGTGGCGCACAATCTTTTTCATGGGGCAACCGTAATTGATGTCGATAAAATCGGGTTCAAATTCTTCGGCTACCTGAGCTGCACGCACCATAGAATCGATGTTGTGTCCGTAAATCTGAATGGCCACCGGGCGGTCGAATTCAAACAAGTGCATTTTTTGTTTGGCTTTTTCCACATCGCGCACCAGTGCCTCCGACGATACAAACTCGGTGTACATTACATCGGCGCCAAATTTTTTACACATCATCCTAAACGATTTGTAGGTGACATCTTCCATCGGTGCCAGAAATAGGGGAGTGCCCTCCAGCTCTATGTTTCCAATCTTCATCATTCCTCTTAAAATTGCTGCAAAAATAGCCAAAAATATTTGGGAGCGAATTCCGGTGAGCGCACTCCCCGATGGCTTTGCCTCGGGGTAAGCGAAAAACAATAAAAAAGTCCTTAACGGAATCGGATTCCTCGACAGCTCTGCTGCGAGGAGTTTCAATTTCGCTTAAATCAGGCGTTTAACTTTTGCTTTTGAAGTCAATTTCATGGTTTTAAAATCGATGCCGGTAATCAGGTTTACACCGGGCTTTTTGCCTTTTTCAAACGATCCAAAAGTATTCTCAATATTCAATGCTTTTGCTCCGTTTGTACAGGTCCACGAAAGCAATTCTTCCAGCGGAACTTCAGGGAAATGTTGCTGAATGGTGATCATTTCCTGGAGTATCGAAAGTTTGGTGTTGGATGCCAAACTGTCGGTTCCCAAACAGATCTGTAACTTTTCGTTACGAAAAAGATCCACTGGAGGTAACTCATTTTCAATAAAAAGATTGGAGTTCGGACACAAAACAAAATATGTATTTGCGAGATTGCGGTGCAGCTTTAGTGCTTCAATATCCTGCTTTTTTGTTTGTGTGTTGTGCACCAGTAAAAGCTGATTCTCTTTAGGTAAATATTGAAGAACAGACTGTAACGATGATTTCCCGGTTGGTTTAAAATGTGTGGTTTCCAGCTTTAAATTATCGGTGAAATGCCTGGCAATATCTCCTTTGCCAGATAAAAATAATGCTGTTTCAGCTTTACTTTCCTGGTTGTGAATGGAGAGCAGTCCTCCGTTTTTCCGAGCTTCATTTAGCACCTTTTCAAACAACTCCTGCGAAACAGAATACGGCGAATGCGGAACGATGGAAGCAGAAAGATCAGCTTTTTGAAACGATGCAAGCATTTCTACAGCTTTATTAAAAGCCCGCTCAGCCCGCGACGGGTGAAAACCAAAAACCTCGACAAAAGTATGGTAGTAATTTTTGCTTTTTTGTTTTACCGAAACCGACAGATCGGAGTTGGAAACATCGCCAATAGCTGCAATTCCTGCTGCCCACATTTTTCGGTCGGCAATCTGGATGGCTTTTTCTTTATCGGCCGGTTCGTTTCTTAATAGGTTGATTTTTTCGAGAAAGCCGCTAAAACCAGCGTGCTTTTTGATTTTGTTTTGGAGGTGCGAAAATTCTAAATGGCAATGGGCATTAACAAACCCTGGAGTCACAATGCCGCTGTAAAACTCTACTCCAGCTTCTTCCCTGAAAGCGTTGCCCCGATCAAGAATGTCGATTACTGTTCCTTCATCGTCGCAAACTAAAATTCCGTTTTTTATTGGAGAAGTTGTTCCGGGAAAGACGTATGTAGCGGCGATTTTTCTCACCTTGCAGTTAATTATTCCTCTTCTTCAAATTGCAGCAATTCCTCTTTTCGTCCCGAACGTTCCTGCTCCAATTCACTCAGGCGGCTCATCACTTTGCGGTACATTTTTTCAAAGTCTTTCGGGAAACTTTCATAGTAAACCAGTGATTGCTCGAATACCGAATCAGGAACTTCGTATTTGTCCAAAACTGAATAGTAGAAATTCTCTGTGCGGCTATGTTGCATCGCCGAGTCGTACCTAAAATGGTTAAAAGTAGCATCGGCCAGATGCACGTCAACCAGCATGTTGATCATTTTCTTTTCTTTGATCAAATGCTCGGGTTTGGGCATAATCTCGTTTTCGCACGCACTGAATGCGAACACGGCAATAATTAATATCAGAAAGGCATTCTTCATTTGGCTGCCAAATTATAAATTGTTAAATCGATTATCAAAAAAAGGTCGTTAAAAAAGCTTATTTGTACTGTTTTATAAAATGTTTCTCGCAGATTTCGCAAATACCGCTGATTTAATAGCGAGCTGAAATATTTTATTGCGTAATTCTGCGACATCTGCGAGAAATTGCTTTACGCGAAAATGGTTTTAAACACTTCCTCAACGCGGCTTACTTTAACAATGTCGATCTTAAATTTCGACGCATCGAAACCTTTGTTGAGCGTGGGCACATAAATGCGCGAGAATCCAAGTTTTGCAGCTTCAGCAATACGTTGCTCAATACGGCTCACAGCACGTATTTCTCCGGTTAATCCAACCTCGCCGGCAAAACATATTTTGTGGTTAATGGCAATGTCGATGTTCGACGAAAGAATGGAACAAATTACAGCCAGGTCGGTTGCCGGGTCATTGATTTTTAGTCCGCCTGCAATATTCAGGAAAACATCTTTAGCAATGAGTTTAAAACCTGCTCGTTTTTCCAGAACTGCTAAAAGCATGTTTAAGCGGCGCAAATCGAAACCTGTTGACGAGCGCTGCGGTGTTCCGTAAGCTGCAGAACTTACCAGCGCCTGAATTTCGATCAGGAAAGGCCGCACACCTTCAACGGTTGCTGCAATAGCCGTTCCGCTAACATCATCGTTTACTTTTGATATTAACTGCTCCGACGGATTGGTAATTTCGCGCAAACCGTCGCTGCGCATTTCAAATATACCAAGCTCGTTGGTAGAGCCAAAGCGGTTTTTATTCGAGCGCAAAATGCGGTACATGTAATTGGTGTCGCCTTCAAACTGCAAAACGGTGTCGACCATATGCTCCAGCACTTTTGGACCGGCCAAACTCCCTTCTTTTGTAATATGCCCGATTAGCACAATCGCAACATGATTCTTTTTGGCAAATTTTAAAAGCGCCGAAGTACACTCGCGAACCTGGCCGACCGAACCCGGGGAAGATTCGATCAATTCCGTTGAAATGGTTTGAATGGAATCGATGATCAGTAATTCCGGCTTTGCCTGTTCGCTTTGGGCGATAATATGTTCCAGCGATGTTTCGCTTAAAAACAGGCAGTTGCTTTGGGCATTGCTCAGACGCTCGGCGCGTAGTTTTATCTGTTGCAGGCTTTCCTCGCCCGAAATATACAGTATCTTTTTCCCGTTTAAACCCAGTGCCAGCTGAAGTGCCAGTGTTGATTTTCCAATTCCGGGGTCGCCACCTAAAAGTATCAGCGAGCCGGGAACAATTCCGCCGCCCAAAACACGGTTAAACTCTTCAATGCCCACAGAAATACGCTGGGTTCTGGCCATTTCTATATTTTCGAGCGTGATGGGTTGGTTACCCGAAATCTGCACAGAAAGTTTTCCGGCAGACTGTTTCTTTTCTACAATCTCCTCAACGTAGGTGTTCCACTCGTTGCATGTGGAGCATTTACCCAACCATTTTGGCGATTGTGCGCCGCAATTCTGGCAGGTGTATATGGTTTTTGTTTTTGCCATTCTTTTCTGTATTACTCTGTGAATGCTCTGTTATCTCTGTGGTAAAAATATAACCACAGAGAACGCTGAGGTTTACACAGAGTTTTTTAAAGTTTTTTAATTCTGTCTATTATTTCGCTGGTAGAAATTCCTTCAATTAATTCCAGTGTTTCCACTTTCCCTCCGTTATTGAGTACGGTATCGTGGCCGGCAATTTCATGAATTTCGTATTGGGAGCCTTTTACCAAAACATCGGGGATGATTTTTGCAATAATTTCTGCCGGCGTTTCTTCATCAAAAAGAATTACTGCATCAACACATCCGAAGGCTGCCAACACTTCTGCCCGTGCCTGCTCATTTATAATGGGGCGCTTATCCCCTTTAAGTAATTTTACCGAAACATCGGAGTTTAATCCAACGATAAGTTTGGTGCCAAATGCTGCCGATTTGTGCAGTGAATCAACGTGCCCGTTATGAATAAGATCGAAACAACCGTTGGTAAAAACGATGGTGTTGTTGCTTCCTTTCCAGATTTCAAGCAAGGGACGAAACGATTCAAAATCCTTAAAAATCTTTGATTTAAACATTAGATTCATAAACGCTAAAAATAGTGATTAATTCCTTTTTATTGGAATAAAACCTAAACGGCGTTGAAATTGTAGCGCATAAAAAAAACCTCGCAGTAAAAACTACGAGGTTCACATTTGTATGTAATGTATTTTATACTACAGTATTGGTCTCGATATCAGGGAAGATCAAGCTTGGCTTAAACGATTTGGCTTCCTCGAAATCCATTAAAGCGTACGAAATGATTATTACCACATCGCCAACTGCTACTTTTCGTGCTGCCGGGCCGTTCAAACAAATGGTCCCCGATCCGCGTTCGCCCCTGATAACATAAGTCTCTAAACGCTCGCCGTTGTTAATGTTAACAACCTGTACTTTTTCATTCTCAATAAGGTTTGCCGCGTCCATCAAATCTTCGTCGATGGTAATACTTCCAACATATTGCAGGTTCGCTTCAGTAACGGTAACCTTGTGTATTTTTGATTTACAAACTTCAATTTGCATAACTATGCTTATTTCGGTCTTAAAAAACTATATTGTCAATTAACCTGATCTTTCCGCAATAAACAGCAACACATCCAACTTTTGTCGAATCTTCGTCCCAGTTTTTAACCGGTTGCAGCTGTGCGTCGTCTACGATCTCAAAATATTCAACATCAAGGAAGGGGTTCTTGTTTATTGTTTCTGTTACCCAATCCGTGATTTCTTGTACGGATTTTTGCGCCTTAAGTTCTTTGGCTTTAAACAAAGTCTCCGAAATTACGGCCGCATTTTTCCGCTGTTCTTCCGTCAATAATTCATTTCGCGAACTCATGGCCAACCCACTTTCTTCGCGAATAATGGCGCAAGGTACAATTTCCACAGGAAGTTGCAGTTGTTTCACCATATTTTTAACAATGGCCAATTGCTGAAAATCCTTCAATCCGAAGTAGGCTTTGGTAGGTTTTACCATGTCAAAAAGCCGGCTAACCACCTGTGCTACACCATTAAAGTGCCCCGGGCGGTGTTTGCCTTCCATCACCTGTTCTAAAATTCCAAAGTTAAATTTACGTTTATCCGGCTCGGGGTAAACTTCGTTTGCATTGGGTGCAAAAACGATAGAACAACCTGTTGGCTCCAATAATTTCATATCGTTTTCGAGAGTACGCGGATAGCGCTCCAAATCGTTCGGATCGTTAAATTGTGTTGGATTTACAAAAATACTTACCACTACTACCGGATTTTCCGAAACGGCTTGTTTTACCAACGAAATATGGCCTTTGTGCAGTGCCCCCATTGTGGGTACAAACCCCACTGTTTTACCATTGGCAAGGTGCTGTATTTCAGCCTGTAACTCTTGTGCTGTATTAACCAGTTTCATACCTAAAAAATTGCGGCTGCAAAGTAAGTAATTTTAATTGTTAAAACAGCATAAAAAAGAAGGATAGTGACTGAAACTAACTAACTTAACTTGACAATTCGGTTATTTTTATTACTTTTGCACACTGTTTTTTAACTGCACTTATAGGTTCATGGAAAAGAAAAGAATCCTTTATATTTCACAAGAGATTACCCCTTATTTGCCAGAAAGCGAAATGTCGGAAATCGGACGTTACCTGCCACAGGGCGTTCAGGAGAAAGGGAGAGAGATTAGAACATTTATGCCGCGTTATGGCTGCGTAAACGAGCGTAGAAATCAGTTACACGAGGTAATCCGTTTGTCGGGTATGAACCTTGTGATTAACGATGCGGATCACCCACTTATCATAAAAGTAGCTTCGATCCAAGCTGCTCGTATGCAGGTTTATTTTATCGATAATGAAGATTATTTTCAACGCAAGGCAGTTTTGCACGACGATGACGGCAAAGAGTTTGAAGATAACGACGAACGCGCGGTATTTTTTGCCCGTGGTGTGCTAGAAACTGTAATTAAGTTACGCTGGGCACCCGATATCATTCATTGCCATGGCTGGTTGACTTCGTTGGTGCCTTTATATATTAAAAAGTACTATTACAACGATCCGTTGTTCCAGAACTCGAAACTGGTTTATTCGGTTTACGACGATGATTTTAAGCAACCGCTTGATAGCAAGTTCAATGAGAAATTGTTGCTTGAAGGAATTACAACCGACGATGTAAAAACGATAGAAGAACCAACTTTTGCCAATGTAAGCAAAATGGCTGTCGATTATTCTGATGCGGTTATACAGGGAGCTGAAAATATTAACGCCGACGTTAAAAATCATATTAAGAATAGCGAAAAGTTATTCCTCGATTTCCAACCAAAAGAAACATACATTGATGCCTACAACGAGTTTTACGATAAAGTGTAAGGCTTCGGTGTTAAAGAATCAAAATTATATTTAAAAAGTTCAATTTTACTCCGATTTCAGAAACGCTCTCGTTGTAATTTTCTATGTTTGTGTAATTTTTCGGAAATCAGAAAATTGAAGAAGCAACCAATTACTGTTTAGAGAGGCTAATTTACATTGGCTGACGTAGGTAAGCTTCCTAAAATAAATTTGGAATAGTTAACATGAAATACAATACAGCGCAGTTGTTAAAGATATTTGGAGGATTGTTTGTTCTTGTAACCCTTTTGGTTGCTTGTAATAGCGAGCAAAACGATTTAGGATTAGGTATTCTCCCGGATGAAGACCTGATTAATGTTCGGAATATTTCTGTTTCGGATAAAATTGCATCATATACATTTACTGAAAATGGAATTATTTCCAACAAGGCATCAACTAACCTGCTGGGAACACTGAATGATCCGGTTTTTGGTAAAACAACCGCAAATTATGCAACGCAGTTCCGTTTAACTGAATTTCCTGAATTCGGAACCAATACGGTAGTTGATTCTGTTCGCTTGTACCTGTATTACCGAAATGTTTACGGCGACACAACTACAACGCAGCATATTAAAGTGTACGAAATGGAAACGTACCTTGATCCGGATGTTGAATACACCCAGGACATTGATTTGAAATCAATGGCTTCGGATATTTCGCTTGCTGAGTTTGATTATACGCCAAAAGTGGTCTTGGATTCTGCAACTCAGGATACAAACTTCCAGTTGTTGATCATTCCATTGGATAATAACTTAGGTGAAAAACTGATTGATGCCGATTCGCTTGATATGATCAATAACGATGTTTTTCTTCAGTATTTTAAAGGCCTTTTACTTGAAAGTGCTGATGTTTCTGGAGACGGTTCATTGATGACACTGCACAGGGCTTTGTCAACAAACAGTGGTAATTATAATTCGGCTTTGCGTGTGTTTTATAACAACGACGAAAATACCATATTACTGGAAGAAGACGAAGATCCCGATACTTTATGGCAGACATACCCGATAACTGAATATAGTTTACGGGTTAATGAATTTAAACACGATTACACCGGAGCGCCGTTTTTAGCTGATCTTGACCAGGAAGAAGAGGAAAGCGACCTGATTTATGTACAGCCAACCGGTGGATTAAAATCACGAATAACGGTTTCCGGTTTGGAAAGCTGGAAGGATTCAACAAATATGGGTATCAATAAAGCTGAGATCATTTTTCATGTTGATACCATTGCAAGCGATATTCATAATTATCCGCCACCTAGCCAGTTGATGTTTACTTTTGTGGCGCCCGACGAAGAAGAATACCGCCCGATTGATTATTTCTTTAATCCGTTGTTCTACGGCGGAGTTTTAGATACCAGCGATTACACCTATACGTTTAATATTACGCAGCATGTTCAGCGTATTATTGATGTAACCGATCCTGATGATGATGATTTTGTTGGAAACCAGGGATTTTACCTGACAACAGGGCGTCGTGCAGACATTGCCAACCGGGTAATTTTAAAAGGAGCGAAACAAGATGGCGTTGATATGAGGATCACGTATTCAAAATTTTTGGATTAGTCAGCTTCTAAATTCTTTATTCTTCCCCTTTATCAGTACCTTTTTAATAGCCTGAGTTCGATTCTATTTTATAAAGGATTATAGATGCTTTCATTTTTCGGGAAAAATCTCACACTTCGATTTAACCTGAAAAATTCATAAATTTTTTCACACGAAGTGTTGACGATTGAAAATCTGCACGATACGTGCTCTGATTTAGTTTGTCTCTTGATTTTCAATGTCAAGGTTAACCCTGACAAATAATTGTATTTCAATTATTTCGTCAGCCTTGTGGGAAATTAATTCATTTTTATGAATTAATTAGGTTAATAGAAGGAGGAGATTTGGTATTTGAAATGAGCAATCAGGCAACGAAATAATTAATTCGTTGCTTCAAAGGTTTTCAATAAATCATCTAAAACCGACTCGTTTACTTTGAAAATGGTTCCGTGGCGTGTTCCTCCCGGAAAGCTGATGCTGTCGTTTATGACTTCCCAGTTGACTAAATCGCTCGATCGCATGGCTCCCATGTGGTGGCGGGTATATTCGTCGTAATACAAAACCCATGCATCGTTTACTTGTGCAACTGTTGGCCCTTCCACCCAATCGGGTGAAATGGCTTCAGAAACAAGTTTGTAGCCTCCGTAAAGCGAATTGCTTTTGGCAACAAGAATGTGCTTCTTGGGTGGATACCGGGTTTCATCTTTCACAAACATCAGGTACTCGCCGTTTATTTTTTTTATAACGGCATCAATTACGTTAAAGCCTTCGTCGTACAGTAGCATCGTAGGCGTAAATTCCTCAAAATCCTTTGTGGTGGTGTAATACATGCGGTGGTTGTATTCGCTGTCTCCCTGTGTTTCTCCTGCTTCAAATCGTCCGGGAATTGTGGTGGCCCAGTAAATCATGTATTGCTCCTTTTCTTCATCATAAATAATTTCCGGAGCCCAGCAGTTTCTGGCAGCTGGTTCGTGTTGCATAACCGGCACAAATTGTTGCTCTGACCAGTTGATCAGGTCTTCCGACGAAGCATAACCAATTCCTCTGTCGTTCCAGCTTACGGTCCACACCATATGAAAATGTTTGTCTGGTCCCTGAATAATACACGGATCGCGCATTAATTTATCGTCGGCAACTTGTGGTGCGAGAATGGACGAATCGTTGTTCAAAGCCTGAAAGTGATAACCATCTCGGCTGTAGGCTAGATGCAGCCCATCTTGTCCGTTATCTTTAAAATACGAAAACAGATATACTTTTGGCGAATTTGCTTTTGGTGTGCAACCAGCAAACAGGGTAAATGTGGCGATAAAAAGGAGCAGTTGTTTCATGATTGTTGTTTGCAACAAAAATAAGGAAAGCTTTTCGAATCAGCAGCATGGAAGATGTTACCTAAAAAGCCGGTTTCTTAAATAGGCAGTTGATAATACAATCTGTCCACCTCTTATATTCAAAACTCCACCTGATTTCCGCAATTGCACTTATATTTGCATTGAGCAGAATTATCCATAAAAAGCCTCGTGCGACATGGATAGATAGAAATGGCTCAAAAACAATAGAAGATCAAACTTTAATTTAAATCAATGAACTCTAAAGCTCAAAAGCTAAGCTTGCTGGAAAAAATCGGTTATGGATCGGGAGATGCTGCCGTTAACGTGGTAATATCTTCCATGTTCCTTATCATTACTTATTTTTATACAGATATTTTTGGTCTGAAGCCCAAAGATGTCGCCCTTATGTTTTTACTGGTTCGGCTGATCGATGCAGTCAGCGATCCATTGATGGGATTAATTACAGACAAATATAAATTTAAGGGTGGACGATTCCGTCCTTACTTTTTATTTCTGTCGGTTCCGTTCGGGATCTCGGTTTTTCTAACTTTCACCACACCGGGTTTTGATTATGCCGGGAAACTGATTTACGCATACATTACCTACATTTTTGTAACACTGATGTTCACCTCGGTTACTATTCCGTACATCTCACTGATTGGAGTTTTAACCAACGATCCGCAGGAACGTTTGTCGGCAAACGGCTACCGCCTTTTCTTTGCAAAGGTTGCTGCTTTTATGGTGTCGATCGTTGTTCCGATTCTTGCCGAAAAATTAGGCCGCGATGATATGGGAAGAGGATATCAGTTGGCCATGGGACTAATGGCGCTTATGGGAACTTTGTTGTTTTTGTTTAGCTATTTTACCACCCGCGAGCGCATTGAACACGTGGTTGACAAAACACCATTTTTTCAGCAGTTAAGATACCTCATAAAAAACGACCAGTGGCTTATTCTTTGGGGCTCGTGTTTGTCGGGTACTGTTGGTTATGTAATCCGCAGTTCGGTAGCAATCTTCTATGCAAAATATTACCTGGGCGGCGATGCCGGAATGCAATCCACTTTTATGGGAACAGGTGTTGCAGCGGCCATTCTGGCTATGCCTTTGTCAACGCTTATCACCAAGCGCTTTTGTAAAGTAAAGCTGTTTTGGATGTCGCAGCTTGGAGTGGGCGTACTTAGCGTTCTGATGTTTGTTTTGGTGAAACCGCAACCCGACAGTGTATTGTTAGCATACGTACTTTATTTTATTCTGTCGTTGGTAGTTGATGTGCACGCACCGGTATTTTGGTCGGCTATTGCCGAAGCTGTGGATCACGGACATGCCGAAACCGGGAAACGTGTTTCAGGACTGGCATTCGGTGGTATTTCTTTCGCTCAGAAAGCAGGAATGGGAATTGCCGGAGCAGTTGTTGGTTTATTGCTTGATGCCTTTGGATATATTCCCGATGCTATGCAAACAAAAACAGCGCTTACCGGCTTGGCACTGATGCTTACTTTAATTCCAGGTGTTTTTCATGTGATCAATGGTATGTTGATCTACCGTTACAAAATCACGGATAAATTTTACGAAACAATAAAAGCAAAAATTCATATTTAAGATGGATACTACAGATAAAAATGAACCATTGGTTGAGCAGCGCGCCGATCCGTTTGTGTACAAACATACTGATGGTTACTACTATTTCACTGGTTCGGTGCCAGCCTACGACCGTATTGAATTACGAAAAAGTAAAACCATCGCGGGTTTAGAAGATGCCCAAACTTTCGATGTATGGTTTAAACACGAAACCGGCCCAATGAGCCGTCATATTTGGGCGCCTGAAATTCATTACCTTGATGGCAAATGGTATGTTTACTTTGCGGCCAGCGAAGAAGAAGACATTTGGGCGCTACGACCTTATGTTTTGGAATGTAAAGGTCAGGATCCGTTAAACGATGAATGGGTTGAGCTGGGACAAATGCAACCTGCTAATGGTGATGAAAAAACCTTCATCGACTTTTCGCTGGATGGAACGGTATTCGAAAATAACGGCAAACGCTACTTTTGCTGGGCCGAAAAAACCGGAGGGCAGTTTGCTGCATCAAATCTGTACCTGGCAGAAATGGAAACACCGGTTAAGCTAAAAACTGTTCAGTTTATGCTTACCACACCCGATTACGAATGGGAAAGAATTGGTTTCTGGGTGAACGAAGGACCGGCAGTAATCAAAAATAAAGGCAAAATTTATATCACTTTCTCGGCAAGTGCCACCGGCGCCTGCTATTGTATGGGATTGATGGAAGCCGATGAGAATGCTGATCTGTTGGATCGGAATTCGTGGAAGAAATCGAGATACCCGGTTTTGGAAACCGATTACGAAAAGAAAATATACGGACCGGGACACAACTGTTTTACGATAGCTGAAGATGATAAAACGCCATTGTGTATTTATCATGCCCGCGATTATGAGAAAGCAGTTGGCGATCCCGTAGTTGTTCCTGCAAGTGATAAGCGACCTCTTGAAGAAATTATTGAGGATCCATTGTACGATCCAAACCGTCATGCACGTGTTATGGAAGTTAAATTTGATGCTGAAGGGAGACCGGTATTTGAGTTTTAGTTGAAACGAAAGGATATAAGGCCGAAAGGCAAAAACAGAGTGTGGGGCTGAATTTATAATGCAAATTCAGCCCCTTTTTTATAAATGGTATTTTATTTGATGATTTTTTGCCATAAAATCAAAACTTTACCAAATGAAGACCTTTACGTTGATCCTCTTGTTCATGTCACTATCAACTTTTCTTTCAGCACAAACTACTGTTGATATCATTCGCGATTATTCAATACAAATTAGGGGTACTGAAGTGCCGGCAAAAGGATTTGAAATCAGAAAGCCTGAAACGGCTTATGATCTGGCGCTTAACCTGAGTTACTTAAACTATGTTTCTGAAGGTATTAAGCGGGAGTTTCTTGTACTGCCTGCAGCATATATCGACGATAAACCAGTCGGCCCCGACCAACTAAAACAACTGCCAATAAGCAACATAGAAGACTATAAATTTCAGGCAGGAATAACAACTCAAGCACTTTTTGGTGCGCTGGGGCAATATGGTTACCTGGATATTAAAACCGGGAAACATGATCTATTGCCTGTAATTAATCCCGATATTGATCGCAAATAGCCTATTGTTTTTTGTTAAATTCGCACCATATCCTGGAGAGCTTCATGAGGATAAGCAGCAAGCGAAAGTCTTCACGGATTGTAAGTCAACTTATACCAAAAATTAAAGCCCATGAAGAAAGTATTACTGTTATTGGCCAACGGATTCGAATTTTTCGAAGCAAGCGTGTTTATCGATGTTATTGGCTGGAACCTCGAAGAAGGCGACACCACCACAAAACTGTATACCTGCGGAGTAACAAAGGAAGTCAAAAGTTCTTTCGATCAGACTCTGGTGGTTGATTACCGGATTGATGAGGTTGATGTAAACGATTTTGATGCGCTGGCGATTCCCGGTGGTTTTGAAGTTTACGGATTTTACAACGATGCCTACAGCGATAAATTTCTCGATCTGATTCGGGGCTTCCGTGTAAACAATAAAATTATTGCATCCATTTGTGTGGGTGCTTTGCCATTGGGGAAAAGTGGTGTTTTAAAAGGTAAAAACGGAACAACCTACAAAAGTGCTGTCAGGCGGGAGGCGCTGCAAAGCTTTGGCGTAAATGTGTTGGATCAGCCCATTGTTCTCGACGATAAGCTGATTACATCGTGGAACCCATCCACTGCTGTTGATGTAGCTTTGTTGTTACTGGAGCTGTTAACCACCAAAGAGAATGCTGAAAAAGTTCGGCAGTTAATGGGATTTTAAAACCTCGCAAAAGCAGAAAACGATGATTGAAATTTCAACCGATAAAGAAAAACTCGATATTCAGGTCATTCATAATTATTTGTCGAACGAATCGTATTGGGCAAAAGGGCGTGCTATGGAAACCGTGCAACGCTCGATCGAAAACTCACTGTGTTTTGGTGTTTACAGCGAAAACAAGCAGGTTGGATTTGCCCGCGTAATCACCGATTATGCAGTATTTGCCTGGCTGCTCGATGTTTTTATTCTCCCGGAATACCAGGGGAAAGGTTACGGCAAAAAGTTAATGCAAGCCATAACAACACATAACGATTTGCAGGGGATTAGGCGTTGGGGCCTGGGGACCGACGATGCACACGGGCTTTACAAACAATTTGGGTTTGCACCGTTACAAAAGCCTGAAACCATGATGGAGATTCTGAATAAAACTACCGGGAAATAAACCGGCTTGCTTTGTTAATAGTCTGTTGTAAACAAACCTCTGGTTTAATTGCTTAAGTTAAAAACAAACAAAAAGTGGACGAACTAAAAAAGCAGATCAGTTCCTATTTTGGGTTAAGCAATGAGCGCCTCGACGAAATTGCAGCCCTCTTTGCCGAAACAGAATTAAACAAAGGTGCCTATTTTATAAAAACCGGTCAGCATTGCAACAAACTCAGTTTCATTAAAAGTGGTTTTATCCGTGTTTATTCAAAATTGAATGATCGGGAAGTTACGCAATGGATCGGTGGAAAAGATTATTTCCTGACCGAATTAAACAGCTTCCTGTTCGACCATCCGGCCCGATGGAATATAATGGCTTTGACTGATTGTAAACTTTACACCCTCGACAAAGCAAATTACCGGCGCTTAAAAGAAATGGTGCCCAATTGGGACGAAATAGAAAAGAAGATCATTGCAGGTTGTTTTGTTACCCTCGAAAACCGCATTTTCGATCAGCTTTCGCTAAGTGCCGAAGAACGCTACAACAAACTGTTTCAGCAAAATAAAGAACTGCTCAACCAGGTTCCCTTACAATATATCGCTTCCATGCTGGGCATGTCGCCCGAAACATTCAGCAGAATCAGAAATAAACAAAACTCTTGATTTTTGTCAAGAGCAAAACCTGATTTCCGCCCGACCTTTGTTCTATAAATTCAAAAGCTATGAACAAGGAAATTAGAACATCGGTTCGGATAAATGCAGCAAAAGAGAAAGTTTGGCAGGTATTAACTGACTTTGAAAAATACCCGGAGTGGAATACGTTTATCACTTCGTTATCCGGCGAAGTAAAAGAAGGGAAACAGATTCGTGTAAAGTTGCCGGGAATGATCTTTAAACCCGTCGTTCTGAAGTATAAAAAGAACAGCGAGTTCCGGTGGCTGGGGCATTTAGTGTTTAAAGGTTTGTTTGATGGCGAGCATAAATTTTTGCTCATTGATAACGACGACGGAACAACTACCTTCGAACAAAGCGAACGTTTTAGCGGCATATTGGTACGGCTGCTAGCAAAACACCTCGACAGCAAAACCAAATCGGACTTCGGGCAAATGAACCGGGAAATAAAATTACGAGTGGAAACAGTGGAAATATGACAGAAAGTATGTATAAAAGTTAGAAGTAAGGTGATAAAATGTCAATAAATGAAGCGTACCAATACTATTTAATCGCTTTATTCTTATTTTCGTATTTATATGCAGAATGTTAGTGAGATACTAGACTTTTTAATCAGCGCTTTGCTATTTCTTTACCTCTTGTTTTTAATAAAAAAGAGTAGCAGATATGTTAAAAGCTATTGGTTTTGGGGTGTCGTTTTTATTTTATTCTCTAAAGTCAACAGCGTTTTAGAAGCGCTTATTTTCTCAGATGAAATAAATATTGTCGAGCACACATTCTTTTTCATTGCCTGTATCTTTTTGTTTATAAGTATCTTAAAAAAAGAGCTGTAATGGAAAATTATATTATTATAGTAAACATATTATCTGCAATTGTTCTTTTCCTGTCGGCAGTAATTGTTTTTGTGCAGCTCTACCACAAAAGGGTTCAATACAAAATTTTATTTGGAGTTGCCTTACTCATCTTACTCACCGGATCGATCATCAACATTTATCAGCACACTACAATTCAGGAAAGAGCAGAAGAATTTGAACAAATTTTAAGTATACTTTTTCTGCCTATTTTAATTTTTGCCATCTACGAAAGTATTATTGGCGAACAGCTGCGCAACCGTATAAAGAGCGAGCAGAAATTTAAGGGGATTTTCAACCAAACATTTTCGTTTGTTAGCTTGCTCGATGGCGAGGGACGCATATTGGAAGCCAATTCCTCTGCGTGCGAATTTATCGGGTATTACAGAGATGAATACAAGGGATTGTTATTTCCTGAAACCAGGTGGTGGGAACATTCTGTCCGGGAAAGAGAAAAATTGTTTGGAGCAATTGAAAAGGCCCGGCAAGGCAAAACTGTTAGGTATGAAACCACAAATGCAGATAAAGAAGGCAAAATTCGTTATATCGACCTTTCGTTAAAACCGGTTCACGATTCGCACAATTCGCTCATTTATTTAATAGCTGAAGGCCGCGATATTACCGAAATAAAATCGACAAGGCTGGAGCTGGAGAAACACAAAAAGAACCTGGAAGATCTGGTCGATAAACGTACATTGGAGTTAAAAACTGCCAATGAAGAGTTGCAGATAATAAACGAAGCCTTACACGAAAAAAATACCATAATTAACGAGCAG
Organism: uncultured Draconibacterium sp.; assembly: GCF_963677575.1. Classification (NCBI taxonomy): domain Bacteria; kingdom Pseudomonadati; phylum Bacteroidota; class Bacteroidia; order Marinilabiliales; family Prolixibacteraceae; genus Draconibacterium; species uncultured Draconibacterium sp. The sequence goes on from NZ_OY782038.1 coordinate 3,889,390, forward strand.
AATTCGAAGTTAATAAACGCCCTTAACGACTTAAAAGAAACCCAGGCGCAGTTGTTCCAGGCCGATAAAATGGCTTCGCTGGGTGTGTTAACGGCCGGAGTTGCTCACGAAATTAACAATCCGTTGAACTACATAATGGGCGCTTACGAAGGTTTAAAACTACAGGGTGCGCATGCCGGCGACGAGGATGCCGAAATTCTTCTAAATGCAATTAAAACAGGGGTAGATCGGGTTGCGGGTATTGTAAAAAGCCTGAACCAGTTTAGCCGCAATACGTCGTCCGACAACGAAGAATGTCATATTCATGAAATACTCGACGACAGCCTGGTAATGTTACAAAGCCAGTTAAATAATAGAATTCAGGTTCATAAAAGCTATTCAAACGAAACATTTATTACTTTTGGCAATGTTGGAAATATTCATCAGGTATTTTTGAATATTCTTTCCAATGCCGAACAAGGCATTGAAGGGACAGGGGAAATAGTTATAAAAACATCGAAAAAGGACAACCATTTAATCATTACTATTTCCGATACAGGCAAAGGAATAGAACAAGAAGAACTGACGAAGATTACCGACCCGTTTTATACGACCAAAGACCCGGGGAAAGGAACCGGTTTAGGTCTTTCAATTGCTTTCGGAATTATTAAGGACCACGGAGGCAGTCTTGAATTTGAGTCGGAAGTAAACAAAGGAACAACCGTAACAGTAATACTACCACAAAAAGGAATGAAGCATGAGTAACAAACCCAAAATACTTTATGTGGACGATGAAGAAATAAATACCACCGTTTTTCAATTAACCTTCTCAAAAGTTTTTGAAGTGTTAACAGCCGACAGTGGCGCGAAAGGCATGGAGATAATTAATAAGGACCCGGACATAAAATTTGTAATCTCCGATATGCGAATGCCCGCTATGAGTGGCCTGGAGTTTATCCGGGAAATTAAAAATGTATGCGAGCATATTCCCTGTAGCATACTGTCGGGTTACCAGCAAAGCCCTGAAATTTTAACGGCTCTGGATAATGGAGAAATTGTCGACTATTTAATAAAACCCTTTAACAAAGGAGCAATCGAGGAATTAGTTCTAAAGCACATTAGCAGCACCTGAAAACTAATTCGGCAGAAAAATTAGAAACAGCCTTCTTCCGGTTTTCAATAAATAATATGATTATTCTTTCGAATGTAAAGCAACCCTGTTTCCTTCGGTGTCAAGAATAACGGCTATGTATCCGTGGTCGCCCGCAATCTTGTTCTTATGCTGTAGTATTTTTCCACCGGCATCTTCCACTCTTTCAAGCTCCACATCTAAGTCTCCTGCCGGGGAAGCCAGGTAAACAACCACTCCGTTGGAACACGGTTGGTAAAACTCTTTGTGGAGAACCAGTGCCGCACCCGAGCCATATTTACCTTCGGAGTACGGGAACCAGGCCATGTCGAATTCTCCTCCGTGGTTTTTTTCCAATCCAACACTAAAAACTGTTTCGTAAAAGTTAATGGCACGAGCCATTTGTTTTACCGGAATTTCAACCCAGCTAACAATGTTGCTTCTCATAATTAAGTTTTAAGATTAGTAGTTATATTATTGGCTTTGCTTAATTCTTCACAACTTCATGGATCAAAAGTTACTCTATTTTTTACATAATTCAAAGAAAAATTTTTAGCACAATTTTTCCAATTTATGCGGCAGTAAATCACGACCAAACATCGAGCTATTGCTCCCCCGTGATGACAGCTTGCATAGTACCGAATGCCGCGGACGGCAACTGACTTGTATCTACATTATTCTTCTTGTCCGCGGCTGAAATTTACTAAACAAATCGTCATTGCGATCCCGATTCATCGGGAGAAGCAATCTCTCTTCAATCCCAGTTAGGAGCCTCTATCCAAAAGTCTTCCTGGTTGGAAATTCATTATTGCTTATGGGATATTCTACATTTCCAGAAGCTACGAGTCGTGAGCTTCTAGCATCAAGTATCCAGTATCCAGAACCCAGTATCGTGTATCGGCAAATTCAGCCCAAAGCAAAATTCCCAAACCATTTTCATTATAAAATAATTATAATTAAATTGCTACCCCTAACCCGGTGACACCCAGAACGATTAGCAGCGAGAGATTTTGCCACCCCAGGGATTTAAGTAGCATACGCTATAAGCGATATAACAACAATTGATGTTACACACTAGTTACCAAACAGTTTAAAAAAGCGCAAATCGTGAAACATAAAAATACATATCATATTTCTCTTGCGCTTTTGAAGAATAAAAACCGATTTGGTAACAAACTGTATATTTCATGGCTGCGTTGGTTTTTCAATGACAGGTCAGTGGTAAGTTTTAAATTTTTTGCCGACGCACGTTCGGTTTTTTCAAAACCGGTTGAGAATTGAGAATTTTTAAATATGGAAATAAACGACAAAAACTTAAAATTTCTAGACTTCATTCTTAATGAATTGGCAAAAGAATACCCGGATGGTAGTGTTTTATACTTTTTATCAATGAAATACGAGGATAAAACGGGTATTAAATTTGATAAATTAGAACTTGATAGTTTTTTTAACTTGTATAAAGGAAAATACTTTTTATCAGTCCAAAATTCAGAGTATGTTATCATTCACCCAGACTATATAAATATCATAAATAGCTACGGTTCTTTAAGTTCAGCTTTTAATCGAAACCATAAACTAAAGACAAAAAGAAAAATTTCAAATATTATTACACAGTATGTTCTGCCACTAATTTTACTGGCGACTTCAATATACTTCGGCATATCAGCTGACATCAATAAGGGCAAAATCAATGAATTGAACAGAGAAAAAATTGAAAAAGATTCCATTATAAACGATTTAAAATTTCAGCTAAATAATTCTGACACTTTGAAAATTGAATAGTATTTACCATGAAAAAGAACCAAGCAATAACGATTTTAAAAAATCAAATAAATAAGATTCAAAATCAAGAGAATAGGACTACTGAATGGACTGTACAAACAAGAACATATATCGAAAAATTCTTTGGTATAGAATCAAAGGAAGTTCGGTACATAAATAAATTTAGCTTCTATAATTACCCATCTGGTGATGTTGAATTATTTTTAAATAACTGTATTGAAACAATTGAAAACATAGGTTTGTATAAAAAACCTAAAACCAATTTTTTGTACACGATTCCGAACTGGCTGGCAATGCTTCTTTTTCCACTTATGTTAACGATTGGCATTGCAATTGGAAACTTACAGGCTCGCAGCCAATTGATTGATAAATCCAACCCAGACAAATCAATCTCTACTGGAGTTGCCTCTGGCATAGCCGAACCAAAAACCGATTCCATATCCGAGTATAAAAACTAAACCAAATAAGATAGTTGTTAAATCCATGATTGAAAATTTTAGAAATAAGTCCCTCCCTAAAAAATTTAAAACGGGAAACGGCGGTACATTTACTCAACGTCGGAGGGATTTTGACGCCACGAAAACATACAGGTGACCGTTAGCTTTAATTTTAAATGAGCGAAAACTATACATACGATAAGCAAATAACAGAGAATATTCTCGCCGACATTGAGGAACATAAAATGAACATTTCCTACGTTGAGAGTGATGGATATTGTCCAAAATTTGGATATTCAATTGGATTATTTAAGCAATTTGAGCATCCCGAACTGATAATACTTGGATTAAATCCTGAATCAACTGGAACAATTTTGAATGACATCAAATCACAAATAATAAGTGGGACAAAATTCATAGAAGGTGTCAATTATTATGGTTTTTTGGTTGACTTGCCAATTCAATTCATAAAAGTTCAACGGAGCTATTACAAAGACTATCTTGGATACGCTGGATGGTATTACAAAAAATCATTTGACTTTCCTGTCTTACAAGTTGTGTGGCCAGACAAAAATGGGAAGTTTCCATGGGAAATGGATTTTAATAAAAATTTCAAATTTGTCCAACCTCTTTTAGACAGGAACGGTGATTTTAAGTTTTTGGAGGAAAAAAATCTCGCAGTTTTCACGACAGAATCGGTCTTAAAAGGAGAACCGATTTTATATGTTTATCATGAGGAAGATGGAGATTGGCAATTTCATGGTGAAACTCCGCCTGACATAAAAAAAGCAAAACTCGTTTCCTTAGAGTCTCTTGTAAAAATGGACATGTCCTTGAATGATATATACTATTTAAATTTTGGAGAATCAGCCCACAGAAATTCTCCAAATGATGTGTGGAAAATAAATGAGAAAGAAAAAAACTAAAGCTAACAATTTGTAATATGGCAGGCGGGGTGTTTAGCGGTCTGACAAGTCAGACCTTGCGCCCACTTTCCTGCGGGTCTGACAGGATTTCTTTTCGAAATCCCGCCCGACCACATAGTGTGCCGAGAAGCGATGAATCGGCAAATAAAGTTCATTGCATGCTGTAATTAAGATGGTGGAAGTTGCAAACGAGCAACTGGGCACCGATGTCGCCTTGCAGGAGGGGGCATCAAACCACCTAAAGGTGCTGTGTTTAAGAGGCATGGTACTGAGCGTTTAGGAAAAGGCTTTACCACGAGTAAGGTCAGGTGTGGATAAAGGAGATGAACTAACCGTAACCGCTGAAGAGGTGTCGAGAAGTGGCCATATCTAGTCAAAAGCTACGAAGTATGTGACGGAGTGAAAAGTAGTATTGGAAACAATACTAAGTTTGGAAGTTACCTGTTTACTATCCATTCGGCTGGCGTCATTCAGGCGGCATGACCTTTATCCGGGCTTAATTACGGAACTCGGGAACCAGTCACATTGATGTTAAGCGAAAGGTACAACAGGCACACCCTGGAGGCCGAATAGCAATGCAATGTACTGGGGCGGACTAACCCGTAGTAGTGATGAAGTTTCTGTAATGGAAATGGAGCGAAGGGGTTAGCTGGTATAGTTTAATTTTTTTGCCAACCTTAAAGGGGATGAGCGTTATAGAATTAGCTATATTAGAAGAGCCGTATGACGGGAGACTGTCACGTACGGTTCTGTGAGAGGCTTAGGGGTGAAATTCCCCTTTGCCTACTCGACGCCAAACCGTTTACAAGCATTAAAAACGCTGCTGGTATCGCCTGAAACGATGATGAACCAACGTTTTCTGGATGAGTTATATCAGTTATGATTTTAATAGCATTTTGCAACTTTAAACTAAAATTAAAAACCAATGATTTTATGAAAGTACCTTTCCCAAAACTATTATTAAGTCAGATAATCGCCTTGCTTTTGTTTTCATGTTCAACTGAAACCGAGACGATTATTTATGAATCGCCGAATATTAGAATTATATCGGTTGACGCCACTTCGTTAAACTCATATACAATACACCTTGATATAAACGAAGGAGAAGGGCAAGTTCTTCAAAAAGTGGAAATTGTTTTTAAAGATATTACAATTGAGGGCGAAGCAGACATAAAGTTTGAGTATGCAATTTCTGATTACGAGAATTTCCCTAATACAATTGAGGCTCGTAATCTTAAAAGAAATCACGATTACGAAATTACAGCCTATTTACACACCAATAAATACAGCTACCAATCAAACCTCCAAATTCTTCGTTCAATAAAAAATACATTTCAAGTCCGAATATGGGATGATGAACGTTTCTCATATTTAGATGAATCTATTTCAGCTTACCTTAATAGGGAAGATGAGTTTGTGGTGAATATTGATTATGTAAATGGATATGAACCTCAATCATTAGAAATAAAACTTGATGGAACAAGTCCATTGGAAATAGATGCCAATTATAGTAATATAACTGAAACAGATGGGATTATAACTCTAACAAAACTGGTGAAAATCCCAATGGATGCACCAATTGGAGAACATCATGTTCATGTTTATATCGATGGTATTGAATTGGTCTCAGTAAACACGCTTAAAATACTGGAAAGACAATGGGAAATTTTTGACTCAAATTTTGAGGATTTTTATCGTGGGGATTTTTCCTGGTTCAAGCTGGATAATAAACTCTACATTGTTGGTGGGAATTATCCACAAACCCAGCTTACCGAATCGCCCGTTTGGGAATTTGACATCGATAATAAAATTTGGACGCGAAAAAATAATTTTCAATATGTCCACGACATTATCTCAATACAAGATGCGCAAGGCAAAGTAGAAATACTTCCTTATCCTATCCAGTACAATAACGAAGGCTACATCTTGGTAAAATATGATCTCCCCTCATTTTATGAACAAGACGGGTATACCCTAACGAAGTATGAGAGGATAATGGAATTATGGAAGTATAACACTTCTGATGATTCGTGGAAAAAGATTACAGATTACCAAGGAAAAACCAACGATTACATGATGAGCTTTGTAATAAATGACAAGCTCTACCTTGGTGGTGGTTTTATACACGATGATAGTGCTGTTGACCAACTGCGACGCAATAAAGAATTCTGGTGTTATTCGTTCAACAATAATAATTGGGAACAACTAAACGATGTTCCTGTTGAGATTCTGTTCTGGCGTTTGCCAACATGTACAGTGAATGATAAAGCCTACGTTTTTTCTACGTATAATAACTTCTGGGAATATAACCCCAGTGGTGATAGTTGGGTTCCACTTGGAAAGTTTCCTGGTTCGTATAGACATCATACGCAAATGGTTTCATTCAACGGTAATTTATATCTTATAGGAGGAGAAGCAGAAATCCCAGAATACAAACCAGATTGCTGGAGGTACTATCCTTCTACTAATAAATGGGAGATGATAGCTATGTTTTCCAATGGCATAAGCGATTGGGGAGTTAGTTTTACGCACAATAATAGCATTTATACGGGATTAGGTTACTACATTGACAGGAATAGCTGGCTTGGTGACATATACAAACTAAACATGGAATAGAGATGAGCAAATCTAAAACAATATATACTCTACTATTTGCAGCGTTGATTGGATTCGCAGTAAATAGTTGTACCGAAACGGAATATATTTATGTAATTGAAGAGCCGGAAACGGATCCCCCAACAAGACAATCTCTTGGTAATTTCGAGATAGAATCGGCTGTTGTTAGCGATAAGGATGCAATGGTAAGTTGGTCGGCGCCCAAAGTCCCTGATAGCATAAAGCTTACCTACGAAGTTGGTTTAAACGATTCAGTGGTTTTCTACAATCTAACATCCAGAAATGTACTTATACAGAATCTGTCCCCTTTCTCTTCGTATAAAGTTTCCGTAAAAGCATACGATAGCGATAGAAATTATTCAGTTGCCGATACCTTAATTAAAACAAGAGGAAGCAATAATCTTCAACCAATACTAAAATTCAACCTGGATTACAAGACTTTTCAGTTTATGAAGATTAAAAGAACTGCCGACAATGGTTTTATGATATTGGGAATGGGGCAGCACACATTTTACGGTTATTCAAGCAGAAATTTTATGCTAAAAATAAACCAGAATTTTGAAATTGAATGGTTAAAAGAGTTTGACTGGGAGGAAAAAAACAATTATGAAACTGTTCTGGATTTTGTTGAATGCCCGGATGGAAGTTATGTAATTGCTCAATATTTGTCTGTGGTTAAAGTTGATGCCTATGGAAATAAGTTATGGCAAATACGATTAGCTGAAAGTTATGAAGAAATGCTGGGAAGCCATATGGCCTACAACCAACTAACCGGCGATACATATTTTTGTGGCTTATTTGGTAGTGGACATGGATTCACCATCATCAATATAAACTCTGAGGGGCAGAAAGTTTGGGAAAAGTCATTTCCTTATTCAAAAAATGTTTACTGCTCGGGGGTAGAGTTTATAGATAACCAGCTATTTTTTGCAGGGAATATTGGAGAAGAAGAACGATTGTTCATAGCCGGATTTAGCTCGGAGGGAACAAAACTGTACGATAAAGAATTACCTAATGAGTATGCTTATGCCGATGTAATTTTAAATTCGGAGGTAACTTCTGATGGCAATATTCTCCTTTACGGAGCTATTGCTGGCGAAATGGGGGAATACGGTTATTACAACACCCAAATGCAAATAATTAAACTTAATATCAATGGCGATATTTTATGGCGAATTTATCCTGACTACCCTGATGGTAAGGTTTTTAGCAGCGTTTGGTTATCGACAATAGAAAATAACGATACAAGAATTTTTCAAACCTCCCATGATAGAGGTTCAGAGTTATATCGAATTAATTCAGACGGAAATATTCTGATGACAGGCTTTAATATGAGTGGGTACCCTACGGGATTATACAGTTTTATTGATGAGCCAGATATTTACACTTATTTTACTCGGGAAGGTTTAATAATTACAATAGATATGAATGGGAATTATGACTTAAGTAACTAAACAAAACCTTTGCAGATTTCCTTAAATGTGGATAAATAGGACAGTTCAGGTTGTCTTTGTGTATTTAGAAATCCTATTAAATCAGAGATTGTTCATTGAAAACAATTATTCATACAAAGAGGCTGACAAAAAATTGCACCAAACTTATAAGGCAATTATAATTGAGTATAGGACAAATACAGTTTTTATTGAAAAACTAACAATAGACAGAATCGGGACACTAAAGTTTGGATTGAAAGAATTGAAGAGGGCAACTCTTGTAGTGGTTCTTTAAAAACGAAGAAGACATAAAAATAAAAAAATGCCAGTAGCTAACACGGTACATATTGCAGGGCGGGGTTCGGTGGTACGCCAACTGCGGATTCTCGCATCGCAGTTCCGTGTCCTTCGGGCAGGAACGCTCTTCGAAATCCGCCCCGACAACATGTACCAACCGTTGTGGTGCATTATAAAACGAGACAATGAAGCATAAGATATTAAGAATAGATAAAATTGAAGAACTGGATTCTCTTGAAGAACCTTTTAGAATTAGAATTCATTTGAAATACCCCCGCTCGCGCCGATTTGTAATCGGTGTGCAACTCAAAAGAGTTGAAGAAAAAAAACTATAAATTACTATTATGAAATCAATTACCCTTGAATTTTCCAAACTTCAGATTTTAAAAGACAGAGAGAGGTGGAGGTTGTACTTCATCATAGTTACCGAACATCCTGAGGATAATGATAAAATGATTGTTTCTACTTTTCCCGATCCTTATATCAGGCTAAAAACCAACAAGGAGAATATCATCAACTTCGAACCTGAAGGAAGTCCGGGAGCTGACGGAATGTTTGTAATCGAACGCGAATTTCCGGCAGATAAAAAGATAAAAGCCAGGGTTTATCTGAGGCAAAGCAGAAAAACAACACGTAATATAGGCGATGCGCTAAAAGACCTTCAGAAGACATTGGGCGGCGATGCTTTCGAGATTGTAACAGATCTTATGGGATCGGGATTACCATGGCTTGTTGTTGCTAAAAAGGCATTTCCAATGATTGGGAATATTCTTAGCACCATTAAAGACCGTGATATGGGCTTTGTAAGCATGGATGAGCGGTTTGGCAACGAGTTTAAACCCGGAGTTAAAGCCGAACGCCATACCGAATTTTCAACCGGAGAGGCAAAGATTTGGTGGAAATGGAGTGTTAGCGAATAGAACTCCGCTCCAGCGCGAATCATTTCGCGTGGTAAAAGAAAAAACAAAAGCTACACGATAAAATCGTGCAGCAACAAAGAGTTTAAATGTTTCGGGCAGGCCATGCAATATCTAAACGAGTGGAAGCAATGTACCATTTCCCGTCAATAAGCTCGTAATCGTCAACATAAAGGCCTAACAAAAGTAAGGGAAGATCCTCAACCGGTCTCTCTGTAAATAAATCGATAAGATAATACTTTCCCTTGGCAGTAGTGGGGCCGGTAATCTCAATCAAGTGATTTGTTACCACATGGAGAAACGGATAATTGCCGTAATTATGGGTATCGAGATCAGCAAAAGCCTTTTCCAGTCCTTTCTGAATTTGGGCCCGGCCGTTCCATGGAGTCCGGTCTGTTTGGCAAACCGCATCTTCTTTAAGAGACTGTTTAATTTTTATTTTTTAGAGATATTATGAAGTATTTTTTACTAATTCAAGGCGAAATTGACGCGAATAGCCTTAGCTATTTAAGGAAATTTCAACGCAGAAGTAGTGAAAAAGACGAATAATAGAATAAATTTTAAACAGTCTCTAAATAACGCAGCCACCTTATCCATTTGGTTTGTATCTAAGTAATGCGAATACTGAATTCTTAAGTTTTTAATTGCCTCTATATGCAATAAGCTTTTAACATCATTCATATTTATACAATTTTTACCTTTTTAAACTAAGAGATATTTTTCATATTAATACCAATTTGATTATAAAATGCCGTATTGGATACGTCATTATTTTTCTTTTTATCAAGGCGAAAAATTTTAGCATAGCCTTAGCTACGGTACAATTTTTCAACGAAGAGAAAATGAAAAAGAATTAGTTTATATGCGACATTTTATGGTCAATTTGGTATAAGAACTATTGGTGTCAGGTAAAAGCTGATTCTCTGTCGGCATAGGTTTGTAATCGGTGTTTTGGTTACAACAACCAACAATTAAAATCGGCACTTTATTTCTACTGCGATAATCAGCAAAATCAACGTCCTTTGCGTTCAAATTATAGTTTACCTCAAAAAATACGTGAAATCTCTAATCCCCAATATGTTACAAAACATAGCATAGGTTCAGTATACATCGTAAATTGTTCTTAGGTTATTTCCTCGTAATGCGCAATCCGCAAAAAATCAGGTTTCTGCATTTGGAGTTTAACCACAAACATTACAATAACATTAATTTAAATTATTATGATTATGGCAAGTAAAACAGAAACCGGCCATGCCGTAAATGTGGCCAACTTTAACGAACTAATTACTTTTATAACAGGCTACGGCGAAGCCTACAACCCATCAAACGAAGCCATTGCTTTGCGCGCACTGCAAGCACTGGCTACCGGTGCCGCGGCATCGCTCAATGAACTTTACGTAGCACAGGGCCCATACAACAATGCAGTTGCTGCACGCGAAGTAGCTTTCGATCCGTTAAGCAAACTGGTAACCCGCGTTATGAACATGTTAAAAGTATCGGGCGTTAGCGAAGAGGTATATGATAGTGTACTTACCGTAGCCCGAAAAATTAAAGGACAGCGCGCTACACCAAAACCAACAACTCCCGAAAACAGTGGGGAAGGAGAAGAAACTACCGAAACAAAAACACGGTCTACCTCGCAAATGAGCTACGACAGCCGCGAAGAAAACTTCGCGAAGTTTATACAATTGCTGTCAAATATTCCTGAATATGCACCGAACGAGGTAGAACTGCAGGTAGCAACACTAACTACCCTCAGCACCAGGCTGCAGACAAAAAACAGTGCAGTAATAAGCACCGAAGTGCCGCTAAGCAACGCACGTATTGCCCGCAACAACATACTGTATGCTCCCACAACCGGCCTGGTAGACACGGCCGGAAATGTAAAAACATACGTTAAAGCTATTTTTGGCGCAACAAGTCCGCAATTCAAACAAATCAGTAAATTAAAGTTTGTAAATAAAGGTTATTAATCAATCAGATCGGTCCGGACGAATAGAAAGCCGGATCGATCTTTTGTTTTATGCCCGGAGAATTATCAAACGAACATGGTACATTATCAATAACACATGGTATTTCTTCAAACAGGCGTAGTAACTTTTATATATAGCATGGCACACTTTCAAAAGAGGATGGCACACTTTCGAAAAGCTATGGTTAATCATCAACAAGACGTGGTACTTTATAAATAAGCCATGGATAACCTTCAATAAGCTATGCTAATTTATAGATAGAGCATGGTACTTTATCAACAAGGCATGGTTATCATACATAATAATAGATTAGAATGAAAAGAAAACCCAATGAAACACAGAAAAAAGAAAATTAATACACAACAAATAAAGCAAGAGCATAATCACCAGCAAAATCTCTTTTATAAGCGCTTAAAATATAATATGAACTTGATAGGCGATGCTCGCGCACTCGACACTTTCGATAAAATAGAGAAAAAACTATTGCATCATTGCCGTATACGTCCCTACAAAATAGTTAATGCCGAAAAGGAGGAGAAGAGACTAAGCGCTAAAGAAATCCGCTTTATAAATACTTATATAAGCGATTTCTTAAATAAGAAGCATATAGAGCTGGCCGGCAAAAAAATAAGCTTATACGACTTTTCATTTTATATTGAAACACTTTATTTCTACTATCGGAATGCAGAGGATCAGAATAACATCCGGTTTCGATCATATTTTCCGGTATTCGAAACCAAAGAATTTGAACAACGACGTTTTGATGTATATTATAAATTCACAGGATATCTTGAAAAATTGGCATGGTCGTTTTCCGGTCTTACAACATATACCATTCGTTTTGTAAAACAGGAATGCGATAAAAGTATCAGTCTGTCCAATCTGTCACCTTTCTTTAATAATTATCATATTGAAGCCCGTAGAATTGATAAAGAAATATGGAAAAAGGATAATAATCCCAGAACAATATATCGCCTCTTTCTGAATACACAACAGCAATTTGTTCCTTTCGAGGTGAAAGCAGAATATTTTGGAATTAACTCGATGATGCATAACCTTAGTATAAAAGTATATATACAAAAACATGCCATAACCCGAATAAAAGAACGGCTGGGAATATATTTCTGGCACATAAGTTATTCGTTGGTGGTAATTGCCATGTGTAACAAGCCCTTTGAAATAGAACCCGGTAAAAGTTTTCTTTTTCCGGTAACCTACGGAAAAATAAGGATCGGTTATCTTAAAGCCGAATTAACCGGCAATAAACTGGTAATCCTTACCTTCCTGTTTTTAACAAATAACGGCACTCCCGAAGGACAAAAACTAAACAATATCGGTTTGGAAAAGGAAGACAAAAAATATCTCGGCATCGATAAGCTCGACATATTTGTAAATTCGGATATTAAAAATGATGAGCGTCTGACACAATTTTTCAAAAGCGCAGATTGTGGTGATTTATTCAAACTTGACAAAACATTAATTAATAACCATCATTCGGAAGAAGTAGCACGAGCATCATTTTTGAATCATTACCTTGGTATGGACTAAATGGATTCTAAGTATTCAGCTAATTACAGAAAAACATAGCAACGTTAACCAAAACAAGCCTCCGCTACCGCGCGAATCCGTTCGCCTGGTAATAATTTCTGCGATAATCAGCAAAATCAACGTCATCAGCGTTCCAATATTTCAATTGCAGGCAACAAAATTTGTCAACTAAGCACCACCTTCCAGCCAACCCTTAAAGCTTTTTACCTTCTCGCGGGCCACCAGGAAATCATCGTCGTTGGCATATTGCACCTTTAGTTTTAAACGCGAGTTACTGTAAGCAATAACATCGCTGATACTTTTTAAAGCCACCAAATATTTACGGTTAATACGGAAAAACACATTCGGATCTACCATCGCTTCCACCAGTTCCAGGCTCTGGTCGAGCAGGTAATCTTTCCCATCTGAAAGTTTGGCGTAGGTACCTTTCTCAAAACTATAGAAATACAGCACTTCGGCAGTTTCAATCACCCGAAGGTGCGTACCCACTTTCACCAAAAAACGCTCTTTGTAGTTTTTCTTTTTCAGCGAGGCCATAACTTCGTGCAGTATATCGGGAGTAAAAGAAGATTTGTCCGGTTGGGTTAGCTGTTTAAACTTATCCAGTGCTTTTTTTAGCTCTATGCGTTCAATGGGTTTCAACAAATAATCCACACTGTTTACTTTAAAAGCCCGTATGGCATAATCGTCGTAAGCCGTTGTAAAAATTACGGGCTGATTAAAGTTTGTCTGTTCAAAGATTTCAAAACTCAGTCCGTCGCCCAGCTGAATGTCAAAAAACGCCACATCAGGCGCTTCGTTATTTTGCAACCAGTTAACCGTAGCTTTCACTGTATCGCAAACAGCTAAAATTTGTGCCTCGGGTTGCAAGGCTGAAATATGAGCAGCCAGCTGTGCCGCTGCCAATGGTTCGTCTTCTACTATTAGTATTTTCATTTTCTTGTTAGCTTTTAGCTTCGATCCGCGAGCGACGAGCCTTTTCTTTATGTTTCAGCATTTCTGCTTTTTAGTTACGAGACACTAGCTTCGAGCCGCGAGTTTTCATTAAAGCATTTCCGCACTAAAGCATTCACGCATTCAATCCTTCCATCCCTCTGCCCTTCACTTCCGTCCTTCACTCCCTCAATCCTTCAGTTCAGTCCCTTTCTCCTTCAACCCTTATCAAAGGAACGCTCACCCTAAAGTAACCACCGTTCTTCGATACTATCATTTGCTTTCCGGTAAGGTATTCATAACGTCCGGACAGGTTTTTAAGGCCTGTTTTGCTGCTATCTTCCGTTTGTGTTTTTAGCTGAAGGTTATTCTCAACAACCAACTCGTAATCGTCGGAAATAGCCACCACAATCTTTAGCGGATTAGCCTTTGATATTTCGTTGTGTTTAATCGCATTTTCTACCAATGCCTGTACCGACAGCGGAATAACTTTCCCATCCACCTTTTCGTTGGCAATAATATCAACCTGCAGCGCTTCGCCAAAACGAATTTGCTGTAGGTAAATGTATTTAGTCACAAAATCTATCTCTTCTTTTAATGAAATAATATCGAGATCTTTAAATTGTAGTACATCGCGGTAAAATTTCGAGAGTTCGCGTGTAAACTGTTTCGCTTTTTCCACATCAATATCGATGAGGCTGCCTAACACATTCAAACTATTAAAAAGAAAATGCGGATTAATCTGGTCTTGCAGCACTTTGTATTTCAACGCCAGCGATTCGCGCTTTACCTCTTCCTTTTGTTGCACCTCGTTACGCCATGCTTTAAAAAACGAAATGGCATACATAATTGATGCAATAATTATAAAAATAATATACTCCGTAATGATGGTTCCGCTGTTGTATTTAAAAAACGATGACCATTCGCGGCCCATTACATAAATAAACCAGAACCAGTTGAAGATCCAGATTACTAAACTTGAATATACAAGATGCATGAGCAACGCACGTAATATGCTTATTTTTGGCAGGTTTATCCAGTCGATATAACGTTTTTCGAACTTGTGAAACAGGTAGCCGCTTGCAAATAAAGGAAGTCCTATGCTCAATGAATAACCGGCATTCCAGATAAACTGCATAAAGGGCATTTTTAACGAACCTCCCATTAAAACAGTCACTCCCAGCCCAATGAGAATAGAAATTACAATAGCTACCAGCCAGTTTATGATTACGCGTTTACGCATGAAGATTGTTTTATTTGATTTTTGAGTTTTCAAGATAGCAAAATTAAGAATGAGATGAAGATAATGATAAAGTTAGAATGGTAGAATGATGAGGTTCTTTCGCTTCGTTTCACTTCGCTCAGAATGACAGAAATAGGAAGATTCTTGAGGAGTTGGGAGAAAAGATTTACACGATTAGCCGCGCAAATCTTTTCTCCCAACTCTTGACATAACCCATGATTGTTGTCATTCCGAGCAAAGCGAGGAATCTCATTCACCTTGCTCCTCGCACTGACTAAGCAACTGCTGGTTATGAACATTGCCCCAGGTTGGCATTAGAGAATCAGTTTGTTGAGTTGATTCAAACATCTCGGCAGCTTTTTCCAAATCAGGTTTGGCTTTTTCTGCACCACCGCCAAAGAACTTAGGTGTGTGGAAAGTATTGCTTCCACGCAGGTAATAAACTCGTGGATTATTCGGATTTAAACGTTCTGCCTGTTTAATGGCATCAGAGGCTTTCATCGAATATTTGGCACCTTTGCTCATATCGGTTATCCTGATTTGATACAACAAAGCCTGCAAAGCGTAGATTTCTGATTCATCGTCGTTTGTTTTCATCAGCTGATCAACTAAAGTCTGTGCTTTGTCTAATTGGGCATGTTTGGCATCGGCAGCCATTTCGTCAAAAAAGGTAGAGCGGATAAAACAATACGCTGCATAATAGTTCGGCAGCCATTTGTCTTGCTCGGCATTGCCAATACGTTCAAACTGGTTGGCTAAGGCTTGCAACTCTACAGAAGTGTGCAACTGATACAACTTATCGATGTTCGCTTTCATGGTTTCTTCGTACTTCGAAGAAAAAGCAGTTGTTGAAAGAACGACAAAAAGGATAGTGATAATTGTTTTCATGACTTAAAGTATTAATAGTTATTACTGTTTGATTTAATTTCTGATTCAAATTTCCGTTGAAACCGTCGTTTTTAAAATTCTTCCTTACCGAACTGTTGATTTTGTGCGATGAATTGTAAGTATCTTATATTGTCATTTCGAATACCGAGGTACGAGGTTTGAGAAATCTGTTTCAATCATGAGATTCCTCCTCATTCTTCGTCGGAATGACAGCAATTTTGAGACTTTCTAGAAATTCAGGAACAGACCGATAAATACAAAGCGTTTCATGTCGCGTTTTACCGGAACAAGCGAGTAGTTTCCCTGGGCATCAGCAACGTTTGTAGGGCGATAACTCAGCACATTGTCATTTCCCAACACATTGTTTACCGAGCAGTACAATACCGAATATTGATTGCCAATGTAAAACACATGACTCATATTCAGGCTCAAATCGGAGTACATTTTTGTGCGCTCGCCGTTAAACTTCGGCGAATTAGGATCATTGAACGGACGTCCGCTGGCAGCTGTAAACGAAGCACCAAACTGCGTGTTTATTTTATTCACCCAATATTTCCCCACTACCGAAAAATTATGGTCGGAGATAAAATAAGGCGTGGCTTTTTCAGGGTAGTACTGGTATTTTCGTTTGGTATCGATGTAAGAGTAGGTAACCCAGTAGTCGAATCCTTTTATACTTTTTTGATCGCGCCAAAAAATATCGAAACCTGCGGCATAACCGCTTCCGTTGTTCTGCAGGTTTTCAGGTAATCCGTTTTCTCCTACAGAATAAGTGATAAGGTTGCTGTATTTTTTGTAGTAAGCTTCAGTGCGGAACAAACGTTCCGAGTTATCACCAAACTGATAGCTTAAAATATAATGTGTGGCTTTCTCAAAATCCAGATCGGTATTTATTTTTAGGTAGTCGGCCTGCGGCGTTTGATGATACAAGCCCCAAGCCCCCGACAATTGTGCACTTTCTCCTGTTTTTAAAGCCAGGGCAAAACGTGGCGCCACGTTCCATTTATTAATCACCGACGAATATTCGGTGCGTAATCCCGGACGGATACCAAAGTTCTTTGTGAATTTGATCTCCGGCTCGATAAAGGCGCCAAGCAAGTGATCGTCAAAAGCACCATTGTATACAGCACCTTCGTTTTCAATATAATCCTGATCGTATTTGTTATAAGTCTCATTCGCTCCCCAGGTTAGTTTTACTCCCTCTGAAAGATCGTGCACAACGGCAAACCGTGATTCAATATTGAGTTCTTTGGTATTCACATTGTTAATTCCCAGACCAAGTTTGTTATCCTGATACGTCGAAGAGACTCCGATACGATAGCATGACTTTTCTGAAAAACAGTCGCGGTACGAAAGATTAGAATAAACGGTTCCGCCTTTACTGCTGATCTTCATGTTTTCTCTGTCGTTGCCTGCAGGAACAAGGTAAGCCAGGTCGCCATAATCGGCAGTAACGTAGGCTTTAAACATGCCACTTGAATTTGTTTTATGACGAAAAACTGCAGTCCCGTTCACCGACTCCACAGGTTTTTCCCAGTCAACATTACTTTTAAAAACCTTATCGTATAAACTCATATTCGTATATCCTCCCGAAATATTCAGTGAGGTATTTTCCCAACGCTCGGTACGGTTCGCTTCAGCGCCAATGGTCATCAACGAAATACCAGTGTTATCACTTTCAGGAAGACCGGTAGATTTCAGAATCAAAACTGAAGAAAGTGCTTGTCCGTATTCAGCTGAGTAGCCACCTGTGTTAAATTGTACGCCGTTAAACAGTGACGGTGCAAATCGTCCGCGGGTAGCCACATCGGGAGTTTTAGAATAGTATGGTTTTGATGCAACCAGTCCATCGATGTAAGTAGAAGTCTCATAGGCGTCGCCACCACGTACCAGTAAACGTCCGTCGTCGGCAGAAGCCTGTGTGCCGGGCATAGTACGAATGGCAGCCATCACATCGCCGTTGGCACTTGGCGTAGTGTACACATCAAGTGATTTCATTACCGATGCCCGCGATTCATCATCGGCGGCAAAACTTCCTGCAGTAATGGTAACGGCATCGATGCTGTTTACGCTTTCTTGCATTTCTATTTGCAGAACCACATCGTTTTGCAGATCAATCGTCTCGCTCCAGGTTTTGTAGCCAATAAAAGAAGCTACCAGTGTTTGTTGTCCGCTTTCTGCTGTTTCGAAACTAAAATTTCCTTCACCATCAGAACTGGCTCCGTCGTAAGTGTTTTCAATATAAATGTTCACTCCCGGAATGGGTTCACCGTTTTTGGTAACTACTTTTCCTGAAATGTTTGTTTGCGCAAGAGCAAGCGCAGAAAGAAAAATGAAGCTAAATGTAAAAATCGTTTTCATGACTTGTTGTTGTTTTGTTTTCTGCTTCAAAATTCAGACGAAAACACAAGTCAATGAAATTTGCTTTACCGAACTGTGGAATTAAGGGGATGAATTGTAACGGACAGGATTATAAAGAAAACAGGTAGAGAGATTGCTTTGCTGTGTTCGTAATGACTCTTGTTTATGAGCACTTTGAGAGCGGGGGTGGTTGGCGGCTTTGCGAGCATCGCAAAGCAACCTCAACACTATTTTATAAAGTCTAACTTTTAGACATGAAAAAAGGCCACCCGTCAAAACGAGTAGCCTATACATACTTGAAAACCACTAAGCCTAACCAAACTGATTGATCTCAGAATGATCACCCTCTCTTTTACAGCCTAAGGTTCAGGGGTTAACGCAAAGTCAATCTGGGTTGACTCTCCTTTTAATACATCCACATTCCAAATCGTATCTGTCAAAAAATTGTCCAATTCTGCAGTTATATAATAAGTTCCTTCTGGAATTCCAATTAATTTATATTCGCCCATTTCATCGGTAAAGGCAGAGGTAAGTAAACTATCTTCTTCTATGTCATTTACTTCCATCCAAAGTTGTACTGAAGTATTTTCAAGGGCAACATCCGAAGTGTCGGTAACTGTTCCCTCAATTCTTCCGGCACGGTCGAGCAACACGCAGCGAACAACCGGTTTAAAGTTAAAACCATTAATGGCTCCGCCTTCCCAGTTCCCTTTAACTACAAACGATTTGCTAACATCGAAGTCAAGTAATACGTCTGAAGTCTCTCCACTGTTGATCGTCAACGCCGGCTCTACTTTAATTTTCAAACCACTGCTTGATCCGCTAGGTATTTTCAGGTCGAATTCTGTTCCGTCGGTCAGAATAATCTTTGAATCCGTAACATGCATACGCATCATGTCGTAAGTTCCGGCTTCCAGTTCAACAGAGGCCAGTTGCTCGGTAACACCGTTTGAAAGCGTAAGCAGATCAATATCAAAAGGATCTTCCATAATTGTAATAAACGAAGACTCAGTGCTATCGTTTTCTTGTTCTCTGATTTCAACTCTGTCAATTGTTACAATGGCTTGAGACACCAGGTCGATTGGGAAGGGAGCATCGGTAAGATACACGTTAACTCGCCCGTTTCCTTCAGCAAGATTTGTGGTTTTGCTGTCGTTACATGCCACCATAATTAAAATTCCAAATACAATCGTCGTAAGTGCTAATCCAATTTTCTTCATTACTTGTTTATTTGTGTTTTCTTATAAAAGTTGTTTGTTATCCAGATACTGGTAGGGGAGTGTTTTCAGCAATAAAACGAAAGCAGAAGGGAACAACCTCTGTTGCCCGCCGCTTCTGCTTTCAGCAAACCTATTATTATTTAATTTCTATTACTGCGTATTTCGATATCTTCCAGAATTCATCAGGATTATCAATGTTTAGGTAGGCAATTACACCGTCTTGCTCAACAAATGAGTATGAACTATCCGGGTGTTCTGAAATGATCGTTGCTTCGTTCGAGAACAATGGAATACTTTTGGTGTCATGAATGTCCAGCTCGGTGAAATAATTCTGGTCCATATTGCGCTTAAGCTTCACTTCTTTTCCAAGTCCGAGGAAGCCACGGCCTTTTGTGAGAACATTATGTTCTTCCAGCTCTTTATACGTTCCGTAGGCAACAAAACCTTTGTTCAACTGGTAGATTTTTTCGTCGATTAGCTGTTGCTGCTGTATTAATGTGTCTTGTTTCGACTGAAGAACGGTTTGCATGGTGTCAATTGTTTGCGACATATCGGCCAACATTACATCGCGCTCTTCAATTTGCTGTTGAAGTGCAACAATTTGTGTGTTCTGCTCTTCAATGCTTTCATTCAGCGCTGCAATTTTCTTTTTGAATGAGCTGATTTGGATACCCGAATTTTTAAGCTTACGTTCCAACTCTGCAATATGGTCGCTGCTTTTCTCCAGCATTTCATTCATCAGGGTAATGTCTTCAACAATCGCCTGTTTTCTGTCGTAGTTGCCCTCTTTCTGCGATTCAACCGATAAAACCTGGCGTTTCTCTTTAATAAATTTCAGGTTCTGCTCAATTTCATCGAATGCACCAACCAGCTCGTTCACCATTGAATCACGTTCCTGCAAATCCTGATTTATTGTAGCATTTTGTGTTTGCAGATCCATAATCTCTGTTTTCTTTTGAGTATAGGTTGAAATACCAACCAAAGCAGCAACAACTATTATTGCCACTAAAACAATGCTTATTGCATTTTGTATTTTTCTATTCATTTTCATGATTATCTCCTCCGTAATTAGTTTTTTTATGAATAATCTGTCTCTTAATAGCCAATTGCTGTGCCATTAAAATTTGAAATTCATAATGGGCTGTAGATGAGGAGGAAGGAGAATAGGGAGAGATTCAAATCCTATCAATATGATAGTAGAATTATCATTTTGATAATCATGAAGGGAATTATTAGTCTTCTTTAAGCATTCGATAAATAGTGGCAACACCAATATCCAATTTGTCGGCAACTATTTTGGGTTTGTTATCGTATTTATCCAGCATGCGTTTTACCAAACGAAGATTGTATTCACGTAGCGTTAGTTCTTCAGTTAGCAAACCTTCAATGTTCTCGGCATCCTCAAGAAGTAAATGATCGGCAGTAATTTCTTTTTCATCGGCAAGC
This sequence comes from uncultured Draconibacterium sp., assembly GCF_963677575.1. NCBI lineage: Bacteria > Pseudomonadati > Bacteroidota > Bacteroidia > Marinilabiliales > Prolixibacteraceae > Draconibacterium > uncultured Draconibacterium sp. Next base: position 3,910,518 of record NZ_OY782038.1, read on the forward strand.
GTTGCGGCCAGTTCAATAACAGATTTTAACTCGCGTACATTTCCCGGAAAAGGATAGCCCAGCAATTTTTTACTGGCAGAAGGCGACAGTTGTTTTTGCTCCAGTTTATTCTCTTTACAAAACTCCAGAATGAAACTTTTGGCCAGCACGATAACATCATTCCCTCTGTCACGCAATGGCGGAAGATCGATGGGCAGTCCATAAAAACGGTAATAAAGGTCTTGCCGGAAGTTCCCTTTTTTTACTTCTTCCAACAGGTTTTTGTTGGTGGCAATAATAATGCGACAATCAATCTTTACCGCTTTGTTACTTCCAATCCGGATGATCTCTTTTTCCTGTAAAGCCCGCAAAAGTTTTGCCTGTAATGAAATGTCCATCTCTGCAATTTCATCCAAAAACAAGGTGCCGGAATGGGCTTCTTCGAATTTTCCGATTCGTCGGGCAGCGGCTCCTGTAAAGGCGCCTTTCTCGTGTCCGAAAAGTTCACTCTCGATCAACTCATTAGGAATGGCAGCCATGTTTACCGGGACAAAAGGCTGTTTGGCACGCGACGAATTATAGTGAATCGCTTTGGCAACGAGTTCTTTTCCGGTTCCGGTTTCGCCACTTATTGATACCGTAACATTTGTGCGGGTGGCTTTTTCAATCAGGTTGTAAATTTTTTGTGTGGCCGGACTGTTTCCAACAATGGTTTTTTCGTAACTGTATTTCTTTTTAACCTCCTGGCGCAGCGAGCGTATCTCGTCTTTAAGTTTGAATTCCTTGCTGATATTATTTACGGTGTTCAGCAGGCGCTCGCGTATGTCTTTCGATTTTACAATGTAATCGTAAGCACCATGTTTCAGCAGGTCAACCACCACTTCAATATCGTCTTGTTCCGAAATGAGAATAACCTGAATATCGTCGTTAATTGCTTTTATCTGCTTTAATACCTCAAGGCCTTTCATGTCGGGCAGGCGGTAATCCAGCGTTACAACATCAGGAAGTTCGTGAAGATTATTCAAACATTCTTTCCCTGTTCCGAAAGCTTGTATCTCATAATCCGGATTCAGCGAAAGATTATGCACCAACAAACGACGGTACCATTCATCATCTTCAACAACAAATATTTTAATATTCTTAACTTCCATTTTTCGCTACTATATACTTTTCTGTAATTCTAAACTCAATATCGTGTGTTGTATTGTTCGCTTAAAATTATTCTTTACTGCCGCTTGGTTCTTCCAGTCCGTGTCCTTTTGGGCCTGTTTCGGCACGACGTAACAAGAAACTAAATAGTAATCCAACAAAACCAAGTATGCTGAATATCCACATTCCGGGAATATAACCTTCCGGATTAGTTGCCGATGCGCCCGAAACGTCGTTAGTAACGCCGATCAGCCATGCCATTGCTGCCACGCCAAGTTGCTGCAATAAAGTCATTAAGGCGTAAGCCGTCCCTAATTTACTTTCCTCAACAATGTAAGCCACCGAAGGCCACATAACCGCCGGTATCAGCGAAAATGAAATTCCCATTAAAGTTACGGGTATGTATAACGACATGTTTCCGTAGGCGAACATAAAATACACCGGAAGTATAATTATAGATCCGATAAACATCATTAACGCACGTCGCCCGATTTTGTCGATCAGCAACCCGATGAGCGGAGTGGCAAACATGGTTGCCATTATTAAAACGCTATTAAGTTTGCCGGCCATTTGCTCTGATACCCCATGCGCATCCTGGTAGAATGTAGGTGCAAAACCACGGAATGGGAATATGGCCGAATAGAATGTCAGACAAAGTATTACAACAAACCAAAACGAAGGACTGTATTTAAATAAGCCTTTAAAATCGAGTTTCTCGGTTTCTTCTGCTTCACCAAGTACGTAGCGTTTTTGCGTCCATCGTTCAATGAAATAATAGATAACACCGCCTAAAAAGCAGAGTAATCCGACTCCGGCAGCAAGGTATAAAACGGGCTGCCATCCCATATCATAGATTGAGCTGGCCCAGGTATTTGAGCGATCAACAAAATAAGATCCGGCCCGACCAATAAGCAGGTTCATACCGAGTGCAAAACCAAGTTCTTTTCCTTTAAACCATTTTGCCAAAGCAACTGTGAGTGCAACAATTAATGGTTCACTTCCAAATCCCAAAATGAATCTGCCGATCAGTATAACTATTAAATTGTCGCTAAATGCGGTAACAAAACCTGCTACACTGCAAATGGCGCCAAACAATACCATGGAAACGCGTGTGCCGTATTTGTCGATAAAAACGCCGCTGAAGAAGAGAACGATAACAGCAGCAATACTATACATGGTGTACAATTGTCCGATGTTCGTCTGTGTGAAGCCTAACAGTTCAATAAAATCTTTGGCTACGTAGGCAACGCTGTCGTACATGTAGTAACTTCCAAACATGGTGAGGCTAACGGCTACCAGGGCTACCCATCGCAGCCATCCTGGTATTGTAACTTGTTTATTGTGCATATAATTCCGGAATTGGTTTAAAGTAAGAAACAAATGTATTGAATCTGCCCGGATTCGGAAAGTAATATTTGTCAGTTATTAGAACTTTTCGTTGAGAAGTGTTTCCAGTTCTTTGTTAAGGCCATCAATTTCGTTGTGCAGCTGGGCAACTTTTTTTTCGATAATCGTTGATTCACTGCCTTCTTTTGCAAGCTGCTCCAACTCTTTAATGGTGTTGTAAACCCCGGTTACATTCATATACTTTACCGGCGATGCCAGTTTGTGTGCCAGATCTGCAATGGCATCGTAATCTTTATTGTCCAGGTTTTCGTCGATCGATTGCATACTGGCCGCACTGGTTTTTAAAAACAGGTCGATCATTTCTTTCAGGAATTCAGGATCGCCATTGCCCATTCGTTTTAGTTCGCTCAGATCGGGGCGGTACATTAACGTTTTTTCCTGTTTTGAATTTTCTTTTTCTGGCTTTTCTTCTGCTGTATCACAAATAATATTGTATAAAGCGGCTTCATCAAAAGGTTTTTTCAGTGCGCTGTCAAAAACACTTTTTTCGTCTTGGTTCGTAGAGTCAGAATTTGCCGACAAAGAAATGATTCGGGCGTTATGTCCCGACTGTTTGATTTCACTTGCAGCTTCTGTTCCATTCATCACCGGCATTCGGATATCCATTAAAATTAGGGCGTAGTTGTTTTGTGCTGCTAGCTTAACTGCTTCTTTTCCGTTTTCGGCTTCATCAAAATCAACCTTCCATTTGGCGAAAATACTTTTTAATAAGTGCCGGTTGAACGCTTCGTCGTCAACAATTAGAACAGCTTTCCCTTTTAATACTTCAGGTGTGTCGAAACTTTTAAATGTTTGCTGAAGTTTTTCGCTGTCGCCTTTTTGTAGCGGAACCGAAACAAAAAAGTGAGTCCCCTTATCGACTTCACTTTCAATAGTAATTTTGCCATCCAGCAGGTCCACCAGTTTTTTTACAATGTAAAGTCCCAAACCGGTTCCACCTGCTTTTTTATTGATGTCGGTATCCAGTTGCACAAAATCATCAAAAATTCTGTCCTGACTTTCTTTGGGTATGCCAATTCCGGTGTCCGAAATTTCAAAATTAAGGAGCATTTGGTTTTTTTGTTCTTTGGCCGTAACAGTCAGTTTAACCTCTCCTTTGTCAGTGAATTTTAAAGCATTGGTGATTAAGTTGTTCAATATCTGTTTCAGCCGGCCTTCATCTCCAAACAGCACCAGCTCATTTTCTAAATTACTCTCGATATTAAAACTGATGTTTTTAGCTTCTGAAGTTGGTTTGTTGTACAACTCAATTTTGTGTAGAAGATCGTCAAGTGAAAAGTGTACAGGTATTAACTGAATATTTTGTTTTTCTAGCCTTGAAAAATCAAAAGTGTCATTCACCAGTTCAGCTAAATGTTTAGTGGAGTCGAATATTACTCTCAGATCTTCCTGTGTTTTTTCGTCGTGTTGTTGTTGCAGCAGCTGTTCGCTCAATCCGTAAATGGCATTAACAGGGGTGCGCATTTCGTGACTCACGGTGGCCACAAACAATTCTTTTGTGCGAGCCAGATTCTCTGCGTTGGTTTTGGCTTTTTTTAGCACTTTTTGGTGCGAACGCGATTTACGTAGGTCACGGAAAAACAGTATCAATACCAATATCAACAACAAAAACACTGACAATGCAAAGTATGACAGACGTTCGTAAGTTTCGTTTGCCAGCAATTCCGCTTCTTGCGATTGCCGCAGAAAACTTTCTTCTTCCTGGCGTTCCAGCGCAGTAATAATTTCTGAAAGATTTTCGCTGATCTCAAAGTTTTTGCGCATATAAACTGCTTCGGCCGAACTCATTCGTTGGTTACGTTGCTTTAGCTCTTTTTCAAGTGTCTCAATTTCTTGTTGCAGACGTTGTTTTTCCACAGTTCGGTCAACAATTATGGGCTTTGGCGCTTCCTGCTTCTTCCCAAAAATGCGTTTAATAAGACCTCTCTTCTCCGGCTCTTCAAAATGTATTGTATCCTGCACCGTTAATACAGTGTCGAGCGTTTCAACATATTGGTTAAAAGCCTCATGCTCGTTTCCGCGAGTGAAATGAAGGTTTAGAATCTTTTCCCAAACAACCATTTTTTGCTGAGCCAAAATCAGTACCGAATCAACAAGTGTTTGCCGGTTGCTGTCTGCATTGTATATGGATTGTAATTCTTCAAATTTAGTCTCGAGCGACTCATTTACCCTTCTGTAATTTTCGAGGTAATCGTTGTAGTTACTAAGCGAATAAAGTCTCACCATGTTTTCTGTCTCGTTCAAATCCATCGCCACATCTTTTACCAAAATGAGTGTGTTGTCAGGTTTCGATTCGGAAAGCATGGAATTGACGATTTCGGATAAGCTTTTGTATACAAAATTCCCCGACAATCCCAGCAACGAGATGATTACGATGGTAAGCAGAATAACCGGTATTTCAATTTTTATTCGTTTCATAAAGAATCTACTTCACAACTAAAACGGATACGCGCTTTAGAAGTTGCACGAGCAAAAGAATTAGTAGTGAACAATGTTTCGCAAAGTGCACTGTGCAAAATTAAATTAATAAGCTCAATTAATTCCAAAAGATTGTTAAATCAACCTGAACATATCGGTAGTTATTTCCTTACTATTTTAAAAAAGGATATTTTTGTCCGTTCTAAAATTGTTATTTAATAAAAACAGAATATAATGGCTGATAATCAGAAGACTTTATTGATGATTCTCGATGGATGGGGAATCGGTGATGGATCGAAAAGTGATATTGTGTCAACTGCACCAACTCCTTTTATCGATTCGTTGATGGAAAAATACCCACACTCGCAATTGCTGGCAAGTGGCGAAAATGTTGGTTTGCCTGACGGGCAAATGGGTAACTCAGAAGTGGGTCACCTTAACATTGGTGCCGGACGTGTTTTGTACCAGGATATGGTAAAAATTACACGTGCCATTAAAGATAAGTCGTTGTGGCAGCATCCGCAAATTTTAAAAGCGTACAATTACGCAAAAGATAACAATAAGAAAGTTCACCTGATTGGTTTGATTGGCCCTGGTGGAGTTCATGCTTTAAGTTCGCACATGGTAGCGCTTTGTCAGATTGCTACTGATATGGGACTGGAAGATGTTTTCATTCACGGTTTAACTGATGGCCGTGATACCGATCCACGTTCAGGTTATGGGTTTGTTGAAAACGACCTGAAAGCGCTGGAAGGAACAGTTGGGAAATTTGCATCGTTGATTGGTCGTTACTACGGAATGGACCGCGACAATAACTACGACCGTTTGAAATTAGCTTACGATTTGTACACGCAAGGTAAAGGTGAGAAATCAACTGATATCCTGGCTTCAATGAAAGCATCTTACGACGCTGGTGTAACAGACGAATTCCTGAAGCCGGTTGTTATGGTTGACGATGCAGGAGAGCCACTGGCAAAAATCGAAGACGAAGATGTAGTAATCTGCTTTAACTTCCGTACCGACCGTTTGCGTCAGACAACTATTGCTTTTACACAAGAAGATAAGCATGAATACGACATGCACACCATGAACCTGCAATGGTACACCATGACAACTTACAAGGCCGATTTTAAAGGTATTAACGTGATCTTCGAAAAAGAGAACGTTACCAATACAATGGGTGAGATAATTGAAAAAGCAGGTAAAAAGCAAATCCGTATTGCGGAGACTGAGAAATACGCGCACGTAACATTCTTTTTCAGCGGTGGCCGCGAAGCAGAATTCGAAGGTGAAAGCCGTATTCTTATTCCTTCGCCAAAAGTTCCTACTTACGATCATCAACCGGAAATGTCGGCTCCTGAAGTAGCAAAAGCTATTGTCCCGAAACTGGAAAACGGCGAAGCTGACTTTGTTTGTTTGAACTTTGCCAACGGCGATATGGTTGGTCATACCGGTGTTTACGAAGCGGTTTACAAAGCTGTTCAGGCTGTTGATGCTTGTGCAAAAGATGTGGTTACTGCCGCACAAAAAGGTGGTTACGATATCATGATCATTGCCGACCACGGAAATGCCGACAATGCAGTTAATGCCGACGGATCAGAAAACACAGCTCACTCGCTGAATCCGGTTCCTTGTATTTTCGTAACCGAAAAAGAAGGTATTAAATTGGATAACGGTATTTTGGCCGATGTTGCTCCAACTTTGTTGGCCGACATGGGACTTGAAGTGCCTGCAGAAATGACCGGTAAAAACCTTATTAAGAAATAAGAATAGATTATAGATAAAAAACAAACCTTACTTGCGCTGCAAGTAAGGTTTGTTTTTTTAATATTTGTAACCAAATAATTTTAGAAGAAGTGATAGAGATAGGTCGTGCCATAGTAAGCCGTGATGTTTTTGAGAAACATTTCCTTTGTGATATCTTAAAATGCAAAGGCGCCTGTTGTGTTGAAGGAGATTCAGGTGCTCCACTTACTGCTGAAGAGGCTATTCTTATTGAAGAGGACTATCACACTTTTGAAGACCTGCTCCCAGAAAAACACAAGCGCGAGGTGGAGAAACAAGGTTTCTCTGTTATTGATAGCGATGGTGATTTGGTAACGCCGCTTGTTGACGACCGTCAATGTGTTTATTCCTATTATAATAAACAAGGTATTTTAAAATGTGTCATCGAGAAAGCGCATTTTGAAGGAAAAACTAAGTTTCGAAAACCTTTGTCGTGTCATTTGTTCCCCATTCGTATTACCGAATACAAACGTTTTGATGCCATAAATTACCAGGAGCTCGATATCTGTAAGCCCGGTCGTAAATGTGGTGCATCAGAAAAACTTCCTCTCTATAAATTTCTAAAAGAGCCGCTAACTGTAAAATATGGTGCCGACTGGTACAAAGAACTCGAGATTGCAGCTGAATATATTTTGTCTGAAAAATAGGTCTTTGCTGTATTAATCTGTTTCGTTTTCTACTTTGTCTTTATTGTCCCAAAATATGTATTTCGTCCCAAATGTTTAAAATGTGTCCCGAAATGGGGCGTGTAAAATTTTTGGCATGACAGCTAATTCATTGTAGGTAAGGGTTTAATGTGTTTTGGCACTTCGATTGCTTTATTAAGAGCGTATCCGACCCTAAAGGATACAACAGCTTTTTGAAGAAAAAATTACAAACAAATAAACAACACAACATCATGAAAAAAGTAACATTTTTATTAGCAGCGATTTTAGTTTTCGGAGTATCTAACTTAGCTAAAGCACAAGATAGTGACGCTCATAAACTATACATTAAAATTGAAAAGCAGGCGATGATTGCTATTGAAGGAGAGAATTCAACTGATGTCCGTTTTGAATCGGACGCTTTTGACAAGGCAGGAGAGGAAATCACATTTAAATCTGTTAATAACAGTAACAAATTGTGGTTGAATTATTCTTCTATAGTAAATAAGGGGGGGACAAATACAATTTCTGCGAAGGTTTCATCTTTGCCGGCAGGATTAAAAATTCAGGTTGCAGCAAGTGAATCAGTTTCGAATTCAGATAAAAAAGGTCATACCGGAACCGGACATACAGTAGATTTAACAACAGGAGGGGTAACAATAGTTGATGGTATTAAAAGCTGTTATACCGGAAGCGGAAGCAAGAAAGGTCACGAGTTGGTTTATTCTGTTTCTACAGACGAAAATAACTATGGACTATTAGAGGCAGATAATATTGATTTAACAGTTACTTATACGATATCAGAGAATTAATCAGGGGAATAGATAAAAATAAAGGGTAGTGCGGGTCAATCAGAAGATTGACCCGTTCTTGTTTCTATATATTATAATTGAAATTATTTTACTGTATTTGTGTTGGGCTGATTAGAAAGCAAATTGGGGCTTTGGAAGCATGCTTCCAAAGCCTATTTGTTTTACTGTCGGCATTAGCCTTTATAATTTTATAGCTTCGCTTAAGGCTTATTCTGAAAGGCAATTGCTGTTAGGGAATATTTCTAAGTGAAACCAAAACTCCCGAATGTGTTTGCATTGGTTATTATTTATTCGTATTACCGAATACAAACGTTTTGCTGCCGTAAATTACCAGGAGCTCGATATCTGTAAGCCCGGTCGTAAATGCGGTGCGTCAGAAAAACTTCTTCTCTATAAATTTCTAAAAGAGCCGCTAACTGCAAAATATGGTGCCGACTGGTACAGAGAACTGGAGATTGCAGCTGAGTATATTTTGTCTGAAAAATAGGTCTTTGCTGTATTAATTTGCTTCGTTTTCTATCTTGTCTTTATTGTCCCAAAATATGTGCTTAGTCCCAAATGTTTGAAATGTGTCCCAAAATGGGGTGTATAAAATTTTTGGCATAACATCTAATTTGTTGTAAATCAGTGATCAATGCATTCTGGCACTTCGATTGTTTTAATAAGAGCGTATCCGACCCTAAAGGATACAACAGCTTTTTGAAGAAAAAATTACAAACAAATAAACAACACAACATCATGAAAAAAGTAACATTTTTATTAGCAGCGATTTTAGTTTTTGGAGTAACAAACTTTGTAAATGCAATGGGGCCTGGTGACAAGAAAACCGATTCTCACAATTTGTATATTAAAATTGAAAAGCAGGCGATGATTGCTATTGAAGGAGAGAATTCAACTGATGTCCGTTTTGAATCGGACGCTTTTGACAAGGCAGGAGAGGAAATCACATTTAAATCTGTTAATAACAGTAACAAATTGTGGTTGAATTATTCTTCTATAGTAAATAAGGGGGGGACAAATACAATTTCTGCGAAGGTTTCATCTTTGCCGGCAGGATTAAAAATTCAGGTTGCAGCAAGTGAATCAGTTTCGAATTCAGATAAAAAAGGTCATACCGGAACCGGACATACAGTAGATTTAACAACAGGAGGGGTAACAATAGTTGATGGTATTAAAAGCTGTTATACCGGAAGCGGAAGCAAGAAAGGTCACGAGTTGGTTTATTCTGTTTCTACAGACGAAAATAACTATGGACTATTAGAGGCAGATAATATTGATTTAACAGTTACTTATACGATATCAGAGAATTAATCAGGGGAATAGATAAAAATAAAGGGTAGTGCGGGTCAATCTTCTGATTGACCCGTTCTTTTTTGCTGATTTTTCGCTCAGCTATTTCTTTTTAGCAGATTTCGCCGTAAATTTAAACATGAAGTTGTTGGATGCAATATCATGTTTTATAATTTTATTAATGCTCTCATTTGTTGCTACGGCGCAACAAAACGAAAGCCATAAATTAGGAATTGATATTCCTGAAGTAGCTTTATTGGCGTTGCAATCAGAGAATGGTTCAGGTTTGAACTTTAATTCAGCGTTGCCAAATACAGCCGGTCAAAACATAAATATGAGTGGAGAAGAACAATCGGGTATTTGGATTAATTATTCTTCAGTTGTTAGAGCAGGTCAAAAAAGAAAAGTAACGGCAACAGTAGTTGGAGATATCCCTCCGGGGGTTGTTTTGAAAGTAAAGGCATCTGAGGGGCGTGGCGAAGGAAATGGGAAATTGGGAGAACCGTTATCCTGGGTTACAATAAAAAATGTACCAGTAGATGTAATCTCAAATATTGGTAGCTGTTATACAGGTCGTGGAGTTGAAAATGGTCATATGCTTTCCTATAAAATTGAGATGGATGATCAGACAGATCGTTACACATCTTTAGTGCAATCAGAAACATCTTTGCAAATATTGTACACATTAACAGATGACAATTAGTTTTTACTTATTATTTTTATCCGAAACTTATAAGTAACTAATATGTCATCGAGAAGCTCTATTTCCTTATTTATAATCTTTTTACTTATTGCAGTTACAACTCCGAATTTGAGCTATGCTAATATCGTTGTTCTTAATGGGCTAACACATGAGGATGAGGTGGAGGTTGGTAGCAATTACCGTGGCGCAATTCAAGTGCAAAATACCGGAACAGAAGCACAAAGTGTGAAAGTATACCAACGTGATTATTGGTATTCATTTTCCGGCGAAAGCAGGCACGATGAAGCCGGTACATTAGCACGCTCCAATGCAGACTGGATTAAATACACTCCTACCTTGCTTACTCTTCAACCCAATGAAATGGCAATGATAGATTTTGAGGTGAACGTACCTGATAACGATACGCTAAACGGAACATACTGGAGTGTAATAATGGTGGAAGGAATACAGCCGGAAGATACAAGTGCATCATCAGGCGTTAAAATCCGTACAGCTATTCGTTATGCAGTGCAGATAATTACCAATATCGGGAGCACAGGAAAGCGTGATCTGCAATTTCTGGGTATGGAGCTTACGCCCGGAGAAGATGAAACGCAAGTGTTAAATGTTGCAATAGAAAATACCGGAGAGCGAATTCTTAAACCGGAACTTAATCTTGAGTTATTTAATGCAGAGGGAGAATCTATAGGTGTTTTTAAAGCAGAGCGCAGAAAAACTTATCCAACTACTTCTATTCTGTTATCGTTGCCATTGGAAGGCGTGAAACCTGGAGCATATGCAGCTGTCTTAATTGCTGATTGTGATGAGGATAATATATTTGGAACAAATATAACACTAGAGTTGTAGTTATGCATCATGCGGCCAGGCTGATTTTTCTTTTATTTCTTACTCTACCTTTTGAGCTTTTGTCGCAGCAGGTATTGCAAACAACTTTTGTGAAAAAAAAAGCCCAAACCGAGCCGGGTAAAGTTTGTAATCTGGCATTTTTTATTCAAAACAATTCTGATAACGAAATGCAGGCAAAGCCGACCTATGTTTTGCCTTTGGGATTGAAACAAGTTACACAAACAGGAACAATTCAGTTACAGCCAGCTGAAAAAAAGTTTTTGATTCTTTCGGTGCAGGTTCCAGAAACCTACGCTGTGGGTAATTATACGGTTTATACTACATTTAAATCTGTTGAAGACGAATCTGTTCTACTTCTGGACTCGGTAATGGTTCAGGTTTTGGAAGTAGAGAGAATAACGATTCAGAAATTGGAAAAGCCAGCCTATGTTTATGCCGGAGAAGAAATCCGCGCAAGTTATTTAATACAAAACCAAGGAAATACTGATAAAGTTTTTTTTGTAGAAGCACAGAATTGTAAGGTCGAAGGAGGTGCTGATGTGCGGCTTAAAGTAGGAGAGTCGAAGGTGATAACAGTTGTAAAACCCACTACTGAGGAATATGAAAGTAGTGTTCGTGAATATTATAGTATTCGAGTGAGTGCGGGCAATCGGGTACTGGGAAGTGTTAGCAATTGGTCACAGGTGTTTCCTTCGAAAAACATGAAAAGAGACCTGTTTTTTAGGTTTCCTGTGTCATTTTACAGCTCGTATCTGGCGGTTGACAGAGGTGGCATATACGAGTCGGCGTATCAGTTTCAGTTGAAAGGAGAAGGAGCATTGGATGAACAGGGAAAGCACCAATTAGGTTTTTTGGCACGTGCCCCCAATAATACGGGATTGAGTTACTTAGGATTGTATGACCAATATTATGTAACATATCAAAATCCAAATTTGATGTTGTTTGGTGGGCAAAAGAACTATGTGTTTACCCCGCTTACAGAGTCGGCGCGATTTGGAATGGGAGCAGAGAGCAGGGTAAGACTGAACAATGGGGTGGAATTCGGTTTCATCTATGTTGCTCCACGTTACTACGAAGAGATAAAGGATGAAATGGCCGGAGTGCTAGGTTACTATTTTGATCCTGAGAATAAAGTTGAATTTTATTATGTCTCAAAACGGTTTGAAGCAATAGATGACCGGGCACAGTTGGTTAGTCTGATGTCGAAGTTTTCTCCATTTAAAGGAACAGATATTGACCTGGAACTTTCTCGCGGTTTTTTTAATAATGATGCCGATAATGCTTACCGCTTAGATATGAATTCGCGATTTTCTCTATTCAATGTTTCAGGTAGTTACTACAACGCAGGAAAAAACTATCCGGGTTATTATAATAATTCAAAATTTTATTCAATTAATGCATCAGCGAGGTTGAGTAAGAAGTTTAATGTGAGTTTGTATGCCCGTCGCGATTTTATGAATGCACAGCTTGATACCTTTTTTGTAACAGCGCCAATGACCGAATCATACCAGGCAAGTATAGATTACAAAGTTTGGGAGCAAAGTAATTTGAAATTTTTTGTTCGGCAATACGAACGCAAAGACAGGCTGAGTTTTAATAAATTTCATTATAAAACACGATCAGCCAATGTTCGTTTTAGCCAAAAATGGAAATGGTTTAGATATAGTTTAACCGGAGAGGCAGGAAAAACTACCAATTTTTTGCTTGCCCCGGGCGAAAACGAACAAAACAGTTATCGTGGAATTGGCGATATAAACTTTCGAATTAATTCGCGGCATTCCATCAGTGCCTTTGGTTCCTGGTCAAATATTAACGAGTTTGTATCGGGGAAACAACAGAATGTAACAGCCGGCTTATCGGTTTTTAGCCAGATCTCGGATAATCTCAATGCAAATTTTTATGTGCAAAATGCCTATGATATTGATGACTATTACAAGAATCGTAACCTGATGCAGTTGAGCCTGAACTACGATTTCCTGAAAAATCATAGTATTTCGCTGCGAAGTTTTTATACCATCTTTAAAACCGAACTTGAAGAAGCTGAGTTTACTTTGTCGGCAACCTATGCCTATAAATTTGGTGTGCCAATAAAGCAAATAGTAAAAGCCGGTTCCATAAATGGTAAGGTTACCGGCATGCATGGAGAGCCTGTTGAGGGAATTTGGGTGAGGTTGTTAAACCAAACAGCAGTTACCGATAAAAATGGCGATTATACTTTCGATTTGGTTCGGCCAGGAACGCATTTGGTTTCGTTCGACCAAAGTAACTTTCAGCTGGATGAGCTTACAAATATCCCTAACCCGGTTGAGGTAAATGTTTTTGAAGATCAGGTTTCAAAAGTGGATGTTAGGATTTTAAAGGGAGCAATGCTTAAAGGAAAAATTGTACTGGAACAAGCCAGGCTAAGAGCGGCCGAAAATGAAGATGCCAGCCCTGCTAATATTATTGTTGAGGTGAAATCGGAGTTAGATGAGTACCGCCTGACAACTGAAAAGGATGGATCGTTTGCTTTTCCTCTGCTAAAACCGGGAGCATTTACATTTAAAATTTATACCAATTCAATTCCGGCAGGGTATAAAATTAACCAGTCAGTGTATAAATTTATGCTTGCCGAAGGTGAAACCCGTGAAATGGAAATTCTGTTGCCAACCAAAAAGAACAATATTGTTTTTAAACCGGTGGGAAATACGTTGCTCCCAAAAGGCTTGGGTTTGTCGGGTAAGGCTATTCCTAAGAAAAAGGAGCCTTTAATCTCTTTAGATCAAACATTTTATAGTATCCAGATAGGTGCTTTTAGTTACGCTTTACCTCCTGATGATTCGTTTTTTCAGGATGAGCAGTTTTATTTCGAAAAACAAATTGATAACTTACACAAGTATTATATAGGATGTTATACCAATGAAGAAACAGCCAGGAATGAGTACAAACGGTTAAAACTTAAATTTAAAGAATTGTTTATTGTAGTTTTTGACAATGGCGAAGTGTATAATTTATACCAATACAAAAAATGATACAGAAGAAATGAAAAATATTTATTTTTCCATAGTAACCACATTGTTGTTGGAGTTAGTGGTGTGCCAGCATGCCAATGCTCAGCTCGATGAGGAAATTGTTCATATAGGTTTTTCGCTTCCCGAAGTTGCGTTGGTAGATATAGAATACATTGGGAATGGAACAATTGAGTTTGAATTACTTCCGGCTGCTGAATCAGGTGGAGCACCGGTAGTGAGACAATTAACCTCCCGGGAATTTTGGATTAATTATTCATCCGCCTTGGGAAGGCATAGCCGGCATCGTTCAATTGTAGCGCAAATAGTAGGAGGGACATTGCCTGAAGGCTTGGAATTGTTTATTCAGGCTTCAGATTACTCGGGAAATGGAGGTGGTGAAACCGGAATGTCGGCAGGAAAAGTTCTGGTTGGGAGCGACCCCAGACCGATTATTACAGGAATAGGAAGTGCTTTTACCGGAGATGGAATCGGTAATGGACATCGGCTGAGTTTTGAAATTGATATAAGCCAAATGGAAAAGGTTTCAGCAATAGGAGCACACGATTTCACCGTTATGTATACCTTAACCGATAACTAATAAAATGAGAAAATATACCATTCTAATATTGTTGTGTATCTGGGCTGTTGGGGGGCATGCTCAGGGATTACAGTTATCATTGACCGGCATGGTAACTTTTAATGCTACTCAGATTGATATAAGTGAACCCGGAGAGGATATCAAGGCTGTAATTTCAGCGAATTCGGGAGTTCAGCTTTCTGTAGAATCGTATAATTATTGGGAACAGAAGAACCAAAAATGGCGTATTTATGTACATAAAACAGATGTAGAATGGGGGGAAGGTATTAAAATTGAGGTGAGACGCCGGGGCGATGGCAATAGAATGAATAAGAAAGGCGGCGGCAATGTTCATGGCGGATCAACTTTTGCAGAAATAAAAGATAATCCTACTTATTTTTTCCGTGGAATGGGACTGATTTCAAACATCCCGCTGGATTTCCGAATTAATGAGCTTTCGTTGTCGTTGGGAGCCAGCGATTTTGAAACAGATGTGGTTTTTACTATTTATGATGATTAACTTTAATACTTGAAAAGTATTCATCCTGAAACGGAGGCGAAAAACTTCAGAAAAAAGTACGGAACACATGCGAAAACTTTTCTACATAGCACTTTTTATTGTTGCCTTGATGGCCTGCGAAGATCGCGAACCGGAGTCAATTTTTGTGCCTAACTGGATAAAACCTCAACTTGCTGAACTTGAAAATTCTGGTAGCTGTAACGGTTGCAAGGTACAGCGATGGACATATAATGAAGAATATATCTATTACTTTTATTGTGATGACCAGTCGTGTCTGGATTGTGGATATTTTCATTATGATGGTACGCCGGTTGAATGGGGAGTTACAGTAGATCATGCCGATTTTGATGCCAACAAACATCGCCCGATTCTGATTTGGGAGTGTGGCGATGAGCTGGATTGATGATTATTATTTTGGTGTGTTACTGAAACGAAATGCGGCAAAATCATTTGCCCAAATCTGAGATATGCTGTGAGCAACTACCTCAGGCCATAATTTCCACCCGGTTACCGTCCGGATCCAAAATAATACTTTCGTAATACCCGTCTCCGGTCGATCGTGGTTCGCTGATTATTTTATATCCATCTTTCCGAAGTGTTTCGGTCAGCTCATTTACACTGTCTCGCGAGCCTACTTTCATGGCAAAATGAATCAATCCGGTAAATTGTTTCAGGGGATTGTCTTTTGATTTCGGAACTCCCGGCATTTCCATCAGCTCAATGCGGCAATCACCGTTAAACGACAAAAAATACGACCGGTATTCGCGGCTATGATTATGGTAAACGTCACCCGACGATGCATCGAAATAATGCATGTAAAAACTGCGCATTCCTTCGAGGTTATAAGTCCAAATGGCAAGATGTTCTACTTTCATACATAATTGTTTTTAGGCTTCATAAATTTACGAAAGCAAACGGGTAAAAAACAATAACTACGGTTATTTTTTGCAGTCCCACTCTAAAAAAAATTGCGTGAGGTAAACTTCCATAAAACGATGGCGTTCTTTAGCAATTTCCTGTGCGGCTTTAGTATTCATACGGTCTTTTAGCAAAAGAAGTTTTTCATAGAAGTGATTGATGGTTGGCGCCGTGGTTTTTTTGTATTCTTCAAAACTGTTATGAAGTTGTGGTTCGATATCCGGATGATGAAGCAAACGCCCTTTGTTTCCGCCGTAAGCGAATGTTCGTGCAATTCCGATGGCGCCAATGGCATCCAGCCGGTCGGCATCCTGTACGATTTGCGCTTCAAGGCTGTGAGCTTTTGTTTCAACACCGGCTCCTTTAAACGATACTTGCTCAATTATCTGTTCAATCTTATCCGCGTCGTTTTCGTTAATGGAAATCTGCTTCAGCCAGTTTTTTGTTTTCGAAGAGTTTTCTCCGTTGCCCAGTTTCCAGTCATCGAGATCGTGTAATAAAGCGGCCATTTCAATCAGAAAAAGATCGCCGCCTTCCTTTTCTGCCAGGTGAATCGCCATGTTTCGTACCCGGTGAATATGCCACCAGTCGTGCCCCGAGCTGTCGGGCGCAAAGTACTGTTTTATAAAGTTTTCCGTGGCTAAAACCAGCTCGTTTTGTTGAATATTAGACCCCATAATTCGAATTTTAGCTGTTAAAACTAATGTTTTAAACTATAAAAAACGTTAATATTTTGTTTTGAATTTTGCAAGGTGCATAAAATCAACAAATTGCAAAGGGAGTGTTTTAGTGCTTAGTTATCGAAGTCACATAAAAGAAGGTTTTTTTTGCTATTTTTGCCGCGTTTATTTGAGCAGACAGACTTGCTACAAGAGGGACATTAAAAATATGATTGACAAAACAAGATTGACTTTGCCGGCATTGTTTTATAATTCGGTAGAGAAATTTGCAAATAATATCTCGGTAAAATTTGCCGGTGAGGAGGATTTCACTTACAGGCAAATGGGAGAGGACGTGGAGCTTTTGGCCGAACTTTTGGTAGAGCTTGGCATTGGAAAAGGCGATAAAGTCGCCATTTTAAGCGCCAACATGCCCAATTGGGGAAAAGCCTTTTTTGCGGTTTCGGTGATTGGTGCCGTTGCTGTTCCTATTTTACCCGATTTTCACTCGAACGAGATTGAAACGATTATCGAACATTCAGAGTCGAAATTACTTTTTGTTTCCGAAGGTTTGTATAAATCAGTGAGTCCGGGAGTTGCAGCGATCGTTGAGCACATGATCTTGGTGGATAACTTTGCTGTCATTCCAAAAGAAACTCCGGCAGATCATCTAAAGAAGTTAACTTCTTCGGTGCCACAAACAACCAGGAAATTTTTGCCGGTTAATGTGGAGGAAGAAGAACTGGCATCGATAATTTATACATCGGGTACAACAGGTAGTTCAAAAGGAGTGATGTTAACGCACAAAAACCTGGCGTGGACAGCTCAGCAAAGCCGAACTTTGCAGGAAATTAATCCGGATGATCGTTTTATTTCGATTTTGCCTTTGTCGCATACTCTCGAAAATACAGTTGGATTTTTGTTGCCAATGATGTACGGTGCATCGGTGCATTACCTGCGTAAACCGCCGGTAGCTTCGGTTTTAATGCCTGCATTGCAACAGGTAAAACCAACAATAATGTTGTCGGTGCCACTGATTATCGAAAAAGTATACAAAGGAAAAATTCAGCCTACTTTCGAAAAAAGCGGGGTGATGCGTTTTTTAACTTCGTTTGCACCAACACGTAAGTTGTTGCATAAAGTGGCAGCTAAAAAACTGCATAAAACATTTGGTGGCGAATTACGCTTTTTCGGAATTGGCGGAGCGAAACTCGACCCAACAGTTGAGCGCTTCCTTTTTGAAGGTGGATTTCCGTACGCCATTGGTTATGGCTTAACAGAAACGGCTCCACTTTTAGCCGGAGCAGTTGGCAAAAACCGCAAGGTTGGCTCAACCGGAATTGGCATGAAAGGCGTTTCGTTGCGAATTGCCAGTCCCGATCCGGCAACCGGAGAAGGCGAAATTCAGGCCAAAGGCGAAAATGTAATGAAAGGTTATTACAAAGAACCGGACATTACAAAAGACGTATTTACTGAAGATGGTTGGTTCCGAACCGGCGACCGTGGGATGTTCGACAAAAACAATTTGCTGCACATTAAAGGGAGGATTAAAACCATGATTGTTGGGGCCAGCGGAGAAAATATTTACCCGGAAGAAATCGAATCTGTTATCAACAAAATGCGTTTTGTATTGGAATCGCTGGTGGTGGAGAAAAAAGGGAAACTTGTTGCGATGATCCATTTGAACACCGAAGAAATTGAAGAACATTTTAAACAGTTGAAAGAAGAGGCGCAACATTATATTTCGGAACGATCGGATGAGATTCTTGAAGAGATCATGAAAAAAGTGAATCAGGAAGTCAATAAATTTTCGCGCATTAACCAGGTTGTGCTGCAACCAATTCCATTTGAACGTACACCAACACGAAAGATTAAGCGCTTTTTATACGCCTAGCAATCACAATATTTACTAAAAAGGGAAAGTCTTAAATCAAATTGAAAATAATTTGATTAGTATGTAATTATTTTCAATTTGGTTGAATGCCGATATATAAAAAGAAAGGCATTGGGAATGAGTGAACCAATGGCTTAATGTTTTTAATAATCGGTATTGTAAAGTCTTTCCTTTTTTGTTGGTCTACTTTTGAATATTAACTGACAATCTATTAGAATTTGTTACTTTTGTACCCACAAAAATCACGTAGTAAATGGTAACGGAATCAAGATACAGTGCGAGGGGTGTTTCGGCCTCGAAAGAAGATGTGCATGAAGCGATTAAGAATGTGGACAAAGGTCTGTTTCCAAAGGCATTCTGTAAGATCGTTCCCGATATTTTAGGAGGCGACGACGAATGGTGCAATATTATGCACGCCGATGGAGCAGGAACAAAGTCGGCATTGGCGTACATGTATTGGAAAGAAACCGGCGACGTTTCGGTGTGGAAAGGAATTGCACAGGATGCACTTATCATGAATGTTGACGACCTGCTTTGTGTGGGTGCTACTGATAATATTTTGGTGTCGTCGACTATTGGACGTAACAAAAACAATATTCCGGGCGAGGTTATCGCCGCCATTATTAACGGTACTGAAGAGTTGCTTGCCAACCTCCGTGAAATGGGTGTGAGCATTTACTCAACCGGTGGCGAAACTGCCGATGTTGGCGACCTGGTTCGTACAATCATTGTTGACTCAACTGTTGCCTGTCGCATGAAAAAAGCAGATGTGGTTTCGGCCGATAAAATTGCTGCCGGCGATGTTATTGTTGGTTTATCATCATCGGGCACAGCAACTTACGAAACAGAATACAACGGCGGTATGGGAAGCAATGGACTTACCTCTGCCCGTCACGATGTATTTGCCAATTACCTGGCCGAAAAATATCCCGAGAGTTTTGATCCTGAAGTTCCTGCGGATTTGGTGTATTCGGGTGGGAAAAAATTAACTGACGCTATCGAAGGGTTGGATGTTGATGCCGGGAAACTGGTACTTTCTCCAACACGAACTTACGCACCGGTAATCAAAAAGGTGCTGGATAAGTACCGCTCACAAATTTCAGGAATGATTCATTGTTCAGGAGGTGCACAAACAAAAGTGCTGCACTTTGTCGACAATGTTCATGTTGTAAAAGACAATATGTTCCCGGTACCACCGCTGTTCAAATTGATTCAGGAGCAATCGGGAACCGACTGGAAAGAAATGTACAAGGTGTTCAACATGGGGCACCGTTACGAAATATACTGCAGTGCCGATGTGGCCGACGAGATCATTGAAATCTCGAAATCGTTTAACATCGACGCACAAATTATTGGAAAAGTTGAACCTTTTGAAGGCAAGAAATTGACAATTAAGTCGGAGAAAGGCGAGTTCATTTATTAAAGAAAACCATGGCAGAATACGCATTATTAGAAAAATTTGAATCGATAAAGCACCGCTTCTCAGAAGTAGAGCAGCAGATTACCGACCCTGAGGTGATTGCTGATATGAAGCGTTACGTAAAACTGAACCAGGAGTATAAACACCTGCAGAAATTAGTTGCAAAATTTCAGGAATTTAAAAATTTGGTTGATAATATAGAGACAGGAAAAGAAATGTTGGCCGAAGAAACCGATGAAGAAATGCGCGAAATGGCGCGTGAAGAAATCGAGGAGTCGGAAAAGCGCATTCCTGAGATTGAGAAGGAGGTTAAACTATTATTGGTGCCGGCGGATCCGGAAGATGCAAAAAATGCAATTCTTGAAATCCGTGCCGGAACCGGTGGTGATGAGGCAAGTATTTTTGCCGGCGACCTTTTCCGTATGTACACCAAGTTCTGCGAGCAAAAGGGTTGGCGAATGGAAGTTACCAATGCCAACGAAGGTACTGCTGGCGGTTTTAAAGAAATCGTAGCCAATATTACCGGCGAAGGTGTTTATGGTGTTATGAAATACGAATCGGGGGTGCACCGTGTACAGCGTGTGCCACAAACCGAAACACAGGGACGTGTGCATACATCAGCAGCTACTGTGGCGGTTTTACCTGAAGCCGATGAGTTTGATGTGGAACTGAAAACCGAAGATATCCGTCGAGATGAATACTGTTCGTCGGGTCCGGGTGGACAGTCGGTGAACACCACTTACTCTGCAATTCGTTTAACACACATTCCAACCGGAATTGTGGTGACTTGTCAGGATCAGAAATCGAAACTGAAAAACCTCGACAAAGCGATGGCCGAATTGCGTACGCGTTTGTACAATATGGAGTACCAGAAATACATCGACGAGATTTCATCGAAACGTAAAACTATGGTTTCTACCGGAGACCGTTCGGCAAAAATCCGTACGTACAACTGGCCTCAGGGACGTGTGACAGATCACCGTATCAACCTTACTTTGTACAACCTGCAGGCAATTATTGGCGGCGAAATCGATGAGATTATCGACAAACTGATGATCGAAGAAAACGCCGCAAAACTGAAAGAAGCAGAAATTTAAAAACAATAAAATGGGAGTCTTCGAACTTCGGTCTTCCGGCTTCCGACTTTTTTATCATGAATCAACAGCAACTATTTGAGCAGATCCAAAAAAAACGCAGTTTTCTGTGTGTAGGTTTGGATACCGATATTCAAAAAATTCCGCAACACCTGAAAGATACTTCAGATCCGATCTTTTCATTCAATAAAGAAATAATTGATGCTACTGCCGAATTTTCGGTGGCCTACAAACCCAACCTGGCGTTTTACGAAAGTTTGGGATCAAAAGGAATGGAAAGTCTGGAAAAAACGGTGATGTATGTAAAATCAAGATACCCTGAAATTTTTGTGATTGCCGACGCTAAACGCGGCGATATCGGTAATACATCGAATTTATACGCACGGGCATTTTTCGATCAGCAGGATTTTGATGCGGTAACTGTTGCGCCTTACATGGGTGAAGATTCGGTAAAGCCGTTTATGACTTACCTCGACAAATGGGTGATTCTTTTGGCACTGACATCGAATAAAGGAGCTTACGATTTCCAGTTTATTGAAGACAAAGAAAGTGGCGACAAGCTGTTTGAAACTGTTTTGAAAACGTCGCAAAACTGGGGTACTACAGAAAACCTGATGTATGTGGTTGGAGCTACAAAAGCCGAGAAATTGAAAGAAATTCGCGAGATCGTTCCCGAACACTTTTTATTAGTGCCTGGTGTTGGGGCACAAGGAGGAAGCTTGCAGGAAGTAGCTAAAAATGGAATGAACAGCAAATGTGGTTTGTTGGTGAATTCATCACGTGGAATTATTTATGCATCGTCGGAAACTGATTTTGCAAAAAAAGCCGGTGCTGCCGCTGAAGAAGTTCAGAAAGAAATGGAAACATTATTACAGGAAGCTGGTTTTATTTAGATTATAAAAACACAAGAATAAAAAAGGGACGTCGTTTATTCGGCGTCCCTTTTTATTTGCGTCATTCTGAACTTGTTTCAGAATCTTTCTATGCAGAGCCTGAAGTAGATTCAGGGTGACGTTATATCTGCTCCCAACCGCTTCGGTAAGTGTGTCGGATCCATTCTTCGGCCATTTTTAATGCCGGTAAAGTTTCGTATTCTTTGTCAAATGTTGGATCGCCGTTAATCACCTCAAAATTGTCTTTTTTCAATACGCGGATGGTATCCGACGGACTGATATTTGTAAAACGCATATTTGGCCCGTCCCACTCCAGTTTACGCTGAAGGCTTTGCAGACGAACGGCCAGCACTCCCATAACAACCATTTCGTTCAGTGGTCCGGCGTATGAAAAGTTCGAAGAGGCTTCAACACGTTCGTCTTTACTTTCTTTGCAGGCACGTATCCAGTCTTGTTCGTGGCCGCCTTCCATGGCATTCGAAATACGTCGGATGGTTTTATCCGGTTCCTGGAAATGTGCCATCTCCGAAGTTGGCAACAACGTTGGATTGGCAGCGTAAGTACCACACATGATCTTTCCGCGGGTACCGTAGAAAACACAGCCGCCGCCATCGTCGCCCATTTGTTCGCCGTCTTTTAATTCATCGGGTCGGGGTGGCATAAAACCACCGTCGTACCAATGCACCGTAACTTCGGGCATGGCTACTTTGGGCAGGTTATCACGACGATCGAACTCGTAGCGAACAAACTCTGCATTGGGTGCGGAGTCGTTGTTAAAAGGTGTAGAACTGCCTTCAACCGTTTTCGGATATTGTAAATTCAGTGCTTTAAAAACAGGGTCGAGAATATGGCATCCCATATCGCCCAATGCCCCGGTGCCAAAATCCCACCAGCCCCGCCAGTTCCATGGGTGGTAAATAGGGTTGTATTCGGTAAATTTTGCCGGCCCGATAAACAAATCCCAGTCAAGCGTTTTGGGTACACGTTTCCCTTTTTCGGGGCGTGTTAAACCTTGTGGCCAAATCGGGCGGTTCGTCCAGGTGTCAACATGAGTAACTTCGCCAATTGTACCGGCCCAAATCCATTCGCAAATCTGGCGGATTCCGTCAGCCGAATTTCCCTGGTTACCCATTTGTGTGGCAACGCCATAACGTGCTGCTGTTTCGGTCATAATCCGCGATTCGTAAACCGAATGCGTTAATGGTTTTTGCAGAAAAACGTGTTTGCCTTCGCGCATGGCCATTAATGCCGGCAGGGCGTGTGTATGATCAGGAGTTGCAATCATCACGGCGTCAATATCTTTTTGCTCTTCCAGCATCACCCTGAAATCTTTGTATTGCTTGGCCCGGTACCAGCGTTCAAAAGCATTCCGCCCGGCGTACTCCCAATCCACATCGCATAACGCAACGATGTTTTCGGTCTCCATAAATTTCAGGTTAGTAAAACCTTTTCCACCTACTCCAATTCCGGCGATATTGAGTTTGTCGCTGGGAGCTTTATGTCCTAAACCTGCGATAACATTCGAGGGAAGAATTGTGGCACCAGCAATACCTGTTGCTGTTGTGCCTATAAATTTTCTGCGTGATAAATTGCTCATTTTCTTGTTTTCGAAAAAATACACGGAAAAATAGAAAAAATCTTAGGCTTAACCTACTGTTTAAGGTTTTTGAAGAAAGATTAACACTAATTTGGATTAACAGCATAAAAAAAACCGAACTGAAAAGTCCGGTCTTTACTATTTTATCTGTGAAATTTTTAGCTTGCTTTTAATCGCCTGATTCCAGATTTATCGATCTGACTTTCGGCGTATTCTTTAGTGATGCGCAATTCTGAAATTTCATCTGATGGCGCATCAAACATGGCATCGTTCATAATGTTTTCACAAATCGAACGTAACCCACGTGCACCGAGTTTAAACTCAATTGCTTTGTCAACAATGTATTCCAAAGCTTCTTCGTCAAATTCCAACTCAATTTCATCCAGCTTAAACAGCTTTTTGTACTGCTTGATAACCGAATTTTTTGGCTCGGTTAAAATGTTGCGCAGCGTTTCTTTGTCTAAAGGATTCAGGTAAGTTAGCACCGGTAAACGACCGATGATCTCCGGAATCAAGCCAAAAGATTTTAAATCCTGTGGCGACACATATTGAAGCAGGTTTTCGCGCTCAATACGGTCGGCATCTTTTGCTGCGCTGTAACCAATAACTTTAGTATTTAGTCGGTTGGCAATTTTGCGCTCAATACCATCAAATGCACCACCGCATACAAACAATATATTTTTTGTATCAACAGGAATCAGTTTTTGTTCCGGGTGCTTACGTCCTCCCTGTGGCGGAACGTTTACAACCGAACCTTCCAGCAGTTTTAACAAACCTTGCTGAACGCCTTCGCCTGAAACGTCGCGTGTTATCGATGGATTATCGCTTTTACGAGCGATCTTATCAATCTCGTCAACAAAAACAATTCCGCGCTCGGCAGCTTCAACATTGTAATCGGCAGCTTGTAACAGGCGTGTTAACAAACTCTCAATGTCTTCGCCAACATAACCGGCTTCGGTAAGTACCGTTGCATCGACAATAGTAAATGGAACATGCAACATTTTAGCAATTGTGCGTGCCAGCAACGTTTTTCCGGTACCTGTTTCGCCAACCAAAATAATGTTCGATTTTTCAATCTCGGTCTCGTCATCGTCGACTTTTTGTGTCAGTCGTTTGTAATGATTGTAGACCGAAACCGAAAGCACACGTTTGGCGCGATCTTGCCCGATAACGTATTGATCAAGAAAATCCTTGATCTCTTTTGGCTTAAGCAGTTTTATGTCATCCAAATCGAAAGAGCTTGATGTTTTCACCTCTTCCTGGATAATCGAATGAGCCTGCTCGGCACAACGGTCGCAAATGTGTCCGTCAATCCCTGCAATCAGAAGATTCACTTCTTTCTTTTCCCGTCCGCAAAACGAACACTTGTCCATCTTTTCTTTATTTGACATTATTTGTTATTTCTAACTAAAATTTCATCAATCATACCATAGTCTACTGCTTCCTGTGCGGTCATCCAGTAGTCGCGATCTGAATCTTTTTCGATCTGATCAAATGTTTGTCCAGAATGATTAGCTAAAATGGTATATAATTCGTTCTTAATCTTTTTGATCTCGCGTGCCGTGATCTCAATATCAGAAGCCTGCCCCTGAGCACCACCCATTGGTTGGTGGATCATTATTCGGGAATGTGTTAGTGCAGAACGTTTTCCTTTCTGTCCGGCTGTCATCAACACAGCTGCCATCGATGCTGCCATACCTGTACAGATAGTTGCAACATCGGCCGAAATATATTGCATGGTATCATAAATGCCTAAACCGGCATAAACAGAACCTCCCGGTGAGTTAAAATAAATCTGAATGTCTTTTGACGGATCAGTTGACTCGAGGAACAGCAATTGTGCCTGAATAATGTTAGCTACGGTATCATCGATTGGTACGCCAAGGAAAATAATACGGTCCATCATTAAACGCGAAAACACATCCATTGATGCTACGTTTAACTGACGCTCTTCGATAATTGTTGGCGAAATATAACTGCCGTATGCCGATGTATATTTGTCCATTGTTAAGCTGCTGATACCAGCATGCTTAGTTGCGTATTTTCTAAATTCGTTGTTGTCCATTTTATAAGTGCTTGTAAAAAAATAACTTTGTAAATACGTTTATCACGATTTACAAAGTTATAAAAAAGATTCATGCTGATGCACTCAGCAAAATATTTTCAGATGATTGCAGTGCCTATTGAGCAGCTTGCATCATTTCATTGAATTTTTCCTGCGATACTTCTTCTTCCTGAATAGTAACTTTTTCTTTCACTACTTCTACAACTTTGTCTTCCAAAAGTTTTTTGTAGATGCGTTCTTTTTCTTCAGGTTTTTCAAGCATCATTTTAGCAAACGATTCCAGCTGCTCCTCTGGTGCATTGTTGATTCCGTACTGCTGAAACTGTGCCATCGCCATTTGCTTGGCAAAGTCTTCAGCTTCGTCAGCTTCAACTTTCAATTCGTTTTCTTTTGCAATCTCGTCTTTAATCAATTGCCATTTCAAATCAAGAATAAATGCAGGGAATTCGTTTTCGATTTGCTCCTGTGTTAATTCTTTGTTTACAGCCACTAACCAACGTTTCAAAAATTCCTCCGGCATTTCCAGAGCAGTTTTTTCAACCAGCGCATCGCGGGTGTCTAGTGCAAATTTATGATCGGATGAGAATACCAGGTTTTTGGACAGGTCTTCTTTAATTTTTGCTTTGAAATCGTCAAGCGTTTTCACCTCAGTCTCTTCGCCGTAAACTTTTTTGAATAATTCTTCATTCAATTCAGCTTGTTGGAACTGAAGGATTTCAGTTACTGTGTATCTGAAATCACTTTCCAAAGTGTCAGCTTCTTCATGCTTAATGTTCAGCATGTGCGAAACTTCGTGGTTATTTTCGAAAGCTTTTATCGGGTTGAAAACGATAATGTCGTCTTTTTTGCAGCCGATAAATGCGTTTTTAATTTCTTCGTCTTTGATTTTGTCAACCGCTAAGAGAACACCTTCAGGAGCAATTCCGCCTTCAACTTCGTTGCCTTCATTGTCAAGCTGAACAAAATTACCGCGAACAGTGCTGTCTTCTTTTGCTTCTTCGGCAGTAACATTTTCGCCCAATTGAGAAGATGCCATATCAACCTGCTGCTGAATCATGTCGTCAGAAACGGCAATGTTGTAATAGGTGTATTTACTTCGTTTGTCGAGCGATACTTTTACTTCAGGAGCTAAAGCTACGTCGAAAGTAAACTCAAACGACTCATCTTTTTCCCAGTCGATTGGTTTTTGTTTTTCCTCGTTTGGCATCGGCTCGCCAAGTACAGGCAGTTTTTCATCAATCATGTATTTCGATAGGTTTTGAGAGATCAATTTATTTACCTCTTCAACCAAAACAGCTGTTCCAAATCTCTTTTTGATAAGGCCTGCCGGAACTTTGCCGGGGCGGAATCCTGGAATTGTAGCTTTTTGACGATAGTCTTTTAAAACATCGGCAACTTGTTTTTCATAGTCGGTTTTTTCGATTGTAAGGTTGATTACCGCATTAACCTGGTCGATGTTTTCTAAATTAATATTCATGATGATAAATTTTTTTATACCCCTAAAATGCAAAAAACGCCAACCTATCTTTATCAAGGTCGGCGGTTTTTTTGAGTGCGGATGAAGGGACTCGAACCCCCACGTCATAAGACACTAGATCCTAAGTCTAGCGCGTCTACCAATTCCGCCACATCCGCGAATTGCGGCGCAAAGATATATAAAAAATTTATTTTGCAATAAATTCCGCAAGAAAAATTCGGAAGTAAGTTTTATTTAACAATCAATACTTTGTTCTGAAAGTCCTTTTCTGAAATTCTTCCCCGTCAATTACATCCCCCGGCTTCCTTTGTCAGCCACCTCCTTCAAAAGGAGGAATAGCTATATTCTGCTGCGCTGAAACCGTGAGAATTCCCCTTTGAAGGGGAAAAGAAGGGGATGAACCCCCCATTCATTTCTAATCAATATTCTGCGAATAATAAATCTTATTTTAGCGCCATTCAACAATTGTTCCCCGGTTTTCGTCCTGTAATTCATCCGGAATTGAGTCTTTAATTTCGCGCCAAAGCAGATTTATTAATTTATGTTTAGCGTAATGTCGCGAGTAAACCAAACTAACTTCACGTAGTGGTTTTATGTTGGTGAAATTTTCAACGTTGTAGGCTCTTTTTTGCGACATGGTAGCTTTTGCCAACTCCGGAATAAGTGTTATTCCTCCTTCGCGGTCAACAATGTTCATTAATGTTTCCAGCGACCCGGCTTCGAAATGGAAAGGTAACTCACTGTCGGTTGTTCCCAGGTACGAACACAGGTTAATTACCTGGTCGCGGAAACAGTGTCCGTCGCTCAATAGCCAAATTTCGGGTGTTGCAATGTCTTCAACTGTAATTTCTTTTTGCTTGTGCAGCTTGTGTCCGCTGTTGGCATAAATCAACATTTCCTCGTAAAAAATTGGCTTTTCGAGTATCTTCTCTTCGTGCAGGGGAGTTACTAAAATACCAACATCAATAAGGTCTTTGTGCAAAAGATTGATAATATTTTCGGTGGTTGCTTCCACCACTTTAATGAAAATATTCGGGTATTTCTTTTTGTAATTTCCAACAAAAATAGGGAGTAAATAAGGTGCCAGCGTTGGAATAATACCAATGCGTAACATTCCTGAAACCTGGTTCTTATGGTCTTTTACAATGTTGTTTATCTCTTCGGCCTGTTTTAAAACTATCCGGGCTTGCTCAATAATTCGTACACCAACATCGGTAGGAATAAGCGGTTGTTTACTTCTGTCGAAAATAATAATCTCGAGGTCTTCTTCCAGCTTTTTAATTTGCATGGAAAGCGTTGGCTGCGTAATAAAACATGCCTCGGCAGCTTTGCCAAAATGACGATGAGTGTCAACGGCAACTATGTACTCTAATTGGGTTAGGGTAACCATGGCGTAAGTCGATTTTTGATTTAAAGATAGAAAAAATCTATAATTATGAGTGTTAAATTGGGTTAATTCAACTTAGTAAAATGAATGTTAATAAGACCAAAGTAAAACTAAAATGTTAGAGACTGGTTTGCTGGCGATACCACTCGAATGCTGCAACCGATAATGCATTAGAAATATTTAACGATTTACACCCTCCGGGCATGGGAATATAGACACTTTTATCTGCCATTTTAATAACGTTTTCCGGAAGCCCGTGCGATTCGCTTCCGGCAAGCAGTATGGTTTTTGGTGGCAGTTTTTCGCGGTAAATATTTGTGGCTCCGTCGCAGGTTTCTACAATGGTGAGCTGAAAACCGGCACCCAGTAGTTCAATAAAATCGTTTTCGGAGATAAAGCGCCACTTCATCTGGTCGTACGAAAATCCGGCTGTCTTTTTAATCTTCGATTCACGATGATTTTCTGTTTCCCGTACAAACAACACTTCCTGAGCTCCAAGATTATGAGCCAGCCGAATGATTTTTCCGATATTTTCAGAATTCGACAAGTGCCAGGCCGCAATTATTATGGCACTCGTTTCGGGAAATTTCTCTTCATTTTTTGCATTAAAAAACTGTACGGAATTGGTGTTCATAATAATAAACCGGCTTTTCTTCGTTACTATTTAAAATGCTACTTTTGTACAAAAGATTAAAGATGAAGATTTCTGCTCAATACATGGTACTTTTAGTGCTAATAATTTTTGTTTCATGTGGTCCGTCGGATGAAGATAAGGCGCGTGTAAAGATCGATCTGGCGAAAAACCTGCTGGCGAAAAACGATACGGCTGAAGCTATTCGCCAATTAGACAGTATTCCGAAACTGTATCCAGAGGCCATGTATTCGGCCAACGCGGCTAAAAATCTGTTGCAGGAAGTTCGTTTTGAGGTAATGCAAAGGAAAGAGGCAGAGCTTGATTCGGTTGAAGTTAAGGTTGCAGAGCTGGAAAAATCATTTGTAAAAGAGGAGACTGAATTTGACCGATATACGCAATACACTCACAAGCGGCAGACTTTCAAAAGAGCGTGGGATCGTTCGTACATTCAGGTTCATTTAGACGAGCGCGGAGAATTGTATTTAAGCAGTAATTATCACGGCGAAAACTGGTTAAATCACACCGGACTTCGGGTGTACGATAGCGGTGATGATGCTAAAACCGATACAATTCCGATTGGCTCGGTTGATAACCACCGCAGTGATTTTATGGAAGCAAAATGGGAAAAGGTTTCGTACCGAAACGGGAAAGACAACGGTGTGATTGAATTTATTGCCAATAATGTAGACCGCAACCTGAAAGCTGTTTTTCTGGGTAACGAGTACTATTACATTATTCTGGAAACATACGATAAAGAGGCTGTTCGTGATGCGCTGGCCTTGTCGAAAGCCATTAAAAAGCGCAATAAGTTGGAGCAGGAAGTAAAATCGCTGGGGCAAAAGATTAATATTCAATAGTCTCCCAGAAGCAAATGCAAGTGTTTAGATGAGTTTTCTTTGATAAATCTTACAATTCCCACCTATTAAATCAAATTAAATGCAGGGGAAGGCATTGTATGTTTTTATCGCGTTCATTTTTCTTCTCACTTTTACGGGATGTAGCCATAAAATCCCCGAAAACCTTAGTGTTGAGGCATTGCCGATAGATGCTGTGGTAAATGGAAGTATTCTTACCGGGCCTTCGGTGCTTAATGATCCCGAACGTTTTGTTTGGGGCGGCAGCGTATTAAAAGGCGACGACGGGAAATACCACATGATTTATAATACTTTTGAGTGTGGGATTCGTTACCGGCATTTACCAACGGTTGGGTGTTAGATTCGAAACTGGCTTATGCTGTTTCTGATTATCCAGACCACAATTTTGAGTTTAAAAAGATTGTATTGCGTGGCATGCGTTGGAAGGTGACAGTGCGGCCTGGGACGCTCAAATGGTGTCGAATCCGCATCTGAAAAAGTTCAATGGAAAATATTATCTGGATTATATTGGCTCGAAGGATCCCGGCGTTCAGCCCGTGGGATCGCCCGGTGAAAAGCTGAACAAACGCAATCGTGTTCAGCAAAACCAAAAAATTGCAGTAATTGAATTTGATAGTTTCGAAGACTTGATGGAAGGTAATTCTAGCCGTCCTGACGAGCCTTTGTTAGCGCCACGAACCCGGGTAAAAATGACAATATTGTCAATCCTTCGTCTGCAGGAACACAACCAAAACCCGACAACATTATTGTGGTGAATCCTTCGGTAACTTACCGTCCATCCGACCGAGAATACCTGTTGTATTTTAAAGGAAACCTGTACGATCCAAACTGGCGTGGTGTGCATGGCGTTGCGATTTCCGATTCGCCAACGGGGCCATTTACACTGCTTGATGATCTGATTTTCGATTTCAGAACGGAAGACGGAAAAATCGCATCGGCAGAAGATCCGTATGTTTGGTATCATAAAACGCAGCAGAAATTTTATGCAGTTTTTAAGGATTTTTCAGGAAAAATAACCGGAGCAGATCCCGGTTTGGCAATTCTTGAATCCATCGACGGAATAAAATGGACGAAACCTGCCGAGCCGTTTTTTATGAAAAAGCAAGTGGTGCTGCAATCGGGTGACACCATAAAAGTAAACCGTCTGGAACGTCCGCAATTGTTAATTGACGAAGAAGGTAATCCGCAGGTTCTTTACGCTGCCTGTTCCATTACCGATATCAACCCAACCAAAAAGGGCGAGTCGTTTAATGTGCAAATCCCGCTTCGGAAAAAGTAAGGGAATTCTATTATTTTTGGCCCCGGAATTATAGCCAACAAAACCAAAAGATTTACGGACAACTAACAATTTATTTATTCGCATGACCCAAAATACCAGCAGAGCAAAGCAAGCAAAACTGATTCGGAATTTCAGAAAAGTACACCGGATTACAGGCGTTATATTATTTGTCTTTTTCTTATTCGTATCCGTTTCCGGAATTTTATTGACGTGGAAGAAGAACAGTGGTGGCCTTATTTTGGCAAAAACACAAAAGGGAACTTCAGCTGAGTTGAGCGAATGGTTGCCCATCGACAGTTTACACTCGATTGCCCTTCATGTTTACCACGATTCTATTTCTGCTGAAAGAGTACCCGAACTGGATAAAATAGATGTTCGGCAAAACAAAGGAATGGTAAAATTCGTGTTTGAAGAAGGCTACTGGGGAGTTCAGTTAGACGGTGCCACGGGAGCGGTTTTGCAAATTGAACGCCGCTGGTCTGATTTAATTGAAAATATACACGACGGTTCAGTGCTCGATCACTGGTTTCGCACCGATGGCGTGTTAAAGCTTTTGTATTCCAGCATTACCGGTTTGGCATTGTTGTTATTTAGTGTAACCGGATTTTGGTTGTGGTATGGGCCAAAACGTATGCGGAAGAAATTGGAACGCTGATCATGCAGGTTTTGTGGATTTTCACGGATTTGGAATTATTAAGTTTGGTTAAGTTGATTCGTCTGAAAAACTGGTGAAGAAAAAAATCTCAAATCACTGTTCCGGTTTCGCGGATGGCAAAAAATGTAAAACAAGTTGAAAAATGGAGTGTTGCGAGATTTTGTATTATCCTTTACGTTTGATTTTTAATTTCTGCCCAATATACAATCCACGGTCATTTTTCAGCTCATTCAAACGCATAATTTCATCGGCTGAAATTCCTGCATATTTTTGAGCAATGTCCCATAAGGTATCGCCTTTGCGCACGGTGTAATATTCGAAATTCGGATCAAGTGGTTTTGAAGTACGCGTTGTTGTTGGTGCTGATGTTTTTCCGATTGATGCCTGTTTCTGAGCAAAACTCATAGTGGTAACCTGCTCATACTTTTCCTTGTCTTTTTCAGGAACATAAACTGCCAGTTTTTGGCCAACACGAATCATATCTCTGCGGATGTTGTTCCAGTAACGTAAATCAGAAGCGCGTACATGAAACCATGAAGAGATAAATCCAACGTTGTCGCCCGCCTTGACAGTGTAAACAACTTTGGCTTTTCCCTTAATATCAACGGGAGTAAAATAGCTGCTATTGCTGGTTGTCGGATCCATTAAAGTATTGTTCGGGAAGTATTTCTCTCGCTCGTAGGCAAAAACTGCTGTATCCTGATCTACAAAATCAAGAATTACATCGTTTGGTAAAACCAATGGATATGGTTTGCTTGCTTTTGCCGGAATAACATCGCGGCGATACATGGGATTAAGTGCACGTAATTGTTCCTTTTCGATGTGGAGTTTTGCACTTACCTGATCAAAATGCAGGTAGTCGTTCACCATCACGGTGTCGACAGATAGCTCAATCTCCGGGTATTGTGGAACAAGGTTGTGCTCTTTATAATATTCGAAGGTGTAAGTTGCCGCAATGAATGCCGGTACATAACCTCTGGTTTCGCGTGGTAAACGATAGTAGATTTCCCAATAATTTCTTTTTCCTCCCGATCGGCGAATTGCCCGGTTTACATTTCCGGGGCCACAATTGTAGGCTGCAATGGCTAAATGCCAGTTGCCGTATATATCGTGCAATTTTGTAAGATATCGTGCAGCAGCATCGGTTGCTTTTATCGGGTCGCGGCGCTCGTCAACAAACGAAGTAATCTCCAGTTTCATGTTGCGGGCAGTGCCGTACATAAATTGCCACAAACCATTTGCGCCAACTCGTGAGCGTGCCGTTGGGTTTAGTGCCGACTCGATTATTGCCAGGTATTTTATTTCCAGCGGCATGTCGTATTTATCCAGTGTTTCCTCAAAAATAGGGAAGTAGTAAGCTGATAATCCCAACATCACTTCAACCAGGTCGCGACGCTTTTCGGTGTACATTTTTATGTAGTTCTTAACTACGTTGTTGTACGAGAGATCAACAACCTGTTCAATCTCTTTTAGTCGGTTGATATAAACTGAATCGGGCAGGTTCTTTGGGAAATTAAGTGTTGTAACTTCCGAATTATCAAAGTTAAAACGGTTTTGAATATCCCACGTGCTCATCATACTATCCATCTTCTCAGAAAAGACGGTATTCAGCATGTCGTCAACATCCAATTCATTAAAGCCGACAGTATCAGCTTCAAGTTTTAAGTCGTCTAATGTAAGTGTCGTGTCAACTTCCTGCGCAAGCGCATTTGTAAAAAATAAAATCGAAAATATATAAATAATGATGTGTTTCATCTTAAAATGTAAAAGTACAACTTACACCATAAACGTATTGGAAATTCTTGTATTGCATTGTAGGCTGCCAGTTAAATGTTAAGTCTTCACTAATATCAAAATCGTACAGGTGTGCATCAACACTGGCATCGATGATGTTCAGTCCGTAAAATCCAACGATACTGATGATTAGCAGGTCGCGATTACGCCGGTAGTAACTTCGTTGTTTGTCGAGCCCGGTTTTAAAATTGTTGAAATCGGTTGGGTTGTCCAAGTCATAATATTGTGCAGCTTCAAGATCTTCGTACGAGCGGGTTTCATCATTTCCATCGGTTAGATCGCTGTATGCCTGGCGCATAATTTTGTAGTTATCGTTGTTCCAGTGAATAAAATAACCGATTGTTCCGAAACCAGCATAGATCAATGGGATTTTCCAGTATTTTTTGTTGTACGCCTGGCCAAGTCCGGGTAGAAAAGTAGAATAGAGGGTGGCTTTTTTGGGCGAATGCTCAACCTTTGTTGGTACTTCATTTGCCTTTGCAATAAAAGCAGAATCCTGTGCAGTTGTTTGTGCCAGCAAATTAATGCTGAAAAACAATGGCAGGCTAAAAAGTAATATTTTAGAAAAAAAAACGCGTTTAATCACACTAATAATTTTGCGCAAAAATAGAAAATACCCTTAGTAATTGTGTGATCCTTAAGGTTTATTTTTGATTTTCAATTATTTTAACAATTCTTTCCAGGTCGGCTTCCGATTTAAAAGGAATGGTAATTTTTCCTTTTCCTTTCTCGTTCATCGAGAAGTCGATACGCCGGCTAAAAATTTTATCGAGCTGTGTTTTAACAATCTTAAACTCGTTCGGGAACTTAGGTTTTTTCGTATCACTAATCTTTTCTTCAGTTGAATTTAAATCGCGAACAACTTCTTCAACTTTCCGAACCGAAAGCCCGTGTTTTATAATCTGCTCGAAGATCATGATCTGCGTATCGGCATCATCGATATTAATGATGGCACGCGCATGACCCATCGAAATTTCTTTGTCGATCAGTCCTTTTTGAACAATGGCCGGAAGTTTTAACAGACGCAGGTAGTTGGCAATAGTGGAGCGTTTTTTACCCACACGTCCACTCAGTTCTTCCTGTGTGTATTCCAACTCATCCATCAGGCGTTGGTAGCTTAGTGCAATTTCAATGGAATCAAGGTCTTCGCGCTGAATGTTTTCCACCAGCGCCATTTCCAACATCCCATCATCTTTGGCCTTGCGTACGTAGGCCGGTATTTTATTTAATCCTGCCAGTTGCGATGCTCTGAAACGACGCTCTCCGGCAATGATCTGGTATTTATTGTCGCTAACTTTTCGTAAGGTAATCGGCTGAATCAACCCAATTTCTTTGATAGAAGCTGAAAGTTCCTGCAGTGCCTCTTCATCAAATTTCGAGCGGGGTTGAAAAGGATTTGCTTCAATCTTGCTTAATTCAATTTCATCCAGTCCGGCGCCTTGCTGCATTTTTTCAGCATCGTCGATAAGTGCGCCTAATCCTCTTCCAAGTGCATTCCTTTTTGCCATCATACTTACTTAAGAGTGTTTAATTTATTACAACATTGTCTTTCGACATTTTAGTCATGGCATTGCGCTGTAAAATTTCGCGCGCCAGGTTCATGTGGTTAATTGCTCCTTTCGAGCTTGCATCGTAAAGTACTACGGGTTTTCCGTAACTTGGTGCTTCACTTAATTTTACGTTACGCTGAATTACGGTGTCGAAAACCATTTCCTGGAAGTGGTGTTTTACTTCTTCCAAAACCTGGTTCGACAAGTTCAAACGACCGTCGTACATGGTGAGCAGGAAACCTTCAATTTCCAGTTCCGGGTTCAGTCGGTTCTGAATAATCTTAATTGTATTCAGCAGTTTCCCAAGTCCTTCCAATGCAAAATATTCGCACTGAACAGGAATAATTACAGAATCAGACGCAGTAAGGGCATTTACCGTAATCAATCCCAACGATGGAGAACAGTCGATAAAAATAAAATCGTACTTGTCTTTGAGCGATTCCAATGCTGATTTTAGCACTTTTTCGCGGTTAGGCAAGTTTAGCATTTCAATTTCAGCACCAACCAAATCAATGTGAGAAGGAATCAAATCGAGGTTGTCAATTCCGGTGTGTAAAACAGCTTTGTCGGCTTCCACCTCATTTACAATACATTCGTAAATGCTCGATTGCACATTTCTCAGGTCAAATCCCAATCCCGATGTGGCATTGGCCTGCGGATCGGCATCAATTATCAGGACTTTTTGTTCAAGTACTGCCAGACTTGCAGCCAGATTAATTGTTGTGGTTGTTTTACCAACTCCTCCCTTCTGGTTTGCTAACGAAATTATTTTTCCCATTTATAGCGTCTTTTTTTATTCTTGAGCGGTTTCAAAGTTAACAATTTACAGATAACCAAAGTGAAATTTTAGGGGCGGGCCGGGGGATAATTTGGTAAGCGCTTGGATTTGAACAGAAAAGCGCTTAAATTTTTTGAGATCTCATCTCTTTTTTCAGCTGTATTTGATCAACCGGAACTACTCCTATTTTCTCGCAAACTAATCCGCCTGCCAGGTTCGACATCAGTGCCATTATTTTTGGTGGAAGTCCTGCTGCCATTGCTAAGCTGGCTACTCCGATTACCGTGTCGCCGGCTCCCGAAACATCAGCAATATCGCGAATTGCAACCGGATAATATTGCTCATCAAGGCCGTTATTGATAAATACTCCCAGTTCTGAAAGTGTTATTAATATCAGCTCTAGTTGTTGCTCAGTTTTAAAGGTTTCAGCTACTTTTTTTAGGCTTTCCAGGTCGCCTTTCAAAAGAGGGGATCTGGTGCCGTCAACAAATTCTTTAAAATTGGGCTTAAAGAGCGATACATTTTTATAATTTCTAAAGTTTCGTTTCTTCGGATCAACAGTAGTCAGGATACCTTTATCATGTGCCAGTTCGTTAATGGTATTAAACAAATTTGGAGTAATCACTCCTTTGTCATAATCAACAAAAACGATCACGTCAACCGGATTGGTTTCGATCTCTTTTGTTATGGCTTTGATCAATTTGCTTTCCATTTCGTTTGAAATGTAATCAACTGATTCTTCGTCAATTCTAACGATTTGTTTTCCTGAACTAATGACCCGGTTTTTCACCGTTGTATTTCGTGAAGGATCGATAAAAATCCCTTGGGCAGAAACGTCACGTTTTTCTAAAAGATTTAGAAATTCTTTACCATTATCATCGTTGCCAACCACTGTAAAAAGTATTGGAGTAGCTCCTAATTCCTGAATATTTCGTGATACGTTTGCCGCACCGCCAAGACGGTTTTCGCGGGTTTTTACGGATACAATGGGAACTGGAGCCTCAGGTGATAAGCGATCAACTTTGCCCCAAAGATAAGCATCTACCATTGCGTCGCCAATTACGATGGCACGTATTTCTGAAAATCGGTTGAATATTTCGTTTACTTCTGTTTTGTTCACAACAACGGTGTTATGGCCACAAAACTAAGAAAAACAGTGGTAGAAAAATGCCAAAACGCAAAACTTGTTATTCTTTTGAAGACAATTTACTATTATGCCGGATCTACATCGATATTAAAAACGCAACTGCTGTTAGAAGGAAGATGTCTAACTGCTTTAACTGCAGCGGTGATTTCTTTTTTTACCAGATCGAGGTTGAGTTTACGATCGATCTTTATCCAGATTTCCTTGTGGTGCCATAGTTGAATACGACTTATCAGCGGATATTCCGGCCCCATAACAACCAACTGTTTGTGTTTTTTCAGTTGTTGTGCCAGTTGGTTGGCAGCACGATCAACGGTTTGAACATTTTTGTGTTTTACCACAATTTTTACCAATCTGTAAAAGGGTGGATATTTAAACAGCTGACGTTCTTCAAACTGCTCTTTTAGTGTGGCCTGATAGTTTTGCTCGCGAATCAATTCAATAAGCGGATGGTCGGGCTGCGAGGTTTGAATAACCACTTTCCCTTGTTTGTGCTTTCGTCCGGCGCGGCCTGCTACCTGCGAAATAAGCTGATAAGCACGCTCGTGTGCCCTGAAATCGGGGAAGTTGATCAGGTTGTCGGCATTTAAAATTCCCACAACACTAACGTGTTCAAAGTCCAATCCTTTGGTTACCATTTGTGTTCCGATCAGAATATTTGTTTTTCGGTCCTCGAGGTTTTTAACGATTTTGGCAAAGGCATTTTTCGATTGTGTAGTATCCAAATCCATTCGGGCAATTCGTGCATTCCGAAATAAGGATTTCAATTCATCCTCAATTTTTTCAGTTCCGTAACCCCGTGTTTTCAATTCGGGCGAACCACAGTTGTCGCATTTATCGGGAAGCTGGTAACTAAAACCACAGTAGTGGCAACTTAATCGCCTCTTGTATTTGTGATAAGTTAGACTAACATCACAATTGCGGCATTTAGGAATATCGCCACAGGTAAAACATTCAACGTAAGGCGAATAACCACGCCGGTTTTGAAACAGGATGATCTGCTCGTTTTTTTCCAGCGCCGTTTCCATCATTTCAAAAAGCTCGGGCGTTAAAAACGAACGCATTTGTTTGCGTTTGTAGGCGCGTTTTATGTCGGCTACAACAATTTCGGGAAGCTCCATTTCCGAGTGGCGTTTCATCAAATTTACCAGCCCGTATTTGTTTTTTAACGCATTATAATACGATTCGAACGAAGGCGTTGCTGAACCTAAAAGTACTTTTGCATCGTTCTGGTAGCCCAAAACTACAGCCATATCGCGGGCGTTGTAGCGTGGTGCCGGATCGAATTGTTTAAACGAATTTTCATGCTCTTCGTCAACAATTACTATTCCCAGTTTTGAGAACGGTAAAAACACGGCCGAACGTGCACCTAAAACCACTTGATAACCTTTTGAAGGATCGTCGTTAAATTGGAGCACTTTCTCCCAAATCTCAACCCTCTCCTGGCTGTTCAGTTTCGAGTGGTAAATGCCTACTTTATTGCCAAAAACGTTTTTTAGTCGTTTTACAATTTGTGTGGTAAGCGCTATCTCAGGAACGAGGTACAAAGCCTGTTTCCCGGTTTTAATAATCTCATCGATAAGATGAATGTAAATCTCCGTTTTTCCGCTGGCCGTAATTCCATGAATCAGCGTAACCTGTTGCGTTTCGAAAGTGGTTTTAATCTCCTCATAAGCTTTTGCCTGGTGTTTGTTCAGCAGATTGATGCTTACTTGCCCGATCTTTTCCTCCTCCAGCCTCGACACCTGTTTTTGATGTTCAGCAAGAATTTTCTTTTTTACTAACTCCTTTACAAGATTAGGCGAAAAAGCATTGCCGGTGAGCAACTCTTTTTTCGAAATCTCACTGATCTGCTCATCAGAAAAAGCATTGGTAATCGTGCAAAAATGAAAAAGCAGGTCCAGTTGTTTTTTAGCGCGCGTTAATGAATCGGCCTTTTCCTGAAGTACTTTTTCGCTTGTAATACTGCTGTGCAGTTTTATAAAAGTTTCTGTTTTGGGTTTGTATTTACTACTGATCTTTTCTTCTGCATAAACAACTTTTTTATCTATCAGCGAGCGCAGTGCCTGGTACGAAAATTCTGTCCCCAGTTTATGCTCAATATCCGAAAGTTGCGAAACTTCTTCCTGTAGTTGCCGGATGATTATTTCTTCTTTTGGGCTCAGATTCACCGGCTCGTCAACACCGGTTAAGAAAAGTTTCGATTTGCTTTCAAGCTTTAACCCGGTTGGCAGAGCTGCCCGAAATACGTCGCCCAGCGTGCAACAATAATACTGCGCCAGCCATTGCCACAACTTAAAATTTACCGGTAAAATTATGGGATGTTTATCAAGGATTTCCTGAACTTCCTTAATCTCCATGTCATCCGGCTTTTTATCCGAAAGCGATATGACCAGAGCCGCATACAATTTCTTTTTGCCAAACTGCACAATTATCCGTTTCCCCGGAGCAATTTCATTCTCCAGCAATGCAGGTACTTTGTAGGTAAAGCTATCGTGCAACGACAGTGGTAATATAACTTGTGCAAAAAGTTCAGGCATAAAAAATAAAATGCTTGCCTAAAAGTACTGTAAATTATGAAAAGCGCTTAAAAATCTTAACCGAAGTTGGAGTGTACCCATTCTTTTACGTCTTCCATTAGCCAGTTGGGAGTTGATGTAGCCCCGCAAATACCAACCGACTTAACGCCGTCAAACCATTCCTTCTTAATTTCGTCGAGATTTGAAATGAAATACGAATCGTCGTTTACTTCTTTGCAAATGGTGTAAAGGTATTGGCCATTTGAGCTTTTCCGACCGGCAACAAACAAAATCATATCAAAACGTTCAGCAAATTTTTTCAGGTTTGGAACGCGGTTCGATACCTGTCGGCAAATTGTATCTTTTATTTCAACCGGAACACCAGGAGCGGTGGTTTCTTGTACTTTCCTTGCAATCTCGTGGAAGTCTTCAATTCGCTTGGTGGTTTGTGAGTACAGCGAAACCGGACGGCTTTTGTCGATCTTATCCACATCGGCAATGCTTTCAATAATAATTGCATTATGGTTGGTTTGCCCGTTCAGGCCTTCAATCTCGGCGTGTCCTTTTTTACCGTAAATAACCACTTGACCTTCGATCTGCGAATGTTTGGAATACGAACTTTTTACTTTCTCCTGCAGTGTTAATACCACCGGACAAGTTGCATCAATCAGTTCAACATTGTTGGCTTTTGCATATTCGTAAGTCTCCGGCGGTTCGCCATGCGCACGGATTAATACTTTACAATTGCTGAGGGTAAAAAACTCCTCCTTGGAAATAGATTTCAATCCCATTTTCTCGAGGCGTTCTACTTCCATTCCGTTGTGAACGATATCGCCCAAACAATACAATTGGTTCGTCTCCTTCAACTCATCCTCCGCTGCTTTGATCGCGTTGATCACACCAAAACAAAATCCCGATCTTCTATCTATCTCAACAATCATTTTTCTTCAGTAATTTCTTTTACTTTGTTAACGGCCCAGTCCAGTTGTTGTTCGCGCGTTAGTTCACTATTATCAAGAATAAGTGCGTCGTCGGCCTGTTTTAAGGGACTTACGGCGCGTGTTGAATCGATTTTATCGCGCCCCTCAACATTGGCCAGAATTTCTTCAAAGTTTACTTTGTCGCCTTTTTCAGTAAGTTCGAGGTAGCGACGCTGTGCACGAATTTCGGGCGAAGCTGTCATAAATATTTTCAGTTCGGCATTGGGGAAAACCACTGTACCAATATCGCGACCATCCATAACAATACCTTTGTTTTTGCCGTTTTCACGTTGCTGGTGCACCATTTCGTGGCGTACTTCGGCAATGGTACTTATGGGGCTTACATTCTCCGAAACTTCCAACTGGCGGATCTCATCTTCCACATTTTCGCCATTCAGGAAAGTGGTGTTTTTCCCGGCTTCTTCATCCCATTTAAACGTGATTTTTATGTCTTTCAATCCGTTAATAACCTTTTGCGTGTCTGGAACTTTATTCTCGATCCACCCGTTGCGCAGGGCAACCAAGGTTACCACACGGTACATGGCGCCGGTATCGATATAAACGTAACCCAGCCGTTGTGCAAGCGACTTGGCCATGGTGCTTTTGCCACAAGACGAGTGGCCATCGATGGCGATGATAATCTTTTTGTCGTTCATGTTTCTTTAGGAATTTGATGCAAAGATGGGGAAATTTTAATTAAGATTCAATTGTCTGTTTTTAGAAATTGTTATTCAGGTTAACCGACACTGAAAACAAATTGGAAGAGCCAGCCAGATGAAAGCGTGAAATGGCATAATCAAAATGAAACCGTTTGATTTTTAATCCAAATCCGGCAGAAAATCCGACAGTTGAAGCTTTGTTGTCAAATTTTAATTCCTGTCGACGTTGGTAGTTATACCCCATACGCAAGGTAAAATTTTCAGAAGGGAGTATTTCTGCTCCCAGCACCAGGTGACGCATGGTTTGTTTGGCAAAGCTCTCTTCGCGCTGGTGGATGTTTTCGCCGTTAAAATCTTTTTCTTCATCGCCTGATGCCAGATCCCAGTGATTAAGGTGCTGCAAAGTAGCCGAGAAAATAAGCGGGGCGTGCTGTAAGCGTTTGCTAATTCCTGCCTGGATGTTTAGTGGAATGCGTTCATGATCAGCTCCATCGTAGTAGGTAGAAATTTGCGTTCCGAAGTTGCGCACCACAAGAGCCACATTTGTATAACTGTCTTTGCTGGCAAAACTGGCACCTAGGTCGGCAGCAATTCCAAACGATTGGTAAGTTTCGAATGACGATAAAATAGGTTTTAGGTTGATTCCGTAATTCAGTCGTTTGTAACTGTTCGAATAAATGAGGTTAAGCGCGTATTCAGCTGCTTTAAAAGTAGCTCCTGTAAGTTCGCCCCCTTCCGTCGCTTCATCAAATTGCCCGTAATTGATGTAGTGCATTCCAACCGCAAAATTACCGATTCCCTCGTAGGTTTTGGCATATGAAGCATAGCCATAATTCACATCGGCAAGGTAATTTACGTAATTCACCAAAATGCGGTTGTCCATATCTGCGTGAAGTAATGCCGGGTTAGCGTAGGGCAGGTTTAGATCTTCGGAATCGAGAATCGCAATTTGAGTACCTCCCAAAGCAGCGATACGTGCCGAGTTCGTCAGCTCCAGAAATTGGTAAGTGTATTCACCTCCAATTTGGGCCTTTCCCGCCAACATCGAAAAACAAAAGAATATAAAAAGGTAAATTTTTCGCTTCATGCGCGATCGTCATTTTTTCTAAAACGCCAAAGGTATTTAATTATTATTATAGGGGTAACAGATTGAGAAAATTATAGAGAGGATTTGAAGGTTGATGACGCTGGTTGTGATGATTTTCGCTGTTTACGATATTATTTAAATTTATTGTATCATTAAAAGTTCCTTTTGTCAGCCTCTTAATTTTATATGGAGTTTTAAGGTCTGACTAATTAATTCAAAATTACTTTCAGTTTCAATTTTCGGGCTTTCTTATAAAGCCTGATGGAATCTTCAGAAACGGCAGTTGGAATGTCAACTTTAACGCTCCAAACTGGCCCTGTTTCTTGTAATTCCGGTTTTCCGTTTTTAAAATTCTCTTTCATTGTTTTTTATGGCTTTTCTGCAATGTACGGATTTTGACAAATATTATGCCGAAAACCCCGACTAGTTATCACCAAAACGTTGTGAACAGTAGTTGTTTAACTGTTGCTGGGACCTAATTCACGGCTTTTATAGTATATCCGCGCTTTTCAATGCTTTTTTCAATTTCATCAATCGACACTGCCGATGCATTGTATGTTACAATGGCAGTTGAATCTGCGAGTGTCACTTTTACCGATTCAATCCCACTCAGGGAATTTACACCCTTTTCTACCGAGGCTACACAGGCATCGCAATGTAATCCGCCAATATCAATGGTAGATTCAACAATTTGCTCCGGCTGAGCAACTTCTGTACTTTTTTGTGTTCCTGAATTACAGGCTACAAAACCAACAAGGATGAGTAAATACAATAGTTTTTTCATGGTAGTTTTTATTGTTATTAGTTTTTATTTTCTAGTTAATGGTTAAAACCCTGCAATTTGATTGCAGCTACTTTAGTTTCTATAAACTTTTATTTTATAGGATTTTGATTTGAGTACATAGATTTGAGTATTGAGAATCTTATTCGTGTCTA
Source organism: uncultured Draconibacterium sp. (assembly GCF_963677575.1). NCBI lineage: Bacteria > Pseudomonadati > Bacteroidota > Bacteroidia > Marinilabiliales > Prolixibacteraceae > Draconibacterium > uncultured Draconibacterium sp. The sequence goes on from NZ_OY782038.1 coordinate 3,953,932, forward strand.
TTTTCTTCTCTCACTACTCATATCCTATGCTTTGTTCATTTTGAATTTCATTCAATCTTAAACCTATGTACTTTCAGTGCATAGTGGTTTAGTTACTTGATAACGGGAGCCAGAATCTGCTTATTTTCTTCGCTGGCTGCACCCATAACGGTTTTAACTTTGTTCCCCATAAATCTCGAGAACAGTCCTGAGTTCAACATCGAAACATATGTTTTGCCGTTGCGCTCGTATACTGCAACGCGGCATGGCATTAGTGCTGAAACTACACGTTCATGATCGCTGCTTAAAATCTGGTAAGCATGATCGGGCTTACACAACGAAAATACTTTCACCGGTTTTACATCAAAACCGTGTTTTTTCATGGTTGCCTGCAAATCGTATAAATGCGGCATGCTCCAGTTATTGTCTTTTGTCGATTGTTCAATAGTGGCAACGGTTTCATCAAAACCCAGTTTACTCTCGTTAATCACAAACATCTGTTTTGGCAATATTACAATCAAAAGAATTACGGTTAAAAGTATTCCAACAATAAGTCCGGTAAAAAACATAGTTAATCCTTTCATTAATAGTTTTTAATAAGATACGAAGAAAGAACAACCAATTGGAAACTTTTGTTTGATAGATTTGCTTGATGGTGCTTAGAAGCATAGAAATAAAAAGGGAACCACTCATCCGAATGATCCCCTTCTTGTATATTGAAGTTAGTTCTAATATAAACCTTCAATTGATAAATAGCGCTCGCCGTGGTCGTACGAGAATGTAAGAATCCGCGATCCTTTTGGTAATTCTTTGATCTTTTTGGCAACGGCTGCCAACGATGCTCCTGACGAAATACCAACAAACAAACCTTCTTCTCGTGCTGCTTTTTGGGCGTACTCAAACGCTTCGTCTTTGCTAATTTCCACTGTCCCGTCAAGTAGTTCTGTATTCAGGTTTTTCGGAATAAAGCCTGCTCCAATTCCCTGAATTCCGTGTGGACCGGGATCTTTCCCTCCAATTACAGGGCTCGAATCCGGTTCAACTGCAAAAACTTTTAGGTTCGGAAATTTCTCTTTTAAAACTTCAGCAACTCCGGTAATGTGTCCTCCGGTTCCAACTCCGGTAATCAGGTAATCAAAACCTTCAGGGAAGTCTTTTAAAATTTCCTGTGCCGTAAAGTTATGATGCACCGCTACGTTGGCTGGGTTATTAAACTGTTGAGGTATCCAGGCATTGCCCAGTTCGCTGGCCAATTCTTCAGCTTTGGCAATGGCACCTTTCATCCCTTTTTCTTTTGGCGTTAATTCCAGCTCGGCACCAAATACTTTCAATGCTCTTCTTCTCTCCAACGACATTGACTCGGGCATAGTAAGAATTAAACGGTAACCTTTTACGGCTGCTACCAGTGCTAACCCGATTCCGGTATTTCCTGATGTAGGTTCAATAATGACCGAACCTTCTTTTAAGATCCCTTTCTTTTCCGCATCCTCTACCATCGCCAGTGCAATACGGTCTTTTATACTACCTCCGGGATTTGTTTTTTCAACTTTCACCCAAACTTCGTAATCCTCAGGGTAGAGGCGGTTAATTTTTACATGTGGCGTGTTGCCAATGGTCTCTAAAATGTTCTTTGCTTTCATCTCATTATAATTTTAAATTTTAGCGGAATTCGATGGAACTCGCTTATAATGATTTTTTCGAAATCAAGAATTTTAAATGCTCGTTTCATCTGTTTTTAATTATTGAGTTATCTCGGTAAATATTCATTAAACAAAAAAAAGGCCTTTCCGTTCATGGAAAGGCCTTGTATAATCTTGCAATCAAGTTCAATTTAATATACTACAACACCTTTCCCGTTTTTCAGGAAACAACAACACATCATCATATTGTTACCGGTGTTTTTCATACTATTAAAAGTGTTTATTTCTAAATGTATAGTATGTAACTCGCAGTTGTTTTAATTATTCTTTATGGAACAATTGTTAATGCTCGTTTCATAATGGGTGCAATATATGTAATTTTTATTTATTCTAAATAATAATCATGAAAAAAATCATGTTTTTCACTTCTTTGTTAAGAAAACCGACTATTTCTGTGGCTAGCCTTTGTACCGAAGCCACTTGATCAGCTCTTTTATATTTACCTTTTTACCATACATGAGCAAGCCGATGCGGTAAATTTTGGCGGCTGCCATAATGCAAACGATGGTCGTAAGAACGAGCAGTCCCATTGAAAGTAAGAGCTCCCAAATTGGCAGATCGTAAGGTACACGTGCCATCATGGCTACCGGCGAAGTGAACGGAATAATAGAACACCAAAATGCGAGCGGACCTTCAGGATTTTTCGCAATGGGGAAGAGCAGCATGATTGAAAGGATCAATGGGAAAGTTACCGGGAAAACCATTTGCTGCGAATCTTCGTCGTTGTCGACAGCGGCACCTACAGCACCCAATAAAGCGCTGTATAATAAATAACCTGCAAGGAAATAAAACACAAAAGAGAACAAAATAAGCGGCAGATTCAGGTTGCCGATCATTTCCATTACTTCCGTAACCTGGTTAGGCGAAGCAGCCTGCATCGCAGCTGGGTTCACTTGCCCCTGCGATTCCATAATACTTTGTCCCATTTGCTGTGCCGATTCGGGCGTGAAAAAGAAACTCTGCACAACTACCAAACCAATACCTCCTAAAACAAGCCAGATTGCAACCTGTGTGAGGCCAACCAAAGCGGTTCCGATAATTTTACCGGCCATCAGCTGACTGGGTTTCACCGACGAAATAATCACCTCGATAATGCGACTTTTCTTTTCTTCCATCACACTGCGCATAACCATGGCACCATACATAAATACAAAGAAATAGATGATTAGGCCCATCGCGTAGCTGACAATAAAAGCTATTACTGACGAACTTTTCTTTGTTTCGCCCGACTGTGAAACCTTAAGTGTGCTAAGGTTTACACTGGTGCGTGTTTTGCTCAGGCGTTCTTCCAAATCGGGTATGCCGGAGTCGGCTATTACTTTTTGGCGCTTGTCATTCTCTATAAAACGACTGAGTTTGCGCTCAATTTGTTCGGTAAGCTCAAAGGGTAACTGTTTCTCGGAGAAGAGTTGTGCCTGGTTGTTCGAGTAAATATCTGATGGAATAAAGAGGACGCCGTAGTAACCGCTGCCTTTCAGATTGGTTTTTAATGTTGTATATTCTTCTTTCGGAATAAAATGATAGTTGGTTGTTCCTTCTTCGCTAAATTCGCCAAGAAATAAATTTGTGGCATCGTACACTGCGATGGTGCGCTCTTCAGTATCGTCTTTTATCGAAAAATAAATTACCAAGCCGTAAACGCCGGCTATTAAAAACGGCATCAGGATGGTTAATATGATAAACGATTTCTTTTTTACCCGTTTCAGGTATTCTTGTTTTAATATCAGTAATGTGTTGCTCATGTTGGCTGGTTTAGTTTTTGTTCGACTCCTCAACGGCTTTAATAAATACATCGTTCATACTCGGGATCAGCTCCTCGAACGACATGATCTCGGCGGCCGGCATAATAGCCGATAACAGCTCGTTATTCGATTCCCCGTTCATGTACTGTACTTTCAGGGTGTTTGCTTTTTCCGACTCATCGTGACTGATGATTTTGTAATCGATTCCCAATGCCAGGTCAATATCTCTGAATTCGCCTCGGTATTTTATGTCGAAAATATTGGTTTTGTATTTCATCCTGATCTCGTCTGTTGGTCCGTCTTCAATCTTTTTCGATTTGTTGATCAGTGCAATGTGGTCGCACAATTCTTCAACCGATCCCATGTTGTGGGTAGAGAAAATAATGGTAGCGCCTTCTGCTTTCAGGTTCAGAATTTCCTTTTTCAACAGGTTGGCATTTATCGGGTCGAAACCGCTAAAAGGCTCATCAAAAATCAGCAGTTTGGGCTGATGAACAACTGTGGTAATAAACTGTACTTTTTGCTGCATTCCTTTCGACAGCTCTTCCACTTTCTTGTTCCACCAAGGCATGATGTCGAATTTCTCGAACCATTGTTTCAGGTTTCTCGATGCATCGCGTTGTGACATCCCTTTCAGCTGAGCAAGGTAAATAGCCTGCTCGCCAATCTTCATTTTTTTGTACAATCCGCGTTCTTCGGGCAGGTAGCCAATGTGTGAAATGTCTGCGCGGGTCATTTTTCTCCCGTTCAGAAAAATATCACCGCTGTCGGGGGCAGTAATCTGGTTAATAATGCGGATGAGGGTGGTTTTGCCCGCGCCATTTGGGCCAAGCAAGCCAAAAATGCTTTGTTCTTTTACCGAAATGCTAACATCGGTTAACGCCTGCGTACTGGCAAAAAACTTGTTAACATTGCGCGCTTCGAATAATTCCATATTGCTTTTAATTGAGTAGTATGATACAAACTGTGCAAATTACAGGTTTGGTTTTAATAATTCTTAAAGAAAGTCTGAAAATGCTGCCTTTTGAAATAAATATCGGCGAATGGGGATTTTTAAGGGACGAACTGGAATTGTCTACGCTTTTTGAGTTTTATAATTCTTCATTGATCAACTTTTGAACATCGTTTTCAGAAGACCTTATTTTTTCAAAAAAAGTTGGAGAAAACACCAGAAAGAAAGATTTCCTTTTGGGGTGAATTCATCCATAATATATTTTAAAGTATTGAATCAGGCACTTAATCAATAACGAGAACAAGTTAATTATCAACTAATTTAAATACTGCTATTTCATACTCTATCTATTTCTACGTTAGAGCAAATTTTATTTTTAATTCTATTGCTAACATAATATATAATAGTTGTAAATATTTTTAAATTTGCAGGATTAAAATATATTTCTTATGAATGTTGCAGAAAAAGATTTGTTTGTTGTTGGGATTGGTGCATCTGCAGGAGGCTTGGATGCTATTCAGCAATTGTTTGATCATATGCCTGCTGATACTGATATGGCGTTCGTGGTAATTCAGCACCTTTCTCCTGATTTTAAAAGTTTGATGCCAGAGTTACTTGCCAAGCATACAAGAATGAAGATTTATACAGCGGAAGACAAACAAACCATAGAACCAAACTGTATTTATTTAAATCAACGAAATAAGAATCTACATATCAAAGGGCGCCAATTATATTTGTTGGAAAAAGGTCCGAAGCATAATCTAAACCTTCCAATCGATATCTTTTTCCATACACTGGGAGAGGAATATAAAGACAAGTCGATTGGTGTTATTCTTTCAGGAACGGGATCAGATGGTTCGCGGGGAATAAAAACAATAAAGGAAGCGGGAGGAAGCATTATTGTACAATCACCCGAATCGGCCCAATTTGACGGAATGCCCAACTCAGCGATTTCTACCAACCTTGTTGATTTTATACAAGAACCGACCAAGATTGCCGAAACACTCTCACGCTTTATCAATCAGAGATTACTTCTGGACTCTCAAACGCTTGCAAATCAAGAAGATAATTCAAACGAAGTCATTTTCATAAGAATCTTAGACGAGCTGTATAAATTTTTTGGAGTCGATTTCAAAAAATATAAAAAGAACACGTTGCTGCGAAGACTGGAAAAAAGGATGAATATCAATAACATAGAGTTTCTCTATGACTATTTTACCTTATTAAGGAGTAACCCGAACGAAAGAAATAACCTGATGCAGGATTTTCTTATTGGTGTTACCAGTTTCTTCCGTGACGTAGAAGCATTCAATATCCTTAGAAATAGTATCGTTCCGCAAATATGCAAGAACAAAACCAACACTGATAGTGTTCGTATTTGGGTCCCAGGCTGTTCTACTGGCGAAGAAGTATATTCTATTGCAATGCTGTTCGACGAGTATATCCGGCTTCATAAACTTAATTTCGATTTTAAAATATTTGCAACTGATATTGATTCTAAAGCACTTGATGTTGCCAGCACCGGTAGCTACCATGTAAATATTGCCAACGAGGTTTACAAACATTTTCTGGAATCTTACTTTATCAAATCGGGAGAAAAAGTCCAGGTTAACAAACGCCTAAGGGAAAAGATAGTATTCTCGAACCATAATTTATTAAAAGATCCGCCTTTTATTCGGATGGATCTTATTTCGTGTAGAAATTTACTGATCTATCTGGAAAGTAAAAGTCAGCAGAAAGTTTTATCCGATTTTCAATTTGCATTAAACAAATTTGGTTTTTTGTTTCTTGGAAACAGTGAGTCGCTTGGAGAAGTTGGTAAATTATTTAAGGTTATTGATGCAAAATGGAAAATTTATCAAAATATTTCAGAAAACCAGCAGTTTCCAAACAGAACCAATACTGATGGAATAAGTACTATTTCATATAAAACGCCTATACAGTCTATTTCTAAACCGGAATTCCGATATAAAGACAATCCAGATACTGTTTTTTATAAATACCTCAGCAGTAAGTTTAGTCCCTCTTGCATTTTTATAAACGACGATTTTAACATTCTTTTTATAAAAGGAGATGCCGGCAAAAGAATAATTCACAATGAGGGAGTTTTTCAGAATAACCTTTTAAAAGTTGTTTCGCCTGAAATATCGGTAATCATAAAAAATGGGATTAGGAGTTTAAAAGTAGAAAACAAAAACACCATTATAAAGGATGTGGTTATTGGTACCAAAAGAGACACAAAAACCATTGATATTAGTTTCTATAAACCAGAAGAAACAGATGGTTTGGACAGTACCTATGTAATTCAATTTAGCGAAGATAAAAATATTGATAGTGAAAAACTTGTTGAACTAAAAAATATCCCCATTGACGAAATCTCAAAACGAAAAATGGATGATCTCGAAGATGAGCTAAAAGAGGTAAAAGCAAGGCTTCAGAATGTAATTGAAGAACTGGAGACCAGTAATGAAGAATTACAGTCATCAAATGAAGAATTGATGGCTTCAAATGAAGAATTGCAAAGTACCAACGAAGAACTGCAATCAGTTAACGAAGAGCTTTATACTGTTAATTCTGAACTTCAGGAAAAAAATAAAGAACTACAACAGCTGAATAACGATATAACTAATTTATTAAACAGCACTGATATCGGGACACTGTTTCTTGATGCAGACTTTAAAATACGAAAATTTACGCCCTCTTTACAAAAGCATTTTAACCTTCAGGAAAGCGATATCGGAAGGCCAATCTCAAGTTTTGCCTCCAACTTTAACGAAGAGGTTCGCTTGTCAATAATCAATAATTCCCATAAAACACTTAGCCAACTTACTAGCTATGAAAAAGAAATTGTGGATAATGAGGGCAACTATTATTTATTAAGGATTAGCCCTTTCATAACTTCTGACAAAAAAATTGATGGCTTAGTTATAACTTTTGTTAATATCGATCAACTTAGGAAAACAAGAAATGATTTAGCCACATCTGAATACCGATATAGGCAGTTATTTGAGCACCTTAACGAAGGGTTTATCCATGCTAAACTTATTAAAGATAAAAATAACGCACCTTTAGATTTTAAGTACATAAATATTAACCCTGCATTTGAAGTACAAATTGGAAAAACAGCTAATGAGGTTATTGGGAAATTAGGTTCTGAAATGATTCCTGAATTAAAAGAAGACAACATTAAGTGGCTTGAATTGTATGCAAAAACAGCATTGACCGGAGAGGATCAATTTATTGAAATTTATACTGCCTTAAGAGACAAATATTACCTGCTTCATATTTTTTGTCCTGGGGAAGATGAGTTTGCCGCTACATTTGCCGACATCACAAAACTCAAAGAAAACTCAAGAAAACTTTTAATCCGAGAACAGGAATTAAACAAAGTCCAGGATATTACTCGTACCGGCAGTTGGAATCTTGATCTAAAAACCAACAAAATACACTGGACTAAACAGCTATACCAAATGTATGGTTTTAACCCGGAATTGCCGCCGCCTCCCTTCAATAAGCATAAAGATTTATTTACAGAAGAAAGTTGGAGACGACTTTATGCTTCAATTGAAAGCACAAAAAAAACAGAAGTCCCTTATGAGCTTGAGCTTCAAACTATAAAAAAAGACGGAAGCCATGGATGGATGTGGGTAAGAGGAGAAACAATTACCGACCCGGAAGGAGTAGTAATTGCATTATGGGGGGCAGCGCAAGATATTTCAGAACGCAAGAGAATTGAAAAAGAATTAATAGATGCCAGAAAGAAGGCAGAGGTAGCCAACATTCATAAAAACTATTTTTTGGCTAACATGAGCCACGAAATACGTACACCGATGAATGGCGTCATCGGTTTTGCTGATCTATTGAAAAATGACAATATCTCAAAAGAAGAGCGCAACCATTTTCTAGATATTATTGATGGAAATTCTAAGCAATTATTAAACCTGATTGATGATATTATAGATGTAGCCAGTATAGAATCAAATCAATTAAAGATTTCTATCGACAAGTGTAATATTGTTCAAATGCTCACCGATCTGGAGGAAAGCTTTAATAATCTCAAAAAACAAAAACAAAAAGACAATATTAAAATTAAACTTTCTATTCCCCGGAATTATAATAGTCTTATTGTCGAAACAGACGGGGGCCGGTTACAGCAAGTTATTTCCAATCTTCTGCACAATGCTTTAAAATTCTCAAAAAAAGGAACTATCACATATGGATTTACAGTAGAAGATCAGAAAATTCAGTTTTTTGTAAAAGATGAAGGAATTGGGATTGCTAATGAAGAGCAATCTGAAATTTTTGTTCGTTTTAAACAACTTAACTATGGGAAAGCAGAATATAGAGGAACAGGTTTAGGCTTGGCAATTTGTGTTGGAATTGTTGAATTACTAGGCGGAAAAATTACTGTTAATTCGAAATTAGGTAAAGGTTCTGAGTTTAACTTTGATATTCCTCTCAGGCCATTTAAAGAGAAAAGCTCTCCTGCTCCTCTCAAAACAGACAATAGCTACTCTAATGTTCTTGATGGCCTAAAAATTCTGATAGCGGAAGATGAACGTATTATTCATCTATATTTTAAAAGGATATTCAAGTCATTTAATGTAGAAATCATTTTTGCAAACAATGGCAAGGAAGCAGTCGAGCGTTATAGCCATGATGTAGACGTTGTTCTAATGGACTTGCGTATGCCTGTGCTAAATGGGTTTGAAGCAATCCGGGAAATATTAAAGATTGATCCGGATGCAAAAATAATAGCCCAAACGGCACATGTTATGAATGAAGAAAAAGAAAAATGTATAGAATCGGGTTGTATTGGGTACTTAACAAAGCCCATTACCAAAGATAATTTGTTTAAAGAGTTAGAAAAACATTTATCAAAAAAGACTAAATAGAATCCATCAACATTAGGAATTGTCTTCACACATTAGAAGTGGTGCTGAATACTTTCTTCCAGATAAGGATGATTTTTGGGTACCAGACTGGCTTTGGTAAGTGTTGTGCCAACTACCCACGAAAATAATCCTGTATAACCCAGGAAAGTGCCGATCTCGAGCAAGCCAAATTTAGCTTCGTGTACTGTTGCCGGCCAAATGATGTAATACAGTTCGGTGTATTGTCCGATCATAAGTATAAGAATCACCGGAACCATAAATAGTTTGCTTCTTGAACTTTTTCGCGGCATCAGTACCAAAAACGGAATTCCCCAGTTGATAACGATATTAGCAAAGAACAGGATTTTGTATACGCCATGCCAGCGGTGCACAAAATACGATGTTTCTTCCGGAATGTTGCCGTACCAGATGAGCATGAATTCGGCAAAATTGAAGTAGCCCCAAACAATGCTCGACATAAAAATGTAGCGGGTAAAATCGTGCAGGTGACTATGGTTTAGCAAGGGGAATTTCCCTTGTTTTGATATTATAATTACAATCAGTGCAATTATTGATGAGGCGTGCAGAACCCCGGCCATAAAACTTCTTCCGGCAAACATGGTGCTAAACCAATGTGGCTCAAGCGACATCAGCATATCAACAGAGAACAGGCTGAATGAAAGTGCCAGTACAAAAATGAAGATTTTAGAATAGAACTCCGACTTCTCAAAATACAGCATTCCTCCAACTTCGTCTTCTTTAAGCGAGAATTTGCGCAATACTTTCGACAAAATGATCCATGCAGCAAAAAATACAACTACCCGTGCAAAAAAGAACGGCACATTCAAATAAGGTGATTTGTGCTGCAAAATATGGTCGTGCGAAACAACTTCATGATGTGTCCATTCGAAGACCGAATGCATACCAAAATACAGGATAAGGAAGAATACCGCAGCAAACGGTAGATAAGCTACCATGGCTTCGGGCACACGTTTAAACATGGCCGACCAGCCCGATTGCGTAATGTACTGGATGGCGGCAAAAAATGCAGCGCCAATGGCCAGCGACACAAAATAGTAGTTGTTTAAAAGGTAGTTTGCCCAGGTGCGCTCGGCATCGAAAACAAAACCCAGTGCAAACGAAACTACACCAACGGCTATTAGCGCGTAGGTGAGCATTTTAAACTTATTGGAAAGTGTTAATCGGTCTTCCATATCCGGTTATTTTAATTCTGTAACTCGTTTTTAATATACATCGCAATCTTCCAGCGGTCGTCCGGTTTAATCATCGAACCATGTTCGCCCATAATCCCAAAGCCCACAGTAATCACGTGGTAAATATCAGCTTCAGGATTCGCCAGCATTTTTTCGCTTAGTAAACTTGCTGGCGGGTAAGTGTATTTTTTACTTACATATAACGATCCTTGTCCGTCGCCTTTTTCGCCGTGGCATTGCATACAGTAAATGCCGTACATTTTTTCACCACGTTGCAGGTTCTCTTTGTTTGGTTCCAAATTGTTTACCAGCGTGGCAGCTGCCAAAGCCCGGTCTTCATCGGTTTTTTCATAAGCGTAAGGAACTGTACTTCGCGGAATTGTCCCCGCAACAGGAGGTTGCATTGTTTTTCCGTCGGCAAAATTTGGGTTGGGCGTGTAGCTCTCGTATGCCGGCGAGGTAACCATATCATCGAAATATTGCCAGCCCGTGGTTCGGCGATTGTAATCGCAGGAAGAAAAGGCAAAAGTTAAAAGTAGAAAGGTAAATTTTGCACCGTCCTTTAGGGCGGTGTGGGCAATAATTGGCCTCCTGATATTGAAGCTATGAAAATTGTTAACTTGTAAAATAACAATTTTCATAGCTTCAATTAGTTGCTGTCCTTGCTTGATCACCGCCCTAAAGGACGGTGCAAAATATTTTCTAATTGATTTTATTGAGTCCATAGTTATTCAATTTTACCATGTTCTGTGAGAATCGATTTTACTGACTCACTATCGTTTGCAATTCCGGCTTCGTCAAAAACCATAACGAATTTATCGTCGGTAGCCCGCTCGTGAAAGATCTCTGCCTTTTTACCGGGAAAAACCTTTGCCCGTGCCGAAAAGGTGAAAAGCGTGAGTAGCGTTATGGAAAGAATAGTTGCTACGATTGTTACCACAATAAACGATGGGAAAGCATTAAACGGTTTCCCGCCATAGCGCAGTGGCCAGTCGATAACTGCGGCATAAGTCAGAAATCCGAGAATCCCAATTGCGGCAAACAATCCGTAAAAGAAAGCTGCGTGCGTAATGCGCGTTTTTATGGGCATTCCTTCCAATATTTCGTGCACCGGGTAAGGCGTGTAAACCTCAACCGGCATTACTCCTTTGTCTTTTAATTTTTCAAAGGCATCAACTAAAGTTGCTTCGTCGTCAAAAACGCCAAGGATGTATTTTTTACTCATGACTCTTTGCTTTTAGTTGTCCGTTATTTGGTTTGTCGAATTTTGCCACACTTTTTAATTCCGAAATGGCAATCATTGGAATGTAGCGGAAGAACAACAGTACTCCTGCTAAGAACATTCCGAGTGTACCGACAAAGAATCCTATTTCAACATAGGTAGGCGAGTAGCTGGCCCAGTTTGCCGGCAGGTAATCGCGGCTCAATGTGGTAACAACAATGTTAAAACGCTCGAACCACATACCAATATTAATGATGATAGAAATGATAAATACCATCCACATACGTTTGCGCACGGCTTTAAACCAGAACAACTGTGGAATCACCGCGTTAGCCGTAAACATGGCCCAAAACTGGAACGCATAATCGCCGAACAAACGGTTTTTAAAGAACATATACGTTTCATAATCAGATGCCGAATACCAGGCCATAAAAATCTCGGTCATATAAGCAGTTCCCATAATCAGCGAGATAAATATCAGTATCCGGCAAATTGCATCAACGTGTCGGTCGGTAATAAAGTCGTTCATTTTATACATGGCACGCATGGTAATTACCAGGGTGAGTACCATGGCAAATCCCGAGAAAATTGCACCTATTACAAAGTACGGCGGGAAAATAGTGGTATGCCATCCGGCCTGCACCGAAACAGCAAAGTCGGTGGCCACAATCGAGTGCACGGAAACTACCAAAACAGCTGCAATTCCACCCAATACAAAGCTCAGCGCTTCGAAGCGAAGCCACTCACGGCTCGATCCGGTCCATCCGAAAGAAAAGAATCCGTAAACAGCCTTTTTGATTTTCGATTTTGCCGTGTCGCGTATGGTTGCAAAATCAGGTACCATTCCAAAATACCAGAAACTTGCAGAAATAAGTAGATAGGCTGAAATGGCCACAAAGTCCCAGAATAGTGGTGAGTTAAAATTGACCCAAAGCGGACCACGAGTATTCGGATAAGGGAAAATAAAGAAAAACAACCATGGACGCCCCATGTGCAACAGCGGGAAAAGGCTGGCACAGAAAACGGCAACAACGGTCATCGCCTCTGCTGCGCGATTAATGGCCGTTCTCCATTTCTGCCGCAAAATGAGTAGGAAAATGGAAAATGCGGTTCCGGCATGTCCGATACCAATCCACCAAACAAAGTTGATGATGGCCCAACCCCAGGCTACCGAGTTGTTTACTCCCCAGGTACCAATTCCGGTTGAAACGGTAATGTATTTGCAATACAAACCAAATCCGAACATGCCTAAACTCACCAGCATGGCTGCATACCACCAAAGCGGCGTTTTGTCATGGATGGGCGCTAATATCTGCTTTGAAATCTGGCTAAACGATTTCTCGCCATCAATTAGCTTTCCCCTTACGGCTGAATTATACATAGGCGTTTATGCTTTTTTGTTTCTTACTTTAGTTAAATATCCTACCGAAGGTAGGGTGTGCAGTTCTTCCAGCAAATGGTAATTGCGCTCGTTTTTAAAGAGCTTGTTGATTTTGCTGTTCTCATTGTTCAGATCGCCAAATACCAGCGCATCGGCCGGGCACGACTGAACACATGCCGGCTGAACTTCGCCGTCTTCCAGCATTCTTCCGGCAACTTTGGCTTCTGCTTTTTTCTCCTGAATACGTTGAACGCAGAAAGAGCATTTTTCAACCACTCCACGCGAGCGAACAGTAACATCAGGATTGAGGACCATACGTCCCAAATCGCTGTTTGATGCGTAATCGAACTCCGGATTTTGTACATACTGAAACCAGTTAAAACGACGTACTTTATATGGGCAGTTGTTTACACAATATTTTGTTCCCACGCAACGGTTGTAGGCCATTTGGTTTAAGCCTTCCTCACTGTGCGGCGTTGCCGAAACCGGGCAAACATTTTCGCACGGGGCATTGTCGCAATGCTGACACATTACCGGCTGATGATATACATCCGGATTTTCTGCATCGTTCGAGAAATAACGATCCACACGAATCCAGTGCATGATACGGCGATTGCGCACCTGTTCTTTTCCGATTACCTGCACGTTGTTTTCGGCCTGGCATGAGATGGAACAGTTACCACATCCCACACAACTTCCCAAATCAACTGCCATTGCCCAATGGTGCCCTTTAAATTCCTGTTCCGGATACAACGAAACGTGGTGTTCCAAATGCTTTTCGCGGATTTCATTTCCCGAAGCCGGATCAAGTTGCCATTTGTCGAAATTGGTTTCACGAACGATTGGCCGGCCTTCCATCGAGTGGTGCGTTTGCGATAAAGCAAGCTCGAAAGTTTTTTCTGTGGTCTGCACATCTGCACCACTTAGCCAAAGCTGTTTGGCATTGTTTTGAATCGATGTAAGTGCGTACATATTTTTTCCAACACCGTCGCCAACTTTTCCGGCAACTTCGCGGCCATAGCCCAATGCTACCGAAATGGTGCCTGGTGCTTGTCCGGGCTGTACAAAAACCGGCATTTCTATACCGTTTATGGTGATCACTGATTCGTTCTGGACGCCATTCTCTTCGGCCCATTTAACCGGCACTGCAGCAAAGTTATCCCAGCTGATCTTTGCAACGGGATCGGGCAATTCCTGTAACCACGGATTGTTGGCAGAACTCCCGTCTTTTAATGCCACACTTTGATAGAAAACTATTTCCCAACCCTGAGATTGTTCGCCACCCAATTGTAAGGCATTTTCTAATCCATTTTCGCTATACACTGGTGCTTCAGAACTTATCTCTGTTTCGAAAACTCCTTTCTGCAAAACATCATTCCAGAATAACCGGGAATCGGAGTATTTTGATTGCAAACCGGTGAAGTTCTCTTCCCAGTTTGCTTTTAAAATTTCGTAGTAGTTAGGCTGCTTTTCGCCGGCCCATTTTAGCAACGTTTCCTGCACCTGTCGACTATCGAACAGTTTTGAAATAGTAGGTTGCGACAGGCTGAAAAGTCCTTTTTTCGGCTCAGCATCGTTCCATGCTTCAAGGTAATGCGGTGCAGGACACACCCAATGGCAAGCAGCTGTTGTTTCGTCTTTTCTGTCGGAAAATGAAACCGATAACTCAGCACCTGCTATCAATTCTTTTAATTCTTGTCCTTTTGGGTGATTGTAAACCGGGTTTACGCCCCAGCAAAGTACCCCGGCAATTTCTTTATTTTTTAATTCGGCAAAAACTTTTTCAAAATCGCCATCTATTGCCTGATGCGTATTTAATGGTCTGTGCAATAATATCGTTGATCCGTAATTTCCCAGCAGATTGTTGATTGCATTTACGATCAGCTGGATATTTACATCGTTACTTCCCGAAACCACAAGCGACTTGCCTTCGTAGGCCAGCAGGTCTTCTGCCAATCCTGTTACATCAACCGGACTGCCTGGAGCAGCAATGGTCATTTTTCCTTTTGCCTGCATTAATTGATAATACAGTGCTGTTAAAATCGTCTTTTCCTCTGATGGTTTTATAGGAACGCGAACGTCGGCATTCGAACCTGTCAACGTCATTCCCGATTCGAACTGATAATGGCGACTCATTTCATCGCCTTTATCCAGCACTTTTCTTCCGGCGGCATAACCTTTTGTATATTCTGTTGACGAAAGCCAGGTGCCTAAAAAGTCGGCGCTAAAACTTGCAACTACTTTTGCCTGCTCGAAGCGATAATCAGGAATCAGCGCCGAACCAAAACTTTGTTGGTTGGCTTCCAAAATTCCACTTGTCGAAACGGCATCGTATTTTACCCACTCAACGTTTGGATACTTTTCCTGAAAGCTGGCAATTACTTTCTTCGTTGTTGGCGAAATTATGCTTGATGTGAGCAAAATAACTTTTTTATTGTCGTTATTTAGCTGCTCCAGTTTTCTTATGATATAGCTGTCTACGTCTTCCCAGTTGGTTGCATCGCCTCTTTTTAGTGGTGTTTTAAATCGTGCGTCATCATACAAATCAAGAACCGAAGCCTGAACCCGCGCAGAAGTTCCTTTTTGCGAAACTGGAGACAGATCGTTTCCCTCAATTTTTATGGGGCGGCCATCACGCGCTTTCACTAGAACACTGCAATATTCGTTGGCTTCAAAATAACTGGAGGCATAGTAGTTGGCCATTCCGGGAGTCACCTCCTCAGGTTTAATCAGGTAAGGAATGGCTTTGTCGACCGGCCGTTTACAGCTGGCAACAACCGCTGCGGTTGCCACACTAAATCCAAAAGCCTTCAGAAAATCGCGACGTGATGAGCCGGAAGCTTTTTTTATTACGGCGCGTTTGGCATCCAACTCCAGTTTAATCTCGTTTTGTTTAAACTCCGCCGGATTATTTAACTCGTCTAAACTTCTCCAATATTTTGTCATAGTTGTTTGATTCTGCTTTAAACTTGAATGATTAGTAGTGGCAACGCATACAATCATTGGCGCCAATATCAACTGCTTTTACCAAGTCGATAGCTCCGGATTTTAATTCTTCATGCAATTTCACGTAATGTTCGTAATAGCCATTATTGCCAAAGTCAACTTCGGTATCGCGGTGGCAGTTTACACACCAACCCATCGAAAGGTCGCTGTGTTGCTGCATAATATCCATTTCTTCAACCGGACCATGGCATTGCATACAGTCGAGTTTCCCCGAACCAACGTGCACTGCATGACTGAAAAAAACATGATCGGGCAGGTTGTGAATTCGTTTCCACTCGATTGAGTTCCCGTTTTCTGCGGCATCAATCACTTTCGAAATCTCAAATTTGCCGCTGTTTGTTCCTTCACGAATCAGAATATGGCAGTTCATACAAAGGTTCGTGGCCGGAATACCCGCCGATTTACTTTGCTCTACCGTTGTATGGCAATACATACAATCAATCCCGTTTTCGCCGGCATGTACTTTATGCGAGAATTTTATGGGTTGATCGGGTGCATAGTTTTCTTGTCTACCCAATTTAATAGCATCGGTAACAATCATTTTTACCTGCCAGCCAAAAGCACCCAATAATATTATCAGAGGAATAAATTTCAGTTTAATTTTTCGGATAAAGATCAGTTCAACAATTGCCCATGTAATCAGTAATCCTAAAAACAGGAACAGAATAAGATTGTAATGTGTTGGTTTTGCCGGAGGAACTCCGGTGTTCGCTAAATTATCTAAATAAATTTTTACTGTTTTAAGATCTTCTTCTTCAATATCGAAATTAACGTGCGAAGCTTCCATTTTTACGCCAACCGGATTCATCACCGAAGCTTGAAAAGATTCAAAATCCTTGTCCACATATTTTATTGCAATATCCATTGCTGAAGGATTCCAGTTCAATGTGTCGACCCGGTTCAGATTATGGCAGGAAACGCACGACGAATACTCACGATTGAAGGGTAGTAAACCTTTGAAAAACCGTTCACCACGTTTAACATCTTCGTGCGAATGACCATCGGTTACAACAGATTCGGAAGAATCGGCATACAAATTATCGGATAGCAAAATACAGGTAACAAATGCGAACAGGGATATGAAAATTTGCGTTTTTTTCATGAAACCTCCCCAAAAGAAGTGTTCTCTCATTCTGTTAAGTTTAGTATTAAAATAAAGGCCTTTTTGTTTAGACTTAATCTATTAACAATAAAAAGACCTTAAGGTTCTAAAAGAACTAGATTATTTACGTTAAATAACTGATAATGTTTGGGGAATATGATTGGTTACTTTTATGAGAAATGATTTTTCGGTTTCTAATATCGATTGGCTGCGTTTTTTTCAGCCTTAAGTTTTTTCTTTTTCGAGGTGTTCGGTAAGCTTTTTTACCAGTTTCATATTCTCAAAAAACTCGGCGGCAATTACCCTAATAATAGTGTATACCGGAATAGCCAGGATCATTCCGATAATTCCGGCCATACTTCCGGCAGCTATAATTACGAGGAAAATTTCAAGCGGGTGTGCTTTTACGCTGCTGGAATAAATAAGTGGCTGAAAAAGAACATTGTCGATTATCTGAACGGAAAGAAATACCAAGGTCATCCATCCTAAAGTGGGTAAAACCTCATTCATAAAATCGAGATTAATATGTAAAGCTGCCCCGATTAGCAAACCGAGTGCTGCCCCCATCCACGGGCCGAGATATGGAATAACATTGAACATTCCGCAGAACAATCCTATTACAACTGCGTGGTTGAATTCGATGCCCACAATGGTGAGGCCAATGGTATCGAGTAACATAACCATAAAAACTTCTAATAGTAATCCGATAAAATAACGCCGTAATAAGTAGGAAATAGAATTGAGAATATGGGTAACTTTTTCTTCTAAATGAGTAGGAACTAACAAGATAATAAAGGCGCGAAACATGGTTTCTTCTTTTAGGAAGAAAAAGGTGATAAAAGAAACGGAGAAGAAGCCGATCAGTAATTCTCCAACTGTTCCGGCAACCAGTCCGAACCAATTCGATACCTGCGAAAAATCAATTTCAGCCCCCAGACTTTCTGTAACAATATCCATAAAATTCTTCGATTCTATACTCACGGTGTTTTTACTGAAAAAGTGCATGAGATTCAGCAACGGTTCTTCAATTGAATCGAGAACGAGCGTAAAATCAATTTGCGACAGTGTTTCTACCTCGCTAATTAATAATGGAATGATGAACCTGAAAAAAGAAATAAAAACAATCCATAAACTTACAAGAGTTGCAAAAGCAGCCAGACCTTCGGGGATTTTAAAACGTTTGTATTTTATTTTTAGCAGCCAGCGGGTAAGCGGGCGGCCAATAAACGATAACACCACCGAAATAAGAATGTAGGTAACAATGGCACTAAAATACCACAACAGAAAAATGATAAAAAGAAGTCCTACAATAAAAAGTGTATTGCGTGTCCAGCCTTTAAGTTGAATCATTTTCTTTCGTTTTTAACAAATATAACCAAATTTGGGATGAACTGAATAGTTTGTTATTTAGACAGAGAAACCAGAAAATGTAAATACCACTGAACGATGTAGGCATTAAACGAATGTGGTTTAACCGGATGTTTCATTTTTATATTTTGCCGCAGTTGGTAGGTTATTTCGCGGTAAAATATTCCGTCGTTCATCGGGTAGTACAAGGTTTTTAATTGATGAGGAGCTGCTTTTATCAGCCGGTTTTTTTGTCCTTGAAATCTTGAGTTTCCCTGATTCAAAATCTGCTTCAAATCAAAATCTATCCCGTGTTTTTTTAAAAAATGTTTTTCAAGAGTTTTATTATAAAGTTGTTCCCTGTTTTTGTTTCGGGCATCAATTCCGGCAAAAAACTGAAGACTTTGCTTGTCGAAAAGCGGCATTAAAACATCAACTCCGAAAAAGGAATAAACCTGGTTGGAGTTGCTGATAAATTTGCATTGACGTTCTTGTAGATCCCAGATTTCGTAGGCTTCAGCTGGAGAAATGCTTTTATGTTTATAACGATTTTCTTCCAGGTATTCTTGCAAGGCTGCTTTAAAAGCAGGTTTTGCCGGAAGGGAAGTGCCCAATGTTTTTATTAGAGCAGATCCTAATTCTGATGTTTTAAGATCGAGTATTGAATTGTTAAGGTGTGCACCTCTTAAAAAGTCGCCGGGATGACCGGGGAGAGCAACCGTATTTTCGTTGATGAGTTTCTTTGCTCTTAAAAACTTTATCGCAAAATAATCCTGCAAATACGGCATCGACGAGTAGTGTCCCGAGTAATTTGCATAGTCGATGAATGTCGGGGTACTTTTAAAATTATTTATCAGGTCTTCGTTGTATTCAATAAATCGGTACTGAAATCCCAGTTTATCAGCAGCTTTTTGGGCAGTTTGTTTTTCGCTATTATTTTTTCTTCCCCAAGTGGCACATAGAACATTTTTGTGCCCGAACTCTGCCAGCAGACAAGCCAGTAAACGTGAGTCGTAGCCACGGGTAAGCGGCAATAATATTTGTTTGTCTTTAAGCTGCTCGTAGTATTTTTCAAAAACGGTTCGGAAATGAGTTGCGATGTTTTCAGGAGTTTGTTTTTCGCTTTGTTTCTGATGAAGTTGAAAACTAAAATCAAAAGCTACTTTCTCCGAATTATTTTTGAAGCGAATAATCTCACCCGGTTGAATTTGTGCAATATTTTTATTTAAAGTCTGCTGAAAAGGTGTTACGCCAAACTGCAAAAAATACGAGGATGCAAATGCGTCAATTTCTTTGTCTGCATTTGTTTGCTGCAGTTTCTCGGGTTGGTCGCTGATGGAAAAACTCCCATTGTCAATTTTATAGAAAAGCGGGAAACTCCAGGTATGACAACATGTAGCCCATGTTTCTTTTTCATTTTGTACAACGATGGAGAATTGTCCGTTTAGGCGCGAAACAAAATCTTTAAATTGATCGAAATCAGCAGCGTGTTTTTGTGTTTGCGCTACAAAATCTTGTCCGCAGAAATATTCTTCACCCAACCAGATAAAGCCGGTGACACTGACATTCTTTTTTGTCGACCATTTATATTTTT
The DNA here is from genome assembly GCF_963677575.1 of uncultured Draconibacterium sp. Lineage (NCBI taxonomy): Bacteria > Pseudomonadati > Bacteroidota > Bacteroidia > Marinilabiliales > Prolixibacteraceae > Draconibacterium > uncultured Draconibacterium sp. The sequence goes on from NZ_OY782038.1 coordinate 3,974,045, forward strand.
TGAGATACAACATTCTTACAACCAAATTTTAAGCAGTGCTATTGGAACGATCAAAAGTATCATTTTAAAAAAGTAGATTCCTGCCTTTTTCAGATTTACGCCTGCCAAAAACAAAGAATAAATCGTTAAAAACGCAAAAAATACCACGCCCGACAGGCTATACAAAATCACAGTGGCAACAACATCTTTCAGGATTAATCCTCCAACCAGCAAACTGGCAATTCGGGCAATGAGCAAAAATATATTGTACCACATCGATACGTTTTGTTTTTCCTTAACAATCAGGATTGCTGAAAGCGGCGAGCCCAGCATTACAAAATAGAGCCAGGGCGAAATAAACTGGGCCAGGTAACCTGAAAAAGCCCATTCAGCACCAAAGAAAACGGTGAATAGTTGTTGACCCCAAAAGCCAAGTATCGCAAAAGGAATCAAGCCAAGCAGAACTTGCTTTCTGAAAAGGGAGTAGGTGAGTTCTTTTAATTTGGTCGGTGTTTGTTCGAGTGTTTTTGCATTTTGGATATAAACACTGGAAATAGAAATGCTCAGTAACTGAACCGGCACGCTGATGTAGCGGTGCGAAAAAGAATACAGTCCCAGCATTTTGTCTCCAAAAAACGGTTTGAAAAGAAAGACCGGCAGTTGACTGCTTACAAAATTCATCTCCTCTGAAAGGATGGAAAATTTCGGAAATTTAATGTAACGCTGAGCCAGCTTTTTTTCTTCATCGGTAAATTTTCCAAGTCGAAATAAACTGGCTTCATCAACCCGAAAAGAGAAAACAAAAAAGGTAAAAAGTTGCGCGATTACTGCTCCTAAAAGCAATCCTGTTGATGGAAACAGAAAAAATGCGCATTGCAAAACACCGGTTAAAATCGCTCTTGTAATTTCTAACACCGAAAGCCGGTTAAACTGCTTTTTGCTGATGTAGATATTTCGGATCAATTGAATGGCACTAAAAAAGTAAGCGTAAAACGGAACAAGTAACAAATGCAGTTTTTGACCTTTTTCGGGTTGCCAAACCACGATAATTGTGCCAACTATTACCAGTGCAATTAAGTTAACAGCGGCATTTATTTTCTGGGCAAAACTCCCAATCAATTTTCGTTCTTCTGATGTTTCAACCAGGATAATTGCTTTCTCGTATTTGCCGGTTGATATGATCGAAAGCACCGACGCTATTGTAAGGTAAAGTACAAAATCGCCAAACTGTTCGGGTGCATACAAACGTGCAATTGCCAGCGCAAAAGCAAACGGAACAGCACGGGCCAGCACCATTCCGGTGAACAGTGAAGCAATGTTTTTATAAAACTCACTATGGTTAAATCGGCGGATAATATTTCTGAAATAGCAGGAGAAGTTCATGCACTAAAACACGGTGTTTTATTTTATGTAAATATCATAAAAATAATTGCTTTGATTAAGCTTTTTCTTGAAAACGAAGAAATACTGGTGCTTTTTATATTTTTGTTCGTTGAATAGTAAAATGGGAAATAGCAATAATGGATTTTATTCTCGATAACCAGGAAACGGAAAAGAAATTTCAGCAGCTGATAAAAGTGATCCGACTTCGGCAAAGTGGAGAAGTTGCGGCAGCAATGAATGAACGCGGAATTTCGTACAAAATGAGTTGGGGTGTGTCGTTGCTCGATTTACGCGAAATTGCCCGGTCGTACGATGCCGATCATTTGCTGGCGCTAAAACTTTGGAACAAACAGTGGCGCGAAACCATGATTCTGGCAACACTGATTGATGAGCCGGAAGAAGTGACCGAAGAACAGATGGATTTCTGGACAAAAAGTTTCGGGAATATTGAGATTGCTGAACAAGCTTCAACCAATTTATGGGTGAAAAGTAAATTTGCTTTTGTAAAAGCGCTAGAGTGGTGCCGCGGAAAAAAACACCTGGTACGTTTTACCGGAGTTCACCTGATTGGACGACTGGCAATAACTGACAAAAAAGCCATCGACGAAATGTTCGAACCCTTTTTTGAGGAGTTGACAACATTGGCAAAAGACAAAAAATTATATACACCAATCTATCGTTCGGTAGTTGGGATGGGAAGCCGCTCGAAGATGATGAACGAACAGTGTGTTGAGCTGGCAAAAGAATTTCAGCTAAGTGAATCGGAAAATGCGGTGAAGCTTGGCGAGAGTTTATTTGAGGAATTAACCAGCGAGTATTTTCAGGAACAATTTAAGGAATAGCTTTCTGGATACTAGATTCTTGATATTAGATCCTCGATACTTTAAACTTGATACTCGTATTTCACAACTGTGACAATTAACTTTCTTTAACTGCAAAGCTGTCATACCGAAACTTCGTGGCAGGTTCTTTGTTATTATTGTCGCGACTCAGAAGAATAGAAAACTGGGCATTGAACGTATAATAGGAATAAAATGATGAATCTTTCAAAATCTTCAAATCCTGTTTTAAAAGAAAAAACTTTTAGCAGAGATTATACAGCGCAGTCGGATGTAATGACTGTAAACGGAACTGTAAATAAAACAGCCTTAATGTTGTTGTTGGTAATTGCTGGTGCGGTATTTACCTGGAATAAATTTTTTGAAGCTGTTGCTACAAATCCCGAAGCCGGTTTAGCGGCAGTGGGGCCGTGGCTTGCAATTGGCGGAATTGGTGGTTTTATTACCGTTTTAGTAACTGTATTTCGCCCGCAGAGTTCGGGTATTTCGGCACCAATTTATGCCGTTTTCGAAGGATTGTTCCTTGGTGGAATTTCAGCGGTATTCGAGAGTATGTATCCTCAGCAAGGATTGGTATTAAGAGCAGTAATGCTAACTTTTGCGGTATTTATGGTAATGTTGTTTTTGTATCGCTCGGGAATTATTAAGGTGACACAAAAATTTATGATGGGCGTTGTGGCTGCTACAGCTGGTATTGCGCTGGTTTATTTTGTCAGTTTTATTGCCGGAATGTTTGGTGCCGAAATGTCGTTTTTATACGGCAATTCAAATCTCAGTATCGGAATTAGCCTGTTTGTTGTTGCCATTGTAGCATTAAATCTGGTGCTTGACTTCTCATTTATCGAGCGGGCTGCAGAATCGGGTGCTCCCAAATATATGGAGTGGTACGGAGCTTTTGGACTAATGGTAACACTCGTCTGGTTATATCTTGAAATTCTGCGTCTGCTATCGAAAGTGGCCAGCCGCGATTAATACTATTGTAAAATATAGAATACCTTAATTCAATTTTAAAAGAGGACTTATTCTGAATGAAAGGATAAGTCCTCTTTTCATTTTTAACTGCGAAATATTATTTTCGAATATTGTTCAACCATAAACCAGAAAGGATGGAGGTTATTCAGGTTACCGGTAAAAACCTGGTCGATGATTTTCATAAAGTACCGGAATTAATTTACAAAGATGATCCCAATTGGATACCCCAACTTCGGATGCTGATCGAAAATACTTTTGATCCGGGAAAAAATGGCCGTTTCAAAAAAGGCGATGCGCGGCGTTGGGTACTAAAAAAGGATGGAAAATTAGTTGGCCGGATTGCCGCATTTTACGATGATGATTATTCTTCGGGTTACGATCAGCCCACCGGATGTTGTGGTTTTTTCGAGTGCGAAAATGATGAAAAAGCAGCATTTAAACTGTTTGATACGGCACGTGACTGGTTGAAAGAGAAGGGGATGGAAGCTATGGATGGCCCGGTAAATTTCGATGAGAATTTCTTCTTCTGGGGAATATTAAAAGAAGGATTTCGGCCACAAACGTTTGGGATGAACTATAACCCGCCGTATTACAACGATTTATTTGCCGTCTACGGTTTTAAAACCTATTACGAACAATACAGCTACTCGTTGGATATAACAAATCCCGACTTGCCCGATAGGTTTTGGAAAATTGCAGAATGGGTGGCGAAAAAACCGGGTTATTCTTTTGAGCATTTTTCCATGAAAAGTCAGGATAAGTACATCCGGGATTTTATTGAAATTCATCAAAAGGCCTGGGGAAATCATGGTAATTATAAACCGTTAAAATATCAGTTATTGAAAGATCTTTTGTCGGGTGCGAAAATTATTCTCGATGAGGAATTTATTTGGTATGCCTACCACAACGGGAAGCCCATTGCCTTTTTTATGCAGATACCTGACTTAAACCAGATTCTACAAAAATTAAAAACCGGCAAGCTGAGTTTATGGCAAGGTTTAAGATTGCTGTATCTCAAAAAACGAAAAACGATGACACGTTGCAGGGTAATTGTTCTGGGTGTGGTTCCTGGCTACCAGGGAAAAGGAATTGAATCGGCAATTTTCCATCATCTGAAAAAAGTAATGCTACGAAAAAAATGGTACGACGATATGGAAATGAGCTGGATAGGGGACTTTAATCCCAAGATGAATGCCATGTTTAAATCGTTTGGTGCCAACCGCACACAAACTCACTGTACACTGCGCTATTTGTTCGACCGGGAGAAAGAATTTGTACGAGCACCGATTATTGAATAAATTTGGCGCTTATTGTTTTTTTTAAACTATTATTGCGACAAATTTGAGAGATGCAGCTACTAGAAGTCGTTGACAAAAAGACAAAGAAACAGTTTCACCAGGTACCGCACATCATTTACAAAAATGATCCTAACTGGGCCGCTCCTTTGCTGGGAATGGTTGAGGGAATTTTTGATCCGAAAAAGAACAAAACTTTTCGGAATGGGAAAGCTATTCGTTGGATTTTGATTGACGACAACGGCAAGTTGATTGGCCGGATTGCTGCATTTATCAACTTCAACCTGGCAAAAACCTACGAGCAGCCAACCGGTGGCTGTGGTTTTTTTGAGTGCATCGACGATCAGGAAGCAGCCAATAAACTTTTTAAAGCGGCTGCCGATTGGAACAAAGAAAATGGTATGGAAGCCATGGACGGCCCGATTAATTTTGGAGAGAACTACGTAAACTGGGGTTTGCTGGTTGACGGTTTTATGCCGCAGGGTTTTGGTATGCCTTATAACCCAAAGTACTACGAAAAATTGTTTCGTGGTTTTGGTTTCGAAGTTTATTTCGAGCAGTATTGTTTCCACCTTGATTACACGGTACCGTTTCCCGAGCGTTTCTGGAAAATTGCCGGCTGGGTGGCTAAAAAGCCACAATATCAATTCAAACATTTTGATTTTAAACAAGCCGATAAGTTTATTGATGATTTCTGTACAGTATATGATGCAGCCTGGTCGTTTCATGAGCATTACAAACCGCTCGATCCGGACGATCTGTATGATTTCCTGACTGAATCGAAAGCAATTCTCGACCCCGAGATGATTTGGTTTGCTTACGCTGAGGATAAGCCGATTGCCATGTTTGTGATGATTCCGGATATTAATCAGATTCTGTTAAAACTAAATGGAAAACTGGATTTGCCGGGTATTCTGAAATTTTTCTACTACAAAAAGAAAAAGGTGATAAACCGTACCCGGATCTTTTTGATGGGGGTTGATCCAAAATACCAGAGGGCAGGAATCGAATCCGGAATTTTCTGGCACCAGGAACAAATAATGAAAAAGAAATCGCACCGGCACTACTCCGAAGTTGAGTTGTCGTGGGCAGGCGATTTTAACCCGAAAATTATAGCAATTTACGAGGCTACAGGTGCCAAAAAGGCCAAAACGCATTACACCATGCGGTATCTGTTCGACCGGAGTAAAAAGGTGACAAAAGCACCAATGATCAGTTAGGATTAACAACTTGTTTAATAAGCAAATAAATAGTATAAGTTTTTGGAAAGTTGCAAACAATATATATCTTTGCAGCCCGAAATTAGATTAAGAGTATAAATTTTCGAATGGATTGCACAGCCAGAGTGTAACCATTCAACAAAAAATAAAGCAAAAATGAAAAAAGACATTCATCCAACGGAATACAGATTGGTAGCGTTTAAAGACATGTCGAACGGACATACTTTTATTACCCGCTCTACTGTTGATACAAAAGAGACTGAGACTATCGACGGTGTTGAATACCCGGTTTACAAACTGGAAATTTCAAACACTTCTCATCCATTTTACACAGGTAAAACCAAACTTGTGGATACTGCAGGTCGTGTTGATAAATTCATGAGCCGTTACGGAAAACACATGGAGAACAGAAAGAAATAATATTTCGTACAGATATAGAGAAAAGCATTCATCGAACCGATGAATGCTTTTTTTATTTCCAATCATTCATACTTGTCTCTTTTTTGAGATGGGTTGGTGCAATTTTGTCGGTTAATTTCACGAATTTTGGTGAACAAACCGACAATCTTTTCAGTCTGGTTAAATGGCATGGCTATTGCTTTATTACTCCCTGCACATAAAACCGGCAATGTTTTGCCTGTTCTGTCTGTTTAACGACAGAATGTCATTATTATAAAATAGAAACATGGGTAAATATAAAAATACAAGTTTTCAAACAATGTTTGGTTCAGGAATGATGGACGACGAATCTGATTTTCTTCCGATAATTGCCGACGGCGATGATAAGGATTTAAAAAATATAGAGGTTCCATCAGTTCTTCCAATTCTACCATTACGAAATACGGTTTTATTTCCCGGTGTTGTTTTACCAATTACCGTTGGACGCGAGCGCTCTTTAAAGTTGATTCGCGATGTAAACCAGGGAAGCAAATTGTTGGGTACCGTAGCGCAAAAAGATTATACGGTTGACAAACCCGAAGCAGGCGATTTGTATGAAATTGGTACAGTGGCCGAAATTATGAAGGTGCTGGAAATGCCCGACGGATCGACTTCTGTGATCATTCAGGGGAAACGTCGTTTCAGAATTAATGAATTTGTAAATGAAGAGCCCTATTTTAAAGCATCGGTTGAACCATTAACTGACCTTACTTCGAAGGATGACAATGAGTTTAATGCTATTGTTGGCTCGTTAAAAGACTTGTCGATTAAGGTTGCGCAGTTCTCGGCCAATGTGCCGCCCGAAGCAACATTTGCTGTTAAGAATATCGAGAATTCTACTTTCCTGATCAACTTTATTTGTTCGAACACCGATATTAACGTGGAGGATAAACAAAAGTTGCTGGAGATTGAAAGCTTGAAAGATCGTGGCATTCAGGCCATCAGCTTTTTGGTGAAAGAAGTACAGATGCTGGAGCTGAAACAGGATATCCAGAAAAAGGTGAAAACCGACATGGACAAGCAGCAGCGCGAGTTCATGTTAAACCAGCAAATGAAAACCATTCAGGATGAGTTGGGCGGAAATCCGGTAGAGCAGGAGATTAATGCTTTAAAAGAGAAGGCGAAAGAGAAAAAGTGGAACAAAGATGTGGATGAATTTTTCCATCGCGAGGTGGAAAAACTGGGGCGTCTAAACCCGGCAGCCGGAGAATATTCGGTACAGTTCACTTTCTGCCAGACTTTACTCGACTTGCCTTGGAATGAATATACCGAAGACAATTTCGATTTGAAACACGCCAACAAAGTGTTGGATGAAGACCACTACGGACTTGAAAAAGTAAAAGAACGTATGTTGGAACATTTGGCAGTGTTGAAATTGAAAAACGATATGAAAGCGCCGATCCTTTGTTTGTACGGCCCTCCTGGAGTTGGTAAAACATCGTTGGGGAAATCGGTAGCGCGTGCCCTGGGACGTAAATATGCACGAATGAGCTTGGGTGGTTTGCACGACGAGTCGGAGATTCGCGGACACCGTAAAACATATATTGGTGCTATGCCCGGACGTATTATTCAAAATGTGAAAAAGGCAAAATCATCGAATCCGGTGTTTATTCTGGATGAGATCGATAAAGTGTCGAAACATTTTCATGGAGATCCGGCTTCTGCATTGTTAGAGGTTCTTGATCCGGAGCAAAACGGCGAGTTTCATGATAACTACATCGAGCACGATTACGACTTATCGAAAGTAATGTTTGTTGCTACGGCCAACTCGTTGAGTACCATTGCACCGCCTTTGCGCGATCGTTTGGAATTAATCGAGGTAAGTGGTTACCTGGTAGAGGAAAAAATTGAGATTGCGAAACGTCATCTTATTCCAAAGCAGTTGGAGAATCACGGTTTGAAGAAATCGCATATTACTTTCCCAAAAGATATTATTGAATTGATTATTGATGGTTACACGCGCGAAAGTGGTGTGCGCGAGCTGGATAAAAAGCTGGCAAAAGTTGTTCGTCGTATTGCCAAGAAAATTGCTTTTGAGGAAGCGTACAATAAGAAACTGAGTAAGGCTGATGTGCGCGAGTATTTGGGTGTTACGGAATATTCGAAAGAAAAATACCAGGGAAATGATTTTGCCGGAGTTGTTACCGGTTTAGCCTGGACTGCCGTTGGTGGCGAGATCCTGTTTGTAGAAACAAGCTTAAGTAAGGGGAAAGGAGCTTTAACACTTACCGGAAATCTTGGTGATGTAATGAAAGAATCGGCTATGCTGGCACACGAATACCTGAAATCGCACGCTGATGAGCTGAATCTGAAACCTGAAGTTTTCGAAAAATGGAATGTACACGTTCACGTTCCTGAAGGAGCTATTCCAAAAGATGGCCCGTCGGCAGGAGTTACCATGGTAACATCGCTGGCGTCGGCATTTACACAGCGCAAGGTGAAGAAAAATCTGGCGATGACAGGTGAGATCACACTGCGTGGAAAAGTACTTCCGGTTGGAGGTATTAAGGAGAAAATTCTGGCTGCAAAACGCGCCGGAATAACAGAGATCATTCTTTCGGAACAGAACAAGAAAAACCTTGAAGATATTAAAGAGGCTTACATAAAAGGGCTGAAATTCCACTTTGTAAATACTATTATGGATGTGCTGGATATTGCACTTTTAAAGGCAAAAGTGGATAAGCCGATGAAGATTGAATAATTCCCGGGATATATTAAATGAAAGGTGCTTACGGGCACCTTTTTTTATGCAAATTTCTGAAATACAATCAGCTTCCCTTTTTCAAATTCAAGCGAAAATGATTCGTTAAGGCATTCGTTTAAAGTCCCCATCCACCAGGAGCTTAAAATAGTTTTTGTTAAAGGGTATTTTAAATTTTTCGATGTAATTTCAGCAGGAATGCCCAAAGAGAAAATGGAAACCTGTTGTCCCTCAAAAGAAGGAAGTGTCTGAGACTGAAGAATTGGTCGGAAAATACCGGAATTGCTGATTGAGAGCACTTCAAGTTTTTCGGCATAATCTAATAGTAGTGAGATATTGCCGATGGTATGATCTTCTCTTTTTCCGGTAGCACCTAAAATAATTGCATTTTTAGCCCCCCGATTTAATACAAACTCAACGGCTTTGGTCTGGTCGTTTGTTTCCTGGTCGGTATTCAAAACAATTCGATCGGCAAAGTCAGCCTTTGTCTTTTCCGAAACAGAATCGATGTCGCCAACAATAAATGTGGGTTCCATACCATATTTTATAAGTTTATCGGCTGCACCATCACAACAAATAATCTGTTCGGCATTTCTTAATACAGACAGAGGAATGTGGTGCTTAGGAAAAGATCCATCACAAAGTATAACAACTTTTGACTCGAAAGGTAACTGACTCATAGGTAACGAAAATACCAAAAATAAAGATTATCGATAGTATGGGGTAAAGTTCAGCTGAAATCTGGTAATAAAATTTAGCGAGTTTAAAAGAATCCCAGCTCAAGTCGGGCTTCTTCGCTCATCATCGATTTATCCCATGGCGGTTCAAACGTTAATTCTACGTCAACTTTTTCAACACCTTCAACCGATTGGGCAGCTTGCGTAATATCATCAACCAATACATCAACCACCGGACAGCCCGGTGCAGTAAGTGTCATTAAGATATTTGCCTGGTTATTTTCATTTACATCAACGTTGTAAATCAGGCCCAGGTCGTATACGTTCACCGGAATCTCCGGGTCGTAAACCTCTTTCAGGTTATTTATTATTAGATCTATTCTTTTATCCATTTCGTTCCCTCCTTATCCTGCAATCTTGCTATAAGCAACAGCGTATAAACGAATTTGTTTTACCATGGCCAACAGACCGTTTGAACGGGTAGGCGACAGGTGTTGTTTTAAGCCCAGATCGTCGATAAAATGCAGCTCTGTTTCAAGCAGTTCTTTTGGTGTGCGGCCCGAAACTACGCGGAGTAATAGCGCTACCAAACCTTTTACAATAACTGCATCGCTCTCGCCACGGAAGTAGATTTTGCCATCTTTTAATTCGGCTACCAACCACACGCGCGACTGGCATCCTTTAATAATGTTTTGGTCGTTTTTATCTTTGGCATCCAAATCTTCCAAATCGTTCCCCAATTCAATCAGGTATGCATATTTGTCCATCCAGTCTTCGTACATCGAAAACTCTTCAATTATCTCCTGCTGAATTTCTTCCATGCTCATAAATATCATTTTAAGAGTTAGCAAAGATCGTAATTTTCTGCTTTATGACAATGATGAAAGCCGTTTATTCAGACTAATTCAAAACTATCTTTTTGTATAGTTTACAAATGTTGAAATAGCTATCTTTAAACTTCCGAACAGAAAAACTAAAAAATCAAGAGTAAAATGACAAAGTTAGCAGGTACAAAAACCGAACAGAATTTATTAAAAGCGTTTGCCGGTGAGTCTCAGGCACGTATGCGTTATGATTATTTTGCTAAACAAGCCAAAAAAGAAGGTTTAGAACAAATAGCCGCCATTTTTGAAGAAACAGCATTGAACGAAAAAGAGCATGCCAAACGTTTCTTTAAGTTTTTAGAGGATGGTAACATGGTTGAAATTACAGCCACTTATCCTGCCGGAAAAATTGGCACTACCATGGAAAACCTGAAAGCTGCGGCGGAAGGTGAAAACGAAGAGTGGACAGAGCTTTATCCTGAGTTTGCCAAAGTTGCAGAGGAAGAGGGTTTTAGAGATATTGCCATGGCTTTTAAATTGATTGCCCGTGTTGAAGAAGCACATGAAACCCGTTACCGCACATTGTACACAAATCTTGAAGAAGGAAAAGTGTTTAAACGTGGCGATAAAGTAGTGTGGAAATGTCGTAATTGTGGTTTTATTCACGAAGGAACTGCAGCGCCGAAGCTGTGCCCGGCTTGTCAGCACCCACAGTCTTATTTCGAAATTAAGGGAACCAATTATTAGGTTTACTTTTAGTGGAATTTCCAAAATAAAAAATGCCATCCGATTGTTCGTTCAATCAGGATGGCATTTTCTTTTTAATTCAGTTTAAAATCAGAACATCATAATCGCTTTATTCAGTGCTCCCATAAAGATGTCGATCTCTTCTTTTGTGTTGTACATGCCAAAAGAAATACGTGCACAGGCCGACATGCCAAAATGTTGCATTATCGGATCGGCACAATGATGCCCGGTGCGAATGGCAATACCCATTTTGTCGAGTAGCATGCCCAGATCGTACGAATGTATTCCGTGAATATTAAAACAAATCACTCCCGATTTATGAGGCGCTTCACCATAAATCTTCAAACCATCAATGGCTTTTAGTTTTTCTGTGGCATATTCCAGCAATTCGTGTTCGTGGTGCCCCATATTTTCAACGCCAATTTCGTTTACCAAATCGATTGCGACACCAAAAGCTGCTAACCCTGAAATGTTAGGAGTTCCTGCTTCAAATTTATATGGTAACTCATTAAACGTAGTTCCTTCAAACCGCACTTCCGATATCATTTGTCCGCCGCCCTGGTACGGTGGTATTTCTTCCAGCCATTTCTTTTTACCGTATAAAACACCCACTCCGTTTGGCCCGTATACTTTGTGTGCCGAAAAAGCATAAAAGTCAACATCGAGTTTTTGCACATCAATTTTTATATGTGCCGATGCTTGTGCGCCATCAATCAAAACAGCCACATTGTTTTTGTGGGCTATTTCAATAATTTCTGCAATCGGATTTATGGTTCCCAAAACATTCGAGACATGATTAACAGCAATCAACTTTGTTTTCGAAGTAATTAACTCCGGTAGCTTTTCAATTTCAAGCAGTCCCTGGTCGTTAAATGGAAGTTTTACGATTTTGGCGTTTCGTTTTCCGGCGGCAATTTGCCAGGGAACAATGTTAGAGTGGTGCTCCATTTCCGAAACGATGATCTCATCGCCTTCCGAAATATATTTCTCGCAAAAACTACTGGCCACCAGGTTCACACTTTCGGTGGTTCCTTTTGTGAAAATTATTTCTTTACGCGACTCAGCGTTAACGAAAGCCTGTACCTTATCGCGAACTCCTTCGTACTCAACCGTTGCTTTATCAGCCATGTAGTGCGCACCACGATGAATGTTGCCATAGTAATCGTTGTGCAGCTGCTCCAATTTCATAAGCACCTGAACCGGCTTTTGTGCCGACGCAGCGGTGTCGAGATAAACAAATGGCTTATTGTATACTTTCTGCTGGAGAATGGGGAAATATGATCTGATTTTTTCGATATCGTAATTCATAGACTCGTTGTTTACTGAGCGGGTGACTCTGAGTCACCCGCTCAGTCGATGTTATGCAAAGGTGCAAAAGATTTTGTAATTTTAATGGAGTACACATTTATTTCATACCTATTTATCTGATTCTTAATTTGCTTATGAACTTTGCGCCCGATCATATTTCCCAAGTTTATATGAATCCAATAAATGAAAGGTTTGTGACGAGTTTGGATGATTGGGAGTTTCCCTTGATTCCGGATTATTCAGGGAAAAGAAATGGTGATTTGATAAATAGAGAGTTGGCGCGGGAGTTTGGATTATTCTAGTGAATACTGAGCAGGTGACTTCAAGTCACCTGCTCAGTTGTTTTATATCTTAGCAATCGCACTGGTAAGCACAATCGTGACATCGGGCAACTTCACCTTTCAGGCGTTTGTCAACCAGTTCGTCAATACGGTCGCGCAGCGGCTCCAGTTTGATCTCTTTTACAACCTCGTGGGCAAATGCATTCATCATCATCAAACGTGCCCGATCCTCGTTAATTCCACGTGCACGCAGGTAAAATAAAGCTTCTTCATCAATCTGACCAACTGTTGCACCGTGACTACATTTTACATCGTCAGCATCAATGATCAGCTGAGGTTTTGTTTGCATGGTTGCCTCGTCGGTCAACAACAAGTTGTTGTTGCGTTGGAAAGCATTTGTCTTTTGTGCATCTCTAACCACATGTATTCTTCCGGCAAAAGCACCGGTTGATTTCTCATTGAGCACGTTTTTATAAATCTGATTACTCTCACAGTGTGGTGCGGCGTGAATAACCTGGGTGAAATTGTCTACATGTTGTTTTTTGTCCATAAAGGCCATTCCAAACATGTGAGCCTCGGCGTTTTCACCATTCAACGCAAATCTCAGGTTGTTACGAATCAACCCACCGTGTAACGACGCAGTGTGCGAAGTAACACGCGAATCGCGCTGCTGCTCGATAAATACCGAATTGATATTTGTGGCTTTGTTGTGCTGATTTTGCAGCGTGTAAAATTCCACCTCTGCATTGTTGCCGGCAAAAATTTCGGTTACCGAGTTGCTCAGGTATTGGTTCAGGTTCAGCGTATGATCGCATAACAACACCTGAACTTTGGCACCATCTTCAACAAGAATAAAATTCCGTTGAGTAGAGAATGTATCTTTTTCGTCCTGCAACAGATTAATGATCTGGATAGGACTCTCAACCACTACATTTTTGGGAACATAAAGGAAAAAACCATCTTTGGCAAAGGCGGTATTTAATGCCACCATCGGGTCTTCTTCAACATTCGCCAGGCTGGCATATTTTTCCAACAGCTCGGGTCTTTCTTTCGAAATACTGTCGAGGCTGTCAAGAATAACTCCTTCCGGAAGGTCTCCTTTTTCTGTTTCGTTTTTGTAGAACCAACCGTTAAAAACCAGTGCCAGGTTGGTGTTCAGTTGCGGAACATCGCAACGGAATACTTCGCCCAGATCAGCTTTCTTTTCTTCCTTTGTGTGGATGAATTTGAAATCGGGCAAAAATGCCGGATTCAGGTTGGTGTATTTATAATTTTCATTTCGTCGCGTAGGTATACCCTGCAAGACGAAGTTTTGAAACGCTTTATTTCGTTGAGCGTTCAAAATATCGGATGAGTTTGCAAAAAGCTCATCTTTTACTTCGTTGTAATGCGCGGTATATTTTAGCGATAAATCTGCTTTGTCAACTAAAACGCTCATGTTAATTTCCGTTTTCAGATTTAATCCAGTCGTATCCTTTTTCTTCCAGTTGTAAAGCCAGTTCTTTTCCGGCAGTTTTTACAATTTTCCCCTGGTAAAGAATATGTACATAATCAGGCACAATATAATCGAGCAGGCGCTGGTAGTGGGTAACTACAATTGTCGATCTTTCAGGCGACTTTAGCGCGTTAACTCCGTTGGCTACTGTTTTTAATGCGTCAATATCAAGGCCCGAATCAGTTTCATCAAGAATCGCTAATTTCGGCTCAAGCAGTGCCATCTGGAAAATTTCGTTTTTCTTTTTCTCACCACCCGAGAATCCTTCATTAACCATGCGGTTGGTTAATTTGGTATGCATGTCAACCAAATCCATTTTTTCGCGCATTAGTTTCAGAAACTCGCCGGCGGTAAGTTCTTTTAGTCCTTTGTGCTTGCGGTGTTCGTTAACCGAAGTTTTCAGGAAGTTTACCATTGGTACGCCGGGAATTTCTACGGGGTACTGAAAACTTAAAAAGATACCGTCTTTTGCACGGTCTTCAGGAGATTTATCCAGCAGATCTTCACCTTCGTAAATAACTTCTCCGTGTGTAACTTCGTATTCTTCTTTTCCGGCAAGTACGTTTGCAAGTGTACTTTTTCCTGAACCGTTAGGTCCCATAATCGCGTGAACTTCGCCAGGTTTAACTTCAAGATTGATTCCCTTCAGGATCTCCATTCCTTCAACGGAAGCATATAAGTCTTTAATCTTTAACATCTTTATTAGTATACTGTTGCGGGCAAAGAGCTTAAGCTCTTGCCCTGAGTTATTTAAAATTTGTTTATCCTACACTACCTTCAAGGCTGATTTGCAGAAGCTTTTGGGCTTCAACGGCAAATTCCATCGGAAGTTTGTTTAGCACTTCTTTGGCATAGCCGTTAACAATCATTCCAATTGCAGTCTCAGTATCGATTCCACGCTGATTACAATAGAAAATCTGGTCTTCACCAATTTTTGATGTGGTTGCCTCGTGTTCCACAACCGACGATTTATTTCCCACTTCGATGTATGGGAAAGTGTGTGCACCACAAGTGTCGTTCAACAACAGTGAATCACACTGCGAGAAATTTCGCGAGTTTTTGGCTTTTGGCATTACTTTTACCAAACCACGGTACGAGTTCTCACTTTTACCGGCAGAAATACCTTTTGATACAATTGTTGATTTGGTGTTTCTACCAATGTGAATCATCTTCGATCCGGTATCGGCCTGCTGATGATTGTTGGTTACTGCCACTGAGTTGAACTCACCAATCGAATTGTCGCCCATCAGAATACAACTTGGATATTTCCATGTAATTGCCGAACCGGTTTCTACCTGTGTCCAGCTAATCTTTGAAGATACACCACGGCACACACCACGTTTTGTTACGAAGTTGTAAATACCGCCTTTTCCGTTTTTATCGCCCGGATACCAGTTTTGCACGGTTGAATATTTTACTTCTGCCCGGTCGAGAGTGATAATTTCAACCACAGCAGCGTGCAACTGATTTTCGTCGCGCATTGGAGCCGTACAACCTTCGAGGTAACTTACGTAACTATCATCTTCGGCTACAATAAGCGTACGCTCAAATTGCCCGGTGTTGGCTGCATTAATTCTGAAATAAGTAGATAATTCCATTGGGCAACGAACACCTTTTGGAATGTAACAGAACGAGCCATCGCTAAACACAGCTGAGTTAAGTGCTGCGAAGTAGTTGTCGGCTACAGGAACGGCTTGTCCCAGGTATTTTTTTACTAAATCAGGGTGATCTTTCACTGCTTCCGAGAAGGAACAAAAGATGATTCCTTTTTCTGCAAGCGTTTCTTTGAAAGTTGTTTTTACAGAAACCGAGTCGATTACTGCATCAACGGCAACTCCGGCAAGTTGTTTCTGTTCTTCCAGCGGAATTCCCAGCTTGTTAAAAGTGTCCAACAATTCCGGATCAACTTCATCAAGACTTTCATATTTAGGGCCTTTTTTAGGGGCCGCATAATAACTTATTGCCTGAAAATCGATGGGCGGAATTTTTAAATAAGCCCAGTTCGGCATTTTCATTTTTTGCCATTTTTTAAAGGCCTCTAATCTGAAATTCAACATGAATTCCGGCTCTTCTTTTTTGGCAGATATCAAACGAATTACGTCTTCATTAAGGCCTTTTTCAATAATATCTGTTTCAATATCGGTGGTAAAACCGTATTTGTAATCGCCTTGTGTTACGTCATTCAATATTTTATCTTGTTCTTCCATTTTCTGACTCTCTTTCTCTCTCTTGAATGATTAAAAAATTTGCGTCTCTTTTAAAGTTCGCTATTCATCTCAATTTTGGTGTCGGAATCTTTTCTCTGGTATTTCTGGCCAATTAATTTCCGAAGCTTAATACCATAAATAACAGCAATTTCGATTAAATAACAACGCTTTTTTGTTCCTGTTCACGTATAAATTGCAAAGATATAAAACTATAGGTACTTTTGCAGGTGGAAAACATATAAAAACATACTAAATTGTCTTTTATTAACAATGGATAAAGAAAGAAAACAAACGAATATTTCAGAGTTGGGAGAGTTTGGTTTGATAGACCGATTAACGAAGGCGATAAATATAAAAAACGAGAGCACGGTTAAAGGAGTTGGCGACGATGCGGCAGTTCTTGATTTTAAAGAAAAACAAGTAGTTGTGTCTTCCGATTTGTTAACCGAAGGTATACATTTTAACCTGATGTATGTTCCGCTGAAACACCTCGGCTACAAGGCTGTAGTGGTGAACTTGTCGGACATTTTTGCTATGAATGCCATTCCAAAACAAGTAATTGTTAGTATGGGGGTTTCTGGAAAATTCTCGGTTGAAGCTTTAGAGGATTTATACGAAGGAATTCACCTGGCTTGCGAGCAATACAATGTTGATTTGGTAGGTGGCGATACAACCAGTTCGTTAACAGGATTAACATTGAGTATTACAGCGATTGGTGAGGTTGAAAAGAACGATATTGTAATGCGTAGCGGAGCACAGCCAAACGACATTCTGTGTGTGTCGGGCGATCTTGGTGGAGCTTACATGGGACTTCAGTTGCTTGAGCGTGAAAATGAAGTTTTTAAAGTGAATGAGAACATGCAACCTAAATTGGATGGTTACGATTATATTTTGGAACGTCAGTTAAAACCGGAAGCAAGGGGAGATATTATTGCCGCCTTTAAACGACTGGGGTTAAAACCTACTTCAATGATCGATATTTCGGATGGTTTGTCGTCGGAAATTATGCATTTGTGCAAGAATTCGGGTGTTGGATGTAGTTTGTTTGAGGATAAAGTACCGATGGATTACCAGACCAAACAAATGGCTGAAGAATTAAGTATAAATCCAATAGTGGCAGCCTTGAATGGTGGTGAAGATTACGAGTTGTTGTTTACCCTTTCGTTAGATGATTACGAGAAGGTGAAAAATGACCCTGACTTTACTATTATCGGTCATATGACTGAAGCAGGTGAGGGAATAAACCTGGTAACAACAGGTGGTTCGTCAATTCCGTTGGAAGCCCAGGGGTGGAATCATGGAAAATAATTTCAATCGAGGATAAACAAAAAATGCCATCCGTCAGCCGACGGATGGCATTTTTTGTATGATATTTTTTTGAATAGTAATTAATCCGGGAAATAACCACGGATAATACCACGTTTCGAATCTTTAACAAAAAGTAAAACTTCATCACGCTCAGGAGTTGCAGCCATTTCTGCTTCAATAATCTCTACAGCCTGTGCAGTGTTCAAACCTTTTTGGTAGATGTAACGGTAAATGTCCTGTACTTCACGAATTTTGTCGTTGTTGTACTGACGGCGACGCAACCCAATTGAGTTAATACCAACGTACGAAAGTGGTTCGCGACCTGCTTTAATAAAAGGAGGAACATCTTTACGAACTAATGATCCACCTGAAATCATTACGTGCGAGCCGATTCTTACAAACTGGTGAACGGCAGACATACCACCAAGGATGGCCCAGTCGTCAACCTGAACTTCGCCGGCAAGCTGTACATTGTTCACTAAAATAATGTTGTTACCAACTTTACAATCGTGAGCAACGTGCACGTAAGCCATTAATAGGTTGTTGTTCCCAATTACAGTTTTTCCTTTTGCTGAAGTACCTCTGTTAATGGTCACAAATTCGCGAATGGTGTTGTTGTCACCAATTTCAACGGTTGAATATTCGCCTTTGAATTTTAGGTCTTGCGGAACACCACCGATTACAGCACCCGGAAAAATATTACAATTCTTTCCAATTCTAGTTCCGGGTAAAATAGTTACGCTTGAACCAATTCTTGTCCCTTCGCCGATTACAACATCATGATCAATTGAAACAAAAGGCTCGATAACTACATTATCAGCAACTTTTGCATCGGGATGGACATAAGCTAATGGTTGTTTCATTTTATATTACAGTCTTTAATTATCTACTTTTTTACAATCTGTGCCATAAATTCACCTTCGGCCACAACTTTATCACCAACATAGGTTGTTCCTTTCATGTTGGCAATTCCTCGTCTGATCGGCGAAGTTAATTTTAATTTGAAGATCAGGGTGTCGCCCGGAACAACTTTCTTTCTGAATTTAACATTATCAATTCGAATGAAATAGGTTGAAAATTGTCCTTCTTGTTTATTGAGTACCAGCAATCCACCGCATTGTGCCATGGCTTCAACCAGCAGAACTCCTGGCATAACAGGCTCGTCGGGGAAATGTCCCTGAAAGAACGGCTCATTTACCGTAACGTTCTTAACACCAATAATTTCGTCTTCGAGAATACAAACCACTTTGTCGACCAGCAAAAACGGGTAACGATGCGGAAGCAGTTCTCTAATCCGGTTAACGTCCATTAATGGCTCGTCGTTCGGATTACATTTCGGAGCTGCATCAGCTTCTTTTCGCAATTGCTTTTTCAGGGTGCTGGCAAACATGGTGTTTGGCCCGTGTCCCGGTTTCGATGCAATAATCCTTCCTTTTATGCGCTTGCCCAGCAGAGCCAGGTCGCCAATTACATCG
Organism: uncultured Draconibacterium sp.; assembly: GCF_963677575.1. NCBI lineage: Bacteria > Pseudomonadati > Bacteroidota > Bacteroidia > Marinilabiliales > Prolixibacteraceae > Draconibacterium > uncultured Draconibacterium sp. The sequence continues at coordinate 3,993,194 of NZ_OY782038.1, forward strand.
AGTAATTTGTGGCGGGCACATTCGTTGTCGAAATGCAGATCAAGGTTATTTAAAATACCCTGAGGTTTTACTTCTACACGTGGATGATTTGTAAGGTCGGCCAAACGGTCGAGTTCTTCCTGGCTGATCTCTTTATCGATAATTACAATTGCATTATTCAGGTCGCCACCTTTAATGAGGTTGTGGCTCAGCAAGAATTCAATTTCGCGAAGGAAGACAAATGTTCTGCACTCGGCAATTTCTGTTTTGAAATCCTTGACTGACTCAAGCGTCGCATATTGATTGTTCAGTACTGCCGACGGAAACGAGATCATTACATTTAAACTGTAATCGTTGTCGGGCAGCGCAATAATATGCGAACCTGACTTTTCGTCGAACATTTCAATTTTTTCGCTGATCTCGAAATAATCGCGTTCAGCTTCCTGTTCCACAACGCCAGCTTTCTCAATGGCTTCAACAAAATATTTCGAGCTTCCGTCAATAATCGGAGCTTCTTCGTTATCTACTTCAATAAGAACATTGTCGAGGTCCATTCCCACCAATGCGGCAAGTGCATGTTCGATTGTTCCTATGCGTGCGCCGTCTTTTTCAAGCAGCGTTCCGCGCGATGTGTCAATTACAAGGTCTACGTCAGCATCAATAATTGGCTGGTGTTTCAGGTCAACACGTTTAAATTTAAAACCATGGTTCTCCGGTGCCGGTAAAAAATTCATTGTTACATTAACACCGGTGTGCAATCCTTTCCCCTCAATCTTAAATGAGTTTTCTAATGTCTTTTGTTTTACAACCATTGGAAAGTGAAATATTTCTTAATTTTTTTTGTCTGTATTGATTGTTTTTTTCAATTGAAGCACGTCTCTGCGAATTTCTGGAAGATTTTTTAAAAGCATATAGGCGCGCATAGCTGTTTTTATTTCGAAGGCGGGGGATCCAAGAAGTGTTTGATTGCTTTTAAGGTTTGAAACAACGCCCGATTGAGCACCAAGCGTAACGTTGTCGCCAATTGTAATGTGGCCGCCTAAACCTACCTGTCCGCCAAACATACAGTTTTTACCTACTTTGGCCGAACCCGAAACTCCGGTTTGTGCAGCCATAACAGTGTTGTCGCCAACTTCAACGTTATGAGCAATTTGAATGAGGTTATCAAGTTTTACACCTTTTCTGATAATGGTAGATTCCATTGTTCCACAGTCGATAGTAGTATTGGCACCAATTTCAACATCATCTTCTAAAACGGTGTTGCCAATTTGGTGAATCTTTTTATAAGTTCCGTCTTCCTGGGGAGCAAAACCAAAACCATCGGCTCCAATAACTGCTCCAGAGTGGATGATACAGCGGTTTCCGATAACACAATCGTCGTAGATTTTTGCGCCCGGATAAAGAATACAATCGTCGCCAATTTTAACATTGTCGCCAACGTGTACCTGTGGATATATCTTTACGTTATTACCGATTTTAGCATTGTTGCCAATGTATGCAAAGGCTCCAACGTAACCGTCTTCACCACGTGTTGCACTTTCAGCAATGTAGCAAGGTTGCTCAATTCCTTGTTTCATACTGGCTTTTGCCTGTACGTATAATTCAAGTAACGACGCAAATGCCTGGTAGGCATCGTCAACCTTTATAAGAGTCGCTGAAATGTCTTTTTTTGGAGAAAAACTTTTATTAACCAATACCACCGAGGCTTTGGTTTCATAAATGTAGTGCTCGTATTTTGGATTGGCAAGGAAAGCCAAAGTGCCTGGTTTTCCGTCCTCTATCTTTGAAACATTTGATACCTTTGTATCTCCATCACCAACAATTTCTCCATTCAAAAAAGAGGCGATATCCGTAGCTTTAAAATCCATTATCTGTTTTTTTGGCGATGCAAATATAGGTTTTAACTAGTAAATGTCCAATTCTTTAGGATAACACACAAAATACTTCTTCACTGTTTTCGAGAGTGCAGACAGGTTTATATCCGATGCATCGTTGATTTCTTTTACTGTTCCATCCTTGTATAAAACCGAAATATTTTCGTAATGTTTGTTGTAGGCGTTGTTGGTTATAACGCCCGTCATCAGGAAGTACTTAGCCAGTTCTGGATCGGAAATCAAATGCATTTCTATTTGTTTTAAATACTTCTGCTCTTTTGTGGGCGAAATCGGTTTGTCGCTGAATTTTGTTCGCGGCAATTTTCGGTTTGTTATACTTTTTGCCATTTCCGATAAAACCGGATCAGGATGATTTTGCCATTCTTTTATCGAGATCAAAATGTCGTTGTCGTTGAGTAGCGTATACCACTGCAATACATTTTTTTCCTGTATTTTAATGTTTGAATGAAAATCTTCAGGGGTGAAATTATTCGTTAAGAAAACCTTTAGCGTAGGAGTTACAAACAGTTCGCCGTCGTTTGTAATAATCTCCCGGGCACGTTTTAATACATTTATTAATAGGAACTCGGCAGCAACAACTGTTTTATGGAGATAGACCTGCCAGTACATCAGCCGTCGCGAGATCAGGAATTTTTCAATCGAATAAATGCCTTTTACATCAACCACCAGCTGGTCGTTGTGTACATTTAGCATTTTTATAATACGGTCGATGCCAATTGTACCTTCAACCACGCCGGTAAAAAAACTGTCGCGGCTCAGGTAGTCCAGCCGGTCCATATCCAGTTGGCTGGCTACAAGCTGGTGGAGGAAGTGCTTTTTATAATTATTGGTAAAAACTTTTATGGCTAAATCCAGTTTTCCGTTAAACTGGCGGTTTAGCTCCTGCATCAGCATCAGCGAAATTTCTTCGTGCGAAATGTTCACCAAGGTATTTTCCAGTACATGCGAAAAAGGAGCGTGGCCAATATCGTGTAGTAAAATAGCAATGGTAACCGCTTCAGCTTCTTCGTCGGTAATTTCGTGGCCTTTAATTTTCAGCACCGAAATGGCCTGACGCATTAAATGCACAGTCCCAATAGCGTGCTCGAAACGCGTATGATTAGCGCCCGGAAACACCAGGTACGACAAACCCAATTGCTTGATATGACGGAGGCGCTGAAATATTGGATGTTCCAGCAGATCGAATATGATGTCAGACTGCAGGTTGATAAACCCAAAAACGGGGTCGTTTATTATTTTCTTTTTATTGAGCTGAACTTGTTGCACAAAAAGCTGTTTTTCGATTGGTTTAAAACTACAAAACTTTCTTTAATACCATATTTATAACGGAATAAACCATGTAATTCTGGTATGCCCTGCAAAAGACAATGTTTTTTTTAGGAAATAAAACGCAAAGGCAGGTAAAAATGAATTTGTTATGCACAGAATGCGGTTAATGATTTTTTAGTTTAAAATCAGCATTTTATGTAGCTGCGCATATTTGTTAATGTTGGATAATATTACTATTTTTGCCGAGAATTTTCTAAAAAGCGAAATTTTTAGGGGACCGTTGGTTCCCTATTTTGTTACATATAGAGGAATGATAGCAAAGCAGAAAGTAATAGATTTGGTAAATGAACGTCTTGGTGATCAGATGTTTATTGTTGATGTAACGATAAGTTCGGCCAACGACATTAATGTGTACGTTGATGGATTTAACGGTATTACTATTGAACAATGTATTGCTGTCAGTCGTAACGTAGAGCACAATCTCGACAGGGATGAAGAGGACTTTTCGTTGCAGGTTTCGTCTCCGGGACTAACCGAAAGCTTTAAAGTTAAGCAACAATACGAAAAATATACCGGCAAAGAAATTGAGGTTTTAACAGCCGACAATGAGAAATTGAAAGGGCTGCTTTTTGAAAATAGTGAAGATGGCATAGTGCTTGAGACTTCGAAACGCGAAAAAGTGGAAGGTCACAAGAAAAAGCAATTGGTAGTAAAAAAACATATTTTAAAATACGACGAAATAAAAGGTGCGAAAGCGGTTATTTCATTTAAATAAAGCGATGAAAGATGGAAAATATTAACCTGATAGATACTTTTGCCGAATTTAAGGAGCTGAAAAACATTGACAGGGTTACAATGATGAGCGTGTTGGAAGAAGTTTTCCGCAGTGTGCTTATCCGTCAGTATGGTACTGATGAGAACTTCGATGTGATTATCAATATTGATAAAGGCGACTTTGAGATTTGGCGAAACCGCGAAGTTGTTGCAGACGACGAGATCGAAGATCCGAACTTGCAGATAACTTTAAGCGATGCGCTGAAAATTGACGACGATTACGAAGTAGGCGAAGATGTTACCGACGAGGTTAAGTTAGCCGATTTTGGACGCCGTGCAATTTTGAATTTGCGTCAGAACCTGGCCAGTAAAATTCTGGAACTGGAGAAAGACCATATCTACGGGAAGTATAAAAACAAAATTGGCGACATTGTTACCGGTGAAGTTTATCAGGTTTGGAAAAAAGAGATTCTGATTCTTGATGACGAAGGAAACGAATTAATCCTTCCTAAATCGGAACAAATTCCATCCGATTATTTCCGCAAAGGAGATAACGTTCGCGCCATTGTATATAAAGTAGAATTACGAAATAACAACCCGCTTATTATTTTGTCGCGTACAGCACCGGCTTTCCTCGAGCGTTTGTTCGAGTTGGAAATCCCGGAAATTTTCGATGGCTTAATTACCATCAAGAAAATTGTTCGTGTACCGGGCGAGCGTGCTAAAGTAGCGGTTGAATCGTACGATGAACGTATCGACCCCGTTGGAGCATGTGTGGGAATGAAAGGATCGAGAATTCACGGAATTGTTCGCGAGTTGCGTAACGAAAACATTGATGTTATCAATTATTCGACGAACCTTCAGTTGTTTATCAAACGATCACTGAATCCGGCGAAAATTAATTCAATAAAAATTCTGGAAGACGATAAAAAAGCAGAAGTATATCTGAAACCGGAAGAGGTTTCGCTGGCAATTGGTAAAGGCGGATTAAACATTCGATTGGCCAGTCAGTTAACCGGATACGAGATCGATGTTTATCGAGAGATGGAAGAAGACGATGAAGATGTGAACCTGGATGAGTTTGCAGATGAAATTGAAAGCTGGGTAATTGATGCGTTAAAAGGAATCGGTTGTGATACCGCAAAGAACGTATTGAACATCCCGCGTGCTGAATTGATTAAAAGAACCGACCTCGAAGACGAAACTATCGATGAGGTTCTGAAAATTCTTAGTTCAGAATTTGAATAGTACCAGCAGTGCAGATTGGTTTTATTCATACAAATTAGAAAAGTAAATTAAAGAAGTATATGGTAGCAGGCAAAACAACAAGACTTAGTAAACTTGCAAGGCAGTTCAACGTGGGTATTCATACCATTGTTGAGTTCTTGCATAAAAAGGGGTATGAAATTGATTCAAACCCTAATACTAAAGTTGAAGAAGACGCCGTCCAACTTCTTGAAAAGGAATATAAAGTAGATATTACCATCAAGAAAGAGTCGGAGAAAATGAACCTGAAGAGTCAGCGTCCAAAGAAAGAAGTTATTTCTATGGAACCTGAGGCCGAAGGTCAGGATGATAAAGAAGAACCAAAGAGTGAAGAGCCTGCTGCTGAGAAAAAGGTTGAAGAAAAACCAAAACCGGTAGAAGAAGTTGTTGAAAAGCCAGAGGTAAGAGTTAAGGTGCTCGACAAGATTGATCTGGACGAGGTTAACAAACCGAAAAAGAAGGTGGAAAAACCTGTTGAAGAGAAACCTGCCGAAGTGAAAGCAGAAGAAAAGAAACCTGAAAAAGAGGTTCCTGCAAAAGAAGAAGTAAAAGAGGCACCAGCAGCCGAAACAAAAAAAGAAGAAACTGCTCCGAAAGCAGAAAAAGAGGAAGCTGCACCAAAAGCCGAAAGTACTCCGAAGAAAAAAGATGAAGACGTTGTTGAAACAACAGCTCCTAAATCGGATGATAAGATAAAGGTAGTGGGCAAGATCGATCTGAGCAATATGAATCAGAAAACCCGCCCGGCCAAAAAATCAAAAGAAGAGCGTGAAAAAGAACGTCAGGAGCGTAAGAAACAAAGAGTTGCCGAGCAGCGCCAGGGGCAAGATAAAGGTAGGGGTGAAGGCCCAACCGTTATTAAAGCTAAAGCTAACAAGCTGAGTGGCCCAACCGTTCTAGGTAAAATCGATCTTCCTGAGAAGAAACAAAACGACGACCAGGGTAACCGGAAAAAACGCAGAAAGCGTATTTCTAAAGACTCGGGAAAAGTTAGTGTTGACAGACAACAACAACAAAAACCAGGCGAACGTCAGAGAGGAAAATTCCAGCCAAATAAACAAGGTGCAGGAAAGAAAAAACGACCACTTAAAAAAGAGGTTAACGAAGAGGACGTACAAAAGCAAATTAAAGATACTCTTGCCCGTTTAACAACAAAGGGCAAAACCAAAAAAGGTGCAAAACACCGTCGTGACAAACGTGCCGCTGCCAGCGAAAAAATGCAGGCAGATATGGAACAGCAAATGATGGATCAAAATGTACTGAAAGTAACAGAGTTTGTAACTGTTGCTGAGTTGGCTACGATGATGGATGTTGGTGTAAACGAAATCATCTCGTCATGTATGTCATTGGGTATGTTTGTTTCTATCAACCAGCGTCTTGATGCTGAAACGCTTGCCGTAGTAGCCGAGGAATTTGGTTACAAAGTAGAGTTTGTTAGTGTTGAAATTGCCGAAGCGATTGAGGAAGAAGAAGATGATCCGAAAGATCTAAAAGCTCGTCCGCCAATTGTAACGGTAATGGGTCACGTTGACCACGGTAAAACATCGCTGCTCGACCACATTCGAAGCACTAACGTAATTGCCGGTGAGGCTGGTGGTATTACCCAGCACATTGGTGCATACCATGTAAGTTTGGAAGACGGAAGAGATATTACTTTCCTTGATACTCCGGGGCACGAAGCGTTTACCGCAATGCGCGCACGTGGTGCACAGGTAACTGATATTGCAATTATTATTGTTGCAGCCGACGACAACGTGATGCCTCAAACCATTGAGGCGATCAACCACGCATCAGCAGCGGGAGTACCTATTGTTTTTGCAATTAACAAGATCGATAAACCGGGAGCAAATCCTGAAAAGATAAAAGAAGAACTGGCCAATATGAATTACCTGGTTGAAGAGTGGGGTGGTAAATACCAGTCGCACGATATTTCTGCCAAAAACGGAATTGGTATCGAAGATCTTCTTGAAAAAGTATTGCTTGAAGCCGAAATGCTCGAGCTGAAAGCGAATGCCGACAAAAAGGCACAGGGAACAATTATTGAATCGGAGCTTGACCGAGGTAGAGGTTACGTTTCAACTTTATTGGTTGAAAGTGGAACACTGCATGTTGGCGATATAATTATTGCCGGTCAGTATTATGGTCACGTAAAAGCAATGTTCAACGAGCGTAACCTAAACATTAAGGATGTTGGACCTGCGCAGCCTGCAATTATTCTCGGATTGAATGGTGCGCCACAAGCGGGTGACAAGTTCAATGTAATGGAGAGTGAGCGCGAAGCACGTAGCATTACCAACAAACGCGAGCAACTGGCCCGCGAGCAGGGATTGCGTACGCAGAAACACATTACGCTTGACGAGATCGGACGTCGAATTGCAATCGGTAATTTCCAGGAACTGAACCTGATTGTTAAAGGTGATGTGGACGGATCTATCGAAGCACTGTCTGATTCATTGATCAAGTTATCAACTGAAGAAATTCAGATCAATATTATCCATAAAGCAGTTGGTCAGATCTCTGAATCTGATATTTCGTTGGCTGCCGCATCAGAAGCGATCGTAGTTGGATTTCAGGTACGTCCTTCGTTAAATGCACGTAAAATGGCCGAAAGAGAACAAATCGATATTCGTTTGTACTCGATTATTTACGATGCCATTAACGAGATTAAGGCGGCAATGGAAGGTATGCTTTCTCCTGAAATTAAAGAGGAAGTTACCGGAACCGTTGAGGTACTGGAGGTATTTAAAATCACGAAAGTGGGAACTGTTGCAGGTTGTATTGTTCGCGACGGAAAAATTACACGTAACTCGAAAGCCCGCGTAATTCGCGATGGAATTGTAATTTACGACGGATTGCTTGGATCACTGAAACGTTTTAAAGAAGACGTAAAAGAGGTGAAAAACGGTTACGAGTGTGGTTTGAATATCGAGAAATTCAACGATATTAAGGTTGGCGACCATGTGGAAGCTTACCAGGAAGTTGAAGTTGCGAAGACGTTATAGAATACATTATATAGCAAGAAACGAAGGCCGGGTTTATCCCAGTCATGGTCGGAAGATTTTCTTCCGACTTTTTTTGTATCTTATCTCTTCTGAAAGAACACATAAACAACTAAACGACAATACATTATATTTGCATTTGGTCATAATATATGTTATATTTAATATAATCAAAAGATAATATATGTCAATGTTTAAAGGACACAATATTCAAATCAGTCAACTTTTAAGTGTTATCCCGGAAGCACTATTATCGGAGTTATCTTCTACCTCGAAGGTCGATCACTATGCCAAAGTACTGCATGGTAAAAAGCTGTTTTATTTGCTGCTGTATGGAATTTTAGAAAACGAGAAGTTAAGTCAACGTACTTTAGAAGATACTTTTAATGATCCGGTATTTAAACTGTTGTTTGACCTGGAAAAGAAGGAGACTGTTCGACGGAGCTCTATCTCTGAAAGATTATCAAAAATTGATGCAGGCTATTTTAGGCAAATCTATGAATGTATTTACGACCAGTTTTCTTCTGTTTACATTGAAACAGAAAGGCACAAACATAATCTGATACGCGTTGACAGCACAATTGTTAGTGATACTGCTGGCAAGTTAATGGAAGGCATTAATAACGTAGGAAAGAAAGCTGTAAAGTACAGCGTAGCCTTTGATGGCATTTTGCCCTGTGAGTTTAAAGCCTTTACAAACTCCAGCTATTCCAGTGAAGATATCGCTTTGCCCGAAGTTGTTTTGAGTCATGTAAAAAAAGAAGCTAGTCACCAAAGTATATACGTACTTGATAGAGGGTTGCAGTCAACAAAAACAATGAAAACTTTTACTCAAAACTCTATAAGGTTTATATGCAGGGCGAAAGAGCATAGAAAATATATAGAATTAGAATCCCTTATCTCTGAAGGTCAAAAACTTGATTTTGGAGAATCTACATTAATAACAGACAGCAGAGTGCAATTGTATACCGGGCTGCCTATTAAAAATAAGCAAGGAAACATCCATTATCGAGAAGAGTTAGTGGATACTGAGTTTCGGTTGGTAATTATTGAAAGTAAGGAGGATGAAGGACAGCAATATTGGTTTATATCTAACGACTTTGAGCTTTCTACAAAAGAAATAGCCCATGCGTATAGACGAAGGTGGGATATTGAAGTATTTTTTAGATTTCTGAAACAAGAATTAAACACAAGCCATCTTGTTTCTTTAAATAAAAACGGAATGGAAATAATGATATACATGACTCTCATTGTAGCCATGCTCGTTTTAATCTATAAGAAAGCAAATCGTATTGGTTACAAAACTGCCAAAAGAAGAATAGTCATGGAGGTTCGAACCCTTGCTATAGCGGTGATTGTAACTCAATGTGGCGGTGATCCCAGCTTGTTTTTTAAAACATAAAAAATGGTCGGAATTTCTTCCGACCACCACTGGGTTTATCCCGGCCTTTTTTGTTACCTTTAATTTATTAACACTCAATGTTTAATTTCATAAACGAAAATGGTAGCTGCGTGCGTTAGCTTATTACTACTTTTGACAAAAAGATTGAAAAATGAAGCGGTACCTCATAATCATACTTCTTGTTCTGGTCGCAGCTGTGGCCGGATTTCTATATTTTACAAAGGACGAGGTGGCTTTCACCAAAGAGTCGCCATTATATAAAGCTGTTCCTTTGTCGGCACCAGTGTTTCTTGAGGCCGACGGGCTAAGAGCAATTCCAACCGACAATCCTGTGGTGATGGAATTAGCGGGAATTCCTGAATTCAATAAACTGTTGAACCAGGTATCAGAAATACAAAATGTTATTGATGTTGAACCTGAAATTCAGAAGCAGCTCGGAAAACGCCCGGTTGTACTGGCACTCGATTTTGTTGGAAAAAACGTATTGTATCCGGTAATTATCAGCAACCTGAAAAGTGCAAAAGAACGTGAAGGGCTTGAACTGTTAATTGAAAAACTGACCGGGATTTCACGCACTTCATTTCAGAAACGCAACTATAACGGCTATGCGATAATCGATGTTTTTGATTCGGATGGCAATAATGAATTGAGTTATAGTGTGGCCGGAAATCTGGTAATTATAAGTCCTGAAGTTATTCTTGTGGAAAAATGTATCAGGCAGTTAAACGCCCCCGGAATTACGGATAACCAATATTTTAACCTGGTGAGCCGGACTGTTGCCAATCAATCGGAAGTGGCGTGGTATATTAACCACAGGCGTTTCCCCGAGCTTTGGGCAAATTTCCTGAATTCTACAACAAAAAAACAGGAAAATGAATTTGGCGAAACCGATCGTATCAATCTAAAACGCGATGTATTAAAAATAAAAGATTATGCCAGCTGGAGTGAGCTCGATTTGAGTTTTCACGACAACCGCTTAACCCTGAATGGAATTACTGCCGCCGACGATTCGTTGAATCATTTCCTTTCGGTTTTGCAAGGGCAGGAAGCCGTGAGTTGTAATGCCGAACGTTTGTTGCCCAAATCAACATCCTTTTATGTTGGATTCTCGTTCTCCAACAGAGACCTGTTTTTTAAAAATCTGGAAAACTATTTTGTGCATTCCGAAGCGTATTACGACCGGGAAGAGAAAATAAAAATGATGGAGCAGAGTTTTCGCACGGACAGTCGTGAGAAATTAAGGAGTCTTGTAAAAGATAGAGTGCTCGCAGTAATTACTTCTGTTCCAACGGAAGCCGAGATGGGCTCGCTTTTTATTCTAAGTGGCCAGTCGCGGAAAGAAAGCCGCGAACTTTTTGAAGGTATGCTGACCAATTATGCCAAACGAAAAGATATTGAATTTGAAAGTTTGACGAGCACATTTACTTCGTCTGACGCACAAAACTACCGGTTTTACCAATTCCCTTATCCTACGTTGCCCGGAATCTGGCTGGGCGGAGCTTTCGATTTTGTGCGTGCACGATTTGCTGCCTTTCGCGATGATCAACTGGTTTTTGCCAGTTCGAAAAAGGGGCTGGAAAAATACCTCGATGATATGGACTCGGGGGAAACTTTGAGAAATGATGCCGACTATGAAACGATAAGCAGAGCGGCCGAAGGCAAAGCTAACCTGAATGTTTATGGAAATGTAAATAACCTTTATGCGCTTCGCCACGATTTGTTTAATTCCGAAATAAACAAGGGGCTGGAGAAGAATGAAGAGATTTTCAGAAAGTTTAATGCGATTAGCTGGCAGGTGGTGTGCGAGAATAACATTTATTTTAACTCGGTAAATCTGGGTTATCAGCAAAAGCCCAAAAAAGATGTTCGGGCAAAATGGCAGTGCAGGTTGGGCGCTGAAGTGGCCAATAAACCGCAACTGGTAACCAATCATACAAATAGAGCAAAGAAGGAAATAGTAGTTCAGGATGTGAATAATCAGCTTCATTTAATTGATGCAGAAGGAAAAATTATTTGGAGCGCACCGGTTAGCGGAAAGATTTTGGGACAAACTCACCAGGTGGATTATTATAACAATGGCAAATTACAGTACCTGTTTAATACCAGCGAAAAGATCTACCTGATCGACCGAAACGGAAACAGCGTGGCGAACTTTCCAATTGTTTTAAAATCGCCGGCTACCAATGGTGTAAATGTGTTCGATTACAACAATAATAATAAGTACCGTTATTTTGTAGCTTGCCAGGATAAAAAGGTTTATGCCTACAGTCACGAAGGGAAAATAATCAGTGGTTGGACATTTGATAAAACAAGTGGAACTGTAAGCACTCCAATACAATTTTTCAGGGTGAGCAATAAAGATTATATTGTTTTTAGCGACGACAACCAGGTTTATATCCAAAGCCGAAGAGGAGAGACGCGTGTTAATTCATCGGCAAAATTTGAACCATCGGCAAACGATATCACTTTAAATACACAAGGCGTGCCCAAAATAGTTATCACTAGCCAGGATGGTGACGTTTTCTACCTGTTCTTCGATGGCAAGTTTGCACAAAAAGAAACCGGTAGATTCTCGTCGGATCACCGGTTTAAAGTGGATGATATTAACGGCGACGGAAAACCGGAGTTTGTATTTATTGATGAAGATGCGCTGTTTGTATTCGATGAGAATGGCGACAAGCTGTTTGAGGAAGAATTCGATAATGACTTGTTGGAAGTAAATCTGTATGCTTTTTCTGCCACTAAAAAAATGATTGGTGTAACTGATGCCGACGAAAACGAGATTTACTTGTTTGATGCTAAAGGAAAACAATACGATGGATTTCCGTTGAGTGGCAACAGTGAGTTTGCGATTGGAAAGTTAAGTAACGGTGGCCCGTTGAGCCTGGTAGTTGGCGACGAAGACGGAAACTTGTTGTGCTACGAACTGGACTAATCAAAGATTTCTATTAATTCTGGTAGATTACAATTAAGGAAGACTCTAAATCCTGAAGAGTTTTATGCCTGCCGGCGGCCATCATTTTTGGCTTGATCCAAAAACGATGCAAAAAACTCAAGGCTTCTTTTGGCCCTTCCCCTCCGTTTTCATAAAACCTAAAATCGGACGGGTGATCTCCTCGATCCCTCGGAGCTTCCCGCTCTCATTAAGGTTTCATTTCAACTTCGGACAACGACCAAAAGAGGCCGTTCCACTGCTGTATTGTTAGCCACATCGGAGCTGGGCCTCGACCGGTGAGCCGGAAAACAAGCGGTGACGGTGTAAAAAAATTACTGCTGTTTGAGGAGGAACGACGAGTTTCAGGAATTTTAGCTGGCATCGCGTAGCTTTTCCGAGCGAAATGGGCGCAGCCTTGGATTTTCTGTCTACTCTTTGGGCTAAGCCAAAGAGTAGAATCTGTCCGATAGGACAAAGACTAAGTCAAGTAGTCGTTCGTTTCATTAAGTCTAACAATTAATGCCGTAGATACATTATAATTGCATTGTACCCATTGGAAAATTCAAGTGGTTCATAATTGGAACAAAAAAACCACGAAATAAATTCCGTGGTTTCAATATTATAGTAAAAGTTATTTGATCAAATAATCAGCATGGCATCGCCATAAGTACCAAAACGGTAATCGTTTTTAATGGCAACATCGTAAGCTTCCATAACAAAATCGTATCCGCCAAATGCGGCAACCATCATCAACAATGTTGAGTAAGGCAGGTGGAAGTTTGTAATCATGCTGTTCGCAACGCTAAACTCGTAAGGAGGGAAAATGAATTTGTTTGTCCATCCTTCAAATGGTTTCAAAAATCCTTGCGTTGATACCGAGCTTTCAAGTGTACGCATTACAGTTGTTCCCACGGCACAAACATTACGTTTCTCTTGTTTTGCGTTATTTACCATCTCGCAAGCTTCGTTGTTAATCCAAATCTGCTCCGAGTCCATTTTATGCTTGGTGAGGTCTTCTACATCAACACTGCGGAAGTTTCCTAATCCAACATGCAAAGTAACGTAAGAGAAATCAACACCTCTAATCTCCAAACGTTTTAACAACTCGCGGCTAAAGTGCAAACCTGCTGTTGGAGCAGCAACTGCACCTTCGTGTTTGGCAAAAATCGTCTGATAACGGTCTGTATCTTCGGGTTGTACCGGGCGGTTGATAGTACGGGGGAGTGGTGTTTCTCCCAGGCTGTAAAGTGTTTGTTTGAATTCGTCGTAAGGGCCATCAAACAAAAAGCGCAAAGTACGACCGCGCGATGTAGTGTTATCTATAACCTCAGCAACCAACAAATCGTCGTCGCCAAAATACAGTTTGTTACCAATACGTATTTTACGTGCCGGATCAACCAGTACGTCCCACAAACGTTGCTCGCGGTTTAATTCGCGAAGAAGAAAAACTTCGATTTCTGCTCCGGTTTTTTCTTTGTTACCATACAAACGTGCTGGAAACACTTTGGTATCGTTAAAAACCATCACATCTTTATCATCAAAATAATCAAGCAGGTCTTTAAACAATTTGTGTTCAATTGTTCGTGTTGCTCTGTTCAGCACCATCAGTTTCGATTCGTCACGGTTATCGGCAGGGTGCAAAGCAATCTTTTCCTGTTCTAAATTGTACTTGAATTTTGATAACTTCATATTGTAATTTATTTATTAATAGTCATTTTTATGCGATCTGCAAAGATAATACAGTCAGTTGGTTTTTCATGCAGGATCACGTTATACGGTGGAATTTTCAAATGGTTTCATCTAAATTTAAGTTTTCCAGAAAAAAATCTACCTTAAACGCATCTTCTATTTTGTAATCGCCAATTCTTGTTCTTATTAACCCAGTTAAGTAGGCTCCACAATTTAACGCCTCGCCAATATCGCGGGCCAACGATCGGATGTAAGTTCCTTTGCCACAAACAACCTTTATTTTTACTTCCGGAAGATTAAACGATTCAATTTCAATGCTTCTTATAACAATTTTTTTTGCTTTAAGTTTTACATCTTCACCATTTCGGGCGTAATCGAATGCGCGTTTTCCCTTCACTTTTACTGCCGAAAAAACCGGAGGTACCTGATCAATCTCTCCGATAAATTGCAGCAAAATATTTTCAAAACTTTCGCGTGTAACATGCGAAAAGTCGGCCTGGCTGTCTTCTTCGGTTTCCAAATCGAACGATGGAGTTGTCGCTCCGATTTTTAGTGTAGCAATATATTCTTTTTCGCCAAGCTGTAATTCTTCAATCTTCTTGGTGGCTTTTCCTGTACATAATATAACTAGGCCGGTTGCCAGCGGATCAAGCGTTCCGGCGTGGCCAACTTTCATCTTTTTTATTCCCATCATTTGACACAGGTTATACCTTATTTTATTCACCACATCAAACGATGTCCATTCCAATTCTTTATCGAAAAGCAGAATTTCCCCGCCAGGGAAATCGTATATTTTTTTGAAATCGGGCATTAAGAGTCTATCTTCCAGTGTATTAAGCTTTTTTTTGGAAATCAGGCTGCAAAGATAGCAATTAGCCCAATAAGAGCGCAATAAATTGCAAAATAAATTAATTTACCACGTTTTACGATTTTTATCATCCACGAACAGGCCAGCCATCCTGAAATAAAAGCGCTTACAAATCCGATTAGCAAGGGCATTAATTCTACTTTGGATGAACTTAGTTCGCCTGTGATGATATCGAGAAAAGCAGCTCCCAGAATTGGAATTAAAACCATGAGGAACGAAAATCGTGCAACATCTTCTTTTTTACCTTTTAAAAGCAAACCTGTTGCAATGGTTGATCCGCTTCTCGAAATCCCCGGTAAAACGGCCAGTGTTTGTGCAACACCAATGAGTAATGCTTTGCCAAAAGTGATCCTTCCATCGCTTTTTTTAACAAATTGAGTAAGCGTAAGTAGGCAGGCAGTAAAAAGCAGCATGCAGCCTACAAAAAACAAGTTGCCGGTAAATAGGGCTTCCAACTTGTCGCGAAATAGAAAGCCGACTATTACTATCGGAATAGAAGAAAACAGGAGTTTGCTTATATATTCTGTTGATTCGTTCCATTGAAATGCAAAAAGATCTTTGCATAAAACCATAATATCTTTCCGGAATACAAGAATGGTACTTAATACTGTAGCCACATGAACAGTTAGCACAAAAAGCAAACTGTTTTCGTCTTTTATGCCTAAAAGTGCGTGGCCAATCTCAAGATGTCCGCTTGAGCTAACTGGAAGAAATTCGGTAAGTCCCTGGACGATGCCGAGAAGTAATGCCTGGAGTTCGGTCATAAAAAATAAAATTAATCTTCTTTTGGTTTTTTCATAATGGCGTAGATCTCGAACCCAAAGCCAAGAAGCAACAGGATAGGAGCCAAGGTGATCCGACGGAAACTAAAAATATCTTCGCTAAAAACATTAGGATCGTCGCTTCCGCCGCCGGCCATTAATATAAATCCAACAACGATTACGGCAAAACCAATTGCTATTAGTTTGTAGTTTTCTTTGCCCAACGCAAAGCCTACTGTTTCCTTAACTTCTTTATTCTTTTTAGCCATTATTTTCTGAAATTGGTGCTGTAAAGATAATTAATAAAATAATTCATCAAATTTCATTCGAAGGAATTTGCCCAGCGCCAGCCACGTTGATAAAAATGAGATGGTAAAGCCCAGTAAAAACACAATGCCAATAATGAGTACGATTGTTTGCAGATCGGCAAAATTTATCAATCCGTAAAGTTCTTGTTTGTATATATAAATACTGCCAATAAGAATGGTGTTGGCCAGAATTCCACCCAGTGCTCCGAGGAATAGGCTTTTGATTAAAAATGGTTTGCGAATAAAACCTTTGCTGGCACCCACCATTTGCATGGTGTTTATGGTAAAACGCTGCGAATAAATCAACAAACGAATGGTATTATTAATCAATCCGAAGAATATAAATGTAAGTAAGCCGCTTATAATCAGCAGCGCCAGACTTATCTTTCTCACATTTTCATTAATTAGTGTAACCAGGTTTTTCTGGTAATAAACCTCGGTAACTTGCGGGTACTCTAAAAACTGTTGTTCCAAAACCTGCAGACTATCGGTGTGGGTATAGGTCGCATTTAGTTTAATATCGAGCGAAGCAAACAACGGATTGTAGCCCAAAAATCCCTGGAAATCTTCGCCCAGTTCTTTTGTTAATTCGTTGGCGGCCGATTCTTTGTCGATGTAATTAACTGATTTTACAAAGTCGCCGGCACTTAAAATTTTTTGCAGACGAATGATCTCTGTTTCGCGCAGATCGTCGGCCAGGACCAGGGTGAACCCGATTTTTTCGCGCACATAATCTGATAGTTTTTTGCTGTTGATGAGAATAAAACTGAGCATGCCCAGCAAAATAAGCACAAGCGTAATACTGGTTAACGAAGTTATCCACGAATTGAAAAAACGCTTTTTAAACTTTTTCGGTTTTTTGCTCATGCTGTTACAAAATTTCTGTCTCTTACAAATGTATATAATTTTGTGAGCGACAATAATTTCGCTTTGGCTTCTTTTTTACAACGATGTGTTAACATTAAATTCATTTGAAACAATTATTGCAAATCCTGCAGAGAATGGTAGATTTGAGCCGTTTTCAGAAATCGATTCCAAATCAGTCATAAAATCATTTAACTAATTGAATTTTTGACTGTTATTTCTTTGGAAATACGAAAAAAGAGAATACTTTTGCAGTCCCGATTATTATCCTTAGAAATAAGGAGTGTAAATAGTTGATTTTCTTTGAGTAAAGCAGTTTGTCGAAAAATTCCGTTGAGACAAAAAATGCGACAAAAAGTAAAATCAGAAGTGTTTTAAACAATAAAAAATTAGAAAAGTGGACACACTTAGTTATAAAACTGTTTCGGCTAATAAAGCTACCGTTAACAAAGAATGGGTAGTTGTTGATGCTGAAAATATGGTATTGGGACGTTTGGCAAGTGTAGTTGCCAAAATGTTAAGAGGTAAATACAAGCCAAATTTCACACCTCACGTAGATTGTGGCGATAACGTAATTGTTATCAACGCTGAAAAAGTGGCCTTAACCGGTAAAAAAATGTCGGACAAAATTTATGTTCGTCACAGTGGTTACCCAGGTGGACAGCGTACTCAAACTCCACAAGATATTTTAGCTAAATATCCTGAGCGTTTGGTAGAGAAAGCTGTAAAAGGTATGCTTCCTAAAAACAAATTAGGTAGCGACTTATTCAGAAATTTGCATGTAGTAATTGGTGCCGAGCACAAATTTGAGGCTCAAAAACCAAAAGTTGTTGATTTAAATACGATTAAATAATGGAAGTAGTAAACACAATCGGACGTAGAAAATCAGCTGTTGCTCGTATTTACGTAAGCGAAGGTAAAGGAAATATTACCATCAATAAAAGGGAACTTAAAGAGTACTTCCCCGCAGAGACATTGCAATATATTGCAATGCAGCCACTAAATCTTCTTGAGGTTGCAGAGAAATACGATATCAAAGCAAACCTTGATGGTGGTGGCCCAAAAGGTCAGGCAGAAGCTTTCCGTTTGGCTGTTACCCGCGCATTAATGGAAATCGATCCTGAGTCGAGACCACAGCTAAAAGCTGCAGGTTTTGTTACCAGAGACCCACGCGAGGTGGAACGTAAAAAACCGGGACAACCAAAAGCAAGAAAACGTTTCCAGTTCTCAAAACGTTAAGATTATTATTTATCAAATTATATGGATCTAAAACGGCTGTGATTCCGTCGGCTGACGGACTACTCAGCGGTTGCTTTTAGAGCATAGAAAAAGTAAAAAGATGCCAAAAACAAATTTTCAAGAATTATTGGAAGCAGGTGCTCATTTTGGTCACCTGAAAAGAAAGTGGAATCCAAACATGGAGCCTTATATCTTCATGGAGAAAAACGGTATCCACATTATCGATCTGCAAAAAACAGTTGTAAAAATTGATGAAGCTGCTGCAGCCATCAAACAAATTGCAAAATCAGGTCGTAAAGTGTTATTCGTTGCCACTAAAAAGCAAGCCAAAGAATTGGTTGCCGAGCAAGTTAAAGAGGTAGGAATGCCTTATGTAACTGAGCGCTGGCCAGGAGGTATGCTTACCAACTTCCCTACAATCCGTAAAGCGGTTAAAAAAATGATCTCCATCGATAAAATGATGAAAGATACAAGTTGGGATAACCTTTCAAAACGCGAAAAACTACAAATCACTCGTCAGCGCGCGAAACTGGACAAAGTATTGGGGTCAATCTCAGACCTTACTCGTTTGCCAGCTGCATTATTTGTTGTTGACGTATTGAAAGAAAAAATTGCTGTTCGCGAAGCAAAAAAATTAGGAATTCCTGTATTTGCTATTGTTGATACTAACTCAAATCCTGAGGATATCGACTTTGTAATTCCTGCTAACGACGACGCTTCTCAGTCAATCCGCATTATTGTTGGTGAGATGTGCGACGCTGTTAAAGCTGGTTTGAGCGAGCGCAAAATTGAGAAAGATAAAGAAGAAGCAACTGAAGAGGCTCCTAAAAAGAAGGCAGCTAAAGCAGAAGAAACTTCTGAAGAGTAAGTAAAGGTTAAGTAAACTATAAACCATTTAAAAGAAATTTTAATTATGTCTTTTACAACAGCAGACGTAGTAAAATTGCGTAAAGTATCGGGCGCAGGGATGATGGATTGCAAAAATGCCCTGAAAGAAGCCGAAGGTGACTTTGACAAAGCACTGGAAATCATCCGCGAAAAAGGTAAATTAATTGCTAATAAACGTGCAGACAGAGACGCCGCCGAAGGTGTAGCTATTGCAAAAGTAACTGAAGACGGTAAATTCGGTGCCATTGTTGTATTGAATTGCGAAACTGACTTTGTTGCTAAAAACGAAAGCTTTGTAGCATTTGCTGAGAAAATTCTTGCAAAAGCATTGGAAGCTAAGCCAGAAAGTTTGGAAGCATTAAAAGCCCTTGAGCTTGATGGTTCAACCATTGAAGCATTGGTTACTGACCAAACAGGTGTAACTGGTGAGAAACTTGACCTTTCGTACTACAAATGTTTAGCCGATGAGGCTGTAGTTCCTTACATCCACCCTGGAAACAAATTGTCAACTCTTGTTGCTTTCAACAAAGCTGTTGATACTCAGGTAGGAAAAGATATTGCAATGCAGGTTGCTGCTATGGCTCCTGTTGCTATCAACGAAGATTCAATTCCACAAGCTGAAATTGATAAGGAATTAGAGTTCGCTAAAGAAAAATACCGCAAAGAAGGTAAACCGGAAGCAATGCTTGAAAAAATTGCTCAAGGTTCATTGAACAAGTGGTATAAAGATGTAACTCTTATAAACCAGGCTTTCGTTAAAGACGGAAAAATGCCGGTAAAAGATTACTTAAAGCAAGCTGATGCAGACTTAACAGTAACAGCTTTCGATCGCTTTAGCTTGAACGCTTAATATAAAGCAAAAGAATATATTAGAAGCCATCCGATTATCGGGTGGCTTTTTTTATTAATGTATAGCTCGTTACTTCATGGCTGTTCATCCTCCGGCTTCCTTCGTTAGCTACCTCCTTAAAGGAGGATTCGCAATATTTTACTGCACTGGTTTAATTCGAATTCCCCTTCGAAGGGGAATAAAAGGGGATGTAATAAAACTTTCATTCTAGTTGCATTTCCATTAATAATGAATGTTTTATGCTCAAAAAAAGAACCTTTCCAGAGTTAATCTCTGCAAAAGGCTCAGTTTCTATGTTGAGGTAATCTTATTGTTTCAATGCTAATTTCTTCACTTGGCTTACTTTTCCGTCTTTTATGAAGCGACACGGATAAACTTGGGAAGTAGCAGGTGAGCTGTTAATCTGACACAATATCTTCAACAATATTTTATTGTAAATCTCTTACGTAAAACAACAACAAATCAAGTTAACTTAGGAAAAACAAAGTGTCGGATGTACCCGTACAGTTGAGATTTCTTGTGTTGAATTAAAATAATTTTTGTTTGCACCCTATAGTAACTTTCTAAAAAAGACGAAAAGGTAATCTTTTGCCCTCTTTTTTCGTATAAGAAAATGGCTAGACATAAACAAAATATTATGAAAGAAATGTGGGGATGGTGTGCTAATAAAAATGTAATGTTTTCATCGGTCACTGAATTAGAAAACAAGTTAAAAAGCTGTTATTATGGCAATTTTTCTATACGGAAGCGTCGTGATAGCTATAATCGTTGCAGTATTGATTTTATGCTATCGGGATGTAAGACATAGCTAGAAGTATTTTGGTATGGGGCTGCACCTATGAAATACCACTGATTGAATGGAGTAAATGCCATAAGAGGGGAAGTTTATTTTTGTTTTACCACGTTCTTTTTAATCTAAAATTTCACCGTTTTCTTTTTGTACATACCTCTTAAATATTGATATTCCGCTACATATTAACAATTGAATTTTGATAACTACCTCATTTAAAGCGAAACAACTGCAGTTTTAAGCCGTAACTTCAACTGCACTTTAAAAACAACAAATTATGGCAGTGCTTATTTATGGAGTAATCTTTCTGATGGCGATTTCTGTAATGATGTATAGAAGTTATTTAGATGTGAAACAGAATCACTGATTTCTGTTTAGTCGCCCATCGTTGAAATTCTATCCTTGGCTCAGAAACGGTTTTGCGAACACCGTACTGTGGATTGCTGCCCTTTTTCAAAACCATATTTCGTTTTTAATAACTTCCTTCAGTATTTTTACTCTTAAATGGCATAAACGAGCCTCTCACGGGACTCGAATGCTGATGCTTTGATCAGCATCCTGACTTATAGCTTAACGTCAGGGCCCGCGACTTGTTATAATAAATAGTGAAAGAGCCTCTCACGGGACTCGAACCCGCGACCTGCTCATTACGAATGAGCTGCTCTACCAGCTGAGCTAAAGAGGCTTGGTTTGTGCAATATTAAGAATTTTTGGTGTTATTAAATATGCCGAATGACAATACCGTGTGAGAAAAGTGGAGGGAATTAATTGTTGGGGAGAGTGTTTCTGTTAATCTAAAGCTGTTTTGTTTTCTTCCAGTGTGGAATTGAACTCGAGATTGTAGAACAAACAATACTTTTCTAACAATCTAAATCCGTTGGCCGAAAGTTCCATTAGCTCCGGGAAAAACTGAATTAAAAGCGCTTTGGCTTTTTTATGTGTTCGCCGGGCAAATTCTGATTCCCGGAATCGAGCCGGATATTTATTTGTCGCACGGGTCATGGCTTCCAGTTCCAGCGTTAATCTGATTTCGTTATAATTTTCATCTTTATCAGCTACTGAGTCCGCACAGCTAAACATTCGGCTAGCATATTGTTTTAGCTGTTTGTTTAGTTCATCTTTCGGCACATTTAAGTCCGTTTGAGCATTAGCAATCAGCAATTGTTCGCGAATAAAATGGCGCTGAAATTTCTCCAAAAACTTATCGATGCGCTTAAATTCAGCACTTAATTTCAACTGAAAATCTTTATTGAAATTCTGATGTTCCATATTTTAGTAACAGACTTAAGCTGAAAAAGATTTGTATTGTGATTAAAATACGCGAAATTCAGTATTTGACAAAGGAAATGAATATGGTGTAAAACATATTTGATAGGGATTTCTTTTTCCCATTCAGGTATTCTTCTATAATCTTTTATCCAAGACATAGTACAAATTACATCTGGAAAAAAGGATATACAAGAGAATCACGTCATGTTTTAGATTAAATACGTTGATTTTCAGGAAGCTTATTCAGAAAATCTTACTTGGCCATAAAATTCATCAATATCATGGTAGTCAACAGTGTATTTACGGTAGCTTAAGGTGTCATACAAAGGTAAAGAGACATAAATATATTCTCTATCCGGGTAAATATCATTTATATCGTCCATTTCGTGAGCTATGAATTTTATACTATTGTTTAAGCTATAGAAGATATCTGAATAACCTTTTATAAATCTGAATTTCACGTTTATTACCCCGGTTGAATTGCTCAAAATAGAATGGGTTTCCAAGGGAATACTGTTACTAACTATTCCGAATTGTGTTTCAGACCTGAATGAGCTTATCTTTATAGGATGTGTAAGAAAATAATCTTCTTGAATTTGGCCAAAGTAGTTTCTGTCAATCACATTGTATATTTCCAGTTCAATTTCAAAGCTGTCTCTGGTTGGAACAGGTACTGCCTCCAATTCAATATACTCATAAGTAGTTGAGTCCATGTTAACCAAAGTCTGATCGTTGCCATCTACTAAGCTGTATTTATTTCGGGGATCGGAAATGTATATCCCAATTTTTCCAGATAGCTCTTTTCCGAAACTAAATTTTCCATTTATATCGGTGTCTGTAGAGTCTATGTAAATGTACTTTATATCAGACAACATGGTTCCCCAGGGGCCATGAGGACCAATAGCTGTATTTCTGTCCAAGAGGTAAACTCTTGCTCCTTTAATAGGTTTTTGGTTTATCCCTGATTTTAATTCACCGTGAATTCCTGCCGTCTCCGTTCCGGGGGTAATTGTTTCTTCAGAACATGCGGAAAGCAAAAAAAATAGAAAATAAGTAAATAAAATGTTATGAGGTAGTTTCATAATGGTTTAATTTTCGCTTGTTTATTATATATGCAGAGGCTGATGGTTGTTTTGTAAATTTACAATAAAATTTAATTCTTGAATATTAAGACTGTGAAAAGTGCATTTTGTTAGTATGTAATTCTATAAATCTAGTAGGGTGTGTAAGAATGGAGTGTATTGGTGGAAACTGTAGATAAAGGTATCTCTTGATAGCTTAGTTCTTGCCTCCAACCCCCACATCAATAAATTGGTGTTCAGGCAAGAAAAAGCCCCTCCGAAAATCGAAGAGGCTTTACTATCTTGACTTTTTATTTTTTGCCTTTTTACTTTTGCCTTGAATTCTACAACGCAGTCACCATCAATCCGGCATCAGTATTTTCAACCTTAGCCACATTCTTTTTGGTGAGGCCTTTAATGGCTTTGTCCCATTTTTTGTTGCTTAGTTCAGCATCAATCTTTAGTTCCTGAAGTGGAATTTGTTGTTTTTCTCCATCTGCATATAGTAATGCGAAAATCACTTTCTCGTCGTCAGTCATTTCCACTGCTTTTTTCTCCGGTTTCATTTGAGGAAAAAACAGCACATCCTGAATCGACGGGCTGTTGGTCATAAACATCGTTAATCGGTCCATTCCAATTCCCATTCCCGATGTTGGTGGCATTCCGTATTCCAACGCACGCAGAAAATCCTGGTCGATAAACATGGCTTCGTCGTCACCTTTTTCCGACAATTTTAACTGGTCTTCAAAACGTTCGCGCTGGTCAATCGGGTCGTTCAGCTCCGAGTAGGCATTGGCCAGCTCTTTTCCGTTTACCATTAACTCAAAACGTTCGGTCAGTTCCGGGTTGTCGCGGTGCTTTTTAGTAAGCGGCGACATTTCTTTTGGGTAATCAGTAATAAACGTAGGCTGAATGTAGTTGCCTTCACATTTTTCGCCAAATAGCTCGTCAATCAGTTTTCCTTTCCCCATGGTTTCGTCGATTTCAATATCGAGCTTTTTGCAAATGTCGCGCAGCTCGTCTTCCGACTTACCGTTAATATCATAGCCGGTGTGCTCCAAAATAGCCTCGGCCATGGTAACACGTGGGTAAGGTGCTTTGTAATCGATGATGTTGTCGCCCAACTGAACTTTTGTAGTGCCGTGTAAAGCCAGTGCCACACGCTCACAAATTTCTTCCGTAAAGCTCATCATCCATTTGTAGTCTTTGTAGGCCACATAAATTTCCATCACCGTAAATTCCGGGTTATGAGTGCGGTCCATCCCTTCGTTACGGAAATCTTTTGCAAACTCGTAAACGCCTTCAAAACCACCAACGATCAAACGTTTCAGGTAAAGCTCGTTGGCAATACGCATGTACAGTGGCATGTTCAGCGCATTGTGGTGCGTAATAAACGGACGTGCAGCAGCTCCTCCCGGAATAGGCTGCAGAATTGGTGTTTCCACCTCGTGGTAACCATACTCGTTAAACATCTGGCGCATGGTATTGTATATAATCGTCCGTTTTTTAAACGTCTCTTTTACTTCAGGGTTTACGATCAAATCGATGTAACGCTGACGGTAACGCTGTTCCGGATCGGTAAAAGCATCAAAAGTTTTGCCGTCTTTTTCTTTTACAATCGGCAATGGGCGCAACGATTTATTCAGTACTGTAAATTCAGTTACATGAACAGTTAATTCGCCCATTTGCGTAATAAAAGCATGTCCTTTTACACCGATGATGTCGCCAATGTCAAGCAATTTTTTGAACACTTCGTTGTACATCATTTTATCGTCGCCGGTGCAAATCTCGTCGCGGTTCACGTAAATCTGAATACGTCCTTCGTGGTCCTGGATCTCGGCAAACGCAGCTTTTCCCATAATTCGGCGGCTCATCAAACGGCCGGCAATTACTACATCCTGAAAATTCTTCTCCTCTTCCTTGAAGTTCTGTTTTATATCTTTTGTGTTGGTATTTACGTGGTATTGTGCCGCCGGGTAGGGGTCGATGCCCAACTCGCGCATTTTTTGCAACGAATTTCGTCTGATGATCTCTTGTTCGCTTAATTCCTGATGACTCATTTCTTCTTCTCTTTTATTTTGCTGTCACTCTTTTGTTTAAATGACAATTCTAATGTCATGGAAACGTTTGCCGAATCCTGTTAAAAAATTTGGGCAAAGATAATAAAACAGATCGGTTGTAATTGTTGTTGTAACACTGAATCAATTAAAAAATAATGTTGAGGGTGAATGTTTTATTTCCATATGCGATTGCATTTTGTATCTTTGCGCATTCACATCTTGAGAAACACGATAACGCAGCATGGATAGAATTTGGAACTTAAAAAAACAAGGCGACCAAAACGAGGTTAAACACCTTTCAGCGGCGTTAAATGTGAACATGGTGATAGCGCGCTTGCTGGTACAGCGGGGCATAAAAACTTACCCTGAAGCCAAAGCATTTTTCCGCCCCCGATTGAGCGACCTGCACGATCCTTTTCTGATGAAAGACATGGAGAAAGCAGTTGCCCGACTTGACAAAGCAATTGAAAATAACGAAAAAGTAATTGTTTATGGCGATTACGATGTTGACGGAACTACTTCGGTGGCGTTGGTGTATTCGTTTTTAAAACAGCGCATTAAAGATATTGAATATTACATCCCTGATCGTTACAGTGAAGGATATGGAATTTCGCCAAAAAGTATTGATTATGCGATTGAAAAAGGGGTAACACTGGTGGTTGCACTCGATTGCGGAATTAAAGCCGTTGAAAAAATTGCCAAAGCAAAAGAACGCGGGCTCGATTTTATTATCTGCGACCATCATAATCCGGATGATGAAGTGCCGCCTGCTGTTGCAGTGCTCGATGCCAAACAATCGGATTGTAATTATCCGTATAAAGAACTTTCGGGTTGCGGTGTAGGCTTCAAATTATTGCAGGCTTACTGCAAAAGACACGAAATTGATTACGAAGAAATATACGATCTGCTCGATTTAGTAGCGGTGAGTATTGCTGCTGATATTGTTCCGATAACCGGCGAGAACCGTGTGCTGGCGTATTACGGCCTCAAAAAATTGAACTCGAATCCGGGAATTGGTTTGCAAACCATTATAAATTTTGCGGGTATCTCGGGAACCGAAATTACCATTAGTGATATTGTGTTTAAAATCGGACCACGATTAAATGCATCGGGCCGGATTGAACACGGTAAAAAGTCGGTGCAGATATTGGTTTCAACCGATGAAGATAAATCGGACCTGCTGGGAGAGGAGATCGACTCGTTTAACGAAATACGAAAAACGCTTGACCGCGATATTACCCAGGATGCACTGGACACCATTGAAAATAGTCCGGAGTTTAAGGATAAAAACAGTACGGTACTTTATAACCGCGATTGGCATAAAGGAGTTGTTGGAATTGTTGCATCGCGGGTTACCGAGCAATACTACCGCCCAACAATAATTTTAACCGAATCGAACGGTTTGGCAACCGGATCGGCGCGTTCGGTGCGCGATTTTGATTTGTACGAAGCCATCGGTCAATGTAGCGATTTGCTGGAATCGTATGGAGGACACATGTATGCTGCAGGACTGACAATGAGAATTGAAAATATTCCGGAGTTCAGACGTCGTTTCGAGGAGATCGTAACCAAGCAAATTACCGATAAGCAGCAAATTCAAACCATTGAGGTGGATGCTAAAATTGCGCTCAGCGAAATTACGCCGCGCTTTTACCGCATACTGAAACAATTTGCACCGTTCGGTCCGCACAATATGACTCCTGTTTTTGTTACCGAAGATGTTTTTGATGCCGGTACCAGCCGACTGGTTGGGAAAAATCAGGAGCACCTTAAACTTGATTTAGTTGAGCCCGATGTAAATTCAGGAATTTTCCCCGGAATTGCATTTAATCAATCGGATGCTTATGATGTGATAACTTCCGGTTCTCCTTTTGATGTTTGCTATTCGATAAACGAGAATGAATATCGCGGAAAAACTAACCTTCAGTTGTTTGTAAGGGATATTAAGAAAAGAGAATTCCTGGATTAAGTAAACTAAAAACCCATTTTTAGTTTTTTATATTTAAACCTCCAAACTTTAACAGAATGAAAAATGCAATCGTTTTATTCTTCTTCCTAAGTACTTTATTTCTGTGCTTTTCTTGTAAATACCAAGCGGATAAAGTTGAACCAATACTCCAGAAAGTAGAAACACTTTTGGAGCAACATCCCGACAGTGCTTTGGTTTTGTTAGAAGAAATTCCCAATCCCCAATCCCTGAAGAAATCTTTGTATTATCAGTATTTTCTTTTACAAATACAAGCCAAGGATAAAAGTTATCGGGATATTACTTCTGATACACTCATTTTCGATATTCAAAAATATTACAAAAAGGAAAATGATATAGAAAAGGCAGCACTTGCCTCGTTTTATAGCGGGAGGATAAGGCAGGAACAAAAGCAATACGAGGAGGCTTTGAAAATCTATTTAGATGCTGGAAAATATTTGAATCAGAGTTATGATAATAATTTGAAAGGATTGGTAGAAAGCTCTGTTGGAGCAGTTTATTATGAACAACTTCTTACGGATAAAGCAATAATTCATTTGAAGAAAGCAGAAAAGTTTTTTTACACAGCAGAAAACCACAGGAATGAAATTATTACGGGCAATTTAATTGGAAATTGTTTTTTAATGGAGGAGGAAACGGACAGTGCTTTTTCCTACTATTTTAAAGCACTGGCTTCTGCTGATTCTCTTGGCTTTGAGCAGGAACAGGTAGCAATACTAGAAAGTCTGGGGGTGGCTTGCCGTGAAACCGGAGATTGGCCTAATGCAGAAAAGTTTTTAAAAGAAACGTTGTATTTAACAACCGACTCTATCGAAAAATCCAGGGTATTGAGCAACTTTGCAGAGTTATTTTTTCAAATCGGTAAACTTGATTCGGCCTCGCATTACATTATGCAATCATTGGTTTTTCTGCCTGCTGAAAAAGATAATTACCTTGCTGCCAATATTTATGAAACATGGTCGGCTATTTACGAAAAATCAGAAAATTTTAAAGATGCTTTGGAGAAGTATAAAATTTACAGCGATTATCTCGTACTGATTTTTGAAGAGAACAGAGATAAGGATGTTATGGAAGTTGAAAAGAAATACAATTTTCAGCTTATTGTAACCCAAAATAAGCAGTTAATAATTGAGCGCCAAAGAATTCTTTTGTTTTCAATTCTATTGTTATTGTTTTTCATTGTTTTATCTTTTATATTATATCATTATCATAAACAAAATAAGAGAAAACTCAAAGAGACTGAACAAAAAGTTCGCAAATTGAACGAGTTAGCCAGAAGTTTTAATGAAAAGGAGAACTCTCTTAGGAACATATTGGTTCGACATTTCGATATACTTAAGAAAGCTGCATTATTGGAAGGCTATCTTAAAGAAGATGAAAAGAGGAAAGGAAAACTTTTGCTTCAAAAATTTAATGAAGTTGTTTATGGAGAGAAAAGTTTTAATTGGGATTTGCTTTACGAGACGTTAAATAGTTTAAGCAATAACTTTTTTAATAGATTAAGCAATAAATTTCCTCAACTTGACGAATCAGAGTTTCGTATTTGTTGTTTATTGGCAGTTGATTTCAGTAATACTGAAATAGCTATCATTCTAAATTATAGTATCAACACAGTCCAGGCCAAAAGGAGCGTGATAAGAAAAAAACTTGGAATTAAGCCCTTTGGCAATATTCGGGATTTCCTAAATGCAGCTTAAAAACCAGTTAGCCTATATAGAATAAAAAGTTATATCATTCATTGTTTGCGGAATATTTAATCCTCATATTATCAGCTTTTTATCTAATTGTTGGTTTAATAAAAAGCTATATGTGGATTGAGAATTGTTGTTAATAGAATTATTGCCATACATATTTGTATGTAATTTATAAAATTCTTAAACAATGAAAAAGGTATTATTGATTAGCTTAATTATTGGAGTGATAATTGCGACTGGTTATGGAAAACCAGACACGCCGTTATACTTGGGCCCAAAGGGTCCAAAAAAGGAAATTAAACTTAAAGGCTCTTTTAAGAAAATATCAACAAAATCATTAACTCTTTCTCCAATTGATGCAAGCATAGGTACTTTCGGTCTGGACGTTGTTTTCCTACAGGATTTAGGTGATCTGGATGTTGTAGTATATTCCGAATCAGGGAATATAGTTTATTCTGAAAGAATTGATATACAAACACAGCAATATCTGTCAATTGATGTATCTGCGTGGAATAGAGGTATCTATCAAATTCGGTTTATTAACTCAGAAGGGTTATACATGTACGGAACATTTGAAGTTGAATAAGCTTTTTATTGGTTATCCTATGGAAAGAATACAGAATTAAGTTGTAAAGAAAACGATCATTAAATCTGATTTATGAGTTTTTTAGAACAATTGGAAAGGTTGGAACACATGCACCAGCTAATTAAAATGAGAGCAACCGGCACTCCCAAAGAGTTTGCAGACAAAATCAGGGTGAGTGAAAGGACAATATATGAATTGCTCAATATTGCCCGGGATTTGGGGGCTGATATTGAGTTTAATCGTTATTATCACTCATACATTTATCAGCAACCTATGACTTTTCATACGGGTTTTTCTTATTCAGAATCAATTAAAATAGCAGGAGGTGCCGGAAAAAACTTTTTACTGCAAAAATTTCGCAGTGAGTGGGAATATATTAGTTGTGCATTTAATATTTCCCGGCCGGATAAAATAATGCCCCGGATGCCGAAAAGGGTCAATAATGTAACGAGTAGGTATTAAATCTTTAAATTATGAAAGTACAAAGATTAAATGAAGAAATGTTCGCACCAATGGAGCAAAACGAAATGATGGTGGTTCTTGGCGGAGGTAAGTGTAAATATCGAGAACTTACTATTTCTGAAACTAAGGTTGATGGGAATTCAGATACTAAATTTAAATCAGTTACATACAAGAAAAGGGATTAGTATCGGATATTGGGTGGCTTATATTGAGCCACTCAATATAAATTGGAATTGAGAAAACGCCCTTGTACAGGGTAAAATAACGCTGCAATAATTTAAATGAGATTTTTTTTAATTTTAATGAGTGTCCGTTTACATACCCAAAATGTGGCATAACAAACTGATCTGACACAACTTACGAAACAAAGTTAAATCCATTCACATATTGCTTTGATTCAGTGTCTTACAGTCAACTTTGGGTAAGAATACGGATATTCATTTAATTTTAAAACAAAGGAATTATGAAAGTACAAAGATTAAATGAAGGTATTTTTAAACCTATACCGCAAGATAAGATGATCACAATATTGGGTGGTAAAAAATGTAAAATTAGTGCGATAACTTATGTAGATGAAGGTGTAGTCCAAATAAGAACATATAAAGTGAAGGACTAACTCTGTTTACACACACACTTTAAAGAAGGGCTTAATATTAATTACTGAGTAGCTTTCGTTGAAGCTACTCAATATGATAAGGTTAATACAATGATTCTGCTGATAAGCAATGAAAACGATCAGACTACAAACGATGTGATCGACTGGCTCCAGTATTTTAATACCCGGTGGGAACGTTTAAATGGTGAAGACCTGGTTGACGCAGAAAAACATTCATATTTATTACCCATAGGGGCAGATAGCTTAAAGTTGAAACAGCTTCATTCGAATATAGATTGTATCTGGTTTAGACGGTTCTATCCGGATTATTCTGAGGGGGTTGGTAGTTTTAATGGCTATTTGGATGATGAACTAAAGGTTTTAAAGGAATATATCCTTTCCGGTGAGGTTCGGGTTTTTGGGAATACAACCCATCGAACCAACAAGCTAATAGCTCTATCAACTGCAGAAGAGCTTGGCCTTAAGATACCTGCAACGGCAATTGTAAATAATAAAAAGGATTTTTGTAAGTTCCTGGATAAGTATCCTTCTGTTATTACAAAACCAATAACCGAAACGCTCGATTACAACAGGGGCGATAATGATTATACCCTGTACACCAATGAAGTATCAGGCGATTATCTCGATAAAATCCCTTGTAAGTTCTTTCCATCCTTAATTCAGGAGAAAGTCGTTAAGGACTTCGAGATAAGAACCTTTTACTGGAAAGAAAAATGTTACAGCATGGCTATTTTCTCCCAGGAAAATGAAAATACGGCCATTGATTTTAGAAGGTACGATCGTAAAAGGCCCAACCGTAATGTTCCATACCAATTACCAGATGAGATTGAAGAAAAAATTTCAGGTCTTATGAAAAGAATAAAGCTTAATAGCGGATCGATAGATTTAGTTAAAGACATTAATGGCAACTTCGTATTCCTGGAAGTTAATCCTAATGGTCAGTTTGGGATGGTTTCTTACCCGTGTAATTACAATTTAGAAATGATTATTGCAAATGATTTAAGATTAGAGGTATGAATAACAACCAATTACTATTAGATGAATTTATTGAAGAAGATAAATTGAACAGGAATTTTCCTTTAACATTTATGTTTCTGGAAAAAGAAGAGGAAATAGAGAAAGCAAATGTTATGTATAAGTCTTACAATCGAATATATAAAAGTAATAGTTACTTTTTAGTTGATCTTTATAAACCAATTAGTTCGATTATTTATGAGAACGATTGAGCAATTTAATTTGTATGCGTCTTGCATCCCGGTAAAAGGGGCAATGCGCAGTGTTATATATGATTTGGAACGAAACAGGTTTGACTTAATTCCAAATATTCTGTATCATTTACTCAAAGAAAAAAACAAGGAAAAAAAAGCAGAGATACTAAATAAGATACCGGAAGACGTTCAGGATGAATACTTTGAATTTTTAAATGGTAAAGATTATTTACTTTCTGAAAGATGCGCTGAAGATAGTTGTTTAACACCTCTTGATTTATCATGGGACTATCCTGCCAAAATAACAAATGCCGTATTATTTCTAAATGACATTTCGGATTATTTGAGTAAAGATTTATTGGATCAGTTCGAGGATAACGGATGCTGTCATTATCAGATAATTATAAAATCACAAATGTCCCCGGAAAATGTGACACAACTATTATCCTTGTTTAAGGCGAGATTGACGAAAAAGATTGAACTATTTTTACCCTATAATCAGGGAATTGAGCAATTGGCAAATGCCGGTTTTTTTGCACAATATCCTTATTGCCAAACTTTGGTTATGTATAATTCGCCGTACAACAAAACCACTAAAGGTTCGTTTTACTACTTGATTTTTACGGAGGGAAAACTATATGACAGCCCTGGTAATTATTCCTTATTTTTCCCAACCGCTACACATTTTGCAGAAGCACAAAGCCATAATACCTATTTTAACAGGAAGGTTATTATTGACGAAAAGGGGGGGTATGTACTTGGGGTGCATGAAAGTTCCCGGTACGGAAATGTTAAAGAGCTCGGTTTAGATGAATTAGTAAGTTCAGCGGATTACACGCAGTATTGGAAAGTAAATAAAGATAAGACGGAAGTATGCAAAGATTGTGAATTCAGGTATATGTGCATCGATTCACGAATACCGCTTAAAAATACAGCAACCGGGCTTTTTTACTTTAATAGTGAATGTTCTTATTCGCCATACACTTGTAAATGGGATATAAAAAAGATACAAATCAAAGAAATATGAACCGTATACAGTATTTAATTATTATTGTTATTGTTTTGTTTGGAAGTCAAAATAAGATTTATTCTCAGAATTGTATTCACAGTGAGACCATCGAAATAGAACAAGATACCTTATTTGATGTTGAGAAAGGACAGTTAATTATAACAAAGGCCGATTCTAGTTGGATAGAACCTTATGAAAGAAAAATTCCGAAAAAGAGAATTATATTTAAAAAAGGGAAAGTTTATCACTACAAAGCATTTTATCTTGGTTCAAATAACGATACGCTATCCAATAGCTTCGTAAATATTCGGGCGACCGGGCTAAGATGGGATCAACAACCAGAATCACAAGATTTAATTTATTATGAATTCCTTGATTATAAGGCGGATTCTATAAAATTAAGTAATCATAAAATCAATAAAGAATTTCAAATTTGGACTGATAATAGTGCTACCGGTGTTACAGAGAATATTGAACAGGTTTGGATGCACCCGATCAGGAATAATCAGTATAAATTTACAGAAGTGGCACCATTTCCTGAAGTTCATTTACCTCTAAAAAAAGGTGAAAAATGGGAACGGATAGTGAATATTGGTAAAGGGTGGGGCGAATGGGACGGACAAACGGTAAAAAGCAAGTACAAAATTTCTGGAAGGGCAACTTACCTGCTTGAAGGTTCAGAAATTAGTTGTTGGGTTATTAAAAGCGTTGCAAAATGTTCGTCTGGTAAATCGAAATTGCTTACACTTTTCAATGAAGAATACGGTTTTGTTAAAATGGAATATCAGAACTATGAAAACGAGAAATTGGTTTTTGAATTAATAGATGTTGAAGAAAAATAAAGAACAAATGAAACGAGCATGGAAGAAATATCACACAGGATGATGATTATATTCCATGCGAGCTCCATCTTATACCAGAGTAAACAAACAATTTTAATAATATGAAAATAGTTCTATTTACTTTATTATTATTAGCCCCAATGAGATTTTTTGGACAAGGATATCATTCCGTTTATTTTGGGAAATTAAAAGATTATGAAAATAAGATATTTGTTCCTAACCGGGTTTTTTCCTACCAATATTTGGTTACCGTTGGTGATACTGTTGGCAAAATTGAATTGGGTTTGCAGAAGGATCCCCGGTTTAAAGGGAAAGTTCTGACAGCATGGGCTATAATACCAAATTCGGACTCTAAATATCAGATTAATGAAATTCGCTATACGGTAATACCTGATTCGTTGGTAACAGACAGGAGCAATAGAAATCAAACAGAAGTACAGATAATATGCTTCAATAAAGATTTTGCTGCTGATAATAAGGGGGGGGTAGATTTTCTTGCAGCTGGAAATACAGGTGTTGTAGAAAATGATCGTAATGTATGGATACATCCCCCTCGCAGCAGTTTTTTCAAGGTATTAAACACTTGCCCTTATCCTTATGTACAGTTGCCTTTATCCGTCGGAAAAACATGGTCTGATAAAATGAAAATAGGAGAGCAGTGGGGAGATCCGACATGGGCAACCTGGAAGAAGAGATTGCACATGAACTTATCTTATGAGGTAATCGGCAGAGAAAATCTCGGTATTGACGGGAAAAATTATGAATGTTTTGTTGTTAAAAGCACATCCGTTTCAGAAATAGGTAAAAACGAGCTATTGTTTTATTTTAACAAGCAACTTGGATTCGTTAAAATGGAGTATGATATACTGAACAAAATTAAGGTCGACCTTAATCTTGTAGATGTTAAGTAAGAAGCATGTATAAGATTAATAAAAGATTCCCATTTATAAGGCAGTTGGATCAAATGGATTGCGGACCAACTTGTCTCCAAATGATTATTAAACACTATGGGAGAAATGTAGATATTGATTTTTTAAGGAAAGCTTGCTATGTAAATGTTACCGGTACCTCTTTAATGGGAATAGCTTCTGCAGCTGAACAGATTGGTATGAAAAGTATTGGAACGAATACTACATACGATACCCTGTTGAAGTATGCATTGTTGCCTTTTATCGCCTATTGGGGGCAAGAACATTTTGTAGTGGTATACAAAATGGAGAAAGATAAGGTCTGGTTGGCCGACCCCGCTCATGAAAAGATAACTTATTCGCGTGAAGATTTTATAAAAAGCTGGGCCTCCACAGTCAAAAATGGCGAAGCTGTTGGAGTTTGTTTGTTATTGGAGCCCACACCTGGTTTTTATAGTTATAAAGATGAGCCAATAGACAAGAAAGGTTTTTCGTTTTTATTTCGTTACCTAAAGCCTCACAAAAAGTTTATTGTACAATTAGTATTAGGATTATTGGTGGGGAGTTTGTTACAATTAGTTTTTCCTTTTTTAACCCAGGCAGTCGTTGATATTGGCATTAATACTCAAAATATCAACTTCATTTATATGGTATTGGCTGCACAATTAATGCTATTTATTAGTCGAATGAGTGTCGAATTCATTCGCTCCTGGATTTTGCTACATATTAGTACCCGTATTAATATATCATTGATTAGTGATTTCCTGGTTAAATTAATGAAGTTACCTATACGTTTCTTCGATACAAAAATGACCGGGGATATAATTCAGCGTATAGAAGACCACTCACGTATAGAGAATTTCTTAACGGGAGAAACCTTATCTGTTTTGTTCTCAATGGTTAACCTGTTATTATTTGGGGCTGTAATGGCATATTACAGTATTCCAGTCTTTTCTGTGTTTTTATTTGGGAGTATATTATACTTTTTCTGGGTATATCTTTTTATGCGCAAGCGTCGCGATATTGATTATAAGCGATTTGCCCAAATGTCATCGGAACAAAGCAACCTGATACAACTTATAACCGGCATGCAGGAAATCAAACTCAATAATTGTGAAAAACAAAAACGATGGGAGTGGGAGCGTATCCAGGCTCTTTTATTCAGGGTAAATGTGCAAAGTTTGTCATTGAACCAATATCAACAAGTCGGTGGTTTGTTTTTTAACGAAACCAAGAATATTGTAATTACAATAATGGCGGCGTTGGCAGTGGTACATGGTCAAATGACTCTTGGGATGATGTTGTCGATTCAATATATTCTGGGACAGTTGAACGGTCCTATAGATCAAATGATCAATTTCGTACATTCTGCTCAGGATGCTAAGATCAGTTTAGAACGTTTAGGAGAAATACATAATAAGGAAGATGAAGAAAGTACAGATGCTGATCGTTTAAAGCATTTGCCAGAAAAAGCAGATTTAACTATTTCAAATGTAACCTTTCAATATGAGGGGCCATACTCCCCTAAGGTGTTAAACAATGTAAGTATCCCCATACCTGCTCGAAAAGTAACTGCCATTGTTGGCTCTAGTGGTAGCGGTAAAACAACCTTGGTCAAGATGCTGTTAGGCTTTTATAATCCCGTGGAAGGAGAAATTAAAGTGGGTGAGAATAATCTGAATAACTTTAATCAGGGATGGTGGCGTGGTAAATGTGGAGTAGTAATGCAGGATGGCTTTATATTCTCTGACACCATTGCCAGGAATATCGCTGTCAGCGACGAACATATTGATCGGAAAAGACTACTTTATGCTGTTAAAGTAGCCAATATTCAGGATTATATTGATGGTTTACCGCTGGGGTATAATACAAAAATAGGACAGGAAGGAGTAGGCCTGAGTCAAGGGCAGAAACAGAGAATCCTGATTGCCCGTGCTGTCTATAAAAACCCAGAATATATATTCCTCGATGAAGCAACTAACGCTTTAGATGCGAATAATGAGAAAGTAATCATGGAAAATCTTGATTACTTTTTTAAAGGACGTACAGTGGTAGTGGTAGCACACCGTTTAAGCACTGTTCGTAATGCTGACCAGATTCTTGTGCTGGAAAAGGGACATGTGATAGAGACTGGCTCTCATGAAGAATTAGTCACTCGTTCAGGAGCCTATTTTAACCTAATAAAGAATCAACTGGAATTGGGAACATAGCCTAAATTCCTGGTCTTAGACCAAAATTTATCTTTAATATTTTATTATGAATAATCGTCTAAAAATAACTTCCGAAGAAGTAGATCAAATTAATCTTCGAAGCGATGAGGTTAAGGAAATAATGGGACACATCCCTGTCAGGATTATTCGTTATGGCATAACTGTTATTACAGTCATATTAATAGGTGTATTTTCCTTTTCATTTTATTTTAGATATCCTGATGTTATTAACGGTTTGTTTTATATCCAAACATCTAATCCCCCAGCTTTTATGATTTCCCGTGCTTCAGGAAAAATACAAGCATTGTTTGTAAATGAAGCAGATACTGTTTTCAAGGGAAAATTACTAGCTGTGATTGAAAATGCTACAAATGTTGAAGCGTATCAAAAATTGAAGATTGTTATCTATAGTGATCTGCCTATGGCAATTGATTCATCTGTCGACATGATAAAATTAGAGGCATTGGGAGAATTACAGACTCCTTATGCTAACTACCAAAAAGCTTTGGAAGAAATACATAGCTATTGGAATATCGGTTATTATTCACATAAAATAAAAATGCTGGAATCGAAGAAAGATGATTATAAGAAGCATATTTTATTGCTGCAAAAACAAGTAGATGCCTCTATGCAAAATTATTTAATTGCAGAAAAAGATTATAGGCGAGATTCTATGTTGTATAAAAATGAAACGATTGCATCCGTAGAATATGAAAAAGCAGAAAAAGAGTTAATTAGCCAAAAGATGAGTTTTACTAATTCTGAAATTGAATTATCAAACATGCGAATGGAGCTGACTGATTTACAAAGTCAGATTTCAGAAATGCAGTTAAATGCACAGCAAGAGGAAAGAGCATTACAGGCTACATTATATCAAACTTTAAATCAATTAAAAGGGGCTATGGATGAGTGGGAAAAACGCTATTGCCTTATTAGCCCTATCAAAGGGAAAGTTGCGTTTTCTGGTATTTGGGAAAAAGATCAAAATGTGCAGAGTGGCCAACATGTTATGACAATATTGCCTTTGAAAGAATCAAAATTGGTTGGAAAAGTGAGAATCCCAATTGACAGAGCTGGGAAAGTGAAAGTTAATCAGCCTGTAAAACTTAAATTTGCGGATTTCCCATATCGGGAATATGGCATGGTTACAGCAGAACTAGATGCCATTTCTGCTGTCCCGGATTCCGTTTATATAGGAACGGTTTATCTTTCTGATTCATTGATTACCAATTATGGTAAGTTGTTACCTTTCAAACAGAATATGGTAGGAATAGCAGAAATAGTCACTGAAGATCTGGCTTTGTCAGAAAGGCTGATCTATCCATTGAAAGCTATTTTTAAAGAACACATCAGGTAATATGTTTCAACTACGAACAATCTTCACGTGATGTTGTATAGTACTTTATATAGAAGTTAGGTAGAGGAAAGTCTATTGTAGTATTGTTCTTTTCTTAATTGAGTTCATTAATCGAACAAAGCCTGGTGCAGTAGATAGTAGATTTGATAGATTATACCTAACCAGGTATTAGTTCCGATAAGTTATCGATGACAGGAGTTCCGGTAGTTTGTAGTTTTTCTTTACTTTGATGCCCGTCGGCTACTAAAATACAGTCAATTTCCAATTGTTGTGCCACCTCAAAATCGTGATTGGTATCGCCAATAATAATTGCTTGCGTTTTATCGATATTAAATTGCCTGATCAGTTGTTCTCCACGTTCAATTTTCGAAACGGCATAATGGTCGTTCAATCCTGCAACACCATCAAAATACTCAAAAATATTCTGATGTTTTAGGGTTTGCTCCAGCCTCGATTGTTTCATGGCGGAAAGAACAAACTGGCGTGTTCCGTTCTCTTTGAAATGTTTCAATACCTCGGTTGCGGCATTGTGTAGTTTGCAGTGTGCCACCCCCGCATCGTAAATATCAATGAATTCTTTTGCCGGAATGGAGAAATCCTCCTTCTCAAAATCAAATCCAATGGCTTTGTAATAATCTTTTACCGGGAATGAAAAAACTTCTTTGTAAGTGTAACGATCGAGAAGATCGAGTTGCCGTTTTTTTAGCAACACGTTTATTGTTGAAATACAAAAGTCAAGATCGTTTAATAGTGTCCCGTTCCAGTCCCAGATAATTGATTGCATTTTATATCGATTGTTTTTAGAGTGAACACTAAGTGAAATGGTAAAATTACAATTAATGCCGATAGAAAAAAGAGGCTTTGGATAAATGAACCAAAGGTTCTATTTGA
Organism: uncultured Draconibacterium sp.; assembly: GCF_963677575.1. NCBI lineage: Bacteria > Pseudomonadati > Bacteroidota > Bacteroidia > Marinilabiliales > Prolixibacteraceae > Draconibacterium > uncultured Draconibacterium sp. The sequence goes on from NZ_OY782038.1 coordinate 4,032,130, forward strand.
TTTCTCATCGGTATTATTTTTTCGGTCGGTCGAATTTGTTAATTACCGGGTACGCATACAATTTTAGAAAACGTTCCTGGATGTCGGTTATCGGGAAATCGATGTTTACCATGGCTTGCTCCACCATAATTTCAAATTTCTTTTGTTCCTCGGCGGTGTACCGGTCTTTAAACCGGTGTTCCTGCATCAGCATATCGTATGCTACAAAATTGCTTGGCCACAGTTTGAAATTTTTGTAAATCTGGTCGTCTATCATTTCGGCCAGACGGCGGATATAATCATTGCGCTGTTCGTTATTTTTGGTCAGCTCAAAATGGGTTTCAATGGGCGTGCCAAATGCAAAACGCATTCTTCCCTTTGGTGCAAACATTCCCATCGACATGGCTTTCAAATCGTCTTTGCTTTGTTTCGCCCGCCCATAATGCTCTTTTTTTATTAACTCACGAAGCTTTGGCAAACCACATGGTTCAATCTCGTACGAAATGGAAACCGGAACAATATTAAGCTCGTTAAAACCATTTGAAATACCATTTTTGTTGCTCATGTTTAGCATCTTTAAAACACTCTCCTGTGTTTTGTCGTTGCCGTCTTTTGTGCGTCCTTCGCGTTGAGCGATCCACACCGACAAATTGTCTTCTGTAATTGATTTGCGAATAAAATGCGAGACCTTTTTCGAGGCCATCATCAGCTCGCGCGGAGGCAGATTTCGTTTAATTACAAACGAACGGTTCAGTTTTACGGTATGTTCAATCCATTCGTATTGTAACAGGTTGTCGCCAATTGCAATCTGGGTGGTGTTCATGCCGTGCTCGAAAATGAGAAAATTCAATAATGCAGCATCCAGAATAATATCGCGGTGGTTCGAAATAAACAGGTAAGGTTTGGTTTTATCCAACTTGTCTATTCCTGTAACTTTTAGTCCGTCGGAGGTTTTATCAACCAGCCAGTGTAAAAGATCGTAAATAAATACGCCTTGCAACTGTTTGATACTGCTTACCCGGCGCAACTGAAATTTTACCATTTCAACCTTTGGCCGGTTTTTAAACAGGTGATGTAGTACGTCGTCAAAGGTCTTATCCTTAACCAGTTGCCTTATTTTAGCTTTTACTTCTTTGTCGGTGTAGGGGCGAATATCATCAAAATTAATGTCTCGCATTATTTAAATTTTAACCTGACAAAGTAAGTTATTCAAAATTAAAATTTCAACCTCAATTGAAATTTTAACTCCGTTTTGTGGTGTCCGGCAATCTCATTATAGCCCGAACTGATGGTTTCACGGTCGGTCCAATAAGTGTTTGCCAATTTTAGCCAGCACTCGATTTTTTTAGCCGGCTGGTATTTTAAGTTGAGATATGTCCTGAATCCTTCGCCGTAATATGCCGGAATTGAAAACGCATAAAGAATATCATTTTCGTAAGCATAAATGCGGCTGTTGTAGCTTTCTGTATGAACCCAGGCCAGCCGTGCAGCAAGATTTAGTGGAAATTCTTCGGATTTGAATTGAATGTCCTGAAAAAGCAGAAACCCATTTTCACTTTCTTCGCCTTTGTAATAAACATGCTCGGCACGTGTTTTTAGCAAGATTGTTTCCGAAAGCTGAAACTGAACGTGCAAACGCAGTTTTTGAATACGTTCAGGAAGGTTGACATAACGATTTTCGTTTTTGAATTTTTGATCTTTCTCCTCGTTTTTAAAACGTAGGTAGGCGCTTATTTTTTCACTGATCTTAAAATCGGCTTGCGTGAAAATATCCCACGAACGTGCCGGGCCGGTAGTGGAGTAGTTGAACCATTTGGATTGGTAAACATCGGAGTAAGTTGATAACGTTACAAATTTAGCTGGTAAAAAACGCACTCCAAAATAAAGGCCTGATTCGTTGCTAATATTGCTTCCTTCGGCCATCGTGTTGGCCCAAAAAGCGTGGTAGTCTTTATCGAAATGGCGAAAAAGTGCAGAAAATCCCAGTTGGTCGTTTACATGGACAATGGCTCCTTGAGTTACTGCTTTTCCCTTTGATTTTGAGATGGCCGCCTCTCCAAACAACGTATAGTTGTTTTTACTAAAAAGATAATCGGCACCCGCCGTATAATTATCTGTTCCCCGAAAACGAAATTGGTTGTATAGCTGATTGCTGCGTATAAAAGGTTTGTCGAATTGTTGATAAACAAAAGTTGCTCCCAGTTTCAGATGATCAAAATTGTGGGTGAAAACACCGCCGGCGTTGGTGAATTTTACTGTCTTCTCATCTGCAATTTCGCTCTCTGTTCGGTGATATCCCGATGTTTGCAAACTGGTAAAATGTGTAACTACAGAATCGTAGTATTCTAAATTACCATCCGCATTTTTGTGCGAGTAGAAAAGACTGAAACGCGAATTGCCCAATTTTACCGTACCCGCTGCGCCTCTGAAATAAAAATTTTCATCCACCGAAGTGTATGCCCTAACACCCTGCCCGGTTTTGCTTATTCCCAAAACATTCTCCGATTTTCCGTTGGTGTATCCTTGCCACAGCACCAGACCCTGGCCGGATCGAACAAGATAATCCCCCACAGAAATATTTTCAAAAGTTTCGTTCAGTTTAAAACTGATGTGCCCCGAGTAGTAATCAAAACCACTTTTATTCGATCCTCGAAAAAAGGCTTCGCCCGGATCTTTCTCGGCAGTTATACCGGCAGAAAGTTTGTCACCGGCCCTGAAATTATAACGCGTGTAATAACGAAAGCGGTTGCCTTCGTATGGAATCGTGTCATCGTCTTTTTCTTTGTATCCGCGTGCTTTTTGCAAATAGCCAAGCGTACGTAGCAACAATTGATTATCGGCGTATTTTAGCTGTTCTTTTAATGTTTGTCGTTCCTGTTCTTCGGGGCCAAACTCAATAAAATATTGCAGTTTCTGCAGCAGGTTAGGCATAAATCCATCAATGGTTTTTAGTTCGTAAATGGAATAAACCGGGCCGTAAGTTGCGATGTACTCCAGCAATTTTTGAATTTGTATTTCATTCAATAAATAAAGTCGGGCCAGTTCTGTGGAACTTGTTGCGTTAATATTAACGGGGTGTTCCAAAAAATATTCCAGGTCTTCAATAATAATTGCCACGTCGGTGCCTTCCTCAATTTTATCAAGATGCGATTCTAATATCGATTCAATCAATTGATCCGGCGACTCTTTTTGAGCTGATGCGGCTAAAACGATTAGTTGAAAGAATACGACAGTGATATGTTGGATCAGTTTTCTCATTTGATGTTGTATTGAATGGAGACTGATGGAGTAAATCCTAAATTACCGTGGTAGCTAAAAGCAATATCGGTACTGATATTTTTGAAACAGTAGCCCAATCCGGCAGTGTATTGAACCGGCCGGCCCGAAATTCCAAAACGAAGTGCCAGGTTCTGAACCGGCATAAATTCCAGCCCGCTTCGAACGACCACATTGTGATCTGATTCTTTTTGTGTTTCAAAACTTACCAGCACATGTTCGTCGAATGTATAATGAGCTCCAAGCCTGTAAACTGCAGGAAGGTCTGTCTTTTCTTCCGGATAATTGTAGCCGTTTCTTACCGGATTATAAGTGTGGGCACCCAATGTAATTTGTTCTGTCAGCTGATAAGTTGCCCCGATTTCAAAAGTTAGAAACGAAAAGGCATCTGCATTTTCAGGCATACGTTGTGCCAGATAATCGAATTGGACGGCAGCGTTAAAACGTTCCGATAGTTGTTTGGCATAGGCAAAACCCAGTTTATGCTCTTTAAATGTTCCTTTTCCGAATTGGTAAAAACTCAAGCCAAAAGTTCCGGCAGAAGTTGGCAAAACAACACTCGAAGCTGCCAGCGCAAATTCATCAATTCCATATTTTGATTCGTAGTAAACGCCTGCAGAGAAAGTGTTTAATTGTGCTAAAGTTGCTTGATTATGAAAGGTGCTCCAGGTGTCGGAAATAGAAACGAAAGCATTTGACAGCGCAGTAGATCGTGAACCTCCTGTATAATTTTGCGGGGAGGCTGCAAATGAAATTATGGTAAAATATACCAACAGTATGTAAAAGGGTTTATGCATAAAAAAAGAGGTATTAATTAATACCTCTTTAAAATTAAGTAAAATATCTTTACTTGCAATTAATTTGTTTTGAATCTGTACTTTACTTCTGAAAGTTCTTGGTTGGCTTTTACAATTTTCTCTTTCAGGTTCTCTTTGTACGCAACCAGTTTGTTCATGAGTTCTTCATCGCCGGTGGCCATCATTTGGGTGGCTAAAATAGCCGCATTCATAGCTCCGTTAACAGCAACAGTTGCTACCGGAATCCCCGGAGGCATTTGAAGAATAGCAAGAATAGAATCAAACCCTGATAAGCTGGCGTTAATCGGAACACCAATTACAGGAATCGGAGTCATTGCAGCGATAACACCCGGAAGGTGAGCCGCCATTCCGGCACCTGCAATAATAACTTTAATACCACGGTCTTTGGCTCCTTTGGCAAAGCTTTCTACTTCTTCCGGGGTGCGATGTGCCGACAAAGCATTGATCTCGAAAGGAATTTCAAACTCATCAAACAATTTGGCAGCTTTTTCCATCACTGTTAAATCGGATGTGCTACCCATAATAATGCTAACTTTTGGAGTCATGTTTTATAATTTATTTGTTACTTTGTACCTTTTTATTTTCAGCACGAAAATAAAGCAAATTAGCAATTAATAAAAATCAAATCCACATATGAAGAAGGTTAAAATTCTGGATAAAGAATTTGAGTTATTTATTCCATATGAGAAGATTCGTTCAGTTGTTGAACAAATGGCTGAAACAATGAATAAGGAGTTGGCCGACAAAGACCCGCTTTTCCTTTGCATCTTAAACGGTTCATTTATGTTTGCCGCCGAAATTTATAAGCGGATTGACTTTGTTGAGTCGGAGATTTCGTTTGTAAAACTGGCTTCATATCAAGGCGATTCAACAACTGGAACAGTAAAGCAACTGATTGGATTAAATGAAGAAATTGAAGGACGAACTGTTGTGATTTTGGAAGATATTGTTGATACCGGAATTACAATTAACAATATACAGGAACAACTGGCAAAAATGAATCCGAAAGAAGTGCAGGTGGCAACTTTATTGCTTAAACCAGATGCGCTTCAGAAAGAAGTAGATTTAAAATATGTGGGAATGGAGATCCCGAATGATTTTATCGTAGGTTACGGACTTGACTACGACGGCTACGGTAGAAATCTGATCGATATTTACACGGTAGTAAAATAAAAAAATAACCAAAAATTATGTTGAATCTCGTATTGTTTGGCCCACCGGGTGCAGGAAAAGGAACCCAGGCTGAATTTCTTATTAAATCATTTGGGTTGATTCACTTGTCGACCGGCGATTTGCTACGTAGCGAAATTGCTGAAGGAACAACACTTGGAAATGAAGCCAAAAACTTCATGGATAAAGGAGAATTGGTTCCAGATGAAGTGGTGATTGGAATGATTAAAAGTAAACTGGACGCAAACAAAGACGCGAAAGGTTTTATTTTCGACGGATTTCCACGTACCGTTGATCAGGCAAAAGCACTGGATGTTTTGTTGAACAAAAATGGTACACCAATCTCGGGAATGCTTTGCCTACAGGTTGAAAAACAGGAATTGATCGATCGTTTGTTAAGCCGCGGAAAAGTTTCTGGCCGTTCCGACGATCAGAACCAGTCGATTATTGAAAACCGCATTATGGTTTACACTGAAAAAACACTTCCTTTAATTGAATACTACAAGCCGCAGGGTAAACATTTCGATGTAAACGGAATGGGAACCGTTGAAGAAATTGCGGGCAGATTAAAAGAAGTTGTAGAAAAGCTATAATATTGCTAAAAAAGAGTGAGAAGTTTGTCGTGTGGACGATTTCTCACTTTTTTACTTTGCAGAAACAAACAGAAAAATCAGATGGCAGAGACCAATTTTGTTGATTACGTAAGAATTCATTGTCAGTCGGGTAACGGAGGTTCCGGCTCAGCGCATTTGCGCCGGGAGAAGTATGTTGCCAAAGGTGGTCCTGATGGCGGCGATGGTGGTCGTGGAGGCCATATTATTCTTGTGGGTAATGAGCAGATGTGGACACTGCTACACCTGAAGTTCCGAAAACACATAAAAGCCGGACATGGCGAAATGGGAGGAAAGCAGCGAAGTACCGGTGCCGATGGTGAGGATGTCTACCTGGAGGTGCCGCTGGGAACCGTTGCCCGTGATGTGGAAACCGGCGAATTCCTGTTTGAAATAACAAAACACGGCGAAGAGCAAATTCTGATGAAAGGTGGCCGGGGTGGTTTGGGAAACGATCATTTTAAAACTTCTACCAATCAAACACCGCGTTATGCACAACCGGGCGAAGAAGGAGTAGAAGGCTGGAAAATACTGGAGCTAAAAGTATTGGCCGACGTTGGTTTGGTTGGATTCCCAAGTGCTGGAAAATCAACATTGTTGTCGGTGGTTTCGGCAGCAAAGCCAAAAATTGCCGACTACCCGTTTACCACACTTGTACCCAATCTGGGTATTGTTGGGCATCGCGAACAACGATCGTTTGTAATGGCCGATATTCCGGGAATTATTGAAGGTGCACACGAAGGTAAAGGATTGGGATTGCGCTTTTTGAGGCACATCGAACGTAACTCGATGTTGTTGTTTATGGTGCCGGCCGATAGTAAAGATCACCTGAAAGAATATAAAGTATTACTCAACGAACTCGAAAAGTACAATCCTGAGTTGCTCGACAAGCAGCGGTTTTTAACCATTAGTAAAGCCGATATGTTAGATGAGGAATTGATGCAGGAAATCAGCAGCGAACTGGGCGAAATTCCACACCTATTCTTTTCTGCCGTTTCAGGGTTTAATATTCAACAATTGAAAGATCGAATCTGGGAAATTTTAAATAGTTAATGGAATTATTGCAACGTATACTGGAGCTGGATAAAGATGTGTTTTTATTCTTCAATGGTTTTCACAACGACTTTTGGGATACCATTATAATAATGATAACGCGACAGGAAACGTGGATACCTTTTTTTGCCAGCATCCTGTTTTTTATAATAAAGAATTACAGAATCAAAACTTTGTTGATTGCAATTGCCCTGGCGATTTTAATCGTGGCTACTGATCAGTTTTCAAATGTGATAAAAGATTCTGTTCAACGTTTACGTCCAACACACGATCCGGCAATTTCTCACCTGGTTCATATATTCTTTGGGAAAGGTGGACAATTTGGATTTGTATCGGCACATGCTGCCAATTCTGTTGCTATTTTGGTGCTAACATCCCGTATTTTCAAAAGCCGCAGCTATTACTTTTTAACCCTGACCTGGGTGCTGGTGTTTTGCTATTCGCGTATTTATGTTGGGGTGCACTATCCGCTCGATCTGATTTGCGGAGGCTTGATCGGCTGGGGTGTCGGTTGGGGCTTGTACAAACTGCTGATGTTTGTCGAGAACCATTTCTTTTTTGGCCGCTCGCCAAAAATTGAAAAAACGGCACTGTCGCGAAAAGATTCCGGAATTATTGCTTTAGTGTTTTTTGTGTCGGTAGTTACCGTTTTTCTAGTGGTTGCCCAACTTCATTTTTTTAAAATTTTATAAATGAGCGAACTGGCCCGGCTTTATTACGAAAAATTTTTGTTTTATACCGACGAATTGCAACGGGTGTCGGCGAAAGTAAAACGTTTTGCCTGGTATCGTTTTGTATCATTTATCGGAATATTTCTCCCGATTATTATTCTTGGTTGGGGTATTGTCACCCTGTATTGTACGCTTCCTCTAATTGTGCTCTTTTTCTGGCTGATCAAAAGAAATCTTCAACTTGATAAAATAAAGCAGACGCTCGTTGTTAAAACGAAGTTGCTTGAAGATGAATTGAAAGCACAGGATCATTCGTTCCTACATTTCGAAAATGGTGAGCAGTTTCTGAATGCAGAACATCCTTTTGCCTACGATCTTGATTTGTTTGGCGAAGGCTCATTGTTTCAGTATTTAAACCGGACTGCAACAGTTGAAGGTCGTCAGCGTCTGGCCGATTGGTTGCAAAAGCCGCTAAAAGAAAAGGAAGAAATTGAGCAGCGTCAGGAAGCTATTAAAGAATTGGCAGAAATGCCATTGTGGCGCCTCGATTTTTTAACAGAAGGGAACCTGTTTCAGGAAACCGAAGTGCAGTACAACGAAATTCGAAGTTGGTCAGAAATGGAGCTCGGCCTGAACCGTTCAAACCTGCTGAAATGGCTGATTCGCATCGTTCCGGCGATTACATTACTGGCTGCAATTCCGGCAATAATGGGATTGAGTAACTTTTATTTTGTGGCGATAGTGTGTGTTCAGTTCTTGCTTTTGTTTGCCTGGACGAAACGAGTGAATTATTACTTCGCTTTCTTTGGTCGTAAGTCTAATTTGTTGGCCAAATACATGCAGTTGCTAAAAATTATCGAGGAGAAAGAATTTCAATCTCCTTATCTCTGTGAATTAAAGAAAAAAGTAACCGAGCCTTCAGCAGGGAAAATCTTTGGCGAATTAAAAAGCCTCGTGAAAGAATTTGAATACCGACAGAATATTCTGGTTGGAGTTGTGTTGAACGGACTTTTCACCTGGGATATTCGTTGTGTATATAAACTTTGGAATTGGCACAAAGAGAATCGCGGCAGGTTGGCCGAGTGGCTGGAAATTATCGCACAAATGGATGCTTTTATCAGTCTGGCAAATTATGCCAATAATCACGGCGATTTTGTGTATCCGGCAATTTCGGATCAGGATTTTTCGTTAGTTGCCACTGAGTTGGGGCACCCGCTGCTGAAAAAAGATAAGCGGGTAAACAATGTCATTGAAATTGAGGGTTGGTCGAAAATAATGATCGTAACCGGGGCAAACATGGCCGGCAAAAGTACTTTTTTGCGCACCGTGGGAACGAACATTTTGCTGGCAGAGATCGGTGCTCCGGTTTGTGCCACGTCGATGAAAATCAGGCCGGTTGATTTGTATACCAACATGCGCACCACCGACTCGCTGCTAAAAGACGAATCGTATTTCTTTGCCGAATTAAAACGGATAAAAGCAGTGCTCGATCGTTTGGCGGCCGGTGAGCAAATCTTTGTTATTCTGGACGAAATGCTGAAAGGAACCAATTCAATAGATAAGCTGAACGGCTCGAAAGAACTGGTGCGAAAACTTGCTCAACATCAGTGTGCAGCAATGATTGCCACGCACGATTTGAAGCTGAGCGATATGGAAGCTGAACTTCCACAACAGGTGTTTAATAAATGTTTCGAAATCAGGATTGAAAACAACGAGCTGATTTTTGACTACAAACTCTCTGATGGTGTTACGCAAACCATGAATGCCACTTTCCTGATGAAAAAGATGGGGATTATTTAATTCTTGCCCGAAAATTATCAGGTGTGGTGTCTTAAATGGTGCCGGATATTCCTCTTTATGTTGTTTTTACTCTTTCCTGTAGCTAAAATAGCCTTGCGAGGTACCAAAATTGTGGTGCGAGTATTAAATAATAAGGCGCGAGGCACTAAAAAATACGTGCGAGCTATAAATAAAGTAGTGCGAGTAGAAAAAAATAGCATGCGAGCTAAGCTCGTACGTTAATATTAGTTACTCGTAAGCAAATATATATAGCTCGCAGGATAGTATTTATAACTTGCGGGTAAAGAATAGTTACTCGTAAGAGAATATATATGGCTCGCATGCCTGCAATGTTCGCAGTGAGAGCAAATACGCGGCAGATTATGCTGGATTAGCCGTAAATCTTTTGTCGGTCAATCAATAGTTTGCTATTTGACAGCAGGAAATTGGTGTTACGATCTCGGTAAAATGTTTTGCGAATCCGCAGGTATGAACAGAAAGAATTGTGGTTCTTCGCCCGCTTAGACTCCTGATTTTATCCACACTTTTTCAACGGGTAATTGTTAGTTATTGCACGCGCGAAATCCCTTGGGAAGTGGATGATTTGATTATATTTGTGACAATTGGGTGAATTCTGTGTTTTTTTAATAAAAAGCCACGCCCCGCAAGCACGAAACCGTTGGAAACACAGAGTTCCTGAAAATTTCGAAAGTTGATTCTGGAGATTAAAGTATGAGCGCAAACTACGACGAAGGTGCAATTAAAACGTTAGACTGGCAGGAGCACATCCGGCGACGTCCGGGTATGTACATAGGTAAACTTGGAGACGGAACTTCTGCTGATGATGGTATTTACGTTTTGCTAAAAGAGGTAATGGATAACTCTATCGACGAATTTATGATGGGGCATGGTAAAAAGATCGTTGTGAATGTCGATCAGGACCGGGTTACCATTCGCGATTATGGTCGTGGGATTCCTTTGGGGAAATTGGTTGATGTGGTGAGCAAAATGAATACCGGCGCCAAATACGATAACAAGGTTTTTAAAAAATCGGTGGGATTAAACGGTGTTGGTATTAAAGCCGTAAATGCCCTTTCAACCGATTTCACTATAAAAGCAGTTCGCGAAGGTGTGGCTAAAGAAGTATATTTTAGCCAGGGGATTAAAACCGGTGAGAAAGATTTTAAAAATCTGGACGAGGAAAATGGAACCGAGGTGAGTTTTATTCCCGATGTAGAAGTGTTCAAAAAGTATCGTTATATGAGCGATTATATCGTAAATATGATGAAAAACTATACGTTTCTGAATGCTGGATTAACCGTTGAGTTCAATGGCGAAAGATTTTATTCGCGCAACGGTTTACGCGATTTGCTGGAAGAGAACATGGATCACGACCCAATTTACCCAATTATACATCTCAGAGGCGAAGATATTGAAGTTGCCATAACGCATGGTAATCAATACGGGGAGGATTATTATTCGTTTGTAAACGGTCAGCACACCACCCAGGGAGGGACTCACTTACAGGCTTTTCGCGAAGTTTTAGTAAAAACAATCAGGGATTTTTACAAGAAGGATTTCGACCCGTCGGATATACGGGCATCAATTGTGGCGGCTGTTAGCATTAAAGTCGAAGAGCCTGTATTTGAGTCGCAAACCAAAACCAAACTCGGATCAAGAGATATTGGCCCCGATGGCCCGTCGGTGCGTGCACACGTTGGTAATTTCCTGCAAACCGAGCTGGATAATTTCCTGCACAAAAACCACGAAGTTGCCGAAGTTTTACTAAAGCGTATCGTTGAGTCCGAGCGCGAAAGGAAAGCAATTTCGGGGGTGAAAAAGCTGGCTCGTCAACGCGCCAAAAAAGCCAATTTGCATAACAAAAAATTGCGCGACTGCCGTGTTCACTTCAACGAAAAAGATGACCGGAAAGAAGAATCGAGCATTTTTATCACCGAGGGAGACTCGGCAAGTGGATCGATCACCAAATCGCGCGATGTAAATACTCAGGCCGTTTTTAGTTTGAAAGGAAAACCGCTGAATACTTTTGGCCTTACCAAAAAAGTGGTTTACGAAAACGAGGAGTTCAACCTCTTGCAGGCAGCATTGAACATTGAAGAAGGTATGGAAGACCTGCGTTACAATAACGTAATTATCGCTACCGATGCCGACGTTGACGGTATGCACATCCGTTTGCTGCTCATCACTTTCTTCCTTCAGTTTTTCCCTGAGTTGATTAAGAAGGGGCATGTTTATATTTTGCAAACACCGCTTTTCAGGGTGCGTAACAAGCAAAAAACGTTCTATTGCTATTCGGACGAAGAGAAGGTGAAAGCCATTAATAAACTGCGTGGGAAACCCGAAATAACCCGATTTAAAGGATTGGGCGAAATCTCGCCTGATGAATTCAAACATTTCATTGGAAAAGATATCCGGCTCGATCCGGTGCAGATGAGAAAGCACGAATCGGTGGCCGAAATGCTGGCTTATTACATGGGCAAAAATACGCAGGAACGACAGGAATTTATTATCAAAAACCTGTATGTTGAAAAAGACGAAGTAGAGTAAGAGGCTCAAATAAAGTACGATAAATTTCAGAGAGAAGAATGTCAGAAGAGAATTTAAATCAGGAAGAAATTCAGGACGATAACATAAAAGAGGAAGTAACGTACCTGTCGGGCATGTACCGCGACTGGTTTTTAGATTATGCCTCGTATGTAATACTCGAACGGGCGGTGCCGTACATTAACGACGGACTAAAACCTGTGCAGCGGCGTATTATGCATGCCATGCGCGAAATGGACGATGGGCGCTACAACAAAGTGGCCAACATTATCGGGCAAACCATGCAATATCACCCGCATGGCGACGCTTCAATCGGCGATGCCATTGTGCAGATCGGGCAGAAAGAATTGCTGATCGACTCGCAGGGAAACTGGGGGAATATTCTTACCGGCGACGGATCGGCGGCACCTCGTTACATTGAAGCCCGACTGACCAAATTTGCTTTGGAAGTACTTTTTAATCCGAAAACTACCGAGTGGAAACTGTCGTACGACGGCCGTAAAAAGGAACCGGTAACGCTTCCGGTAAAATTCCCATTGCTGTTGGCGCAGGGAGTTGACGGTATTGCAGTTGGACTGGCATCAAAAATGTTTCCTCATAACTTTAACGAACTGCTGGATGCTTCAATAAATTACCTTCGGGAAAAAGATTTTGAATTGTATCCTGATTTTCCAACAGGTGGCTCGGCTGATTTTAGCAAATACAACGATGGTTTGCGTGGCGGTTCGGTGAAAGTTCGTGCAAGAATTGAAAAACGCGATAATAAAACATTGGTAATAAACGAGGTGCCGTATGGAAAAACAACCACGACGCTGATCGAATCGATTATTAAGGCGAACGACAAAGGAAAAATCAAAGTAAAAAAGATTGACGATAACACGGCTGAGCATGTGGAGATTTTGGTACATCTGGCAGCAGGAGTTTCGTCGGATAAAACCATTGATGCACTTTATGCATTTACCGATTGCGAAGTTTCGTTGTCGCCAAATGCCTGTATCATCGAAAATGATAAACCGCATTTTATTGGCGTTTCCGAGATTCTGACACGATCGGCCGATTCAACAAAAGCTTTGCTGAAACTTGAGCTGGAAATTCGTAAATCGGAACTGGAAGAGCAGTGGCATTTTTCCTCACTGGAGAAAATATTTATTGAAGAGCGAATTTACAAGGATAAAAAGTTTGAGGATTCGGAAAACATGGATCAGGCGGTGGCGCATATCGACAAGCGTCTGGAACCATGGAAACCAAAACTAAAGCGCGAAGTTACGCGCGAAGATATTCTGAAACTGATGGAGATTCGTATGGCGCGTATCCTGAAATTCAACAAGGATAAAGCCAACGATCTGCTAAAATCGATTGAAGACGAAATTGCTGAGGTTGAGCACAACATCGAAAATATTACTGAATTTACCATTGCCTGGTTTAAACACCTGAAAAAGAAGTACGGAAAAGGCAAGGAGCGTAAAACCGAAATTCGAAGTTTCGAAAATATTGTTGCCTCGAAAGTGGTAGTGAAAAACGAAAAACTGTATGTCGACCGGAAAGAGGGATTTATGGGAACATCGCTTAGAAAGGAAGAATTTGTTTGCGATTGTTCTGATATCGACGACATAATTGTATTCCGCCGCGATGGTTCGTATTTTATTACCAAGGTTTCGGATAAAGCATTTATCGGCAAAAATATTTTGCACCTGGCCGTTTTCAAGAAAAACGATAAGCGTACCATTTACAACGTGGTTTATAAAGACGGCAAATCGGGCAATTTCTATATGAAACGCTTTTTTGTTACGGGCGTAACCCGCGACAAAGAGTATAATATGACAAAAGAAACCAAAGGCTCGCGTATTGTCTATTTTTCGGCCAACCCGAATGGTGAAGCAGAAATCCTGCGTATTGTACTGAAACCAAAACCGCGACTGAAAAAGCTGATTTTTGAGGAAGACTTGAGCGAGCTGGCTATTAAAGGCCGTCAGTCGATGGGGAATATTTTGAGTAAAAACGACATTCATAAAATTACTCTTAAAGAACGAGGAGTGTCAACACTCGGTGGACGGAAAATCTGGTTCGATCCGGATGTATTACGTCTGAATGCTGACAACCGCGGAACATTCCTGGGTGAATTTTCGGGAGAAGACAAAATCCTTGTTATATACAAAAACGGCGAGTTCCAGTTGTATAATTACGATTTGAGCAACCACTTTCAGCAGGATATTTTGGTGATTGAGAAATTTGATCAACGGAAAATTTTGTCGGCGGTTTATTACGATGCCGACCAGAAATATTACTACGTGAAACGTTTTGAAATTGATGAGCCGGAAGGAAAGCTGATCCGTTTTATTGGCGATAACAACGACAATAAACTGATTAGTTTAACCTGGGTACATTATCCGCGTCTGGAGCTTACTTTTGGCGGAAAGAATGCTGAGCGCGAAAATGAGATCATTGAGGTGGCCGAGTTTATCGGGGTGAAATCGTGGAAAGCAAAAGGCAAACGACTGAGTAACTATGAAGTGGATAAGATTGAGGAAATAGAACCGATAATTAAGGATGATTATGATCATCATGAGGAAGAGGAGGATGAAGCGGAAAAAGAACAGGATCGTAATCCGGATAAGAAAGAGGATGTGGATGATATTCCACTTGAAATAAACCGTCCTAAAAAGGATGACGATGACGACGATGGGCGTGGGCAAATGTCGTTATGGCAGTAACAGAAGGAAAAGATGCGAATATATTTGATTGGATACATGGGATGTGGGAAGTCGCGATTGGGACGCCTTTTATCGGAACACATGGGCGTGCAGTTTGTCGACATGGACGATTACATTGAAGAAAGAAATTGTAAGACGGTACCGCAAATTTTTGCCGACCACGGAGAAGATGGCTTTCGGCAGAGAGAGCGGAAAGCGTTGGAAGAACTGGCCGAATTTACCGACATTGTAATTGCTACCGGAGGCGGAGCACCCTGTTTTTTTGATAACATCGACTTGATGAATACTACCGGGAAGACTGTATTTCTGAATATCGATCCTGCTATTCTTGCTGATCGTCTTATGAATTCGAAAACCGAACGACCGCTTATTAAAGGAAAATCGCGTGAAGAACTGGTTGCTTTTATTGATGAAACACTAAAGAAACGAAAGCAATTTTATTCGCAGGCACAATTTGAAATTACTGAACCCGATTTTGCTTTGGATCGACTAGAGGAAATGATTTCGTAATTCAGGTAGTTCTTCTCCTTAATTCTTATTGCTTTTGCATTCTCCTTAAATTGGCTTTAAATTAGTCTGATATTTGGTCAAATATCAATTTACAGGAAAATATTAGTTCTGAAGTTTAAGTTGTTTGTAGCTACTTTTGCCTTTTTACTTTTTACATTTGACTTGATAAAATATAAGAAGCATGTCAACAGTTGCAGAAGTTTTCGCTCATACGCTAAAAGAAATCGGAGTACGCTATGTTTTTGGAGTGCCCAGTGGAAACATGATTGATTATGTGGAAGCTTTGCGAAAAGAAGAAGGCATCGATTTCATTCTGGTTGGGCACGAATCAACGGCAGCTTTTATGGCCGGAGTTTGTGGTCGGTTAACCGGTGTTCCGGGAGCATGTTTTGCAACTTTTGGGCCGGGAGCCACAAATTTAAGTACAGGAGTTGGCGGCGCACAGCTGGATCGGTTTCCGCTGTTAGCTTTCACCGATGAAATGCCCGATGAGTTGTTAAAGTGCACCGTACAAATGAATATCAATCATCAGCAACTTTTCTTTCCTATTACGAAATGGACAACCCGCCTGAACCAGAATAATGTTGAGGAAATTATTTTAAAAGGAGCAGGGATTGCAACTGACGATTCGCCCGGAGCAGTACATATTGGTATCCCGGCCGGAATTGGGAGAAATCAGGTACAGAAAGTAAAAGCAGAAGTGGATTATTTGCGTTTGGAAAAGAAACGCTGGTCGCCATTGATTGCTGATCAAATTGCCAAAGTTGAAAAGCTCATTCAAACAAGTAAAAAGCCTGTTCTTGCTGTTGGATTGTCGGCAGTGCATGCGCAGATGGAGGAGCAAATTCTTGCACTTGCCGAGAAATTTCAGGTGCCGGTAGTGCTAACTCCAATGGCAAAAGGGCTGTTTCCTGAAGATCATCCATTGTATGCCGGAGTGCTTTTTCATGCTTTGTCAAACGAAGTTGCAAAAGTTTATTCGCAAGCCGACCTGGTTATTGGAATTGGTTACGATCCGGTGGAGTTTAACTACGAAGACTGGATACCTGACGTTCCGCTGATTCATATCGACCAGAAAGAAGCTGATGTGGCAACCGGACAAATTCCGGAAATATTTAATGTAGTAGGAGCACTGGACGTTGCCTTAAACGAATTGCTTAAACTCGATGTAAACCCAAAAGATTGGGATGTTCAATTTATACAAGCGAATAAACAACAGATCTTCAAAAAACTGACGCCGAAAGCCGGCAGTTTTGGTCCGCTGGCAGTGGTTGATGAATTGCGAAAAGTTTTACCGGGAGAGGGAATTTTAACGGTTGATGTTGGTGCTCATTTACATTTGGTAGGGCAGCAATGGCGTACTCCCAAACCGGAAAAATTATTGATGACAAACGGCTGGTCGAGTATGGGTTTTGCTATTCCTGCAGCTTTGGCGGCAAAACTTTGTAATCCTGATCTGCCTGTTGTCGCGCTAATGGGTGACGGTGGTTTTCTGATGATGTCCGGCGAATTGGCAACGGCAAAACGCCTTAATCTGAACATTGTTTTTGTGGTGATTTACGACGGTAGTTTGTCGCTGATAAGTATAAAGCAGACCAGAAAACATTTCGATAGTGGTTACGGAACGGATTTAAACTTGCTCGAAGGTGAGCCAACCAATCATTATTTTGGTGTTCCGGTAGTTTGTGTGACAAACAACGATGAGTACAAAAAGGCCTTGGAAAACGCCTTTGCTGCCGATGGGCCGCTTGTAATTGAGGCAGTGGTTAGCAGCGAGGAATATGATGGATTGGTGTTGCAGTCCAATAAATAAATTCATTCGTTTAAAATTGTTTATTTTTAAGGTAACTTATGGAACTCGCATTAACATGTTCCTGTCTATTAGAAAGACTTTTTTATTATGCTCGTTTCTGCTTATATTTATTCTTTAAACCACTAGTGGGTATTAAAAATTAATAAGCGTTCTTTGAAATTCTTTGTTAGTCGTACTTGTAGCGATTTTTGATAGCGTGACGATTTGAATTGAAAATACGGATTTTTGCATGCAAACAAGCAATTATCCATGAACCAAGGCAAATATATCTTCGCACAACTTACAGATTTTTTACCCAGACGTGTATTTGACAGAATTGTCAGCAAACACAACGGGAATAAGTATGTGAGAACTTTTACATGTTGGAATCAAATGCTATGTATGGTATTTGGACAGCTAACTTCAAGAGACAGTATGAGAGATCTACTCTTAAGTCTTGAAGCTCATAAATCTAAATATTATCATCTCGGATTTGGTTCAACAATAACTCGAAGAAACCTTGGCAAAGCCAATGAAAAACGTAGTTATAAAATCTTTGAAGATTTTGCTTATGTTCTCATAGAGGAAGCACGCAAAAGCTGCTACAGATCGGATTTTGAAATCAACGTTGACGGCAATATTTATGCATTTGATTCATCAACAATAGATCTTTGTCTTAGCGTATTCTGGTGGGCTGAGTTTCGGAAAACAAAAGGTGGCATTAAACTGCACACTTTGTATGATGTTAAAACATCTATACCTACGTTCTTGTATATCTCAAATGCCAAAATGCACGATGTCAATGCACTTGATTTAATCTCATATGAGCCTGGAAGCTTTTATGTGATCGACAAAGCTTACATTGATTTTAAAAGGCTATATCATCTTCACCAGCAGCGGGCTTTCTTTGTTACACGGGCAAAAGATAACATGCGATTTAAGCGGTTGTATTCAAACCCCGTTGACAAAGCAACCGGAGTGAAATATGATCAAATCGGCAAGTTGGAAACTTATTACCCAAGCAAAGATTATCCAGAGAAGCTTAGGAGAGTAAAATACTATGATTGTGAATCAGATAAGGAACTAATTTTCCTTACCAACAACATGGAACTTAAACCTACCGAAATAGCTTATCTGTATAAGAAGCGTTGGGAAGTAGAACTGTTCTTCAAGTGGATGAAACAGCATCTGAAGATAAAATCCTTTTGGGGAACAACTATTAATGCTGTAAAAATCCAAATGTATTGTGCGATCATCGCATACTGTCTTGTTGCCCTAATTGGTAACAGGTTGAAAGTTAACCGCTCAATCTACGAAATCCTACAAATCCTTAGCATATCTCTACTCGATAAAACTCCTGTAAAAGAAGTGCTTACGAAATACGATTACAAAAATATCAAAGAACTAAAAAATAAACAATTAATAATCAGCGGGTTTTAAGTGCCCGCTAATGTCTTTAAACATAAACAAACCGGATTTTCGAATTTCACTTGAATAAAAAATGAAAACCAACAAACAACTCCAATTAGCTTTTGATTTTGTACAATATACCGGACAAAATATTTTTCTCACCGGGAAGGCCGGAACCGGAAAAACCACTTTTTTGAAAAGCTTGAAAGAGCAGTCTCCCAAACGAATGGTAGTGGTTGCGCCAACGGGTGTTGCTGCTATAAATGCGGCAGGAGTTACTATTCATTCATTTTTTCAATTGTCGTTTGCACCGCAGGTGGGGCACGAGAGTAAACACAGCAGCGAACAGCGGTTTACTAAAGAAAAGATAAATATTATGCGAAGCCTCGATCTTTTGGTAATTGATGAGGTGAGTATGGTAAGGGCCGATATTTTGGATGCCATTGACCGCACGCTGCGTCGTTTTAAAAACCGGCGCTTACCTTTTGGTGGCGCGCAGGTGTTGATGATCGGTGATTTGCAACAGCTGGCCCCGGTAGTAAAAAACGAAGAGTGGGGATTGTTACGCCGCGAATACGATACGCCTTATTTCTTCAGCAGCAAAGCACTGCGCGAGTTTCCGCATGTGAGTATCGAACTTACCGAGGTATTTCGTCAGCAGGATGAAAAGTTTATTTCGGTATTGAATAAGGTGCGCGAGAATAAACTGGATGAAGAAGCGCGGCAACTTTTAAACACGCGGCATATTCCTGATTTTGTTCCCGGAGACGAGGACGGTTACATAACACTTTGTACGCACAATGTGAGTGCGCAACGTATCAACGACTCAAAACTGGGTGCTTTAACCGGGAAAAAGGAAGTTTTTACTGCTTCGGTTGAGGGGAAATTCCCTGAATATTCGTATCCAACTGATTTTAAGCTTGAACTGAAAGTCGGTGCCCAGGTAATGTTTGTTAAAAACGATTCCAATCCTGAAAAGCGCTTTTATAACGGAAAGATCGGTCAGGTGCAGTCGATTGAAAAAGACCGTGTTTTTGTGCTGTGTCCGGGCGAAGAAGAGGAGATTGAAGTTGAAGCTCAAAACTGGGAAAACTATAAATACTCAATCGATAAAGAGTCGGGCGAAATCCGCGAAGAAATGGAAGGAATGTTCACCCAGGTTCCGTTGAAGCTGGCGTGGGCAATAACCATTCACAAAAGTCAGGGATTAACATTCGAGAAGGCTATTATAGATGCCGAAGCTTCATTTGCACATGGGCAGGTTTATGTGGCGTTGAGTCGTTGCAAATCGCTGGAAGGAATGGTGCTTTCATCGCCAATCGCCGGACGTAGCATTATCAATGATCAAAAAGTAAGTGGTTTTATTCGCGATGTGGAAGAGAACCAACCCGGTGAACCGGAACTAAATGCTGCAAAACTGGCCTTTCAAAAAGAGCAGTTGGTAGAAATTTTCCGCTTTTATCGCTCGGAAAATTTATTACGAAACATTGTAAGACTGGTAAATGAAAACAAGGGGAGTTTCCCGGAAGTTACGATCACGCAGCTGGAGAAAATGCGTAATGAGCATGAAAGTCAGATTGTTATCGTGGCAGCCAAATTCCATAACCAGATTACTGATTTGTTGAGGCAGCAACCTGATGTGTATCAAAACGAAATTTTGCAGGAACGCATAAAAAAAGCAGCTGCCTATTTTGGAGAAAAGGTACAACATATTATGGCCGATGGAATTAAAAAAGTTGATCTGGAAGTTGATAACAAGGAGATAAAACGTCAGCTGAAACGTTATGTGAACGACCTGAA
Organism: uncultured Draconibacterium sp.; assembly: GCF_963677575.1. Lineage (NCBI taxonomy): Bacteria > Pseudomonadati > Bacteroidota > Bacteroidia > Marinilabiliales > Prolixibacteraceae > Draconibacterium > uncultured Draconibacterium sp. The sequence goes on from NZ_OY782038.1 coordinate 4,052,275, forward strand.
AGATGATGTGCAATTAAAACTAACTGCATTTGAATCGTGCCTCGAAGGGTTTGATGTAAAACGACTGATGGACTCGCGCGCCAAAACGTTGGTGAAACAAAGTAAATCCTCAGGAAAACAAAAGGCAAAAGAAATTACTGATTTCGAAAATATCCCAAATCCTGAATTATTTGAGCAACTTCGAAACTACCGAACGGAAAAAGCCGGCGAGCTTGAGATTCCTCCGTTTATGATTTTTTCGCAAAAAGTACTGTATGCACTGGTAACGTACCTGCCTACCGACGCCGCATCGTTAAAACTAATTAATGGTTTGGGGCCTCGAAAAATAACGCAGTTTGGAGCTGATATCGCAGCTATTATCCAGCATTATTGTAACGAGAATAATATTGAAAAAGGTGAGATTCCCTTACAGGAAGCCAAAAAAGAGAAGAAGAAGAAAGTGGATACGAAGCTGCTTAGTTTCGAGTTGTTTAATTCCGGGAAATCCATTGACGATATTGCAAAAGAACGTGCCCTATCGGGAAATACCATTGAGGGACATTTGGCTCATTACGTTAAGTTGGGAGAGCTGGAAGCTACGCGTTTGGTAGACGAAGCGAAACTGAAAAAAATAGCCGACTATTTTGAAAAAGCAGAGGATAAATCTTTTGGTGTGGCAAAGTCACATTTTGGCAACGAGGTTAGTTATGGCGAGTTGCGGATTGGTTTGAGTTATTGGGAGTTTCAAAATAATAATTCTTGATTCAGTAAGTTCCAAATATATGAGGTACTTCATTATCTATGTTTTAATTCTCATCCCATTTTTGGGGTTCGGTCAGTTTCGAACCAACGAAAGGGGAGATGTGATCCCATTTTCGGTTGGTAATCCACAGGTGGATTCTTTAAAAAATGCAGAGCTAATAAATACACTTTATCTGCCGGAATTTGATAATGATTCTTTGTTTTGGCTACTCAATGCAGAACAAATTATTTTAAGAAGCAGACCATCGGGATATAACAGTTTAATAAATTGTGTTGGAATTTCCATGGATACATCATTCAATTTTTTTGAACGTGCATCTAAGATTCAAATTTTAGAAGGCTATTTATGGATCCTTAAAATATACAGCCCAACTGCCACCGGATATACGGTTTATATTCGAAAATATCAGGTAAGCAAATATGAATATTTAACGTCTTACTCAGATATGTTGGATTCGGTGCCAAGTCCTTATGAATTGCAAGAATATGATGTTTTGACATCCGAAATGAATCCTCGTTTTTATAAAAGAAATAATGCGGATGTGGATAGTGTAATGGATATAAATTATCTGGGTAAACACTTCTATCTGGAATACTTTACAAAGGAAGAGAATCCTAAAAACCCGGTATTAATAATCGACGATATTTTTTATCAGTTTTATCCAGGAAATAGTAATAAAAAACTACCCGTGTGGCTGACTCAAAAATATCCGTTCTTTGATTTCTCTGAAAGACGATTTAAAGAAGGTTTTAGTTTCGAAGATTTCGAACGATCAAGGCATTCAGCTAAAGACTGAGCCGTTTGGAAATAACCTAACTTATCACGAACTTCGCATTGCGCTGGTTAACTAATATTTGTTTTACCATGAAACGATTGTGCTGTCTTCTGATTTTTAACTTTGCGCTGCTGTCATATGCTTTCTCCCGCGAACTTACTTTTTCTAATTATTCAATCAATGAAGGGCTGTCGCAAAGTGTTGTGAACTGTCTGTTTCAGGATTCCCTGGGATATATCTGGGTGGGTACACAAAACGGCCTGAACCGTTTCGACGGCGAACATTTTAGGATTTATCGTTATCTGCCAAACGATTCTTTTTCCCTTTCTAATAACTGGATTTATGCCATTTCTGAAGACAGGCAGGGGAATTTATGGATCGGCACCAAAGGAGGCCTGAATAAATATCTACGCGAAAAAGATTGTTTTGAGCGAATAAATTATAACACCGGTTACGATCCAGAGGTGAGCACGCACAGTTACAATAACCTCCTTTTAAGCAACGGGAAGATGCTTGTACACACGCCACCGGTAATTTCTGTTTTTGAACCCGAAGCGCAGCAATTTTCGCACTTTCAAAGCGATGTTCTTTTCGATCCTGCTATAAAAGATGTACAACTTCCCGTTTTGGAAGATCGCGAAGGCACACTCTGGACAGGATGCACGGAGGGTATTGCAGTCTTTTCATTTCCCGAAGAAGAATTTACTTGCTACCCGTTTTTGTACAGTAGTGGCGATACGGTGGAGCAGGCAAATGTTACCGAATTATTTCAGGATTCGAAATCCCGAATCTGGGCCGGGACAACCGAAGGATTATATCTTTTTAATCGTGAAAAGAAAGGATTTGAAGAGCACGTTTTTGCACTAACATCAAGCGAAGAATTTTCTTTTAGCACTTGCATTCGTAGCATCGTTGAAAACCAATCGGGGCAACTGATTGTGGGGACGGAAGGTAACGGGATTTTTATTCTGACTGAAGAATCGGGGCAATACTTCATTGAGAATCTAACCTCGGAAAACAGCGGGCTGGCGCATAATATTGTTCAGAGTTTATTGATCGACAAATCGGAAAACCTGTGGGTAGGTACATTGGCCGGTATCAGCAAAACCGATTTAAAAATGGATAAGTTCCGGCTTTTCCGAGATGGAAACTCGCCAACATCGGTTGATCTGCAGGGAAATGTAATTGCCGGAATGCTAAAAAATGATGATGGAAAACTGTGGATCGGTAACTGGGGACAAGGACTAAATATTGTTGATCCGGAAAACAATGAGGTGGAACATTTTTCATCGCAGGAAAGTGGTAGTCATTATCTGCCAAACGATTTTGTTCATGTAGTCTTTAAGGATCAAGAGGGAGTAATTTGGCTAGGGACACGGGATGGAATCTCTATTTGGAATGAACAGAAAAGGTTGTTTGAAGATTGGCGGCAATTTTTTAATCGCCCCGACTGGCCTGCATTGGAAAACACCCGTATTTATCACATCATTCAGGATACAAACGATCGTTTCTGGATCGGCACTTCGGTTGGAGTTTTTCTTGTAGCCCAAAAATCAGATGAGGTTATACGATTTGATCAGCAGGAAGAAGGTTCGAGAAAAATTAGTTCGAACCTGATTTATACTTTGTTGGAAGATTCTGACGGATTGATTTGGATGGCAACAATTGGTGGTTTGGATGTCTATAATCCGGCAACAGATAAGCTAATATATTACAACAAAGCAGAAGGAGAGCTAAGCAGCGATTTTGTTATTTCGTTGTGTGAAGACAGCCGGCGAAGAATTTGGATCGGTACCAATGCGGCACTCAATATTTTTGACAAAAATACACAGCAGTTTAGCTATTTGGATGAGAAAGATGGCCTGCCCAGTAATTACATTTACGAGATTGTTGAAGACAAGAATCAGGATTTATGGTTTGCCACAGGCAATGGTTTGTGTCGGTACAATCTGGATAAAAATGAGATACAGGTTTTTACTCCCGAAGATGGATTGCAAAGTTCTGAATTTAACCTTCGTGCAGCATTTTGTGCCGACGATGGCGAGTTACTATTTGGCGGAATGAATGGTTTTAACACTTTTTACCCCGACTCGTTGAAAGGCAATCCATATGTGCCAACTATTGTTTTTACGGCTTTTACAACCACCAGTAACAATCAACAACGCGAGATAAATATTGCAACAGAATCGAAGGTGGTTTTAAAACACGATGTACAATCGTTTACCGTTGAATTTGCTGCCCTTGAATTTACCAATGCACACAAAAACAATTATGCCTATAAAATGGAGGGCATTTCAAACGAGTGGAATGAAATTGCAAACCGCAAGTTTGTACCATTTTTTGCTTTGCCGGCCGGCGAATATACTTTTTCGGTTAAGGGCTCAAATAACGATGGTGTTTGGAATCAGGAAAGAGTGAGCTTGCAGATCGTAGTTCTGCCTCCGTGGTGGCGAAGTAAAACGGCTTACCTGTCTTATTTTATACTGATCATTATCGGCATCTGGTTATTTATAAAATTGCGCGAACGACGTCTACAGCAGGAAAAAGTCAGGCTGGAGAAAAAAGTGTTGGAACGTACGATTCAGATTAAAGAGCAGAACGAAGTAATTATCGCTAAAAACAAAGAATTGAACGAGCTAAATCGTACAAAAGACAAATTCTTCTCCATAATCGGGCACGATCTTCGTAATCATTTTAATATCATTATTGGCTTTTCCGAAAATCTGCTGATGAGTTTCAAAAATATGGATGCAGCCAATCAGGAGCGCCATATTTCGAATATTTACAAATCGTCGATACGGGCTAATGGCTTGTTGGGTAATCTGTTAACCTGGGCAAGGTTGCAGCGAAATGCCATCACCTTTAATCCTGAGCCAATAAATGTTACCGAAAAAATCAGGGAGTTATTACGTTTTCATGATGAGGCCGCGTTAAAAAAGAATATACTGATTGAAGTGTATGCAAAAGAAGAACTTGTTGCCAATGCCGATGTGAATATGTTCTCTACAGTCGTGCGAAACCTGCTTGCCAATGCGATAAAATTTACGCACAACGATGGAGAAATAGTGGTTTCTGTATTAAACGAAAACGGCTGGTGCGCAGTGAAAATCAAAGATAACGGAATTGGAATACCAGAAGATAAACTGAGAAGTATTTTCAGTATTGAAAGTACCGAAGTTACCCGGGGAACAAATGGCGAAAAGGGCACCGGACTGGGACTGGTGCTTTGTAAAGAATTTGTTGAGAAGCATGGCGGAAAAATAAGTGTTGAAAGTGAAGTTGGAAAAGGAAGCAAATTTATGTTTACTTTGACTCTTAATGAGACTTCGATATAACAAAATAGCAATTTCATTCGTGTTTCTTCTTACGCTGGCAGCTTGTAAAACAGCTCCACAGAAACCGGAGAAAGTGGGACAAAACATTCTTGAAAATATACAATGGCAGGATCAACCAAATGTGCGTCAGGCTTTGGTGGTTTTTAATTCTGCTCCCGATAATCATCAGGCAAATTTACTTGCTTACGAGAAAACAGAGCAGGGGTGGCAACCTGTTTTCGAGGTGATACCGGCAGGTATTGGCGAAAATGGCTTTGCTCCACCAAACGAAAAAGTTGAAGGTGATGGAAAATCACCAACTGGTATTTTTGCTCTCGGAAGACTGTTTACTTACATGGATAGTGCCGATACAAAAATGTCGTATCAGAAAACCACTGCAACGGACAAGTGGATCGACGATCCTGAGTCGGAAGATTACAATCGTTACGTGCAGGGCGGAACCGATGCAAAATCATACGAAAACCTGTTGCTAAAAAGCAATGCTTACAAATATTGTATGGTAATTGAATACAATACAATTCCGGTAGTAAAAGGCAAGGGAAGTGCTATTTTCTTTCACTTGAATAAAACCGGCAATGAGTCAACAGCAGGCTGTGTAGCCATAACCGAAGGAAATATGCTTCGGGTGCTAAAATGGCTCGATCCAAAAAGCAATCCACACATAATTATGGGAAATAAGGATGAATTGCTTTCAGGATTTAGCCAATAATTACTTCTCGCTAAAAGATATTGTACAAACCTTCGCCGTCTTCTTCAAACTGTGCAATGCTGATATCGGTCATTGGGTGTTTGATCAGCTGGAAAAGCAACTCCGGGCTGATAGTCGCCGACTGTGCTCCGGCCATACTCACACGGTGAATCTGGTCGACAGTTTTGAAACTGGCTGCCAGTACTTTGGTATCCAGATTAAATTCTTTGGTGTTTTTTACAATGTCGCCAACAACTTCAATTCCGTGCGACGAAATATTGTCCAATCGGCTAACGTAAGGTGCAACAAAATCGGCTCCGGCGCGCGATGCTACCAATGCCTGCTGTTGTGTAAAAATAGCTGTTGCCGTTACATTTATACCTGCATCTTTTAGTATGCGCATGGCTTTGTAACCTTCTATCGATACGGGGATTTTTGCATAAAAATTATCGCCCAGATTAAAGTAGCTTTTGTAGGTTTTCGCCTCGGCTACCATATCATCGGCTTTTTCAGACATCACCTGAACGTGAATGCTTCCTTTGTCAACAATTTCAATAATGTTTTGAATCGCTTCTGATAGTTTTAAACCCGATTGTTTTAAAATGGTTGGATTTGTGGTAACGCCTGTTAATGGAAAAAAATCGTACAAATCCTTTAATGCTTGAATGTCTGCGGTGTCTGCCAGATAAATCATCTTTATTTTATTTTTTGGTTGAAATAAAATTTAAGCGATCAGTTCTGTTTTAGTAAGCACTGCAAAGATATATATGATTTCCCGGAGGCGATTCTTTTTTTGGGTTTCAGCATATGTTGTTAACATGAAATGAGCATAAGAATGAAATTTATGCCATGAGAAATTATTAAAAACCGGTGTAAATTCTCTGTTAGCAGAAGGCTTGTCTAGGAAACTTAAAATTTTTAATTGATGAAATTGTTTCGTCGGAGAATATTCTTCTTACTTTGTCGTTTTCAATTCCAGAATCTTTTGACTTTTTTTGTAGCATGATATTTAGACGAGGGGGAATTTTTTGTTTGCTGCTTTTTGCAGTGTTTGTTGCTTTCGGGCAAAGTAAAATAGTTACTGCTTTGGATGTTTCAAATGTGGAGAAAAACATAAATGTAGAGGGTTTCAGAGCTTCATTGGATAGCTTCCCGGAATCGGCACAGAAAGGCTACCTGGAGCAGTTTATTGTTCCCGGAAATGACGGATATATTATCAGTCGTTTTGGCCCGCGCTCGGGGCGTATGCACTACGGCACCGATATAAAAATGTATAAAGGCGATACTATCGTGGCAACACAAAGCGGCGTTATTGCCCGTTCGAACTGGGGGTATGGTTTTGGGCGGCTGGTGGTTATTCAACATCGAAATAATATTCAAACGTATTACGCTCATCTTACTAAATTTCTGAAGAATAAAGGCGATAAAGTGGAAAAGGGAGAACCGATTGGTTTGGCCGGAAGTACAGGGCGCGCACGTGGTTCGCATTTGCACTTTGAGATGCGCGAAAACGGACAGCCTTTTGATCCCGAACTGGTGTTTGATTTTAAAGAAGAAAAAATACGCGACGACGCATACGATATGGAAAGTTTAATGGCGCTACACAAAAAGCTAAAACCAAAAGGTTACTCTACAAATGTTGCAGTGCCCGAATATTACAAGGTGCGATCGGGCGATTCGCTGTGGGTGATCTCTCGGAAGTTTAAAACATCGATTAATGAGTTGTGCCGTTTGAACAATATTTCGGAAAACTCCGTATTGCGAATTGGGCAACCACTGAGAATGTACTAGCCAAACGATTTGCGGAATTATCAATAAAACTAAAACAAAAATGACCGAAAATATAGATTTGCCTAAAGCTATAAATGCTGCGGGCGTGCCTGCAACTTTCGCCAACGAACGCTACGGCAATCACGAACGAAATACTTTTGACATTTGGCTGGCCGATTCAGATCAGCCTACTCCGATTGTAATGTACATTCATGGTGGTGGTTTTATTGGTGGCGACAAAAGCCGCTATTACGATTCGGAAGATTGGGTACGTTTGCTCAATGCCGGTATTTCAATTGCCAGCATTAATTATCGTTTTATGAGCGAGCCTCCGTACGGAATTTTGGGAAGCATGAACGACTCAAAACGCTGCTTGCAATACATTCGGGCCAATGCCGAAAAATATAATGTTGATAAAACCCGTATTGCCTGCAGTGGCGGTTCGGCCGGAGCCGGAACTTCGTTGTGGCTGGCTTTTTCGGATGATATGGCAGAGGCAGAAAGTGATGATCCTGTTTTAAGAGAATCAACAAATATTGTATGTGCAGCTGCTTTTTCAACCCAGTCGACCTACGATATTTTGCGCTGGCCCGAGATAATCGGAATTCCACCTTATCAAAATCCGGAAGACTTGCTGAGTATTGCCCGTGTTTTTGGATTAAAATCGGCTGAGGGAATTGACCTTTTTGCACAAAAAGAGATCCGCTCAGAACTTGATTTTCTGGATAAAATGACGAAAGGTGCGATGCCGTTTTTTGTGTTTAATCATTACGACGGGGGCATCCCAACCAACGAAGACGAATTACATCATCATCCGTTGCATGCCAAGGCACTAAAAGACCGTGCCGAAGAAGTTGGTATAGAGGCAATTGTTTATGCTCCGGCAATCGGAATTTCACATCCTTCGGGTAAAGATGTGGTTGAATTTTTTATCGAAAAGCTATTGTAGAAAAGGCTGTTCATGTTATTACACAAACAGCCTCATTTTTTATTCCGTTAGTTTTTCCAACGTCTTTTTAATATCGCCCGGTGTACTCATAATTTTCATAAATGTACCCATGGTTAGCTCGGGCCAATGCAATGCTATTCTGTATTTCCCCGGAAGTATGCTTGCCGTATTTCCCTGAAGAATAATCTCGTAAGGCATGGCCGCCACATGATTGTCTCCAATTATTGGTAAAAAATGGGCTTCTCCTTCTTCTGCATTTTTTAATGCAACACCCCAAACAGCCACGTTCTTGGCAGTATAAACCAGTTCGTATACCTTTTCAGTTTCGCCTGCACCGGCCTCCAGGTTCAGTTGAATGGTTTTTATCCCTTCGTCAAACGAGTCAAAAGTTTTCAGCTCTTCGGCATCGGTAAAGTAAGGCATCATCATTTTGTAGTGGTATTTTTGCAGCTTCTTTTTATCCAGTGTTCCGCCAAAAGGTTCTTTTAGTGAGCCAATTTTTTGCATCGCATCAATTGCCTTGTCCGATATTGTGCGCAATTCATTTTCCTTTTCATCAACACCGTCAACAAAATAGGCGTAAAATAAATACATTGGGTTTATCATGCTGATCTTTAGTGTTTCGCCTTCTTTCTTCAAACCGATTTTTAGTGCTGATGCCAAAGCGCCACGGTCGCTGAAACCAAGCGCAATTTCTTCTAGTTTGGTGTGAGTATAACAAACAACGGCTAAATTCTCCGATTGTGAAGGGTGATACTCGCCAATTATTCTGAAGCCAGATTCAGATAGTGCTGATTTAATTTTTGCAATTCCTTCGGCTACTGATTCCTCCGATTTGCTAATGAGAAAATAGGGCGATTCTTCTTGTGCATGAGTCACGGATAAAGAAATAAGGTAAATAACGGTTAATAGAAAAATACGTTTCATTTTATTACTGATTTAGTTTTTGCCAAATGTACCTTTTGCGTAAGAATGGTTTTTAGGGAGTAATGTGATACTTATCATAGTAGAACGTTAATAAATATGCAAAAATACTGAATAAATATACATATTGACGAGAAAGCTTTTCTAATGATTCAAAAATTCTTCATATTTGCACCACTAAATTTTGAAAAAGAAAGAAATGAAAGTCTTAAAATTCGGAGGAACATCGGTTGGCTCGCCTGAGAACATGAGGGCTGTTATGGATTTGGTAACCGATGGAGAGCAAAAGATAGTTGTGTTATCAGCTATGTCGGGAACCACCAATTCTTTGGTAGAAATTTCAAATTATCTTAAAAAGAAGAATAAGGATACCGCCCGTATTTTTATTGGTAAGCTTGAACAAAACTATAAACAGGTAGTTGCTGAACTCTTTACCTCCGATGAAAATAAGAAGAAGGGATTACAGGTTGTTAAGGAAGCATTTGATACAATAAAATCTTTTACATCAGGAACTTTCGATTTGGTTGGCGAGAATACAATTCTTGCTCAGGGAGAAATTATTTCTACCAATTTAGTAACGCTGTTGATGAATGAGAACGGACACGATACCAAGTTGTTGCCTGCTCTTGATTTTATGAAAATTGATGAGGATAAAGCAGCAGATTTACCATACATTCGCCAGTACATTAAACCGGTTTTGGAAACCGTTGGCGAAGCTGATTATTATATTACTCAGGGATTTATTTGTCGCGATGCGAATAACGACGTAAATAACCTGCAACGCGGTGGAAGTGATTATACAGCTTCGTTGATTGGTGCTGCCATCGATGCTGATGAAATCCAGATATGGACGGATATTGACGGTTTCCATAATAACGATCCGCGTTTTGTGGGTAACACTACAAAAATCGATCAGCTGTCGTATAACGAAGCGGCTGAGCTGGCATTTTTCGGAGCAAAAATTCTGCATCCTCAAACTGTGTTACCGGCACGTGTTCATAACATTCCTGTTCGTTTAAAAAACACGATGAATCCGACTGACCAGGGTACCCTTATTACTGCAGAATCGGATGGACAAGGAATTAAAGCGGTAGCAGCAAAAGACGGGATTACCGCTATAAAGATTCGCTCGGGAAGGATGTTAAATGCCTATGGTTTCCTTGCAAAAATCTTTAAAATATTTGCAGATTTCCGTACACCTATCGACATGATCTCAACATCGGAAGTAGCAGTTTCATTAACGATCGACGATACCCGAAATCTTGAATCGATAAAAGAAGAACTGGACAATTTTGGTACGGTAATTATCGACCAGGATATGACCATCGTTTGTATTGTTGGCGATATTATACAGGAAGAGCAAGGTTTTGCACCTAAGGTGTTTAAAGCACTTGATGGTATTCCTATTCGTATGATTTCTTACGGCGGAAGTAAGCACAATATTTCAGTTTTGGTGCCAACTGAACGCAAGAAAGAGACATTACAAGCTTTAAGCGATAACTTATTGAATGGCTAGTTGAAGGAAGTAATTCCGGCTAGCGACGAATCTCGAATAAGATCTGAAAACAGCTTTAGGGCTGATTAAAACTCAGGAAACTGAAGTTTTAAATTTTGGGGATTGTTCGGGATTTGTTTTTTATGCCCGGCGTCTTGTGAAAGTTGGTAAACATCGGATGCCTCAAAGCGCGATGCGATGTTTATTTCAAAACGATCGGTAAGCGGGTGCATGGTTTCCAAAGCTTTTTTGTGGGTGTTATTGTCTTTTGAAATGTGGCTTAGAAACACGCATCTTAAATCGCCGTTGGTGTGTTTATCCAGTAATTCAAAAGTCTGGTCGTTCGAGAGGTGCCCAACATTGGAGGCCACTCTTTCTTTCAGAAATTGTGGATAGCGACCTCCCCAAAGCATTTTTTCATCGTAGTTCGATTCCAGGAACAGCGCATTACATTTTGCGACATGCTCTTTTACATTGTCGCAAGCTTCGCCAATGTCGGTAAAAACACCAATGTTCAGGTTGTTGTAGCTAATCCGGAATGAACAGGGATCGGCAGCATCGTGGAATTTTTTCACCGGGTGAACCGTAAATTTATCAACCTCGATCGTTTCATCGCAGGTAAAAAAACACGGGTTATCGGGGCGAAGATTTTTATACGAGCCATCGTAGGTTTTTACGGTCATGTAAACCGGAATATGAAGCCGTTTTCCCATAACGCGTGCACCGCGCATGTGGTCGCTGTGTTCGTGGGTAATAAAAAGTGCCCGTAACTTGCCCGAATCCAAACCTCGCTCATCCATACGTTTCAGAATCTGCTTGGTAGAAATTCCGGCGTCGATCAAAATCGCCGAATTTTCGTTGCCAATGTAATAGCAGTTTCCGTTACTTCCTGATGCGATGGCGCAAATTTCGAGCATATTGTTTTGGTAATTGTCATCGCCCGATTTAATGCAGGCGATGACTTATGGTGTTTTTTATTTTACAAGTTTTGAAATGGCACGGAACGAAGGATCGCCGGCTGAACCGGTTAATTCAAACAGGATCGATTCGTACGAGCTCATCATAATTCCTTCGAAACGGAAACGCTCTTTTGCCAATTCAACATTAGCTGCTGTGCGCGACGAAACACAATCCATAACAACGATTGGGTTTAACCCGGCGGCTTTTAAATCAACGACAGTTTGCAGTACACAAACATGCGATTCGATACCACAAATAATAATGTTTTTGGCTTTCAGTGCTTTTAGTTTTTCGGCTATTTCAGGAACATCAAAACAGCTAAAGTCTTTCTTTTCAAAGTAGCTGAATTCATCAAAAGCAGCTTGTATTTCGGGCACTGTTTCGCCCAGACCTTTTGTGTATTGCTGTGATACCAACATCGGAACTTCCAGTTCTTTTAAGCCTTGTGTTAATGTCTCGCAGTTTTTTAATAGTGTTTCTTTATTATTCATGGCAGCAATCAAGCGCTCCTGAATGTCGATAACCAATCCAACAGTATTTTCCCTCTTAATTCTCATTTTCAATTTCGGGCTATAAATCTTTTTAATCTTCTATCAATCTAACTCAATCCTTCTATCACTTTCGGCCTGTAAACGCGATTTGCTTCCCAAATATCCACCGTGGTGACGTTTGGCATAATCGTCGTTGGTAAAACCAATTTTGTTCATCATCGATACCACAAGAGCATCGCCAATAACGGTCATAACCGTGGTAGATGTTGTTGGTGAAAGTCCGAGAGGACAAACTTCCTGTGGATTTCCGGTGTAAATAAAAGCATCGGCAGTTTTAGCCAGCACGCCTTCGGGGTTACTCGAAATTACGATCAGCGGAAGCCCGGCATATAAATTTTCTGCCAGCTCGATGAGCTCAATGATTTCACGGGTTTTTCCTGAGTTTGAAATTACTAGCAAAACATCGTTTTGTTGCAGCACTCCCAGATCGCCGTGTTGTGATTCACTGGGGTGTAGAAAAACCGCCGGTGTTCCGGTAGAGCTAAATGTGGTTGCAATATTGGCTGCAATTTGCCCGGCTTTTCCCATTCCGCTGGTAACCAGTTTTCCATGATTTTGATGTACCTGGCGGTGTATCAATTCGATAGCATGAAGCATTCCGTCCTCAACCGGAATAGCCTGAATTGCTTTTGCTTCGTGTTCAATAACTTGTCTGATCGCTTCCTTCATTGTAATCTGTTTAAGTGCTGCAAATCTACTGAAAAAAAAGAAGTGCCTCGGTACAGCAATCCTGTTTTAGTAGAATTTTACAATCAAGTGATTTTAGTTACAGAAAAAATGTGTTGTAGGTCATAAAAAATACAAAACAAAATGCGGTGTTTAGCGGTTAAATATTCATTACATTTAACATTAAATTTTTAAAAAACTGAGAATTAAGATAATAACTAACTAATGTTCATTCAGTAATATCCGAAGATTGGAGTTATACAATCGGTTTCAAGAAGAATTTGAGTAGGATAAAACGAGCATGTTAGTCAATTTGTAGAAATGATGATTAAGGTGCGCGTTACGTGTGTTACCACTAAAAATTAATAATTATAATCACATGAAGATTCACGAATATCAAGCCCGAAATTTATTCAGGAAGTACGGGATTCCTGTACCGGAAGGTGTTGTTTGCCATACGGTTGATGAAGTAAAACAAAATGTGTCGGACAAAGACAAATTGCGTGTTGTAAAAGCGCAGGTGCATGTTGGTGGACGCGGAAAAGCCGGCGGTGTAAAATTGGCACATACAAAAGCCGAAGCCGTTGAAAAAGCCGAAGAAATACTTGGCATGGACATTAAAGGTATATGCGTTGAAAAAGTATTGGTTGCCGATGCTGTCGACATTGAAAAGGAGTTTTATGTTGGTCTGATCAACGACCGAAACACCAAGTCGGTAACGCTGATGGCCAGCGCCGAAGGTGGCGTTGAAATTGAAGAAGTAGCAAAAGTTTCGCCGGAGAAAATTATTAAAATGGCTATCGATTCGTCGATGGGATTGATGCCCTGGCAGGCGCGTAAAATTGCCATTCAGTTATTTGGCGATCCAAAAGAAATCAGGCAGTGTGCTAACATTTTGGTAAAACTTTATCAGCTTTATGTTGATACCGACTCATCGCTAGCTGAAATAAATCCTTTGGTTCTTACCCCGGATAAACAAGTTTTGGCAATCGACGGTAAAATGAATTTTGATGACAATGCTTTGTATCGTCAGAAAGAAATATTGAACATGCGCGAGGCCGATAAAGATGAGTTGAAAGAAATTGAAGCCAATGCAAAAGGTCTTTCGTACATCAAACTTGATGGAAATATCGGATGTATGGTAAATGGTGCCGGGTTGGCAATGGCTACCATGGATATGATTAAATTATATGGTGGCGAACCCGCGAACTTCCTTGATATCGGTGGTTCATCGAATCCGCAAAAAGTGGTAGATGCCATGAATATTTTGCTGGGCGATCAGAATGTAAAATCGGTAATGATCAACATTTTTGGTGGTATTACCCGTTGCGACGATGTAGCTCGTGGTTTGGTAACAGCACTCGATCAGATAAAAACTGATGTGCCTATTGTAATTCGTTTGTCGGGAACCAACGCCAAAGAAGGTTTGGAGATTATTCAGCAAACCGGATTGCCGGTTGTTGAAACCATGCGCGAAGCGGCTCAGACAGCAATTGAGTTAAGTAAAAAGTAATTCAGACAGAAAAAAATTGAAAAATGAGCATATTAATAAATAAAGATACAAAAGTAATAGTACAGGGAATTACCGGTCGCGACGGAGCATTTCATACCTCAAAGATGAAAGCTTACGGAACCAATGTTGTTGGTGGAACTTCGCCCGGTAAAGCCGGACAAGAAGTTGAAGGCGTACCGGTTTTTAACAGTGTTGAAGATGCTGTTAAAGCAACAGGTGCCAATGCATCGGTAATATTTGTGCCGGCGGCTTTTGCTGCCGATGCCATTATGGAAGCCAGCTACGCAGGAATTGAATTGGTGGTTTGTATTACCGAACATGTTCCGGTTCAGGACATGATTAAAGTAACTCCGGTTTTAAAGAAACACGGAACAAAACTGATCGGTGCCAACTGTCCGGGATTAATAACTCCTGACGAGTGTTTAATTGGTATTTTGCCGGCAATGATCTTTAAAAAAGGAAATGTTGGGTTGATCTCGCGTTCGGGAACATTAACTTACGAAGTTGTAAATATGTTGACCGAAAGTGGACTGGGGCAAACTACTTGTGTTGGAATTGGCGGAGATGCCGTTTCTGGTTTGTATTTCATCGATTTGCTGGAGATGTACGAAAACGATCCCGCAACAGAGGCTGTTGTTTTAATTGGTGAAATTGGCGGTGATGCAGAAGAGCAGGCTGCCCGTTTTATCAAGGAGAAAATGACCAAGCCGGTGGTTGCATTTATTGCCGGACAATCAGCACCTCCGGGAAAACGTATGGGACACGCCGGTGCTATTATTTCAAGTGGATCGGGAACTGCAGAAGAAAAGATTAAAGCTTTTAAAGCTGCTGATGTTCCGGTAGCAAAAGAGCCACGTGAGATTCCCGGATTAGTAAAAGAAAAGTTAGGATTGTAAAATCCGGTTTGAAAAATAGAAAAGAGGCTGTCCAAAATTGGACGGCCTCTTTTTTGTGGTGTAATGCGCTAAGCGGTACTAACTGCTAAGCACGTAATTACCGGCTTTGTTTTTTATAAAATTTCGTCAATATTTTCAGGAGGATTACCCAAAACAGCTTTGTCGCCATTTACTACGATAGGACGGTGTAAAAGTTTCGGATTTTCAACCAGTACTTTTATCCATTCTTCGTCGCTCAATACTTTTCCTTTGTATTGTTCTTTGTAGTCTTTTTCGTGCTGACGAACAAAATCAAAAGGCTTTTTCCCGGTTTTAGCAATAAGTTCTGAAAGTTCTTTTTCGCTTAAACCGTCAGTCAGGTATGTTACAATTTCAAAATTACAACCTTTGTCTTCGAGGTACTGCAGCCCTTTTCTGCTTTTCGAGCAGCGTGGATTGTGATATATCTTCATTTTAATTCTTTTTACTTGAAAGACACAAAAAACAGGAAATGGTTCAACGACTCTTACTTCGTGATTGATTTTATGTAGTTGTAATAGTCTTCCTGTGCACGGTACTTTTTCGTTGTATTCTTTTTGGTGTATTTATTCGACAATTCAGGATCGAGAATTCGTGCTTTTGAATTATCCTGCAATTGGATTTCCAGCATTTTCTTCAGCTCCGTTTTAATATTTTTATCGTAAATAGGGCAGGCTACTTCAATACGACGATTTAAATTTCGGGGCATCCAGTCGGCCGACGAAATATACATTTTCTCTTCGCCCCCCGCACCAAAAAGAAATATGCGCGAATGTTCCAGGTACTTGTCTACAATACTAATTGCAGTTATGTTTTCGCTAAATCCGTTCAGTCCAACCTGTAATCCGAAAATACCACGTACAATAAGTTTTACTTTCACACCAGCCTGAGCAGCTTTGTATACCTTTTTCATCATTTTCGGATCGATGAGGCTGTTCATTTTCAGAGTCATCCAGGCCGGTTTTCCCTGTTTCGCGAGTGAGATCTCGTTTTCAATATTATCTTCCCATGTTTGGCGCATGGTAAACGGACTTACAACAAGGTGTTTGTAATCATGACGAAGGAAATTCTGTTTAAAGAAATCAAACAATTTTTCCACTTCATTGGCCAGGCGTGGATCGGTAGTCAGCAAACCATCGTCGGCATAAACACGGGCAGTCCCCTCGTGAAAGTTACCCGTCCCGATGTAGGCATAATTGCGCATCATGTCATCTTCCTCGCGGTACACCCACGCCAATTTACTATGCACTTTCATCCCCGGAATTCCGTTGATTACGGTAGCTCCTTCTTCCTGCAATTTGTTCGACCAGAATATATTGGCTTCTTCATCAAAACGAGCCTGTAACTCGATAATAACCGTTACTTTTTTGCCGTTTCTTACCGCGTTTAAAAGTGCGTTCACCACTTTCGATGCCGAGGCCACACGGTAAATTGTCAATCCAATTTCTTTTACTTGTGGGTCGATGGCTGCTTCGCGCAAAAAGTCAATAAAGTGATTAAACGTTTGATACGGGTAATGCAACATGATGTCTTTCTCACGCATCATTTTCATAATACTCGTAAACGGCGGTAAATCCTTATGCCGGAACGGCGGCAACTTGGTATAATAATGTTTCTTTTTCCCAATATCAGGAAAATTCATAAAGTCTTTGTGGTTGTGGTATCTGCCTCCGGGAATAGCGTCGCTTCCTTCCGCCAGTTTCATCTTTTTCAGCAGAAACTTCAGCAGATCTTTTGGCATATCGCGGTCGTAAATTAAACGAACCGGTTTTCCTTTTTTACGCTTTTTCAGGCTGTGGCTCATTTTCTCCACAAAACTCTTCGAAATGTCATCGTCGAGATCCAGTTCTGCATCGCGGGTAATTTTTATAGTATAAGCCCCGTACATGTCGTAATCAAAATAGAAGAAAATGTCGGCCATGCAGAAACGAATAATGTCGTCGAGATAAAGTACATATTGTTTTCCATCCTCTTCAGGAAGTACCAAAAAACGCGGTACTGAGCGGCCCGGAATCCGGATCAATGAATAAGCCAGATCTTCAGGATCTTCCTTTTTCCATAATTTAACGGCCAGATAAACAGAGCGATCGCGCAAATAAGGAAACTTATTTTTTTTACTCAGCATAATTGGCACCAGGTTGGGCAGTACTTTTTCGTAAAAGTAATTGCGCACAAATTTGCCTTGCTTTGCGGTCAGGTCCTTTTCGTCGATGATGGAAATATTGTTCTCTTCGAGTTCTTCAAGAATATTGGCATAAATCTCCTGAACCTTATTTTGCTGCTCAATTACAATTTCCTGGATCTGATTATGTAGTTCATCCGGCGTCATCGCTCCCAGCAGGTTTTCTTCATCACGGCCAAGCGCAACCATTCGGCGAACGGCTGCCACGCGCACCCTGAAAAATTCATCGAGGTTGTTCGAGAAGATTCCGATAAAACGAATTCGTTCGAAAAGTGGTGTTTCCGGATCCTGAGCTTCCTGAAGCACTCTTTCGTTAAACGACAACCAACTTATTTCACGGTTTATGAATTTTTCTTTTGAGTACATTTTACGATAAATTGAATGATTTCTAAATAACTGGATGACTTTTACAAGATGTAAAAAGCCGGCGAAAAAAGCAAGAATAAAGCGGGTTTTCGGCGTATTTATTGCCCGCCAAATTCCATTAGATATGCTTTGATAAATCCATCCAGATCGCCGTCGAGTACCGCGTTAACATTACCCGATTCAAAATTGGTACGTAAGTCCTTTACCATTTTGTAAGGTTGCAACACATACGAGCGGATTTGCGAGCCCCATTCAATCTTCTTTTTCGACGACTCAATCTCGGCAGTTTTTTCGTAGCGTTTGCGCAATTCTATTTCGTAAAGCTGCGATTTTAGCAGGCGCAACGCATTTTCTTTGTTGCCTAGCTGCGATCGGCTTTCGGTATTCTCAATGGTAATTCCGGTTGGTGCATGTCGCAGTCGAACACCGGTTTCCACTTTGTTTACGTTCTGTCCGCCGGCGCCTCCACTTCGGAAAGTATCCCAGGTAATGTCGGCCGGGTTAATTTCCACTTCAATTGTGTCGTCAACCAGTGGCGCAACATAAACCGAGGTAAACGAAGTCATCCGTTTGTTTTGTGCATTAAATGGCGACAGGCGCACCAAACGGTGTACTCCATTTTCGCTTTTCAGAAAACCATAAGCAAATTCGCCTTCAATTTCGATAGTGCAGCTTTTAATACCCACTTCATCGCCGGCCTGCATATCGGCCACTTTCATTTTGTAACCTTGCTTCTCAATCCAGCGCGTGTACATCCGAAAAAGCATGTCGGCCCAGTCGTTACTTTCGGTTCCACCGGCACCAGCGTTTATCCTTAACACAGCTCCCAATCGATCTTCTTCGTTACGGAGCATATTTTGCGTTTCCAGCTCTTCAATCAGTGTAAGCGTTTCGGCAAAGGCCTGATCTACTTCTTCTTCGCTGGCCTCTTCCATCTCGAAAAATTCGTATAATACCAGAAAATCTTCGGTGGCTTCGTGTACTTTTTTAAAACCGTCGGTCCACACTTTTATGGTGCGGATCTTTTTCATTTGGGCTTCGGCTTCTTTGGGATTATTCCAGAATTCCGGGTCCTGAGTTTTTAACTCTTCTTCTTCCTGTTCAATTAATTTTGCATCGTAGTCAAAGATGCCTCCTCAGCGCATCCCGGCGCTCAACAAGGTCTTTTACCTGTTCCTTTAAGATCATTTCGTAATTTTTTTAGTCGGACGCAAATGTACGATGAAAAGTTTAGAGTTTGGATATTTGATGCAGGATACTTGATGATTCTTGATTCTTGATGCTGGCGAATACTGGTTAACTGCGACTGATCATTTCTTACTAATCTAAAACTTCATTCATGTACCGATGGATAAGTTCAGGCTCAAAACCACGTCCCTGGGTGTAGCGGATAATCTGGCCCATTTTCGTGAATTTGTCTTTCTTTTTAATGGTTTTGGCTTTGTCTTTCATGGTTTTTACCAGCACCTTAATGTATTTTTCTTCGTCAATTTTTTCAAGTCCTTTCTCAATAGTCGCATCAGAAAGTCCTTTTTGGCGCAGGTAATGACGCATTTTTATGCGACCCCATTTGTTGAATTTGAATTTATCGTTCACATACGCTTTTGCATATCGTTCGTCGTCGATGTATTTTTCAGCAATCAGCTTTTCGATGATCTCATCTACAATTTCATCTACAATTTCGTAAGTCAGAATTTTTTTACGGATATCTGCAGAGCATTGCTCAGAACGGCTGCAGAGTTGTGCCATTTTAGAAAAAGCCTGTTGTGCTTGTTGTTCTTGATTTTCCATATGTAGTTGAAATTGAAAGCAGTATAAAAATAGAAAAAAATCATTCAAAAATTGGAGCACTTTCTAAATAATATTTTTCAATATTTCCATTGTTGTTTAAGGTTAGTTCAATAGTACCTCCAAAAGATTTACGGTTTTTGTATTCACAATAGGCTTCTTTCTTCGAAAAAACAAAGTCGTTAATTGAAAGTATTTTAGCGTATAAGGGGACATTGTTGTTTGCAGCGGGGCTGTTTTCTATAATATTACTGATAATCGGTTGGTCAGAATCATCATCGTATTCGGTAAAGAAACCATAGGTCTCCCATATAAATTGCGGCGACGTTTGATAGGGCTCTAAAAACAACTGACTTGTTTTGTAGCTAATTGTTGTTTTGTAATGTTCAAAAAAGCCTAAGCCAAGTATATCCAAACTTTTAGGTGCAGCAAGAATTGGTAACTGACAAACAGAAAGATTGCCTAAATAAAACGAATCTGCGAGGTAGTAAGTGAATTCCGATTCTGATACTTTTTCATTTCCCAGTGCATTTGAATCAATGCCATGCACTTTTTTTGTTTCAAACGGGATAGAATCTTTCCGGATATTCCTTTCTTTCATATTCAAAATTCCGTTATTGCCAAGATCTATTGAAACAGAGTGGGGGCGTTTGTTTTTTCGAAATTTAATCCTTGTACTTAAATGAGACGTAAATTGATTTTGATGAAGCGGAATTTTAGTGGCTTCGGGATTTATTTGCAAATGTTTTAACGAGTCGGCAATAATGATATGCATATTGCTAAAATCAATTTGCCACTCTAAATTGTGCATTATTCCGGTCCCAATAATTCCGCAAATTTCATCAATGCAATCGGAATTTATATTTACCTCCTCGAAATTTACCTCCTTAAACTTAAAAGCTCCGATTTGAACCAAATTGCATTGGTTTATTTTTGTTGTAAAAAAATTCAAGCTGGAACCTACTCCAATTCCAAAGCCATTACGTTTAAAATTGAATTGGTCTTTGCGCGAACTAAAAATCATGTTCGACGCTCCTGTATCAAGAATGAAAGAGAAGGTTTCTTTTGAGCCTTGAATATGTACCGGAATTACAATATGGCCGGTTGATGAATAGGTAAATGGAATGGTATCGGTTGGTGTTTCTGTTACCATTTCTCCCTGCATCATTTTTTTATGTTGTCTGCCTATATTAAAAACAATAAATACAATGCAGCTAATAGCGATGATGATAATCCCGAGCAGGCTTCGCCTGATTATTTTTTTTATATTCATAATTGAATGTGTTAAGGATTAGTGAAGGAAGAAGACTTATTCTTCTTCCATAAAATCAGGTTCTTCTTTGCGCACACCTGTAAAGAATTCTTCCAAATCTGCCAGTGTAGATTCCGTTTTTTCCACATCGCGAACTACTTCGCCTTTATCCAAAATAACAATGCGCGAACAAACATCGGCAACATGGTCGAGGTCGTGGCTCGAAATCAGCAGTGTTTTCTCCTTTTGTTTCGAGAACTCTTTAATAATATTCCGCAGCTGGTATTGCGATGATGGATCGAGGTTCGCAAAGGGTTCGTCTAATACAATTACTTCAGGATTTCCGAGCAGGGCGCCAACAACACCAACTTTTTTCTGGTTTCCTTTCGACAGGTCGCGGATAAATTTCTTTTTACCAATAATTTCATCCTTGAAAAACTCCTGGTAATCTTCCAGAAAATTGGAAACATCTTTGGCATTCATGCCGCGTAATTCGCCAATAAATTCGAAATACTCGTCGGGAGTAAGGTAGCCAATAGTAAAACTCTCGTCGATGTAAGCGGCAACAAGTTCTTTCCATTCTTCGGTTTTCGATACCTGAATTCCGTTGATAATTACCTCGCCTTTGTTGGCTCTGATGAGGTCGAGAACCAATGAAAAGAAAGTTGTTTTTCCGGCTCCGTTATTTCCAACAAGGCCGAATACATCGCCTTTTGCAATGCATAATTCATCCAAATTAAGAACAGTTGTTCCGTTGTATATTTTTTGTAAGTTTTTTACTTGTATCATGATTTTAAAAAGTTTTGCCGAAGGCATCCCTTCGGGTGAAGCTGGAAGAACGAAGTTTGAAGACTCGCGCTTCCGGCATATGGTTAATTTTTTATTTTATTTCTAAGTCCGAATATTTTCTCGCTGATTGCACAAATAATCGCAGATTTTATTTACCATGTTTTTGCGAAATCAGCGTTATCTGCGAGCAATTCTTCTTTATGTGGATTTATAGTTGTAAATCATTTTGTGTTTTCGTTTCAGGTATTGCCCGGTAAAATAGTCGATTAAACGCGGGTGAAGGATGATTCCGATAAAGCCCAGAGAACCTAAAACGATATAAGCTACGATGTTTCCGAATGCCCACGAAAGCAATCCGTAAAATGCCACCGGGCCAAAAATAACAGGAAAGCTCATCAGCCATTGTGTAGCCCCTACGCCCTGATAGTTAAATGCGGCTCGTTGATTTAGTTCAATTGCTTTTTTACTGTTCAGCCCGAGTGCAAAAATAACCCACGAGTTAACCCCAACATTGTAAAGCATTACCACTAAATGAATGTATAGCACCTTTGGTGTAATATACATATAACCAAGCGAAAGAAGGTAATAAACTACGTTCGTAACCGCCATCAGGAAAAATGCTGATTGAATAACTTGTTTCATCCGTACGTTTTGTGCCATTAACAGCGGATAATATTTACCGTGCCAGGCCGGGAAGAACTGTCCGTACATCATACTGAAAATTCCGGTCATAAACATACCTCCAAAAACAATAATGAATTCGGGGACCGCTTCTCCTCCGTTTGTTTTATAGATTAAAAGCCCGTAAAAAAGGAACAGCACCGACATCATAGCTGTGTTTTTGGGGCGTTTGTTACGCATAATCATTTTTACCTCAAGCGACAGCATTTTTCCGTAGTCGCCAACATTGTTAAGCCACGAGAAATTGTGAGTCGCTCCTTCTTTTTTCTTTTTGCTGAGTTCGTCGAGGTAAAAACGGCTGTTGATATACGATTGATTCAGGAAATACAACGCAACTATTGCAATAGGGAATAGTACTGCAGCGTATGGATTTGCCACCACAAAATCGAAGAATTTTCCAAAGCCACCGGTCATATCAATGATATTAAAATAATCGATGGCGGTTAAGCCGACTGCTAATCCCAGAAAACTGTAAAACAGGATATCCGATTCGTTGGTTCGCCATTTAATGTACAGCGCCAGAAAGTGGTTTACAAAGATCATAAAAAACAGCGCTGCCAGCCATGCCCAAAAAACGGGGGGTGCCAGCGTTGGCGCGGCAATGCGGATAACAAACGGCAATCCCAATATTAACGGTAAAACATTAAAAAAATGGAGTAACGATTTGTTGAGCATGTAGCGTGCAATTCGTTTACGTTTTACCGGCAAAAGTAAAAAGGGCTGAAATCCAAAGGTAGGCAGGTTTTGGATCATAATGCGCAGAACGAGCTCGTACCCGAAATAAATCAGCAGCATAGCATTAAAAGCCTGAATTGGGTTTTCAAGATCCTTTAAATTTTCGGTAAGCTGGAAGCCCATAAAAAAAGCCACCAGCGAAAAATAAATGGCAAAAAAGATAAGAATACCTTTGGTGGCCATGTTTTTGTTTTTCGATGCCGAGCGGAGAAATTCACGCCAGGCAAAGTAGAAGAAGTTTCGTTTCATACAGCACAATTATGTATTTAAAAGTTGAATAGTGTTTTTGTTTTGTTGGTAAGGCTAAAGGTAAAAAAGTTACAGATTATTATTCAAACCTGTCGGTTAAAACTACCCCGTCTTTAAAACGTTCCACAGTTCCATCGGTATTAAAAACCTCAACCATTACAATGTAGGGGCCTGTTGGTAGATGGTTTCCTGCTTCGTCCTCACCATTCCACAAGATTTGTTCGTGTGTTCCTAAAACCGTATTATCAGCTAGTTTACAGAGGCGGCGTCCGGCCGAGTCAAAAATCAGAATATTACAAATATAGCCGGGGCCGTCCATTGAAAGATCGATGGAGTAATTGTCGTTGTAACCGTCGTTGTTGGGCGAAAAAGCTTCCGGCTGAAAAGTTACCGAGATTTTCTGCGCTTCCTCATTCATATATTGTGAGTTCTGGTAGCCGGGAGTTCCATAACCCGCTTGTGTGGAAGCCGAATGCCAGTTCCGTGTGTCGTTTGTTGGCTGCGTAAAGGAAATACGTTCGAGTGAAATCCCTTCGCGGTCGTAAAAAATTGGCGAGTGCATTTTTTCGTAGTAGAAAAATTCGTCGATAATTTCCATTTCGTTATTCAGCAAAACAACGTAATCATCATCGTTATTAAACGACGGGAATTTTTCCATCTGTAGAAAACATTCGGAACAAGAAATGGTAAACCAAGGGAAAACGTCCAGTGTGTCTTTGGTTAATGCCAAATATTCCTTGGGTAGAAGTTTTTTTCGTTCGCTGGTGAGTGCATAAACCTGGGTAAGCTCCAAATTGTTGTCGCGCGAAGCAAGGTAAAGTTTATTCAAAGGGATTTCTGTCTCCGAGTTATTATAAATTTCTACATAATCTTCACCATCGGGAACAGGATTAAAAAGTACTTCGTTTAAAACAAGGTCTCCAGGATTAATGATCACTGGATTTTTTTCTTCACCCGAAACAATTACTTCATCCAATATTACTTTGTTTGATGAATAATGATTGTTCATATAAACCACTATTTGCAATTCAGTTCCATCAAGTCCGGTTTGTTCTGCAATCGCTTGTCCCCAGTTCCCGCGATTATTGCCGTTCGTCTCAAAGGTTTGTTTTTCACCTTGATCGAGAATAAAAAATGCTTTCAGGTATTTGTTTTCTTTATTATCACTGCTCCCGGTTTCATTGGCATTAAAATGAATATTAATGTTTTTGTATTCTGAGATGTCGATAATTTCCGATTGCCAAACTACCTCACCGTTAATATCGCAACACTCAAAACGCCCACCCGAAGTTGAAACTGTTTTGGCATAATCATCCTCGTTTTCAAGCGCTACCTGGCTGTAATCGATTGTCCATTTTGTGACTCCTGAAAAGTCAGAAATAATGCTTGTTTCATCACTATTTCCCCAAACGCCCTTGTCGGGAACCGAAAAACTTTCGTGCCAGATTTCCTGAGCATTTAGTGGGCTGAAAAACAGGATGAAAGAGTATGTTAATAATTTTAGAAGATTGGGTTTCATCGCATTTACAATTAGAAGCAAAATACTAACTTTGACGCACATTTAGACAGAAAAAGACTTTAAATTTTAAAAAAATCGAAGAAACATGAAAGTTGCAATTGTTGGAGTGAGCGGCGCTGTTGGACAGGAGTTCCTGAAAGTGCTTGCTGAAAGAGATTTCCCTATGGACGAGTTGGTAATTTTTGGATCGGCAAGAAGTGCCGGTAAAACTTACGAATTTAAGGGGAAACAGCTTACAGTTAAAGAACTCAAGCACGGCGACGATTTTAAAGATATTGATATTGCGTTAACTTCAGCCGGAGCAGGTGTTTCGAAAGAATATGCTGAAACCATAACTAAACACGGGGCAATTATGATCGACAACTCTAGCGCATTCCGCTACGTTGACGATGTTCCGCTGGTAGTTCCTGAAGTAAATCCTGAAGATTCGAAAGTTCGTCCGCGCAATATTATTGCCAACCCGAACTGTTCAACCATTCAGATGGTGGTTGCGTTGAAACCGATCGAAGATCTGTCGAAGATAAAACGTGTTCGCGTGGCTACTTACCAGGCAGCAAGTGGTGCCGGTGCACAAGGAATTGCGGAGTTGGAAGATCAGGTGAAAGCCGTTGCAGAAGATAAACCTGTGAAAGTGGAGAAATTCTCACATCAGCTGGCTATGAATATTATCCCGCACATTGATGTTTTTCTGGATAATGATTACACCAAGGAAGAGATGAAAATGAACTGGGAAACCAAAAAAATTATGCATACCGATGCTGAGGTTAGCGCAACTTGTGTGCGTATTCCGGTGGCACGTGCACACTCTGAAGCTATTTGGGTAGAGACTGAAAAACCATTGACTGCGGAGGCAGTAACAAAGGCTTTCGAAGCATTTGAAGGTTTAACAGTGATCGATAATCCGGCGAAAAACGAGTATCCAATGCCATTATTCGTATCGGGTAAAGACGATGTTTATGTTGGTCGTATCCGCCAGGATGTGACTGATCCGAACAGTATTACTTTTTGGTGTGTTGGCGACCAGATTAAAAAAGGTGCGGCACTAAACGCAGTGCAGATTGCTGAGTGGCTGGTAGCTAATGGTGAAGTTTAATTGAGTGATAAAAAATAAAAGTGCGAAAGTGCTCACCATAAAAAAGCCCGGAGGATTTATTTCTTCCGGGCTTTTTTGTTTTTCGTCATGCTGAACTTGTTTCAGCATCTTCTTGTAAGAGATCCTGAAACAAGTTCAGGGTGACGTCCTGTTATATCTAAATTTTCTAATTGATCATATCGAAACCAGTAAAAGGAACCAGTGCCTCAGGAATTTTAATTCCTTCAGGAGTTTGGTTGTTTTCGAGCAGTGCCGCAACAATACGTGGTAATGCCAGTGCACTTCCATTAAGCGTATGTGCGATTTGTGGCTTTTTCACACCTTCTTCGCGGAAACGTAATTTCAGGCGGTTGGCCTGGAACGATTCGAAGTTGGAAACCGAACTTACTTCCAGCCATTTTCCCTGTGCTGCCGAAAATACCTCGAAATCGAAAGTTAAGGCCGATGTAAAACTGATATCGCCACCACACAAACGAAGAACGCGGTAAGGCAAACCAAGTTTGGCAACCAAACCTTCAACATGCGCTACCATCCCATCCAAAATCTCGTATGATTTTTCAGGATGTGCGATTTGTACAATTTCCACTTTATCGAACTGGTGCAGGCGGTTTAAACCACGAACATCTTTACCATACGAACCGGCTTCGCGACGGAAACAGGCACTATAAGCGGTGTTTTTATAAGGCAGATCTTTGGCATCCAGAATTACATCGCGGTAAATATTAGTTACCGGAACTTCTGCTGTTGGAATCAGGTACAGGTTGTCTTCGGTAATGTGGTACATCTGCCCCTCTTTATCAGGTAACTGACCGGTTCCAAAACCCGATGCTTCGTTAACTGCCAGCGGTGGTTGAATTTCTTCGTAACCGGCTTTTGAAGCTTCGGCTAAAAAGAAATTAATCAAAGCGCGTTGTAATTGTGCTCCTTTTCCACGGTAAACCGGAAATCCGGCTCCGGTAAGTTTTACACCCAATTCAAAATCAATCAGGTTATATTTGGCTGCCAATTCCCAGTGTGGCAAAGCTTTTTCATCCATGCTCGGAATGTCGCCAACTTGTTTTACCACCTCGTTGTCCTCTTCTCCTTTTCCGGCAGGAACCGACTCGTGAGGCAAGTTAGGCAGTTGAACCTGCAAATCGTAAACCTTTTCCTCGATAGCTGCAAAATCAGTATCGAAGTTTTTAATGTTTTCTTTTAGTTCGGCAGTTCGTGCTTTTGCTGCGTTGGCCTCTTCTTGTTTGCCTTCGCGGAACAGCATTCCAATTTCTTTCGAAATTTTATTCATTTCTGCTTTTGCTGAATCAGCCTCGCTTTGCAGTTTATTTTTCTGCGTGTAAAGATTTATGATGTTTGAAACAATTTCCGAAGCATCGAAATTCTTGCATTTTAGTTTTTCTACTACTAACTCCGGATTGTCTTGAATAAATTTTAAATTGAGCATAGCTTTCTGTTTTTTTATGCAGCGCAAATGTAATAGGAAAAGTTTAAAGTTCAGAATTCACCCCGTGAAATAAGTCGAAGACTTAATGCTATGCATAATTTCACGGGGTAAAGTTCAGAGTTTCGGGTTCAGGGTTTAAAGTTTAAAGAAAAGTTGAGAGTAACGGAATGTTCGGATATAACTTATTGTAATCCGAATGCCAGTTTTATTCCTTCAACCACCATTCCGGTTCCCATAATAGCAAGAATTAATCCCATTAATTTCCCGATAACGGTTATGAGGTGGGGGCCAATTTTTTTCACAATGTAATCGCTTAACGAAAAAGCCAGGTAGGTGAGGTAGGCCATCAATCCGAAAATTGCAATTACAATGGCAATGTGCAGGTAGTTGGTGTTGGTAACATTATTCATCGCAGTAACAATGGTTCCGGGGCCGGCAAGAATAGGAATAGCCAGTGGCGAAATGGAAATACTGTCATCTTCCTGCACCTCTTTCGATCCGTGAATTTTAGATTTCTGCGAAAGAAGCATTTCGAAACCTACATAAAAGATCAGGATTCCGCCGGTAATTTTAAAGGCAGGAATGGTAATTCCGAACAATTCGAAAATATATTTACCAAGAATAACAAAACTGGCTACAATAATAAACGCGGTGATGGTTGCTTGTTTCGCAATTACCTTTTTTGTTTTTTTATCATGACCTTCGGCAAGGCCAAGGAATATCGGCGTATTGGCAATGGGGTTCATTATGGCAAAAAAGCCGGTAAAAACGGACAGCGAAAATGTAAGTAGGTTTTGATCCATCTTTTCAATTTTGATTTCGATCAAAGATACAACTTTGGATTTTTGTCGACCGAAAACCATAAAAAAACTCCTGCCGTTACCGACAAGAGTTTCGTATTTCCTTTGAGGGAGGTTAAACCCTCTGGTTTATCAATATCTTAAGCTAAAACTTTAGCTTCTTCAATCCAGGGTTGTGGATCTTTAGAAGCGTAGCGGCTTCCTGCTGCTTCAAGAACTTTCTGAATTGCTTCAACAGATGCTGCAGCAACTTCAGCGTAAGTTGTAAAACCACCTTCAGTTAATACTTCAGCCAATTTTGGTCCTACACCAGTTAATTTTGTAAGATCGTCGCCTCCAGCTGCTGCTTTTGCTTCAGCTTTAGGAGCTTCTTCTTTTACTTCTTCAACAACCGGAGCAGCTTCTTTTTTAGGAGCAGCTTTTGCAGGAGCTTCAGCAACTGCAACATCAGCGTCTACAATCGGAGCTACCGATACGTATGAGCGGTTGTTTCTTTTCTTTCTAAATACAACAGTTCCGTCGATCAATGCAAATAAAGTATGGTCTTTACCAATACCTACATTGTCTCCAGGGAAATGTTGAGTACCACGCTGGCGAACAATAATATTACCAGCTTTAGCAAACTGACCTCCGTATACTTTTACTCCCAGTCGTTTACTTTCCGATTCGCGTCCGTTTTTCGAACTACCTACACCTTTTTTGTGAGCCATGGTAAATTTTTTTTATTCGTTATCCAACAATAGTTTCTACTTGAATCTGAGTAAATTGCTGACGGTGACCATTCATTTTTTGATAGCCTTTACGACGTTTCTTTTTGAATACTATCACTTTGTCACCTTTCACATGTTCCAGCACTTTGGCTGTAATTTTAGCACCTTTTACGGTTGGAGTTCCAACGGCTACTTTACCGTCGTTGTCAACCAACAATACTTTGTCGAAATCAACCGATGCACCTTCTTCTGCATCCAGGTGATGTACGAAAAGCTTCTTGTCTTTTTCTACTTTGAATTGCTGTCCTGCAATTTCAACAATCGCGTACATAATTTCACTTTTAATGTTTACACCGTCAGGCGGATATCGCATCGGATTTCACTTATTCGAGCCTGAACGATTCAAAATTCGGACTGCAAAAGTAGTTAATTTTAGATAATTAGCAAATTATTGGAAATAAATTACAACCTGATTTTTAAGCTTTTCAATACGAACTTTATTTATTCCTTTGTTTTAGCTTTCCTCAGTGATTCAACCCGAAAAACCCAGGTTCATAAAAATGGCGATCAGAATCACAAAGCCAAATACAAACACCAACATTAACAACAACTTATTAATACGATCTTGTTTTCTTTGCTGCTCAATGGTTTTTGCCAGTAAAATAAGGTTGTCATCATTCAGATCGGCCAGGCAATTATTAAGATGTTTTACATGATAATTCACCTGTGCCCGAAAAGTAAAATAATTAAATCCAATGCCCACAAGAATAAAAGCCGAAAACACCACTACATCAACCAGATCAAGCGGACGAACCTCTCCGTAAACACTATAGAAATACACCAGTGTTCCGGCTATGAAAACAAAGAGATAAGTGATTGAAATCGTCAACAGCGTGCTGTAAAAACGGGTTTTCAGATAGGCCAACATCGATGTAAGTTTATCGCGCGTTGTTTGGTCTTCATCTGCAATATCAGAAAAGCGCGTTAACATCTTCAGTTGAAACACAATCAATCCACCCAGCAAAACAATTCCGCTACTACAAATCATTATTACATTGACCGTTCCTGCATATAAAAAGATATCTATCACTAATACAATGGCAACAATGGTTTTTATAACTATGTCCATATAGATCATTTTTTTGATCATCCGGGCAGTGTTGTGTGATCTTCCCGATAGAAATTGTTCAATATTTGAAGATTTGTAATCCGAAGCTCCCATCAGGTAAGCTGCTTTGTTCCACATGTCTTTTAATTTTTTGTCGTTCATGGCTTTTTACTGAAGGTTGAAAATCATTTCTTCCAGTTTGTGTTTAATACGAACCAGCTTTACGCTTACATTCGTTTTCGAGATTCCCAGTATCGACGCAATTTCCTCGTAACTTTTTTCTTCCAACCAAAGCAGAATTAGCGCTTTGTCGATCCGGTTAAGTTTAGAAATGGCCCGGTACAGTAGTTTTACCTGTTCCTTCTCGTCAGAAGTTTCTGTTTCAATACGATCGTTGTGGTGCAGCTGCTCAAAATGAAGTTCCGTTTTCGCTTTCCGAACATTGCTGATTGCCGTGTTTAATGCCACCCGGTACATCCAGGTACTGAATTTCGACTGGCTCCGAAATCTTGGGTACGATCGCCAGAGTTGCAGGCAGATCTCCTGGAACAAGTCTTCGCGGTTTGATTGTCCATCGGCATAAATCCTCGTTATTTTGTGGATTATTGCCTGATGTTTTTCAATCAGCGCGCTAAATTCAGTTTTATTTACAATACGGTTTTTCATTTTTGCTCTTCACTCAGTAAGTCGCAAAAGCAGGTAAAAAACTACATATGAACTTTATTTTTTTACAGAAATTTATTTCGTTCGTATGTACGTTGCCTCTTAGTATTGGGTTTTGAGCAGTTCGAATATAGCTGTGTTTTGTTGAATTATAGTTGATAATAGTGTATTAAACCGGGCAGTTTAAGCTCATTATTTTGAAAACGGGCAAAATAAATGGAATGGAACCAAAATGATTATTATATTTGTTTGCATCGAAAAAAAGATACAGGGCAAACGTTAGTATGCAAAAAATACGCTTAAACATTTTAGGATTATCGGTAAGTCAGACCCAGTCGGGGGCTTACGCGTTGGTGTTGGCAGAAGAGGAGGGAGAACGCAGAATTCCTATAATTATCGGACCGGTTGAAGCACAGGCAATCGCCATTCAGCTGGAAGGACTAAAACCTCCGCGTCCACTTACTCACGATTTAATAAAAAACATGGCGCTGGCTTTCGATATCGCGTTACTGGAGGTTACCATATACAAATTGGAAGAAGGCATTTTTTATTCGGAACTCTTGTGCGAGATGAATGGCAAAGAGACCCGGATTGATTCGAGAACATCGGATGCAGTGGCTTTGGCACTGCGTTTCAGGTGCCCGATTTATACCTCGGAAGAAATTTTGCAGAAAGCCGGAATTGTATTGGAGTCAGATGATGAGAATTCTCCGGTACGAAGTATGATGGATGAAGAAGAGCCGGAAACAACAGGCTCTTCATATGCCCAGTATTCTACCAGTGATTTAGAGGAACTGCTGAATGAGGCTATCGAAGACGAGGATTATGAAAAGGCTTCGATAATTCGTGACGAATTGAATAAACGAGAGAAATAAATTAGAAACGCATAATTAATAATCACCCCTATTGCTACTTTATAGCGATTGTCCCCTCAAGGGGACAGGAGGACCAAAGGGACGACAGGGGTGAAAGGAAATGAAAAAACACTCAATGAAACGCATTATAATGTTGCTGGTAGTAATTACCGGCATTTTCTTTTTACAACCGCTGGCAGCACACGCCGGAGAAACAATACTTGCGGTAGCCGACGCAGCAGCTCAACAAACCGATACTTCAAATATCCTTTTGGCAAAAGAACGACAAACGCCTTTTTCAATTATGACCCTTTTTCGGGGATTGTTGGGAATGGTTGTGTTAGTTTTTGTCGGTTATATTTTTAGTTCCGATCGCCGTAACATTCCTTGGCGAACAGTAGGAATTGGTTTAGCGATGCAAATTTTGCTGGCCCTTGGTGTTTTGTATGTGCCTATTGTGCAGAGTGGTTTCGAGTTCTTCGGAAAGATATTTGTTAAAGTGCTCGACTTTACCAAAGAAGGCAGTACCTTTCTGCTTGGCGATTTAATGAATGCCGATACTTATGGTTATATTTTTCTTTTTCAGGTATTGCCAACAATTATATTCTTTTCGGCTTTAACCAGTTTGTTATTTTACTGGGGAATTATCCAAAAGATTGTATACGGGCTGGCGTGGGTGTTTACCAAGGTTCTGAGGATTTCGGGTGCAGAAGCGCTATCGGTTGCCGGAAATATCTTTCTGGGGCAAACCGAATCGCCACTAATGATTAAAGCCTACCTCGATAAAATGAGCAAATCGGAAATTCTGTTGGTAATGACCGGAGGAATGGCAACACTTGCCGGAGGTGTTTTAGCTGCATACATTGCTTTGCTAGGAGGCGACGATCCGCAACTTCGATTGGAATTTGCCAAGCACCTGCTCACTGCATCGGTAATGGCAGCTCCTGCAGCCATTGTATTCTCGAAAATGCTGGTTCCGCCAACTGATGCAATTAATAAAACCATTGATGTGAATCGCGATAAAATTGGAAGTAATGTTTTGGATGCCATTACAAACGGAACGACAGAAGGAGTAAAGCTAGCCGTAAATGTTGCTGCTATGCTTTTGGCTTTTATTGCGTTTATTGCCATGTTCAATTTTATATTTACCAAAGTGGGCGCCATCACACATTTAAATGATGTTATTGCCAATATTACCGATGGAAAATACAATGAGCTGTCGCTGCAATTTATATTGGGGTATACCTTTTCTCCAATTATGTGGCTGATTGGTGTGTGCCCTGAAGACATTGCGGTGGTTGGCCGTTTACTGGGAGAGAAACTCATTCTTACCGAATTTATCGGTTATGTTTCGCTGGCCGACCTAAAAGCCGCCGGAGCGTTTACCGAAACCAAATCGATTATTATGGCTACCTATATATTATGTGGTTTTGCCAACTTTTCATCAATCGGTATTCAGATTGGCGGAATTGGAGCGCTGGCACCAAAACGCCGGGTACTGCTTTCGCAATACGGAATGCGTGCACTACTTGCCGGAACATTGGCTTCGCTTATGAGTGCTACCATTATTGGAATGATTTTGGGCTAATATTAACTCAACTTTAACTGCTGGTTATTTAGAGCGAATTTAAAAATATGAGATTTGTCAGGATTTTTGGTCACTTTTTGTTGTTCTGACGTTTTTTCGAGGTGAGGTATTAACCCCATGAAAAATTGAAATACGCTTTTGCTTTTTTACTGAATAAAAAATTCACCCCTGCTTGAAATCTAAAAACTATAGTTGAAAACACTCTAGTCAGAAGTTGAACCCTGTTTCTTAAAATAATAAAAAATCCATTTGAAATGTTTTAAATTGTTGCAAAAGGGTGTTTTTTGATAGGAAAATGTTTTCTGGGAGGCATAAACTCTGTCAAATTATTAAGATCATATTCTATTTTTGGTCACCGAATTAAAAATCCTGATGAATATGATGTGACCTTTCCTAAAATAACGTGAGTTCGACCTAAGCGAAAGTGGAAACTTCAGTTTGTTCAACAATTTCATCCATTCTAAGGGTAGGTTTTTTAGGTAGGAATGAATAAGCGATTAAGCCTGAAAGCAAATTTGTCAGGAAGTTTTCAAAACTTCTGTGCCTGGTATGTTCTATTTGACAGATATTCTTCAGTTCATCATTAACCGTTTCAATTAATGCTCTTTTGCGAAGTAAAATTTTATCCTGAGTCAACATTAATGAGTTTTTCATGTTCTTGCGAATCTTGGTAATCAAATGAATACCATCAATAAACAAGTCGTGAAACAAATTTTTGGATATATAGCCTTTATCGGCGACTAACTTTTCGAATATTTTGTCATGAAAGTTTTTGTTTTTCAATGGTTCCCTGTCATCAACGTTACCTGGATTAAAAAGAAAGTCAAGGATTTCCCCCTTGTCATTAATTACAATGTGTAGTTTGAAACCGAAAAACCAGCCCATTGAGCATTGCCCCTTTGTGGCCAGCCCTTTAAAGGTCTGATGTTGAAACTCACGCCTTATATGACAAACCCGAATAGGAGTAGAATAGATAAACGAAACACCTGTACACTCGCCCAGACAACATAGTTGGAGAAACACAGCCATTGGCATTAAAGCCTTTTGTTGTAGTTCCACAAAACGGTTGTATGCTACCGTTTTCGGAAAGTCAGCTTGCATATGTTCCTGAACGTGCATGATGTAAAAATGCTTTAAACAACGGTATTTCTTTAGGTGAAACAAGATTACGATGGTTATAACCTCGCTATCGGACATGGTAAATTTACGCTTTCTTCGTTTTACAGAGGTTTTTTCAGTGAGGATGTGTCCCTCCTTGTTTTTTTCAAATTCTTTACAGAATTCGTCAACCAGATAGAAAATTTCGGTAATTTTAGAATCCATATTAGAACAGGGTTTTGTTTGTTATATATTTAAATGTGAGATACTTAAATATAATCAAAACCTTGTTTATTTTCTAATATATAATTGTATTTCTTACATCGAACTGACGTTAAAATAGCTTGACAGATTATTACTGTGCAAGTGTGCATCTGCCGGAAACATAAAGTCTACGCTGCGGTGAGGCCGTTTGTTGTTGTATTTGTAAACCGCAACTTTTGTGGCTTCGAATGCTGCATGGTAATCCCGGAATGTTTCGTTTAAATCGTATTCGTCCTTTAAAATTCCGTTAACGCGTTCAGCTATAGCATTTTCGTACGGATCGCCGTTTTCGGTCATCGAGATATTTATTTTCGAGCCCTTCAGGAAGTTTACATAGTCGTTACAACAGTATTGTATCCCCCGGTCTGAATGGTGGATAAGCCCCGGTTTTACTCCCTCGCCTGCAACTGCCATGCGCAGGGCGTTTAATGCCCCTTCGCTTGTAAGATCGGGCCAGAGGCACCAGCCTACTATCTTCTTCGAATAGGCATCGGTTACCAGAGAGAGGTAAACAAACCCTTTTTCGGTGCGGATATAGGTAATGTCGCTAACCCATAAGCGTCCAGAGCTGAATAGTTCTATCTCACGAATCAGGTTGGAATATTTACGGTAAAAATGGTTCTAATTCGTGGTTTTAGGCCCTCTTCTTTTACGTTTTACCAATAAACCGTGTTCACGCAAAAGGTAGTAGAATTTGTCACGTCCATATTTAATATTATGTTCCTGTAGTTGCGGCGCTATCAAGTGATGAAGTTTTTCGGCTCCCATTCGCTTGTGCTCTTTGCGCAACTCTTTTACCAATGTTAATATAAATACTTCCTGCATTTGAAGCCCCGACTGGCGCTTTCTGCTGTCGTACCAAGCCTGACGGCTAAACCCAAACAGTCCGCACAGTACAGCTTTGCTTGTTAGCGGGTACATGTGCGTTAGTACTCCTACTGCCTGGGGCCAGACTTTTTTCTGATCTCGAGCTTGTAGTCGTTCTCGGCAATGTCGATCATGGTGTTCAGCGCAACGTTTTTCATTTGCGCCAGTTCCAGCTGCTTCTCCAGCTCTTTGATGCGTTTTTCCAAGGCCTTGTTATCTGCTCTTTCTTTTGAACTCATAGACTGCAAAGATAAGTGGATTTCGTCGGAATATTTGACCTGCCACTCTTTATAGGTCTGACCAAAATGACGTGGTAATTTAAAAGCTTCACGAGCTTCTGCTACACTCATCCGTTCTGAATCAAGTTCGGCTATTAACCAACGCCGAAAACTGGTCTCGTAATTACTATAATCTACTTTTTCCTGCTTAAAACCTTCCATATTGTCCGAAAGGTTAGTACTTAATTTTTCCATTTTTACTTAACTTTTTTAGTCAAGCTATTTTAGGATAAGACACTTCGTTATCGAACGGCGAGCTTTACACGATTCTTACCAATAAAGCGGCTAAGGGTAAAAAAGGGATCGGATCACATTAAAAAGTAGGTGGAGTAAAAAATTAAATTGATCTTTGTGGTTTTATTTTTTGATATAAAATGATTCCGCAACAAAGTCAATATAAGGCCCTGGTAGAAGCCCTTCTTCCCGAAGATTTATTTCGCTATTTTGAGATTGTCGATGTTAAGGTTCAGCCTTCATCAATTGATGTTTATCTGGATGAGTTAACCACTCCTCCATTGTCGCACAAAAACGTAAAACTGGTATCGAAAGGTTTTCATTCAGCAGTTACAATCCAGGATTTTCCGATACGTAAGAAAGCTGTTTTTCTTCATGTGAGAAGGCGTAAATGGAAAGAAGAACGTACCGGGAAAATCATCAGCAACAATTGGGAAACAGCAGCAAAGGGAACGCGTTATACAAAGGATTTCGCGTCTTTTTTAAAAGGATTATTTGGACAATTACCCGATCAGCAGTAACAGCCTGGATAAGTTTTTTCACATCAATGGAGAACAGTTTGGACAGCAATACAAAGAGTACCTTAGCAATTACAATAACTGGCCAATGCGGCCTCATGCCGATGACTGGATGGTTTTCGCGCAGAATATTGGCAGCTATTTAAGCATCGATGAAACTTCGTTATCGAACGGCGAGCTTTACACGATTCTTACCAATAAAGCGGCTAAGGGTAAAAAAGGTGTACTGGTAGCTATGATCAAAGGAACCTGTGCTGAAGATGTAGTCGAAGCTTTAAGAATCATTCCTCTCAGTGAGCGTCGTAAAGTCAGGGAAATAACCCTTGATATGGCTGGTTCGATGGGACAAATTGCCAGGCAATGCTTTCCAAAAGCAACACGTGTTATTGATCGTTTTCATGTGCAAAAGCTTGCACTCGATGCCCTGCAGGAGATACGCATAAAACACAGGTGGGACGCCATTGACGAAGAAACAAATGCTAAAGAGAATGCTAAATGGGACAAGAAAATTTACACCCCGTTTCGCTTTGATAATGGCGATACAAAAAAACAATTACTGGCACGCAGCAGGTATCTTTTGTTTAAATCAGCTGACAAATGGAGTCAGTCTCAAAAACAAAGAGCCAAAATTCTTTTTGCACAATACCCCGATATTAAAAAAGCATTTGACCTAACACACGATTTAAGGAGCATTTTCGCAAAAACAAAAGAGAAGGCGGTGGTATACACAAAACTGGCACACTGGTATAATAAAGTCGCAGACTCCGGGTTTCGCTCGTTTAACACAATATCGGCTACTATTTACACCCATTACAAGGAAATACTCAACTTCTTTGACCGGCGAAGCACCAATGCTTCAGCAGAATCTTTCAATGCTAAACTGAAAGCTTTTAGAGCAGCATTGAGAGGCGTAAGTGACATGAAATATTTTCTGTTTAGAGTAGCAAAAATTTATGCCTGAAAAAGCAAATCCACCGGATTTTCAATGTGATCCGATCCGTGATCCGGGATCACATTGAAAAGTAGGTGGAGTAAAAAATTAAATTGATCTTTGTGGATTTATTTTTTGATATAAAATGATTCCGCAACAAAGTCAATATAAGGCCCTGGTAGAAGCCCTTCTTCCCGAAGATTTATTTCGCTATTTTGAGATTGTCGATGTTAAGGTTCAGCCTTCATCAATAGATGTTTATCTGGATGAGTTAAACACTCCTCCATTGTCGCACAAAAACGTAAAACTGGTATCGAAAGGTTTTCATTCAGCAGTTACAATCCAGGATTTTCCGATACGTAAGAAAGCTGTTTTTCTTCATGTGAGAAGGCGTAAATGGAAAGAAGAACGTACCGGGAAAATCATCAGCAACAATTGGGAAACAGCAGCAAAGGGAACGCGTTATACAAAGGATTTCGCGTCTTTTTTAAAAGGATTATTTGGACAATTACCCGATCAGCAGTAACAGCCTGGATAAGTTTTTTCACATCAATGGAGAACAGTTTGGACAGCAATACAAAGAGCACCTTAGCAATTACAATAACTGGCCAATGCGGCCTCATGCCGATGACTGGATGGTTTTCGCGCAGAATATTGGCAGCTATTTAAGCATTGATGAAACTTCGTTATCGAACGGCGAGCTTTACACGATTCTTACCAATAAAGCGGCTAAGGGTAAAAAAGGTGTACTGGTAGCTATGATCAAAGGAACCAGGGCTGAAGATGTAGTCGAAGCTTTAAAAATCATTCCTCTCAGTGAGCGTCGTAAAGTCAGGGAAATAACCCTTGATATGGCCGGTTCGATGGGACAAATTGCCAGGCAATGCTTTCCAAAAGCAACACGTGTTATTGATCGTTTTCATGTGCAAAAGCTTGCACTCGATGCCCTGCAGGAGATACGCATAAAACACAGGTGGGACGCCATTGACCAAGAAACAAATGCTAAAGAGAATGCTAAATGGGACAAGAAAATTT
Organism: uncultured Draconibacterium sp.; assembly: GCF_963677575.1. NCBI lineage: Bacteria > Pseudomonadati > Bacteroidota > Bacteroidia > Marinilabiliales > Prolixibacteraceae > Draconibacterium > uncultured Draconibacterium sp. Next base: position 4,090,600 of record NZ_OY782038.1, read on the forward strand.
ACACCCTGTTTCGCTTTGATAATGGCGATACAAAAAAACAATTACTGGCACGCAGCAGGTATCTTTTGTTTAAATCAGCCGACAAATGGAGTCAGTCTCAAAAACAAAGAGCCAAAATTCTTTTTGCACAATACCCCGATATTAAAAAAGCATTTGACCTAACACACGATTTAAGGATCATTTTCGCAAAAACAAAAGAGAAGGCGGTGGCGTACACAAAACTGGCACACTGGTATAATAAAGTCGCAGACTCCGGGTTTCGCTCGTTTAACACAATATCGGCTACTATTTACACCCATTACAAGGAAATACTCAACTTCTTTGACCGGCGAAACACCAATGCTTCAGCAGAATCTTTCAATGCTAAACTGAAAGCTTTTAGAGCAGCATTGAGAGGCGTAAGTGACATGAAATATTTTCTGTTTAGAGTAGCAAAAATTTATGCCTGAAAAAGCAAATCCACCGGATTTTCAATGTGATCCGATCCGTGATCCGCTTCTTTTGCCTGATTTTTTCATCATAAAAAAAGCCCGCAGTAAAACTACAGGCTTTCGTGGTTGACCCACCAGGGCTCGAACCTGGACTCTTCTGAACCAAAATCAGACGTGTTGCCAATTACACCATGGGTCAGTCCTTATTGTGTCTTTTCGTTAAAGACGGTGCAAAAGTATAAAAAAATTTTATTCTGCAATATCTGGGTAAAAAAAAAATCCTCCTTTCGAAAAAAAGGTGAAATGCTTTTTGAGAATTATGTTCGCAGCATTCATGTTTAAAAGCTTATATTTGCCTTTGTTCAAAATTAAATGCAGATCATGCAACACACAAAATTAATCAATAACACTCTTGGTTGGCTTGTTTTTATCGTCGCTTGTATAACTTATTTTGCAACGCTTGAACCTACAGTAAGCTGGTGGGATTGTGGCGAGTTTATTACAAGTGCTTTTAAATTGGAAGTTGGTCACCCGCCGGGTGCACCTACGTTTATGATTTTGGGACGGATACTTACGCTGTTTGCTCCCGATGCCACCAAGGCCGCTGTTATGGTTAATTCCCTGTCGGCTATTGCAAGTGCCGCAACAATTATGTTTTTGTACTGGACGATCGTACATCTTGCCAAAAAACTTTTTCCGGAGGATAAACTAAGTGCCGGCGAACAGATTGCAGTGTGGGGAAGTGGTTTGGTTGGTGCTTTGGCTTTTACTTTTACTGATTCGTTTTGGTTTTCGGCAGTAGAAGGCGAGGTTTATGCACTGTCGTCGTTGTTTACGGCCATGGTATTTTGGGCCATCTTGAAATGGGAAAATGTGGCGCACGAAAAATATGCAAACCGCTGGTTGGTTCTCATTGCATATTTGATGGGCTTATCAATTGGCGTTCACCTGTTGAACCTGTTGGCTATTCCGGCCATCGGAATGGTTTATTATTTCAAAAAATACGAATTCTCATGGAAAGGAGTGATCTATGCCTTGGCAGCGTCGATGGGTATTCTGCTGGGTATTCAATATGGAATTATTCCGGGAGTGCCACGTGTTGCTTTTGTTTTCGATCGCATTTTTGTTAATGCATTCGGACTGCCGTTTAACTCGGGAATATTGTTTATGGGCGCCTTGTTGGTAGCTGGGTCCGTTTGGGGAATCAATTACACCCGGAAAAGAAACAAGGTAGTGCTGAACACGGCACTTACAATGGTTATTGTAATTCTGATTGGATATTCATCGTTTGCGCTGATTGTTATTCGGGCGTCGGCCAATCCGCCAATGAACCAGAATAGTCCGGATAATGCTTTTGCGCTGGTTCGTTACCTGAACCGCGAGCAGTATGGCGACCGCCCGCTGGCAAAAGGACCGTATTACAATGCCCCGCGTATTGGAACCAAAGATCCAAAAGAGCAATACAATAAAGTTAACGGGAAATATGAAATTACCGGGACAATGCCGGGTGGTTCGGTTTACGAGCCAAAAATGGAGACTTTTTTCCCGCGGATGTACAGCGACAAAGCAAACCATATTCAGGCTTATAAAGACTGGGGAAAAGTTAAAGGAACGCCGGTAAGGGTGCGCGAGCGGGGCGAAGTTAAAACCCTGCAAAAGCCAACTTTTGGCGAAAACCTACGCTTCTTTTTTAGTTACCAGGTTGGGCATATGTACATGCGCTATTTTATGTGGAACTTTGTGGGCCGGCAAAACGATATACAAGGTCACGGAAGTTTCGAAAATGGAAACTGGGTAAGCGGTATTTCGTTTATCGATGAGCCCAAAACAGGGCCGCGCGATAATATGCCCGAGTGGATGAAAAACGATCCGAGTAGAAATGTATATTACTTTTTACCGCTGTTGTTGGGACTTCTGGGCTTATTCTTTCAGTATAACCAGGGCAAAAGAGGAAAAGAAACTTTTGCAGTTACCATGCTGCTGTTTATACTCACCGGAATTGCGATTGTGGTTTACCTGAACCAGTATCCGTACCAACCTCGCGAACGTGATTATGCTTATGCAGGCTCGTTTTATGCTTTTGCCATTTGGATTGGACTGGGCGTACTGGCCGTTTATACCGGGTTAAAGAAAGTGCTGAAAGGAGCGCCGGGAGCCGTGCTGGCTACTGTAATTTCGGTGGTTGCCGTGCCGTGCGTGCTGGCGTCTCAAAACTGGGATGATCACGACCGCTCGGGAAAATACATGACCCGCGATTATGCCAAAAACTACCTCGAGTCGTGTGCGCCAAATGCTATCCTGTTTACCTATGGCGATAACGATACTTTTCCGCTGTGGTATGTGCAGGAAGTGGAAGGTGTGCGTCGGGATGTTAAAATCGTAAACATCAGTTATTTAGGAATGGACTGCTACATCAATCAGCAGCAGTTTAAAACATACGATGCCGATCCGGTTCCATTTACTTTCACAAAAGATAAATACTACATGGGGCGCATGGATGCCGTTCTTTTTCAGGACCGGATAAAAGGATCGGTGGAGTTGAGCGAAGCCATGGAGTTTTTAGGCAGCGACGATGTGCGTACCAAGGTGCAAGTTACCAGCGGAGCAATGTTGGATTACCTGCCGTCGCGCGATTTCCATATTACGGTTGATAAGCAGAAAGCTCTGGATTCGGGAACTGTAAAATCCGAAGATGCCGATCTTATTGCCGACAGAGTGAGCTTTAAGATTTCCGATAATATGATCACAAAAAGTGAAATGGCTGTGTTGAATATGATTGCTGCCAACAACTGGGAGCGCCCGATCTATATTGATCATAGTTTGGTGTTTACCGGAAATATTCACTTCCTCGACTGGCTGCAATTTGAAGGACTTGCTTATCGGTTTGTACCGATACGGACGCCAAAACAAGGGATAACTGCCGGAAGAATCGATACCGATATTCTTTACGATAATGTGATGAATAAATTTGTTTGGGGAAATGTAAACGATCCGGATATTCATATGGATGAGTACAACCGCAAACAGATAAACATTATGCAGGCGCGCTATATGTTTACACGTTTGTCGCAAGCCTTATTAGCAAAAGGAGAAAAGGAAAAGGCCATTGAGGTGGCTGATAAAATGTTCGAGCTTTTCCCGAACGAGAAAATGCCCCTCGATTACAGTTCGTTTCAAATGGCTGGGCAGTATTATGGTGCCGGAGCCATAGAAAAAGGAAATGAGAAAGTTCGCATTATGGCTGATAACTGTTTTGCTATGCTTGATTATTTTGCTTCGTTGCCCAACAATCTTGCTGCAGCGATACAAGGCGAGCAAAACCGTCAGATCTCGCATTTACGAAACCTGGTGATACTTACACGAAACTACAATCAGGATGAGTTGAATGCTGAACTGGATGCCAAATTGCAGGAATTGATTGCAAAGTTCCAGAATAAAGCCGGTGCTTAACCTCCGTTTTGTTGAATTTGCCGAAATAGTTTTGTAGCCAGTTTTTTACCCCGCGACCGAATACCGGCAGTAGGATGGTATTCCATTTCCTGCTCGATTAATTGCAGAACTTCTGGTTTTAAGTCAGGTTCCATTTCCGAAATGTTATAAAGAATTTGCATGGCATGCACGCGAACTGCCACGGCCTCACTGCCCGAGGTAAATGTTTCAATGCAATAATCAAACAGAAAACCAATGTGCTCATCGCTTATTTTATTCATGCTGATAAGCTTTAGCCAGTGACGGCGTTTGCTGGCATTCTTTTCTATTTTCAGTTGCTCAATCAGTGCCGGAAGATAAGGCTGCAAGAGCTCCGGCTTTTCGTCATGAATTTTATCGACAAGGTAGGCTGCACGCCAGCTTCTTTGCCGGGTGTCGTTAAGGGCAAGTTGAATGAGTGTATTAAACTGCGTCGGGTCGTTTAGCATTGATGCGGCCACAATTTCAATGTTTTCCCAGGCGTCGAGATGTTCGAAAAGTTCTTGTTCTGTCATCGGTGGTTGATTTCATAACGAGCAGAAAAGATAGAAAATAATTCGCAAGTTTCTATTTTTACCGAATGATTCAAGTTACCTGTGCCATAATAATCGATCGAGGGAAAATTCTTGTTGCTCAAAATAACGAAAACTCTGATCATCCTTTTAAGTGGGAATTTCCCGGAGGAAAAGTAAAATCCGGCGAAACCGAAAAAGAGTGTATCGTTCGAGAAATAGAGGAAGAATTAAATCTGACTATTGAAGTGGTGGAGGCTCTAACTCCGGTTGAACACGATTATAAAATTAAAGTTATTCGTTTGATTCCTTTTGTTTGTTCGCACGTTCTGGGTAAAATAAAGTTGAACGATCATAACGCAGTGAAATGGGTGACTTTTGATGAGTTGGATGAACTTGATTTAGCGGAGGCCGATAGGGTTTTGATTCAAATGCCGGAGAATTGTGAACGATTAAAGAAATACACCGGGGAACAAATGAACCAGTCCCGATAATACACCTGCCCATCCGATTATCGATAAGATCATATACAAAACCGTGTGTCGTCGATGAGCGTAATATTTATTGGCCAGAAAAGCGCCAATGGGTATGGTTAGTATTACAGGTGTGGCGATTATAACTCCCCAAAATCCGTAATTCGATTTCATACGTGTGATAAAACGATTTCGGCGGGTGAATATTCGTCTGGGCTTTTTCTTCAGTCTGTTGATGCACCAGTTGCGATAGCTTCCTCGCATTGAATTCGGAATAGCTTTGCACAAACACGGCCATAACAACATTAATCCACGGTTTAAGGGTTTGCTGATGTAGTAAAAAAACAGAAATCCTCCGATTCCCCCGGTAAGCACTGCTAGTAGCGCGTACTTATAATCGAGGCCAATAATCATGGCATAAGGAAGAGTAACAATATACTTAACCGATGCCAGCAATACGATATGTATCATTTTTAGCAACACAATTACCCTTTCGTGTGCTGATAAAACGCACGAGGGAATGAAAAGGTTGCGGACCTGTATCGACCTTTATATATTCTTAACGATTATTAAACATGTTAGCCAACCACATTCGTTCAATTTTATACAAAGTCCGTCGAATGAGAAATTAAGATCGATTTTTTATAGATTAGATTTGATTCAATGATATGGCTATTAGGTTTGAAGAAATCTATATTGCAATTCCTGCCGGAGGCTATCATTTTTGTCTTGACACAAAAACGATACACGAGGAAGGCATTTCCGAGCTCAAGGCTACTTTTGATCTTTACCCTACGTTTTCATAAAACCTAAATTCGGACGGGTGATCTCCTCAATTCTTCGGAGCTTCCCGCTCTCACTAAAGTTTTATTTCAACTCCTGGCAAATACCAAAAGAGGCTGTTCCACTTATGCGAATTCAGAACAATTGGGAAAATGTTCGAAGCTTCGGCCTCGGCCGGTGAGCCGAAAAACAAGCGGTGACGGCGTTAAAAAATTACTGATGTTTGAGGAGCCCCGAAGTTTCGGGGGGGAGTTTCAGGAATTTTAGCTGGCATCGCGTAGCTTTTCCGAGCGAAGTGGGCGCAGCCTTGGGTTTTGTGTTTACTATTTGGGCTAAGCCAAATAGTAAAATCTGCTCGATAGAGCGAAAACTATTTCTTATCGCTGATAACTTTGATTTATCCAGCTTCTGTAAAATCACAGCCCTAGTCAAATTGGGAATTTTCAGGATTTTTGTATAGTTACATAGCTGGTATTAGCCAACCACATTAATTGGTTCCCCATCAATAAATGCCTTTAAATTATTAACAGCAATCTGCATTAATCGTTGGCGGGCTTCAAGAGTTGCCCAGGCAATGTGTGGCGTTATAAAGCAGTTCTTTGCTTTGGGCAACGGATTTTCGGATAGCGCAGGTTCCACCGACAATACATCAAGGCCGGCACCCGCAATCTGGTCGTTGTTTAGCGCATCGGCTAAATCCTGTTCGTTTATCAGTGGTCCGCGGCCGGTGTTTATCAAAAAAGCCGTTGGTTTCATTCTGCTAATGGTAGTTTTATTTATGAAACCTTGATTCTCGCTGGTAAGCGGGCAGTTGATACTGATAAAATCGCTGGTCGCCAGTAAAGTTTCAAGATCAACTTGTCGGGCATCGAGATCGGTCGTTTTTTTGCTGCGATTGTTGAAAATCACTTTCATACCAAAAGCCAGTGCTATGCACGCAACGGCTTGTCCGATCTGCCCGAAACCTATAATGCCCAGTGTTTTCCCGGCCAGCTCGGTTTGTGCCGACAGCCAGTAGGCAAAGTCTTTGCTTGTTGCCCATTCTCCATTGCTAACCGATTTGGCGTGCAAACCCACCTTGTTGGAAAAATGCAGGATATGGGCAAATACCAACTGCGCTACCGATTGCGTGCTATACGCCGGAATATTACAAACTGTAATTCCTGCATCGCTGGCTGCAGCTGTATCAACAACATTATAACCTGTTGCCAGCACTCCAATGAATTTTAGCAGGGGTAGCTGTTCTATAATTTCGCGGTTAAGAATGACTTTGTTGGTGTAAACGATTTCGGCATCTGCAGCCCGCTCAATGGTTTGCTCCGGTGTTGTGCGGTCGTAAACGGTTAACTCTCCCAACGCTTCTAATTCATTCCAGTTTAAGTCTCCGGGATTTAGTGCGTAGCCATCCAAAACAACGATCTTCATATTGCTGATTTATTAATTTGTTGTCAAAAATAAACAAAATGAACAACTCGCTTATTTCGCGAATCGAAATGAAAATTCTATATTTAATGTGTTATACAAAAATGTAAGATAAGGACGAGTTAAATTGAGGATTTTGCCCGGAACAGTTGCTTTGCTGTGCTTTTTGCAATAACCTCAAAAGCTAATAACCCTATGGAAATAAATAACCAAGGCAGTGAATCTGCTACAAAAAAATTAAGAATTTTACTGGCTGAAGACGATAAAATTAATCAGAAGTTGTTTTCGTACATGTTAAACGAAATTGCCGACGAACTGCTTATCGCCTCAACGGGTGTAGAAGCCATAAATTTGCATAAAGAGAATTCTGGGATCGATTTAATTTTAATGGATTTAAAAATGCCAGAGATGGATGGTTACGAAGCCGTAAAAAATATCAGGGAATCCGATCAAGCGGTAAAAATTTTTGCTTTATCGGCTTTTTCTCCCGAAACACAAAGCGAGGCAGTAAACGGAAACGATTTTAACGATTATGTGAGTAAACCCATTCGAAAAGCCGATCTGTTAAAAATTATCGAAAAACATTTTTAGCGATAAAGTAAATAGCATGGTGGCAACTCATGGCTTTCTTGCTAAAACCAGTCTGATATTAATAAAATCAATTTATAATTAAGTAATGAGAAAACTAACACTGCTGTTTGTTGGGTGTATTATGCTCTTTTGCGCTGCGTGCGACAGGGAGATTGAAGAAGGAGTGCGGAAAAGTGATTTGTCGAAAGATGTTCAGTTAGTTACTGATTTCGGAACGATTATTCTGCGCTTGTCGGACGAAACGCCCATTCATCGTAATAATTTTATAAAATTGGTGAACGAGGGAGCTTACGACAATGTGTCGTTTCATCGGGTTATCGAGAACTTTCTTATTCAAACCGGAGATATGACCACAAAACCTTCGGGGTTAGGCAGTAAAAGAGACAGTGCGGAATGGTATTATTTGATCGATGCCGAATTCAGGTCTGATTTGTTGCATAAAAGAGGAGCTGTAAACGCTGCCCGAATGGGAGATGACCAGAATCCGGAGCGCGCTTCAGACGGAACGCAGTTTACCATTATTCAGGGGCGCGTTTACAACGACAGCACACTGGCACTGGCTGAAAAAAGAATTAACGGCTGGTTGGCATACAATAAGGTGATACACCAACCGGAATACAAAACAGAGCATAAAAAACTTAAGGAGCTGTTTGATAAGATGGATGCGTTTTATGAACAGGATAATCCTGCCGACAGTTTGATGATTCAGGCAGTTGAAGCCGACATAAAAACCTTAAAAACCAAATTTGATTCGTTAGCCGAAATTGAGTTGGCAACAATGGAACCTTATCGTTTCCCGGAAGAGCACCGCGAGATTTATAAAACAGAGGGTGGGGCTGCTCACCTTGATCAGAACTACACGGTATTTGGCGAAGTGCTTAAAGGAATGGATGTGGTCGACAGTATTGCACGTGTTAAGACGGACAGTGCAGACAAACCCATTGATGATGTGCGCATATTATCGGCAACAATGATAGAGCGAAGATAGGATTCTAAACGAGTAATCAGAATTCTTTAATTATTCCGATCGTAAATCCCAAATCGCTGTCTTCGTCGGTAATGATTGGCCTGTTTAGAACAATATCGAGTGTTGTTTTCAAAGGAACAAATTCGGCAGAAAGGTCAAGAACTTCGCCTAAAACAAAAGCATCCCAGTCTTTTTCCACCACTTTAACGGCAATGGTTTTCAGGTTGCCCGAGAAGATCCATTTGTCGAGGTGTTTGGTGTAGTTGTACTGGGCGTTTATAAAACCGCCGTCCTGGTAGCGGTTGCCACGTTGTATCGACATCCATGGCGAAACTTCAGCAGTAAAAGTATGAACCGAACTTGAGGGCTTCCGGAGAAAATTCCAGTTCCAGGTAATTACCAGCTGAATCCACGAAAGGTTATCAACCGTTTCGCTGTACTGGTAGCTAACAAAAATTACCCGCGACTTCTTTGGTATCATTCGCGCTTCCTGTCGCGCAAAAACAAGGCTGTCGGCTTTTTCCGATTCGTGCGTGTGATTTACGCCGCCAATTAAATAAATGGGAGTCAGGTTTTTTAAATCGTGGGCGTAGTAAAAATAAAGACTCCAGGGGCCACCAACCGAAAACTCTGTACTAAACTCGCCCGTTGGTTTTTCTTCGGTAAATAAATTGGTGGGATCGAGCCATTGCGAACGCAGCGAAACAGTGGTTTGGGCCTGGCAATTCAATACAAAAAGAAATAGAAGTGCGGCAATGCCAATGCGGTAAGTACAGGTTGTAGTTGTCATGGTTAAGTTGATTTGAATAAAGACTTAAAATTAGCCGGCTTTCTGATTTAATTGAATACTTTCTGAATAAATAGACGCTTAATTCCGGGAAATACCTATTGATTTTAACATAAGATGTTTACATTTAGAGCACCAAAAACGTTAAACCTTTGCCGTTGCAGGCAGAAATAATGAAGCTCTTCTAATTGCGACAATGCAATTACCCGGTAAAATAGCACAACTAAAAGCACAAAAATGAAAAACAATCGAATCAGAAACGTATTAAAAGGCCTCAGTTTTACATCGGCGATGTTCATTTTTCAGGCGTGTTACGGAACGCCTCAGGATTTTGGATACGATAGACTCGTTGAGGGGCAGGTTACTTCAGAAACAACCGGATTGCCAATAAAAGGAATAAAAGTATCGGTTACCGGGAATATGAATTACGACACCACTGACGATGAAGGACGATTTTCGATATACTCGGATCAGCTTGAAAATATAGTGGTTGGATTTGCAGATGTTGATGGCGGGGAAAACGGATGGTACGAGGGGCAGTACAAAAAGGTTGAGGATGCAAGCGAATCGGTGTACCTGGAAATAGCGATGAAGGACAAACTATGATTTCGCTTAAGGAATATGCTTTCAGGCAATTTAAGAAGATGGAGACCCGTGCGCACGAACTAAATTATTTGTTTTGGGAGTGTACCACCCGATGCAATTTAAATTGCATTCACTGCGGAAGCGATTGTGCAAAAGACAGTGCTTTTAAGGATATGCCGCTCGATGATTTTCTGACGGCAATTGACACCATTGAAGATAAAGCCCCAAATTTTACCGTTGTATTTACCGGAGGAGAACCCCTGTTGCGAAACGATTTGGAACAGTGCGGAAAAGAATTGAGAAGACGAGGATTTCGGTGGTCGATGGTTTCAAACGGGCACCTGTACAACCAGGAAAGGCATTATTCGTTGCTAAATGCCGGAATGGGCGCATTAACGATTAGTCTCGACGGATTGGAAGCCTCGCATAACTGGATGAGAAATAGCAGCACCAGTTTTCAGAAAGTGCTAAATGCTATTGAGCTGGCAACTTCGGCCACGCGTTTAAACTTTGATGTGGTTACCTGTGTAAATCAGAAAAATAGTAACGAGCTGAGGCAGATTAAAGATTTGCTGGTTTCGAAAAACGTTAAAGCCTGGCGCTTATTTACGATTATTCCGATTGGCCGGGCGGCAAACAATCCCGATTTGCAATTAAGCGATAAGCAGTTTGTTGAGCTGATGGATTTTATAGCCGAACAGCGAGCGGCAAAAGACATTGATGTGAAATTTAGCTGCGAGGGATATGTGGGCAAATACGAATTGCTGGTACGCGATAGTTCTTTTTTTTGCCGGGCAGGAATAAATATTGGCTCGGTTTTAATCGACGGCTCCATTTCGGCATGCCCAAATATCGAAAGAAGCTTTTCGCAGGGAAATATTTACACCGACAATTTTTACGAAGTGTGGCAGAACAAATTTCAACCTTTTCGAAATCGGAGCTGGACAAAAACCGGGGAATGTAAATCATGCAGCGAGTATAACGATTGCCAGGGAAATGGATTTCATAACTGGCACGGCGACAAACAGAATGTATTGGTTTGTCATCATCATAAAATAAAGAATGGAAGTGCTTAGTCGTCGGTAACTTGCCTCGATGTCTCGGGACGATCTGGTTATCTTCATAATCTGATCTTGTTAATAAAGGCCACTCAATCTGGTTCATAAATCGCTAATAATTGCCAGTGTTCTCATCTTTCATTGGTGTCTTCGCTTTGTAACAGAATAATCCCCAGTGCGTATAAAATACAGCCTACTGCGACTTGCAGTGATCATTTTTTTCGACGATATTTTAAAAGTTTAAACATTAAATCAATAGCCATGAATCCAACAAGTAACATTAAAACGAGTGAACGAAGAATCAATATCCCTATACCGGGGAAAATTAAACCGATGGCTCATGCTAATCACTCACAGGCTTTGATCGATAATATAAGTGAGGAGCTGAATCGTAAATTGAAAATAAGCTATAAAGCTTACAAAGAGGATGGTACCCGGATCGAAAAAGGAGATGAATTTAATTTGGATATTATAATCTTCGTGGATGACAAGCACTACAAAAATTTAGCCTTCGAGAATATAAAGGTAACCTTTGCTTCCGATAATAAATTTGCTACCCTGCTAAATCCAACACGGACAAAATTCATTCGGTGTATCGAAAAAGAATTTAGCAGAATTACCGGATCACATTCAGCAAAAATACAAGCCCGGCTTTTAGCCACAGGAGCAATTTATCCGGAAGATGTTAGCGACATAGTAGAGAATATGGGAATGTTGGTGGTTGAAGCTGATCCGGTCATTCAGTCACTATTTCATATTCACCGGGTAATCAGTGATATTCCTGTTGATATACAACCGGGGCATTAATTGAAAATTCCGCTTACCTCTTTTAAAAAATAAGGAAGCGCTATCGCGAGATTGCTTCAGTCGTTCCTCCCTCGCAATGACGATGCGTTGTAGTAAAATAGGGCAGCGGACAATGAACTAATTTATTCCGGCACGATTCACTATTGTCCGCTGCCTTGTCGCAATAATAAATATGTCTTTGCGATACCGATGAGTGAAACGAATCGGGAGAAGCAATCTTTGTAACCTATTGAACCATAACAATATTTTTCGTAACTTCTCGGAACCAAAAACAACACTTTTGTTTCAAACGTTTTTTACATATGCCCATTCAGTGTGTTTTTACTTGCCTTTGGTAACTGAAAACTGTAGAATTGTTGTGCAAAAATGTATGCTGCCGCAGTTAGAGGGCCGCATATTTACACAAAAATGTATTCTTCCGCATACAGAATGTTCGACAAAGGTCTCACTACTTTTATGATTTTAGCCACCAGTCTGGTGATGTTGATGACTCCCGGATTGGCTTTCTTTTACGGCGGTTTTGGCTGTAAAAAAAATATCCTGAGTATTATGATGCAGAGTTTTGTTTCGTTGGGTATAACCACTATTCTGTGGATAAGCTTTGGCTACTCCATGTGCTTCAGCGGAACCATGGCAGAAGGCAGCGACCTTTTTGGTATTATCGGGAATCTTGATAAAGCTTTTCTTAATGGAGTTACGGCGAGCACTCCATTGTCGCCCGATCGTAATTTCCCGGAATATATTTTTGTGGCTTACCAAATGATGTTTGCCATTATTACACCTGCATTAATAACCGGTGCATTTATTAACCGGGTAACATTTAAGGCTTACGTTATTTTTCTGGTGCTTTGGCAAATATTTGTTTACTATCCCTTTGTTCATATGGTGTGGGGCGGTGGAGTTCTTGCCGAGTGGGGAGTGCTCGATTTTGCCGGAGGAATAACGGTTCATGCAACAGCAGGTTTTGCGGCCTTAGCATCGGTATTTTTTGTTGGATCTCGTGCTGAAAAGAACAGCGGCCCGAACAATATTCCGCTTGTTGCCATCGGAACCAGTTTGCTGTGGTTTGGCTGGTACGGTTTTAACGCCGGAAGTGAATTGGATGTAGATGCTATTACGGCGCAGGCTTTCCTAAATACCGATGTTGCTGCGTCGGTGGCAGCTATTACCTGGCTGGGAATTGAATGGACCACCGGTAAAAAACGACCTACTTTTATCGGATTAATGACCGGTGCAGTGGCCGGACTGGCAACGATTACGCCGGCAGCAGGATATGTAACGCTGGGAACCGCCATGTTTATTGGTTTGTGTGCCGGAATGGTGTGCTACCAGGCGGTAAAATTTGTGGAGCGTAAACGCTGGGACGATGCCCTTGATGTTTGGGGAGTACACGGAATTGGCGGTGTATTGGGAACAATTTTGCTGGGTTTTTTCGGAACAACAGCCGTAAATGCCAATGGTGCCGATGGATTATTTATGGGCGGTGGCTTATCATTCTTATTTAAACAGATTATAGCAATAATTTTTGCCTCTGCTTGGGGATTTATTTTTACATTAGGCGTCTTAAAAGCAATCAATCGTTTTGTACCTGTAAAAGTGGGACGTATGGACGAAATGAAAGGCCTCGATTTGGGCTATCATGGCGAGGTTGCACGACAATAAAGAAAACCAATAACATATTATATTTTCAGCCACGGACGGTGCAGTATAACTGCTTTGTTCGTGGTTTTTTGTTTTCGATAGGTTTTATCCCCTCCTATATGGTTTTGGGCATCCTGCGGCATTTTTTTGCTTTCCTGTAGCTTTTTTTCTCGTCCTGTACCATTTTTAGTGATCCTGTGCCGTTTTTTTGCAATCCTGTAGGTTTTTTAGTTGTCCAGTAAGAAAATTTGCTGATCCTGTATAACAGCTACCCTTTATACACATCTTTTAAGAACTTCATTGCTACAAGGTAGCCTTCATATTTGTTGTAAAAGACATCAAGTCCGTTCTTAACCGATATGTACCCTGGTGGGCCATGGGATTTATAACCGCTCCAGCCACTAAGCCGTGCTATTGCCCAGGCACACCATGCCAAGCTTTGGCAGGGATATGGGTTTTGTTGTTTCTTCGTTTTCCCTTCTATCTCATTTTTTAATAATAACCCTATAAACTTTATTTGTTGTTGGCTAAAGACCAGTTCAGCTTTTATTGCTTCTTTATTGTTGAGCGATAACTTAAGTACCATTATCGTTAATGCCACCTGGAGTGCCATGACAACCTGTTTTTTCAATGCTGCACCAGTTTCAAGTTGCGAGGCTTCAAGTTCAAAGCCCTTGCTTTTCATTATCCTGAAAAGTTCTTCAATAAACCACCTGTTGCCGTACCATTCAAGGCATTTCATTGCCTGGCTTGCCCCGGTTATTGGGTGTGTAGTCAATAACCTCCAAACTATCGGGGGTTCTCCCCCGGGAATTGTTCCCGGTTGTTCCCGGGCTTCAATAGCCCATAATTCAACATATTCAGGAAGGTTCTTGTCGCGTAACCTTTCAGGCCTTTTTATTTTAACCTTTACATATTTTAATGCCATCTTTGCTGTACGGGCTTTTCGCTTTTTATTCCCTTTTATCTCTAAACCATAAACAACTTTTTGTTCTTGCCCTGATAGCTTTTTATAAAGTCTCCCGTCCCCTTCTGCCAATTTCCTGTCTATTCTTGAACGCACCAGTAAATGGGTTCGTTCATCCGACACAAGGGCAAACTCGCTAAAAATATCGGATTCCCTGTCCCCAATGATGGTCAACAGTGGTGCTTTGTCTAAAACAGATTGTGTTTTTCGGGCACTTTCAACCCAACGGTACGATTCCTTTTCTGCGATATCCTGTTTCCAGTAACTTCGCTCAAATTTATCCTGTTTGTCCCAGTTACGGTTCCACAATTCTATGCTTGACAGGCCAATAGGCATTTTGTCTCCTTCGTTTACCACCAACATGGGATGGCAAAAGAAGCCCGCGTTGTCGTTCTTTGTTACCGGGCCGATATCTTTGTCTTTTTTCCCAATCCGTTGCAGATGGTTGGTAAAATTAAACTCTGTTGTGTCCTGTATGCAAAGAAGGTGTGCACCGCCTTGCTTGGCCTTGCAACTGGAAATTACACTTTCCGTTAGTTCGATATGGCTGAAACTATTATTCCCAAACATACGATATGCCCCAATTTTTTCTGTATTTGTTCTACTAAATTTGTTTACTACTGCTTTGCCGAAGTTAAGCATATCTCCCATAATTTTTTCTGCACGTTTTTCTATTCGGACATCAGGTAAAAAACCCTTAAACTCCTTGACTATCACAGCTTTAAGATACGAAAAATCAACCAGAATGCCAATATTATGCTGTTGTTAATCAGACTGTTAGTTGTGTTTTTATCAACAATTTTATGTTAGCCCAACAATAAATCAAAGAACGAATATTTGTGTATAAAGGGTAGGTATAACAGGGAGGGTAAAAACCTTGCAAGGAGGGTGAGAATGTTACAGGACGCTATAAGTTAGGGTTTTAGCCAGGTGTTGAACGGTAGCTTAGTGTGGTTTATAGTGCTAATCAAAGAAAAGGTTTGTAGGTATTCGGAGGATCTGGCAGAGGGCTGACCACGGTATATTTTAATTCTCAACCTTCAAAACCTAAACTCTTCCTGTTGAACATTGAACTCTAAACTTTTAATTGTACTTTTGCACCTCAAATTTTTAGCTAGATATTTCAAGATGAGTCAGATGGAAATTCCGAGCAAGTACAACCCGGCCGAGGTTGAAGATAAATGGTACAAATACTGGATGGATAATAAATACTTCCATTCAACACCCGACGAGCGAGAACCTTACACAATTGTAATTCCGCCGCCAAACGTAACCGGTGTGTTGCACATGGGGCACATGCTGAACAATACCATTCAGGATATTCTGGTCCGCCGTGCGCGCATGACTGGTAAAAATGCCTGCTGGGTGCCGGGTACCGACCATGCATCGATTGCCACCGAAGCCAAAGTGGTAAATAAACTCAACGCTGAAGGAATTGACAAATACGATCTTTCGCGCGACGAATTCTTGAGACATGCCTGGGAGTGGACCGATAAACACGGTGGTATTATTCTGGAGCAGCTGAAAAAACTGGGTGCTTCGTGTGACTGGGATCGTACAGCCTTTACCATGGACGAAGCCCGCAGCGAATCGGTAATCAAAGTTTTTGTCGACCTGTTCAACAAAGGAATGATTTACCGCGGTGTGCGCATGGTAAACTGGGATCCGGCAGCAAAAACTGCACTGTCTGACGAAGAGGTGATCTACAAAGAAATGCAGGGTAAACTCTACTACCTTAACTACAAAATTGAAGGCGAAGATGAGTTTGTAACCATTGCGACCACACGCCCTGAAACGATTTTAGGAGATACCGCGGTTTGTGTAAATCCGAACGACGAGCGTTTTGCACATTTGAAAGGAAAACGTGTTTTGGTGCCGCTGATCAATCGTTCAATCCCGATTATCGAGGATGAATATGTTGATATGGAATTTGGTACCGGATGTTTGAAAATTACGCCGGCGCACGATATTAATGACTACGAAATTGGTTTAAGGTACAACTTACCATCTATCGACATTTTTAACGACAACGGAACGCTGAACGAAAAGGCTGAGCTGTTTGTTGGCGAAGATCGTTTTGTTGTTCGAGATAAAATTGTTCCTGAACTGAAGATAGCAGGAAATCTGGCTAAAATAGAAGACTATACAAATAAGGTAGGTTTCTCGGAGCGTACCGATGTGATCATCGAACCAAAATTGTCGGCTCAGTGGTTCCTGAAAATGGAAGAACTGGTAAAACCGGCTTTGGAAAATGTGATGAATGATACCATCAGCTTCCATCCTCCGAAATTTAAAAATACTTATAAGCACTGGATGGGTAACATCAAAGATTGGTGTATTAGCCGCCAGTTGTGGTGGGGCCACCAAATTCCGGTGTATTACCTGCCCGACGGGTCTTATGTTTGTGCCGGGTCTACAGAAGAAGCATTGGAACTTGCTAAAGAAAAATCAGGCAATGCAGAATTAACTGCTGCCGATTTAAAACAAGACGAAGATGCTTTGGATACCTGGTTTTCGAGCTGGTTGTGGCCAATTTCGGTTTTCGATGGAATTCGCGAACCGGAAAACGATGAGGTAAACTATTACTACCCAAGTTCTGATTTGGTAACAGCGCCCGATATCATTTTCTTCTGGGTGGCCCGAATGATTATTGCCGGTTACGAGTACCGCGATGATTTCCCGTTCAAAAACGTGTATTTCACCGGAATGGTGCGCGATGCACAACGTCGTAAAATGTCGAAATCATTGGGTAACTCACCCGATCCGCTGGATTTAATCGCCAAATATGGTGCTGACGGTGTTCGTGTAGGAATGTTGCTTTGTTCGCCTGCAGGTGGTGATTTGTTGTTCGACGAAGGGTTGCCGCAACAGGGAGCCGGTTTCTCAACAAAAATATGGAATGCTTTCCGCTTGGTGAAAAACTGGGAAGTTTCAAGCGAAATAGAACAGCCCGAACATTCAAAACTGGCCATCGAGTGGTTCAAAAATAAACTCAGCCAGGTAGTTGAAACATTGAATGCACAATTTGATAGTTTCCGTATCTCGGAAGCATTAATGACGGTTTATACAACGGTTCGCGACGAATTCTCTGGTTGGCTGCTCGAAATGGTGAAACCTGCCTATCAACAACCGATTGATGCGAAAACCTATGCAGAAATTGTTGAGTTGTTCGACCAGATGCTACGACTCATGCATCCATTTATGCCGTTTATTACTGAAGAAATCTGGCAGTTGCTTGACGAGCGTAAGGAAGGAGAAAGTATCATGATCAGCCAGTTGCCGGCCAACACCAGCTACGATGCTGCATTGCTTGCTGCTTTCGAAGATGTAAAAGAAGCGGTTTCAGGAATTCGTAAAATCCGTAAAGACAAAAATATTGCCTTTAAAGATGCTATCGATTTCTCGGTGCAAAAAGGTGATAAAGGTTTTGATGCCAAATTCAACAGCATTCTTATAAAGCTGGGTAATCTAACTGAGTTGACTGCGGTTGACGAAGAAGTAAAAGGAGCAGCTTCATTTCGTGTAAAATCAACCAACTTTTATATTCCGCTTGATGGATTTATTGATGTGGAAGAAGAGTTGAAAAAACTGGAAGAGGAGTTGAAATACGCCAAAGGATTCCTGAATTCGGTAATGAAAAAGCTGAGTAACGAACGTTTTGTAAATAATGCACCTGAAGCGGTAGTTGCCAAAGAAAAAGCCAAACAAGCCGATGCCGAAGCCAATATTAAAGTATTGGAAGAACGCATTGCTTCAATGAAGTAGATGTCATCTCGAACGTAGTGAGAGATCTGTTGCATTAAATAACAGATGTTACAGATTTTTCACCTTCGTTCCTCTGGTTCGAAATGACAATAATCTCCCATGTCGCTCCTTAACATCTGTTAAAAACCCGTTAAATAGTGTTATCTTCAAAATGGTTAAATTCTTTTGCATAGATTTGCAAACGGAATAGAATTACGCACTTATGTATAAATATTTACTGCTGCTATTATTTGTTTTGACGAGTATTTCCGGTTGGGCCCAGGATGAGAATTATCCTGTTGATCCGATGTTGATTGAACTGAAAGCAAAAATTCTGAGTTCCTCTGATAGTTCAGCAGTTCCATATGCCAATATTATAAACCACCGCACACACAGCGGAACCATTACCAATGGCGAGGGAATTTTTACTTTGGAGATGCTTAATATCGATTCTCTCGAAATCACTTCAGTAGGTTATAAAACTTTTATTCTGAAAGTTCCATCTTATTACACGGGCTACGAAATGCTGACCTTTTATATGGATCCTGTACTTTATAACGTTGGGGAAGTTACCGTAGAAGGTGATGCGCAACAGCTGGATTATTTCGACCATGGAACCCCGACCGAACTTGACCCAACACTGAGAGGCGATGCATTTAACGAAAAACCTCCGATTATTGCTGCATTGGTAAGTCCTTTGTCGTTTGCCCAATATTACGGTAAGCGCGAAAAACGAAAACGTAAGGTGCGCGAAGACATGGCGATAATGAAAAACTGGGAAATGCACTCGAATAACTACAATAAGGAGATGGTAATGAAACTTACCGGCTTAAATGAGGCGTATGCCGATACTTTTATGATGTGGTTTAACGGGCAGAATGTTCTTCCGTATACAGCCTCTGAATACCAGGTGCGTGAATCGATTGTGCAGTATTACAAGCTGTTTAAACTTGATTATGATTTGGAATAACCTAGTGGTGTTATTGATTTGAAAAAGGATGCCATTCCTTTAACCTGATTATTTCATAAATTTTCATTCGGAATAGAATAATTTATGAATTAACGTCAGTTCGATGTAAGAAATACAATTATATATTAGAAAACAATTCTGTCCTAATTAATATCTCCTGTTAAATTCACATCTTTAAAAGTAATGGATAGAGCTACTAAAATCACATATTTTCAAATAAAACCCCTTGAGTTGGTAAAGTCATATTCTTAGGCGGTTTATCAAAAGGTTTGTCAAGCCATTTTTGGAGGTCAATTTTCACAAAAAGGTTCAACCGTATAAATGATACCAGGTTTGATAATCGCCATCCAAACTGAGATAAAGCTTTCAGGTATTTTAGGACGAGTATGGTTATTAATGCCGACCATATTTGTATCATAACTGCATTTTCACTGGTTCCGATAAAGCTTTTAATATGCAATAGCTGTTTTATCTCTCTAAAAAATATTTCGATTTGCCAGCGGCTACGATATAGTTCACTGATTGTGTTTGCTGTCCAAGACATTTGATTAGTGATTAGTTCGATTACTTGTTGGTTTTCTTCATTCCATATTGCTACTCTTCGGAGTCTTTTGGGATAGTTTTGTTTGGCCTTAGGGCCAGTAAACTCGATGATTTCATCTTTCAGTATGTGCTGATGCCTGTTATCGGGGAGTTCTAGGTCTTTGACTGATTTAAACTTCAGATTCTCTTTGTGCCTGACAACAAAATATACCGAGTTGCTGTCCCAAACGTTTAAAAGGGAGAAATCATTGTAATATCTGTCGGCTACAATTACGCTATTGGCCAACAAAGGTACATCGTAAGCCCCTTTATTATCGGCCGTTTTCCCATCGGTAATATTTACATAAGCAGGCAGGTTTCCATCATAATCAAGTAGAGTGTGCAGTTTTACTGCCCCTTTAGCTGTTTTATACTTTGCCCAATCAAACAAACTTAAACAAAGGCTGATGGTTGAAGAATCTAACAGGAATATTTTTGATTTGATCCTAAATTTAGATTGCTTAATATTCATCTGCTGTCCTAATTGAGATAATAACTTGTAATAGTAGTCTCTGAATAATTGCCAATCACGATGTTTGTTTTGATAACTGATGGTTGATTTTGATGGTGCTTTTTGTATTCCTAAGTGGTTTAAATTGCCGGTTGTCGAACGTAAACCATTACTGATATCTCGTACGGATTGGCTCTTTGCAAATTGGCAAAACAACATAGAAACCAGGTGTATCCAGCTGTTATAGCCCTTTTGATGCTTATCTGTTTGACGTTCTTTAACCAATGATTTGAATGAACCTCTATCCAATTTTGAAATAATCTGCGAGAATAAATTTACCTTTACCATATGTGAGAAGTTTGTTTTTGTTGTAGCAACTCAAATATAGTTTGAGATACTTAAACTTCTTCTCACTTTCTTTCATCGTTTAGGACACGATTGATTAGAAAATAAACAAGGTTTTGATTATATTTAAGTATCTCACATTTAAATATATAACAAACAAAACCCTGTTCTAATATGGATTCTAAAATTACCGAAATTTTCTATCTGGTTGACGAATTCTGTAAAGAATTTGAAAAAAACAAGGAGGGACACATCCTCACTGAAAAAACCTCTGTAAAACGAAGAAAGCGTAAATTTACCATGTCCGATAGCGAGGTTATAACCATCGTAATCTTGTTTCACCTAAAGAAATACCGTTGTTTAAAGCATTTTTACATCATGCACGTTCAGGAACATATGCAAGCTGACTTTCCGAAAACGGTAGCATACAACCGTTTTGTGGAACTACAACAAAAGGCTTTAATGCCAATGGCTGTGTTTCTCCAACTATGTTGTCTGGGCGAGTGTACAGGTGTTTCGTTTATCTATTCTACTCCTATTCGGGTTTGTCATATAAGGCGTGAGTTTCAACATCAGACCTTTAAAGGGCTGGCCACAAAGGGGCAATGCTCAATGGGCTGGTTTTTCGGTTTCAAACTACACATTGTAATTAATGACAAGGGGGAAATCCTTGACTTTCTTTTTAATCCAGGTAACGTTGATGACAGGGAACCATTGAAAAACAAAAACTTTCATGACAAAATATTCGAAAAGTTAGTCGCCGATAAAGGCTATATATCCAAAAATTTGTTTCACGACTTGTTTATTGATGGTATTCATTTGATTACCAAGATTCGCAAGAACATGAAAAACTCATTAATGTTGACTCAGGATAAAATTTTACTTCGCAAAAGAGCATTAATTGAAACGGTTAATGATGAACTGAAGAATATCTGTCAAATAGAACATACCAGGCACAGAAGTTTTGAAAACTTCCTGACAAATTTGCTTTCAGGCTTAATCGCTTATTCATTCCTACCTAAAAAACCTACCCTTAGAATGGATGAAATTGTTGAACAAACTGAAGTTTCCACTTTCGCTTAGGTCGAACTCACGTTAAATTAAGCAGGTTCATTATTTTTAAGTCCGAAAAACAATTAATTACCAATTTCGCTTTTCAGCAACTTAACCTGGTTGCTAAGTTTGGTAATCTGTTCATCTTTTTCTTTTAGCTGATTTTGTAACTGCTGCGTTTCTGAGCGTACGTTTTCAAGCTGTCCCTGCAGGGTGCTAAGCTCGTTTTCACCTGCTTTAAGTTTACCTTCAAGAACTTTAGCTTCCTGATTTAGCCGGTTAATTTCAAAGTTCTTTTGATCAAGGGCAAAGTTCTTCTCAGAAACTTCGCTTTCCAGCGTGTTTACTTCATTTTGCAACGATTGAATCGATGCCTCTTTACTTTCCAATGCATTGGTTAAACGTTGTTTTTCAAAATCCAAGTTAAAACTGGTTTCCTGCAACGATTCCTGTTTGCTGTTTAGTTCTTCATTCAGTACAGCCATTTCTTGTTTCAGGTTGGCAATGTCTTGCTCTTTCATGGCATTGCTTTCCATCAATTCGTTTTTCATGGCTTCAAAATCGGCAATCAAAGCTTTTATGCGTTCGGCTTTTGCATTGTTCTCAGCATCAAGTTTACGCGAAAGTTCTTCGGCTTTTAACCTGCCGGCTTCCATTTCAAGGTATTTCTTTTTCGAGACACACGATGTTAGCCCAATTAAAACAACACTGATAACAAGAATGATATATTTTCTACTCATAACTATCTTTTATGTTCAAAACAAAGATACACAATAATAATTGGGTATTACAACGTTTAACTAGGTAGGAATGGTATTTATTTCTTACTTTTATTTTTTTTAATTGATGGTCATGAAGAAAACAATTATATTCATTTTTACAGTTTGTGTTGCCCTTACAGCGCTGGGGCAAAACGGTTCGAAGGTAGCGCACACCATTAAAGGGAAAGTGGTTGATTCCAATACAAATCGTCCGGTTTCGTATACTAATATCGGTTTGGAAGGTACGTTTTTTGGTACCGCCAGTGATAGCGAAGGAAATTTTGAACTGAAAATACCTGAAGAGATGGTGGACAAAGACATCTACTTTTCGGCAGTAGGATTCACCAACAACCAGTTCCCGGTACAAGATCTTTTTTCGAAAGAATTTGCTGTTATAAAATTGGAGTCGCAATCGTATGACGTTGAAAAGGTTGATGTTGCCGCACAAAATAAAGTACTGATCCGCATTTTGCGCATGGCTTCGGAGAATATAAAGTACAATTATGGTTCGGGGCCGTTTAACATGCACTTTGCTTATTCAAAAGAAAAGGCGGTTGACGGACAAGTGAGATCTCCGGAAATTGCCAACGTATTGCTTTACGATGAAACAGGTTATACAAATCCGTCGAATAGTGGTGCTTTTAAGGCACGAAATTATTCGGTAACAAAAGAGCAGAGCGATGCTGATTATAGTTTCTCAAGTGCGCAATTGAATCTTGATGATTTGCTGGGATTCGACTGGGTGCGCTCGGCATCGGGTATTTTAAGCCCCGCATTGTTAAGCGACTATCAACTGGCGTTGGAAAGTCAACCTGTTATCAATGGCAAAGAATATTGGGTGATTTCTTTTAGTCCGAAAGTGCCTTCGCTGGCTACCACCGGCGATTATTATGCCGGTACTTTTAAAGGCAAAATCACGGTTAATAAGGAAGATTATTCTATACTGAAAATTGAAGGTGAAGCAGTTGCTCCAAAAAATAACCGTCAGGGAAGGGCACTGGCAATCGGACAGAATAATAAGGATTTTTATACCGATGTACTTTACACCTTTGAAGTGGATTATAAAGATCTTTTGCTAAAAAGTGTTGCCCTGGATAAAACATATAATTACAAAGGCGAAAAGGTTTCGGAGCAAGCTGTACTTGAGATGAATCGTGCACACACCAATAATCTAACTGTTATTGATTCACGCGATTATTTTCCCGGAGAATAATACCAATTGTATTTCAAAGTGAGCCTTGGCGAAACTTTGAGATTACAATGGTTAATGCCGATAGAAAATTAAAGAGCTTTTGGGAGTTTGCGAACCTAAAGCTCAGTTTTATTTTTCATCGGTATAATACCAAAGAAACATAAACAAAAACAGGGTTGCGAATCAAATCACAACCCTGTTTTTGTTTTTATACGAGTGTCTTAATCTTCCGATGTAAATAAATCTTCTTCGTTAACCTTTTTTACCAACATACTGTCTTTTAGTGTGCGGTTAATAATGGTGTAAGGCGCGGTAACTACTTCGTCGCCCTCTTTAATTCCTTTCAGAATTTCGATGCTGTTGTTATCCTGAATTCCGGTTTCCACTTCGGTTTTCATTACACGGCCATCGGCATACACAAAAACAACTTCCTGTTTTTCGTCGCGCTGTGCGGTGTTTTCATCGTCCGAATTTTCCGAATCAGCATCAACATCTTTGGTGCCGCCGTCTTCTTTTTTAATGCGTGTTGTAACTGCCGAAATCGGTACAGAAATAACATTCTCGCGGGTTTCGGTAAGAATATCAACCGTAGCCGACATTCCGGGGCGGAAAGGGTAAAGATTGCCATTTTCAGGATCGATCAAATCTACGTACGAATCTTTGAGCAAAAGCACTTTTACATCGAAGTTGGTTACCTGGTCGGAACTGGTCCCGGTAACACTGGCCGAGTTGGCAATTTCGGTAACAATACCTTTGAATTTGCGGTTCAGGTAAGCATCAACTTCCACCAGTGCAGTGTCTCCTTTCATCACTTTTACGATATCGTTTTCGTTTACTTCAACCTGCACCTCCATTTTATTCAGGTCGGCAACGGTCATCATTTCTGTTCCCACCATCATGCTGGTTCCTACCACGCGTTCGCCTTTTTCAACATTCAACGCCGAAATGGTTCCGGTGATCGGGGCATAAATTTTTGTTTTTATCAGCTGCTCTTCAGCTTCATCAAGCGATGCCTGCGCACTCAATACCGAATACTGAGCGGCACGAGCTTCTGCCTGTGCAACTTTGTAAGCTGCCTCGGCCGATTCGAATTCTGAAACCGGAATCGTTCCTTTATCATACAATTGTTTAGAGCGTTTGTACGAAAGTTCGCTTTCGATTTGTTGTGCTTCGGCTTGTGCCTGTCGTGCTTTCGACGAGTTTAAGGCGGCTTCCGATCGGTTCACTGCCGAAACATACATTTCGGGTTTTATCACACACAGCAATTTCCCCTGCTCAACCGCGTCACCATCTTCAACATGCAGTTCAACGATCTCACCTGCAACATCGGGGCTGATTTTTACCTCGGTCTCCGGTTGAATTTTTCCGTTGGCGGTTATAAACTCGGTAATGGTTTTACTTTCTACCGTTTCGGTTGACACTTTTACGCTTACATCGCTGCCCAGCCATCCTTGCTTTTTGCTCACGATAAGCACAATAATGATTACAACCGCAATCCCAATTATATAAGGTAATGTCTTTTTCTGCTTCATTTTAGTCAGCTGTTTTGTTTTATAGGTAATAAATCGGTTTCTAAAATTACAAGAAAAATCGATTCGTGTACTTTAAAAAGCTATCAGTCGCAAATTGCCTTTTTTGAAGTTGCATAAAATAGAAAGACTAAGGCTGCCGGAAATTTTGCTTCCGGTCTGTTTTTCTTATTCTTTAATCAGCATCCTGGCCGTTAAACGGCTGTGTTGTTCCAGGTAAATATCCTTTTCTTTTACCATCCAGTCGAGCACTTCTTCGGTATAATGGCGAATTGTTACCAGTGTAAGATCGGTGTTATAACGGATATTATAATCCGCTGAAAGTTCGCTGAAAATTTCTTCCAGGTTTTCGTCCGATGCGTCGGCTACAATATTCAGGTCGATGGCCGATTGTTGCATCAAAGTAACCTTTATCAGTTTTTCCATCAGAAATTTTACCACCCGCTCAATATCACTGATCGAGATGATCGAAAAGTCCAATGCCGAAAGCGTTATCAGCACCTGGTTTTCTTTTAGGATAAAAATTGGAGGCAGCTCAATTTTATGATTGATTTTATGAATAATTGTGCCCGAATTCTTCGGCTCAACAAACGATTTTACCAGCAAGGGAATTCCTTCGTTGTGCAGTGGTTGCATGGTTTTAGGGTGAATAACTTTTGCTCCCGAGTGTGTCATCTCAACCGCCTCTTTGTACGACAGTTCGTTGATCATTACCGTGTCGCTCATCTTTTTTGGGTCGGCACTTAAAATTCCCGGAACGTCTTTCCAAATCGATACACTTTCAACTTTAAGTGAGCTACCAATAATAGCAGCTGTAAAATCCGATCCCTCGCGGCCCAGTGTGGTGGTGAGGTTGGTGGTTGTTGATCCGATAAATCCTTGGGTGATGTACAATCCGTTGTCGGCGAAAGTAAATTCGTCGCGGATCAGTTCGCCGGTCCATTCCCAGTCAACCCGCGCATCGCGGAAAGTGTCGTCGGTTTTCAGGCAGGTGCGAATATCTATCCAGGTATTTTTATGACCTGTGGCAGTAATGTAATCACTAACAATTCGGGTTGAAATGAGCTCGCCAAAACAGATGATCTGGTCGTATTCAAAATTGAAATCGAACGATGGACGCGTATTCAGTTTGTGTTCCAGTTCGGAAAACAGTTCGTAAACGCCCTGCGGCATCCCTTTTTCGCCAAACAAATCACCGATAATTTCAATATGGTAATTCTTGAAGTTATTAAAGATTGTCCACTTTTCGTCGTTGCTGTTAAAGTAGGCTTTTATCAAAGTTTCCAACAAATCTGTACTTTTTCCCATGGCCGAAATAACCACGGACAGGTTTCCGCTTTCGCTTTTAATAATCTCAAATACATTCTTTACCGCGGCAGCATCTTTTACCGATGCACCTCCAAATTTAAATACCTTCATGAAAATTGCTTTAAGCTTTTGAGCAATGCGCTGCGAGCTGTTTAACGTTACAAATCTATATTTTTTGAAAGAACAAAAGGCTAATCTTTATTAGTGAATTCGTTTTATTAAAAGTGTTAATTTAGATGCTTTCGAAAAAACGCTTAAAAACTGCACAAAATGAAACATTTTATCCTTCCAATTTTAATTCTATTTGCTTTATCTGCTTTTAGTCAGGTGAGTAAACTCAATAAAAGTTCGCTTTCCATCGAAACAATTATGCAGGATCCGGCCAAATGGATCGGTACTTCGCCAAGCGATATTACCTGGAGCGAAGATGGCGCAAAAATTTATTTTCAGTGGAATCCGGAGCAAGACACGCTGGAATCGTTGCATACTTACGATCTGTCGACCAAAGAAATTGACAAAGTAAGTTTGGAGGAGAAAATGACATTGCCCGGCCGCCGTGGCAATTACAACAGCGACAAATCAAAAAAAGTATACACCCGAAATGGCAACCTTTTTCTGCTCGACTGTAAAAGCGGAAAAGAGAAGCAGCTTACAGCGTGGTTAGAGCGCGCATCGTCGCCCGAGTTTGTTCTGGGCGATTCGAAAATTGCGTTTACAAAGGACAATAATTTGTTCACCATCGATCCGGAAACTGGACTGATTACACAACTGACAAATTTCGTATCGGGGAGTGAGAAAAAAGAACAACCTTCGTCGGAACAAGCCAAATGGCTGGAGCAGCAGCAAAAAGAATTATTCGTGGTTTTGCAGGAACGCGAAGCGAAAGGCAAAGCACGCGAAAACCGCGAGGAGGCAGAGAAAGCAGCCGAGCCATTAAAAATATACACCGGGAGCAAGTTTCTGAGCAATATTTCGTTGAGCCCAACCGGCGATTACATTATTTACAGCTTGTACGAAAGAGCATCCAATGCAAAAGCAACCTCGGTAACGCATCATGTTACAGAGTCAGGTTACACCGAAGAAAAGAATGCCCGCGCCAAAGTAGGAAGTCCGCAGGCCTTGGTTGAAATGGGCATTTTTGATGTAAAGAACAACAAGTTGGTAACAATCGAAAAATCACAAATTCCCGGATTAAAAGATTTACCCGATTACCTGAGTGATTACCCGGAGCGTATGCCAAAAGAAGGCGAGGAACTTGAAGACAGGGAAGTAAACCTGTTGGGGCCAATTTGGAACGAAACAGAAGATATGGCCGTGGTTGTGGCTTTGTCGCAAGACAATAAAGACCGCTGGATTTTGCTGCTCGATCCTGCAAGCGGCGATTTGGAATTGCTCGATCGTCAGCGCGACGAAGCATGGATTGGTGGCCCCGGAATTGGCGGCTGGGGAATGTCGATAGGAAACATGGGCTGGATGCCGGATGGTGAATCGGTTTGGTTCCATTCCGAGGAATCGGGCTACTCACATTTGTATACAGCAAACAACAATTTTTTCAATGTCATAAAAATTATGCTTAGCTTTAATGCACTAAAGATTATAAATGCCCGATACATTGGAAAAATCTCTTGCAAAAAATAAATGGCAAATCAGCCGAAGATTGACGGGTAAAAAATTTTGCATCAGTAAATTACAGGGGTGAGCGATAATAGTGTGTATGTTGCATTGCAACATACAGGTACGTTGTAGGCAATTAAAAGCAAGTGTCTAACTAACAGGCAGGAACGGGATTAGATTAATTGTTAGATCATTTTACTTATGTAAAGTGTCTGCAATAGATAAAAAGAAGCAATAGAGACAATGATTGGAAATCAATCGCTGAATTTTAGATTAATCAAAATAAAGAGAAAATTATATGAGTGAAACTTTAATTGGTGCACTAATAGGACTTGGAGGTGTAATACTAGGAGTGATACTTTCTTACTTCACTAGTCTTATTGTGTCGAAATATACAGCGAAGCAAACAATCACCTATGAACTTTTGCAACATTTCAATAGCCCAGATTTTCTGTATGTTTTGCAGATTTTTTCGAAAATCCGCAATGAGTGGAAAACTAAAGAGGGAAAAATGATAGTGAGCTTTTTCATTCCTACCGATAATCTCGAAAAACCTAAAGAACAAATTTTGGATAACAAACTTACAACACACCAAAACCTAACCTTATATTTGAGATTTCTATCACAGGTTTATTACTATTATGAGAGTAAGTTTGCAAACCGAAAGATGATTAAGGAACTTTTCGTTTATCCTCACTTTGTTTACGTCAAATCATTTCTAAACGAATTCAAAGATGAGTTTTTGAAGTTAAAAGAGGAGAATAATATTACTACTCCAGACCCCAAATGGCTGATTGCAATCCAAAAGTTTAACGTTCTGACCAAATAACTGCCTACAACAATGTATATAATTCATAAGGGTTTCAGGAATATGCGAAGCATGGTCTACCGCTCCAATTTTGGTAACGGTAGATACAGACCCAGCCCGCAATCCCTTACGAAATCGTATACTCAACGTTAGGTGTAATTTTCGTTTGCTCTCCGATTGATAAATACGGATTTATTTTGTATTTTTACACGTACAAATATTTTATTGAGTTATGGATACAAAATTGACTTTAAAACTAGATAAGTTCGTAATTGAGAGAGCTAAAAAATATGCTGCAACTAATAAGAGAAGTCTATCAAGATTGATAGAAGCCTATTTAAAATCTTTGACAAAGGACAATCCGGAGGGCAATCTTAATGACGAGGATTTTGAAATTTCTCCGTTTGTTAAAAGTTTAGCGGCAGGTTCTCAAATTCCTTTAGACATAGATATTAAAAGTGATTACAACGATTTTCTAAATCAAAAATATAAATGAGAGACAAATTATTTTTAGATACGAACGTTGTAATTGATCTCTTGGGCAACAGACAACCATTTTTTGATTCTATTGCAAAAATTGCAACTCTCGCAGACAAGAAAAAATTAGATTTAGCTATCTCCGCTCTGTCCTACTCAACTATCTTTTATATTCTTTCAAAGTACGAGAAAACAGATTTAGTTAAAGGCAAACTTCATAAACTAAAGATTATTTGTGACACCGTTGACTTAACTGACAAAGTTATTGAGAAAGGTCTTGTTTCAAACTTCACAGATTTTGAAGATGCATTACAATATTACTCTGCTTTAAATGCTGATTGTAAAATCATAATTTCTAGAAATGGAAAGGATTTTAAAGAGTCTGATATTCCTGTAATGAAAGCTGATGAATATTTATCTAGCTTAAAGACAAAATAAAAATACACCTAACATCTTTTAAATTGCAGTGTGGCGTCAGCTAATCAGGTTGTCTCTGTACATTTCTGGATAGTCAACCGTCCTATCGAACGCTGACACTCTGCGAAATCCACACCGACAACTTACTGCTAACAAAAAAAGGGCTTCCAATCGGAAACCCTCTATTTTGAATTAAAATTTTGCAAGAAAAAAGGAGAACCGGCGTTTCACATTCTGGTCAAGGGAAAGTGATTTAGTTTCGGATAATAAATTTCCTCCTCCGGCCGGAACTCCTGAAAAAACTGCACTATAAAATAGCATAGCCCACTACAGCATATGCTAACTTTCAAATTTAATGCGAGCAACTTTCGTTGCTCATGTCACAGAACTTTTGCCTTATGGCAAAACAGTGTCGCCCATTAAGTAGGTATCTACTTCGCGGGCAGCGGCACGTCCTTCGTTAATGGCCCAAACCACCAGCGATTGTCCGCGGCGTGAATCACCGGCAGCGAAAACCTTTTTAATGCTGGTTTTAAACTGACCGTATTCAGCTTTGTAGTTCGAACGTGGGTCACGTTCCATATCCATTTCTTCGGCAATTTTATCTTCCGGTCCTAAAAATCCCATCGCCAACAGCACTAAGTCTGCCTTAATGTAACGTTCGGTTCCGGGAACTGCCTGTGGCATACGTCCGCCATTATCAGTTTTTATCCACTCCACCTGAACGGTGTGTAAAGCTTTTACTTTACCGTTGTCACCTTCAATCTTAGTGGTCATTATCGAGTATTTGCGTGGATCTTTTCCTTTTGCAACAATCGCTTCATGCTGGCCGTAATCGGTTTTTTCGTTACCCGGCCATTCGGGCCACGGATTAACTTCGCCGTTACGTTCTTTAGGCGGCTGAGGCATAATCTCCAACTGGGTTACGCTTTTGCAACCATGACGCAGCGATGTAGCTACACAGTCGGTGCCGGTATCGCCACCACCAATTACGATTACGTGTTTATTTTCTGCCGAGATGTAATTTCCGTCTTCCAGTTTACTGTCGAGCAAACTTTTTGTGTTGGCTTTCAGAAACTCCATAGCGAAATGTACGCCATCCAGCTCACGGCCTTCAACATTCAGGTCGCGTGGTTTTGTCGCTCCGGTAGTTAAAACAACCGCATCAAAGTCGTCGAGCAACTTTTTGCTGCGAATATCTTTACCAACCTCGGTATTGGTTTGAAAAATAATACCTTCTGCTTCCAGGATATCAACACGGCGTTGTACTACGTCTTTATCCAGTTTCATATTTGGAATACCGTACATCAGCAAACCGCCGATACGGTCGTCGCGTTCGAAAACAGTAACGGTATGACCTGCTTTATTAAGCTGTGCTGCACATGCCAGTCCAGCCGGACCCGACCCTACAATAGCAACCGATTTCCCGGTGCGCGATTCGGGTGGCTCAGGAACTACCCAGCCCTGCTCGAAACCATTGTCGATAATGGTACGCTCGTTGTCGTGAATCGTAACAGCCGGTTCGTTAATTCCCAGTACACATCCTGCTTCGCACGGTGCCGGGCACACTCTTCCTGTAAATTCAGGAAAGTTATTGGTGTGGTGAAGTCGCTCTAAGGCGTCTTTCCAGCGGCCTTTGTAAATCAGGTCGTTCCACTCCGGAATCAGGTTGTAAACCGGACATCCGGAAGCGCCGTTGTGCAATAATGCTCCGCGATGGCAGAAAGGCACACCGCAGTCCATGCAGCGCGCACCTTGTGTTTCGCAGGTATCTTTGTCGCGTAATATGTATACCTCGTTCCAATCTTTAAGGCGTTCCTCAATTTTTCGTGTCGGATTGGATACTCTTTTATATTCTAAAAATCCTGTTGGCTTTCCCATGTCTTAGCGTCTATAAAAATTACAAATTGGCCAAATGCATATCAAATGCAGCATCAATAACATCCGACTCTTTTTCGTATTTACCCGTTTTGCGGGCCTCTTCAATGTAGGTCAGCATTCGTTTGTAATCGGTAGGAATTACTTTTACAAACTTGCCAACTGTCTCTTCCCAGTCTGAAAGAACATACTCAGCAACCGTTGATTCGGTTTTGTCCTTGTGTTTCTGGATCATAGCTTTCAGTTCTTCCTGCTCTTCTTTGCTCTCCACTCTTTCCAGCTGAATCATTCCTTTGTTGCAAAGACTTGGGAACGTTCCGTCGATATCGAGCACATAAGCAACTCCGCCCGACATACCTGCACCAAAGTTTCGTCCTGTTTTTCCAAGAATAACAGCTTTTCCTCCCGTCATGTACTCGCAACCATGGTCGCCAATACCTTCAACAACAACTTGTGCACCCGAGTTACGAACACAGAAACGCTCGCCGGCAACACCGCGGATATAAGCCTCGCCGCCGGTTGCTCCGTAGAAACAAACGTTACCTACAATAATGTTCTGCTCCGGAATGAATTGTACATTTTTAGCCGGGTAGATCGACAAATGACCACCGGATAATCCTTTTCCGAAATAGTCGTTCGCATCTCCTTCAACTTCCAGATCGATACCTTTACAAACAAATGCACCAAACGATTGTCCTGCCGAACCTGTCATTTTGAAATGGATAGTTCCGTCGGGCAAACCTTCTCCTTTATGTACTTTGGTTACTTCGTGCGACAGAACCGTACCAACACTACGGTTGATATTTTTGATTTCGAATTCTGCGCTTACTTTTTCACCATCTTTTATCGCTTTTTGCGAAGCTTCAACAAGTTTCCAGTCGAGAATTTCTTCCATCTGGTGATTTTGTTTCTTGCTGCAGTAAAGACCTTCTTCCTGACCCATTTCTTCTTTGTAAAGAATTGGGCTTAGGTCGAGACCTTTATATTTCCAGTGATCAATGTCGTCTTTAAATTTTAGACATTGTGATTGTCCAACCATTTCGTTAATGGTACGGAAACCAAGCTCTGCCATAATCTCACGAAGACCTTCTACCAGGAATTCGAAGAAGTTAACAACGTGGTCAGGATTTCCTTTGAATAATCCACGCAAACGCTCGTTTTGAGTAGCTACTCCAACCGGGCAGGTATTGCTGTGGCACTTACGCATCATTATACAACCTTCAACAACCAGTGCCATTGTTGCCACACCCCATTCTTCGGCACCCAGCAGAGTTGCAATAGCCAGGTCGCGCGATGTTTTCATCTGACCGTCAGACTGAACCACAATACGGTTACGCAAGCGGTTGCGAACCAGCGTTTGGTGTGTTTCCGACAAACCAAGTTCCCAGGGCAGACCGGCATGTTTAATCGAGCTTAGTGGCGATGCACCTGTTCCGCCGTCGTATCCCGAGATCAGAACAGCATCGGCTTTTGCTTTACAAACTCCGGCAGCAACAGTTCCTACTCCCGATTCAGAAACCAGTTTCACGTTGATACGTGCATCGCGGTTACTGTTTTTCAGGTCGAAGATCAGCTGTGCCAAATCCTCGATAGAATAAATATCGTGGTGCGGTGGAGGAGAAATCAATCCTACACCCGGAGTTGAGTTACGTGTGCGTCCGATCCAGCCATTTACTTTATGGCCCGGAAGGTGACCTCCTTCACCCGGTTTTGCCCCCTGCGCCATTTTAATCTGCAACTCTTTGGCTTTGCTTAGGTAGTAGCTGTTTACACCAAAACGTCCGGATGCGATCTGCTTGGTAGCCGAACACATATCGTCGCCATTTGGCAATTTGGTGTAACGAATTGGGTCTTCACCTCCTTCGCCCGAGTTTGATTTTGAACCGATGCGGTTCATGGCAATCGCCAGTGTAGTGTGTGCTTCCCACGAGATAGAACCAAACGACATTGCTCCCGTAGCAAAACGGGTAAGAATGCTTTCTGCCGGTTCAACTTCGTCGAGTGGAATTGACTTGCGGTCAGAAGTAAAGTCCATCAATCCACGCAATGTGAATGCTGCACTTGCCTGATCGTCAACTACACTACAGTATTTTTTGTATTTCTCGTAATCGTTCTTTCTTGTTGCTTCCTGAATTAGTTGAATCGCTTCAGGACTCAGTAAGTGACGTTCGCCATCTTTACGCCAGTGGTATTCTCCACCCGGCTCCAGTACTTTTGCTCCTCCGTTGCGTGTTGGGAATCCTTTACGATGACGCATCATTGCTTCTTTCGCAATGTCGTCGAGACTCAATCCTTCAACACGGCTAACTGTACCGGTAAAGTACTTGTCAACCACTTCTTGTTTCAGTCCAACAGCTTCGAAAATCTGTGCTCCCTGGTACGATGCCAATGTTGAAATACCCATTTTCGAGAATACTTTCAACAGTCCGCCACCAATCGCTTTCACGTAGTTTTGGATAGCTTGTTCTTTGGTAATATCTCCCAGTGAGCCTTCATCAACCAAGTTCTTAATGGTGTCGATGGCCATGTACGGATTTACCGCAGAAACACCGTAGCCTAACAAGGTTGCAAAATGATGCACTTCACGTACATCACCGGCTTCCATAATAATGTCGGCTTTACCACGCTTTCCAACACGGATCAAGTGGTGGTGAACAGCAGATGCTGCCAGTAACGACGGAATTGGCGCGTGGTCCGTACTAATCGCAAAGTCAGACAATAATATGATTGAATAAGCTTCGTCGATAGCATCTTCAACGTACTGACATAAGCGCTCCAGTTTGGTTTCCAGTGTGCCTTCTTTTTCGTCAGCATGGAAAACAATACTGATTTTTTTTGTTTGGAAATGCGTGTGATCCACATAGGCCAGTTTAATCAACTGTTCGTTGGTTAATACAGGCTGGTGAATGGCAATGCGTCGGCAATGTTCCGGCGACTCCGTCAGAATATTTTTAAAACCACCCACGTAAGTTCTCAGGTCCATTACAATGCGCTCCCTGATCGGGTCGATTGGTGGATTGGTTACCTGGGCGAATAATTGTTTAAAGTAGTGCGACAAATGCACCGGACGATCAGAAAGTACGGCTAGCGGATTGTCGGCTCCCATTGAGCCAAGTGCTTCGCCACCATTTGACGCCATTGGTTTCAGGATCACCTCAATATCTTCGTGGGTGAATCCAAAAGCTTTTTGTCGTTTAAATACAGTTTTCTTATCCGGCTCTTTTAATTCCAGGTCGGGAATAAAAGGAAGTTCATCCAGATAAGTCATATTTTCTTTTACCCATTCGCCATAAGGTTGGCTTGAGCAAATTTCAGATTTTACTTCTTCGTCAGAAATAATGCGGCCTTGTTCCAAATCAGCAACAAACATTTTTCCCGGTTGCAGACGACCACGAATTTTAACTTTATCGTGTGGTACATCAATTGCTCCGGTTTCTGATGACATTATTAATGTATCATCGTCGGTTAAACAATAACGCGACGGTCGCAATCCGTTACGGTCGAGTGTTGCTCCAACCAATACACCGTCAGTAAAACATACCGATGCCGGGCCATCCCATGGTTCCATCATTGCAGAATAGAATTCGTAGAACTCTTTCTTTTTCGGATCCATATCCGGATTATTTTGCCATGCTTCAGGAATAAGCATCATCAATACGTGTGGTAACGATCGTCCGCTTAACACAAGCATTTCAATGGCCATATCGAGGTTGGCACTGTCCGAATCGCGGATGTCACAAATTGGGAAGATCATCTCCAACTCCTCTTTTGTAAATGCCGAGCACTCCAAAAGAACTTCGCGGGCACGCATCCAGTTAATGTTACCCTTGTTGGTATTGATTTCGCCGTTGTGTGCAATATAACGGAAAGGCTGCGACAGTTTCCATGATGGGAAAGTGTTGGTTGAAAAGCGCGAGTGTACAAGCGAAAGTGCACTTACCGCCAATGGATTGGTCAGATCTTTAAAATACAACGAAACCTGCTCGGTTGTAAGCTGACCTTTATAAATGATGGTTTTATACGAACACGAAATCATGTTCATACCATTGTAGCCGATTCCGCTGACCGATTCGCGAACCAGTTTTTCAGTATATTTTCTGAAAACGAAAAGTTTGCGTTCGAACTCTTCACCCGACATACCATCAGGTTTACCAATGAACAACTGTTGTACATATGGTTCTGAAGCCAGTGAATCGCGCCCCAAATCTGAATTGTCAACCGGAACTTTACGATAGCCTAGATAAGGCAATCCAAACTTTTTCAGATTTCGTCCGATAATATCTTTACACTCTGAACGTTTTCGGTCCTCTTTTGGGAAGAAAATCATGGCTACGCCATATTCGCCAAACTGAGGTAATTTAATGCCCTGTTTCGGACATTCTTCCATAAAAAGTTCATGTGGAATTTGTAGTAATATCCCTGCACCGTCACCGCTTTTAATATCAAACCCGGTACCCCCGCGATGTTCCATACGAGCCAGCATCGACAAAGCATCAGAAATCACACTGTGTTTCTTTCTGCCCTTCAGGTTTGCTACAAACCCGATACCACAACTCCCATGTTCAAATTCAGGGCGGTACAATCCCTTAGCTACAGGTTTTTTTGTCTGCATCATTTTTTCCTTTCTCTTTAAAATTCGCACTAGCGCAGCAATTGGCGCTGTCAATACCGAATTACTGCAAATCTGTAAGTGAAAATCCCGTTTTTACTTACGAAGTGAAATCAAAAATAAACAAAGAGGTGTGTATTCGCAATCTTAACAGGTGTAAATTGTGTTTAATAACATACAATTAACCTTGAGAAAAATCATAAAAAACTTAAATCCTTTATCAGTATTTTATGTGTTTCTGACATTTGTTAGGTTTCAAATAACCTGAAATCTTATTGAAGCAAGTTCTTTTTTGCTTCTTCTATTTTGTTAAATAGGAATTTTTTAATGATTTCCTCCTTCTTATATGAAATACTATCCAGGCATAAATTTCCGATGCTCCCTTCGTGGCTATGGTTTACGGATTTTTCCGGCGTAAAGTTTCCATCTTCAATCTGTGCGCCAACTTGTTTGTAGGCTTCGCGGAACGGAATTCCCTGAAGCACCAATTTGTTTACTTCTTCAACGCTAAAGAGGTAATCGTATTTGCTGTCGTTAAGGATTTCCTTGTTCACCGACATTTTGTCAATGGCCAGACTTACAATATTAAGGCAGTCGTTCATTTCTTTAAACGATGGAAGGAAAACTTCCTTCACCATTTGTAAATCGCGGAAGTAGCCACTCGGCAGATTGTTAATGATTAAGCCAATTTGTGCAGGAACGCCTTGCAGTTTGTTGCAACGTGCACGGGTGAGCTCAAAAACATCGGGATTTTTTTTGTGCGGCATAATGCTCGAGCCTGTCGTAAATTCGGTAGGCAGACTTACAAAATTGAAATTTTGGCTCATAAACAAACAAACATCGTAGGCCAGTTTCGAAAGTGTTCCTGCAATATTTGCTATGGCAAACGAAACTATTTTTTCAACTTTTCCACGTCCCATTTGTGCATAAACCACGTTGTAGTTCATATTTTTAAAACCCAACAAATCGGTTGTCATTTGGCGATTTAACGGAAACGACGAGCCATAACCGGCTGCCGATCCCAGTGGATTCTGGTTGGTAATATTAAATGCCGATAAAAGCAATTCCAAATCGTCAGACAAACTTTCGGCATAAGCGCTAAACCACAGCCCAAACGACGATGGCATGGCCACCTGTAAGTGAGTGTAGCCCGGCATTAAAATGTCTTTTGTTTCTTCGGCGCGTTTTAGCAGAATATCAATAAGACCGGAAGTTGTTTCGGCGATTTCTTTAATGGCATCGCGCGTAAACAGTTTCAGGTCGAGCAAAACCTGGTCGTTGCGCGAACGTCCGCTGTGAATTTTTTTACCAAGATCTCCCAGTTTTTCGGTAAGCATAAATTCAACCTGCGAGTGTACATCTTCAACGCCTTCTTCAATGGTAAACTCACCTTTTTCAGCAACGGCATAAAGATTTTTCAGCTCGGCTAATAGTGTCGGAAGTTCATCCTTTTCGATAAGCCCAACCGATTCGAGCATGGTTACGTGTGCCATCGAGCCCAAAATATCGTGTGTGGCTAAAAACAGATCCAATTCGCGGTCTTTACCAACAGTAAATTCTTCAATTGCTTTGTTAACAGGTGTACCTTTATCCCAGAGTTTCATTTTAAAGATCGTTAGAAGACGGCAGGCAGAAGACGGAAAGAAAACCGGAATGCAACCTTGGCGCCTCTATTATTAATAATTGCAAAGATAAAATTTCAAATGAAAGCTTCTTCCAATTTGCCGGGGCTAAACCCGATTAATAACATGCAATGAATAGATATTGTGCCCGGCCGATTACTTTCGGGTTAGATAAGCTAATTTGTTAAAGATATTTCTTGTTTAATATTATTAGATTTGCACTCTGTTATTGGTAGCTCTGATGACACTGTTATTGGAATGTTGCCTGAAAATTTTAAACAATGAAGAAAGTATTATCGATTATATCGTACCTGATTATTGCCGTAGCTTTATATTCGGCAGCAAGTTTTTATTTTAACTACGATTTTTGCCATACAATGGTAGCCGAAGACGGTCCGCTTGAAAACCTGACAGCTTTGGTTCTGCTGTTGATTTCGGTGTTGTTTGCCGTTCGTTTATTTAAGCAGCATAAAGACCGGAATAAGCTATGGGTTGCTTTGAGCCTGATAATTATTGTAGGTACGTTTTTTGGCTTTGGGGAGGAGATTTCCTGGGGGCAACGAATATTCTCTATTCAAACAGGAGGGTTTTTTGCCCAGCATAATT
Organism: uncultured Draconibacterium sp.; assembly: GCF_963677575.1. Lineage (NCBI taxonomy): Bacteria > Pseudomonadati > Bacteroidota > Bacteroidia > Marinilabiliales > Prolixibacteraceae > Draconibacterium > uncultured Draconibacterium sp. The sequence continues at coordinate 4,129,058 of NZ_OY782038.1, forward strand.
TTCAGGGCGAAACCAACCTGCATAACCTGGAAGTGGGGGGAGTAAATCTGAATAAACTTATTTTCTCAACCGGGCTGGTAGTGGTGTTCGGAACTTATTTTGTTCTAACACTTCTGTTATATAAAAAGTGGCCTTTTTTCACACGTGCAATTGATCTGTGGGGAATTCCTGTTCCTAAAATCAGATACTCTTTATTAATATTGGTGTGTACAGGAATAGTTTTGCTTATTCCTGAAAGACGCATTTGGGAGCTTTGGGAAGCTATTTTTGTTACCGTTTTATTGTTGGTATTTCTCGATCCTTACAACCGGAAAGAGGAACTTCTTCCATAAAAGCACTATTTCTTTTGATTGTAAATACCTCCTTCTGCAAGCTAAATTAGCTGGATAAACTAATGTCTTTAATCTTTTTAGCCGGATTAATAAGGATGAGGAAAAGAATTCCGGTTAATGCCAGTTCGTGTAGTTCACTCTCTTTAACCATATTAATGGCAAGCGGAATGAAAGAGTTGACGGCCAACAGCACAATAATGTGGTGCAGGCGTGGAATCGGGACCCCATAACCGGTTACCAGTTTGCGAATGGATTTTACCTTATATGTAAGTAGCGGAAGTAATATAAAGTAGCAAATTAGCGCAATGAACATGAGGTTTGAAAAAATGAGGATATTTAGGTCTACTCCGCCCACTTCCAGGTTATGCAGGTTGGTTTCGCCCTGGTAGTTATTTTGCATAAAATATTCGCCCGACTGTACCGAGAAGATACGTTGTCCCCAAGATATCTCCTCGCCCATTCCGAAAAAGAAAACAAAAGAGGCAAGTGCGTTAAAGAATATTCGTTTTCCGTTTTTTTCTTTTTTAGCTTTTACTGCTTTTATGGCAAAAAGTATCGAGCCTAATAGTAAAAACAGTGCCGTAAGGTATTCTACCCAGCCATCTTCACGAATTACTTTGTTGAAAGTTTCCTGTCCAAAATTACTTTGCTGTTTTCCATAAGCTACAAAACCTATAATCAAGGTATAAACAGCAATGTCAAGAATTGTAATCCACGAAATATTTTTCTTCATTTGTACTCAAATTAAAAATGTGGGCGTAAAATTAGTATTTTTTGCTTTCGCGCCTGCCTAAATTCATTACTAATGAATGATCGTCGTTTCTACTTTGCAATTCTAATTCCCCTTCTTTTAATTATTGTCTCAGCTATACCTATTCCGTTAATTGTTAATGCTGCAAAATATGCAGAGGTTGGTCGTGAGATGCTGATGAATCAGGACTGGATTAACCTGACGATTGGCGGCGATGCCTACGATCAGAAACCACCGATGTTGTTTTGGATTGCAGCGGTTACTTTCAAGCTGTTTGGTTTGTCGGTACCGGCCTACAAACTGGCGGTGCTTTTGTTTTCATGCCTTGGGGTGTATTCGACATATCGACTGGGTAAACTTTTTTACGGAAAAGAGACCGGTTTGCTGGCTGCTTTCTTTTGGGTAATGTCTCTAGGATTTCAGCATTTTAACAACGATATACATACCGATACTTTACTGGCCGACTTTGTGGTTTTCTCGGTGTGGCAGTTTTCGGCCTATTTAAAAACGCATAAGTGGCTGAACTTTCTGCTGGGCGCAGTTGGTGTTGGTTTGTCTATGCTGGCAAAAGGCCCGGTGGGAGTTGTAATTCCCGCTGCGGCAATTGGAGGAACGATGTTCGTTCATAAGCAATGGAAAGAGATATTTAATTACCGTTGGTTAATAGCCCTGATAATAGTAGGTATTATGATCTTGCCTGCAATGACCGGATTGCTAAACCAGTTTGGATTAAAGGGAATCAAGTTCTACTTCTGGACTAATAATGTTGGGCGTGTTACCGGCTCATACCACGGTAGTGGTACAGATTATTCCTTTTACCTGCATACATCGTTATATGTGTTGTTGCCGTGGACTATATTTATGGTATATGGTTTTATTAAAGAAATAGGAGGCCTGATCGGCTTGCGAAAAAATAAAGCCCAGGAATTTGAGGTCGTGAACATTTTTGCAGTTGTGGTTTATTTGGGTATCCTATCGATAGCCAAACAGCAAAATCCGCATTACATGCTTTCGGCGGTTCCTTTTATGTATATAATAAGTGCAAAATGGACCGTGCGTTTGTTCTCTCCCGAGACTAAATCGAAAACCAGAAATGTAATTGCAATAATAAATAAAGTTATTGCGCTTGTTGGTCCTATTGCTCTTCTGGTGTTTCCAATAGTGGTGTTCCCTGAAAAACGCATTTGGTTCTGGTCCATTTACGGGCTTCTGTTTGCAGGAATCGTGGTAATGGGAATTAATAAGAATGATTTGCCGAAACAGATCGTGATGCTAACATTTACCATTACAATAATGCTGTTTACTGTTAATGTAAACATGTTGCCTAATATGATGAAGTTTCACACTTCGAAAGAAGCGGCTGAAATTTTTAATGAAAAGGCTCCCGAAGGGGCAACATTAAGTATGTATACATCCAGTGCACGGCTTTGGAATTTGTTATTGTATTCAAAATCTCCCGGAACCTACCTTATCGAAAAAGAAGACCTGGAAGCATTTACGCCTAAACCGGGGGCGTGGATATACACTTCGGAAGAGGGATATAGCGATATGCTTGAAATGGGATTGGATATAAATGTAGTAAAGAAATTTACCGAACATAAACAATTAACAGCTCAATCAGCTCGGTTTTTAAATCCAAAGACCAGGGCCAGCAGATTTCTTAATATGTATCTTGTTGAGTTGAAATAATCGTATTATATACTATTACCCAAACTTTGCCGAAAATTAAACCGAACGCTCGGTTTTTAATTTTTCTACACGTCTACTGAAAAAAATCGTCTGTATTTATTCCGGGCCGTCATTTTATTCGTTAAGATGTTCTGAAATCACTTTTGCCGCAAATAATGATTTCGAAATGTTGCTTTTTGTTTGCCCGTGTATAAAAAATGGGGGCTGCCATACGAAAAGTGATGATTGTCTGCATTTTCCGTTAGACGGCACTTCTCGCCGTTCTGTTAATTCTCGTTGTTTTAATAACAATAAGTTTCTTGTTTTTTAGTGTTTTGTGGGTCGAATACAGCATTTTGGTATAAAAACGGCAATAAAACATACGAATCGCTATCAAAAAGGTAAAATATAGCGCCATATATTAATAATTTGTTAAGCGAATTAACATACTGGCATAAAATGGGGGTATGAATGAAAAAAAGTGTATTTATTTGAATCAATAAATAAAAAACAGGGGGTAGAGGAAGGAAAAAGTAGTTAATATGGAAATTACCTCGTTTTTTACAGGGCAGTACTAGATTTAAAATTAAAAATAGCAGTTTAACTTTTAAAATTTACGATTATGAAAAAGACACTACTGATTACAGCAAGTTTTTTACTACTTTTTGTTGTATCAATTTCGAATGTTAAAGCTCAGGAATGGAGCACAGGTTTAGACATTTACTCAAGTTATATTTGGCGTGGTGCCAAATTTGGATCCGGGCCTGCTTTTCAGCCTTACGTTGAATTTTCTGCTGGTGATTTTGCCATTGGTGCATGGGGGTCTGTTAATTCATCTTCTGATGAGAGCATGGAGATGGATTTGTACGCAGGTTATTCAATTGCATTGAGTGAATCTTCATCTTTGGACCTGACCTTAACTGATTATTATTTTGGTGGTGATTGGACCGAGTATGCATCAATGCATTATTTGGAGCCAAGCGTTAGCCTGAGTCTAGGTGATTTCTCTTTAACTGCGGCATATATGTTCCTGCCTGAAATGGAAATGGAAGATGGAAGCACTACTGATTTCGGAGAAGAAGCTGACCTTTACCTTGAAGCCGGATATTCTTTCGGATCTGTTGATCTTGGATTTGGAATGGGGGATGGACAGTACACCGACGATGGAGATTTTAATGTATGCAATATAAACATTGGTACCTCAAAAGAAATTGCAATAACAGAAACATTTACACTTCCTGTTTCAGGGTCTGTTATTCTTAATCCGTCAACCGGAGGTTTCTTTATTACAGTTGGTATTTCGCTGTAACAGAGAAGATATTTTGATATGAAACGAGTCTGCAACTCGGGCTCGTTACATCTTATACTTTAAAAAACAAATAACATTAAATAAGATGAAAAAGATTGAAGCAGTAATACGCAAATCAAAATTTGATGAGGTAAAAGACGCACTGTATGAAGCAGGCATCGAATTCTTCTCTTTCTGGGATGTAAGGGGAGTAGGTCAGGCTCGCGAAGGTCGTGCTTACCGTGGTATTGTTTACGATACCAGTACAATCGAGAGAATAAAATTATCCATTATCGTTCGCGATAAAAATATTGATAAAACAGTTCAGGCCATTTTAGGATCAGCCAGAACAGGCGAGATCGGCGACGGTAAAGTATTCGTTCTTCCAATCGAAGAATCATACCGAATAAGAACCGGAGAGCATGGCGATGAGTCACTTTTTATTAAAGGTAAAGAAGAGTAGTAACTGAAAAAGATTAGATTATCATGGAAGAAACTTTGCAAGGCCTACAAATAGGTATAGATAATATGTGGTTATTGGTTGCTGCATTTCTGGTAATGTTCATGCAACCTGGATTTGCCTTGGTGGAGGCAGGTTTTACACGATCAAAAAACACCGCGAACATTTTAATGAAAAACCTGATGGACTTCTCAATTGGTTCAATTCTTTATTGGGCAATTGGTTTTACTATCATGTACGGAGACTCAATAGGAGGATTCATTGGAACACCTGACCTGTTCTTTATGAGCGACGGTTTTGGTAGCAATTATTCTGATTATGCCGACCTGTTTTTCCAAACCGTATTCGCAGCTACCGCAGCAACAATTGTTTCGGGAGCTATGGCTGAAAGAACTGAGTTTAAAGCATATTTGATTTTCAGTATTGTAATTACTGTAGTTATTTACCCAATTTCAGGTCACTGGACATGGGGTGGTGGTTGGTTGAGCCAACTTGGATTCCACGATTTCGCCGGTTCATCTATTGTACACTCTGTTGGTGCATGGGTTGGTTTAGCTGGTGCGTCTATTATTGGACCTCGTATTGGAAAATACAAAAAAGACGGTACTCCAACGGCGATTCCTGGTCACAACCTGGCTTACGGAGCACTTGGTGTGTTTATTCTGTGGTTCGGATGGTTCGGATTTAACCCTGGATCTCAATTAGCAGCTGCCGGTACTGACAACGCTGTTGCAATTGGTCATATCGCAGTTACTACCAACCTGGCTGCTGCAGCTGGTGCTGTTACTGCAATGTTGGTTGCATGGGTTCGTTACAAGCGTCCATCACTTTCAATTTCGTTGAACGGTGCATTGGCTGGTTTGGTTGCCATTACAGCTGGTTGTGATGCTGTTGATCCAGTGGGAGCATTATTCATCGGTATTATTGCCGGTTTCATTCTGCCATTCGCAGTTGAATTTATAGATAAAGTATTAAAGGTTGACGACCCTGTAGGTGCTATTTCAGTACACGGTGTTGGTGGTGCTTTTGGTACACTGGCAGTAGGTTTATTCTCTACTTCTGAAGGTTTATTCTACGGTGGTGGAGCAAAATTACTGGGTATTCAGGCAATTGGTGTATTATCATTCTTCGCTTGGGCATTCGGTTTAGGTTTGGTATTATTCTTCATTTTGAAGAAAGCAAATATACTGCGCGTTTCTAAGCGCATTGAAGAAGAGGGCCTCGATGTTTACGAACATGGTGAGAGCGCCTATAATTAATAATCTTCTTCAGCTTTTAAGTCTGTAGCTGTCTGTTTGTGGCCCCGTCGTTGGGCGGGGCCATTTTTCTTTTCACTACACGACTAAAAAATTGATAAAAACATTAACTGCATATAATACATTTCGTTTTACGTTAGATTAAGGTCAAGGGTAGTTATTAGTTAGTTTAGTTAGATTAAAAGAATCGGAGACCGACTGCAATTTGTAGTCGGTTTTTTTGTTGATAAAAATGAAAGCTTTTGAGTGAAAGTATTTGAGGCTTATGTATTTTTGTCACTTCTAAAAAAATGTAGAAATTATGATGCAGACTTGGTTCGAGAGTAAAGTAAAATATATGAAAGTTTCCGAGAGCGGAAGCGAATCGATGGTAACCGAAAATTTTTTGTTGGATGCCGTATCGTACACCGATGCTGAAACGCGGATTATCCGCCAGATGCAACAAATGGTTAGAGGCGGAGAGTTTCAGATTGTTGACATAAAAAAATCGCGTATTGCCGAAGTTTTTCCATTTGAAAATGGTGAATGGTGGTTTAAAGCAGCCATTAATCTGGTTACAATCGACGAGGACGCAGGTAAGGAGAAAAAGATAAAAACAAATTACCTGATAATGGCCGATGATATAAAAGAAGCATTGACTCGTTTGGATGAAAGTTTGGAATACCTGGTTATTCCATTTGTTGTTACTTCGTTGGCTGTTAGTCCGATTGTAGATGTTTTTCCTTATAATCCAGAGGAAGCACAAATCCCCGATGGTTATGTTCCGGTAGCAGAGGCCGAGGAGAAAAAGAATCCGATTTTTACTGATGGTATAAATCCTTATGCTGAAGAAGAGCAGGAAACTGCTCCGGCTGAAGAGGAGGCAGAAGTTGCTGAAACTCCGGAAGAAATAGAAGATTCAGCCGAAGAAAAACCGGAAGAATAGATAAAAAAATAGCAGTCCGCCTGTGGGAAATCTACAGGCAGACTGCATTTTAAGTTAATTATTAAGTAGTTGATGAAAAAAAATCTCTATAAGTTCACCATTACTTTGTAGTAATTGAATTTACAGCGCATTTTCGGATCAAATTGATAGTAGGCAATTGCAATCCGGCAAATGTCTTGTATTGTTTCGTAAATCTCTGCTACTTCTTTTTTACCATAATTATCCAATTCGGTATCTCCCTCTAAAGCAATAAAGAAATCTTCGAATTGACTAATTCGATTGGCACAAACAAGAATTTTGTCGAACAAGGCATCAGGAGTTCCTTTTTCACTGATTTTTTGCCTTACGCTTTCGTTTAAATTGGCGGCAAATGTTTTCAGAAATTTAAAGAGGCTAATGTGATCTCCGTTTTTGGCATCGCTGAAATAATCAGTGTAACCGGTGGACCGGAAAAATTCCTTTAAAAATTCTTTGTCTTTTTTAAAGTCAACTTTTAACGAGGCTCTTAAAACTTTCAGGTGCTGAAGGCCTTCAACCATAATTTCGTGCCATTCGCGATAACGTTCATCCTCAAGAACATCCAGATTTTCGGAATAGTGTTTGTCAATGGTGTCGTCGATCCACACTGTTAACGAAGTTGCGAATTCCGGATCCCATTCTTTTCGCAGAACCGATAACTCGAAGATGTTTTCTTTGAACGTTTTTGCAATTTGTTGACAAGCTAAAATGGTGGCGGTACTGGTAGGACAAATGGTTAATGTTTCCATACGAGCGGTTTTTTGTAGTTAGAAGATATAACAAAGCTACGGAGTACCGCCGAAATATACCTAATTGCAAAGTGGTAATATTCAATGTTTTATAACTATGTTATGGAACTATGTTTCATAACCATGTTGTAGAATATATTGAAACCCAACAGAATATACTTAATCTGTAGTTTTGAAAGAGGGGATTTAATAATGCAGAGATGCTGTAATTTATTGAAACATAGAGTCTTATTTGTGTCTTTTTTTCAGTTCGCGTACAATGTCTTCAATGCGGTAGCCTTTATGTGTAAGCAGCACAATTAAGTGATAAAGCAAATCTCCGGCTTCGTAAATGAAGTTTTCGTCGTCGTTGGCCATTGCACCAATTATTGTTTCAACTGCTTCTTCACCAACTTTTTGAGTGATTTTTCGTGTTCCTTTTTGAAATAGAGAAGTGGTGTACGAACCTTCAGGCATTTCAGTTCTACGCTTGTCGATAAAATCTTGCAGATAGCTTAAGAACTGAATATCATTGCCCGAGTTTGTTTCTTCAAAACAAGTGTCGTCGCCTTTGTGGCAAACAGGTCCAACAGGATTAACTTTTATAAGCAATGTGTCGTTGTCGCAATCAATTGCAGTAGAAACAACATTCAGAAAATTTCCCGATTCCTCGCCTTTGGTCCACAAACGGTTTTTTGTGCGGCTGAAAAACGTTACTTTGCCAATCTCCTGTGTTTTTGCAAGTGCATCTTCGTTCATAAATCCAAGCATCAAAACATTTTGCGTTTCGGCATCCTGAATGATGGCCGGAATTAGTCCGTTCATTTTATTGAAATCGATTTTTGAAATATCTGTTAGCTGTCTCATATCTGTCTGTTAATTTGGAAGATGGGCTTCCTTAATATTAAATCGTTGCGAAGTTACTATTTTGATTGGCTATCGAACTACAATGCCTTTTTCTTTTAAGTATTTCTTAAGAACCGGAATTGGAATTTCGTTGTAATGGAAAATACTGGCTGCCAGTCCGGCGTCGGCTTTGCCTTCGGTAAATACGTCGACAAAATGCTCTTTGGTACCAGCACCGCCCGATGCGATGATGGGAATCTTAAGCATATCGGCCATTTTCGAAAGTTCTTTGTTGGCGAACCCGTTTTTTGTTCCGTCGTGATTCATCGATGTAAAAAGTATCTCACCTGCACCACGGTCTTCTGCTTCTTTTGCCCACGAAAAGAGTTCTTTGTCGGTTGGAATGCGGCCACCGTTTACGGTAACTGTCCAGTGGTCGTTTTCATCGCCGCGTGCATCGATTGCAACTACCACGAACTGGCTTCCGAAATTTAATGCCAGGTCGTCGATCAGTTTCGGATTACGAACTGCAGATGAGTTAATCGATATTTTATCGGCGCCTGCAGCCAAAAGTTTTTCAGCATCGCTCAATTCGCTGATTCCGCCACCAACGGTAAAGGGGATATTAATGTGTGCTGCAATACGTTTTACCAGATCAACAAAAGTTTTGCGGCCTTCGTGTGTTGCTGTGATATCCAGAAAACAAAGCTCGTCGGCACCATCGGCAGCATATTTTGCACCTAATTCCACTGGGTCGCCCACTTCTTTAATGTCGACAAAATTAATTCCTTTAACGGTTTGTCCGTTGCGGATATCAAGGCACGGTATTATTCGTTTTGCAAGCATTTTCTTTATTTGTTTTGTCATTTCGACGAGTAAGCGAGGAGAAATCTGTTGATCTGAGATAGATTTCTCACCTTCGTTCCTCAAGATTCGAAATGACAGTATAGTTGTTACGCAATGAACTTTTCAACTTCTTTCAAAGTTATGCGATTTTCATAAATGGCTTTTCCGGTAATTACACCCGGAACGCCCATTTCATCTAATTTTAATATGTCGTCCATGGTGGCAATTCCGCCACTGGCAATAATTTCCACTTCGGGAAGTGTTTTCATAATATCGGCGTACAGGTCAAAAGAAGGGCCGCTTAACATTCCGTCGCGACTAATATCTGTTGAAATTACTTTGCTGATTCCCTGCTTGTGGAATTCTGAAATAAAATCTATCACCGCCAGGTCAGTTGTTTCCAGCCAGCCACTTACGGCAATTTTACCGTCTTTCGCATCGGCACCCAAAATGATCTTTTCGCTGCCGAATTTCTCCAGCCAGCTCAGAAAAGTATCTTTTTCTTTTACGGCGATACTTCCGCCGGTAACCATTGCTGCTCCTGAGTTAAAAGCAATTTCCAGGTCATTATCCGATTTTAGTCCGCCGCCAAAGTCGATCACTAAATTGGTTTTTCCGGCAATGGTTTCCAACACTTTGTAGTTTACGATGTGCTTGGCTTTTGCCCCGTCCAGATCAACAAGGTGTAAACGTGTGATTCCCGCATCTTCGAACATTTTGGCAACCTCCAGCGGATTCTCGTTGTAAACCGTTTTTTGGTTGTAATCGCCCTGAGAAAGTCGCACGCATTTGGCGTCAATCAGGTCGATGGCAGGAATTATTTCTATTTTTTTGGTCATGTTCTTTTTAATTGCTGGCAAAGGCGCAAAGTTAATTTTTAGGACGTCATTCCGAACTTGTTTCGGAATCTTTTCGATAATAGATGCTGAATCCGTCAGCTGACGGACAGCATGACGCGGTGTTACGAGCCTTCAAGAATCATCTTCAACACTGCCTGTGCAGTAATTTCGCGGTTGTAGGCTTCATCAACAACAATTGAATTCGGGCTGTCGATAACGCCATCTGTCACAATCATATTTCTACGTACCGGAAGACAGTGCATAAACTTGGCATCATTAGTCAGAGCCATTTTTGCTTCATCAACCGTCCAGCTCATATCTTTCGAAATAACCTGCCCGTAATCGGTGTACGACGCCCAGTTCTTTGCATAGATAAAATCGGCACCTTCAAAAGCTTTTTTCTGATCGTACTCCACTTTTATATCACCCATAAATTCAGGTGCCAGCTCGTAACCTTTGGGGTGCGTAACCACCAGTTCGTAATCGGTTTCGCGCATCCACTCAACAAACGAGTTGGCAACAGCCTGCGGTAAAGCACGCGGATGTGGTGCCCAGGTAAGAACTACTTTTGGCTTATCTACTTTTTTATGTTCTTCAATGGTTACCAGGTCGGCAAAACTTTGTAGCGGGTGACGAGTCGCAGCTTCCATGCTTACCACCGGAACACCGGCATATTCAACAAACTGGCTTAATATTTTTTCAGCGTAATCGTCTTCGCGTTTTTCGAATTTGGCAAATGCACGCACGCCAATTACATCGCAATATTTCCCAATTACAGGAATAGCTTCGCGCAGGTGTTCGGCATTTTTACCGTCCATTACCACGCCCATTTCCGATTCCAGTTGCCAGCTGTCTTCATTTACGTTCATCACCATGGTGTTCATGCCCATGTTCATGGCTGCTTTTTGGGTGCTGAGACGCGTACGCAGACTTGAGTTGAAAAATACCAGAACTATGGTTTTGTTTTTCCCTAGGTGCTGAAATCCAAACTTGTTGTTTTTTACTTCGAATGCAGTTGCCAGCGCTTTTTCAATGCTGGGAATATCTTTTACTGATGTGAATTTTTTCATGTTGTAAGTTTGATGACGGAAGCACGAAGACCGAAGTTTCAACTTCCATAGTTTATATTTTGCCTTTTTACTTTTGCCTTTTACTTTGGACGTACTTGTCCGTTTCCTTCAATTATCCATTTGTAGCTGGTGAGTTCTTCCAATGCCATTGGTCCGCGGGCGTGCAATTTCTGTGTGCTAATGCCAATTTCAGCTCCCAGTCCAAATTGTGCACCGTCGGTATAAGCGGTTGATGTATTTGAATACACAGAAGACGCGTCCACCATTTTGCGGAACATTTGAATTCGATCAGCATCTTCAGAAATGATCGCCTCGCTGTGTTTTGATGAGTGTGTATTAATGTGATTTAAAGCTTCATCGAACGAACCAACAGTTTTTATTGACATTTTCATCGACAAGAATTCTGTTCCGAATGATTCTTCAGTGGCTTTAAGCAAGAGTTCTTTTGGATATACTGATTCTATTTGTTTGTAAGCTTTTTCGTCGGCATAAATCACCACCTGTTCTTCCGAGAGTTTTTTAGCAAAATCGTTCAATTCATTCAAACGGCTTTCGTGAATTACCAAACAATCCAGTGCATTACAAACCGATACTCGGCGGGTTTTTGCATTGAAAATAATCTCGCGGCCTTTTTCTGCATCACCAAACTCATCAAAATAAGTGTGGCAAATTCCGGCACCGGTTTCAATTACCGGAATAGTGGCATTTTCGCGAACAAAATTTATCAGTCCCTGGCTTCCGCGTGGAATAATCAAATCAATGTATCCGTGAGCACGCAACATTTCGTTGGTTTCTTCACGCCCGGCAGGAAGAAGTGTAACTGTATTTTCGTCAAAATCGAATCTTTTAAGCATATCGCGAATAATAGAAACGATGGCTTGATTGGAATAAATAGCGTCACTGCCGCCTTTTAAAACACAGGCATTACCTGATTTTAAACACAAGGCAAAAACATCGAAAGTAACATTTGGACGGGCTTCATAAATTATCCCAATCACACCAAAGGGTACCGTAACTTTTTTGATTTTCAGCCCGTTTTCGCGAACTGTTTCCTTTAAAGTTTTTCCAACCGGACTTTCAAGACGGGCAACATTTTCCATGTCGGAAGCAATTCCTTTAATTCTTTCTTCTGATAATTTCAAGCGGTCGAATTTAGGGTCTTGCGGATCCATACGATCGAGATCCTTCTGGTTTTCTGCAAGAATAAAATCTGTCTTTGCCCGGGCTTCGTTTGCCAGCTCCAGCAATAATTGTTTAACCTGTTCGTCGTTCACCAGGTTTAACTTTCGCGAAGCTTCAAGCGTTTTTTTTAGCTGCTGTTCTATTTTCATGTCGTCGGTCTTTCAAAGAAAAACCCTCTCCCGGGGGAGGGAGAGGGAGCTCAGAATAAGTTCAAATTAAGGCATCAAAAAAAAGGGAGTAAGGGTAGTTTGTCCGGGTAGACAAACTTAGTTAAAGGTTACTCTGAGCTATCTTTATATTTCTAAATTAATGTTTCGTTTGTTTTATATTCTAAATACAAATAATCGTAATGTATTACCGGTTTTTGCTTGTCGGATTGCTTCTCCTTTTCAATTTTTTCCGAGTCATACGAGGCTTTTCCCATACCGACAAACTCGCCGTTTGCGCCTGTTATTTTTATTAAATCTCCTTTTTTGAATTCACTTTCAACTTTAACAATTCCTACCGGAAGCAAGCTGACGGCCTTGTCGGAAAGTAGCGCTTTTGTTGCACCTTCGTTGATTTGTACCTGTCCTTTTGCAAAACCATCAGAATAGCCAATCCATTTTTTTACGCCGCTCGACGGTTTCTTGTTAGGTACGAAAAAAGTGTGTTTTAGGTTTTTCGATTTGTCCAATAAATCAACAAGAATATTGGTTTGGGTTCCGTTTGCAACATGAACGCCAATTCCATCGCCGGCCACTTTTTTTGCAATCCGAAATTTGGTAAGCATTCCACCACGGCCAAAATCCGATCGCCCTGATGAAATTGCATCCTGCGGTCCTTTGTCGTTTACCTGAATGCGCTCGATCAATTCGGCTCCCTCGCTATCGGGATGAGCAGTGTACACACCATCTATATTACTAAGAATGATCAGCGCTTCTGAATCTACCATCGACGCTATCAATCCTGAAAGTTCGTCGTTGTCGGTAAACATCAGCTCGGTTACCGAAATGGTGTCGTTTTCGTTTACAATCGGTATCACTTTGTTTTCCAACAATGTGGTGATACAGTTTTTCATGTTCAAGTAATGTGCACGGCTCGAAAAATTTTCCTTGGTGGTAAGCACCTGCGCGCAGGTGAGACCTTCTTCGTGGAAAAAATCGGAATAACGCGATATTAATTTTACCTGCCCCAGTGCAGCCCATAATTGTCGTTGCGATACGGCATCCGACTTTTTTGTTTCGCTCATAACAGCGCGGCCTGCAGCAACTGCCCCCGACGACACCAAAACTACCTCAACGCCATTTTTTTGCAAATGGGCAATTTGGTCTACCAGGTGAGCAATGCGCGCCACGTTCAGCGTTCCGTCGGCTTTAGCCAGCACATTACTGCCTACTTTAACTGTTATTTTTTTATAGCGGGTCTGCACAGTTTTTAGTTGTCTTTTATTTTTTTGTACGAGGCCAGAACTCCCTGAATCAGTGAAGAACTAAAGCCTTTGTGTTCCATTTCGTTTAGTCCGGTAATTGTAACGCCCATCGGAGTGGTTACTTTATCAATCTCTCTTTCGGGGTGATGTTCCGACTGAAGCAATAATTCTGTTGCACCCTTTACCGTTTGCGCTGTGATCAGCTGAGCCATTTCGGCGCTAAAGCCAATTTCGATACCACCTTGCATGGCTGCGCGAATGTAGCGCAACGCATAAGCAATTCCGCACGACGATAGTACAGTTGCTGCGGCCATCAGTTCTTCAGGAATCTCGATGGTTTTTCCCAACTTGTCGAACAGTTCAACTACATATTCGCGGTAAGGTTCGGTGTTGCCATTTGCTGAAATACAGGTCAATGATTCCTGCAAAGCAATTGCAGTGTTAGGCATTACCCTGAAAATAGGAATGTCGTTTCCGGCCATTTCACCCAGGTCATCAATGCCAACTCCGGCAACAATGGAAATGAAAATCTTCTCCGGCGACAAAATAGGCTTCAGGGTGTTAATCACTCCCTCAATATGATAAGGTTTTACGGCTACAATAATAACGTCAGCATCTTTTGCTGCATCGATGTTATTGTCGTAAGCATGAATTCCCAGGTTGCTCATTTTTTTGAGCGTCGCTTCTTTTCGGTCTGAAACGGAGATGTCGCCGGCTTCTACTGAACCTGATTTTAAAAGGCCAAGTGCAATGGCGCCTCCCATGTTTCCAACCCCGATTATTGCTATCTTTTTATTTTTCATTTGGTCTAAATTAGTAGATGTTTTCTTTCGATGTTTAATTATTCAGCGAACGAGCCAAGTACTTCTGCAAACGCTGTTAAAAAGGTATCAGCTTGTTCGGTCGTAAGACTGAGCGGTGGCAACAGCCTGATAATATTTTGCCCCGATACGCCGGTAAAAATACCGTAATCGAAAAGCAATTTCTTGCGTATTTCGGCAATTGGTTGTTTAAATTCCAATCCAATCATTAATCCTTCACCTCTGATTTCAAAATCTGCATCCAAAGTAGCCAGTTTCTCCATCAGGTAATTCCCAATTGTTTCGGCATTCTCTACCAGGTTTTCGTTTTTCATTACATCCAGAACTGCAATAGCCGCAGCACATGCCAGGTGATTGCCGCCAAAAGTGGTTCCGAGCATGCCAAACCATGGCTCAATTTCCGGTTGAATCAGTACGCCGCCAATCGGGAATCCGTTACCCATTCCTTTTGCCATGGTAACAATGTCAGGTTTTATATCGGTATGCTGGTAGGCGAAAAATTTACCGCTTCGTCCGTAACCCGATTGTATTTCATCCAGAATAAGAACAGTCACATATTTTTCGGTCAATTGTTTTAGCTTGGTCAGGAATTCGGTGTCGGGTACGTAAATCCCTCCAATTCCCTGAATTCCTTCAACAATTACCGCAGCCACATCGCCTTTTTTCAATGCTTCTTCCGTTGCTTCAATATCGTTGAAAGGCAGGATAAGAGCATTGTCTGTTTCGTTAACAGGAGCAATGATTTTTGGGTTATCGGTAATGGCTACCGCAGCCGAAGTTCGTCCGTGGAAACCTTTTTTGTAACTAATGATTTTCTTTTTACCGGTTATAAAAGAAGCCAGTTTCAGAGCGTTCTCGTTGGCTTCGGCACCCGAGTTACAAAGAAATAACTGATAATCTTCGCATCCCGATTGTTTGCCTAGTTTTTCAGCCAGTTCCTTTTGCAAAGGATTTTGTACCGAATTAGAATAAAATCCGATTTGCTGAAGTTGCTTGCTTATTTTTTCAACATAGGTTGGGTGGCTGTGCCCGATTGAAATTACTGCGTGACCGCCGTATAAATCGAGGTATTTCTTCCCGTTCTCATCCCAAACATAACAACCTTCGGCTTTTACCGGGGTGATGTCGAAAAGTGGATATACGTTAAATAGTTTCATTCTTTTTTGTTTGGAACGCTGATGACGCTGATTTAATTGATGTGCACTGATTTTTTTCAGTGAGCATCTGCAAAATCCGTGTTATCTGCGTTCGGTTTTAAAACGCTACCGGTTTTAAATTCAGTCCGGTTTTTTCATCCAGACCAAACATCAGGTTCATATTCTGAACTGCTTGTCCGGATGCACCTTTTATTAAATTGTCGGTTAAACTGATTATTACCAGTTTGTTCCCGTGTTTCTCTAAATAAATTACGCCTTTGTTGGTATTCACCACCTGTTTTACGCCCGGATTTTTATCGGTTACAAAAACAAAGGGATGATCGGCGTAGTAATCTTTATATATTTCGTTAGCCTCTTCAAGCGAGCCTCCAAATTTTGTATAACAAGCCACAAATATTCCACGTGTGTGGTTTCCGCGAATCGGTACAAAGTTGAAATCCTTTTCAAATCCCGGTTGCAGTTGCGTAAGGCTTTGAATGATCTCGCCTTCGTGCTGATGCTGGAAAATTTTGTAAGCCGAAACATTGCTGCTTCTCCAGCTGAAATGTGACGTTGCAGTTGGTTTTTGTCCTGCTCCGGTCGACCCGGTGATGGCCTGAACATGAATTTCATCCTGCAATAAATCGTTAGCGGCCAGTGGCAAAAGCGCCAGCTGAATTCCGGTAGCAAAACAACCCGGGTTGGCAATTCGCTCAGATGATTCAATTTCTTCGCGGTTTAATTCGGGCAAACCATAAACAAAGTCGTTGCCTTCTCTTTTTAATCTGAAGTCGTGACTTAGATCGATAATCTTCAAATATTTAGGAAAAGTGTTTTCTTCCATGAATTCAATCGACTTGCCATGCCCCATGCAAAGGAAAATAACATCCACCTCGTCGAAAGGCATCTGGTCGGTGAATTTGATATCGGTTTCGCCCAGCAAATCAATGTGTACATCCGAAATCCGATTGCCGGCATTACTGGTACTTTGTACAAAACCAATTTCAGCCTGCGGATGATTCAGTAAAATTCTCAACAGCTCTCCGGAGGTATATCCGGCTCCTCCTATAATTCCAACTTTAATCATTTGATTAACGATTGTAGATTAACGATTTTTGATTTTCATATTTTCCTTCTGAAATCGATATTCGTTAATTCTCATTCAACATTCTTACAAGTTCTTGTTTACTTTATTGTAGATTTTAAGTGAATTCGATAAGATTTTGGTAAAACCTTTTACATCGTCTGCAGTCCATGCTTCAACGGTTTCGCCGTACTGGCCAAATCCCGAATTCATTAAATCGTGTTCCGATTCAATTCCAACCAACTCGAAATTGTAAGGTCTCAGTTTTACGATCACTTTTCCGGTTACGTTTTCCTGAGTTGATTCAAGGAAATCTTCGATGTTGCGCATTACCGGTTCCTGGTACATGGCTTCGTGTAAGAACATTCCGTACCAGTTTCCCAGCTGCTCTTTCCAGTACGATTGCCATTTGGTTAACGTATGTTTTTCCAGCAGATGGTGCGCTTTAATGGTAATAAGCGGTGCGGCAGCTTCAAAACCTACGCGGCCTTTAATTCCAATAATGGTATCGCCAACATGTGTGTCGCGGCCAATGGCATATTTCGATGCTATAGCTTCCAGTGCACGAATTACATCGGGACCGTTTTCGTAAAACTCACCATCGAGCGAAACCAGTTCGCCTTTTTCAAAACCCAATTCAATAGTTTTTTCTTCGGTGGCTTCCAACTGACTTGGATAAGCCTCTTCAGGAAGATTTTTATTGGTGGTTAATGTTTCTTTTCCGCCAACGCTGGTTCCCCAAAGTCCCTGGTTAATGGAGTATTCCATTTTTGTGAAGTCGGCTTCAAAACCAAATTTCTTCAGGTAATCAATTTCGTACTGACGAGTGAGCAACATATCTCGCGTTGGCGTGATAATTTCAATCTCGGGCGCCAAAACCTGGAAAGTCAGGTCGAAACGAATTTGGTCGTTTCCGGCGCCGGTACTACCATGCGCAATGTATTTTGCACCAATTTCTTTGGCGTACTCAATAATGGCAATGGCCTGAAATGCTCTTTCAGAGCTAACCGAAATAGGGTAGGTGTTATTACGAAGTACATTTCCGAAAACCATGTAGCGAATACATTTTTCGTAATACTCGTTGGTTACGTCGAGTGTGATGTGCTCAACCGCGCCCAATGCCAGCGCACGTTCTTCAATGGTTTTTAACTCTTCGTCAGAGAATCCGCCAGTGTTGGCAATTGCTGTATAAACATCATAACCTTTTTCTTCTTTCAGGTATTTTACACAAAACGATGTGTCTAAACCTCCGCTAAATGCCAGTACCAATTTTTTACTCATGTCTCAATATCTTTAAAAGAGTGACGGCGTTTGTTATTCAACTTAAGTCTGTAGCTGTCTGTCGAATAGCGAGCCGCCACTCTACTTATTTTTATCTATTATTTTATTTTTCTTTTTTGCGACTCCCACAAAACGTTTTGGCAGAAGATCAAGCAAGCTGCGTTTCCGAATTCCGTTTCCGTTAGTGAACGTTGGTTTTTCCCATTCAGGATTGTACAACATCCCAGTGCACAGGCATTTTGTTCGGCCGGTACGCTCTAAAATATCGTGGTTTATACATCCCTGGCAACCTTTCCAAAACTGGTCATCTAAAGTCAATTCCGAAAATGTTACCGGACGATAGCCCAGTTCGTGGTTAATTTTCATTACCGCCAAACCGGTTGTTAATCCAAATATCTTTGAGTTTGGATATTTCTTGCGCGACAGCTCAAATGCTTTTTTCTTAATCGCTTTTGCAAGCCCTATTCCGCGGTATTCTTCACCAACAATTAAACCCGAGTTGGCCACAAAACCTTTTTCCTGCCAGGTTTCTATGTAGCAAAAACCGGCAAAGGTGTCTCCTTCAAGGGCAATAATTGCTTTTCCCTCCTTCATTTTCGAAGCAAGGTATTCAAATGTACGACGCGCAATACCGGTACCGCGTTGTTGTGATGCACTGTCGATAGCGTCGTTTATGTCGTCGATAAATTTCAGGTGTTTTTCGTCGGCAATTAAAACTTTAATATTTTCTAAACTCTTCATCCTTCGATCTACAATTTGTCGTTTAGCTTTGGCAGAATTTTTATTAATGCCTCTGTCAAATCATTTTTCGATATTCCTTCCCTTTGTATTATTAATATAGTATCGTCTCCTGCAACGGTTCCTAAAATTTCCCACGGACTAGCCGAATCAATTACGGCTGCAATACTGTTGGCATATCCGGGCATTGTGCGTATTACGGCCAAATTGCCCGAAAATTGTATGTCTTTAAATCCGTCGGCCAGGTAATTTATCCTGCTTGTATGTTCCGAATTGTTTCTTTCCGATTGTCCGTTTTCAGGAATCGTATAAACGTATCCTTTTGCCGGATGTGGCACTTTAGCTACCTGCAGCACTTTTAAATCGCGCGACAATGTAGCTTGTGTCAGTTCGTATCCGCGGCGTTTTAGTTCAACCAATAATTCGTCCTGGCTGTGTACACTACCTCTTTGAATTATTTTTCGGATTTCTCGTTGTCGTTGTACTTTATTCTTCATTGAATAAATATTCATTTGCAATGCAAAAATATACATTTTCATAAAAGAACAGGTAAGAATTTCAGAATATTTTCTATTTTTGCATCGGAAAATGATTTTAATATCATGTTCTTAACATTATGGCTGAGAAAGTGTATTTGAAAATAAGTATAAAGAATAACTGAAATGCGTTTGAACTATTTTAGGGCAAGCGCATTTTTTTTAATTATTAAATCGGAATATGTACAAAGTAAAACAGGCAAAATTAACGCTTGAAGACGGGACGGTTTTTATGGGAAAATCCTTCGGAAGCGAAAAATCGGTGGCCGGAGAGGTCGTTTTTTATACCGCAATGACAGGGTATCCGGAAAGTTTGACTGATCCATCTTACACCGGGCAGATCCTGGTATCGACTTACCCAATGATTGGGAATTATGGTGTTCCTTTTAACAGGAAAGAGAATGGAATACACAAATATTACGAATCGCACAAATTGCACATTTCCGGTCTGATAATCTCTGATTATTCATTTGAGTTTAGTCACTGGAATGCCGAGAAAAGTTTGAGCGACTTGCTAAAAGAATACAATGTGCCGGGTTTATTTGATATCGACACGAGAGCCTTAACGAAAATTTTACGTGAGAAAGGTTCTATGTTAGGAAAAATCGAATTTGAAGATGAAATTGATTTTTACG
Source organism: uncultured Draconibacterium sp. (assembly GCF_963677575.1). Lineage (NCBI taxonomy): Bacteria > Pseudomonadati > Bacteroidota > Bacteroidia > Marinilabiliales > Prolixibacteraceae > Draconibacterium > uncultured Draconibacterium sp. The sequence goes on from NZ_OY782038.1 coordinate 4,148,909, forward strand.
ATCCGAATAAGGAAAACCTGGTAGCGGTTGCAAGTTGCAAAGAACGCGAGGTTTATGGAGACGGAGAACACAAAGTAGTGTTGGTAGACTGTGGCGTGAAAAACAACATTATTCGTTGTTTGCTTAACCGCGGAGCAACAGTAATTCGCGTGCCATGGGATTACGATTTTACCAATGAAGAATACGACGGATTGTTTATCTCAAACGGACCGGGCGATCCGGCTATGTGCGATGCAACTGTTGAGTACATTAAAAACACCATTGGAACTGAAAAGCCAATTATGGGAATCTGTTTGGGTAACCAATTACTGGCACGTGCTGCCGGTGCCGAAACTTACAAACTGAAGTATGGTCACCGTAGCCACAACCAACCGGTATTGCTGCAGGGAACAAACAAATGTTACATCACTTCGCAAAACCACGGTTTCGCTGTAGCAACTGAAACATTGCCAGATGACTGGGAGCCATTATTTACCAATGTAAACGATGAAACCAACGAAGGAATCAGGCACAAAACAAAGCCGTTCTTCTCAACGCAATTTCACCCTGAAGCTTCGAGTGGGCCGGTTGATACCGAGTTTTTATTCGATGAGTTTATTAAAAATATCGTAGAAAGCAAGAAGAAATAAGAACTGATTTAAGAATATCGATTAACGATTTAAGATTTACGAACGGAATCAGAAATGAATAGGTTTGAGCTGGAAGAAAGATTGATAAAGTTTGCTGCCAAAATTATTATGTTGGCAGAAAGACTGCCTAATTCTCCGATCGGAAATCATATGAAAGGACAAATTGTACGTTCAGGAACATCGCCGGCTCTAAATTATGGTGAGGCTCAAAGTGCCGAATCAAAAAAAGATTTTATTCATAAAATGAGTATTTGTCTTAAAGAGCTTAGAGAAACTTTCGTTGCGGTTAAGATCATTAAATATTCAAATCTTTTAAGTGATTTAAGATTGCTTGAGGAATGTTACGTTGAGAACAATGAATTGATATCCATTTTTGTGAAAAGTATTGAAACAGCAAAAAATAGAAAGATAGATTAATAATGAACACGATTGTTTGTGTTGTAGATAAAATACATCAAAAATCAACAATCGTTAATCAACAATCAGAGATCAAATAAACAATATCATGATAGAAACACATATTAAAAAAGCAATTGTTCTTGGTTCAGGAGCACTTAAAATTGGAGAGGCCGGTGAGTTCGATTATTCCGGTTCGCAGGCGCTTAAAGCGTTGAAAGAGGAAGGTGTTGAAACGGTTCTTATCAATCCGAACATTGCAACCATTCAGACATCTGAAGACATTGCAGACAAAATTTACTTTTTGCCTGTTACGCCTCATTTTGTTGAAGAGGTAATTAAAAAAGAAAAACCACAGGGAATTCTTTTGGCATTCGGGGGGCAGACTGCGCTGAACTGCGGAGTTGCTCTTTACGAATCAGGAGTTCTTGAAAAATATAATGTTGAAGTAGTTGGTACGCCGGTTCAGTCGATAATCGATACAGAAGACCGCGATATTTTTGCCAACATGCTGGCCGAAATTGGTGTGAAAACGCCAAAAAGTATTGCTGCTTCAAATATGGCCGAAGCCAAAGCGGCAGCCAAAGAGGTGGGTTTCCCAATTATTATCCGTGCAGCTTACACGCTGGGTGGTTTAGGATCCGGTTTCTGCGAAAACGAAGAAGAACTGGAAAAACTGGCCGGAAGTGCATTCTCGTACTCTCCACAAATTCTGGTTGAAGAATCGATTAAAGGATGGAAAGAAGTAGAGTACGAGGTAGTTCGCGATAAATACGACAACTGTATTACGGTTTGTAACATGGAGAACTTCGACCCGCTTGGAATTCACACCGGCGAGAGTATTGTTGTAGCTCCATCGCAAACACTTTCAAACTCAGAATATCACAAGCTGCGTGAAATATCAATTAAGATTATTCGCAGGGTTGGAGTAGTTGGAGAATGTAACGTACAGTTTGCACTCGATCCTTACTCAGAAGATTATCGTGTAATTGAGGTGAATGCCCGATTGTCACGTTCATCGGCACTGGCATCGAAAGCTACCGGTTATCCGCTGGCATTTGTTGCAGCAAAATTGGGTTTGGGCTACGGTTTGCACCAGCTTAAAAACTCGGTTACCAAAGTAACAACGGCATGTTTCGAGCCTGCGCTCGACTATTGTGTGGTAAAGATTCCTCGTTGGGACTTAAGCAAATTTGTTGGTGTTTCGAAAAACATTGGAAGTTCGATGAAATCGGTTGGTGAGATTATGGCCATCGGACGAACTTTCGAAGAAGCCATTCAGAAAGGTATCAGAATGGTTGGTCTTGGAATGCACGGTTTTGTAGCCAATAAAGAAGAGATTACGATAGAGGGAATCGAGGAAGAATTGGTAAATCCAACCGACCGACGAATTTTTGCCATTGCCGAGGCATTTAATAAAGGTTATTCGATCGATCAGATTCACGATAAAACAAAAATCGATCGCTGGTTCCTTCAGAAGCTGAATAATATCTACAAGATAAAACTGGAGCTAAAGAAGTTTAAAGAATTGGAAAATCTGCCAATTCCGCTCTTGAAAGCTTCAAAACAAGCCGGTTATTCCGATTTCCAGATTGCACGATTAGTGCTGAGAAGTAAGAATGTAAATATCAACGAAGATATTCTGAAAGTTCGGGCATATCGTAAAACTAATGGTGTTGTACCGGTTGTAAAACAAATTGATACACTTGCGGGAGAATATCCTGCACAGACCAATTACCTGTACCTGACACACAACGGAACCGAAAATGACGTAAATTATTTAGGCGATCATAAATCGGTGATGGTACTTGGATCGGGAGCTTACCGAATCGGAAGTTCGGTGGAGTTCGACTGGTGTAGTGTAAATACCATCAATACGATTAAAGAGCAGGGATACCGTTCGGTAATGATCAACTACAACCCGGAAACGGTGAGTACTGACTACGATACCTGCGACAGACTTTATTTCGATGAGCTGACGTTTGAGCGCGTAATGGATGTTTATGACCTGGAGAATCCGCACGGAGTTGTGGTTTCAATGGGTGGTCAGATTCCGAATAACCTGGCGATGAAACTCGACGGGCAAAATGTACCGATCCTTGGAACATCAGCTAAAAAGATCGACAACGCCGAGGACCGCGAGAAATTCTCATCATTGCTTGACGATCTTGGAGTAGATCAGCCACGCTGGGCACGTTTGTCAACCATAGAAGAAATTCACAAGTTTGTTGATGAAGTTGGTTATCCGGTGTTGATCCGTCCATCGTATGTACTTTCAGGTGCGGCGATGAATGTGGTTTCTAACCCTGATCAGTTGGAGCACTTCCTTGAAATGGCGGCCAATGTTTCGAAAGAGCATCCGGTTGTTGTTACCGAGTTCATCGAGCAGGCTAAAGAAATTGAAATTGACGCCGTGGCCAATAAAGGTGAAATGGTTGCTTATGCCATTTCGGAGCACGTGGAGTTTGCCGGAGTTCACTCGGGTGATGCAACCATCGTTTTTCCACCTCAAAAACTATATGTTGAAACCATTCGCAGGGTGAAGAAGATCGCTCGTCAGATTGCAAAAGGGCTGGAAATTACCGGGCCTTTCAATATGCAGTTTCTGGCAAAAGATAATGATATAAAAGTTATTGAGTGTAACCTGCGTGCATCGCGAAGTTTCCCGTTTGTTTCGAAGGTGATGAAATTGAACCTGATCGAAATTGCCACGAAAGTAATGTTGGGAATCGATGTGCCGAAGCCGGATAAATCGTTGTTTGAACTGGATTATGTGGGTGTTAAAGCTCCGCAGTTCTCGTTTGCACGATTGCTGAAAGCCGACCCTGTTTTAGGTGTTGATATGTCGTCGACCGGAGAGGTTGGATGTATTGGCGAAACCTACTACGAGGCAATTCTGAAATCGATGTTGTCGGTAGGGTATAATTTCCCGAAAAAGAACATTCTGATTTCTTCGGGACCATCGCGAGGCAAACTGGAGTTGCTGAACAGTACAAGAATGTTGGTTGAAAAAGGTTACAACATTTTTGCCACTGAAGGAACACACAAGTTCTTCCGCGATAACGGTATTGAGAATACGCTGGTACATTGGCCGGATGAAGAAGATCAGTCGCCAAATACCATCGAGATGATCAAGAATAAGGAAATTGACCTGGTAGTTAACATTCCGAAAAACCATACCAACCGCGAGTTGAAAAATGGTTATAACATTCGTCGTAGCTCAATCGATTATAACATCCCACTTATTACCAATGCCCGTGTGGCAAGTGCATTCCTGTACGGAATTTGCAAATACAGTCTGGAAGATATTAAAGTGATGAGCTGGGACGAATACAAAGAGTAAAAGATTTATTTCGAGAATAGAAAAGCTCTGGCCGTTGGTCGGAGCTTTTTGTTTTTTATAAGTGGTTATTAAATTGACTGGCTTATTTTGTATGGGTTTTTTACTCATAAAAAAGAGGGGGCATATAAAAAAGTAGGTAGAGTAAAAAGAAATATTGAGGTGTCTATTTAAACTCTAATCTTAATTGCTTGATATTGTTGTTGGAACATGAGCTGTCATACGTTCAATGAGCTTATGAGAAATACTTTTCTTATAAATTGAGCGGTTAATTCGAAAACTAAATTCGTTCAGGTATTTCACAATATGAGCTTCGTTCTGCCTGTTAATATACTGAGCGAAGCCATGATTTTAATAGGTGTATTATTGTATGCATTTGCTTCATACTTTGTCTCTTGTTCCTATGTTGGGGGATTATGTTATAATCCTTCTGCAATGAAACAAAACCAGTCCATTTATCGGTGTAAACTAACGCTCCAAAAGCAATGTACGCTTCAAAAATTGTCTTTAACGACATAGATGAATAATCATTAATCTGTTTAAAATATGCAGTTTTTCTTTACCTGTTTCGCTAAGGGAGATTGCACCAATCAACTTTTTCTATTTGAAGTTGTTTAAAGTTTCCGCAGTAAAATCACGGTAAATGCTATTAAATTCAGTGCTTTCCAATGTATAGCATTTGTTTCAAACCGTACTAAGATTGCTTTAAATGCATCAAGCCATGCGTTAGTGCGTTCCACAACAAATCTGCATTTATACAGTAAGTCGTCGAATAAGTATTCACGATTTATCCCATTGCGTTTGTTTTGATCAATATTGCCAATAATTTTTGTTTCCGAACAATAACGGCGGAACTCTCCTGTATCGAAGCCAGAGTCAGCATTTAAGAACAATCCATCGGTGTGTATCCCTGAGTTTTCCAGAACGGCAATCATTTTCTTTGCCGTTGGAACCAGGTTGTATGCATCATTGTGGTTCCCGTCAATAGGGTCGCTACAAGTTAGAGGGATGCCTTGGCTGTCCGTTAAAATCAGCATATTACTTGTTTTTGCTTTTTTCCTCCCCTGATAGGCAACTGCTTCTCCTCCACGTTTAGTTGGAGTATGTGTACCATCGAGCTGGATACTTGACAAGTCCAGCAAGTGTTTGTATTTGTTCAGGATGTTTTGCCACATCTCATCCCAGCTTCCGTCCTTGCACCATTTTTGATAGTGGAAATACACACTTTGCCAGTTGTATTTGCAACGGAAGAATTGTTTCATAGGTAATTGCCTCCATTGACACCCTGTTTTTAATCGATATAGTATTGCTTCAAGCACCTGATAATCTCTTACTTTTGCATTATTCTTTGAATTCCCAAATTTTAAGTAGGGACAAATCTCTTTTTTATTATACTTTTACTCAACACGATTTTTTGAAAGAATGATATAAAATGTTGTGTCTCAATATTGAAATATCATTCTTTCTTTTCAACAGTTAACTTTTGACAACTTCTTTGTTATCAATGCTGTGGCCTTGTTTTAATGATTCTTTTTCTCCAAAAATAAATTCTCGACTTAAACATCCCCATCAATTGGATGGTTTCTATTGCTTTTCATAGCAATACGAACTATATGCATGAATGTCCATGTTGCAGTGCGACTAATCCCGTAATGCTTTGAGGCCTGTAAGGCCAACCGACCTTTGGTATTGGCATTCATTTCGTAAACAATCATAAAGGCTTTACTCAAACCAAACCTTAATTTATGGAAGTTGGTCTGTCGATCCTATGACAACGATTACATTTCCTTGCTAAAGTGTCTTTATGCGTGCATTATTTGTTATAACCGCATTTGTGGCAAACATATCCTTCTGCCCATTTATTTCCGACAAATAGACCAAACAATCCATGGTCTGTATTTAAACTTTTCTGTAAACTCTATAATATTTTCTCTCTGGAATATCTTGTTTATTTTGATTTCTTTCGAAGAAAATATTAGTAGCTAATTGAACAACTCAAAATAATAATTTGTACAAAATGGGCAGTTTGTAACAGTATTTTTGGCAGTAAATTTATATGTTTGTTAAGTAGTTAAATGCAATCAACTATATATTATCAAGGATAAACAAATAACACCAGAACTGACAAACAAGGATTTAGTTGCTTTTGAGCAACTATTTTTTAGATACCATGGTAGGCTTGTGCTGTTTGCCAACAAATTTATTGGCGACATGCAAACATCGCGTGATTTGGTACAAGATGCCTTTTTTAACCTCTGGCAGAAAGCCGATAAAAACGGAATTAATACATCTACCAAGGCCTATCTATATCAAACAGTAAAAAATAATTGTTTAAACTACAACCGTCACCTTTCAATAAAAAAAACGGCAGAAGCGGAAATTGAGAATAAGATTTCACAACTTGAAAAACAGATTTATAAAAACAAAACCAACCCCTACTACAGTCTGGTAGAATGCGAGCTTGAAGATAAAATTAATGAAATAATAGACGACATGCCTGAGAAATGCCGGGAAGTTTTTATACTAAGCCGGTATGAATACCTTAAGAACAAGGAGATAGCTGAAAAACTGAACATTTCAATAAAAATGGTGGAAAAACATATATCAAAAGCCTTAACTATTCTTCGTCGTGATCTGGCCGAATATATAGCCACGCTGATTATCCTTTATTTATTCAAACAGTAAATTTTGATCTAAAGTTCAAAATAAAGTATTTTTTTACTTGCTCCCCTTAAAACAAAAAGTTTGTATCAATATCGAATTTATTCCAACTTTCTATCATTTTTACTTTTTTTTAGAATTAATTTATTTTCAAGGTAGGGTAAACACACCTTCATGTGTCTTAGCAATAAAATATCTAATAAATGCAAGATAAACGACCCATAAAATCGTTGATAATAGCGGAACTTGACGGCGACATTTCGTTTGAAGAAAAGAAATTACTTTATAACTGGATTTCGAAATCAGAAACAAATGCCCGTTATTATACACAAATAAAAGATATTTGGGAAGCATCGCTGGCTGATGCCTCTGAACTTGCACAAACTCCTCGCGAATGGGAACGTTTATCACGTCGTATTGCCGGTTACACAAAAGATTCATCTAAAAATATATGGTCAAGTTATTGGCCTCAGATAGCAGCAGTGCTAATTATTGGATTGTTAATTACCAGCTTGAGTGCCCTGTATTTTTCGAACAGCAAGCCTATTTATCTTACATCTGCTGCCCCTCAAGGATCAGTAGCACAAACCATTTTGCCCGATGGCACTAGCATTTTTTTAAATGCTGGATCAGAACTAAAATACGACGTAAACCCCAAAAGTAAACTGCGCGAAGTGTTTATAAACGGAGAAGCATGGTTTAATGTTGAGCAGAATAAGAAAAGGCCTTTTATTGTACATACCTCTTTTTACGATGTAAAGGTGCTGGGAACAAAATTTAATGTAAAGGCATATAAAGAAGAAGAAACAATAACCACTACGCTGGAAGAAGGTTTAGTACATATTATCTCAACAAATCATTTAAGGCTTGAAGAGGAGGTTACTCTTCACCCGGGACAACAACTGGTATTCAATAAAAACGATAGAAATCTTCAATTAAAAAATGTTGACACCCGGCTTTTTACGTCATGGCGCAATAATCAATTAATTTTTCTTGAAATGTCGTTTGGCGATCTAGTACAACTGCTTGAACGAAAGTATGGAGTAGAAATTGAAGTAGTAGATGAATCGATATTAAAAGAACATTACACCGGAACAATAAAAAATGAATCGATACTCGAAATTTTGAACATTATAAAACACACCCACCCAATAGGATATGATATAAAAGGACAAAAAATATTTATTCACAAAAAAACAAATTAATATATGGGAAAACTTTAGACTGAACAGAAACCAAAAAACCGATGGATGCGACAACATCCACCGGCTTCAAATTAATTAACTGGTGCGACAACACCAATTGTAAATATTAAAATTCATACAAATCTATGAAAAAAAACACTAATCCGTACCGTCCGCTAATTGGGTGGCACAAACTATTTCGAATTATGAGATTATCTGTAATTATCTTATTGGCAAGCCTCATGCATGTATCTGCATCTGTGTATTCTCAAACAACAAAATTATCGATAAATGCTCGTGACCAAAAAATTGTTGATGTTCTTCAATCTATTGAGGAGCAAAGTGATTTTCGTTTCTTTTACAAAAACGAACAGGTTGATGTTAACAGAAAAGTGAATATCAAAGTTGAGAACGAAATGGTGGAAGAAATTCTCGACCAGATATTTGACCAAACAAACGTTTCTTACAAACTTTTTGATGACAAGCTAATTCTGCTATCATCAGAAGAGGCCATTGAAGCCGAGATGAACGACATTAAGGCACAACAAAAATCGGTTACCGGTAAAGTTACTGACAACAATGGTGAACCTCTGCCCGGAGTTACTATTCTGCTGAAAGGAACAACCAACGGAACCGTTACCGATGTTAATGGTGAATACAATATTAGCATTACCGACAACAACCCTGTTCTTCAATTTTCATTTGTAGGAATGAAAGCCAAAGAAGTTGTGGTAGAGGGGCGTTCTCGGGTAGATGTTGTGCTGGATGACGAAACTATTGGTATTGACGAAGTTGTAGCTGTTGGATATGGTGTTCAGAAAAAAGTAAACCTTACCGGAGCAATTACAGCTGTAAAAATGGACGAGTTAAGTAATATATCCACAACTAATGTATCGAATACATTGGCCGGTCGCGCTCCGGGTGTAAACATCACCGGAAATTCGGGGCTTATGGGTTCTACTTCCGATATCCGTATTCGTGGTGGTTTTGGCGAACCCCTTTTCGTTATCGATGGAATTGTTAGAGATAAAGAAGCTTTTGATGCACTTGAAGTTAACGAGATTGATAATTTAAGCTTTTTAAAAGATGCAGCAACCGCTTCTATTTACGGATCGCAGGCAGGTAATGGTGTTGTATTGGTAACCACAAAAACCGGTACCAAACAAAAGCCAATGTTTAACTACCAGGGATCTTATACCGTTATGACTCCAACTATGGAGCTAATGTCGGATAAAACTACAGCCATTGATGAGTTGATTTATCAAAACCGGGTAGCGGAATACAGAGGGTTGGCCATTCCTAACGGCGATGAAGAATTTGCTTATTTTGAAGACAGAAATTACAATGTAAATGACTATATATGGCAAACTCCATGGAACCAGAAACACTCGATGAGTGTATCCGGAGGTAGCGATAAAGTTACCTATTACGCACTGGGAAGCTACATTGGCGAAGAAGGCTCGTATAAAAACCTGGAAAATAAAAAATACAATTTGCGCTCGAACGTAACTGCACAAATTACCGACAAAATAAAAATGAATCTCAACATGTCGGCTAACCTGCAAAACCAACGACGTTTTTACTGGCCATTTTCAGGAGATGACGAACAAACCATTGGCGACCTTTACCGCTGTACTTTTAACTGGCCCAAAACCTATCCGTTCTATTTAAACGAAGACGGAACACCAGCGGATGGAGTAAGCGATTATCCGGTACAAACACCAATGGGAAGCTGGCAGGCGTGGAGTGTTATCGACCAGGTTATTGGCGATCGTTACATCAAAACACGCAAACGAGAGTTAAATGCAATTCTTTCGTTCGATATTGACTTGGGCGACTTTATTCCAGGATTAACAACAAAAGTTGTTGGGAACTATATTAGCAACGACTATACACGTAAAAAATATTTAACCTATCAGCACAATTATGTGTGGGCAGCTGCTACGCCTGATGATAACCGGTTTATTCCTGCTCCTCCCGATCCCAATAACATGAATACCTTTACGTTCTCTCAAAATCAGGAATTTTTAAGTTATAACGTTCGAACATTATGGAGCGAACAATTTAACTGGTTCTTAAATTACAACAATTCATTTGGGAAACACGATGTATCAGGTATGCTCGTATGGGAACAAGCATCAAACGGTGGCGAGTACGTTGAGGCACGAGGAGAAAATCCGCTAACCAACTACGACCAGATGTTTGTTTATTCGACTGATGCAGAAAGAAGATGGGGCGATGCTAGTGAGGTAACCAATGCCCGATTATCGGGAATTGGAAGATTTAACTACAGCTACTCACAAAAATATATTGCTGAATTTTCATTCCGTTACGATGGAAATACACTTTTCCCTAAAGGAAAACGCTGGGGATTCTTTCCTTCTATATCGGCTGCGTGGCGCATTAGCGAAGAAGCATTTATGTCGGACCTATCGTGGTTAGACAACCTCAAAATCAGAGGATCTTACGGTACAACAGGTAACGACCTAAATGTAAGCAACAATGAAATTTCACCTTTCTCATACATGAATGTTTACCAATCGGGTAGTTCATATATTTGGGGCGACAACCTTAATTTGGGAATCGAACCTGGCGCAACACCAAACCCATATTTAACATGGGCAACCTCTACCACATATAACGGAGGTATTGATTTTACTGTTCTCGACAACAAATTATCTGGTTCATTTGAAGCCTTCTATAAAAAAGAAGAAGATATTCTGGGATCGCGTATTGTAACCATTCCTGATACTTATGGGCAAGATTTGGCTCCAGAGAATTATGCGGCCAGATCGTGGCGAGGATTTGAACTTAATGCAATGTGGCGCGACAAGGCACTTGGCGGAGATTTAGATTACACTGTTTATGCAAACATTGGTTTCTCTAAAGATCAGTGGGACAAGCTCGATCAGTCAGCAATGTACATGCCTGGAGGAAACCGGGAAGAATTTTCTGCCATTGGAAATCCATTAAACCGATTAGAAGGTTACAGAACCCTTGGTATTATACGCACACAAGAACAACTTGACGAATTATTAGCTTCAGGATTAACACAATGGGGACGTGAACCTTACCTTGGCGGAATGTACTTTGAAGATATTAGAGGAGATGGTTATAGTCCTGGCCCTGATGGTAAAATTGATGAAAATGATTATCAGGTTTTATCAGACAATGGTGCTCCGCGAATTAATTATGGTTTTGGCGGAAGCGCAACCTGGAAAGGATTTACTGTTGACCTACACTTCCAGGGAGTAGGAATGTACGACCGAATGATAAGCAACTTAGGAGAAAATTATGGAGGTATTCGCCAGTATGGCGGTACAGTAAGACCTTATTACCCAATTTGGGCCGACGATGTTTGGACGCCTGAAAACCCGGATGCTAAATATCCTCGTGTAATTGGTCGCAGCTGGTACGAATCAGGAACCGGAAACCAGTCATTCTGGATTAGAAACGGCGCATATCTGCGTTTAAAAAACCTGAATATTGGTTATGCTATTCCGCAAAAATGGATTTCAGGGTTCAAAATCAGCTCGGCACAGGTATTCTTCAACGGAACCAACTTGTTTGTTATTTCCGATATGACTGAATTCCACGATCCTGAACAAGATTGTTACGACTCTTATCCGTTAATGAAATCATTCACTTTCGGTCTTGATATTAAATTTTAAAAACTGACACAACGATGAAAAATATAAAATATTTAATAGTTAGCATTATAGCGCTGCTTGCCATAAGCAGTTGTAACACGCTCGACATTGAAAATATTTACGATTACAATGCCGACTTAGTTTGGGACGACGAGTCGTTGGTAGACGCCTACATGGCAAATGTATATGCTGAAGTTTTTGGAAACTGGTCTGCTACACAAGATCAAAAAACACAGCAACTTTCGGGTATTCATTTTTACCTCGATAGAGTTACAATAACCAACAGCGAATATAAATCATGGGATTACACCACCATTCGACTCATTAATGAAGCCATCCAAAATGTTGACAACGGTAATTTAAGCCAGGAAATAAAATCAAAAATCATAGGCGAAGCTAAATTTTTAAGAGCCTATGTGTATTTTGAAATGGTAATGTACCATGGAGGCGTACCTTATATAACAGTTCCTCAGGATAAAGAAGAAGATGATTTAAATGTAACGAGAAACACCACTGGCGAATGTTTTGATTTTATTATCTCCGATTTAAATGATGCTATTGATGCATTACCAGAGCATATTTCTACTTCGTCAAGTAATTTTGGAAGAGTTGACGGTTGTTTTGCAACAGCGTTTAAGGCTAAGGTATTATTGTACAAAGCATCTCCACAATTTAATCCGGGCAACCCATGGAACAATAGTTATTGGAGCGAAGCCTACACAGCCAACCAAACCGCATACAATAAATTAAAAGGCCTGGGTTACGCACTTACTGATAAATACGAAGACATCTTTTTAACAGAACGTGGCCCGGAGGTTGTATTCTCTGTAATCAATACTTATCCTAATAAAACAGCCGACTGGGATTATGGTGTTCGTCCGGGATCTGAAAGTCGTGGAAATGCATCTGCCGGTCCTACATGGGATTTTGTAAAAGAATTCCCAATGCTTGATGGTAAATCGTACAACGATCCAACCAGTAAATATTACAAAACGGAAGAAGAGCTTTTGCAATCGTATTGGGAAAACAGGGATCCAAGATTTAATAAATCTGTTGTATGGAATGGCGCCATATACGAGGTATCGAACAAGTCGGGTAACCGCCAATATACTTCGCTTGGTGTTGCTGATGTATTAGACGATTTTGGCACCAACCCAGCGGCTAATACTAACTCAACAAATCTTGAACGTTATACTGGATTTTTTGTACGCAAAGCCAGCGATTTAACGTTATTGCAATCAGAAGTTCAGCAATACGATGTTGATTACATTGTAATGCGATTTGCCGAAGTAATGTTAAATTACGCCGAAGCTGCTAACGAAACAGGTGAAACAGGTGAAGCACTTACAATATTGAAGGAGATTCGTGAACGAGCAGAAATTGAGCCTGGTGATGATGGAAACTACGGAATTACAGCATCAACACGCGAAGAGGTTCGCGAAGCAATTATTGCCGAAAGAAACATTGAATTTTGTTTTGAAGGAAAGTTTTTCTGGGACTTGCGCCGACTTCGCATGCTCGACCGTTTAGATGGCAAAACCAAATACGGAGTTGAAGCAATTGCAATAAATGAAGATGGTACAGAAATGCCAATTGCATCAGCAAAAGTTGCAGCCGAAGATAACCTGTTAACAGAATCAAATTTTAAATATATTACCTGGCAGGTTCCGTTTACAGGTGTAAAAGTAACCTCATTACCCGATACCTATTACTTTTTCCCTATACAACAATCAGTAATAGATTTAAACAGCAATATTGAACAAAACGCAGACTGGGGAGGCACATTTGATCCGACTCTTAATTAGTTATTAATAAAGCAAGCATTACGTAATTTTAAAATTATGTGAACATAAGTCAGGAGGAAGTGAAAATCCTCCTGGCTTTTTTCAAAAGAAAATCAGTACAATAAATTATTAATATGAAACGAGCATGTAAAATATTACACCAAAGAGTATTATTCAAATTCATGCGAGTTCCATACTATACCTTTAAAAACAAACAATTTTAATAGTATGAAATATCTATTATTTTTCGTTGCAATTATTTTGGCAACTTCGTTTCTAGGAAACGCACAAGAATTAAATACTTTAACTAAAGAAGAAAAGAAAGATGGTTGGGAGTTGCTCTTCAACGGAAAAGACCTTGCCGGATGGAAAATCTTTCAAGGCGGAAAAGTAAAAGGATGGAAAGTTATTGATGGTGTACTTAACAACTCAGGTGTTGGCAGCGACCATGGTGGAGACATAATTACCAAAAAACAATATAAAGATTTTGAGTTATACGTTGAATGGAAAATTGCCCCACAAAGTAACAGTGGTATATTCTACCATGTAAAAGAAGGCAAAACTGAAAAAATTTACGAAACAGGACCTGAGTATCAGTTGTTAGATGACAAAGGTTGGCCTACAAAACTTAACGACAGTCAGTACACCGGCTCAAACTATGCTATGCAAAAACCTGTTGGAGCCGAAGTAAAACCAATTGATGAGTGGAATACAACCCGTATTATTGTTAAAGGGGAAAAGGTAGAACATTATTTAAATGGGAAAAAAGTAGTAGAATATGAACTGTGGACTGAGGATTGGAAAGAACGCAAAAGCAATTGCAAATGGAAAGACAAGCCACTTTATGGTATGGCAAAAGAAGGACATATTGGTTTGCAGGATCATGGCGGTTTAACACAATTCAGAAATATGAAAATTCGCAAACTGTAACATACATCATTCAGGGCAACTAAACAATAGCACCTGTTCTGTTTGCTCAATGCTAAAATAAATATCAATGAAAAGAAGAGATTTTCTAAAAAACGCAGCAGCATTTGCATCAATAACAATGCTTCCCTCTTCAGTGTGGGCGTTTGCAAAAAACGGAAAGATACGTACTGCCCACATCGGAGTTGGTGGAATGGGCCTTTCTGATTTAAAGTCGATAGCTTCGCATCCAATGGTTGAAGTAACGGCACTTTGCGATGTTGATTCTACATGCCTGGCTGCAGCAAACAAACTACACCCCAAGGCAAAAGCATTTGCTGATTACAGAGTTCTTTTTGATAAATTAGGGAAAGATATTGATGCTGTAATTGTTTCAACTCCCGATCATACGCATGCACCCGCATCAATGCTGGCCATGCAAATGGGCAAACCGGTATACTGCCAAAAACCACTTACTCATCATGTATCAGAAGCCAGGTCAATGCGTAAGTATGCCGAAGATAATAACTTGATTACACAAATGGGTATTCAATGTCACTCAAGTGATATGTACCGTAAAGCAGCAGTAATTATTCAGCAAGGTATTATCGGCAAGGTAAACACTGTTCATGCCTGGTCGCCAAAAAATTGGGGCTACGATGGGAAAGCTCCAATTGGCAGCGACCCTATACCAGATACTTTAAACTGGAACCTCTGGCTTGGAACTTCGCCCGAGCGCCTTTATAAAGATGGATTCTATCATCCCGGAAACTGGAGAAAATTATTGGATTACGGCTGTGGAACTCTTGGAGATATGGGCGTACATATTTTCGACACACCCTATACCGCTCTGAATTTAGATGTTCCTAAAACAATAATGACCAAATGCAGAAAACCCACAGGTTTTGGTCATCCTGAGCATAATGTTGTAACCTATGAATTTCCGGGAACAGAATATACAACAGAGCAACTAAAATGGATATGGTACGATGGCCCTGGAGCACCAAAAAAACATGTCGATTTGAAGTTACCAGACAAAGAGGTCCTGCCAGATCAGGGAGCTATGTTTGTTGGCGAAAAAGGCAACTTGCTTCTTCCACACTGGGATTATCCAAAACTTATTGTAAATGGAACGTATGAACCAATTACTTTCCCTGAAATGGACGAGGCAGATCACTATCATCAGTTTATTGATACTTGTTTGGACAAAGATAAATGTAGTGCTTCATTTACTTATGCTGCACGACTTACAGAATCAATTTTATTGGGAGTCATAGCTAACCGTTTCCCTAAAAAAACATTACACTGGGATATTGCCTCAGCTCGTTTTGTTGAACCTGAGGCAAATAATTTGCTTGACTTTGAATACAGAAAATTTTAATCATCAAGAGTCTTAATATTATTTAGTTAGATGGACATCCAATCTTTATTGGATGTTCCTTTTTAGGGATAATTATAAGTAATAAGAGGAATCAGTTTTTTTTATTCGGGGGAATAAGATTTGACAGCAGTAAAGCAATTGTTATTGTTCCTGAAAGAGATCCTTCACTAATGTAACGTTACTACATCGGAATCTGGCCTCGTCCGGTAAGCCAGAAAACAAGTGGAGACGCTATCAAGTTCGACACTGTTTCGCAAAATGTGTAAGTTAAAAATCCGGGGATTTAACTATTTATAGCTGGACCCTTTTTCAAAATATGATTAAGAACTGATTTAGTATGATACTCCAATTTAGGATGGGCATCGAACCTTTTTTAGTGGCTTCTCGTGTTGCCAAATATACGGATTTCATCACAGCCTGATCGGAGAGGAAGTTTGTTGTGTAGGTTATTTTCTTGATTTTCAGTGGGAACTCAAATAATACGGTCAGCACGCTAGCTTTTAATTGTATACGAAATTGTCCTTCTAGCTGGCTGCAAAATCATTTAGAGCGGCTTTTGCGGCTTCTTTGGTTGGAGCACTGTAGACTTGCTTCATGTCGCTGTAAAGGCTTCTTTGAATCACATTAAAAAGAAGGTGGAGAAGAAAAAATATCTCACCCAGAAGTTTCAATATTGAATAAAAGCTACCAGAAATAAGCAACATTCTTTTGGCTTATCATCCGGTGATCCGGGATCACATTAAAAAGTAGGTGGAGTAAAAAATTAAATTGATCTTTGTGGTTTTATTTTTTGATATAAAATGATTCCGCAACAAAGTCAATATAAGGCCCTGGTAGAAGCCCTTCTTCCCGAAGATTTATTTCGCTATTTTGAGATTGTCGATGTTAAGGTTCAGCCTTCATCAATTGATGTTTATCTGGATGAGTTAACCACTCCTCCATTGTCGCACAAAAACGTAAAACTGGTATCGAAAGGTTTTCATTCAGCAGTTACAATCCAGGATTTTCCGATACGTAAGAAAGCTGTTTTTCTTCATGTGAGAAGGCGTAAATGGAAAGAAGAACGTACCGGGAAAATCATCAGCAACAATTGGGAAACAGCAGCAAAGGGAACGCGTTATACAAAGGATTTCGCGTCTTTTTTAAAAGGATTATTTGGACAATTACCCGATCAGCAGTAACAGCCTGGATAAGTTTTTTCACATCAATGGAGAACAGTTTGGACAGCAATACAAAGAGTACCTTAGCAATTACAATAACTGGCCAATGCGGCCTCATGCCGATGACTGGATGGTTTTCGCGCAGAATATTGGCAGCTATTTAAGCATCGATGAAACTTCGTTATCGAACGGCGAGCTTTACACGATTCTTACCAATAAAGCGGCTAAGGGTAAAAAAGGTGTACTGGTAGCTATGATCAAAGGAACCAGGGCTGAAGATGTAGTCGAAGCTTTAAGAATCATTCCTCTCAGTGAGCGTCGTAAAGTCAGGGAAATAACCCTTGATATGGCTGGTTCGATGGGACAAATTGCCAGGCAATGCTTTCCAAAAGCAACACGTGTTATTGATCGTTTTCATGTGCAAAAGCTTGCACTCGATGCCCTGCAGGAGATACGCATAAAACACAGGTGGGACGCCATTGACGAAGAAACAAATGCTAAAGAGAATGCTAAATGGGACAAGAAAATTTACACCCCGTTTCGCTTTGATAATGGCGATACAAAAAAACAATTACTGGCACGCAGCAGGTATCTTTTGTTTAAATCAGCTGACAAATGGAGTCAGTCTCAAAAACAAAGAGCCAAAATTCTTTTTGCACAATACCCCGATATTAAAAAAGCATTTGACCTAACACACGATTTAAGGAGCATTTTCGCAAAAACAAAAGAGAAGGCGGTGGTATACACAAAACTGGCACACTGGTATAATAAAGTCGCAGACTCCGGGTTTCGCTCGTTTAACACAATATCGGCTACTATTTACACCCATTACAAGGAAATACTCAACTTCTTTGACCGGCGAAGCACCAATGCTTCAGCAGAATCTTTCAATGCTAAACTGAAAGCTTTTAGAGCAGCATTGAGAGGCGTAAGTGACATGAAATATTTTCTGTTTAGAGTAGCAAAAATTTATGCCTGAAAAAGCAAATCCACCGGATTTTCAATGTGATCCTTTATCTCCCCAATCCCGTAACTGGCAAAGGCTCTGAGAGAAAACAAAAAAGGGAATTTCATCATTTCTGACAAAATTCCCGATCATGTGGTGCCACCTGGAATCGAACCAGGGACACACGGATTTTCAGTCCGTTGCTCTACCAACTGAGCTATGGCACCGTTCTAAAGTTGGGCTTTAAGTAGCACCCCCTTTATTTTGGTGTTGCAAAAGTATACATTTTTTTAAAATCACAAAGTTCAACACAAAAAAAAGTAAAAAAAAAGCAATTTTTTCAGCTCACGGAATTGAGAGTGACTTTATGTGTCTGGTCTTTTTTATGTGCTTTTATTTGAAACTGAATTACTTGACCTCCTTAATCCCCCGAGGGGGGAAAGTTCCTCCCCGCCAGCTGGCAGGAGGTTAGGAGGGGTGCCTTAAAACCATAATTGTTGATTTGGAAATCTCACCAACCATCTATGTTTTCGATTTTACATAGAATCCTTCCATGCGTTTTGTAAGCCGTATGAGTCTGCAATCCAATACTTTTTATACTTTTGCACGATTAGTTTAAAGGACAATGGTTGATACTGATTATCTGATACATACATTAAATAACGGCATTCGAATAATTCATCAGCAAACTGATTCGCCGGTGGGGCATCTGGGGGTTTTAATAAACGCCGGATCGCGCGACGAGAAGGAGGATGAACATGGGCTGGCACACTTTATCGAGCACTCGGTTTTTAAAGGCACAAAAAAGCGAAAGTCGTTTCATGTGCTTAGCCGTATCGAGGGGGTTGGAGGCGAGCTGAATGCTTACACCACA
This sequence comes from uncultured Draconibacterium sp., assembly GCF_963677575.1. Classification (NCBI taxonomy): domain Bacteria; kingdom Pseudomonadati; phylum Bacteroidota; class Bacteroidia; order Marinilabiliales; family Prolixibacteraceae; genus Draconibacterium; species uncultured Draconibacterium sp. The sequence goes on from NZ_OY782038.1 coordinate 4,167,820, forward strand.
AAAGAAGAAACCGTGCTGTATGCTACTTTTTTAAGCGAGCATTACGATCGTACAGCCGAATTGCTGAGTGATATTCTTTTTAACAGCACCTACCCTGAAAAGGAGCTTAAGCTTGAAAAGGAGGTGGTGGTAGAGGAAATAAATTCGTATTACGATACACCGTCGGAATTGATTTTTGATGAATTTGAAGAGCAGGTTTTTGACGGTCATCCCATTGCCCGGAATATTTTAGGCACAAAAGAGAAGCTGCGTTCGTTTAACCGCGATATGATTTTCAATTTTATTGCCAATAACTACCATACTAATCAAATGGTGATCAGTTCGGTGGGTAATATCGATTTTACGGCTTTGCTAAAAATGCTGGAGAAGTATTTTGGCGCTGTGGAGCAACGATTGCGGCAGTCGACAAGAGAGCAGTTTGTGAATTACCAGCCACAATCAAAAACGGTAATAAAAGACACTTTTCAGGCACACTGCGTAATGGGGAATGTGGCTTTCGATTTTAAAAACCCAAAGCGTATTGCCATGGTTTTGCTCAACAATGTGCTGGGCGGACAGGCGCTAAACTCGCGCTTAAACCTGGCCATGCGCGAACGTCGCGGAATGGCATACAATGTGGAGTCGGCGTACACGGCATATTCCGATACCGGTTTGTTTAACGTGTATTTCGGTACCGATAAAGAAAACCTGAACAAAGCGGTGGCATTGGTGCATAAAGAGTTTGATTTGCTGCGCGACAAAAGAATGGGAGCAGTTCAGTTAAGTCGTGCAAAAAAACAGTTGATTGGCCAGATTGCCATTTCAACCGAAAGCCGCGAAGATATGATGCTCACCATCGGGAAAAGTTTTATGCTGTTTGATAAGGTGGATCCGCTGCGTGTGATCTTCAAAAAAATTGAGGCCATTAGTGCCGAGGATATTCTTGAAGTGGCAAACATGGTGCTGGATAAAAACCAGATGAGTACGTTGATTTATAAATAACAGGTATGGACAGGCAAAAGGCATTGCATCAATATATTTTGGATCACATTGATGAGGAAGATCCGGTGTTAACGGAACTGGATCGTGAAACCAATCTGAAAGTATTGGGAGCCCGTATGATCTCGGGGCATTTGCAAGGGCAGGTGCTGACGATGCTGGCAAAAATGATCCGCCCGAAAACGATTCTCGAGCTGGGAACTTTTACCGGTTATTCGGCTATCTGCCTTGCAAAAGGTTTGCCTGAAGATGGCAAGCTGGTTACCATAGAGGTTGACGATGAACTGGAAATGCTGGCTGCTAAATATTTCGAAAAAGCAGGTGTCGCACATTTAATCGAGCAGAAAATCGGGGCTGCTACAGAACTGATCCCTTCGCTCGATCAATCATTCGACCTCGTTTTTATCGACGCCGATAAACGAGAATATGTGGAGTACTACCAGTTGCTAATCGATAAAATGCAGCCCGGTGCTTATCTTATTGCCGACAACACATTGTGGAGTGGTAAAGTGCTGGATAAACCCCGCCACGATGATCGGCAGACTATTGGTATTCTTGAATTCAACAAGCTGATTAAAAACGACGAGTGTGTAGAGAAAGTAATTCTGCCGCTTCGCGATGGCATGACCGTTATTCGTAAGAAATAACTTTAACAATCCTAACCCATTGTAATTTTTGCCTGCCTCATGTCTACTCTTTGGGCTAAGTCGGCAGCGTAGAATCCGCCGGATAAGGCAATAAACTGATTTCTTAAGCCTGGTTGCTTATTTTAAAATTTCCGAAATAAGATATTGGCTCAATTCAATTCCTTAATTGGAATTAGTATTCCCCGAAGCCGCTTGTCCCTTTTTAGCTTTAAACCCCTGTTTCCGCTTTCTGTTCGGATTGTTATTTCTCCGTTTGTTTGGCCTTTTGTTTTTGTCGCCACCTTCCGAAGCGGTTTGTTTATTTTGCGGAGTATTGCTCTTATTTTCGAAATTCCGATCTCCCTTTTTGTTGGCTCCCCTGTTGTTGCGACGTTTTTTGTTGCGCGCAGGTTTTTTATTGTCGAAACGATCAAGGCTCTCGTCGAGGGTAACCTCCATTTTATTTTGCTCTTTTGGCTGAGCGCTGAAGGTCTGAACTTCGGGTTTAATGCCTCGTTTGTTTTTCTGAATAATATCGCGCACCTGTTTTAACGACAGGTTGAACGTAGTTCCCATGCTACCTTCTAATCCGTACCAGATTTCCTTTTTCAGGTAATCGGTTTTAAACGGTTTGGCAATTCCCGAATGCAATTCCAGATCAAGCAATTCTCTTGGGAACTCGTTTCCTGCTTCGATGTAGGCATCAAGCTCATAAAGCAAACAACATTTTAGTTTTCCACAAGCACCGGCCATTTTTTGTGCCGATGGCGATAAACCTTGTTTTAGTGCCGCATCCGACGAGATACTTGAAAAATCGGTTCGCCAGCTTGAGCAACACAATTCGCGTCCGCATGAGCCAATTCCGCCAATTAAACCGGCTTCCTGACGGGCACCAATTTGTTTCATTTCCACTTTAATGCGAAACTCACGGGCATATACTTTAATCAGTTCTCTGAAATCTACACGACCTTCGGCCAGGTAATAAAAAATCGCTTTTTTGTTGTCACCTCTAAATTCAACATCGCCAATTTTCATGTCCAGTCCCAGCTCTAATGCTGCCTGGCGAGCTCTTATCATTGTAGCTTTTTCGCGGCTGCGTGCTTCATTCAGTTTCTGAATATCAGCATCCGAAGCCTTGCGGTAAACCACATTCAGGTTGTAACGCGACGGATTTTTTATCCGCAGCTTAAATTGTTTTTCGGCCAGGTAACCGGTTAGGGTTACTTCACCAACATCGTGCCCCGGCGAGGTGGCAACAACAATTCGGTCTCCACGTTTTAACGGGAGATTTTCAACATTTTTATAGTATTCTTTGCGGGTTGATTTAAACTTAACTTCAACAATATCTGATTTATCGGTGGTGTCTGGCAAATCACTCAGCCAGTCGTATCCTTGTGCTATGCTACTTGTTGAATTATTGAACGAACATCCATTACAACTCATATAATCCTCTCTGCTTTCTGTCTGAGGTGTGACCTTTTTTATCTCAGTTTTACGAGATTGGTTCACACCCTAATTAAATAATTCCATGCAAAGATTGGAAAAAGAATTGAATTTTCTAATCTGGAACAAGTCTAAATTAAAATATTGTATTTTATTTATGCCGGAAATGAGCTTTTTTGTTCCTTTATTGAAAATTAATAAGGCAGAAACATTCATGAATTTCTTAAAGCGACTTTTAGTTGTAGCATTTGTAGTCCTCGCGTTCGAAGGGCTGGCTTTTCAACTGTCAGACAGGGCAACGGTTAGTATCATTACCTGCAGTCCGGGAAATGAGGCATATTCGGTTTATGGTCATTCGGCCATTCGCGTAAAAGATCCGCTGTTGAACTACGACGTGGCTTTTAATTACGGAATTTTCGATTTTAGCAGTCCCAACTTTTTATACCGTTTTTGTGCCGGACAAACTGATTACTTGCTTGGTGCGTTTCGTTTTGATACTTTTTTGAATGAATACCGACACGATAAACGTAGTGTTTTTGAGCAGGAACTCAACCTGACAGCGCAGGAAAAACAAGCAATAGTTGATTTTTTAGTCTGGAATGCCCAGCCCGAAAACAGGGTTTATCGTTATAATTTTTTCTTTGATAATTGTGCCACGCGGGTGCGCGATGTAATTGCTGATAACGTAAATGGTGGCATAACATACACCGACAGTGCCAGTCATAAAACCTTACGAACGCTGATAAAAGATTGTCACAAAAAAATAAGATGGCTGAACTTTGGTATCGATTTTTTGGTAGCGGCTGAATCCGATCGTGAGGCAACGCTGGAAGAGGAAATGTTTTTGCCCGATTACGTAATGCAACATTTTTCAACGGCCAAAAGAAATGATAACGGGCAGAATATTGCTCAGCCGGTTCAGGTGCTTTATCAGGCACCTGAACAAACTCAAAAGCTTATCTGGATTTGGGGACCGCTGGTTGTATTTTTATTGTTGCTGCTGGTAGTAGCTTACTTCACCTGTAAACAGTATAAGAACAGAGAAATGAAGCCCGCGCTTGATATTATTCTTTACGGCATAAACGGACTTGGTGGTTTATTGCTTACCTGGTTTACCATTTATTCAGAACATCCGGCAATGAGCCCGAATTATAACCTGATGTGGCTGGTGCCGGTGAGTTTGCTGTTCGCAATTGTTTGGTTAAGAAAAAAGTGGCGTTCGGCGGTGCGTTATTATCACCTTGTTTTTGCTGTGTGGATGATCTTGTTTTTTGTTTCGGCGCCCTTTATGCCACAAAAATTTCATCCGGTGTTTTTCATCATGGCAGCCACGTTTTTTATTCGCGCTTTAGCACATTCCCTGCTAATTCTGAAATCATTAAAAGTGGCTCGCAAATAATCTGGGCTGACTCTTCGAAATTGATTTTGGCAAAATAGTATCCTTTGCACCGTCTTTTAAGGCGGTGATATTTTATTTGGTAGTCTAGCCCGATTTTTCAGGATTTTTGTAAATTTTATTCTACAAAAATCCTGAAAAATCTTTACTGCCTCTGCTTCATAACACCGCTCTAAAGAACGGTGCAAAAATGAATACTGCAACTTCATTTGATGTTAATCATGTAATCTAATTTCTTTTATCGCAGTAACTTTTGCTCCCGACGCTGCGGTCGGGATTTCGATCAGCATAGCTGCTCTCAACATTTTTCCTTTCAACTTTTGCCTTGGTGCAATCCGATATTGTTGAAAAGTTTGGATGAACAATTAAGTGATGGATTTCTTCCATGAATTGAAACAATTATCTTTGCTCCACTATGGCAAAAAGTGAAAAAAAATATGTTGAAACTCCACTGATGAAACAGTATTATACCATCAAGGATAAACATCCTGATGCGGTTTTGCTTTTTCGGGTGGGTGATTTTTATGAAACATTTGGAGAGGATGCCATAAAAGCGGCAGAAATTCTGGGGATAACATTAACACGTCGGGCAAATGGTTCTGCCAGTTATGTGGAGTTGGCAGGTTTCCCGCATCATGCATTAGATACCTATTTACCTAAATTGGTGCGGGCCGGACAGCGGGTTGCGATTTGTGAGCAGCTGGAAGATCCAAAAATGACCAAGAAAATCGTAAAACGCGGGATTACCGAGTTGGTAACGCCGGGTGTTTCTATCAACGATAATATTCTTGAAAACCGCGAAAACAACTTCCTCGCATCGGTTCATTTCGATAAAAAGCGGGCAGGGATTGCCTTTCTTGATATCTCGACCGGTGAGTTTCTGTCTGCAGAAGGAAGTTTTGAATACATCGATAAGTTGTTGAATTCGTTTCAGCCGAAGGAAGTGTTGTTTCAACGTGGAAGAGGCAAAGAATTCAACGAACTTTTCGGAACAAAATTTTACACTTTTAACCTGGAAGATTGGGTGTACACGGACGATGCTGCCAACGACCGGTTAACAAGGCATTTTGAAACCAGTTCCTTAAAAGGTTTTGGTGTGCATAACATGCAGCTGGGCATTATTGCTGCCGGAGCGATTCTGCATTATCTCGATATTACGCAACACCAGAAACTAAGTCATATTTCAGGCTTAAGCCGGATTGAGGAGGAGCACTATGTTTGGCTCGACCGTTTTACCATTCGTAACCTTGAGTTGTTTGCACCTATTCAGGAGAGTGGGAAAGCATTAATTAATGTTATCGACAAAACCATTACGCCAATGGGGGCGCGTTTGCTAAAACGATGGATGGCACTGCCTTTAAAAGATATCGATCCGATAAACGAGCGTTTGGAAGTCGTGGAGTTGTTTCTGAAAGATCCGGATACCAAAGAAAACCTGGAAGAACACCTTCGTCAGATGGGCGATTTGGAACGACTGATCTCAAAAGTTGCAGTCGGACGAATCAATCCGCGCGAAGTAATGCAGGTAAAAAATGCGTTGAACGCAATTGTGCGAATAAAAGCTGCTTGCGCTGATGTTGAGAATACGGCTTTAAATCGTTTTGCCGAGCAATTAAATCCCTGCGATTTGATTCGGGAGCGCATTGAAAAACAGATTGTTGCTGATCCGCCAACAGCGGTTAACAAAGGGAAAGTAATTGCAGAAGGTGTTTCGGAGGAGCTGGATGATTTGCGGAAAATCGCTTATTCAGGAAAAGATTACCTGGCACAAATTCAAAAACGCGAAAGTGAAAAACATGGCATCCCGTCGCTGAAGATCAGTTTTAATAATGTTTTTGGTTACTACATCGAGGTGCGAAACACACACAAAGATAAAGTGCCGGCTGAATGGATTCGCAAACAAACGCTGGTAAGTGCTGAGCGTTATATTACGGAAGAACTAAAAGAATACGAACAGAAAATTCTTGGCGCTGAAGAGAAAATTCAGGTGCTGGAAGGCAGGCTTTTTAGCGAGCTGATTTTTGCGCTGTCGGAATACATTTCTGCCATTCAGCTTAACTCACATATTCTGGCTCAAATCGATAGCTTACTGTCGTATGCAACATGTGCTACCACTTATAAATATTTCCGTCCTGAAGTTAACGATGCTACCACAATTGAGATCAAAGAGGGGCGGCATCCGGTTATCGAGCACCAGTTACCAATTGGTGAATCGTACATTGCTAACGACGTGAAACTGGATCAGGAAGATCAGCAGATAATTATTATTACCGGACCGAACATGGCAGGTAAATCGGCGTTGTTGCGTCAAACAGCATTGATTGTACTGATGGCACAAATGGGATCGTTTGTTCCGGCTGAAGTAGCAAAGATAGGTTTTGTAGATAAAATATTCACCCGTGTTGGAGCATCGGATAATATTTCGCTGGGCGAATCAACTTTTATGGTGGAGATGAACGAAGCAGCCAGTATACTGAACAATGTTTCCGACCGCAGCCTGATTCTTTTCGATGAGCTGGGGCGCGGAACATCAACCTACGACGGTATTTCCATTGCCTGGTCGATTGTTGAGCATTTGCACGAGCATGCTTACGCCAAAGCAAAAACGCTGTTTGCCACCCACTATCACGAGCTCAATGAAATGGAAAGCGCTTTCCCGAGGGTGAAAAACTTTAACGTTTCTATAAAAGAAGTGGGTAACAAGGTTATCTTCTTACGAAAGTTGATTCGCGGCGGAAGTAACCACAGTTTTGGTATCCATGTGGCCGGTATGGCGGGTATGCCAAAATCGGTTATTCAACGTGCCGAGCAGATATTATCGAAGCTGGAAGGTGGGAAAGAAAAGGAAAGTTTAAGTAAACCTTTAGAGGAGATTGGTGAAAACCGAGAAGGTATGCAGTTGAGCTTTTTTCAGTTGGATGATCCTGTGCTAAAGCAAATTAGAGATGAGATTGCCGGGCTCGACGTGAATAATCTTACGCCAATTGAAGCCTTGAATAAGCTAAATGAAATAAAGAAATTGACAGGAATTTCTTAAACGATTCCAATAATTTTTGCCAGATAAAAAAATAGCAATATATTTGCATCGCTTTTAAAAAAGCACGTTCATTAAAATACGCGAGAATAGCTCAGTTGGTAGAGCACGACCTTGCCAAGGTCGGGGTCGCGGGTTCGAGTCCCGTTTCTCGCTCATTCACGATAATCCAAAGGATGCCCGGGTGGTGGAATTGGTAGACACGTTGGACTTAAAATCCAATGATCATTATGATCGTGCGGGTTCAAGTCCCGCCTCGGGTACCATTTTTTGCGAGAATAGCTCAGTTGGTAGAGCACGACCTTGCCAAGGTCGGGGTCGCGGGTTCGAGTCCCGTTTCTCGCTCTTTTATAGGCTTCACATTTTTGTGAGGCCTTTTTTATTCCCGTCAAACTGGCACCTGCGCTCATGTTTATTTTGATTACATCTATATTTCCCACATTCAGCTATCTACTTGCAAAGAGCAAACTACTAATCTTGAAACTCACTAAATGTGAGATGAACCAAGTTTATTTTTAGATGAATATGTGATGTAAAACATGATATGCAAACTAGGCAGGGCATGATTATTGTAAATAGGAAAACTGCTTGCTATTAACAATAATTATTCAAATCATGAAATGTAAATTCCTGAAACACCACGGTTCTATTTTTTTATTATTAAGTGTTTTTATTATTTTTAATTTAAGTTGTTCTAAAGAGGGAGATAAAATCGAATTAGAATACGGGATGGCGACAGATATTGATGGTAATAGTTACAAGACAATCCAAATTGGTGATCAGATATGGATGGCTGAAAATCTAAAAACTACCACTTACAACGATGGAACTCCAATCAGCGAAATTTCAAATGACAGTTTATGGAGCATTGATGCTTTGGGAGCGTATTGCTGGTATGAGAATGATAGTTTAAATGCAGAACATAATGGCGCTTTGTATAATTGGTATGCGGTAGCAACGGAGAAGCTTTGCCCTGTTGGCTGGCATGTTCCTACGGAAGATGAATGGTTGGAACTATATCATACTCTTCGTAGTATGGGATGTTACAAATTGAATTCGAGTGGATGGAATTATCGAGATCTCGAAAGTTTGGATTTCAATTGTCAAGGAATTCTTAATGGATGGAGATACGTTGCTTCCTATAATATAAACGAATTCTCAGATCTAGGCGAAATGGGGGCCTTCTGGCTTGATCGCGAATACGCAGAGAGATTTGCTGGAGCGGCAATTATAAGCAAAAGTAAGTTCAGATACGAGGGGGGCTGGCAGAAAAATTGCGGATTTAGTATTCGATGTATAAAAGATTAAAAATGAAGTTGTTTAAAGTTTCCGCAGTAAAATCACGGTAAATGCTATTAAATTCAGTGCTTTCCAATGTATAGCATTTGTTTCAAACCGTACTAAGATTGCTTTAAATGCATCAAGCCATGCGTTAGTGCGTTCCACAACAAATCTGCATTTATACAGTAAGTCGTCGAATAAGTATTCACGATTTATCCCATTGCGTTTGTTTTGATCAATATTGCCAATAATTTTTGTTTCCGAACAATAACGGCGGAACTCTCCTGTATCGAAGCCAGAGTCAGCATTTAAGAACAATCCATCGGTGTGTATCCCTGAGTTTTCCAGAACGGCAATCATTTTCTTTGCCGTTGGAACCAGGTTGTATGCATCATTGTGGTTCCCGTCAATAGGGTCGCTACAAGTTAGAGGGATGCCTTGGCTGTCCGTTAAAATCAGCATATTACTTGTTTTTGCTTTTTTCCTCCCCTGATAGGCAACTGCTTCTCCTCCACGTTTAGTTGGAGTATGTGTACCATCGAGCTGGATACTTGACAAGTCCAGCAAGTGTTTGTATTTGTTCAGGATGTTTTGCCACATCTCATCCCAGCTTCCGTCCTTGCACCATTTTTGATAGTGGAAATACACACTTTGCCAGTTGTATTTGCAACGGAAGAATTGTTTCATAGGTAATTGCCTCCATTGACACCCTGTTTTTAATCGATATAGTATTGCTTCAAGCACCTGATAATCTCTTACTTTTGCATTATTCTTTGAATTCCCAAATTTTAAGTAGGGACAAATCTCTTTTTTATTATACTTTTACTCAACACGATTTTTTGAAAGAATGATATAAAATGTTGTGTCTCAATATTGAAATATCATTCTTTCTTTTCAACAGTTAACTTTTGACAACTTCAATAAATACTAAAATAAAAAGCGCGCCAATAGCACGCTTTTTATTTTAGTATTTTGTCCTCGGTTTAATTAAACACGTAGCGCACGTTTAGTCCAAAACCTCCCCAATGGAAGCTGGTATTGTCGATAATTTCCAACGCCGGGCGATAATCAAGTCCCAACGCCAGTGGGATATCTACAAAACGGTATTCAAGTCCAATTTCAAATGCGGCGCCCAGGTTAAAATTGGTTTCGTCATCATAAGAATCTTCATCCAATATAGCCAGGTAAGGACCAACACCCATGTACCAGTTAAATGCTTCGTCGGTTAGCGGACGGTAAAGGAAATCCCAAAGCAGATCGGCTGCTACACCGTCGCCAAACGAAAGGTCGGCGTGCAGACGGTTAAATTCTCCTGTCGAGAAAATTCCGTCAATGGCAACGCTTCCGGCCGAAACATCGCCAAAACGTACTCCTAACTCCTGAGCATTTCCAATAAACATTCCGGCAAAAGCCAATACCAATGTCAATACAATTTTTTGTAATCTCTTTTTCATGTTTTAAATTTTCTGTTTCTATAATTATTTTCCTAAAATCTTTATCATGTCCCCTTTTTTTAACTCGTCAGTTAGTTCCCGATTGTTCAACAACGCCATTTCATCAAATTTATCTTGCGGAACTTTGTAATAATCAAAAGCATCTTTTAACGAAACTGACGCACTTCTTATTGAAATTACTTTAATCCGGTCGGGCTGAATATTGAGTTTTGACGAATCGGTAAGTCGGGTGAAGTTTTTCATAGTCGACTCAAATGCGGGTTTGTATTTGCTGAAATTAGCATCCAAACACAGGCCGTGAAATGTATAAACCATTGCATCTTTTTCGATAAAATACGACAGGATTTTTACTACCTGCTCTTGTCCTGCATCGTTCTGTGAAACCTGATCCGAAATAGTTGCAACAGCATTTAGTCCGTTCAGTGTAATGTTACTTTTATCAACAAGAGTAAGTTGTAAGTCAGATATGGTTTTTTGCGCAACAGCATCGGCCCCTTTTTCTTGCGATAGCTCAAAAATCATAGCTGCATTCTTACTTTCTGGAACAATCTGCACTTGCAATGGTGAATTTATCAGTGTCCAGTTTTTAGGTATCGGGAATTGAAATGCCAGGTCAGGGTGGTAAAACATACTGTTCTCCACAAATCCATTACGCGGATTTTCGCCATATACAATCCCATCAATCATTCGAAGATATTCGTTGGCATTAATGGCAAACGATTGTGCCGGTAGTTTTGCCTGCCACTCTTCGGTTGTTTGGTTTACCGCTATATTCCGCTGGCCCGGATCGGGGTGTGTCGACATCCATGTAGGAACACCTTCGTGGCTGCTCGCCATTTGCATTTTATTCAGCACATCAAAAAAATCAGCCATTTTATGGGCGTCGTAACCAATTTTCGATGAGTATTCAACACCCAGTCGGTCGGCTTCTCGTTCGTTGGCGCGGCTAAAACTTAGAAATAGAAGCTCCATTGCTGCAGTGGCTTCTCCTGCAAACTGGGCCACTTCTGGCACCGCTATCATTCCTGCAGTAAGGGCAACCTGACTGAGTTGCTGGCGTGTTTGTTGTTGTGCTGTGTGGCGGGCTGTAACGTGACCCATTTCGTGGCCTAAAACACCCATCAGTTCAGCTTCGTTGTTAAACTGTGCCAAAATTCCGCGTGTTAAATAAATGTATCCGCCGGGTACCGCAAAAGCATTTACCACCGGCGAATCCAAAAGCCTGAAGTGGTATTGCAGGTTGGGACGATGCGAAATCTTACCCATTTCGGTTCCCTTTTCAGCAATAAAGTTCAACAGTGCGTCATCTTCGTAAAGCCCAAAAGTTGAAATTACAGTTGGATCGTATTGCGTTCCCAGGGCAACTTCCTGTTCTTCCGTCATAAACATCAACTGTCGCTGTCCGGTCACCGGATTGATAGCACACGACGGTATCAGTAGCACTAACGAAACGGTTAAAAGAAATGCTGAAAGTGTTTTGATTGTTTTCATTTTTCTTGAAATTTTGAAGTATGGTTAAGAATTCACATTTATTCGTGTCAAATTGTTATTTATGGTTTGCCTGTATTGGCTTAATTGTTAAATTCGCTTTTACACAAAGATAATATTTACTTCATTTTTTAAAATCACCCGTATGTTAATACGTAAAACTACACTTATTTATTTTAGCCTTTTGGTGTTTCTGTTTTCGGCAAATGCACAGAACGAAGCATTGTCGAAAATTGATATTCCTGATTTAAAAGAATACCTCACATTTATTGCTTCCGACGAATTGCAGGGCAGAGAACTGGGCACCAAAGTGGACGGACTTGAAATAACGGCGAATTACCTGGCCGATTATGCAAAAGAAATTGGGCTGAAACCTGCAGTGGAAAACTATTTCCAATCGGTGCCAATTTTACACACCGCACTAAGTACAGATGATTTTATAGAAGTGAAAAATAAAAATGGGAAGTCGGTTTACCGGTCGGAAGAACTGGTGAAGCTCAGTCAGACTCCCGGCATTTTTAGTCTTGATAAGGAGCCTGTTGTATTCATAGGTTTTGGCGAGAATATTGAGTCGCTCGAAATTGAAGACAAATTGGTGGTTGTAGCGCAGGGAAGTGCCGAATCGTTTTCGGGAGAAGAGACATTTAAATGGCAAAACCGCACAGAGCGCGCAAAAATGAATGCCATAATGGAAAAACAGCCCAAAGCTTTGCTGATGATTACAAATCCGAAAGACACGGAAAATAAATCCTTTAAACAATTACAGGGCTGGATGAGTCGCCCGGGATACAGCGTAAAAACTGACGATGTTTCTGCGCAACCTGCCGTATTATTGGCCACGCCAAAAGTAGCCGATGCTTTGCTGGGTAAAAAAGGTCAATACCTTAAGTACCTGGAAGATGTCGCTTCCGGATCGGAAGCAGTTACCAAAGTTTCAAAAACTTTGAGCCTGAAAACAGGAACAGAACCAGAATTGCTGCAAGGAAAAAATGTGATTGCGTATGTTGAAGGATCAGATCCGGTTTTAAAGGATGAGTACATTGTTTTTATGGCACACTACGATCATCTTGGAGTTGGAAAAGATGGCGATGTATATAATGGTGCCGACGATAACGGATCAGGAACAGTGGCCATAATGGAAGTGGCAGAAGCATTTACTTCGTTAGCAGAAAAACCAAAACGAAGTATTGTTTTTCTGTGGGTTACATGCGAGGAGAAAGGCCATTTTGGCTCAAGTTATTATTGCGATCATCCTATTTTCGCATTGGATAAAACCATTGCTTCTATTAACCTCGATATGGTAGGCCGTGTTTATGATGGTCCGCGCGACGATGTTTGGAAAGACTCGCCTAAAAAAGTAAAAGATTTCGACGGATTATATACGCTCTCAAACGATGTGTGGCCTGAGTTGGCAAAGATTAACGAAAAGTACTGTACCGAGTTGGGATTGATACCTGATACCAGTCTCCCAAAAGAGCGTTTTTTGCGTGCCAGCGATCATTACCATTTTCATAAATACGGTGTGCCCATTTTAAATTATGCTACCGGTTATCATGCCGATTATCATAAAGTTGGAGACGAGGTGGAACGAATAAATTTTAAAAAAATAAAGCGTGTTGCCGATCTTTGCTTTTTGGTAGGTTTTGATTTGGCCAATAGAGAAGACGTAGAATTTTAATCATAATATATAAAACCTAAAAACATGAACACCAAACTACTTTTCACACTGTTTTGTGTGGCAGTTTCAATTGTGGCTGTTGCGCAAAAAAAGGAATTACAAACGATTACCGAGAATGACCTGAAAGCGCATCTGGAATTTATAGCCAGCGACAATTTGCGTGGGCGCGATTTTTTTACCGAAACGCCGGGACTTGACCTTGCTGCAGATTACCTCAAATCTCAGTGTGCAAAAATGGGCTTGACTCCCGGAGTTGATGGCTATTTCCAGAATATTGAAATGGAAGCTGTAACGCCGGATCTCGACCAAACTGTACTAAGTTTAAAAGACACCAACGGAAATGTTACTTATACAACCAAAGATATCTTCTCGTTAGGAGGACCTGCAAAAAACGACACTATTTCGGGCGATGTGGTGTTTGCCGGTTATGGCTGGTACAACGAGGAAACAAAATATAACGACACAAAACACCTGGATTTAAAAGACAAAATTGTGCTGGTGATGACCCGCACGCTCGAACAGGCAAAAGAAGGAACAGAGCCTGACATGGATACCGAAATGAAAAAAATGTCGAGGGCAATGATGGGAGGTGCAAAAGCTTTGGTTTTGGTGAACGATCCAATGAATCCAAATACCGAATACATCGAAAGTATACGCAAATATGCTACCGGCGGAAGTCTGAAATTGAAGGGAGCCAAAGATGGATTCATGATTCCGATAAGGCTGATATTTGGCACCGATGAGTTGGCCGATAAAATGCTGGAAGGATCGGGTAAAACTTTGGCTGAGTTGCAGCAAGAGATTAACAAAAACGAAAGCCCGAAATCATTTGCCATCAACAACCTGACGTCGGAAATAGACCTGGTTAAATCAACCCAAACAATTGTAGGCAAAAATGTTATTGCGATGGTTGAAGGCAGCGATCCGGGATTAAAGAACGAGTGTATTGTTTTTACGGCGCATTACGATCATTTAGGAACCGATGGTGAAGGTGGTATTTACAACGGCGCCGATGATAACGGAACAGGAACCGTTGCTTTGTTGGAAATTGCCGAGGCTTTTCAAAGCATGAAAAAGAAACCTAAACGCAGTATTGTTTTTGCCTGGGTAACTGGCGAGGAAAAAGGGCTGCTTGGCTCCGATTATTATTCGCAGCACCCAGTAATTCCGATGGAGAATACCCTGGCTGATATCAACCTCGATATGATCGGCCGATCGGCAGAGAAAGAGTTGGAAGTTGTCGATTCAGAATCAAAAAGTTTGGCCGGACCAAATGGCTTATATATCGTTTCAGGAAAGCAAAGTACCGAGCTTATGAACATCAGCGATGAAGTTTGCGAAGATCTTGGTCTTGTTCCGAGCGATGAACTGACAAAAGCCTTTTTAACCCGCAGCGATTACTACCACTTTTATAAAAACGGCGTACCAATTCTTGGTTTGTCCACCGGCCTGCATGAAGATTATCATGAAATTACCGATGAGCTGGATAAAATCGATTTCTATAAAATGAAAAGAGTTACGCAGTATGCGTTTTCGGTTGCTTACAAATTAGCTAACCAACGGAACCGCTTGGTGGTAGATAAGCCCGTAAAATAGATTCGCGAATTAATTATAAGAGAAACAGCTCTTTCAATCAAATTTGAGAGAGCTGTTTTTGTTTTTATCACTTCTCCCTATGCGTTCCTTTTATGATTTTTGACTGATAAATTTGTGTTAATTTTCTTCACCTCTTAATCGTGTTAGAAATGAGCAAAAGTTAAAAACATATTTTTGTGCTCTAAAAATATAGATATCTATATATAATAATATGAAAATGTCAAAATATTTAATCATTGGAGGAGTTGCCGGCGGTGCAACAGTGGCGGCCAGGCTACGTAGATTAGACGAGCAGGCAGAGATAATAATTTTTGAACGTGGCGCGCATATTTCTTATGCAAACTGCGGATTGCCCTATTATATCGGAGATGTTATTAAAGAACGGGAGAAATTGCTTTTGCAAACTCCCGAGAGTTTTAAAGCCCGCCTAAACGTTGAGGTTCGGGTTTTTAACGAAGTGGTGAAGATCGATCGCGACAAGCAGGCGGTTGTTGTTCGCAATGTGGAAACCGGCGAGGAGTATACCGAAACTTACGATAAGCTGGTATTGTCGCCCGGTGCGGAACCGATCAAACCACCGATATCCGGAATTAAAGATCCATCGATTTTTACGCTGCGAAATGTTGCCGATACCGATAAGGTAAAAGCGTATTGCAACGACAATCAGCCTAAAAGAGCAGTGGTGGTTGGCGCTGGTTTTATCGGACTTGAAATGGCTGAAAACCTGCATCATCTGGGAATGAAAGTGTCGATCGTGGAAATGGCCAAACAGGTAATGGCACCGCTTGATTACGAAATGGCGGCAGTAGTGCACCAGCACCTGAAAACCAAACAAGTGGAGTTTTTCTTAAAAGACGGTGTTACGTCATTTAAACGCGAAAATGGCGTGTTGAATGTTACCTTACAATCCGGTCGTCAGATTGAGACTGATCTTGTTATTCTATCTATCGGAGTGAAACCGGAAAACAAACTGGCTCGCGAAGCCGGATTAGATTTGGCACCTAATGGCGGAATTATTGCCAACGAATATTTGCAGAGCAACGACGAGAATATTTATGTGTTGGGTGATGCCATGGCTTTCCCTCACCCGATAACAGGAAAACTGAGCAATATCTACCTTGCTGGCCCGGCTAACAAACAAGGCCGGATTGTGGCAGACAACATTGTTAGCGGAAATACGCGCAAGTACAAAGGTGCCATTGCAACGGCAATCGCCAAAGTATTCGATATTACGGTGGCATCAACCGGTATTCCGGAAAAAACGCTGAAGAATGAGATGTTGCCTTACACGGCAAATATCATTCACGGTGCGTCTCATGCCGGTTATTATCCCGATGCTTTGCCATACACTTTAAAAATCCTTTTTCACCCCGAAAACGGGAAACTGTACGGTGCGCAAATGATTGGTTACGAAGGAGTGGACAAAAGAATTGATCTTATTGCAACTGTTCTGAAACAAGGTGGCAGCATTTACGATCTTCAGGATATTGAGCATGCTTACGCACCACCGTTTTCATCGGCAAAAGATCCGGTGAACCAGGCAGGTTTTGCAGCCGAAAATATTGTAGGTGGTAAACTTAAAATTGTAAGCTGGGATGAGATTCATAACTTTCATTCGGATAATATTGTGCTGCTTGATGTTCGAACAGAAGCCGAAAATGAATTGGGACATATTGAAGGTTCGGTGAATATTCCGGTTGACGATTTACGTGGCCGATTGGATGAACTGCCTAAAGACAAAAAGATAATTGTTTACTGCGGAGTTGGTTTGCGTGGTTACATTGCGTGCCGCATTCTATCTCAGTCGGGTTTCAACGAAGTTTACAACCTCAGTGGTGGCTACAAAACCTACGAGCACTCCATTTGTAAACAAAGTAACGAAGATATTTTCGAGGCCAACTACATTACCAAAAACGACCATATTTATCGCGGAAAAGCTAGTAATGGGCAGGTTGTAGTTGAAGGAGCAGCGGTAAAAACTATTCAGGTTGATGCATGTGGGTTGCAGTGTCCCGGCCCGATTTTAAAGCTGAAACAAGAAATTGAAAACATTGAACCCGGCGAGCGTTTGGAGCAAATTTCCACCGACATGGGATTTATGAACGACGTGAAGTCGTGGTGTAACATGACCGGCAATAAACTGGTTTCTGTCTCTGCTGATAAGGGCAAAGTAAAAGCCCTGATTGAAAAAGGTAAAAAGCAAGAGGAAAACAGTTCGAAGACGAGTTCGGTACCATCAAAAAATAAAACTATGGTGGTTTTTAGCGACGATATGGATCGTGCCCTGGCATCGCTGGTAATTGCCAACGGTGCTGCTGCCATGGGAAGCAAAGTAACCTTGTTCTTTACTTTCTGGGGATTGAATGTGATCAAGAAATCGGATAAACCACAAGTTGACAAAGACATGATGAGCAAGATGTTTGGCTCGATGATGGCCAAAGATGCCGGCGATCTGAAACTCTCGAAAATGAATATGATGGGAGTAGGCGCTAAAATGATGAAAAAGCGCATGCTGGCTAAAAAGGTGGATTCGCTGGAAGATATGCTTCAGACTGCCATGGAAAACGGTGTTCAAATGATTGCCTGCCAAATGTCGATGGATGTAATGGGCGTTGACAAAGAAGAACTGATGGAAGGTGTTGAAATTGGCGGTGTAGCTACTTATCTGGAAGAAGCCGATCAGTCGAATTTGAATTTATTCATATAAAAGATCAGAACGCAGATAACGCTGGTTTAGCAGATTTGCGCTGATAGTTATTGAGGGTTTCACTTTTGTGCAACCCTCAATTTTTTTTGGTCACAAAAAAAGCTGCCCAAATAAGAACAGCTTTCGTTTAAATATTTTTAAAAGAACTATTGCCTTGCAGCTTTCAATCCTTCAGTAGTAGTGTAATATTTTACGATCATATTTGGAACTTCCCATTCCGGGAGTTTACCGTCAATCAGGTATTGCAGGTATTTCTCAGTTACCTGTCCAAAATGTGCTTCGTGACCAACTTTATATTTTTCAGGAATATTCATTACCCACTTTTTGTCGCCAATTTTTTTCACGGAAATTCCGGGATAAGTTTCTGCCAAACCTGTAACGGCATTGTTCAGACTTCCTGCAAATTCCATCGGATCAACGTCGGTTGCCTCAATGTACAATTGTGGTTTGTAGCCTTCCTCTTCGCCCTGAATAATTTCAAGATTACACTTTGTGCCACGCATAATCGAGTAGTGGGTATCGCCGCCGCCTTCAGGTGCTTCAAAATTCCAGATCACCGATGCTTTGGCATGAACGCCTTTTAGTGTGTAATTGATCTCGCCGTTGCAGTACACTTTCAAAATATCTCCGTCAACATCCTTTTTCAAAAACTCCGGATATTCATTAAGCGAAGTTGATTTTTTAAACATTTCCGGTGTAATATCAGTGGACCAGTGTTTGGCCGAAACAATTTCTACATCTTCTTTCGAAAGAATGACCTCGGGGAAAGCTTCCCATTGAATCAAATCAACAAGGTGCGTGTTCACATCTACAATTCCTTCGCCCTGTTGTTGGGTGTCGAAATACCATGCCGGACGTTTTAACGGATTTCCCGAAACATATTTAAAGAAATGGTGCACACTTTCTTTTGTGATCGCCGGATTTTCGGCTGTTCCGTTTTGCAAGGTTCCAAAAACCTCCGGTAATTGCGACAACTCGCGCTGCAACATGGTTGTAATTTCATGACGCTCGGTCATAATATCATACAGCAATACGCCGTTTTCTTCAGCCGCCTGAAAAGCTTCTTCCAGTTTCGGAAATTCCTCGGGCGAAATCACCATCGGTTTATCGGCCAGCACATTGATTCCCGCTTCAACCGTTTTTAAAATATAATCGGTCTTTTTTCCGTTGTTTCCTGCGGTTACCATTACGTTTCCGGGCTTTTCCGCCAGCATTTTTTCAAGGTAGTCATTGCCTTTATAAACCTTTTCTACCCACGCTGTTGGATTTTCTTCGCGAGTATTGTAGCCTTCAATTCGTTTCAGATGATCCACCACATCTACACCGTCAGGCGCGTAAACATTTACAACCGGATCAACCTGGTCGTACATCGATTTTTGCACCAAAGCTGCATGAAAATGTCCCGGGGCAAGGGTCATAATTTTTACCTCTCCTTTTGCTCCGGTAAACATGTTCTTTTCTTTTTCAATGTCAGTTGATTTTTGACTGCCACCCGTGCATGCTGAAAACAGAATTGCCAGTGCCACGGCCGCAGTTGATAGATGTTTCATGAAATAATTTTTTTAGTATTAGATTTCCGTTGGCGTACACGCAAAATTATACTTTTAATTCTGTTTGGAAAGAGAATAGGTAAAAAGATACTATTTTAGAGTACATTGCTTAAGATTGTTAAATTGCCAAATTGTAAATGTTCAATGACACATGACCTTTCAATCTGCAAATTCCTTCAACAATCAAAAATCGTTAATCATCATTCGTAAATCCCTGGGATCGATGCCTGGTGATTATTTTCAATCTTTCTAAGGTTCAATATAGTATTTAATGCTACAATCGTAATCGGTGTAATGAATGTATTTGTTGTTTTCCATCCATAAAACCACTGTTTGTGCATCTTTTGGTTGATAACGCGGAATGTAAGGACGAACATTATCGAGGCGTGAATTTTGGGTAATTGGCTCAATTTTCCACGAGTTTCCACCATCGTTAGTCGTACGTTTTTCAATTTCAAAAACACCATTTATTTCGCGCGATAGGTAAATCTCGTTGGGTTTATTCGGATTGAAAGTCATGTTACCCATATAGTGCGGTTCTCGCTCTGTTTCACCTTCGGGTGTTTGCGGAAACCATTTTCCGGCTTTACAAATTTCGTGGTCTTCCCATGTTTTTGTTTCTGCATTGTACCAGGCATAGTAATAACGATGATCTGTCTCTTGCGGATGGCGGGTATACAAAATATAAGGTATCCCTTCTTTTTCAACGATATCGCAAATCCAGGCGCGTCCGTGTTCTTCATCTGCTTTGTACACTACCGTTGCATCGCTCACCTGAAATGGCAGGCCGCCGAGATCGCAAATTTTTGTACCGTCAGCTTTCCAGAATGCACCTTTTTCGTAATAGCAGTAATAAACCGAGTTGGTAGGCTCAACACGCGGATGCCCGTCGGTAAATATCATATGGATTTTTGATTTTCCATCGGAATAATATTTTACGTAAGGTCGGTTGTTGGGAGTAAACGGAACATCACTCATTACCACATACTGTTCGCTCCATGTTTTACCGTTGTCCTTCGAAATAATCAGGTTGGGTTTAAAACCTATCCAGCGCCCAAAAACAAACAGTTTATTATCCTCTTTGCTTAGCACAAAAGGATTGGCATAAGTGTAGGTTTCGCGTGGAAAATTTTTAAGCAACTCTTCTGTTTTTGGTTTAAATACCACATTCTTACCAAAACTTTCAATATCGGTGCCGTTTGTGGTGGTATTGCTAATTACTCCTTTATCGGTGGCATGCCAGGCATACATGGTAAAGATATTGCCATTAGGGAGCAGTGTAAAGGCCGGATTATCATGATCGTCAAATTCAAACTTCGAATAAATGTTATTGAATTTTGCTTCTCCGGTTTCAATATTTAATGTGGCCACTTCTATCGATCCGTCTTTTTTTACCCAGCCGGTAATAATTTGTCCGTCGTTGGTGTAAATAGCTCGTGGATCAGAGAACCAGCACCATGCACCATCGTCATTTAAGGTTTTTACGACAGGTGTTTTGTCGGCTGTTTTTTGCCCGGAAGAACTACAGCCAAATAGAAGAACAATAGATAGAATAGATAATAGAAGTATCGGTTTCATGATAAATATTTTGAGAGACAAAGTTACTAAATCGTACTTTTTCGGTTTGATTCAGGATTATCAAATTTTCTATTTTTACTGTTAAAGATTTGATGTTTCTGGTATTTTTCGTGAAGTAGAAGTATTTTTAACGGTAACAATCGGACAAACAACAATTATGATGAAACTAGTGACGACCTTGTTCTTTATTCTCACATTCTTTTTCAGTTCTTTTTCGCAGCAAGTTGACTTCCTTCCGAACGATTGGCAAAACCCGGCCGTTTTCGAAAAAGGACAAAATGCCCCACATGCTTTTCATGTTCCTTATTCATCGGCAGAGGATGCCATTCAGAACATGCCGCGGAAATGCGAGAATTACCAATTGCTAAACGGCCAATGGAAATTTAAATGGGTAGAAACGCCCAAACAGGTGCCGGAAGATTTTTGGCAGCCCGGTTTTGATGTGGCAGGATGGGACGGTATAAAAGTCCCTTCAAACTGGCAGATGGCAGGCTACGGGCATCCGAAGTTCAGAAATGTTAGATTATCGTTTGAGAGTGATCCGCCTAATATCCCTGATTATTACAATCCAACCGGATGCTATAAAAAGAAATTTTCTGTTCCTGAAAGCTGGAAAGACAAAGAAGTGATGTTACGTTTCGAAGGTATAAAATCGGCTTCCTATATTTGGGTGAATGGTCATCAGGTTGGTTACAATCAGGGTGGATTTGAACCGGCCGAGTTTAATATAACGCCATTCATAGAAAAAGGAGAAAACGATCTGGCTGTTCAGGTGATCCGTTTTTCTGATGGATCGTACCTCGAAAACCAGGATATGTGGCGCTTGTCGGGTATTTTTCGCGATGTGAAATTGTATGCCCAACCAAAAACTTTTATCCACGATTATTATGTAACCACCGATTTTGATGAAAATTATAAGAATGCAACCTTGACGGTGGAAACCCATATTCAAAATCAATTACCGGAAGCAGAATCGGGCGAAATCATGGTTGGTGTTTACGATCTTGAAGGCCGTTCAATTTTAAAAGACGGATCGCTTCAACAGGAATTTGACGTTGATTCAATGGGAAATGTAAAGATACAGATGTCGACTTTGGTGGTTGATCCGCCGCAGTGGTCGGCTGAGTTTCCAAACTTGTTTATCCTGCTGGTTCAACTAAAAAATGCCAACGGAAAAGTTTCAGAAACGTTTACGCAAAAAATTGGTTTCCGCGAGGTGGAGTACAAGGATAAGATTCTAACTGTGAATGGCGTTCCTGTAAAACTAAATGGTGTAAACAGCCACATGCATCATCCCGAGCACGGACAGACAGTGCCGCTGAAAACTTTAAAACAGGATTTGTTACTGATGAAACAGCACAACATCAATTGTGTGCGGACCTGCCATTATCCTCCAACGCCCGAATATATTGCTTTGGCCGATGAACTGGGCATGTATATTTTTGATGAGGTTGGCGATGAGGCACATAGCAATACTCAACTTTCGGAAAAGCCGGAGTGGACCGAAATGTATCGCGACCGTTCGCGCAAACTGGTGTATCGCGACCGCAATCATCCGGCAGTGATTGTTTGGAGTGCCGGAAACGAATCGGGCAGCGGACAAAATATAAACGAAGTAATTAAAACCGGAAAGGCGATTGATCCAAGCCGCCCGGCGTGGATGTACGGCGGAAATACATTTTACATACCTTTCGAGGATTTGGTGGGACCGCGTTATTGGACTCCGGTGGATTATAGGAATTTGGCACAGGGAAAAGTTTTGCCTGCCAACGATATGCGGGCATCGTTTATGGACGAGTACCTGGCCGCAACAGGAAATGGTCTCGGCGGCATGGACGAATACTGGGAATACATTTGGAAATACCCGCGTTTAGCAGGAGGTGCCATTTGGGACTGGATCAGCCCCGGAATAAAAACACCACGCTGGATTTTGCCCGATCTCTCGCCACAAAAAAACGACGGGCAAATTATGGGACGTCCGATGTTTCAGCAAGGTGTTTATGGCTGGGGACTGGAATTCTCGGGGCACGATGATTGGGTGGAGTTTTACCGCGATCCAAGTCTAGACATTAAAGGAAATCAATTGACGCTTGATTTTTGGGTGAAGCCATCCGAAATTCCACAGCCTAACGTATTTCTGGCCAAAGGATCATGCGGTTATGGTATTCAAATGTCTGATTCGGAGACGCTTGAATTTTATGTGTTTGGGAACGAACGTATTTCGGCTAAAGCAAAAATTGATCCTAATTTTTACGAAAACTGGCACCGCATTTCCGGCGTCTACAACGGTCGTCAACTGCGGCTTTACATCAATAATAGACGGGTAGCCACTACTTCATTTTCTGGAAATATCAGCTCTACACCTTTCCCGCTTTGTATTGGTCGCGAGGCCGAAAATCAGGACCAGGGCGAACACTCGGGGCGTTTGTCGAAAATGGTGATCGATGATGTGCGGGTATTTAACCGGGCTGTGAATATCAATAATATAGAGAAGGAAAAAGATGGGCTGGTACTGCATCTGAATTTTGAGAAAGATGAAAAAGACGGTGATTTTTATGCTGTTGGGTTGGGCGGAAGAACTTACGGAATTGTCTGGCCCGACAGAACGGTTCAACCCGAAATCAATCAAATCAAACGATCTGGACAGCCGGTAAAAATTGAAGCCATTGATATTGAAAACGGCGTATTGAAAATTACCAATCGTCATCATTTTAAGAATTTAAATGAGTTAGAAGGATTCTGGCAAATTAAGGTAGACGGAAAACCCAGTCAGCGCGGATTTTTTAATTGCGATATTCCGGCAGACGAAACCGGGGAAGTTACGATTGATTACCGACGGCCACGAATAGAATCGACAACAGAGTGTTTACTGGAAGTTTCTTTTCTGTTAAAAGAAGACCTGAACTGGGCACCAAAAGGCCACGAAATTGCCTGGGAACAGTTTGCTGTACCTACCGATTTTTATTTTGTTGACGATGAAGAGAATCACGGTAAAGTTACTGCTACAGAAGATGAAAATTACATCCGCATAAGTGCCAACGATTTTAATTATACCATTGATAAAAAAAGCGGACAGTTTGTTTCGTTGAAATATAAAGGCACAGAGTACCTCGAAAGCGGGCCTGATTTTATGGTTTGGCGAGCTCCGCTGGCCAACGATATCGATCCGTGGGGAGGTAATATGGTTGGCCGCACTAACCTTACGCCGGGGCTGGGACGAAGTCTCGATAACCAGCTACGCACTTTAGGATTGCGGGACCTGTTACCCGAAGTGGAAGAATATAACCTGCTTCAGGTAAACGACAATGCGGTGATTTTGAAGATGGATGTATTTGCCAACTCCAGCCTCGATCCGGCCAAACGAAAAGACCAGTGGTTTTTTTATTCGGCATTCGAGCAAAAACAAACCTGGGTATTTTCTGCCGATGGAAGCATACAACTGGAGCAGGAAATAATTCCGCACGGGCCAATGCCCGAGATGTTGCAAAAGGTAGGCTTGCAGTTTCAGTTGCCAAAAAGTTTTAACCATGTGCAGTGGTATGGCCGCGGCCCGTTTGAAAACTACACCGACCGCAAAACAGGCGCAAAAGTGGGGCTTTATCAATCTACTGCCGACTCAATGTACGTGCCCTATATCATTCCGCAGGAATACGGCAACCGCAGCGATGTGCGCTGGCTACAGGTGCATAACGGAGAGGGACACGGATTAACGATTAACGGGGATGACCTCTTGAATTTTAGTTTGCATAAATACACCACCGATAACTTGTCGCGGGCCATGTACACTTACCAGTTGGAGGAGGCCTCTAATACTATTTTGAATGTGGATTACGAAGTGTCGGGAGTTGGTGGAACAGCTATCAGGCAGTTGCAAAAGTACCGAGTGCGACCCAATGTAAAAAGGTATACGATTACGATTAAGCCGTTTTAAGAAAAAACTTCGGTTCTTCACTTATGTATCTTTGCAAAAAAAATGGTTGCCAAGGATATAATGGTAGAAATTTGCTTGACATAACTGTCTCTGCATTCTAAATTGCTCGCCCTACATATGTAGGGCAAGACAAATGTAGTGTGGAAGATAGTTCTTCTGGCGTAGGACGTATACTTTTGGGTGTAGGACGATTTTTTACCTTTGTAGGAGCAGTTTTTTTCGGTGTAGGAGAGCATCTTTTCGTCGTAGGACGGCGACCTTGGAGTTGAGGACTGACTTTTCCTAAAATAGCATGACAGATTATTACTTAAATTCTGATTATCGTAAATGTTTTTTTCATTTACTGGGGGTAATTTTTTTAATAATTCTATAGCGGTAAGCAACCAAAACGTATCAATACACATCTATGCAGTATTAAATAAAAATACAAAAATCATGAAAAAATTTTTTAGTCCTTTAGGAATGGCAATAGTTGTTGTGTTTTTGACTCTGGTTTCATGCGATGATGATGACAACTCATTTGAAAATAAATGTAATGTGTCAGATCCGGTTGAAGAGTTAGCCTGGCTAAAGGCAGAGATCGATGATATGAGCCAAGATGAATATGCCTATTATGTTATGGCTAATTATAAAGGAGAGGCAGTATTTTATAATGGGAATTGTAATCCGGCGGCTAATTATGTTTCAACTGTAAAGAACTGTAGCGGGGACGAATTGGGTAATAGAACTAATTTTGAAGATGAACTAACCGATATTACGATTTTATGGCAACACGAAGAATCGGAATGTCATTTCGACGAGTAAAATCATCCTCAGAAATGCTGGCTTCTGAGACTGTTTAAGTTTTATTCCGAGGTAATGTAGCAGTTAAACTTCGTTATTTCTTAAAAAATTTAGATTACGTTTTAATCCTTTATACCCCGTTCGTTTAACCGCCGAGTTTTTAAAAAGCGCGTTAAACAGCGGGCGTTCTATATTCTCCCAATCCTGTTTCTGTAGCGTTAAAAGTTTAGGATGAGGTTTTAATCCTGCTTCGTTGTGTGGTTCCGATTTTAAATTCCAGGGGCAAACATCCTGGCAAATATCGCAGCCAAACACCCGGTTTTCAAATTGTCCTTTCAGGTTGGAATCCATATCACCGCGCACTTCAATGGTTTGGTACGATATACATCTTCGGGCATCAACCACGCGATCGGCAACAATGGCTTTTGTGGGGCAGGCATCAATACATTTTGTGCATCGTCCGCAATGGTCGCGCACCGGTTTCGGGTCGTCATAAGGCAGTTCAATATCGATGATAAGTTCCCCGATAAAAAAGAAACTGCCATGTTCGGGAGAAATTATATTGCTGTTTTTCCCTGTCCAGCCCAAACCTGCTTTTCGTGCCCAGGCACGCTCCAAAACCGGGGCCGAATCGACAAAGGGACGACCTGAGCAAGGCGATATTTCTTCCTGAATAAACTGAAGTAGTTTCTTCAATTTGTCTTTCATTACAAAATGATAATCGGTACCATAAGCGTATTTCGAAAGTACCGGTGCGGTTGGATCTTCCTGTGTTGCTTCAGGGAAATAATTCAGCAGCACAACAATAATTGTTTTGGCATTTTCAACCAGCAACGAAGGATTCAGGCGCTTATCGATGTTCCGGTTCATATAGCCCATTTCGCCGTGCATGTTGTTTTCGAGCCAGGTTTTCAGTCGCGGTTCTTCTTCCTGTAAAGACGAAACCGGAAGAATAGCGTGGTCGAGAAACCCCAGCGATTGTATTTTTTGTTTCAGTTGCTGTTGCATTTAAGTTGCAAAATAGTATAATCGATATAATTCCTGAAATTTATTTCTCGCTGATAACGCAGATTTTCGCAGAACGCAAATTACAATAAACTAAATCTCCGCCATCTACGAGAAACTATTATTTGCAGAATATGTTTTAAGTAGAAAAGCTTTGGATATTATAGCAAAGGTGTCTTAATTTGTCGCCATTCAACATTTCAAAATTATTTTATGCGCATTGCCGTTATCGATTTAGGAACAAATACCTGCAACCTGCTTATTGCCGAAATGGCTGGTGCTGATTTTAAAATATTGCACCAAAGCAAGCAACTGGTAAAACTTGGCGACGGAAAAATAAGGGATAACCAGATAAGCGAGGAAGCCACAATGCGTACCACTACTGCTTTTACGGCGCATAAAAAGGTGATGGATTCTTTTGCCGTTGATAAGATCAGGGTGTTTGCAACGTCGGCTGTACGCACTGCCGAGAATAAGGTCGAATTTGTGGCGGCAATTGAAAAGGTTTGTGGTTGTGCTGTTGAAATTATTTCAGGCGAGCGCGAGGCAGAATTGATTTTTAAAGGCGTTTTACTGGCATTCCGAAAAATTGAATTCCCTTCAGTAATTCTTGATATTGGCGGAGGCAGCAACGAGCTGATATTAACCCACAAGGAGGCAATTCTTTGGAAAGAAAGCCGGCCAACAGGCATGTCGCGGGTTATTAACTCATTCAATCTTTCTGATCCGATAACAGTAGAGGAGGTTCGTGAACTTCAAAAGTATTTTGCAACAGAACATCAAACATCAATTCAGAACTGTTGTGATAAAAATGTGGAAACTTTAATTGGTTGCTCCGGCGCTTTTGATACCATTGCCGATATGATTGATGAGGTGAGGCCGGGCGAAAAACAACGGGTAACACAAGTTGTTTCGCCGGAGGAATTTTATACAGTTTACGAAAAGTTGTTACAGTCTACCCGCAATGAGCGTTTGCAAATAAAAGGAATGGACTATGTGCGTGTAGACCTGATTGTGCCGGCAGTAATTTTAATTGAAACACTAATTTCTGCTATTGGGGTAAAGCAGATTGTTCAAACTGATTTTGCGTTGCGCGAAGGTGTTCTTTATGAAATGCTTGCTAAATAATTACTGACGATAAAGTTCTGCAATTTTTACATTTTCCTTCAGCATCAAGAATCCGAATTTTGGTATTGTAGCGGTTTCTGGAAATAAGTGGAGTTTTGCAGTTCGGACAATAGGTAGTCGATCGTTTTTCGTCGCTAACATTTCCCAGGTAAACATGTTGCAGTTGCGTTTTGGCCAGATCGTACAGTTTTATCAATGTTTCTATTGGAGTGGCGGGAGCATCCAGCTTATATTGCGGATAGTAGCGCGAAAGATGGAGTGGCACATTTTCACCCAATTCGGTAGCTATCCAGTTTACCATGTTTTTAAACTCAGTGGTGTTGTCGTTCAATCCGGGAATGATTAAAGTGGTCACTTCAAGATGGGCCGGACTTTCTGCAATTTGTTTAAGCGTATCTAAAACCGGTTGCAATTTCCCTTTGGTGTGTTTTTTATAAAAGTCGTCGGAGAAAGCTTTCAGATCGATATTAAAGGCATCGATAAATGGTAACACTTTTTTTAGTGGTTCTTCATTAATGTACCCGTTGGAAACCACAACATTTTTTAATCCTTTTGAATGGGCCAGTTGCGCGGTCTTCAATAAGAATTCATAAAAAGTAAAAGGTTCGTTGTAAGTGTACGCAATACCAATGTTGTTCCATGTTTTCAGGGCCTCTTCAACAATTTCCATGGCACTGATGTTATGAAAACCGGAAAATTCAGAGGCATTGCATTGCGAAATCCGGTGATTCTGGCAAAAGCTGCAATGCAGGTTACAGCCCACTTCTCCAACCGATAAAATGTTCTTTTCCGGATAAAAATGATAAAGTGGTTTCTTTTCAATGGGATCGGAACCGAGAGTAGCCACTTTGTTATACACATCGGTAATTAAAACGCCGCTATGATTGGTGCGTACCTTACAATTACCTGTTTGCCCGTCGGATAAAATGCAGTTCCACGGGCAAAGTTCGCACTTAACCTGGTTGCTTTCTGTTTTGCTGAAAAATAGAGCTTTGTGCATTTTCCGGTTTTTTAATTTGATTACGAAAGGGAAAGGAAAGTAGTTTCTTCTGTATTAGTCAATTTTTGATTCAAGTTTTTTGATGGCCTGTTGCATGTCGTCCATTTGTTTCATTAGCAGGTTAATGTCCGATTCCGGTTCGGGAATACTGGTGTTCAGGTAACACACAAATTTCCAAACTTCGGTAATATTGCAAACGGCTATGGAGTAGGGGGCAAATGCTTTGTTCAGCGAAACCAGGTGTAGCGATCGTTCGGTATCGATATTATTCTGAACCACTTTAAAAACAATGCCCTCGTCGCGGGTAACAATAATATAGGCTTCGTTGCTTTTAATATTGTAGAAATCCTGTATAAATTCGCCAATAACAATCGATCCGGCAGGAATAGGCAGCATCGATTCGCCCTCGATGGTAAAGGCCCTGTATTTTTTTTCTTTCGATAAGAATGGCAATTGAAAAACCGGCAGTTTCCCTATGTATTCCGGGTCGGCAAAACAATTTACATAACCGGCTTTGGCTTTTTCGTTTACAAATTCAATATTGTCGTTGTTATCCGAATCAACAGTGGTGGCAATTACCCGCAGATTAGAGCCACGTATAAACACATCAAACCCATTTTGCAGGTCGGTAAACTGACTCTCCGATAGTTGCTGTAAATCGATATTTATCATCGTGTCAATCGCAATTCCAAAATATTTGGAAAAGGATTGAAGGTGTGGCACGGTTGGCTGGCTAATCTCATTTTCGAGCGCATTAACAGTAGTTCGTTTTAATTCCAGTGCTGTAGCTACTTCGTTTTGAGTGCGTTTTTTGTACTTGCGTAACAGCTTGATATTCTTGCCAAAATAATTCATCCGGTTGAAAATATTTTCTTCAAAAGTAAAAAGATTCTTGTAGTTTAAAAATAAATGATTAATTTATTATCGCATAAATGATAATATAATTATCAAATAGGTTAGAATAATTCAACATATTTCCTTAATGTTCCTAAGTGTTTAATCCCAAATTGAACTAGAGGTTCCTGATCCCCGGCGCTTGTCGGGGATTTTTTTGACAGAACAGGTGATTAATAATAAAAATTGATTGAGTAGCGTGAACGAATTAGTACATGAAAAACTGAAAATATTATCCGACGCGGCAAAGTACGATGTGTCGTGTGCATCGAGTGGAAGTAGCCGGGCCAACACCAGCAAAGGAATTGGCAGCGGTGTGGCGTGCGGCATTTGCCACAGTTTTACCGAAGATGGGCGTTGTATCAGCCTGTTTAAAATATTAATGACCAACAACTGTATTTACGATTGTGCATATTGTATCAACCGTCGCACAAACGATCGTCCGAGGGCAACTTTTACGGCACAGGAAATTGTGGATCTTACCATTGGTTTTTACCGCCGAAACTATATTGAGGGATTGTTTTTGAGTTCGGGTGTAATTAAAAATCCGGATTACACCATGGAACGAATGGTGTTGGTAGCTAAAAAGCTGCGTAACGAAGAGAACTATAATGGTTATATTCATTTGAAAGCTATTCCGGGAGCGAGTAGAGAATTGATTCAGGAGGCTGGTATTTGGGCCGACCGGCTGAGTGTAAATATGGAAATCCCGACTGAGCCGAACCTGAAAAAACTGGCGCCGGAAAAGAACTACCCCGATATTGTTACGCCAATGGGACAGATTCGCGATTCGATTCTTGTGGCGAAAGAAGAACGCAAAAAGTACCGGACTGCACCGCGTTTTGCTCCGGCCGGACAAAGCACGCAATTGATTGTTGGAGCTACGCCTGAAACTGATCGGCAGATTATTTTGCTGTCGTCGGGGTTGTACAAAAATCAAAATCTGAAACGCGTTTATTTTTCGGGTTACCTACCCGTGAATAGTTACGATGAGCGTTTGCCTGCGATTAATCGGCCGCCGTTGGTGCGCGAGAACCGATTGTATCAAAGCGATTGGTTAATGCGCTTTTATCATTTTGAAGCCGAGGAGATTTTAAGTGAAGACCAGCCTTTTCTTGATCTCGACATTGATCCAAAACTCGGTTTTGCCCTGCGCAACATGCACCTGTTTCCGGTGGATATTAACCGGGCAGATTACGAAATGATCCTTCGGGTTCCGGGAATTGGGGTGCAATCGGCACAAAAAATTGTACTGGCGCGCAAACACCGCCGGCTAAATTCATTGCACCTTAAAAAACTGGGAATAGTGATGAAACGGGCCAAATACTTTATCACTTGTAACGAGTTGCCATCTCCGGGGATGGGGTGGGAACCCAAACGTCTAAGACATAAATTGCTTTGTGAAATGAATTCGAAGTACAAAAAATCGTTGGATACACAACTGGCATTGTTTACCGATTTTAAGCCGGTGCTGCCAATGTTGCACTAGTCGCTAAAAAGTGGCAGGTTTGATGGCTTACAATCATCCCCCTTAATCCCCCTTCGAAGGGGGAATCGCGACGAAGGAGTGAGGGGGATGAAATTTCTAAAAATTAATGTTCTGAAGATTCCATGAAAATATACACCTACGATAATACTTTTGAGGGTTTTTTAACCTGCGTCTTCGATTGTTACAGCCGGAAAGATTTTCCGGTTGATATTTGTTCGCGTTATGGCGAGCAGCGCTATCTTTTTGTTGAAAGCATTGATATTCCTACCAATCCGAAAAAAGCCGGGCGGGTTTGGAAAGGTATTCAGAAACACTTATCGGGGAAAAACAAGCAGCTGTTGTTTTATGCTTATTTGTCGGAAGAGTTGGGCATTGAAATGAAGATCTACCGTTTTTTACGTCGCATGTTCAGCGGACATTTGAACCTGGAAACCGATTATGGCGATCCTGACGTGTTGCATATCATCCAAACATCGCAAAAGGTGAAAAAAGAAGCCATGCGCATGATGCAGTTTGTACGGTTTCAGCGCACCAAGGACCGGATGTATTTTTGTGGTATCGATCCAAAATACGATGTCATTCCGCTAATCATCAATCACTACCAAAAACGATTTACCGACCAGCGCTGGCTGATCTACGATTTGCGGCGTAATTATGGTATTTTATACGGCAACGAAAAGGTTGAGGAAGTGGTGCTCACAAAAAAACAGTTTAACGCCTATAATGGACAGGTGAAAGAGGAGTTGCTGCATGAGGGCGAAGATTTTTATCAAAAACTCTGGCGTTCGTATTTTAAACACATCAATATTGAGGAACGCAAAAATCTGAAATTACAACGCCAGCACATGCCCCGACGATTTTGGCGTTATCTGCCCGAAAAAAAGGAGGCAAATTAACTTGAGTAGTGCTCTGAAAATTTTTATCGGAGTCTTTTTTCTGCTGAAGTGATTAAGAACGCGTTAACATGGTCTGTTATGTTTTTTATTTATATTCGCATGAGTCAGCACTCTGTCAACAAACCGAAAATTAAATAACCGAAAATGAAAAAAATCAATTCATTATTCTGTCTGATTGTCTTATTGTTTATCAGTCAATTTGCAATTGCCCAAACTATTCATCAGTGGCGTGGTATTGATCGCGACGGAAAGTATTCCGAAGCCGGATTATTATCTGAATGGCCAGAGGATGGTCCGCAACTATTGTGGTCGACCGAAACGCTTGGCCCCGGTTACGCGGCCCCTGTTATAACTTCTGATAAATTACTTATTATCGGAGTAGAGAATGGGATCAGCACCCTTTTTGCTTTCGATTTAAAAGGGAATCTTTTGTGGAAAACGCCAAACGGAAAATCATTTGTGGGAGACGGATTCTCAGCCCGATTCCCGGGTGCAAGATCAACTCCAACTGTTGTGGGTAATATGGTTTATGCAACATCGGGCACCGGGCGGCTGGCCTGTTTTGATCTGAATACCGGAAAAGAACTGTGGGCTGTTGACATGGTAAACGACCTGAAAGGTTATATGAATGAATTTAGTTATGCAGAATCGGTAGTTACCGATGAGAATGCGGTTTATTGTTTCCCCGGAGGAACCGAAATTAATGTTGCGAAACTAGACCGCTTTACCGGAAAAACAATCTGGACATCGGTAGCCACCGGCGACACCACCCATTTTGTTTCGCCAATTCTTGTGAATCTGCCTTCGCGCAAAGTTTTTGTATCCACATCAAGACATTACGTTTTTGGTGTTGATTGCGAAACCGGGGATTTACTATGGAAATACGACATCGCCATTCGTCACGATGGAGACCATGCAAACACGCCGGTTTATAAGGCTCCGTATTTGTACGTTATTACCAACGACGATAATGGTAAAGGTGCCATAAAACTGGAGCTTTCAGCAGACGGGAGCAGTGTAAAAGAAGTGTGGACCAACGAAAATGTGAAAAATGATATGGGTGGTTATATTTTGCACGATAATAAGTTGTTTGTTACCACCGAGAATAAATACCTGAATATTCTTGATCCGGCAACAGGGGCAGTTCTTGATAAAATAAGATCTTCATTTGGGGGTATTATTTTTGCCGATAATAAATTTATCGTTTATGGTACGAATGGCGATGTACGCCTTTTTAATTACGAAAACGGTAAACTTACGCAGGGCGGTTTATTTAAAGTTACAATGGGAAGCCAGGAGCATTTTTCGCATCCGGTAGTTGCCAACGGCGTGCTTTATATCCGACACGGAGAAGCTCTTATGGCTTATAAAATTAAGTAGCCAGAATTTATTACAAAAAGAAGGATGGCATCTGTTTATAATTCTACTCATACAGATGCCATCCTTTTGATTATTTGTAAACGAAAAAAGGCTCCGATTCATATGAAAAGATCGGAGCCTTTTTTATAGCTCGAAACTAGCAACTCGCTACCCGAAACTCATTGTTAATCTTCTTTTTTAGTTGCCGGTAGCAGCAAATTCAGAATAATACCAACTGCAGCTGCCAAACCAATTCCGGCCAGCGAGAAAGTTCCGTATTGAATTACAGCACCGCCAATACCAATAGTAAGTACCAGCGAAACAATTACCTGGTTGCGGGTTTCTCCCATGTTGGTTTTCGAGTCTACAAGCGTTTTTATACCAATCGATGCGATCATTCCGAAAAGCAACAACATTATGCCGCCGAGAACTGCCTGTGGAATGGTTTCCAGCAGACCGCTAATTTTGCCCACAAACGCAAATACAATTGCTGTGATAGCCGAAATACGCAGGATAAACGGGTTGGTAACTTTTGTAAGTGTAATAGCGCCGGTAACTTCAGAGTAGGTAGTGTTTGGTACACCGCCAAAAAATCCGGCCAGTGCAGTGGCAATACCATCGCCGAGTAAGGTGCGGTGCAACCCCGGTTTTTCAATGAAGTTTTTATTGCAAACACCACCAATGGTGTACATATCGCCAACGTGTTCGATAATTGGTGCAATAGCCACCGGAACCATATACAGAATGGCCTGCCAGCTAAATTTTGGAACAGTAAATTCGGGTATGCTTATCCAATTTGCGTCCTGTACAACCGAGTAATCAACTTTTCCCCAAATAAGTGCGGCAATATAACCCACTGCAATGGCGATGAAGATCGGGATCAGTTTCAGCATTTTCTTACCGAAAATAACCACTGAAACTGCAGTTGCCAATGTTATTACTGCAAGAGCCCAATCGGTTTTGGCCATATCCACCGCTGTTGATGCCAGTGATAACCCGATCAGCAAAATGATGGGGCCAACCACTACCGACGGAAACAGGCGTTCAACAAAGGTGATTCCGCGTAATTTTACCAGTGCAGAAACAACGCCGTAAACTATACCTACAGCAATAATTCCTGAGAGCGTGCCGGGCCAGCCATACAACCTGGTGGCTTCAATAATTGGAGCTACAAATGCAAAGCTACTTCCGAGAAATACCGGAACCTTACCTTTTGTAATCAGGTGGAAAAGAAGTGTGCCAATTCCGGCAGTAAAAAGTGCAACGGCCGGGTCGATACCAACAAGTAGCGGCACCAAAACCGTAGCGCCAAAGGCCACAAATAAGAACTGTACACCCAATACGGTGTTTTTAACGGTTAACTGTTCACGTAAAGATTTACCACTCATATTTTTTGTATTCGTTTAAGAGACTGTATTAAATTTATCCATTTATTCTATTACTTGTCTTTTTCACTTATCCTGCTGCAAAACTTTCTTAAATAGCTAGTGCTATTGTTCATTGCATTGTTTATTTTTAAGGTAATTCACGAATTCACTTCGCTCATTTCACGTCAACTTTGCCTTGTCTAAGTAAAAAATACTTCCTAATATTTCTAAACAATAAAACCAAAACAATCTCTGAAATTTGCGCAAAAATATACCCGTTTGTCAAAGAAACGGGTATAAAGTATTTTTTTATTGAAGGATTTCGGCTGGAATTTCCTTAATGGGTTTTATCCTGACTGATTTTATAAATAAATCACCGCCTTCCGACTGTAGCTGAATTTTTCCTGAACTCAGTGGGCGAATATTGCCATCATTGTAAACTCCGGTGTTTGTGTTTACCATGGTAACTTGTCCGTTAACCAAATGCACGGTAGTACGTCCGTAACTGTATAGTTCAACGGTATTCCATTCGCCTGTTGGATTCTCGGCAGCAACAGCTTTTTTAATTCCGGGACCGTTAAAGTCTTTTCCAAATTGGGTGAGTTCCCCACCTTTTGAAAACTGGAAACCTTCGTCTGTTTGTTTTGCTTCAGTTTCGCAGCAGGTATTGTTCATCAGGTAGGTGTCTCCCATGTTTTCGTGCATTAGCTGGCACTCAATGTTGGTCATCCAGGTGCCCAGCGCTTCGCCAAATTCTCCAAAACTATGATACAGAAGTCCGCTGTTTCGGGTGGTGTAAACCTGGTCGCCCCATTTAAAGACTAATTCCAGGTGGTAGTTGGCAAAAGTGTCGACAGTAGCCAACGAGCCATTTACTTCTCCGGTGATGTGAATGAGCTTTTCTCCATCAACATCAACAACTTTAAAAACGTTCTCGGGTTTGGCCTGTTCGTGAATGTGTTCGAAACCGGTAAGCGGAGTGCCGATGTAGGTTTCCCAACCATCGAGATTTTCGCCGTTAAACAGCGGTTGCCAGGGCGCTTCACACGAACTAAATAAGATGCTTAGAAAAGCCAATGAAATAAAAAATGTAAATTTCTTCATGAGGTAATGGTTTAGATATAATTGACATAAAAAAACTGCCCCATAAATATAGGACAGTTTCTTAAATATTTTTATTTTTTTCTCTTTAAACCGCTGCGCCAGCTAATTGCTGCGCTCGTTCCAAAATTGCCGTATCGTCTAAGAGAACAATTCCTCCATTTGGTCCCGGCTCCATGTGTATTCCCACTGCTCTTCCATCTGTGTAATTAGCGCCTCCGAAATAATTCCTGACGGTTTCTTCTCTTAATTCAAATTCTTGCGCTATTTGTGCAATTGAACCGTCAGGCAAGCTGTCTTTAATTTTACGCAGCTCGTTAAATGTTATCTTTTTTTCCATATCGCTGTGGTATTAATTAATAATTATTGTATTTATAAAGAACGTGCTTTAAAATTATAATTAATAATTTAATAATGAAAGCATCACGAACAGGTATTGTTAAATGTTATAACACATGAGCAAAATTATGTGTATTACAGGAGGTGTGATAAAATGTAAGTGGTTGAAATATAGGAGTTATGAATTTTGTTGATATGTTGTAAAACAGGTCGCTAGCAGACAGGTGTTAACATTTTTTAAGGGAAGATGTTGGAGCGTTTTTATTTTTTGATAATGCTGTCGTAAATGGCCTGATGCATGGCCGTGCGAATGTTTAATTCGTAGAGTTTACTGTTATTGCGGGTTGGGTAAACACGGTTCGACATAAAAATGTATAATAGCCCGTTTTCGGGGTCGGCCCAGGCAAAAGTTCCGGTGTATCCGCTGTGCCCAAAACTGCTTTTGCTGCTCGACACTGCAGGATAGGCATCTTCCAGATCATTTTTATAGTTGTCGATCATGGGTTTGTCGAAACCAAGCCCTCTGCGGTTGTTGTTTTCAGGATACTGCATGCGTGTAAATTCGTTAAGCGTTAAGTCGGAGATATAACGCCGGCCACCAAAATATCCTTTTTGCAAATACATTTGAAATACTTTTGCAAGGTCGTTTGTAGAACCGAATAATCCGGCATTTCCTGATACGCCGCCCATCATTGCTGCTCCTTCGTCGTGTACGTAACCACGCAGTTTCTCCATCCTGAAAAAATCATCCGATTCGGTTGGAATAATCTGGTTAAGCGGAAAGTGTTTGTAGGCATTAAAGGTTATTGTTTGAGCACCCAAAGGTAGGTAGAACGTGTTTTTTACATACGATTCGTATGGCGTGCCGGTCAGGTTCTCAATGATATCCGGATAGAGGTAAAAACTTAGTCCCGAATACAGGTATTTTCTTCTTGGCAGCAGATCAGAGGTCCGGATGGTATCGAACATTGTTTTTCTGAAATCGTGGTTCATACACAAACGTTCCGACACGCGAACGTTGAATTGTGGCGAGGGATGATCTTTAAACACCTTTTTATCGAGAGTACCGTCTTCCTGCACGGTCATGGTCCAGAAAGCGATCCACGAAGCCAAACGCGACTGGTGTGCTAAAATCTCGCGAAAGCTCAGGTTTTCTTTGTTGCTGCCAATAAAATCGGGCCAGTACTTACTAAACTTATCATCAACGTTCATTTTACGCTCGTCAACTAATCTCATAATTGCCGGCAGCGGACCGGTAACTTTGGTAACCGATGCCCAGTCGTAAATATTATCCTGGTTTACCGGGTAAATGCTGTCGTAGGTTTGAAAACCGTAACACTTGTGAAAAACCACCTGTCCATCTTTGGCAACTAAAACCTGACAGCCGGGATATGCACCTTCCGAAATTCCAAGATTGGCTAGCGAGTCGATTTTGCGGTTAAGAATAGCTGAACTCATTCCGGCTTCCTCGGGAATGGTGTACGAAAAAGTTTTGTTTGGTTCAACTACCAATCCATCGCTGGCTTTAAAGCGTCTGTCGGAAGTTACCGGAAGTTTACCGTTGGCTTTGTAGGCTCCAAAAACAAGCTGCGCAGCCAGTTCCTGCGTCAGTTCATTATCCTGATGAGCCACTATCAAGGCATCGGCATGATGGATGTTGGCAAAGTATCTTAGGGAATAAGCGTTTCCGAAAACCGTAAATACCACGTTTTGTTCGTTTACCAGGTCAGCAACCGCTTGTTTTTGTATTTCAGAAATGCCGTACTCGTTTGATGAGTATTTATTAATTCCTGTAATGCCGGCAATAACAAAGTTGTAGTTACTCAGCTCCTGACGAAGATTTGCCCAGGTTCTTTCGGTGGCATCTTTTGGTAGCCAAAAATGATCCATGCCGGTATATTTTGCCAGCATATTTTGGTAAGCCGATTTTTGGTCGCCACCAATCATTATCGTTGCAATGTTGCGTTTTTCCAAATCCTGTACCGGAAGTGTGCTGTCGTTATTTACAACAACCGTCATCGATTTTTTAATCAATTTTCGCTTGGTTACTTGGTATTCGGGAGCGTTAAGGTCGGCAGTAATATTTTTTAAATCCACCGGTTGATAGTTGTTTAATCCAACCCAGCGCTTTAGTGCCAAAACCGTTCTGCACTTTTCGTTTATCTCATCTTCAGTAATTTCTCCATTGGCGATTGCTTCTTTTATGGTTGCAACAGCTTTGCTCACATTATCAACAAATTCGATCATGTCGTTTCCGGCTATCAGCGCTTCCAGTTCGGCTCTTCCGGCGGTGGTTTGTACGCCTTTCATGGTTATGGCGTCGGTAACCACAAAGCCTTTGTAGCCAATCTCGTCTTTTAGGTAGTCGGTGATTACTTTTTTCGATAGCGATGAGGTTATTCCGGAATCATCGAGCGACGGAACATTTAAATGCCCCGACATAATTCCTGCAATTCCTTTATCTGATAAATACCTGAACGGGTAACTTTCAATGCTGTCGATGCGGCTTTTCGAATGCGGGATAAGCGGCAGTGTTTTATGCGAATCGGTTTTGGTATCGCCATGACCGGGAAAATGTTTTGCCACCGGAATAACATTGTTATCCTGCATTCCTTTTGCCA
This sequence comes from uncultured Draconibacterium sp., assembly GCF_963677575.1. Taxonomy (NCBI): domain Bacteria; kingdom Pseudomonadati; phylum Bacteroidota; class Bacteroidia; order Marinilabiliales; family Prolixibacteraceae; genus Draconibacterium; species uncultured Draconibacterium sp. The sequence continues at coordinate 4,206,542 of NZ_OY782038.1, forward strand.
CCATCCACGACTTTTTGGCTACATTATGCTTTTCTTCTCCGTATGAGCGATAACCAATAACCGGGTTGAATGGATTGGTATTGATATCGGCAACCGGCGCAAAATTCATTTGAATTCCCATTCGTTTTAACTGGCTGGCAAAATCCTGTCCCATTTGGTAAAGTAGGGAAGTATCCTGCACGGCGCCCAACGACTGCGCATATGGATAAACAATTGTGCTGTCAGTTCGCATAGCCGGTCCCCATTCGCCGTCGATAGCTACCAAAAGAGGTGTTTCAGAAGCTTCCTGAAACTGATTGATCCAATCGGCATTTTTTGTAGGCGAGCCCTGCATTACCAGTATTCCGCCGGGTTTCCAATCTTGTATTCTCTGCTTAAAAATGGCTTTGGCCGCATCGTTCTGTTTCGGGTAAACGGTAATCATCATTAATTGGGCAATTCTATCATCCAGGCTCATTTTTTCGAGTTGTTGGTTTACCCATTCATCGTTTTTGTATTGTTGAAACGGAGGTTCCTGTGCAGAAGAACAATTGGCCAGTGACAGTACAAAAATGGTAAAAAGTAGAAATATTATAGGTGTTGGTTTCATCGTTGTTTTTTCGCTAAAAATTAATGCTAACCGTTAAACGTTCATCGAAATAAAATAGTACAAAAAGCATATCATAATTTTATTTCGATTTCGTTTCACTTTTTTAACTAAATGATTGCTTTTTAAAAAATTTAAAAACTATCTTCGCTTGCGCAAATGTAATATTTTAAAGCCTATGTTCAGGATTTTTTTAGTGTTAGTTTTATGGATCTCGGCCAGCGGTTGCTTGGCACTGCAAGATAACGAAATTATTGTAGGAGCGGAACGTACTTCGCTATATTTAGATGCCCTGAAAGGAAAAAATGTGGGGTTGGTAGTAAATAATACATCTGTTGCAGAGGGCGAACATCTGGTTGATTTTTTATTAAAGCAACATGTTAATGTTAAAAAGATATTTGCGCCTGAACATGGTTTTAGAGGCGATGTGTCGGCCGGAGGAGAAGTGGAAGATGGCCAGGATAAAAGCACGGGTTTGCCGGTTTTTTCGCTCTATGGTAAAAACAAAAAACCAACTGCAGAACATTTTGAGGGATTGGATGTCGTTATTTTCGATATTCAGGATGTAGGTTGCCGGTTTTACACCTACATTTCAACCATGCATTACGTTATTGAGGCGTGTGCAGAGTATGATATTCCGCTAATCGTTTTCGACCGTCCAAATCCGAATGGCGATTATGTTGCCGGCCCAATTCGGAAAGAAGGTTTTGAGTCGTTTGTAAGTCTTGATCCCATTCCAATTGTGCATGGATGTACGGTTGGCGAACTTGCAAATATGATCAATGAGGAAGGCTGGCACGCTGCCGATAGAAAATGCGATATTACGGTTATACCGGTAGAAAATTACGATCATAAAATGGCGTATTCTTTACCAGTGCGTCCGTCGCCAAATTTACCAAACGATCTTTCTGTGCGTTTATATCCGTCGTTATGCTTTTTTGAAGCAACCAGCGTAAGTGTTGGGCGCGGTACCGGTTTCCCGTTCCAGGTTTTAGGTGGTTTAAACGAAAATCTTGGCACTTTTGAATTTACTCCGCGCAGTATTCCCGGAGTGGCGATAAACCCGCTGAATAAAGACAAAAAATGTTACGGTGTTGATTTACGAACATTGGAAGAAACACCAAAATTTACCTTGAAATACTTCCTCGGCTTCTATAAAAAATACGAGAATGAGTCTGATTTCCTAACACGCGAACGTTGGCTGAACCTGCTTGCCGGAACCGACTCGATGCTCAAACAGATCAGAGAAGGAAAAAGCGAAGCTGAAATTGTTGAACGCTGGCAGCCCGAACTGGAAGAATTCAAACAAATGAGAAAAAAATATTTACTATACCCCGATTTCGAATAAACTAAAATTATGAGCCCATATCTTGTTCTAGGAATTGTACTTGGTTATTTTTTAGTACTGATTTTTATTTCGTGGTTAACCTCGCGAAAAGCCGATACTCAGGCATTTTTTACTGCTAACCGAAAATCGCCATGGTATTTGGTGGCCTTTGGAATGGTTGGAGCCACGCTCTCGGGAGTTACTTTTATTTCTGTTCCGGGAGAAGTTGGTAATTCAGCCTTTTCGTATCTGCAGTTTGTTCTCGGAAACCTTGTGGGATACTGGTTGGTGGCAGGTATTTTGTTGCCTTTGTATTATCGCCTCAACCTGGTTTCCATCTATTCGTTTCTTGACGACCGTTTTGGACCACGATCCTATAAAACCGGCTCTTTTTTCTTTTTGATCTCGAAACTAATCGGTGCTGCATTCCGGTTATTTTTGGTGGCAGGAGTTTTGCAAATCGCCTTTTTCGATGCGTTTAATATCCCGTTTTCATTAACCGTAATTGTTACCATCGCACTCATTTGGGTATATACTTTTAAGGGCGGAATAAAAACCATTGTTTGGACCGACACGCTACAAACACTCTTTTTGGTGAGTGCGGTTATCTTTACCATTGTGGCCATTTCGCGAAGCCTTGATTTGAACTTGTCGGGGTTGGTGAAAACGATAACTGAAGATAGTAACTCACAACTTTTCTTTTGGGACTGGCGCTCGGGAAATAACTTCTTTAAACAGTTTGTTTCCGGAATGTTTATCACCATTGTTATGGTGGGTATGGATCAGGATATGATGCAAAAAAACCTGACGTGTAAAAATAAATGGGAGGCACAGAAAAACATGCTGGTGTTTAGTATGTCGTTTCTTTTTACCGTGGTTTTATTTCTAAGTCTGGGGGTAATGTTATACATTTTTGCCCGCGAGCATGGAATTAGCATACCTGAAAATACCGACGACCTTTACCCGATGTTGGCTTTAAAATATTTTGGTTTGCCGGTGGGAATTGCCTTTTTGTTGGGTATTACGGCCGCCGCCTATTCAAGTGCCGATTCGGCCTTGACCGCGTTAACAACATCATTTACTGTCGATTTTCTGAATATTCATAAATATCCCGAAGAGAAAAAACGCCGTATGAAAATGTTATCCCATTTAATGTTTTCAGTACTGTTGATTGCGGTAATTCTTATTTTCGATGCCATTAATAATCAGAGTATTGTGGTAGCAGTGTTTACTGTTGCTGGTTATACTTACGGCCCAATTTTAGGGTTATTCCTGTTTGGCATGTATTCTAAACGAAAAGTGAAAGATAAATGGGTTCCATATATCGGAATTTTTGCACCGGTTTTGTGCTATTTTATTTCGAGCTACTCTGAGGTGCTTTTTAATGGCTATCAGTTTGGGTTCGAATTGCTTATCCTTAACGGGGTGATAACAATGCTTGGTTTGTTATTCATTTCTGAAAAAAGTGTCGTTAATCGCTAAGGATTGTAAAGAAATGTTAAAAATTGTGAATTGATTTTTTATATTTGTAAAATAACGGCGGAAAGAGGACGTTATAAATATAAATTGATTCGAATTGGTTAAATATTTACTTCAAATACTAGCTGCAGCCCTTGTGCTTGTTATGCTCTTCTCGTGTGAGGATGAGGGATATTTGACGTCTACTGATGCGCAACTTCAGTTTTCTGCTGATACCGTTACTTTCGATACCATTTTTACTACCATTGGCTCAACAACCCGACGTTTTACGGTAAGTAACCCTTACAACGAGGATGTACTGGTTTCACGTATTCGTTTGGCAGGAGGCGATGCTTCAAATTTCAGGTTAAACATAAATGGTTATGAGAGTAGTGAGCTATACGAAATTACATTGCCTGCAAAAGACAGTATTTATATTTTTGTTGAAGTTACCATCGACCCGAACGGACAAAATTTGCCCATGGTTGTGCAAGATTCGATTGAATTTACAACCAACACAAATTTTCAGAGCATTATGCTCGAAGCCTATGGGCAGGATTTTAAACTGATAAAAAGCGAACGTCTTCAAACAACTACCTGGACCGCTGAAAAGCCTTATCTCGTTTACGATTATGTGTATGTTGACAGTACATCGACATTAACCATTGAGCCGGGAACAAAAATATACTTCCACAAAGGTGCGGGTATGTATGTTCGCGGAAATGTAGTTGCCGATGGTACTTTCGAATCACCGATCATATTCCGGGCGGACCGACTGGAACCGTCGTATGAAAATATTCCCGATCAGTGGAATGGCATTGTGCTTTATTCCGGAAGTCATAATAACGTATTCAATTTTGCCACCATTAAAAATGCAAATATTGGTTTGCAGGTTGGAACAATTGAAAACGAAGGTTATGCGTCGGTGGCGCTTACCAACTCCAAAATTGAAAATATGGCTTACGCCGGGGTGTTTGCCATGAAATCGAAGATTTATGCCTACAATGCACTAATTAGTAACTGTGGGTTTTATGCTGCCGCGCTACTTGTGGGTGGCGAGTATGAATTTTACCACTCAACCATTGCCAACTATTGGGGCAATTACGGACAGGCTGTGCGAACTACACCATCGTTGGTTGTTTCGAATGTGTTGGTTGTTGAAAATTCAAGTGGCGAACAAATTTCGTACAACGGCGATTTGACCAAGGCAACCTTCGGAAACAGTATTATTTACGGTAATATTGGAAATGAACTTGAGTTGGGAGATAACGAAGAGAACACTTTCAATTATCTGTTCGATCATTGTATTATTCAGGCACCCGATACGTTGGATACAAGCAATACAGATCACTTTGTTAATGCGATGGTTGGAATGGAATTTGATCCGCGTTTTGTTGATCCTTACGATGATTATAACTTCGAATTGGATACTTTATCGGCTGCAAAAGATTTGGGGACAACAAGGTATTCCGAGCAGTTTCCTTTCGACTTGCTGAACAGAAGCCGAACCGGCGAAGATGGCCCCGATCTGGGAGCATACGAACGCATTGAAAAGTAAAATGAAATACTTACTTTTTTGTTTATTCCTAATTCTGTTCATTGCAAAAGGCAATGCTCAAACTAGTGATGCTGAATTTTCAATACTTTTTTATAATGTAGAAAACCTGTTTGATATACGAAATGATTCGTTAATTAACGATGATGAGTTTACTCCAGCCGGCGAACGTCATTGGACCAAGAAACGTTTTGATAATAAAATCAATAATATCTCGAAAGTAATACTTAGTGCCGGCGGTTGGCAAATGCCTGATTTGATTGCTTTGGCCGAAATAGAGAATCGTTATGTGCTGGAAAAACTTACCGAAGATACACCGCTAAAAACTACGCCTTACAAAATAATTCATAAAGAGTCTCCTGATCCGCGCGGAATAGATGTAGCGCTGATCTACAACTCAGAAACTTTTTATCCGCTTGATTACGCATATTACCCATTGGAAGATAAAAATGGAGGTATTCGTAAAAGTCGCGAAATACTTTATGTTTTGGGTATTGTAAATGGTGGAGATTCTATTCATGTTTTTGTAAATCACTGGCCGTCGCGTTATTCAGGCTTATTGGAAACACGCCCGGCACGGCAGCAGGCAGCTCGTTTGCTTTTGTCGAAATATGAGGAGATCATCCGACAGAATGAAAAGGCGAAAGTGATTATTGTAGGCGATTTTAACGATCAGCCAACTGATGAAAGTATATCGCAGGATCTTGGTGCTGCTGATCCTTTAAATAACGAATCTGCCGATTTGTACAACTTATCTTTTCCCTGGGTGAATCAAGAGGAGGGGACTTTAAAATACCAGGGACAGTGGTTTGTTTTCGATCAAATAATTGTATCACCAAACTTATTGGCCGCAGGAAGTGGTTTGAGTACAAAACCAGAAACTGCAACAATTTGTAAATTGCCCTTTTTATTCGAACCTGACGAAACTCGTGGAGGCCGAAAACTACATCGAACTTACACGGGCTACCGTTACAATGGAGGTTTTAGCGATCATTTGCCAGTACTGTTAAAGTTGAAGGTTGATTAATCTTTTGCTTTCAGCCCCATTTCTTCCGCTTTTTTCATCATAAAAGCAAACGCTTCCTCGTAATTGTTATGAATTTCACCATCCAAAATAGCTTCTTTTATGGCATCTTTTAACAGGCCAACTTCGCGGCATGGCGATAAGTTAAAAGTCTCCATAATAAGGTCTCCATCAACCGGAGGCTGAAAATTCCGGATGGCATCTTTTTCTTCAATTTCTTTCAGCTTTTGCCGAACCACTTTGAAGTTTTTCATGTAGCGTTTCACTTTCTCTGGGTTCTTCGATGTGATATCGGCTTCGCAAAGTGTCATTAAATCATCAATGTCATCACCGGCCTCAAAAAGCAGGCGACGAACAGCCGAATCCGTTACAATATCTTCCGACAGAACAATTGGGCGCATGTGCAGTCCCACCATTTTCTGAACGTATTTCATCTTTTCGTTCAGCGGTAGTTTCATGCGTTTAAAGATCTTGGGTATCATTTTTACTCCCACGAAATTGTGCGCATGAAAAGTCCAGCCCAGGCCTTCCACAAAACGTTTTGTTTTGGGTTTGGCAATGTCGTGCAATAATGCCGACCAGCGCAGCCACAAATTATCAGAGTTAGGCACCAGGCGGTCGAGTACCTCAATGGTATGATAAAAATTGTCTTTATGACCGATACCGTTTACTTTGTCAACCCCTTTCATTCTTTGTAATTCGGGGAAAATTATGGCCAGCAAACCGGTTTCTTCCAGTAGCCTAAAACCTTTCGAAGGTTTTGGAGCCATAATAATTTTATTCAACTCATCAATAATGCGCTCGGCAGAAACAATTTTAATGCGGTCTTTATTCCGGGCAATTGCTTTTAAGGTTTTATCCTCAATCTCAAAATCAAGTTGGGTGGCAAAACGGATGGCGCGCATAATTCGCAACGGATCATCCGAGAAAGTAACATCCGGATCGAGGGGAGTACGAATGATCTTGTTATTCAGATCATCCATTCCGTTAAAAGGATCAACAAGTTCGCCAAAACGATCGCCGTTTAAACTAAAAGCCATTGCGTTGATAGTAAAATCGCGGCGGTTCTGGTCGTCTTCCAGCGTGCCGTCTTCTACTATTGGTTTTCTTGAGTTACGCTGGTACGACTCTTTTCGGGCACCTACAAACTCAATTTCAAGGTCTTTGTATTTTAACATGGCTGTGCCGAAGTTTTTAAATACATTAACTCTTGGGCGCGGCTTTAGGTTTTTGGCTACTTCTGTTGCGAAATCGATACCACTGCCAATGGTTACAATATCGATATCTTTTGAATGGCGGTCGAGATACAGATCGCGTACATATCCTCCAATTACATAAGTTTCTGTTTCAACACGGTCGGCAACTGCCTGTATATCTTTGAAAATCTTCTCTTTTAGCTTGCTGTTCATCTGACAAAAAATCGTAATTCAAAAAGGGCAATTCTGCCACTTTGATAAAAATCGTGACAAAATTACAATTATTTAGTTGAAATTAAGTAGTAACTTGGGATTTCAAAATTTGGTATTATCTTTGATATGTAAATATCGAAATAAATAGATATATAAATATTGAAAAATAGAATCATGCTGGAACATTTAACGAAAGAAACATTTAAAGAGAAAGTTTTCAATTTTGAAACAAATAAAGAGTGGAAATACGAAGGTGAAAAGCCATGTTTGATCGACTTTTACGCCGATTGGTGTGGCCCATGTAAAATGGTTGCTCCGGTTTTGGAAGAGTTGCAATCTGAGTATGGCGACAGTATCGTAATCTACAAAGTAAATACTGAAGAGCAACAGGAATTAGCAGGAATGTTTGGTGTGCAAAGTATCCCTTCATTATTGTTTGTACCGCAAGACGGACAACCACAAATGGCAATGGGAGCACTTCCAAAACAAACTTTCGAGAAAGCAATCTCTGACGTGCTGAAAGTTGAAAAACCTCAGGCTAATTAAGAAGATCAAGTACTTTTTCAAGCTGAATACCGCGGGAACCTTTTATTAAAATGTTCCCGTTTTTTATGGGCTCATTTTTAAGGTAAGTACATAATTCGTCAACGTGAATAAATGACTTTATGCTTTCCTGTTTGTAAGCTTTCGAGAATTCTTTACCTACTAAAAAGGTGTTTTTTTTCAACTCATCCGGAATCATTTCAACGATCTTTGTATGTTCGTTTTCTGAATATTCTCCCAGCTCAAGCATGTCTCCAAGAATGAGGTATTTATCCCCTTTCAGGTTCTCCAGAAAACTTTCGATAGATGCCGCCATACTGGTAGGGTTGGCATTGTAGGCGTCCATAATAATCTTTATATCGCCTTTATTTATTAACTGTGAGCGATTGTTGGTAGGCTGGTATTCTTTAATAGCCTGCTGGATATTTAATGGATCCACATCAAAATAATTTCCGATGCAGGCAGCTGCCAGTATATTTTCAAAATTAAAATCGCCAATCAGATTGCTGTTCAGGTATAGTACGCCTTTTTTGAAGTTGGCTTTTACATGAATAAACGGAGGACTTTGAATCGTTTCTCCGGTGAAGGAAGCATTTTCTTTTCCGTAAGAAATGCGTTTTGGAAGAGCTTCGCCCATTCTTTCGAGTAATTTATTGTCAGCGTTGTAAAAAACAACTCCATTCTTTTTCCCGAGATAATCGTATAATTCTCCCTTGGTTTTTATTACGCCTTCAAACGAGCCAAAACCTTCTAGGTGTGCCCGGCCAATATTGGTAATAATTCCGAAATCGGGATCAGCAATTTCACACAGGTCGGCAATTTCTCCCGGATGATTGGCGCCCATTTCTACTACCCCAAATTCAGTGCTTTTGTCCATTGCGAGCAGTGTTAACGGAACTCCAATGTGGTTGTTTAAATTACCTTGAGTAAAGCTTACTTTGAATTTTTTTGCAAGTACCGTTGAGATCAACTCTTTTGTAGTTGTTTTGCCGTTGGTGCCGGTAATGGCAAGTATGGGCAATCCCAGTTGTTTTCGGTGATGATGGGCCAGTTGTTGTAAGGTGGTCAGCACATCGTCTACCTGTAATATTTTGTCATCGGTGGCGTATTCTGCTTCGTCAACAATGGCATATGCAGCTCCTTTTTTCAGGGCGTCGTGAGCATATTTGTTGCCGTTAAAATTTGCTCCCTTTAGAGCAAAGAAAATGCAGCCATTCTCAATTTTACGGCTATCGGTAGATACTTGTGTTGATTTTAGAAAGCAACTGTAGATAGTTTCAATACTTGTCATAAAGCAAAAATACGATTCAATTTGGCATAAAAAAAGCTTCGCAAATTTACGAAGCTTTTCTGAAAATATTTTTATGATTTAGAAACCTTCAGGGCTTCCAACTCTAATCATTGCGCAACGGAAGCCAAGATCGTTACGTGCTTTTGATTGCTCCAGGTAACGACGTGTTCCGGGAACCAACCAATAGGGACGATCTTGCCACGAACCTCCTTTGTATACACGTACTTCATCATCAATCAATGAAGAAAATGCACCTGGTCTATCATCTTGAATATACATGCCCTCGGTTTGTTTTTCGTTACCAATCCATGTATCACCTTCAACAATCTGCGAATTTGGATCCCCGTCCAATACATTACGGTAGTCCTTTCCGGCAATCGTATCTACTATTAGTTCTCCATATTCGTTTGTCATATATTGTCCATTCTGATCACGACGATACTCGGTAATTACGTTACCTCGGAACGGGTTAAATTCTTCTACATCGTTTAACGACATCGGGCGGTAAACGTCGGCCACCCATTCGTTAACATTACCCGACATACAATATAAATTGTAATCGTTAGGCTCATATGAGAAAACTGGTGCAGCAATGTCTGCGTTGTCGTTCAGCGATCCTGCCATCCCCATCATATCACCACGTCCACGAACAAAGTTGGCTTTTAAACGACCTTTTTCTTTTTTCTTATCCTGGCGCAGGTACGAACCGTTCCATGGATATAATTTTCGGTCCGTAAGTAATTCGCCATCGGTGTTACCAATTAAACCGTAGGCAGCATATTCCCATTCTGCTTCGGTTGGCAGACGATAATTTGGAAGCATAATTCCATCTTCCCACTTAGGACGACGGGTTGTTCCATCAGGATTTTCCACAGGATCTTCTCCTTCAGTTCCCTGATAAATTCCAGCGAGATAGGTATCGGTGGTATAAACGTTTTGTCCTGATTGGGTATTATCATGTGTAAGAATTCCTTTTTCCACTAATATTTGCTCGTTTACCCTGTCGGTACGCCAGGCACAATACGCTTCAGCCTGTTCCCATGTTACACCAACCACCGGGTATTCAGAATATGCCGGATGACGGAAATAGTTGTTTACATAAGGTTCGTTGTAAGCCAGATCTTTACGCCAAACACTTGAGTCGGGTGTAATAGCTTTCATTTTTTCAACATCGCCGGGGTATACACGACCGGTCCAGTGAGTAAATTCACGATAGTCCTGATTTGAAACTTCTGTTTCATCCATATAGAATGAAGCTACAGTAACTCTTCGGGGATAATTGTCGTTGCGGTACATTACGTCCTGTTCCACACGACCCATGGTAAATGTACCACCCTGAACAAAAACTAAACCCGGCCCGGCTTCCTGCTCGTAACCAGAAACATTTGGAATATTTCCGGTCTCTTCAGCATTGTATTCCCACCCAGTAGTTCGTGATGATTCTCCTTTACCTCCTATTCCGAATAATCCACATCCGGAAACGAATGCGGCCAAGGCAATAAAAACGAATGGTTTTAATCTTTTAAAATTCATTGTTTGTATAAATTTTCTCATCGACACAAATATAACTAATTTGTTCAATTCTTATTGTTCAGCCTTTTCAATTATTTTATTCTTAATTTAATAAGGATGTTAATATCTTTGCCATTATTCGGTCATAAAGAGAGGTGCGTTTGTTGCTTTATTTGCAATATTTGAACCCGATAGCCGTTTACAAGCTTATATTATTGACTGCTTTTATGAATAAATATATACTCCTGTTTTTTATTGTTTTGGTTGGTTATGTTGTTAGCGATGTGCATAACGAAATTATTGTACTCAACTGGCAGGAAAATCCGGGTAGCCAGGATGGGGAAGTGTTAGAATTATTTGAGAATGCCGATATTTCGGGCAATTTGGCACACCTTGCTTTACCTGTTTATTCCCGTTTATATAAGCTCGATAATCCAAACAAAATACTTCGTTTTAGCATTGATAATCCCGTTTTTGAAGAAGTAAGCGACAGTATTAATAAAATATTAGCTGTTGAAATTCCTTCAGAAATAAAAATAAATACTTCCGTTTTACAGTCAAGGAACGACAAAAAGATCGAACTTCAAATCATTCCGTTGAAGGAAGAGAATGGCAAAATTTACCGGTTAAAAAGTTTTGCGTTGCGGTCTGCTCCCGATGTCTATAAAAAATCGGGAGAAGCCATAAATTGGAAATCAGAATCAATGCTGGCATCGGGAAACTGGGTAAAAATCCGTACTTCGGGAAAAGGAATTTACAAAATACCATTTTCGAGTTTGAGTGATTGGGGATTTTCAGATCCCACTCAAGTTGGCGTATTTGGAAGCGGTGGAAAAATACAATCGGAAGATCCCGGTGAGATTGACTACGATGATCTTGAAGAATGTTCCGTGTGGACAGCTACCAATAGCGGCGAAGAGTGTTTATTCTTTTATGCGCCCGGAATTAACGAGTGGGATGTAAACACTTCCGGCGTTTTTACACACCGTTTGAATGAATACACCAGTCAAGGTTATTTCTTCCTTGGAAATGCTGGAACACCTAAGCAGCCTGAAATGTTGGGAAATGGTTCAGATGAAATAACTCACTCTACATCAACATTTGATTGCTTTGATCTGATCGAAAACGAAAGATATAACTTGTTGGAAAAAGGATCGGGAAAACGCTGGTATGGAGACCGATATACCAATGGTGGATCAAAAACATATACATTTGATATTGTAGATCCTGCCGAAGAAAGCGAAGCAAAAGTAACGGTAAGCGGTGCTGCGCGGTCATTTCGCTCATCAGATTTTGGAGTTGCTGCCGAAGGATCTGAAGCCGGAACAGTGCCATTCAGAAGTGTTGACACCGACGAAACGTACGGAATTTATGCCGACCCGGAAACAACAACGATGGATGTTGATTTAGCGGAAGGAGAGCAGGGAATTCGTGTTACCTACAATGCATCGAACAGCAGTGCCGAAGCGTGGCTCGATTATATAGAGTTGAATTACAGACGAAATATTGAAGTGGGTGATGATCCCTTGTTTTTTCGCGATTCGAAATCGGTTGGTGACGGCAATATAGTCGAGTTTCAGGTGGCCAATGCAGGAGGCGACACAAAAGTTCTGGATGTTTCGGATATTAACAATGCAAAAGAAATTAATGCCGTGCTAAGCGGCTCGGATATGGTCTTTATACAAGATGCCTCGGAGCTGAAGGAATACGTGGTTTTTAATACTACAGGAACTTTTCAGGAACCGACTTATGTTGAAGACGTTAAGAACCAGAATTTGCATGGTATAGATACACCGGAGTTTCTGATCATCTCGCACAGTAATTTTATGAGTGCTGCCGAAGAGTTGGCCGATTTTCATCGTACACAGGATGGAATGAGTGTGGAAGTGGTTGATGTAAATGATGTTTATAACGAATTTAGCTCGGGCAGCAAAAGTGCGACCGGAATTCGGAATTTTATAAAAATGATTTACGACCGGGGAAATACATTAAAATATGTATTGCTTTTTGGCGACGGTAGTTACGATAACCGAAACATAACCGGAAGCGGCCTGAACTTTATCCCAACTTATCAATCTTCAAATTCTCTTGATCCGTTAAATTCATACGTAAGCGACGATTATTTTGTAATGCTCGAAGACGGGGAAAGCTTATCGAATGGTTCTATCGATTTGGGGATTGGAAGGATCCCGGCCTCAACAGCTTACCAGGCGCAGTTGGTGGTCGACAAAGTAAAACGTTACTACGAACCGGAAGCTTTGGGCGATTGGCGAAATGTAGTTTGTATGATCGGTGACGATGGTGATACGGGAATTCATATGAGACAGTCGGAGCAAATTGCCGATACATTAAACAACAATTACGGTGAGTTTATTACCGACAAAATATATTTTGATGCTTATGCCGAAGATGTTACTCCGGCGGGTGAGCGTTATCCTGATGTAAATGCAGCAATAAATGAGAGGGTTGAAGAGGGGGTGCTGATATTGAATTATATCGGGCATGCTAACAACAGTTTTCTGGCGCACGAACATGTGTTGGAAAAGGGAGATATTAATTCGTGGTCGAACCGAAATCAGCTACCTATTTTTGTAACAGCAACCTGTGAGTTCAGCCGGTTTGATGCTGATGAGACCTCGGCAGGAGAGGAAGTGCTGATGAATCCAAATGGTGGAGGCATAGGGTTGTTTTCTACCACGCGAGTGGTGACATCGGGAGCGAATTTTATGCTAAGCAGAAGTTTTTACCGCTTTATTTTTGCCAAAGACGAAAATGGAGAGCATTATCGCATGGGCGATGTAATGCGCCTTGCTAAATCGAACCTGGCCAACGGAATCAACAAGCGAAATTTTTCGCTACTGGCCGATCCGGCTTTAAAACTCTCTTATCCGAAATACCAGGTGATAACAACTTCTATTAATGGAGAAGATGCAACAAGTAGCCCCGATACAATTGGCACACTTGAAAAAATTACCATCGAAGGTTATGTGGCCGATTATTTCGATAACAGGATTGACGATTTTAACGGCGAGATAACGCACACGGTTTACGACAAAGAAATGGATATGCAAACGCTTGGAAATGGCGACGACAACAGACCGTTGACATTCCAGGTGCAGAATAATATTATTTACTCGGGAACCACAAGTGTTACCAATGGGAATTTCAGCTTTAGTTTTGTTGTGCCAAAAGATATTTCGTACAAAATAGGCTCGGGTAAAATAATGTATTACGCTCAAAACGGCGAAGAAGATGCACACGGTGCTTTTACCAATTTTAGTATTGGTGGCGAAGGCTCTAGTATTGCCGACAACAACGGACCTGAAATTCAGCTTTATCTGGATTCGGAAGATTTTCAATCGGGCGATGAAACCGGAAAGAACCCGACATTGCTGGCTTATTTGTCGGACGAAAATGGGATTAACACGGTTGGAACTGGAATCGGGCACGATATTACCGTGGTGATCGACAACGATTATTCGAAAGTTTACGTGCTGAACAATTATTATCGGGCCGAAAAAGATGACTATACCAGTGGCTCGTTGCAATATCCATTAAGCAATCTTTCGGTTGGAAAGCACACACTGTCGCTAAAAGCATGGGACGTGGCCAATAACTCATCGGAGGTGGAAATTGAGTTTGAAGTTACCGGCGATTTTATCATCAACGGAATACGCAATTTCCCGAATCCAATTACGGATTACACCTATTTTGTAATCGAGCACAATCAGGCCGGCGAAAGTTTTTCGGCAGTTTTCGATATTTACAACATCAACGGCAAATTGGTCGATCAGTTTGAAACGGAGATCAGCTCGAACGGAAGTACAAGTAATCCGGTTCGCTGGGATCTTTCAGAATCGAAAATTCCGCTTACTCAGGGTGTTTACGTTTATCAGGTTTTCCTGAAAAATAATAATGGAGTAATTGCTTCTAAATCAGGAAAGTTGCTGGTGGCTCAATAATTTTTTCCTTTCTGTAAAATTTTTCAGAAAATGCTACGTTTTCCTTTTTGTATGCTTACAAGCTACATGGAAGAAAAAGAAACACTCGGAATGAAAAAAATATTCAGGGTACAGATTTAATCGATTGTCGCAAAGACAAATGTTATATCTTTGCAGGCTCAATTTTTAGATAGTATGATCAAATTAATACGAATTTTATTTGTGGTGGCTCTTGCAGCCATGATAACTGAGAATGTAATGGCACAGGGGACCTTGTCGGGTGCCAATACAATTACTACTGCCGTTCCGTTTTTGGCAATTACGCCCGATTCGCGCGCAGGAGGTATGGGGGATGCCGGTGTTGGTACCACAGCCGATGTGAACTCGCAGCACTGGAATCCTGCAAAATATGTTTTTATGGAGAGTGAGATGGGAGTTGGTTTGTCGTACTCGCCATGGTTGCGTAACCTGGTTGACGATATTAACCTGGCTTACCTGTCGGGATACAAAAAATTGGATGATGTGCAGGCTGTAAGTGCTTCGTTACGTTATTTCGCGTTGGGTGATATTTTATTTACTGATGACCAAGGAACTTTTCAGGGGCAACAAAGCCCGAACGAATTTGCCATCGATTTTGGTTACTCTCGTCTGTTAAGTGAACAATTCTCCGGAGCAGTGGCAGTACGTTACATTCGCTCCGACCTTACCGGCGGACAGTTGGTAAACGGTGTTGAAACCAATGCCGGTACTTCGTTTGCTGCCGATGTGGCTTTCTATTATTACAACGAATTCAGAGCCGGAAGACAAGACAATATTTTTGCTGCCGGTATTAATATTCAGAATATTGGTTCGAAAATATCGTATACTGATGGCGATACAAAAGACTTCATCCCAACTACCTTGAAATTGGGTGCTTCGTATACGATGGAGCTCGATGATTATAATTCATTCAGTTTTGCTGCTGAGGCTAACAAACTGTTGGTTCCAACACCTCCGGTCGATTCAACCGGTTATGGCGATGGCGATGTAATTTGGGCGGGTGGCATTAACTCCAATATTGGTGTTATCGAAGGTATTTTTAAGTCGTTTGGCGATGCGCCGGGCGGTTTTAAAGAAGAGATGCAGGAAATTACCTGGTCGGTGGGTGTTGAGTACTGGTACAACAAACAGTTTGCTTTGCGTGCCGGTTATTTCTACGAGAACGAAAATAAAGGTAACCGCCAGTTTATTACTGCAGGCGCCGGTTTAAAAATGAACGTGTTTGCACTCGACTTTTCGTACCTGTTGCCAACACAACGTAACCACCCATTGGAAAATACGCTGCGTTTCTCGCTGGCGTTTGATATTGATGCATTTAGTAACCAACGTTGATGGATTTTAGAATCGGACAAGGATATGATGTACACCGTTTAGCCGAAGGAGAAACTTTGTGGTTAGGCGGTGTCCTTATTCCCCACAATAAGGGAACTGTGGCGCATTCTGATGGCGATGTGCTGATACATGCCATTTGCGATGCCATGTTGGGGGCACTGAAACTGCGCGACATTGGTACACATTTCCCCGATACCGCTGCTGAATTTAAAAATATCGACAGTAAAATTTTACTAAAAAAATCGTATGAGCTGGTAAAACAAAAAGGCTACGAAATAGTAAATATCGACTCGACAGTTCAGGCGCAGCAGCCAAAATTAAAGCCGCACATTCCTGCCATGGAACTATGTATGGCCGATGTTTTGGAAATCGATGTCGACCGTGTATCGGTGAAAGCAACAACTACAGAAACGCTTGGTTTCGAAGGGCGCGAAGAAGGTATGTCGGTAAATGCGGTAGTACTTTTAAAACGTATGTAAATGAGCAAACGCACACTTGTTATTGGTGCCAGCGAAAACCCGGCACGATACTCCAACAAAGCAATACTTGCACTTCGGCGTAATCAACACGAGGTGGTAGCACTGGCTAAACGAAAAGGTTTGGTTGACGATGTTCCCATTGAAACAGATTTCCCGGAAAATGACACTATACATACAGTAACGCTTTATGTGAGGGCACAACATCAGCCGGAGTATTATCAGGATATTATCCGAATGAAACCACAACGAGTTATTTTCAATCCGGGAACGGAAAATCCGGAATTTGCTAAAAAACTGGAAGCTAATGGTATTCATGCAGAACAGGCTTGTACACTGGTTTTGCTGAGTATTGGTAATTATTAGATTTCGACTGTGCTCAGCCTCATGTCATAGTGGGGGAATCGAAATATATTTCAGAAAATAGCATTACATTTACTTCATGTTCAAAGAAATAAAATCACTCGACGAATTTTTAACGCTGAAAGAAGAACAAGCAGCTATGCTGGCTTATTTTTCAACCGATGCCTGCTCGGTGTGTAAAGTGCTAAAACCAAAAGTTGAGGAAATGGTAACCGCAGTGTTTCCTAAAATGCAATTGGTTTACATTAAGTCGGATGTGATGCCCGATGTAGCTGCGCAAAACAGCGTATTTACTGCGCCTACAATCTTGGTGTTTTTCGATGGCCGTGAAACCATACGTAAAAGCCGTTCCTTTAGTGTTGACGAATTACAAAACGAAATTGGACGGTATTATTCGATGATGTTTGATTAGTTTACATCGCCAGACTCCTATAGGAATTTCGGTCAAAGAAAATTAATTTCGCGATTTAACCTGCCAGCCCAAAAGGAGTTCCTCCTAAAGCTATCATTGTAAATATCAGTATCGTAGCTATAAGAAAACCTATTAGCATCAGCAAAACAACTCCAACAAGGTATACAAAAACAGTTCCGGCAAATGCATTAAAAACCGATCGTTTAAAGTAACTGCGAAAAGCATAGGTCAAATACGAAAACGTAAAACATAGGTTTACCAGTGTGAAAATGGGAAGCAATCCGGGGATCACCAAAACCAGTGGAGCTAAGATGATTGTGATTAGAATGCTGTGTGCAAGAACATAGGTATTTAAAATTAAATGCTCGCCGTAATAGAGTCTTTTTCTGCGGAAATACCATTTTGATGCTAAACTGGAAAAAGGTAGCATTAATAGAGGAATGAAGTTGGTGTACTTTTTAACTGTTTCCATCCATTGTTCTTGTAATTGAGTAGCCTCGGGAGAAGAATTTAGTTGATCAATGCCAGACAAATGGTTTATGGTTTCAACACCACTGTCGAGAATATTTAACGAAAGAACAATGAACGCATAAACACCGCTAATTATAATAATGTAATTCAGTGGGTTTAAGTAAGGTTTGGTTCGTCCGTAAAGATAGTCATCGATAACTTTTCCCGGGTTACGGAACATCCAAACCATTGTATGAAGAAACCCACGCTCCAGGTTCAGCGCATTGCCAACCACGGAAAAAAAGCCTTTTAGCGTAAAACGTTTGTGGTAAATTTTTTGCCCGCAATTGCTGCAGTAATTGTCAATTGCCGTAGAACTACAGGTTGGACATTGTATGGGTTTTGGTAGATCAGACATTTATATTGTATATTATGTTGGTTCCCAAATATATGAAAATGCTTAATAGTAATCCTTATAATGAAATATAAATCAGGTGATAATTTCATATCCCATACGTAATGTCGTTAGTGAGATCTTTGTTTAATGGAATAACAGAGCTTATTTGTTTTTCTTTAAAAGATCACTTTTGGCTACCCAACGCGCTTGGTTCATTAGCGGATGACGCAGTGTAATGGCTCCTTCAACCGGACAAACAACCACACAGTTTCCACAGTACCAACATTCTCCGGGATACAAAACTACAGGTGATTCTCCTTTTTCAGTGCCGGGAATGAACAGGTCGACCTGGCATATTTCAACACATTTATTGCAGGCGATACATTTTTCGTCATCGATAATGATCGGGTTGGCTGCCGGCATTTCAGCTTTTAAAGCTTGTAATTTATTCGACATGGCTGTTTGTTTTTAAGTAATCGATGTTGTGCTTTTCATAGTTTTCCTGAAGGTCTCCAAAGAAATCGACAGGTAATTCGCGTTGTTTAATTTCTCCTTCTTCATTTTTCAGAATGATTAGTTTTCTTTCCGAATTTTTTTCATCAGCGCTTCCTGCTTTGGTAAAACAAAGCGATTTTGAATTGTTTTTTCGTGATTTGCTGGCATGAAGAATAATTTGTGCATTTGTAAGAATATCGAATACCTCGAGCAGGCGGGTAAGCTCGTGCGGGTTGTAGGCAAAGGTTTGCGAAAGAATGTCTTCTTCGTATTCTTTCAGAACTGTGAGGCCGATGTCGAGCAACTCGTCGTGCTTTACATCGCCGCAATAGTTTTGCATGGTTTTGGCAATACCCATGTTCAGCTCTTTCCAGCCAATACTTTTAGCCGGATTATTTTTTAACGGAGCGTAAATTCGTTGCTTTTCGTCCTCGATTTGTTTTAGCGAAGGTTTCTGCATTTCTGTATCGTTGGTATATTTTGCAGCATGACGACCTGCATAATAACCGGTAGCTGCTGCATGCCCATAACAGTTTGAAGCGTACAAAGCGTCGCCTGCCACAAACAATCCTTTCAGGTTCGATTGCAGTTGCCAGTCGTTCATAAATCCTCCGGGTAAGCCGAAAAGTTGCCGTTCCTGCGGCAGAAATTGCCCCGAGCGCCATCCGGTGCCGTAGCACTGTAAAACATGTTTTTCAGGATCGAAACCGGCGCGGGTGTAATTTTGGTAAATCGGCACCTTGGTTTTTCCTTCTTCACCGATCATCATTCCCCATATCACTTTTCGTTCGGCTTCAGGTAAAGTGCTCAGGTCGGCATACAGAGGAATTTTATATGTTCCTTGTTCAAATTTATCCAGCGATAAAGTTTCCGGTCCGTCTATTTTATAGTCGGCGTCGTCTATGTTTCCGCCTTTCATAAAATATTTTTGTCCTTTTGCGGGTTTAAATCGTTCTGCAACGGTTTTTAGAATATTTCCATCGCGGTCGGCATAAGGAATTTCTTTTCCGGTGGCATCGATCATCGACGCAGCATACCAGGTGTTGTGGTTGTTGCCGGCTCCATAGGGCGGATAACTTCTTCCGGCAGCCGAAAATTCGGCACCTACCGATTTCTCCATCATGGCGAATTCGGCTCCGGCACGCCAGCCCATGGCATGACCGTCGCCAATACATTGTGTTGGCCGGAATTCTGCCAGTCCGGGAAGTTCTGCCGAGAACAGCCAGATTCTTGCTGGCCGAGACATGCACATAATGCTCGACTTGCTTTTAAAAACGAAAAATTTGCCGGTGCGGGTGTGTATTCCGGTAGCCCCGATGCATTGAATGTCGTCGCCGTTTTTGGTCGTCAGCAACGAAGTGACCATAATGCGGTCGTATATTTTTACGCCCAAACGTTTCAGCTCTTTGTACATGGCCGGTTTAAACGTGCTTCCCCAAATACGCAATGTAAAACGGTTTTCGTAATCGTAGGCAAACATTAGTTTCGAGTCGTCGTCGCGGAATTCGGCACCTGTAAATTCATCTTCGGTATCGCGTATTTTACCGCCCATTTTTTCAATGTCGAGCATGCGGTCCCAACCTTCGCGGCATTCAATATAATGAGAAATGCCGTTGTTGTAACCGTCGTTGTCATCCAGCATCGATTGTGTTAATTCTTCGGGCGTTACTTTTGAACACGGGTTGGTAGCCGCCGATTCCCAATGATCGCAGCCCGATCCTCCGGCGCCGCTCATTTTGGTGGCTCCTTTTTCAACCAGCACAACTTTTTTGCCTTTGCGGGCTGCCGCTATGGCAGCCATGCATCCGGCAATTCCTCCTCCTAAAACCAAAACTTCGCAAGAGATGGTTTCTTCCTTATCGTATTCCAACGGGTAAGGCCAGCTATTTTCGTTCATAATTTTTTTGTTTCAAGTTTACTAACAATAATCAATACGCCCAGCGAAACAGAATAGGCGATAAACAGCCCGAGCTCGGAACTAATTATTCTACTGAATGGGGGATAGATTCCCGAGAGAAATGCACCAACTCCGATAATTCCGCCGGTGAAAATCGCTGTAACGGCGCCTCTTTTTGTGGCTCCTTTCCACAGTACGCCCGCCAGCAGCGGAATCAGTAAACTACCCATATATGGGTAGTTAAAAATAATAATTGCATCGAGTATGTTACTTACTTTAAATGAGAGCAAAACACCTGCAATAACCGACAAACCCACTGCCAGTCGTGATATCAGTTTTGAATGTGGCATTTCGTCCAGTTGATATTGCCGGAAAATAAAGCAATTGAATAAATCGCGCGAGAAGGTGGCTCCCAGTGCCATCAGTAATCCTGCCCCGCTCGACATGGCGGCTCCCAAAACTGCAGCAATGGTTATTCCCGCCAAAACCGGAGGTAGCGCTGTAATTACCATGTGCGAAAAAACACCTTCTTTTATTTCGGGGTAAAGAAGATGTCCTGCCACGCCTACGGTTGAACTCAATATGCCAATGAAGATGACGAGAACTCCTGCAATTACTGCGCCATTACGCGCAGTTTTGGCATCTTTTGCCGATTGAAAACGCAGGTAAGCATCATAAGAAACCGAAATGGCAATCAGGAAAGGAACCACCAGGTAAATGAATTTGGTGAAGGTGCCCTTCGGAATAAACGGTTGGTGGTAAACTTCGGCCATGCTGATGCCTTGTTTGTTCAACAGGATAAGTGAAGCAATAGCAACCACGGGAATTCCAATTAGTATAACTGATGACTGTATCGCATCGGTGAGAACTACTCCCCACATTCCACTGAGGGTACTATAAATTAAAATGATAGCGGCACAAATTATTATTCCCTGGTAAAACGGAATTCCAAATCCTGAGAGGAGGCTCCCGCAGGCCAAAAGTTGTGCAATAAAAATACCGAGTAAACTTGGTACATTACTCATCCATGCCCAAATGCGCACCCATTTATTTTTGCCATAACGTGCTTCGTAAAAATCGAGCGGAACAAAACTGTCTTTCTTTTTGAGTTTAGCAGCTACAAGTAAGCCGGCAACAATTAAACCACCGCCGCAGCCCAACGCGTACCACATGCCCGGCCATATGCCCATTTGATTTCCGGTTTCGGAACCGCCAAGGATTATCCCTGCGCCAATTTGTACAGCGGTGAGTGTTCCTATTGTTAGTGGAAGACTCAGCTTTCGTCCGGCCACCAGAAAATCGGAGGCCTTTTTATTGCGCGACATCATGATAATACCTGCAATAATGATGATAAAAAAATAGGCAAAACAAACCAGTAAGACGATGGTTTTGTCGCTCATGGTAATTGACTTTTAGTATTTTTATGTGGCAAATGTGTGAAAAATATCTTATCAAATATCATTTTAAAAGTCATAAAGATTAAATTTAGATTGATTATGTATAAAAGTGAATTGTATGAAAGAGGGCGAAGCTTTCGTGCTTATGGTCAGGCTTTTAAATAGATTTTTTTTATCCAAAGACTGAGATATGTTAAACTGTGGTATGGAAATTGTACAAAAATGAACCGAAAATAAATTGAACAAATCATGAAAACTTATCAATCAATCAATCTTTTTATAATTTCTGTTTTTTTCGTTTTTTCTTCTTGTTCCAAAGAAGATACTGAGCCTTATGATGATTTTTTACAAAAGGATACCATTACCACAATAAATGACGATTTGAGATTTAAAATTTATCCGATGTCAGACACGCAGTTCCGTTTTTCCATTTTAAATGATTCAGGAAAGAACTATGAGCTCCTATTGATGTCGGCACAAGATACTTTATTAACTCAACAAATTGATCAGGAAAATATTGGTTTTAGCGGTTTGCATACTGATGTGAGTTATCAGTTTAATCCGAACCAATATTATGGGATTGTAGTAAGTGCCAGCTACGAAGAAGATAATACGATTATTCAAGAAAAATTTAGTCAAGTTTATCAACATCAGTATAGGAGTGGATTGAATTATCAAAAATTAGCCGATATAGATCAGTTGCTTGACGTTGATATTACCCCGCAACGCGACGCCATTTTTTATGAAGATTATGTGAATAATCAGATTGTTTTAAAACGGCTGCTGTTGAAGGATAGTAATCTGGAAGTGTTGGATGAAGACTTTCCTTCTACCATGATGCGCTCCATTGATACGGCTAATGTAATATTTGAAATGGGGT
Source organism: uncultured Draconibacterium sp. (assembly GCF_963677575.1). Classification (NCBI taxonomy): domain Bacteria; kingdom Pseudomonadati; phylum Bacteroidota; class Bacteroidia; order Marinilabiliales; family Prolixibacteraceae; genus Draconibacterium; species uncultured Draconibacterium sp. The sequence goes on from NZ_OY782038.1 coordinate 4,229,326, forward strand.
TTTATGATAACAGATATTTGGGAAAAGATTCTATTGCAGTTGTCGCACTTAATTTAAACACCAATGAACACCAATTTTTAGGATGGGGGTCAGGCGATTATGGAAGGTATTCTCGGATTGTAAATAATAATATTTTTATTTCAAATCCAGTGGAAACAGGTACTGTTACAAGAATCGATCTTTCTGATCATTCTAGTCAGGAATATTCGGCAGATATCAGGTATTTAAACGAAAATAATTACGACAATATTTACTTAAATGGGGAAGTTTATGATTTCAATACATCAACATTTAATAACTTATTTCCAAGCTTGGGAAGTAATTATTATGTCGGTTATTCCGATGCCGAGTTGGGCTATTCAATTGTTGTTGAAAGTTTTTACGATGAAAGCGAGCTGGAAGGTTATTCAAGGTTCTTAGTTTACAAGGATGATAAAATTGTTTATGAACAACCTTATGAAAAAGAATTGACTTTGCAATTCCCATCACTTATGGATTTCTCGTCGGGCAAGATTGTTTTTTACAAAGGGTATGATTTTAGCTCCTATATTCGGTTTGATGGTTATTATACTCTGAATCTAAGAACCAGGCAAGTTGAGCTATTGCAAAATGATGACGATCGTTATATAAAGCGTGATTTTTTTATTAATAAAGATTCCAATTCTTTTATTTCTGTGCGGCCTTATCAAATATATAAAATCACTCGGAAGTAGTTGAATGAATACTTAGTTATTAGAAATCCGGTTTGATGGCAGCGGGCTTGAATTAACTGACTGTTTTTATAATAAATTATTAAGCAAAGTATCGTCAGCCTCTTCGGGCAATGTAACTTTCAAATTCGGATTTTCCTTCATGGCCTGTTCGATGGCAAAACGTGCCGGTTTATTGCGTGCCCAGCTGCGGCGCGAGATTCCGTTGTTTACATCCCAATGCAACATCATCTTAAGTCGATCTTCTGCTTCGGGCGAGCCATCGATTGTCATTCCAAAACCGCCGTTAATAACTTCTCCCCAGCCAACGCCGCCTCCGTTGTGCAGCGAGATCCATGTAGCTCCGCGGAAACCGTCGCCTACAAAGTTCTGCACGGCCATGTCGGCTGTAAACGATGAGCCGTCGTAAATGTTTGAAGTCTCGCGGTATGGTGAGTCGGTACCCGACACATCGTGATGATCGCGCCCCAAAACAATTGGTGCTGAGATTCGTCCATCAGCAATAGCATCGTTAAACGCTTTGGCAATTTTTGTGCGGCCTGTGCAATCGGCATACAAAATACGGGCTTGCGAACCAACAACCAGTTTGTTTTTACCGGCTTCTTTTATCCAGTGAATATTGTCTTCCATTTGGCCTGTAATTTCTTCCGGTGCTGAAGCTGCTATCTCAGCTAATACATCGGCAGCAATTTGATCCGTAGTCTCCAAATCCTCTGCTTTCCCTGATGTACACACCCAGCGGAAAGGTCCAAAGCCATAATCGAAAAACAGTGGTCCCATAATATCCTGAACGTATGACGGGTATTTAAATTCTCCATCGGCTTTGGTAATATCGGCACCCGCTCTGCCGGCTTCCAGTAAAAAGGCATTGCCATAGTCCCAGAAATACATGCCGTTTTGGGTGAGTTTATTCACCGCAGAAACGTGCCGGCGCAGGGTTTTATATACTTCTTCTTTAAACTGCTCCGGATTTTCGGCCATCATTTTATTTGATTCCTCGAAACTCAGTCCGGCCGGGTAATAACCACCTGCAAACGGATTGTGCAATGATGTTTGGTCAGAGCCAAGTTCAACCGGAATATTTTCTTCAGCCAGCTTTTCCCATAAATCAACAATATTTCCCTGGAAGGCCAGCGAAACAGTTTCTTTTTTGTCACGGGCTTTTTGTGCACGAGCAATTAATTCGTTCAGGTCGGTAAAAACTTCATCTACCCAACCCTGACTGTGGCGAACTTCAACTGCCTTTGGATTGACTTCGGCAACAATACACACCATCCCGGCAATTACAGTTGCTTTGGGTTGAGCTCCCGACATGCCTCCCAGGCCGCTGGTAACAAATATTTTTCCGCCAAAATCGCCGGGCGAGTGCAGGCGGGCTGCATTCATTACAGTAATGGTTGTGCCGTGCACAATTCCTTGTGGACCAATGTACATGTACGATCCGGCAGTCATTTGACCGTATTGCGAAACGCCAAGTGCATTCATCCGTTCGTAATCGTCGCGGCCCGAATAATTCGGAATTACCATGCCATTTGTAACCACAACGCGCGGTGCATTTTTGTGTGAGGGGTACAAACCCATCGGGTGACCGGAATACATGACCAGTGTTTGTTCTTCGGTCATTTCGGCCAGGTATTTCATTGTAAGCAGGTACTGCGCCCAGTTTTGAAAAACCGCACCATTTCCACCGTAAGTAATCAATTCGTGCGGGTGTTGTGCTACTGCGTAATCCAGGTTGTTTTGGATCATCAGCATAATCGATGCTGCTTGTTTTGATTTTGCCGGGTATTCATCAATAGGGCGTGCATACATTTTATAATCAGGACGAAAACGGTACATGTAAATACGCCCGAATGTTTCCAGTTCGTTTAAAAATTCAGGGGCAAGCACTTCATGAAATTTTGCAGGGAAATAGCGCAATGCATTTTTTAACGCCAGTTTTTTCTCTTTTGCCGATAATATGTCCTTTCTTTTTGGGGCATGGTTAATGTTGGTTTCAAACGGTTTCGGTAATGGGAGTTCGTTCGGAATCCCTAATAAAATGGCTGTTTTAAAAGCTGCTAAATTCATGTTCCCTCTGCTTTAATCTTAATTATTTCGAAATACAGCGGCAAATTATCGCCTTTCCCCGAATTTACTTCTGATATTTCACACCTTTTGAAAATATTTGTGGTTATTGTAGAAATTAAAGGGAAAATGAATAATAATTGAATAGATGAAAAGATTAAGAATTGTATTAATAGCATTAGTAAGTGTAGTTTTATTTTCGAGCTGCGGCTATAATAAAATGGTGGAAATGGATGAGCAGGTAACAGCTTCGTGGGCACAGGTAGAGAACGTGTATCAGCGTCGTGCCGATCTGATTCCTAACCTTGTAAACACAGTTAAAGGTTATGCAGAGCACGAGCAGGAAACGCTGACCGGTGTTATTGAAGCACGCTCGAAAGCTACTTCAGTGAATATCGATCCAACAAATCTGAATCCTCAGACTATCCAGCAATTTAACCAGGCGCAGGAAGGACTTTCCTCAGCTTTAAGTAAGTTGATGGTGGTTGTTGAACGTTATCCTGATTTAAAAGCCAACCAGAATTTCTTGGAATTGCAGGCGCAGCTGGAAGGCACTGAAAACCGAATTGCGGTTGAACGACGTAAATTCAACCAGACAACACAATCGTACAATGCTTATATCCGGAAATTTCCGCGGGTAATTTATGCCGGTTGGTTTGGGTTCGAAAAGAAAACATATTTCGAGGCGCAGCAAGGTGCAGAACAAGCTCCTGAAGTACAATTTTAAAAAGAGTTAGTATGGGAGTTCAAAAATATTTTAGCGAAGCAGGGAAATTGCAAATTACCAATGCCATTCGTGTGGCTGAAACCAATACCTCGGGAGAGATACGGGTGCACATCGAAAATCATTGTAAAGGTGATGTGTTAGATCGTGCCGCTTACCTTTTCGAGAAGTTGGAAATGCACAAAACCGAATTACGTAACGGTGTGCTTTTTTACCTGGCAGTTGAGGATAAAAAGTTTGCGATTCTGGGCGATGGAGGAATAAACCAAAAGGTGGCCAACGATTTCTGGGAAAGTACAAAAGAAGTGGTGATTGCCAAATTAAAAGAGGGTAAATACGCAGAAGCTTTGGCCGACGGAATTATAATGGCAGGCGAACAATTAAAAACGCATTTTCCTTACCAGGATGACGACGTGAATGAATTATCAGACGAAATTTCGTTTGGAAAATAGAAAATTATGAAAAGAACAATAATATTACTATTTGCACTGGTCGTAACTGCTACAAGTGTTTTGGCACAAATACCCGAACGTCCGAAACCGGCACGTTTGGTAAATGATTTTGCCAACTTGTTAAGCGATGGCGAACAGCAGAATATGGAAAATGCCCTGGAACAGTTTGCACGAAAAACCTCCACACAAATTGTTGTGGTGACGGTTCCCGATCTGGAAGGATATGATCGTGCTGATTATGCACAACGACTGGGTGAAAACTGGGGAGTTGGCCAAAAAGGCAACGATAATGGTTTGGTGGTTTTGGTAAAACCCAAAGTTGGTAACAGCAGAGGGCAAGTGTTTATAGCCACCGGTTACGGACTGGAAGGCGTTTTACCCGATGCCATCGTAAATACCACAGTTGTTAATGAGGAGATGATTCCGCGTTTTAAGCAGAATGATTATTACGGCGGTTTAGCTGCCGGATTAAACGTAATTATGGATATCACCCGCGGCGAATATACCGCAGAGAATTACCAGGAAAAGGTTGAAGCCGGCGGTAGTGCCGGAATTCCCCTTGGTATTATCTTTTTTGTTTTGCTGATAACCTTATTCGGAAGACGCCGACGTGGTCGTTTCTACTCACCGGGCAGAAGTTTGCCATTTTGGATGGCCATGGGAATGATGTCGGGTAGTCATCGTTCGTCAGGTTCGTTCGGAAACTTTTCTTCAGGAAGCGGAAGCTTCGGAGGCGGAGGTTTCGGCGGTTTCGGCGGTGGAAGCTTTGGCGGCGGAGGTGCCGGTGGAAGCTGGTAAAAAGAAGTTTATTATTCGTTACATAAAACAATGTTCAAAAGTGAGGAAGTCGTTTCTGGAGGAGCGGCTTTTTTCTTTTTAAGGTTTTTGGTAATCCATGCTAGGGTTTTATAACCTTGGCTTTAAGAATGCTCGCGCAGACAATGTCGAAAATTATTATACACAAATACTGCTTTTGTCTACTTGGATTAGGCAAAAAATAACGATTTAGTTGTGATTAGTAATCTATATTTGTAATGTACAAACCCGATACAAACTCTTAACAACAGAGTCAATCAAAAGAAGTATAGATGCAATGAAGAAAAAATCCCGGAGTGGACGCCGGGATTTTTTATGGACGAAATCTTTAAGTATTACCTTTTAAAACGTCCGTAAACAAAGAAGCCGATTCAAAATTTTTGAACCGGCTTTTGTTTGATCAATATCTTAATGCTTACTCAGCTATATCTTCAACTACGTTAATATTCTGGTCAACCAAAATACGACCACAATATTCGCAAACGATAATTTTTTTGCGGCTGGCAATGTCCAACTGTCTCTGAGGTGGAATTTTGTTAAAACAACCACCGCAAGCATCACGCTGAATAGTAACTACGGCCAAACCGTTGCGTGCATTTTTACGAATACGCTTAAAAGCTCCCAACAGACGAGGCTCGATAAACGACTCGATCTTTTCTGATTTTGCTCTCAGCTTTTCTTCTTCGATCTTGGTTTCTTCAGTAATTTCAGAAAGTTCGTTTTTCTTTCTGTCCAGATCTTCCTCACGCTCCTTCAACTGTTCTTTCGATGCAGTAATGGTTTCTTTCTTCTGAGTCATTTCTGCGGTAAATTCTTTAATTCGTTTTTCCGAAAGTTCGATTTCCAGATTTTGGAACTCCATTTCTTTCGAAAGTGAATCGAATTCACGGTTGTTACGAACGTTGTTTTGCTGCTCGGTGTATTTTACAATCAACGCTTGCGAATCCTTAATCGCAATTTTTTTGTTGTTGATTGAAGTATCCAGATTTTTAACCTCGTCATCAAGGTTTACTAACCTGGTTTTCAAACCGGCAATTTCGTCTTCCAAGTCCTGAACTTCTAAAGGAAGCTCACCCCTTAGGGTTTTTATTTTGTCAACTTCAGAAACAACACTTTGCAATTCATGCAACGCGCGTAATTTCTCTTCTACTGAGATGTCTTTGTCTTCTTGCCTTGAATATGGTGCATTCATGCTCGTAATATTTTTTTATACATAAAAATCAGAAGTAAAAAACCGGGTTGGTATTCACCTCTGATAAATGGACTGCAAATTTAGGGAAATTTTTTGTAAGTAGCTCATAAAAAAGTTCTTTAGTGAACTGTTCACTCTCAAAATGTCCGATATCGGCGATAACTATTTTATTTTCGGCATCAAAAAATTGATGATATTTAAAGTCGCCGGTTACAAAAAAGTCGGCTCCGGATGCAATTGCCTGGTTTAAAAGGAACGAACCTGCACCTCCGCAAACGGCTATTTTCTTCACTTTTTTATCTTGTAAAGCGGTGTGCCTTATCATTTTCACATCAAATGTTTTCTTTAACTGGCTAAGAAAAGCAGTTTCACTTTTTTCTTTAGGTAACGAACCGATCATTCCGGCTCCAATCTGATCAAATTTATTGTCGAGCGAATAAATATCGTAAGCAACTTCTTCGTAAGGATGAGCCTGAATGAGTGAATTTATGACTTTTCCCTGAAGGTAATCGAGGAAGATCGTTTCAACACGGATCTCATTTTCGTAATGCTGCTCACCTTTTTTTCCAACAAAGGGATTGGTGGTTTCGCTTCCTCTGAAAGTACCTTGCCCGTGCACATTAAAACTACACGAGTCGTACTCTCCAATGTGTCCGGCACCGGCTGTAAAAATGGCTTCGCGAACCTGATTGGCATGATCAACCGGAACATAAGTTACCAGCTTTTTCAGCATTCCGCCAGTAGGTTGAAGAATTTTGCAATTCTCTAATCCAAGCTTTTCGCAGATTTTCCCATTTACTCCGCCTGTAACGCTGTCGAGGTTGGTGTGGGCGGCATAAATGGCCACATCGTTTTTTATGGCTTTTATCAATGTGCGTTCAATGTAGTTTTTGCCCGTAATTTTTTTCAAGCCTGAAAAGATAATGGGATGATGGGCTATAATTAATTCCGCCTTTCTTTTTATTGCTTCATCAACAATTGTTTCGGTAACGTCGAGCGTAATCAAAACTGCCGAAACTTTAGCATTTTTATCGCCAAGAATTAGCCCGGCATTGTCATACGATTCCTGCAATTTTAAAGGTGCAAGTTCTTCTATAAAATTGGTAATATCTTTAATTTTCATTTTCACCAAGCCCTTTTTTTATCGCGATTAGTTCTTGTTTAATATCTTGTAAACGTTTAACCACCTCGAAATTGTTTAATGTATCTTCCGGATTTTCTTTCAGTTTCTTCCGGGCGCCGTCAATGGTCAGTCCGCGTTCTTTTACCAAATGGTTTATCATCCGGATCGTTTCCAGATCTTTTGGCGTGAATTGTCGGTTGCCTTTTTTGTTCTTCACCGGCTTTAGCGCCTCAAACTGGTTCTCCCAATAACGAATGTGCGATACGTTTACGCCAAACATTTCGGCTACTTCGCCAATGGAATACAGCATCTTTTCTATTTTGGGCTTTTTGTATGGCACGCGCGAATAATTTAGATGCAAGATAAAAGAATTTGAAGCTGTTACAAAAGAGTGACTGATTTTTTGATGTGCAGACGTTTTGCCAAATAAAAACTTCCACCGAAATGAACAGATGGAAGCCCTAATATTTTTTAGAAATCGCGAAATTGTTTAATCCAGCGATTGCCCGATATTCGATGAAATCGCAATCATTTTGTCGTATTCCTGTGGCGTAAGATCTTTAAACATGTAGTAAGCCGGGTTTACTTTGCGGCCGTCTTTGTGCACTTCGTAGTGTAGGTGAGGCGCAGTTGATCCTCCGGTGTTACCAAGGTAACCGATAATCTCGCCACGTTTAACTTGCTGGCCGCGCTTAACATTAAAACCATTCAGATGCCCGTAAAGCGTTTCGTAGCCATACCCATGGTCAATTTTAACGTGTAGCCCAAAACCCACTTTGCTTCGTTTCGAACCTTTTACTTCGGTAACTTTTCCGTCGCCGGTAGCATAAACCGGAGTTCCTACAGGAGCCGTAAAATCTTGCCCCCAGTGCATTTTACGCACCTTGTAAATCGGGTGCATCCGGTATCCCCAACCACTTGATGTGCGTTTTAGATCTTTGTTGGTAATGGGCATAATTGCCGGTAACGAAGCCAGCATTTTTTCTTTGTTCAGTGCCAGCTCCAAAACTTCGTCGTAGGATTTTGATTGTATATAAGCCTGTTTGGAAATTACATCCAGCTTATGTGCTGTTGCAATAACCAATTCGGCATTGTCCATATCTTCCAACTCCGAATATTTATTCACACCACCAAAACCTGCATTACGTACAGTTGAAGGAATTGGCTCTGCTTCAAAAATTACGCGGTAAATATTATCGTCGCGCTGCTGCAACTCCGATAATACATTCTCTACTTTATCCAAATCCTTCGAAAGCAATTCATACTGGGTAATCAAACGCTTGTTTTCGCGCATCAATCGTTTTGATCGCGGTGTATCGTAAAAGTTTACGAAGATTAGCGTGATTACAATCGCCAATGCCAAACTACTCGCAAAATAGGTAAGTAATTTTGTTGCTTTGGCTTTCCAACTTAATCCTACGCTCTCGTAACTGAGGGTATCCGGGTTAAATTTATATTTCTTTTTTGCCATATAAAAGGCCGGTTTTTTCTCTTTATTAATGTCTATTCATTAAATCCTATAACTTTGCATGGATTTAATAAAACGTGATTTTTCACGCGGCAAAGGTAAGTAAATAACTCATAATTAATGAATTTGTTTTCTTTGCATTAAATATTTTTAACGAATTCATAAATCATACAGACGGAAAATGAAGACTTCTAAAGAGATACGTAAGGCTTTTCTCGACTTTTTTACTGAGAAAGAACATCAGATTGTAAACTCTGCACCGATGGTTGTAAAAGGCGATCCTACGTTGATGTTTACCAATGCGGGGATGAACCAGTTTAAAGACCAGTTTTTGGGTAACGAACCGGTAAAATATCCGCGGGTGGCCGATACGCAAAAATGTCTGCGTGTTTCAGGAAAACACAACGATTTGGAAGAAGTTGGTTTGGATACCTACCACCACACCATGTTCGAAATGTTGGGAAACTGGTCGTTTGGCGATTACTTTAAAAAAGAAGCGATCGACTGGGCATGGGAGTTTTTGGTAAAACGTATGGGAATTGATGCCGGCCGTTTGTATGCCACTGTTTTTGAAGGAAGTGCCGATGATAACCAGGAGCGCGACAACGAAGCTGCCGGTTACTGGGAGCAGTACTTGCCAAAAGACCGTATCCTGAACGGAAATAAAAAAGATAATTTTTGGGAAATGGGCGAGACCGGACCATGCGGGCCTTGTTCAGAGGTACACGTTGATATTCGCTCGGATGAAGAGCGTGCAAAAGTTCCGGGACGCGATTTGGTAAACATGGACCACCCGCAGGTGATTGAAATATGGAACCTGGTGTTTATTCAATTTAACCGAAAAGCAAACGGAAACCTGGAAAGTTTACCGGCCAAACACGTTGACACCGGAATGGGTTTCGAGCGTTTGTGTATGGTTTTACAAGGCGTTCAGTCGAACTATGATACTGATGTTTTCCAGAATACAATTGCTGAAATTGGAAAACTGTGTAATAAAAAATATGGCGAAGACGAAAAAATTGATATTGCCATGCGCGTTATTGCCGACCACCTTCGTGCGGTTGCATTTGCCATTGCCGACGGTCAGTTGCCATCGAATAACAAAGCCGGATATGTAATCCGCCGTATTTTGCGCCGTGCCGTTCGTTACGGTTATACTTTCCTCGATTTAAAGGATGCCTTTATCTATCGTTTGGTTGACGTATTAAAAGAAAATATGGGAGAAGCTTTCCCTGAGTTAGTAAGTCAGCAAACCTTGATTGAAAAAGTAATTAAAGAGGAGGAAGAATCATTCCTGCGCACCCTTTCAACCGGTATTAAAATGTTGGACGATATTATTTCAAAAGCCAAAAAAGATGGTGCCAAAGAAATTGCCGGAAAAGATGCTTTTGTATTGTATGATACCTTTGGATTCCCGCTTGACCTTACCGAATTGATTACCCGCGAAAACGATTTGGGTGTTGATGAAAAAGGTTTTGCTGTGGAAATGCAGGCGCAAAAAGATCGTTCCAGAAATGCTGCTGCCCAGGAAACCGATGATTGGGTGGAACTGCGCAAAATTGAAAAGACAGAATTTTTAGGCTACGACAAACTGGAAGCCGAAATTAAAATAGCGCGTTATCGTAAAGTAACACAAAAGAAAAAATCGTTTTACCAACTGGTATTCGATCAAACGCCGTTTTATGGCGAATCGGGGGGACAGGTTGGCGATGCCGGTTACATTGAATTTGATGGTGTAAAAACTTCGATCATTGATACGCAAAAAGAAAATAACCTGACGGTTCATTTGGTAAATCAACTTCCTGAAAACCCGGAAGAAACTTTTTACGCTGTGGTAAATGCCAAACGCCGTACAAATATTGCCAATAACCACACAGCAACACACTTGCTGCATGCTGCTTTACGCGAGGTTTTAGGGTCGCATGTTGAGCAAAAAGGATCGTTGGTAAATGCCGATCATTTGCGTTTCGACTTTTCGCATTTCCAGAAAATGAGCGATGAAGAAATTGCAGCGGTAGAGAAACTGGTTAACGAAAAAATCCGTGAGAATTCAGTAAAAGAAGAAAACCGTGAAATGCCGATTGAAGAAGCAAAAGCAACCGGTGCAATGATGTTGTTTGGAGAGAAGTATGGCGAGGCAGTTCGTGTAATTAAATTTGGCGAATCGATAGAGTTGTGTGGCGGGACACACGTTGCGGCAACCGGCCAGATCGGTTTGCTAAAAATTGTTTCGGAAAGTGCAATTGCAGCCGGTGTACGCAGGATTGAAGCTATTACTGCCGATCGTGCAGAAAAATATATCAACGATCAATTGTCGTTATTGGATAGCATTCGCGAATCGGTGAAGGGATCGAAAGATGTTCTGGGAAGTGTGATTGCTTTGAATGAGCAAAATACAGAACTGACTAAACAGCTTGAAGCATTCCAGCGCGAGAACCTTAAAAATGTTAAGGCTAATCTGAAGAGTAAAATTTTAATGGAGAATGGAGTGAATATCATTTCCGGAAAAATTATACTCGAAAATGCTGCCTTAATTAAAGATTTGGCATTTCAGTTAAAAAGCGAAGTGGATGACTTGTATTTGGTGATTGGAGCTGAGGTAAAAGGCAAGCCTAATTTAACGGTAATGATTTCGGATAATATTGTTGCCGATAAAGGATTAAATGCCGGACAGATTGTTCGCGAAGCCGGAAAAGAAATCAAAGGTGGTGGCGGTGGCCAGCCATTTTATGCTACTGCCGGTGGAAAAGATGTTGATGGTTTACAGGCTGCCATTGAAAAAGCACTGTCGTTTTTGCAGTAGATGAAATTAGAACGCAGTTAACGCATTCAGACCTTCAAGGTTCCCAAAACCTTGAAGGTCTTTTTGTATCAGCTGGCCAAAAATGGGCTTCCTCCGACAAAAAATAGTCGTCCTCCGATGAAAAAACCGATCCTCCGACGGAAAAATGGTCTTCTCCGACGAAAAACCTACATTCTCCGAAGGTAAAAACCTTTCCTTGTTTACATTTATCTTGTCCGACGATCGGAGGACAAGAAATTTGTAACGGAGGAGCACTAATTTTTATCAAATATTATCATTTTGTTATTTGGAGCCCACTTTTGTCACAAAAAAATGAGACAAAAACTTATTGCCTTGTTCTATTCCAATATTCTGGTTAAAGAAATACCAAATGGACTTTTGTTTTGTCTCTTTTTTTGAATTGTTCTAAATAAGGATTATTTTCAGCAACTATTTTGAAAGAATACGGTTATAGAAAAAGATTTGGAACTAAATTGATAAAATAGAAATGAAGAAATTTTATTCGTTCATAACATCCATGCCGTTCGCGGCATTTATTTTTCTAGGATTGGCATTTTCAATGGCTGTGGCTACATTTATCGAAAGTAGTTATGGCACGCCAACTGCCCGTGCATTGGTGTACAACACGCACTGGTTCGAGGTACTTTGGGGGCTGTTTGCGCTCAACCTTATTAATAACATGTTTCGCTACCGGTTTTTCACCAACAGGCGGTACACACTCGGTATTTTTCATGTTTCGTTTTTGGTGATGATATTGGGAGGTGCCGTTACGCGCTTCATCAGTTTCGAAGGAGTGATGCACATTCGCGAAGGTGAGAGCGCCAATTCTATTCTCTCGACTAACGATTATTTTTATGCCGGATTTGACAATCAGGAAAAGGTGTCGCAAGTGCGGTTCTCGGAAATTACACCCAAACAGTATTCTGCAAAATTCCATGTAAACGGAAAATCGGTAAAAGTAAAAGCCGTTGGTTTTATCGAGAATGCTGAACAAAAAGCCATCGCTTCCGATTCGGGTGAGCCGGTAATCGACTTTGTTTTTTCGGCACCAGGAGCACAGGGAATGCAGTCGTTCTCGTTTAAAGAAGGAGATGTACTTGATTACCCCGGTTTTACTGCCGGCTTTGACGTTGATGAAGAAAAAGTGATCAACTTTTTTATGCAAGACGGAGCTTTGTTTATGACATCTTTTGCACAATTGGAAGAAACCACCATGGCCACGCAGGAAACGGTCGATTTATCGCCCGGCGATACAATTCCGGTAAAACCGATGTTTTTGTACGGATATGATAATTTCCGCTTTCTGATTCGGAATTTCTTGCCGAGTGCTAAATTTACAGCTGTAAAAAGCCAGACTGAAACAAGAGAAGATGCGGTAATGGTGCAGATTTCAGACGGAATACGCCAACAAAATGTGCCTGTATTTGGTCACTCAGGGCAACGCCCCGATACCGTGCGCGTTCCATTGGGCAACGGCACACTGAAACTGGCTTATGGTGCATTGCCGCTGCAGGTTCCGTTCAGTATTCATTTAAAAGATTTTCAGTTGGAGCATTACCCGGGGTCAAACTCTCCGTCGTCGTTTGCTTCGGAAGTTGTTCTGGTAGATCAGGAAAAAGGCATTAACGAAGATATTCGCATTTTTATGAATAATACGCTGAATCATCGCGGTTATAAGTTTTTCCAGTCATCATACGATGTAGACGAACAAGGCACGATCCTTTCCGTTAATTACGACTTCTGGGGAACTTGGATCTCGTACCTCGGTTATATTTTACTTATTGTAGGTGTAATCATGTCGTTGATAAATCCAAATTCCTATTTTCAGTATTTGGCAAAAAAGCTAAAAGCCAGTTCTGTGAAAGTAATCGTATTGGTTGCATTGTTGGGAAGTGTAGCGTTTTCAGCATCGGCACAAAGTGGTGTTGGAGCCGGAATTCCGTCGATTGACAAGGAAGTTGTAAAAGAATTTAGCGAATTATGGGTGCAGGGTGTCGACGGAAGAATTGAACCGGTGTCAACGCTGTCGGGTGAAATTGTTCGTAAGATAAGCCGAAAATCCGGTTTGTATGGTTTGTCGGCCGATGGGGTGGTGCTGAGTATGATGGCATATCCCGAAATCTGGCAATCGATGCCTATTATTAAAGTGGGTGATAAATCGTTGGAGCTAGCACTCGGCGCACAGAATAAATATATTACAGTTGAATCGCTTTTTGATGAGAGCGGCAATTATAAAATTGCGGATGCTGTGCGGGCGGCTTATGCCAAAGCGCCGGGAATGCGCAACCGAATGGATAAAGAATACATTAACGTTGATGAGCGCGTAAATATCTGTTTTATGGTATTTCAGGGATCTATTTTTCACCTTTTCCCGCGCGAACGAGTAGAAGATACGTGGTATGCGCCTGGAAGTACTGCCACTGAATATAGGGATGGTGATTCTATTTTTATACAAAGTGGATTTCAGCTGTTGTTGCAGTCGATTACGGAAAACCAAAGTGCGAATGCCGTTCAGGTGTTGCAGGCAGTCGATAATTTTCAAGTGAAGTATGGAGCTGATCTTTTGCCCGGCGAGAAGAAGAAAAACGTTGAAATTCTATTTAATAAAGTAAATCCGTTTAAACGCATTTTTCCGTTTTATCTGTTGTTTGGATTCCTGCTGCTGACAGTACTTTTCATAAATATTTTCAGGCAAAAACAATTACCGTCATTTCTGCGAATATCATTTTTCGGATTCATTATAATCCTGTTTTTAGTGCACACGGTTGGATTAATTGTACGCTGGTATATCTCTGGACACGCGCCGTGGAGTAACGGTTATGAATCGGTGGTTTATGTTGCGTGGGCAACGATGCTGGCCGGAATTATTTTTGGCCGAAAATACCCAATGGTTGTTGGTACTGCTGCATTCTTAACCGGAATTGCGCTGTTTGTTGCACACTTAAGCTGGATGAATCCTGAGGTGACAAACCTTGTTCCTGTTCTAAAATCGTATTGGTTGGCCATTCACGTGGCCATTATCACGGCAAGCTACGGATTTCTCGGGCTGAGTATGTTCCTTGGAGTTCTGGTCATGATATTAATTGTTCTGCGAAGAGGCGTAAACGAGTCAAAAGTTAACGGCTTTATCGAGCAGCTAACAACTATTAATGAAATGTCGGCAACGGTTGGTTTATATTTTCTTACCATCGGAACATTTCTTGGCGGCGTTTGGGCAAACGAAAGCTGGGGGCGTTATTGGGGCTGGGATCCGAAAGAAACGTGGGCACTTATTACTGTAGTTATCTACTCATTTATTGTACACATGAGATTGATTCCTTCGTTAAAGGGAATTTTCAATTATAATTTTGCATCGATAATTGGTTTTGCCTCGGTTATGATGACCTATTTTGGGGTTAATTATTACCTTTCAGGATTGCATTCGTACGGAAAAGGTGTTGCCGATGGAGTGAATCCGGCTGTTCCTGCATCAATTTTAGTATTGGCCGGATTAATAATCTGGGCGTACTTAAAGGATAATAAATATCAGTTACAACAAGCTAAAGCCGGGGCAGAGGAATAGTGTTTTGCTAAATAAAATTTTAGAACAATAGACTCTGAAAGTCGATATCGTTTGGTTTAACTTTTTGTTATACAAGTAATTAGGATTATTTAGAACGCATACAAATAGGATAAGCTGAAAAATAGCATAATCCCTTTGTAAATCAACCAACAACAAAAGCCTTATATTTCGAAGTTTTTAAAATTGAAATATGGGACAGACAGTTACACGTACTTTCGATGTTCTTGAACGCGCATTGAAAGAATTCCCCCGTGAAGATGCCATTGCCGGCAAAAAAGATGGTAAATGGTATACGTATTCCACCGAAGAGTATTACAAAAAATCGCAACAGTTGGCCATAGGGCTGATGGCCCTGGGTTTAAAACGCGGAGATAAAGTTGCTACGGTTACAACTAATCGCCCTGAGTGGAATATTGCAGATATGGGCTTGGCAATGGCCGGAGTTATTCATGTACCTATTTATCCAACGTTGGGCGACGATGAATACAAATATATTCTGAAACATGCCGAAGTGAAAATTATTTTGGCAGGCGATAAAAAGCTTTTCAAAAGTATGTGCCCACTGGCCAATATGATAGATGGTGTTGATGCTGTTTATTCTTTTGAAGAGGTTGAGGGCGCAAAAAACTATCAGCAAATTCTTGATTTGGGAGCAGAAAAAGAAAAGGAGTTTGCCGAAGAGTTGGAAGCCATTAAAAATGATATTAAACCCGAAGACCTGGCAACGATTATTTATACCTCGGGAACAACCGGTGTTCCCAAAGGGGTTATGCTGAGTCACCAAAATTTGGTCTCGAATTTTACTGAGCACGCCAAACTGCACAACCTTGGAATAGAGCACAGAGCGTTAAGTTTCCTTCCGCTTTGCCATGTTTACGAGCGAAGTGTAAATTATCATTTCCAGTACCGTGGAATGGGGGTTTATTATGTGGGTAACCTTAGCCAGATTGTTTCATCCATCAAAGAGGTGAAACCACATATGTTTAACTCGGTGCCACGTTTGCTCGAAAAAGTTTACGATGGATTTGTTGCCAAAGGAAAAGAGCTGACCGGAGTTAAAAAGAAACTCTATTTCTGGGCACTAAATCTAACGCGTCATTTTGAGTACAATAAAAAGTTCGGTCCGTTGATGCGACTGAAGATTTCGATTGCTGATAAATTAATTTACTCGAAATGGAGAGAAGCTCTTGGTGGAAATATCACTTATATTGTTTCCGGAGGAGCTGCCCTTCAGCAACGTATTGCCCGCGTATTTGGAATGGCAAAACTTACCACGCTCGAAGGATACGGATTAACTGAAACTTCTCCGGTGATTGCTGTAAATAACCCAACTACAATGGAAATGATGGTTGGAACAGTTGGTCCGATTTTGGAAGGTTATGATGTGAAATTTGCGCCGGATGGAGAGATTCTGTGTAAAGGCCCCGGTGTTATGATGGGCTATTACAAAGCACCGGAATTAACCGAAGAAGTGATCGACAAAAACGGATGGTTTCACTCCGGTGATATCGGTGTTTTGGTAGACGATAAATACCTGAAAATTACCGATCGTAAAAAGGAAATATTCAAACTCTCGGGTGGAAAATATATAGCTCCGCAGATGATTGAGAACAAGTTGAAAACATCGGAACTGATTGAGCAGGTGATGGTGATTGGTGCCAACGAAAAGTTTGCCAGTGCTATTATTTCACCGTGTTTCCCAATTCTTCACGATTGGGCCGGAGAACAAAAATTGCACTATGAAAATAATGAGGAGTTGATTCAGTTGCCGGAAGTTGTTAATAAGCTGCAAAAGGAGGTTATGAAGGTGAATAAAACCCTGGGATCGCACGAGCAGATAAGCCGGATTAGACTGGTGTGCGAAGAATGGACTCCAACGTCGGGCGAATTGTCGCCAACACTAAAGCTGAGAAGAAATGCCGTTGCTGTAAAATACCAGCACTTAATTGATGATATATATGCAGTAGGGGCCAAAAAGTAGAAGTGAAGAAACAGGTGCGAAAGCACAAGCTGAACCAAGCTTTAAGTAAAAGGTTGCAAGTTTATTCTTGCAGCCTTTTTTATTGCTTAATTTTCTATAACAAAGCCCTGTCCCATGGTATGGCAGCCAAAACTAATATTAAAGCAATTCCGTAAAATATTGCCGATACCTTGTATTTCTTTAGTGGAGCCACATCCTTTTTCGATTTTGACCTGCCAATGTGCACCAATGCAAGTGCAATTATCATTAGTAATATGTGTTCTACGGCGTAGAAACGCAGGTCGCTGTTATTCATTGCGGCTCCAAAATCGTTAAATGCTGCTTTGGTAATCGGGCTGGCAAAGGCGTAAAGTACAATTCCTACCAGAAACTGAATGTCCATTATCATTACCAGTATTAACCCTGACAGGTTATCGGCCCGGCCCCATTTTCTTTTACTTGCCCAGCCGCTTATTGCGAGCAATACTGCAAATACAAGTGCGATTAAAACCAACCAGCGAAATCCGTTATGTGCGTGTAATAGTCCTTGATACATAAATTATGATTTTATTGAAATGTAACACCAGATTTTGCTTTTGGTTGAATGTTTATCGAAAATCATTGATTGTTTTTATGATAATCCGATCAGTTTTTTCAATCCCGCATTTTCTTATCTTTAGTTGTTCCAAGAACAAGCGCTTGATAATTAGATTTTAAAACACGAATTGGCCCAATATGCAGGAGGTAAAAAAACAACTGGAAGTTTTATTGGTGAATTATTTTAGAGATTGCTACCCAGATTTTCCGAAAGGGAAAGTTGTGGCGTCCGAATCGCCCGATTTTGTAGTGAAAATGAAAAACAAACACAAATTGGGAATTGAACTCACGCGGCTAAATCCTGCCAATGCTGTCGCAAAAACAGATGAGGTGCAAGATCTAATTAACTTCAGAGAAGAATTGGTTGCCGATATGAAAGAGCTTTTTGAAGCCGGATCAGATGCAAAACTGTTCGTAAAATTTATGTTTTCAGGGAAACATATAATTACTCCGGAACGTGAATTAATGGTGCGATCTAAAACAGTGGCAACAATAAAATCTGCAATTGCAGAAAAATCGGATAACGCCTTTTTTCATCAGATACTTACGAGTTCCGATTTGCCTGACGGACTGGAACAAGTTCTAATAGCACGTCACCTGGAATTAAAAGAGTCGGTTTGGGAACGTTCTAATAACCTGGGAATATCGAATAATGTGGTTGACGATATTCGTTTAGCGATTGCAAAAAAGGATGAGAAACTGC
Organism: uncultured Draconibacterium sp.; assembly: GCF_963677575.1. NCBI lineage: Bacteria > Pseudomonadati > Bacteroidota > Bacteroidia > Marinilabiliales > Prolixibacteraceae > Draconibacterium > uncultured Draconibacterium sp. The sequence goes on from NZ_OY782038.1 coordinate 4,247,503, forward strand.
GGATTTATCAGAAACAACAGCTGCAGCAATACTGGCTTTTAATAACTACTGATTGTCTGCGGGCTGATAAAAACATCAATCTTTTGAATAAGATCAGTCATGAAGAATTTCAGTCGCGGTTTCAGCAGGTTTTTGTGCTCGATTTGATGCGTGCGCGAGTTTTACCACTTGTTGAAAAATAAAATAGTGAGGTTTTCCTGTAGGCTTCTTACACCGTCATTCTGAACTTGATTCAGAATCTTGCTTCGCGGAAAACAGACCCTGAAACAAGTTCAGGGTGACGTTCTTTTGAAACCATCTAATCTTTCAGGAAAACCTCACCAAATCAATTAATTTACAATGGCTGCAATTGCTGCACCGAGTAAGCTTGAGTTTTCCACTTCCACAATTTCGTAATAACGTTGATTGTCTCCTGAAAGGAAATCCTGCAGGTACTCTTCAAACATTTTCTGGAAATTATGAAGCTTATAAAATGTTGTTCCTTCAATGGTCATTAAAACCGGCTTTTCGTGGTGTTTTCCTTTTCCGGTTTGCAGAATTACGGCAGCCAGGTTTGCAGCTACCAGTTTTGCGGCACGTTCGATTAATCCGTCAATAATTTGGGCAACCAACATTTTATCCGAATCGCTGGTAAAAACACCCGGCAAAACGTTGTGAGCACTTTCAATACCATGCACATAATTATTTACTTCTTCCGATGTTAGTTCTTGCAGATTCTCAAAAACTTCAGGGTTGGTAAAAACACCTTCCGCCGCAGCGGTTTTTAAAGCAGTGGTACATAAACCTCCAAAATAACCTCCCGAGAACATTTTCTCAAAAGCATAACGCCCCGGATTTTCAGTGGTGTTATCAAACGCAATATCAATATCGGTGCGTGGTGCCAGTGTAAATGCGCCTGATTCGATGTTGATGATCTGACTACCTTCCATGTTGAGGCCGTCGGTTTTGGTAATGTTTTTATTAGTCTCAATGTAGCTGGTGTTGGTTCCGGTACCCAAAATAAAACCAATGTAAGTGTCGTAGGCTTTTACGGCTCGCGCAGCTTTCCCGGCAAGCAGAGTCGAAACGGTGTCGTTCATCAATACCAGTTGTTTGTCGGGGGTTTGCATGGCGTTCAGAAGTCCTTCGCCGATCATTTCTCCAATTACATCGGGAGCTTTAACTTCCTTGCTCCATTCAATTAGTTTTCCGTCTTTGTTCGGGAAAATCTCAGCCGCGTACGAAAAACAAAATCCCAGTTTGTCTGATGTGGTTTTGTAATCTGCCAGGTACGATGCAAATGTGTCGAAGAACTCGGCTTTAGTCAGTTCTTTCTCAACTCCAGGCATTTTGGCCTTTTTAATGTTTTCAGTTACCAGTTTCAGGTTATCGTCGAAATAAACTTTAGCAGCTCTAAAGTTAGTTCCCCCGGCATCGATTGCAACAACAGGTTCGTTGGCTTTCACTTCTCCGTCGGCTTCAATATAAGTGGGTAACATCAAAAGTGAACTTTCCTGCCCGGCCAATCCTTTTGTCATTTCGTCTAAAAAGGCGTTCACCACCTCTTTCATTTTAATATCTTCAGCCGTCATCTTGTGGCTTTTCAGAAATTCAGTTGCTTTGGTCATAATACTATTAAATTTATGGTTTAGATTATTTTTTAATCGGATGCACAAGATAAATAATTTGTGCATTTTTTTGTGTTTTTTTGATTGTAAAGTGTCGACTTGAGGTTGGGGAAAAAGTTATTTCTATTTTTAGCGCCATGAGAAAAATCAAAGGAATACGATCGGGATTATTGTTTTTTATTGGCTGCATTTTGGTTGTGGCATGTGCAAATCAGAAAAAGGTAGAGGGAATCGGTTTTACAGCATTAAATACGGGAATTGATGCCAGTTTTAGAGGATTGTCTGTGGTTAACGAAAACACGGTCTGGGCGAGTGGTTCAGCAGGAACTGTGTTGGTATCGACTGACAGCGGTAAGAATTGGAAAAATATTTCGATACCGGGAACTGAGCAAAACGATTTTCGAAGTATTCATGCCTGGGACGAAAAGGCGGCTATCGTTTTTGGTGTTGCCGGCCCTGACTTTGGTTACAAAACTATTGATGGCGGAGCTACCTGGAGTGTGGTTTTCAGTGACTCTACAAGTGGCTTATTCTTTAATTCTGTAAAATTTGCCGATGTGAAAAATGGTTTGGCTGTAAGCGACCCGATTGACGGAAAATTTTTTGTATTGCGAACAGAAGATGCTGGAGATACATGGGAGCAGGTTACAGATCTTCCTCCGGTAAAAGAAGGGGAAGCCAACTTTGCCGCGTCAAATACCTGTATAGAATATTTGCCATCGGGGAAAGCATGGATCGCCAGTGGAGGGAAAGCAGCCCGTGTGTTTTATTCTGATGATTTTGGAAAATCGTGGAAGGTAAGTAAAACGCCAATGGTTCGAGGACTAGCATCTTCAGGTATTTTTTCTGTTGCCTTTAAGAATGACAGAGAGGGAATAATTGTAGGAGGTATTTACGATCAGCCGGAACTGAATACCAATATTGCTTCGTACACAGTTGATGGAGGTGTAACCTGGTTGCCGGCCGTTACAATGCCAAAAGAATACCGCTCGTGTGTTCATGAGGTAAAAGCAGGTAACGATTCGTTTGTATTCGCTATCGGGAAAACCGGTTGTGATATTTCAACAGATGGCGGAATTAACTGGGACTTTCTTTCCGACGAAGGTTATTATACGTTTAGAGCGATTCCGAATCAATTAGCTGGTTTTGCTTCCGGAAGTAGTGGTCGAATTGCAAAAGTGGAATTCAGATAAAAAAAGAACGGGCTGCAATTTTGCAACCCGTTTTCAATATTTTAATCCAATCAATTTCTTCTATTCTTCCCATGGAACGAGGGCAGATTTATAATAATCAATTCCCAATGCTTCAAAACGTTTACCGTGTTTAGCTAAACGCATTTTATATTCATCCCAGCTTCTTTCACTTGGAGCTGTCCAGCCAATTTCGGCATATCCCGGCAGACGAGGGAAAACCATATACTCCACTTCGTCGATATTCGTTACAGTTTCCGACCAAAGCGGAGCTTCAATTCCCAATATGTTTTCTTTTGTAATACTTTCAACCAGTGTTGCCGGATCCCAGTCGTAACCATGATCTACTTCAATGTATCCGGCCCAGTGCAAGCCCAGGTGAGTTGTTGAATCGTACTGCATATCGAGGTAAGCGCGCGCTGCAGGTGACATCAATACCTGTGCTCCTTTTTCTACTCCCATTGTTGTGTTTTCAACATCGGCCCAGAATTGTACGGTTATGTCGTCAATCAATTTGGCGTTGGCAATTTCGTCCCAACCAATAATTTTCTTGTCGTATTTTTTAACGATGTCCTGAACTTTATTTACAAAATATACATAGTCGTCGTGTGCTGTAACGTGCGATTCGTCGCCACCAATGTGGATGTAAGGACCAGGAGTTATTTCAGCCAACTCGCGGATTACATCGTCAATAAACTGGTAGGTAATTTCTTTGTCGGTACACAGTGTGCTGAACCCAACTTCGGTTCCGGTATAAAGTTCGCGAGCTTTTCCGTCGCAATTTAATTCTGCATACGATGCAAGTGCAGCGTTGGTGTGTCCCGGCATATCAATTTCAGGAACAATCATAATCTGACGATCAGCAGCGTATTGAACCAATTCCTTATATTGTTCCTGTGTGTAAAAACCACCTTCGCCACCACCAACTTCGGTTTGACCACCGATTTCAGTAAGTTTTGGCCATGACTTAATTTCAATTCGCCAGCCCTGGTCATCCGATAAATGCAGGTGAAGTACATTCATTTTGTACATCGCCAGAAAATCGATGTATTGTTTTACTTCTTCAACATTAAAAAAGTGGCGTGAAACATCGAGCATAGCACCACGGTAGTTGTATTCCGGCGAATCTGTAATTATTCCGGTTGGAACGTATAATGGCTGCGTATTATCTGCTACAACAGGTAGCGTTTGCAACAGCGTTTGCACACCAAAGAAACATCCGGCGGCGTCGGCTCCTTTAATTGAGATGAGGTGTTTTTCGATTTTCAGCTCGTAACCTTGTTCGCCTAGCTCTTCATTGTCGACATCAGAAATATAAATTTCTCTCGACGGTGGAGTAGCGGTTGGTTTCACGGTAGCAGACCCACCGGTAAGTTTGTTAATTTTTTCAGCCAGAATTTCAGCTGAACGGAGTAATCCTTCGCTACCTTCTTGTACATAAATAACATTGGCTTTGTTAAGGTTAAAACCGTCGCCTGTAGCTGTTACGCTGGTTGGTTTCGGTATAAAAGCCGCTTTTGTGAGGTCGGTTTCAACTTTCTCGGAGCAGGATTGAAACATAGACATGAGGATTACTAAAATTGACAAAACTGATATTTTTCTCATTTAGTTAGTTTTTAAAAAATTTAAATAGATGCTAAAAATATGGAAAAAATTTAATTTATGAGCTAACTAGTTGCGTTTTTGTACGATTAAAAGAATTGGTTCTTGGCCAATATCTTTTTTAGTGAAATTCTGCCTTAATAGCGTTCAAATGTTTTGAGTTTATCGCTCAACGGTTCAGGGTGAATGGTGGTAAAAAAACCAAATTCCTTTTTAATGGCCTTCTCAATCTTGGTGCAGATCTCATGCGTTTCGTAGAGTGTCATTTCCGGGGGAAGTTTTATATGGCAGCTCATTTCGGTGTGGTGACCGTAATTGTGCAAATGAATGTGATGCAGGTTAACCTGGATTTTGCAATTAAGTCCAACTGTTTTATGAATCTCGTCCAATAACTCATCCGAAGGACTTTCACCAAGCAGCGACTTGATCTCTTTAGACAGGATTTCGAAACTGGCATAACCTATCATGCCGGCAACGATCAATCCCAAAACAGCATCTGTCCACCAGAAATATTTTCCCACAAGCATACCGATCAAAATAATTACCGATGAAAGAGCATCAGTGCGGTGGTGCCATCCATCAGCTTTTAATATGGATGAGTTGGTTTTTCGAAATCCGAAAAATGCATATTGGGCAAGTAACTCTTTGGCTATAATTGAAATAATGGTAACCACCCAGGCAACGGTTCCAAAAACGGTTTGTTCGCGTGTGCCAAATTTATCCACTGATCTTAGTATAAAATCAAAAGCAACAATTGCCAGCAAAACACCTATTATAATGGCGGCGATGTGCTCTGCACGGCCATGCCCGAACGGATGATCGTCGTCGGCCGGTTTGCTCGATATTTTTCCACCGATTAAAACAATTACTGACGACACTGAGTCGGTAAGCGTATGCCAGGCATCAGCAATTAATGCCACCGATCCCGTTACAATTCCGGCCCAGTATTTCAAGCCAAAAAGCAAGGTGTTAACAATTATCGAAATCCAACCTTCACGAAATATGTACTTGTTGTTTTGCATCCGGTTTAGAATGTGGTTTAAAAGTAGGTAAAACAGATTAAAAACGGAAAGGTTTATCTCGACAACAGTTTCTGAAGATCTGGTTTATAATTCCGGCCAACAGGTAATTTCTTAGTCTTAATTTCGACAAAACCTGCTCCAATCGATTCTATTTTATCGATTGAAACAATATAGCCACGATGAATTTGCAGAAATCGTTTAGTGGGAAGCAAATCAGAGAGATGACTGATACGTTCTTTGGTTACAATTTTTTGGTCGTTGGTGTAAGCAATAACATAATCGCCAAGACTTTCGAAATAAAGTATGTCGGAAAGATTGATCTTATGATGTTTCTTATCGGCCTTTAGAAAAATAAAATCGCGGGTTTCTGGCTCTTCAGTTGATGTTGTTGAAGAAGCTGTCTGCAGTTCGAGGAAATGATTAATGGCCTTGGTAAAACGCTCGAACGAGATGGGTTTTAACAAGTAGTCAACCACGTTTAGTTCAAATGCATCGATGGCATAATCGCGATAGGCCGTAGTAAAAATTACTTTGGGTGGATGTATGAGCGAACGAATAAAATCAACTCCGGTAATTTGTGGCATCTGAATATCGCAAAACAGCAGGTCGATGTTTTCCTTTTGCAGAATAGGCATAGCTTCCAACGCATTGGTGCACTCGGCAACAACCTCAAAATCGGTAAAAACCGAGAGGTGTTTCCGGATAACCCGAATGGCAATAGGTTCGTCGTCTATGATGATACAACGGTACATTATTCATCTAATTCTAATGATAAAGTTACTGAAAAAGTCTCTTCTTTATCGTCAATTTCCAACTTGTATTTTCTCGGGTAAAGTAACTCCAGCCGTTTTTTAACATTACTCAAGCCAATTCCTTTCGATAGACTTTTTATATGTGGCTTTGCCGGATTCTTTGAGTTTTCAATATTAAACTCCATGGTAGTATGCCGGTTTTTTAAACTTGTTATAATCTGTGCCCGGCCGGGATTGTGACTCACGCCGTGTTTAAATGCGTTCTCTACAAAAGGCAGCAGAAGCAGTGGGGCAATTTGCAGATTATTGGTTTCTTCAGGGAAATCAATCGTAATGCTTAGTTTCTCGGAGTACCGCAGCTTTTCAATCTCGATATAGTTTTGCAGATTCATGATCTCGTCGATGAGCAATACCTTTTTTTCGTTGCAGCGATATAGGATATAATCCAGAATATCGGAAAGGCGAAGTACCAGCCCCGGTGCTTCATCCGATTTTTCCATTGTAAGCCCGTAAAGGTTGTTCAGTGTGTTGAAAAGAAAATGCGGATGAATCTGCGCTTTTAGCAACTTTAATTCGGCTTCTTTAAGCTTCAGTTCTGTGCTTAGTTTTTTGCGTTCCAGCTCATTCTTTTCCTGCTGAATAAAAAAGGCACGTTTTACCTGCTTTACAGCAATGGCAAAGAACACGATAAAGTTCAACGAAATCACTTGTAGCTCGGGATGAAGCACTGACGGATCGATGGCTGCTTTGTTGTTTAGAATATAAATAAGCGCATAAAACACGATAAGAAACGACAGCCAAACTCCGGTAAGCAACGTAAAAAAACTGTACAAAAAGAAAAAACCATAGTGCTTTTTCCAGAGGTAGCGGGGCACTAAAAAGTAGTTGAAAAAGTACGTGAGCAAAATGGCCACCGGCAACAACCCGGCCGAGAAAATAACAGTGGCCTCGCGAAAAGCACTGTTCCAGCTAAACATGAAAAAGTAGAAACAAGCAACCATAATCCAAAATGCTGCGTGGTAGGCAGGTCGGATGTATTTCGAGCTTTCTACCCGGGTTATTATATGTTGTATCTTATCGGTCATAACACAATTAAAACAGGAAATTATCGAGGATTTTTGGATTTACCTATTTTTATCGTCTAAATTCATCGAAATGAAGATGAGTGACTCAAAAGTTGCCCGGTAAGTATTTCGTTCTGTAAAATGTTACTGAGCGTTGATTTATGGTTGTTAAACGATTAATTTCGTACAAACTGAACAATCTGCATTAGCTTGCCGGTGTAAACTTTAAAATTAACTGTCATGAACTTTTTAGAATTTCATAAAGCAGGAGGCTCAAATATGGGAGTTATATCTTTAATGGGCTTATTGGTGTTAGTTATAGCGGGAATTAAGATTTATCAAATGGTGGCTCTAAAGCAATACAACCTGAGACTAACCAGGTTAATCCGAATGGGCGGATTGTTTGCAGCTGCATTTGGAGTTTTATCGCAGATTATTGGCATTGTTCAGGCACTGGAAGCTATTCGTGCTGCTGCCGATATTTCGCCCGAAATTGTTATGGGCGGCGCAATTGTTAGCTTTTACAGTACCATTTGGGGGCTTATCGTGCTACTCGTATCATTACTGATTTACTATGTGCTGAAAGAGATAATCAAAGCCAGGATGAAATAGTCCTGGCAGTTAAGTAAAAGCTTCTCCATTTGTTCCAAAACCATCTATCTCATGAAAAAAATGAATTTGGTTTCAGAATAATCGGGATTTTGGTTTGTTTGATTTCTTGTACACAAACTCCAAAATCCAGCATCGAAATAAAACAGGCTGATTTACAGCACAAGAAGCACTTTGTTTCGATTGACGGGGTGTGGCGTGTTACTCCTGAAACATCCATAAAATATCCGCACGGAATACTTGAACCCATCCTCCAGATAGATGGAGACATTCAGGGAAAAATCTCTGCCAGAGGCTGTTTTCTTTGGGAAAGCCGTTTTTACGATTACTGGAATTTCGACAGCATTCAATACTGCGAATCAACCAACGAACTGTTTATGGTTTATGATGACGGTGGCACTTACCAGGGAACGGTCGATCAAAGCAAAGAGATGATTCAGGGAATGGCTTACTGGTACGATGGAGAAAACAGAGATACCGACAGAATTGATTTTATACGCGATGAAGATTTTGAAATAGACAGAATGTTCACACACTATTCACGCAGTGTCGATGGAAGTGTGAAATATGTGTATTGTCAGCCCGAAAATTGCAATGATCAATTGCAAACTGCTTCTATCTTCGGAGCAATAAAAGATACTGCCGCATTTTACCATTTGATGGAAAGAATTATCCGGCAGGAATTCGGACGATTGGAGTCTTTTTTAATTATTAAAAATCAGAGACTAGTTCTGGAAGAATACTTTTATGCATACGATCAGACGCAACTTCACCCGGTTCATTCCGTCACCAAAAGTATTACTGCACTACTTTTAGGAATAGCCTTGGAGCGTAATAACAAGCATAATGTGAATCGGCCTGTTTTTGATTTTTTTCCACAATTCGATTCATTAATCACGCCTGAAAAAGCACAAATAGCGCTGAAGCATGTTTTAACAATGACTTCCGGACTTCCGGAGAAGGATGACTTTGAGAAAAATGATCCAACCAACCTGGTAAAACAAATGCTCGTTTTGCCTCAGGAATCTGTTCCCGGCGAGGAATTTAACTACAATGGTAACAACACAAATCTGCTGGGAAGTATAATATACACCCTTGAAAAAAAACAAGCCGACGATTTTGCTAAAGAAGTGTTGTTCAATAAATTGGGTATTTCAAAATTTTGGTGGGAAAAAGAAAATGGTGTTTTACCGTGCCACAGCGAGCTTCACATGTTACCACGCGACATGGCAAAAATAGGTTTATTGGTTGTAAATAACGGTTCGTGGAACGAAGAACAAATTGTTCCGAAAAAATGGATAGAAATGTCGGGAAAACCACATGTGTCCGAAACCGAATTTTTTGATTACGGATTCCAGTGGTGGTATCGATCGAAGCAAAACACAGCGTGGTGGGAAAATCCGGTTCACGGATGTAACGATGAGCACGATATGTTCCTGGCGCTTGGTTATGGCGGCCAGTATATTATGATCGTAAAAGATTTAGATATGGTTATTGTAATAACCTCCTCGGATTATAATGAAGGGAATGGGATGGCTCATCAAAAAATACCAATGGTAATTGAGGGCGTTGTTCCGCTTTTTGAAAATTAATTTATTTTATCTGAAACCTTGCCAATTAGCTTGTCCAGAACCGGGATTTTATTAAGTCTTTCGAATAAGCTGCTTTTACCATAATGCAAGGCAATATTACGCATGTAGGTAAACAGTCCTAGACTGTGAGCTGCAAAAAGAACCGGATCGAGACGAATGATCGAATAGGTGAAAATCATTAGCGATCCGCAAGTACTAATAATCCAGAAGCCCAGCGGGAAATAGGATTCCTTTTTATTCTCCGAGTGGATCCATTGATAAAAGAAACGCGAGATAAATACAACTTGCGCGGTGGTCCCCCAAATCATCCAGAATAGCGACACATCTTCGTTGTGCAGTATATTTGCAAAGCTGCCAGAAGTAAGCAGCCATACCCAGTAGCCAACAGGAATAGCCAGTGCTAACATTTTTATGGACCAGTGCATTCTGATCCACACATTTTTTAGCTGCAGGTTCCGGATGTAAATCCCGTACACCAGCGATTGCCCCATAACAATGGCAAAATCGTGGCGCAGAATTCCGTAGGTAAGCATCATTATTGACGCTACCAGGCTAATCTGCCAGTAAATTACCGGCGAAATTACTTCTCCTTCTTTCTCCGATTTAAACCATTGCGCAATGGTGCGGATAAAGAATAATCCCTGGGCAAAAAATCCAAGTCCTATAATTAAAATACTCTCCATGTATTGTTATTGTGGGGCAAATTTAATAAACGTAACGAATAAGCTGTGTGAGCAACGGAAATATTAAAGCTGGTCAAGCTTTTTTAAAGTTTCGTGTGCCGCTTGTTGGTGGGCTTCTTTTTTAGAAGTACCAACCCCTTCACCGGCTTTTTTATTATCGATTTTAACAACAGCTTTAAACTTGGGTTGTTTTATTTTTTCGTCTGTTTCTTCAGTGGTCTCAAACTCTATTTCGCGTTTGTTTTTCTGGCTCCACTCAATCAACTGGCTTTTAAAATTCGAGTCTTCCTGTTCAATTTCGTTCAGGTCAACAAATTGAGGAAGGATCTTTTTGGTTACAAAAAACTTTGCCGCTTTATAGTCTTTATCTAGATAAATGGCACCGATTAGTGCTTCAAGCGCATCGCCGTAAATGTGGCTTTTATCGATGTTTTTTGTGGTATTCGAATCGATAAAAATATGCAATCCCATTTCGTGCGTTAACTGGGTCAGAATAGCCCGGTTAACCAGTTTCGATCGGGTTTTGGTTAAAAAACCTTCATCTTCCTGCGGGAAACGGTTGTATAAAAAATCGGCAATAATAGCCCCCAGAATGGCATCGCCAAGGTACTCCAAACGTTCGTTGTTTACAAAGTTGCCTTGCGAATCAACCATCGATGCCGACTTATGAATAAAAGCAAGATCGTACAAACGTAAATTCTGGGGGTAAAATCCTAAAAGATCTTTTAAAAACAAATAAAACTCTTTTCGATCAGACGAAAAGAGTTTTACTCGTTGTACTATTTTTCTAACCACAGTGTACTATAGTTTTTTGAAAACTACTGTTGCATTATGTCCACCAAAACCAAATGTATTGCTAATAGCTACATTGATTTCCCTCTCTTTGGCTTTGTTGAATGTGAAATCCAACCTTTCGTCAATTTCAGGATCTGGTGTAAAGTGGTTGATTGTAGGTGGAACAACGCCTTCGCGCATAGCGAGAACACTTGCAAGACCTTCAATCGCTCCGGCAGCACCAAGGAGGTGACCGGTCATTGATTTGGTTGAACTGATGCTTAATTTATAAGCATGCTCGCCAAATGTTTTCTGAATAGCCTTTGGTTCAGCAATGTCGCCAAGCGGAGTTGAAGTACCGTGAACGTTAATGTAATCAACATCTTCTGGTTTTAACCCTGCATCTTCCAATGCCCATTTCATCACTAAATTAGCACCTTTCCCTTCCGGATCAGGAGCTGTCATATGATAAGCATCGGCCGACATTCCACCACCTGCAATTTCTGCATAAATTTTTGCTCCGCGTGCTTTTGCATGTTCGTATTCTTCGAATATGAACGCTGCAGAACCTTCTCCCATAACAAAACCATCACGGTCTTTGTCGAATGGGCGCGAAGCCGTTTTTGGATCGTCATTGCGTGTTGAAATAGCTCGCATAGAGTTAAACCCGGCTATACCGGCTTCGTTAACTCCTGCTTCAGAACCTCCTGTAAGCATCAAATCAGCTTTTCCCATGCGAATCATGTTAAAAGCATCAATCATTGCGTGAGAGGCAGATGCACAAGCACTAACAGTAGTATAGTTAGGACCTCTGAATCCGTATTTGATTGAGACTAATCCACCTGCAATGTTTGCAATCATTTTAGGGATAAAAAACGGAGAAAAACGAGGACGCTCCTCTTTGTAAGCTCTTGCTTCCTGATGGAAAGTATCTAAGCCTCCAATTCCTGCACCCCAAATAACGCCTACTCGGTCGCCGTCAACTTTTTCCAGGTCAAGGCTACTGTCTTCAACAGCCTGGGCCGCGGTAGCAAATGCATACTGTGTATACAGATCGTATTTGCGGAGTTCCTTTTTCTCCATGTACAGAAGAGGATCAAAATCTTTTACCTCGCAAGCAAACTTGGTGGTATGCAACGATGCATCGAAGTGGGTTATAGGCCCAGCTCCACTTACTCCGTTTTTTAGATTCTCCCAGTACTCTTCAACGGAATTCCCTAAAGGATTAACGGTTCCAACACCGGTTATTACTACCCGTTTTAATTCCATAAATGAAATTCTATGAATATAACTTCTTTTGGTAAAATTAGAGAGCAGCTTCGATGTGAGCTACTGCTTCACCTACTGTAGAAATTTTTTCTGCCTCGTCGTCTGGAATAGCAAGATCAAATTCTTTCTCGAACTCCATGATTAATTCAACTGTGTCAAGTGAGTCAGCACCAAGATCGTTTGTGAAAGATGCTTCTGTAGTTACTTCACTTTCGTCAACACCTAATTTATCAACGATTATTGCTTTTACTTTTGCTGCAACGTCAGACATAATTCTTAATTTTAATTAATACTAAATTTTGTTTTAAATAATTCGCTGCAAAGTAATACATTTACGCTTTAAATTTCCAAGAAAAAAATTAAAAAAGATGTTAACGTAGCAGCTCATATAACTATTAACCACCTAAAATTGAACGAATTGTTTAAAAGTTCTAAAGTCTAAAAAAACGTTAAAATGAAACAAAAGAGGATTGCAGTCTTTGCATCAGGATCGGGAACCAACGCTGAGAATATTTTTAAGTATTTTCTTGGTAATGAAAAAATTATGATCGATTCGTTGTGGGCAAACAAATCTGACGCATATGCATTGGTGAGGGCAAAAAAACATGGGGTAGAAACCTTTGTATTTAATCGCGACCAATTCTATAATACCAACGAAATTATTGAAACATTAAGAAATCGTAAAGTGAATGTTATCGTGCTGGCGGGTTTTTTGTGGCTTATGCCTGATAACCTGGTCAAAAACTTCACTATTATTAATATACACCCGGCTTTGCTGCCCAAATACGGCGGCAAAGGTATGTATGGAATGAACGTGCACAAAGCGGTGGTTGAGAACAAAGAAACGCACTCGGGAATTACTATTCATTACGTAAATCAAAATTACGATGAGGGAAAAATCATCTTCCAGGCAAAATGCGAGGTGTTACCCAACGATACGCCCGAGCAGGTAGCCGAAAAAGTGCACGCGCTGGAATACGAACATTTTCCATCGATTATAGAGAAAGTGGTAAGCGGAAATAGCTAATAAACGTCAATAATTGACTGGAAATATGGCGGGTTGGTTAATTAATTTTACAAATTACAATATCCTGTTAAATAATGTTAAGTGCCATATTCTCAGCAATTCAATAAAATTATCTTTGTTGCATGAGTCGTAAAATGCTAATAACATTAATTGTGTTGATGGCGGTTGTGCTGTCGGGATTGATATTGGTGCAGGGATCAATGATCAAGTCGGCATCCGATATCAGGGAGGAGCAGTTTAACCAGTTAGTGGCTAATGCATTAGATATGGTTGCAGTGCAACTGGATTTAGATGAACAGCGACTGGCACGCGAATATGCGAGCCGCGGAATCATTCCGGGACAACAGAATAATCCAAGCGAGTTTAGTAACGTTTTTCCACGAAATAGCTTGTCGCAGGCAACGGTAAGTTTTCAGCTCAGTTATTCGCAGGGTAATGTTTACGGACAAATGGAAGAGCAATATAAAGCCGATGTTGCAGATTCGGTTAAAGTAAGTGCTATTTCGCAAATGCAACGTTTTCTTGAGGAAAGCTTTGAGCAAGAACGCAGAAGGCAACAATGGATTCGTGATTCGAACTGGAAGAACTATGAAATTCTTTTGGAAGACCGGCCTATTGAAGAGCGAATTGACTCGGCACGGCTGGAATTGTTTTTGCACAATGCCCTGGCGCAAACCGAAATCGATCTGGATTATAAATACGCCATTAAAAATTCAACACTGGGGAAAGACCGGATAATTTTTGGCGATGCTGTATATAAACCGGGTAAAAAGAAAGAATATCCACAGTTACTTTTTCAGAACGATTATAATGGATCGAAACCCAATTACTTAAATATTTATTTCCCCGACAGGCGCAGATACCTGGTAAAACAAACCGGTTTAACTATTATTCCTACATTTATTTTAACCGGGTTGCTGATTGCTATTTTTGCTTACGCTTTAATTGTAATTATGCGCCAAAAAAAGCTGTCGAACATTAAAAACGACTTCATTAATAATATGACGCATGAGTTGAAAACACCAATTTCAACTATTTCGTTGGCCAGCCAAATGTTACAGGATGGCAGCGTTGCTAATACGCCGTCGATAATCGAGCACGTTTCAAACGTAATTAACCAGGAAAGTAAACGATTGGGATTTCAGGTAGAGAAAGTGCTGCAAATGGCTGTTTTTAACGAAGGCCGCTTAAAGTTAAAGTTCAGAGAGTTCGACGCAAATAAAATGGTAAAAACCGTTACCGCCAACTTCGAGTTGCGGGTTAACAATAAAAACGGAACACTTCATACCGAAATTTCAGCAGATAATGCACTTATTAAAGGCGACGAGGTGCATATTACAAATGTTATTTTTAACTTGCTTGACAATGCGATGAAGTACAGCAAGGATGTACCTGAGATTTGGGTAAAAACTGAAAATCGAAAAGACCAGGTTGTTGTTTCGGTTCAGGATAATGGCATTGGAATTGCTAAGGAACATCAGGCGCAGATCTTTGATCGCTTTTACAGGGTGCCAACAGGTAATGTTCACGATGTAAAAGGATTTGGTCTCGGATTAAGTTATGTGAAAAAGATCATCGACCTTCATGATGGAACAATTAAAGTTGAAAGTGCATTGAATAAAGGAACTAAGTTTAAGATCTATTTCCCACAAATAAATAATTAACCATGGAACAAAAAACAAAATTATTACTGGCAGAAGACGACGAGAATTTAGGCTTATTATTAAAAGAATATTTGGTTGCAAAAGGATATGATGCTGAGCTTTATCCTGATGGTGAAGCAGCTTACAAAGGATTTATGAAAGAACATTTCGACATCTGCGTGTTGGATGTGATGATGCCCAAAAAAGACGGATTTACACTGGCAAAAGATATACGTATTATAAATGCCGACATCCCGATTATTTTCCTGACGGCAAAGAACATGAAAGATGATGTGTTGGAAGGTTTTCAGTTGGGGGCCGACGATTATATTACCAAGCCTTTTAGTATGGAAGAGCTGATTATGCGTTTGGAGGCGATTTTACGACGTACTTCGCAAGAAGGACAGGCAAGCGCACAGCAGGTTTTTACATTGGGTAAATTTACTTTCGATACCCGGAAGCAAACGCTTACAGAGGGCGAAAACACCGTGAAGCTGACTACAAAAGAATCGGATCTGCTGAAATTACTTTGCCAGAATGCCAACAAAGTGCTGGAAAGAAATTATGCATTAAAATCGATTTGGATTGACGATAATTATTTTAATGCACGCAGTATGGATGTATATATTACCAAACTACGCAAGCACCTGAAAGAAGAACCTACCGTTGAGATTATAAATGTACACGGAAAAGGTTATAAACTGATTGTTTGATAAATTTGATATAGCAAAAGAAAAGCCTGATAATTTTATCAGGCTTTTTTATGATTATATGAATTTCTTTAATCCAGTTTCAATACGGCAAGGAAAGCTTTTTGCGGTACTTCAACGTTACCTACTTGTTTCATTCGTTTCTTCCCTTTTTTCTGCTTCTCCAGCAATTTACGTTTACGCGTAATATCACCGCCATAACATTTTGCAGTTACGTCTTTTCGAACAGCTTTTACGGTTTCACGGGCAATAATTTTTGCACCAATAGCCGCCTGAATGGCAATATCAAACTGCTGTCTCGGAATCAGCTCTTTCAGCTTTTCGCACATCCGGCGACCGAAAGGATAAGCATTGTCGAAGTGAATTAATGTCGACAGGGCATCAACCATTTCGCCATTCAGCAGAATATCTAAACGCACCAGTTTAGCCGGTTTAAACCCACTCATGTGGTAATCAAACGATGCATAACCTTTTGATATACTTTTTAGTTTGTCGTAAAAATCGAAAACGATCTCACCCAGCGGAAGATTAAAAACCAGTTCGGCGCGTTCGGCAGTCAGATAATTCTGGCTGATTAGTTCGCCACGTTTATCAAGACACAATGTCATTACCGGCCCAATAAATTCTGAGGCGGTAATAATATTGGCCCTGATGTATGGTTCATCAATTTCGTCAACTGTTGTTGAAGCCGGCATTCCCGAAGGGTTGTAAACTGTAATTTCGCTTCCGTCGGTGAGATGAGCTTTGTACGAAACGTTAGGTACCGTTGTAATAACGTTCATATCGAATTCGCGCTCCAAACGTTCCTGGATAATTTCCATGTGCAAAAGCCCAAGGAAACCGCATCGGAATCCAAATCCCAGTGCTGCCGATGATTCCGGTTCGAAAGTCAACGATGCATCGTTCAATTGCAGTTTGTCCATTGCCGCACGCAGATCTTCGTAGTCGTCGGCGTCAATTGGGTAAACTCCGGCAAAAACCATCGGCTTGACCTCTTCGAAACCTTCAATGGCTTTATCACAAGGATTATCAACGTGCGTAATCGTATCACCAACTTTTACCTCTTTCGCTGTTTTAATACCCGAAATAATGTATCCAACATCGCCGGGCCCTAAAACATCGCGCGGTTGCAAACCTAGTTTTAGTACGCCTACTTCGTCGGCATCATATTGTTTGCCGGTGGCCACAAATTTCACGAGGTCTTTTTTGCGTATCTGACCGTTCTGAATTTTGAAATAGGCAATAATTCCACGAAACGAATTAAAAACCGAATCGAAAATAAGTGCCTGCAACGGTGCTTTAGGATCGCCTTTCGGGTGTGGTATTTTGTAAATAATATGATTAAGAATTTCCTGAACTCCTTCGCCGGTTTTTCCGCTGGCCCGAATAATATCTTCGCGGTCGCAACCGATAAGATCGATAATTTGATCTTCAACAACTTCGGGCATGGCGTTCGGAAGGTCCATTTTATTCAAAACCGGAATAATTTCCA
Organism: uncultured Draconibacterium sp.; assembly: GCF_963677575.1. Taxonomy (NCBI): domain Bacteria; kingdom Pseudomonadati; phylum Bacteroidota; class Bacteroidia; order Marinilabiliales; family Prolixibacteraceae; genus Draconibacterium; species uncultured Draconibacterium sp. The sequence goes on from NZ_OY782038.1 coordinate 4,264,539, forward strand.
GATCGTGTTCAATGGCCAGGTACAAATTCGAAATGGTTTGCGCCTGAATTCCTTGGGTAGCGTCGATAATAAGTAATGCTCCCTCGCATGCAGCAATCGATCTCGAAACCTCGTATGAAAAATCTACGTGTCCCGGAGTATCTATCAAATTCAATTTATAGGGTTCTCCATCATGCAAATAATCCATTTGTATGGCATGGCTTTTAATTGTAATACCACGTTCCTGCTCCAGGTCCATACTATCGAGCACCTGGGCGTGCATTTGGCGTTCGTTAACCGTCTTGGTAAATTCCAAAAGGCGGTCAGCCAGTGTACTCTTTCCGTGATCGATGTGTGCAATGATGCAAAAGTTTCTAATTTTCTCCATTTACTACCTCCTAACAACCATTCAATTAAATGGTTCCTTCTGTTTTGCGCAAAGATATTTTATTTTTTGATATAAATCAGGGCTGGTTCACCGATGCTGATGATTTAATTTTTACGATGAGTTCGGTAATAAATCGGTAGGTGAGAGTGTAGGCGTTAATCCACTCGCTTTTGCGAGGGTGGGCAACATTAAGCGTGTTTATATTATTCAGGATTAACCACGGAATTATGTGTGCAGGATTTGCATCAGGACGAACGATCCGCACCGGTTTTTTAGGGTACCAACCGCCACAGGGGAACGAATATTTCAGGCAAGCATCTAAAACGGCACGGTCAACTCCGGTTTGTCCTCCGGAAATTAGTTTTTGGCACGGTATTTGTATTTTAGTTGTCGTCATGAAAACAATTAAACTGAGTACAATTTATTGTATTCAGCGAATAGATTAGAAACAAAATACTTCACAGCAATATGCTGTTTTTTCATAAGTTTGGTTTAGTTAGGTTTAGTTTGAATCCCGGTAGCAGAGGCACCGGGATTTTTCTTTTATGACTCTTTTTGTTTGTAATACTCTACCCGGCCGGTTGCCGCAATTCCTTTTACTTTTTCAACCAATGCCAGTCTTTCAGCTTCTGAATATTTTGTAAATGCACGAGCTAGCGCGATTTTTTCGCGCATAAACGTGGCATTCTCATTCCCTGAAATTAAAGTAGCCACAGGGAGCGACCATACAAAATACATAGCCTCTTTTATGCTTAGGTTATCAGGAATAACCGGGTTGTCAGTCGACCAGTTAAATCGTTCTTTGTTGGCAAAAAAACGACCGGCAGCCAACGATTTCATCGCCAAAACACCAATGTTTCTGTCCAACGCTTTCTGAAAAACATTTTCAGCAAAACTGTAGTAGGTCTGGTCCAGAACATTTACCGGCATTTGTACCGTATCAAATATATCGGAGTGTTCTGTTCTTTCCAGCATTCGTGTGTGCGCATAAGGGTTTTGGTGGCCGGTAAATCCGAGGTATCTGATTTTTCCTTCCTGTTTGGCTTTTAACAGGTAGTCTAAAACGCCGGCTTTAATTCTTCCGTCAACATCATCGGGCGAAGCAATGGCATGAACCTGGTATAAGTCAATCTGGTCAACCTTTAATCTTCGTAACGATCCTTCCAAATGTTCCTGCACTGTTTTGGCATCCTGCCCGGTTGATTTTGTCATTAAAAAAATCAAGTCGCGGTACTTTGGCGTTAGGAATTTTCCGTAACGTTCTTCGCTGGTTCCTCGTGAATAACTTTCGGCAGTGTCAAAAAAACGGACGCCGCCTTCAAGAGCTGCCTCAACTACTTCCTGGGCATCGCGCTCGGTGGTCCATCCCACGTGGTAGCCACCGGTGCCGAGCATTGTTACCTGCTCTCCGGTTCTGCCTAATTTTCGTTTCGGTAGTATTTCGCCAAGTCTGTCGCGCGTTTCCTGGTTAGATGCAAATGAGCCTGAAGCCAGGCTAATTCCGGCAGTAGCGCCGGCAAGCGATTTTAAAAATGATCTTCTGTTAGTCATAGTTGTTAATTTTACGGTCTGTCTGTTTAAATACTTATTATTTGAAAAAAGGTTCTCTTTTAAATGTGTGGTAGATAGTCGGTATATTTTGTAAATTTACAGTATTACTAAAACCAATTAAAATGACTAGTGTTCAACAGCTTGCAAAAATGATCGACCACTCGATCCTTCATCCCACGATGACAGATTATGATTTAGAACGAGAATGCGCCGTTGCGGCCAAGTATAATGTGGCATCGGTTTGTGTAAAACCTTACGCGGTAAAACAGGCCACACAGCTATTAAAAGATACCGAAGTAGTAGTAGGTTGTGTTATTGGTTTCCCGGCCGGAAATTCAGCAATTAAGGTAAAAGCCTTTGAGGCAGAAACTGCTTGTAAGGATGGAGCCGTCGAGATTGATATGGTTATAAATATAGGGAAAGCTTTGCAGGGCGACTGGGAATATATTGGAGTTGAAATTTCCACAGTGGTAAAAACCTGCCATAGCAACGGGGCGATCGTAAAAGTGATCTTCGAGACCGATTACATTATAAATGAATTGGACATTAAAAAGCTGTGCGAAATATGCACAGATGTTGGGGCCGATTATGTAAAGACGTCATCAGGTTTTGGTTTTGTAAAAGGCGCAGATGGGCGGTACTCTTATATGGGAGCCACCATCGAAAACCTGAAGCTAATGCGCGATAGCAGCGGTCCAAACGTAAAAATAAAAGCTGCGGGAGGCGTGCGAACACTTGATGCTTTGCTGGCTGTGCGTGAAGCCGGATGCACACGTTGTGGAGCCACTGCAACAATTGCTATTCTTGAGGAAGCGAAAAAACGATTTGGGGAATAGATGAAAAAGGGGCTTCCGAAAACAGAAGCCCCTTTTTTTATTTTTTCAAAATTTTGTATGTGTTATAATCGCCGTTGCTTAATTCTACTTTCAGCAGAAAAAGTCCGGTTAAATTGTGTGGCAGATTGAATTCTGCCGAGTTTTCATTGGGTTGCAATTCATCTATTTTTGAACCGGTACTGTTGTACACCGAAATGCTTGATATTTTTCTGTCTGCATTAACCATCAATCTTCCTTCGGTTGGGTTCGGAAATACCTTAACAGAAGTTGATTTTATTATTTGTGCCGAGACTAACAATGTTCCATCGTTTTGTTTAAAACGATAAACAAATTGTTGGTAGTACTGGTTGGCAATATCAGCATCGTGAATGATAAGCGTGTTTTCGTCGTTTCGATCGTTGGCCGAGCTGCTCCAGTTGTGGCTGCCGGTTATCGTTTGCGGATCAGAATCCGGTTTGTTTGCATCGATCAATGCCATTTTATGGTGAAGCTGGCCTGAAGCATCATCAAAAATATATTTTTTAGCGGGCAGTGTATTGCCCAAAAGATTATTTACTGTTTCGGTGTTGTCGCTCTCTGATTCTGTAAGAACATTGACATTAACACTGTGGTCGTAGGCATCGATTATGGCATTCGCCAAATCGGAGCGGGTGATCAGCATCGTTTCAATATTCAGATCGTAATCAGAGGTGTTAATTGCAGTTATCAATTGTTGGTTGGTATTGTCTGACGGACTGAAATAACATTCAATCAATTTATCGCCAACCTGAATTTGGTGCGGAGTATTGTTAATCTTTGCATCACCAAATTTTGCATTTTCTGAATCGGGCTGGTCGCCTGTGCTTCCCCACATCTCTTCAAATTCTACCTCGTAAACTTTTGCCAGCGACTGGTCTTGAATAAAGATCATGTTGTTACTGTCGTATGTCAACTGGTTCGGGGTTAAGTTTGTCGATCCCGACCAAACCCAAACAGCATCTGCATCGGATGAATGTGCATCGAAGATGGCAAATTTATTGTGCATAATTCCGCCTTCAGCTATTTCCGGACGTTCAAGAACCGGAATATTAGCATTCAAATCAGAAACACTGGCGTGAGTTGTTGATCCGCATGTGATAAAACGAATTGTTACACCACGGTCGTAGGCAGTATTCAACGCATCCGAAATTGTTGAATTGTCGATGTTGTAAATACAGAAATCAATCGATTCGTTGGCCCTGTTAATATAGGCAGCCAGTGTGTCGGCCATAAAATCATCAATATATGAGGCGACAGTTGAATTGGCATAACTTTCATCAATTTCAGTATTGAAGTACACTTTTATATCTCCCGACGAATTTGAATTACTTACAAAAGCACTAACAGCCGAAAATGCTGTGTCGCCTTCGCTTACAGAAAAAGCCTGAATGTACACGATCTCCGAGCTTTGCAAGCCCGATACTTGTGCTTGATGTGTATATTCGTCGCCACTAACTGTTGATTCACCATTTGCATGGTTCGTCAATGCTGCTTCTTCCATGCTCGCTCCGTATCTAATTTCAGAGGTGCCATCCGTGTCGGTATTCCACTCAACCGTTATCGAGCTGGTTGTGGATTCAACTGCTTCAAGTGCTGACGTTAGTTGAATGCTGGTGTTGAAAATAAAATCATCGGCATCGCGCGGCAGCAGTTGGTAAGTTGTATTGTATTGCGAGCAAATAGCAACCAAATCGAATGTTCCGGTTGGAATTGCCTCTCCAACGAGCGGGCTACTGGAGTTTATCCTAAGTTGGCCTGTATTTGTTCCATCTGTAAACGAGTAATTTGCGTTTCCGCCAAATTGACCACTGGCATTTTCAAATTCAACATTATTTATTCGAATCAATTCTGCCTCGTAATCTTCGCTAATGTCGCTGATACTAATTATTTGTGGCGCGGGCAGTGGCATCCCCGACGCAAGAACGGTAAAGCTGGCGACCGGATTTATTTCCAGCAAATTGTTATAATCGTCAAGCTCGCCGGTTACGGTAATCGAGTCTCCGCGTTGCACATCAGACAGGTTGTTATCGTAAATGCCAATTCCGCCGGTATTATCCTGAATGTACCTGATGGCGCCAAGTTCGGAGCCGTTGGTTACAATTCCCGAAACCGTAACACTTGAGCCTACCGCTTTCTGACGAGCCTCGTAAATACTTGTTTGAGCGAATAACTCAACGCTGATAAAAAGAAATAGAATGAATGTCGAGATTTTCATCATATTAAAAAGTTTGTTCTTAAAGATGCAAGATGTAACTCGCATGATTTTGATTTTTTGCTTTTGCGTGAAAATCTTTCTCATACTCGTTTCACAACTTGCAATTTAATTTTCGTGTGAAAGTAAATAAATACCGTTGTAAATTACAGGGAAAAAAGGAAATTGTTCAAAAATTAATTTCGCGAGATCATCAGCTTTTTTACCGTTCTTTTGTTGTCGGTTGTTGAGATTTGAATCAGATAAATTCCGTTGGGAATATCGTTAAGTTGCAGTTGTATTTTTGAAGTCGGGAATGTATATTCTTTCAAATAAACCTGTTTTCCTGCAATATTGGTGAGACGAATTTCGCTGATTTCTTTCGTTGAAAAGTCAACAGTGACTTTATTGTTCTTACAGGGGTTCGGGTAAATTTTTACCTCGTTTTTTGCTTCTTCTTCATTTTGAAATGAAGTAAATCCGGAGTCTTGTGCAAAAGACGCGAAAGCAATTAATAATGTAAATAAGACAAGTATAATATATTTCATGGCAGAACTGTTTAATCATTTTTCTTAATATGTACAGCAAATAATATGCCTGTTTATACTAAAACGACAGGATAAAATTAAAACAGTTGCAACGCGGCTTCTAAATCTTCGGGAGTATCGATACCAATGGTGGCAGAAGTGGTTTCTGCAGTTTTTATTTTGTAGCCATTTTCTAGCCAACGCAGCTGTTCCAGCGATTCGGCCAGCTCCAGTTTGCCTTGCTCCAGCTGAGTTATTTTTTGCAATACATCAGCCTTAAAAGCATACATGCCAATGTGACTCCAGAATGCATGTTTTTTTACCCAGTTCTTATTTTCTTCTCCACGGAAATACGGAATAGGAGAGCGGCTGAAATACAGAGCAAAATCATTTTTGTCGAGCACCACTTTTGGTCGGTTCGGATTAAAAAGTTCTTCTTCCGAATCTACTTTTTTTACCAGAGTTGCAATTTCTGTATCGCTTTCAAAACACGACTTTATCAATTCAATTTGCTCCGGTTTTACAAAAGGCTCGTCTCCCTGAATATTAACCACAATATCTACCGGGCGTTTTTTAGCAATTTTTAATGCTGCTTCGGCACAACGGTCGGTGCCACTTTGGTGCGTAGGAAGTGTTTTTACCACCTCGCCGCCAAATGCTTTTACTGCATCGAAAATACGATCGTCGTCGGTGGCAACACAAACATACGGAAGTGCTTTCGATGCATTCTCGTACACCCATTGAATCATCGGTTTGTCTTTGATTTTTGCCAGTGGTTTTCCCGGAAATCGTGATGATTGATAACGAGCTGGTATGATCCCAATGAAGTTCATTCTTCTCTTTTTTAATTCGTTTACAGACTGTTTTTCGAACAATTTGTCAGAAATATTTACCGACGCATCAAAGATAATAATCGCTTAAGATTTAACCTGCTTTGCGCAGAAAATATGTTGGAACGGGATTTGCAAAACACTCCAGGATGTTGAAAAAACCTAAAAAACCTTAATTCTGACTGACTTTCTGTCATTGCCATCGAAAAATTGTAAATTTGCAAGTTGTTGACTGAGTACAATATGGATATACAAGCAATAAAACAAAGATTTGGAATAATTGGAAACACCGCCGGAATAAACCGGGCCATTGAAGTTGCCGTTCAGGTAGCGCCAACCGATTTGTCGGTTTTGGTAACCGGAGAAAGTGGTGTTGGTAAAGAAATATTTCCACAAATAATACATCAGTTCTCGAGCCGGAAACATGGTAAATACATTGCAGTAAACTGCGGTGCTATTCCCGAGGGAACGATCGACTCGGAGTTGTTCGGGCACGAAAAAGGAGCATTTACCGGAGCGCTAGCCGACCGAAAAGGATATTTTCAGGAAGCGGATGGCGGAACCATATTTTTAGATGAAATTGGCGAGTTACCTTTATCAACGCAGGTACGTTTGCTACGTGTACTGGAAACCGGCGAGTTTATAAAAGTAGGTTCGTCGCAGGTGATAAAGACTAATGTGCGGGTAATTGCTGCAACCAATGTAAATATTCCGAAAGCAATTGAAGAGGGTAAATTCCGTGAGGATTTGTATTACCGTTTAAATACGGTGCCAATTGCAATTCCACCGCTGCGCGAACGATCCGATGATGTTATTTTACTGTTTAGGAAATTTGCACGTGATTTTGCCGAAAAATACCGAATGCCTCCTGTGCGTTTAGAGGAAGACGCCCGAACAGTTTTGGTAAGTTTTCGCTGGCCAGGCAATATCCGCCAGCTAAAGAATATTACCGAGCAGATTTCGATAATAGAACAGGAACGCGATATTTCGGCCGAATCATTGCGCCCGTATTTACCTGTTAGCGGAGGCGCTAATTTGCCGGCTTTGCTTGCACGCGAAGAAGACAATAAATCGTTTGCCAACGAGCGCGAAATTCTGTACAAAGTTCTTTTCGATATGAAGAGCGATATGAACGACCTGAAAAAGCTGGTGCTGGATTTAATGGAAAACCGCGATGCCCCAATATCGGGTGATCAGGCTCAAATTATCCGGAATTTGTACAATACCGATGATGGCAAATTTGTAGCAAAAGAACAGGTTTCGAATCCGATACATATTACCTCGGTTGATAAAGATAATATTCAGGATACGGAGGAATTTGTGGAAGAATCGCTTTCTTTGGCTGATAAAGAAATTGAGTTGATTCAGAAAGCACTGGAGAAACATCGCGGGAAAAGAAAATATGCCGCTCAGGAATTGGGAATTTCGGAACGGACATTATACCGCAAAATTAAAGAATACGATATTAAGGGATAAAAATATGTTGCGAAAACTATTGTTTGTTGCTGTTTTGGCGGGCCTGGTTGGCATTTTGTCGCCATCCTGTAAAGTTAGTTATTCATTTACCGGAGCTAACTTGTCGCCCGAAGTAAAAACATTTACGGTGTATTACTTTCCTAATCGGGCGCGTTTGGTTAATCCAACACTCAGTCAGAATTTTACTGAAAAGTTGCGTGAGAAATTAACACGTCAAACATCGCTAAACGAGCTGTCGGAGAGCGGCGATCTTGAATTTCAAGGAGAGATTACCGGTTACGAATTAAAGCCAATGTCTGTTCAGAAGGCGGATGTTGTTGCACAAACACGTCTTACAATTACTATTAAATTAAAATATACTAATAACAAGGTAACAGAAGATAATTTCGAAAAGTCATTCTCGGCATACGAGGATTTTGACAGTAATCTTTCTATTAGCTCGGAGGAAGAGAGATTGAGCACCGAAATTATTGAAAAATTGACTGAGGATATTTTTAACGCAACAATTGCAAACTGGTAGTATGGAGAGGGAGCAGTTTCTGACCTATATAAATACATCGAAATCGCTGAATGGGGAAACGTTGAGTGAGGTGAAAAAACTCACTGTCGATTTTCCGTGGTTTTCAGGAGGATGGTTGTTGTATTTGAAGAACCTGAAAAATCTGAGACACACAGATTATGAAGCTGTTTTAAAAAAAGTGGCAGTTATGGTTCCCGACCGAAAAGTGCTCTTTAGGTATTTGAATGATGAGCTGCCTGAAAAACGACAGGCTACTGCCGAAAAAAATACCCCGGCAGGATATCGTCTCGAAGGAGATGTTGAGCTACAGTCGGAAAACTCGTTGATCGATAAATTTTTGTCGGCTGACAGTGAGCGATTAAGAACTGCAAAATTGAAGCCGGATACCAATGGAAACGGGAGCGACAAAACGCTTATTGATCAGTCGATAAAAGAAGATGAAGAGCTGGTTACCGAAACTTTGGCATCGATTTATTTTCAGCAAAAGAACTTTGATAAAGCTTTGGATGCCTACAAAAAATTAAGTTTGAAATATCCGGAAAAAAGTATTTACTTTGCAGGCCGTATTGAAGAAATTGAATTATTAAAGAATAATAACTAAAAAGATGTATACTTTAATCACCGTTTTATTATTTATCATTTGTGTGCTTTTGGTACTAATCGTATTGGTACAGAACTCACAAGGTGGGGGTTTGGCTAGTAACTTCCAGTCTTCAGGACAGGTTATGGGCGTGCGAAAAACAAATGATTTTCTTGAAAAAGGAACCTGGTTTTTGGCAGGAGCTTTATTATTCCTTTCTGTTGTTGGTGCAGGATTTATTCCTCGCGAACAAGCAGGTACCGACCAAAGTCGTGTGCAGGAACAAATTGAAACAGCTGTTGATCCCACTCAGGTACCAACATTCCCAACAACTCCTCCGGCTGCAACTGAGCAAACTCCGGCTGCCGACGATGAAGGTGGTGAGAATTAGAATATCATAAAAAACGATATATAAAAAAGCCGTTCGATTTCGAACGGCTTTTTTTATGGTTGAGATTATCGATTTTCAAATCTTATTCTTCAGATAAGTTCAGAGTAGTTGCTCTTCCTGTAATGTCGTCAATTATCAGGATGATGTATTTCTATTTCCTGAAATAGAACTGCCGGGTTGAAAACTGCAGGTCTTTCATTTCGCGTTCGCCATTCTTATTAAAAAACGGGCGCTTGATATGTTGTTTATACACAACAGTATTATTAAGGTACGAATAGAAAGCTGCCAGACGTAACTTGCTGGTGCAGCATTTTGAAGTTTTTCCGCAATCTTTCGCTTCTTCAATTTGGTAGGCACATCCAATTGCTTCGCCACAAAGCATGTATAAAAGATCCTCTTTGGTTTTGTTCGAGAAGATCGTTTTTAAAGCACTGGTAAACGCCTGTAATCTCATGTCTTTGTCAAGCAGTAACACACAGCTGGTTATGTTGTCTAAAACCAGACTCATAAACTCACCCGATTCGGCGAGCATATCAAAACTGTGATTGGCCATAGTTTTTTTTAGATTGCATATTGTATTGTTTGGCATATTGGTGCTAAAATTATAAAAAAGAGGTATTGAAAATCAATGAGTAAGAATCTTTTGTAAATCGGTTTATTACTGTTTGTGGAGTGGATTAAAAGCGTGAATAGTCGGGTATTCTTTAAATTGTTATGTTGAGCTCAACTATTTCCCGGTAAAAATATATTTGTTCATGGTGCAACTTTTATAAGGTAAATCGTGGAGAATTGTATTTGCTCTCAATAACTAACGGAACGGTAATTTGTGCGTCGGATGAAAGCTTAAAGTTGGCCAGTCCGTTTATTTCGATCGAAATAAGATAACGTGGATTTTCGTTCAACCGGTTGATTAGCGGAGTAAGAACATCATCCAGAACCAACGAACGTGTATCGCCGCTTAAAAAATTATTACCCTGTAATAAATTTTCGGTGTGAATTTGTTGGTAATTGTCGTCACCTTGAGTTTTGTACGAGATTACAAGCTGGAGCTCCTGAATTGTTTCGTTGTTTTGCAAGGCTTCAAACGAAATGGTAGAACCTATTCCCGGATTGATTTGAACAATATCGCCCGGACATTCTTTGAGATTGTCGCCGTAACCCAAACAGAAAATTCCAATGCCATTAAAATGGTAAGTTTTTGATGATTCACTGAGATCGGCTAAATACGATTTTGTTGAAATGTCGACGATCAGTTTGGTTTCGGTTGTGTAGTCGGTGTTTGCATCGTCGCAAGCGAGCAGAGGTAATAAAAGTACCCCCAATAAAAATAAATTTTTGAGTTTCATGGCTTCTTGTTTTAAATGTTATAACACCAGGGTACTTTGGCTCATGTTTTCCGACTTAAATAAGTACGAATAAAGTAAGGCAATAGTTGCGAAAAGAAGAATAAAAAGACAATTGAGTATTAAATAAGGTTTGTTACAAGAATTATTTATTCGCGCTGTCACCATGGCAGAAAATCTGACAAAGGTGTAATTTATTGAAAAACAGCGTGTAGTGGTCGGTATTTTAGGTGTGCTAACGGTAGTCGATGCAATTTTGTCCTTAATTTGTAGAGCTTTAAAGCTTTTAATCGATTGGCATAAAATATGATACAAGAAGTGCGTTAAAATGAAAAAAATATTTAATCATAAAAACTAAAACAAAATGGCAGATTTAAAAGGTAAAATTCTTGCTGGCAAGATCCTGGTTCAACCGCAGGAAGCAGAAGAAAAAACAGTGAGTGGAATCATTATTCCTGATTCAGCAAAGGAAAAACCACAGGTTGGTACTGTAGTATTGGTAGGTGACGATAAAAAAGATGAGCCAATGGAATTAAAAGTTGGTGACATTGTTTTTTACGGTAAGTACTCGGGTACTGAATTGAACATTGATGGAGTAGATTATTTATTGATGTCGCAATCTGACGTTTTATACATTAACTAATTTCAAAAAGTAAAAATCAGAAAAGATGGCTAAAGAAATTAAATTCGATATTGAAGCACGCGATTTGCTTAAAAGTGGTGTTGATCAACTGGCTAACGCCGTAAAAGTTACTTTAGGACCAAAAGGTCGTAACGTAGTTATCGAGAAAAAATTTGGTGCACCACAAATTACAAAAGACGGTGTAACTGTAGCAAAAGAAATTGAGTTAAGCGACGCATACGAAAATATGGGCGCGCAAATGGTTAAAGAAGTAGCTTCTAAAACTGGTGACGACGCCGGTGATGGTACTACTACTGCAACAGTTTTGGCACAATCTATCGTTAACGTTGGTTTGAAAAACGTAACTGCCGGTGCTAATCCAATGGATCTTAAACGCGGTATCGACAAAGCTGTTGAAGCTGTTGTTAAAAGTATTCAGGATCAGGCACAAACAATTGGCGACGATTACGCAAAAATTGAATCAGTTGCTAAAGTTTCAGCAAATAACGACGCAGTTATTGGTGCTTTGATTGCTGAGGCAATGAAAAAAGTACACAAAGAAGGTGTAATCACTATTGAAGAAGCGAAAGGTACTGATACTTATGTTGACGTAGTTGAAGGTATGCAATTCGACCGTGGTTATCTTTCTCCATATTTTGTAACCGATGCTGAAAAAATGGTTGCAGAATTAGACAATCCTTTCATTCTGATCCACGACAAAAAGATCAGTACTATGAAAGATCTTCTTCCTGTATTGGAAGCTACTGCTCAAACAGGTCGTCCGTTAATGATCATTTCAGAAGATGTTGATGGCGAAGCATTGGCAACTTTGGTTGTTAACCGTTTGCGTGGTTCGTTAAAAGTATGTGCTGTTAAAGCTCCTGGTTTTGGCGATCGCAGAAAAGAAATGTTGGAAGATATTGCTATCCTGACTGGTGGTGCTGTAATTACCGAAGAAAAAGGTATGAAACTGGAGCAGGCTACTATTGAGATGTTAGGTCAGTGCGAAAAAATTACTGTCGACAAAGAAAATACAACTGTAGTTAATGGTGCAGGTGCACAAGAAGCTATTGCTGCTCGTGTTAACCAAATCAAAACTCAGATGGAAACTACAACTTCTGATTACGACAAAGAAAAACTGCAAGAGCGTTTGGCAAAATTAGCCGGTGGTGTTGCTGTTATCTATGTTGGTGCTGCTTCAGAAGTAGAAATGAAAGAGAAAAAAGACCGCGTAGACGATGCATTGCATGCAACCCGCGCTGCGGTTGAAGAAGGAATTGTTCCTGGTGGTGGTGTTGCTTTGGTTCGTGCAATTGCTGCATTAGAAGACCTGAAAGGCGACAACGATGACGAAACAACAGGTGTTGAAATCGTGAAACGTGCCATCGAAGAGCCATTGCGTCAGATTGTAGCTAACGCTGGTAAAGAAGGTGCAGTAGTTGTTCAAAATGTAAAAGACGGTGAAGGCGACTATGGTTACAATGCTCGCATCGATGAATACCAAAAACTTTACGAAACCGGTGTTATCGATCCTGCGAAAGTAACACGTGTTGCACTTGAAAATGCTGCTTCAATTGCCGGAATGTTCTTAACTACCGAAACAGTAATTGTTGAAGAGAAAGAAGATGCTCCTGCAATGCCTCCAATGGGCGGTGCTCCAGGCATGGGCGGCATGGGCGGTATGATGTAAAAGATCAGCTCAGAAAAAATATAGAAAGCTCTTCCCGTTTGGGAGGAGCTTTTTTTATGCCCCAAATTCGCACTTCTGTTCTATAATATAATTACCGCCGGGCTATCATCTCATTTTTTTACTTTCTTTGAGTGCTAAACCATAAACTAAGCTCATGCTAAAAAAGATACTTTACGCCCTCCTCATTCTTATATTTATAGTTGTAGTCGGTGGCTTTCTTTATTATCGTCTGGCCATTTATTCTCCGCCGTTAATTTCGGATGAAGACCGGGCTGAAATCGAACTCATGCCTTTACCGGCTGGTTTAAAACTCCATAAAGGAGAAATCGATCTTTCGAAAGGCATTAATGTATCTTTTATTAATGTGCAGAATAAATACCTGGAAAAAGCTGAAATCCGATTTATAAAAGACCTTGAATCGATTTATGGAATAACAGCTGATGAAAACGGCGTTAAACTGGAAATTAATTGTAACGAAGAATCGGAAAGTGAAATTCCGCAATTTGGCGACGATGAATCGTACAGCCTGGAAATTGATAAAAAGATTGAGTTGTCAGCAAATACGCAATTCGGTATTAATCATGGTTTGGAAACGATCCTGCAATTAATAAAACAAGATGAAACCGGAGCTGCTGTTCCAAAACTTAAAATTGAAGACGAACCACGTTTCCCGTGGCGTGGAGTAATGCTGGACGTTTGCCGCCACTGGATGCCAAAAGAAGTGGTGCTGCGAACGATTGATGCCATGGCTTCTGTAAAAATGAATGTTTTTCATTGGCACCTTTCCGAAGATCAGGGATTTCGTGTAGAAAGCAGGGTTTTTCCTAAACTGCACGAAGTTGGGGCAAACGGAAAATATTACACACAAGATGATATTCGAGAAATAATTACTTATGCTGCTGAAAGAGGTATAAGAGTAATCCCAGAATTTGATGTGCCGGGTCACTCAAAAAGCTGGCAAATCGCATATCCTGAGTTGGGAACGCTGTCAACAGAGTTTACTTTTGCCAACGAATCGGGAGAACTCTTTTCGCCTCCAATGGATCCGACTAATGAAATTGTATATGAGTTTCTCGATAAGTTCATAGAGGAGATGGTTGCATTATTTCCTGATGCCTGTTTTCATATTGGTGGCGATGAAGTTGAGCCTAAATTCTGGAATGAAAGTGAATCGGTGCAGATGTTTATGAAAGAGAAGGGACTTAATGATGCCCATGAATTGCAAGCATATTTTAATTCAAGAATCTATCAATTGGTAAAGAAACATGGAAAGATAATGGTGGGCTGGGAAGAAATAATGAATGAAAATCTGGAGAATGATATTGTAATACAATCATGGAGAGGTCAGAAATCGTTATTTGAAGCCGTGCAAAATGGTAAACGGGGAATTCTGTCGGCGGGTTGGTACCTTGATCTGAAGCTGCATTCTGATAAACATTATGCTGTCGATCCTCTAATTATGCCAGGGGCCGTTGATGTGGAGCCTGATACGTTGAATTGGAAATCTTATGATATAACGGTTGAAATTCCATCCGGGGCAATGGAAAGTAAACTGGTCGTGTTTGATCGCGATCCTGAAAATATTTACGGTTTTATGGAATTCCTGGGAAATCGAGCCGGCTTTAAAAATGGACAGAAAACGGCTGATCAACTATCTTTTGAGTTGGAATCGCAAATGGGTACGCTAAACTTCACTGCTGATATTTTAAATGATTCGCTTTCCGGGAAGCTGTCGCTGGCACTTTTTAAATTTGATGTCAATGGAAAACAGATGGCCGGATCTGATATCCCGAATACGAGCCTGCCAAAAATTGAAGTGGTAAAACCACTTACGGAAGAACAAAAATCCATGATTTGGGGAGGCGAAGCTGCAATGTGGTCAGAAGTGGTTGGAGAAAATAATGTTGATTCACGTATTTGGCCACGAACAGCGACGATAGCTGAAAAGCTCTGGAGCCCGGCCGATTTGACAAACAATACAGAGGATATGTTCCGTCGCTTAGAGCTCTTTTCATCATTTCTAACAAAACGAGGCAATCCTTTCAATGATCAACAAGATGAGATTCTGAAAGAACTAATTTCACAGAAAGGGCTTCCTTATTTAAAAACATTGGTGAAGCAATTGGAGGAGGTGAAGTATTACGAGCGACTTGCAGATCTGGGTAATATTTACAGTTTGTATTTGCCCGATCTGCCAATGAATGGGGTAGTGGATGCAGCCCGGCCTGAAAGTTTTTCGGCGCGAAAGTTTAACAAGCTGGTTGAGATTTATGTCGCCGACCAAGATAATGAAGAGCTGGAATTAGAGATTCAAAAGCAGTTAGAACTTTGGAGTTCAAATCATGAGAAACTGGCGCCGTGGTTAAAATCGGATGAATTGCAGAAGGTTTCGCGTTTGTCGGAAGCATTCTCTTCAGTTGCAAAACAAGCGTTACAAAATCTGAACGAAGGTGGAGATGTTGAGCAAACAGAAAAATTGAAAAATGACCTGATTTTGCTCGAAAATGGTGAAAACGGGATGCTTTGCGCCGTTGCCGAAGGACTGCGGGAGTTATGCAAAAATTAGTAGCGCGAAACCTGGAAGCATTTTTTGATACTTTGATAGAAAAATCAGTTATTAAATAACAAGCACTAAAGTTTCTGAAATACAACAGTTAAGAATCTAAACTTTAGTTGAGTGAAAACTTACAATTGCCTGTTTTTGAGGTGTTTTAGGGAATGATGTCAGGAATACTGACTTCCGTCACACAGTGTTTTTTAACATCTTTTTATTGGTGTTTAAAGTGCTGTAAATCAGTGATAAAAGAATCTTGGTAAATCTTCAGAAAAGCTTGTTATTTATTTTTTTACTTCTCTACCTTTGCCAAACAATCATTTTTTGATTGCAAAAGCTCATAAATGAATATGATTTTTAATGGGGCATCCACAGGTTGGTTGTCATCTAATTTTTAACCTTATGAAACGAGCATGTAAAATATTCCATCTGTACAGATGATTAGATTATGTGCGAGTTCCATACTATACCAAAAAATATAAACAATTTTAATAGTATGAAAACAGATATAAATGAATTCATAGCGAATTTGGAACACAGAACTCCGGGCGAAAATGAATTTCACCAGGCGGTAGAAGAAGTAATTGGTTCGGTTTGGGATTTTTATGAAAAGAATCCACGTTACCAGCGTGCAAAAATTCTGGAGCGTATGGTGGAACCCGAGCGGGTAATTATGTTCCGAGTGCCTTGGGTCGATGATCGGGGAGAGGTGCAAATAAACCGCGGTTACCGTGTTGAATTTAACTCAGCATTGGGGCCGTACAAAGGCGGTTTGCGATTTCATGCCAGTGTTACCTTGAGTATTCTGAAGTTTTTAGGATTCGAACAAACATTTAAAAATAGCCTTACCACTTTGCCAATGGGCGGTGGAAAAGGTGGGTCGGACTTTAGTCCGAAAGGAAAAAGCGATGGCGAGATCATGCGTTTTTGCCAAAGTTTTATGACCGAGTTGTATCGCCACATAGGGACACATACCGATGTTCCTGCCGGAGATATTGGTGTAGGCGGACGTGAAATAGGCTACTTATTCGGGCAATACAAACGAATTAAAAACGAATTTACCGGAGTATTAACCGGAAAAGGTTTGGCCTGGGGCGGAAGTTTAATTCGTCCGGAAGCAACCGGTTTTGGTGCCGTGTATTTTGCACAGCACATGTTGCACCGAATTGGAAAAGACATTGAAGGACAAACAATCTCGGTGTCGGGATTTGGAAACGTTGCCTGGGGTGCCATCTCAAAAATTAATGAGCTTGGCGGAAAGGTGGTAACCATTTCGGGGCCGGATGGATACATTTATGATAAAAATGGAATTAGTGGCGATAAAATTGAATACCTGTTGGAGTTGCGTGCAACCAACAATGATATCGTTTCGCCATATGCCGAAGAATTTGATGCCGAGTTTGTTGCCGGAAAACGCCCGTGGGAAGTGCCAGTTGATTTGGCAATGCCTTGTGCTACCGAAAACGAAGTTGGTCTGGAAGATGCAAAAGAACTGGCTAAAAATGGTTGTAAACTATTGGCCGAAGCATCGAATATGGGATGTACTGCCGATGCTGTCGACTATTTAAGCGAAGCAATGGATTATGCTCCGGGTAAAGCAGTAAATGCCGGTGGTGTTGCTGTTTCAGGCTTAGAGATGTCGCAAAACAGTATGCGTATTAACTGGCCACGCGAAGAAGTGGACGAGCGTTTAAAGGGAATTATGAAAGCGATTCACGAAACGTGCGTTAGTTATGGCTCAAAAGGGAAAAAGGTTGATTATGTAAAAGGTGCCAACGTTGGCGGTTTTGTTAAAGTGGCCGAAGCGATGCTGGCACAGGGAGTTGTGTAGCCTTGTGTTGTATCAAGCCTGCCCTAACGGCCCAAGTTTTGTCCTTTTTAATTTTTACTCATCATAAAAAGATTCACGTAGCTACGGCTATGCTTACTTTTTTTGATCTCCTAAAAATCAAAAAATGACTGCAACTTAACCGTTATTGCAGACATGACACAACACGAGTTAAGAATTACTTAAGATTGATAAGATAAAAAACATCCGTTCTGTTTTTGGGCGGATGTTTTATTTTGTCCGCGATTCAGCGATGCTGCAAACCCGGAAAGTGAAAATTTAATTTTTAGGTAAAGTTGAAAAGAAGGTAAGGAACAAACACTTTTTTACATTTGTCGGCAATTAAGGCTTAATTGTCTGATTTTGCAGACTATTAATAGTGATAAATAAAGGATAGATAGAAAAACAGGCAACAGTTAGCTTAAGGTAAAAATACCTAGATGTTAATAGATACGCATTCTCATATATATTCAGAAGATTTTATTCACGATCGGGACGAAGCATTAAAGCGTGCTGATGAGAGTGGAATCAAAAAAATTATATTACCGAACATTGATTCCGGCTCTATAAAACATATGCTCGATCTGGCCAGGGCTTATCCAAATTTATGTTTTCCGCTTATTGGTTTACATCCAACTTCGGTAGAAGAAGATTACGAAGAGGAGTTGGAGGCTATTGAATACTGGTTGCAACGAAGTAAATTCTATGGTATTGGCGAGATTGGTATCGATTTGTATTGGGAAAGCAAATATGAGCAGGAGCAAAAGGAGGTTTTCCGCTATCAGATACGTTTGGCAAAAAAGTTAAACCTGCCGATTGTAATTCATGTGCGCAATTCTTTCGATCAGACCTACGAAATTGTAAAGGAAGAGCAAGATGGAACGCTGCGTGGCATTTTTCATTGTTTTAACGGATCGGTTGAGGAAGCACAAAAAATTACAGAACTCGGATTTTTGCTTGGAATTGGCGGAGTTGTTACGTTTAAAAACAGCGACCTCGACGAAGTAATAAAAGAAATTGATCCGCATCACCTTGTTCTCGAAACCGATTCGCCTTACCTGGCACCGGTTCCAAAAAGAGGAAAACGCAACGAGAGTTCCTACCTTATTCATGTAGCACAGAAAGTTGCTGAGGTTTACCGTTTACCGCTTACTCGCATTGCCGAAATAACCACCACCAATGCCCGTAATTTATTCGGAATTTGATAACTTGCAGTCCTAATTAAAAACTGCAATGACCACGAGGACAGCCAAAAAGACTTCTATATTAATAGTATATACCGGAGGTACCATTGGTATGGTTCAGGATGCCAAAAATGGTGCTTTGAAACCTGTAAAGTTTGATAAGATTCAGGAAGTAGTTCCTGAGTTGAAGAAGTTTGATTTTATTATAAAGACCATCACTTTTAATCCGGCTCTCGACTCTTCGAACATGAATCCGATTTCGTGGATTAAAATTGCCAAAACCATTGAGCGTCACTATAATGCATACGATGGTTTTGTGGTTCTGCACGGAACTGATACAATGGCTTATACCGCTTCGGCACTAAGTTATATGTTCGAGAATCTGGACAAGCCAATCATTTTAACCGGATCGCAATTACCCATTGGTGTAATTCGAACCGACGGAAAAGAAAACCTGATAACTGCCGTTGAAATTGCGGCCGGAAAAGTCCAGGGAGAATGTCTGGTTCCCGAAGTGTGTATTTATTTTGATTTTAAATTATACCGGGGAAATCGCACTTTAAAGCGCGATGCCGAATTATTTAGTGCCTTTCGTTCGGTAAATTATCCGGCTCTGGCGGTTGCCGGCATAGATATAAAATACAGCATTGAGTTTATTCATTATCCTGAAAATAAGGGGATTTTAAAGGTTAATACCGATTTTGACGACAATGTGGTTATCCTGAAAATATTTCCGGGAATCAACCAGAACGTTTTTAATTCGGTAATGAATACTCCGGGGTTGAAAGGTGTTGTACTTGAGACTTTTGGCTCGGGTAATGTACCTACCTCGCGTTGGCTGATAAATGCTATAAAACGCGCAATAAAACGTGGTATAGTGGTATTGAATGTTACGCAGTGCCAGGGCGGAAAGGTTGTTATGGGGCAGTATCAAACAAGTGTTGAGCTACTTAACGCAGGAGTTGTTTCGGCAAAAGATATGACCACCGAAGCCGCAGTTACAAAGTTGATGTTTTTGCTCGGGCAAGGCCTTAAACCGGACGAAATCAAAATGTACCTCAATAAAAGTCTGCGTGGGGAAATTAGTGAATAGCAAAGTTTTTTTTTCACAATTTTTTATTAATTTGCAGCCCTCATTTTTGGGAGGCCACGCCAGAAAATATTGGAGAGGTGCAGGAGTGGCTGAACTGGCACGCCTGGAAAGCGTGTGTACCCCGAAAGGGTACCGAGGGTTCGAATCCCTCTCTCTCCGCAAAAATGAGTCGTTCTTTAAAGAAGAAACAAGCTTTTAATCAGGGCATGTTTTTTGTGGGACAATGGATTAATTATTTAAAAAATCAATACAAAAACAAATTCAAAGAGATTATTAATTAAAAATTCAAATCAATTATGAAAAGACTATTCGCGTTAATAGCCGTATTTGGGATGCTGTTTTTTATGGCATCGAATGTAGCGCTTGCTCAGGAGGAAGAAGCAGCTGCCACAGAAACTGCTACTGAACAAGTAGAGCAAACATCTGCTGCAATAGCTGAAGAAGATGCAGCGGCCGCTGCAGAAGAAGGAAAATCACTTCACAGTCAGTTAAAACAAAAATTTATTGAAGGTGATCCTACTTTCATGAGTTTCGTATTGGTAGCCCTTATTTTAGGTCTTGCCTTTGCAATTGAAAGAGTTCTTTACTTAAATCTTGCAACCAGCAACACTAAAAAACTATTGGCTAATGTTGAAGAGGCATTAGAAAGTGGAGGTGTTGAAGCTGCAAAAGAAGTATGTCGTACTACTCGTGGCCCTGTTGCAAGTATTTTCTATCAAGGTCTTGATCGTTTTGATCATGGTATTGATGTAGTTGAAAAAACTGTTATTTCTTACGGTGGTGTTCAAGCCGGTCTTTTGGAAAAAGGATTAAGCTGGATTGCACTTTTCATCGCTTTGGCTCCAATGTTAGGTTTCATGGGTACAGTAATCGGTATGATTGGCGCTTTCGATTCAATTCAGCAAGCTGGTGATATTAGTCCTGCTCTTGTGGCTGGTGGTATTAAAGTGGCCTTGATTACAACTGTTTCAGGTCTTGTTGTTGCGATGATTCTACAGATTTTCTATAACTACTGTGTAGCTAAAATCGATGGTATTATCAATAACATGGAAGATGCTTCTATCTCTTTGTTAGACTTGTTAGTAAAACATAACATGAAAAAATAAGGAGTTTAAGAAATGAGTAAAACAGGAAAAATAGTTACTATAATTTTGTGGGCTCTACTCATTGTTTCAGTTATTCTTATTGTTTCATTGATTGCTAATATTGATGAGAATGATAATGACCCTACAATGTTAAGCTGGGTAAATACCAATATTATTTGGGCCTACATCCTTATAGCTATTGGTGCCGGAGCTGCAATCCTTTCTGGACTGTTCCATATGTCCACCGATAAGAAAGCTGCAAAGAACGGAATCATTTCCCTAGTGTTTTTAGGAGTAGTTGGGGGAATTGCTTATTTGCTGGCTTCACCGGAAATTCCACAATTTGCTGGTGTTGATACGTTTTTAGCAGATGGAACCTTAAATGAGAGAGTAGCAAAATTAACAGACACTGGTTTGTATGCAACATATATTCTTATAGGATTGGCAATATTGTCGGTTGCATCATCATCAGTAATGCGTTTGTTTAGATAAGTTTAATCGTAGAAAAAAACAGGAAAAAAAATTATGGCTAAGAAAGTACCTGAAATACCGGGCTCATCGTTGGCAGATATTGCATTTATGTTGCTGATCTTTTTCCTGGTAACAACTACGATGGACGTTGACAGCGGTCTTCGAAGAAAACTTCCACAATGGGTTGATCCTGACGAATTGAAGGATCAGAATAATGAAATCAACGAAAGGAATATCTTTGTTGTGCTCGTGAATAAAAATAACGACCTGTTAGTAGAAGGTGACTACGAACAAATTGAGAATCTACGTGAAAGGGCAAAAGAATTTCTGGCGAATCCATACAATGCTGATAATTTGCCTGAGAAAGAACCAATGGAGATACCATACTTCGGACAAGTAATGGTAACCAAAGGGGTGATTTCTTTACGAAACGATTTAGATACTCAATATGGAACCTATCTCGCTGTTCAAAACGAACTGGTTGCTGCCATTAATGAATTAAGAGACGAGTTGGCTAAACAACAGTTTGGTAAAGCATATGAAGATCTTGATGGTGATAAACAAGATGCCATCAGAAAGATTTATCCACAGAAAATTTCTGAAGCTGAACCAAAAGGTAAAATTTAAAGGAATAGATTATGAGCAAGTTTAGAAAAGATGATGGAAAGGGAACTCCCGAGATATCAACAGCATCCTTACCTGATATTGTGTTCATGCTTCTGTTTTTCTTTATGGTAAGTACAACAATGCGTGAGGTAACACTAAATGTAAAAATGCGCCTTCCGGAAGCTACTGAATTAAGCAAGCTGGAAAAGAAATCTTTAGTAAGTTACATATATATTGGTGAGCCTCTACCTGCTTTTCAAAAAACGTTTGGTAAGGCCCCGCGTATTCAGTTGAACGATCAATTTGCATCAGTTGATGAAGTACAGGATTTCATTATTGCTGAACGCGAAGCCAGAGATGAGGCTGAACAACCATTTATGGTTACTTCATTGAAAATTGATGAGAATACAAGAATGAGTATTGTAGGTGATGTAAAGCAGGAGCTGCGTAAATCGGCTGCACTTAACATAAACTACTCGTCAAGAAAGAAAGCTGAAAGATAATTCATTGAATTATATACAAAAAAAGGGAAGCATTTGCTTCCCTTTTTTTGTTGCTCTTATTTTGAAATTGCTTTTTTTCATTCTTATTTCCTTCTTTTCTTCCGCTTCTGACGAGCTTTTGTTCTCGCAAATTTATCTTCGAACGAACGTTTTGAAGAGCCTTTCCTTTTTTTCTGGTGGAATGCTCCCTGGAAAGTAGGATCGTCTATTTTGCGCTGGCGATCAATTTCGCGTAACATATCCTGGTTTTCTTTGAACTCCGATTCGGCCACTTCAACTTCTTCCGGCAAGTCCAGAAGTTGAATTTCCTGGCGCATCAAACTTTCAATCTTTTTCCAGTGCCACTCTGCCGGCGGATCGATTAGAGTGATAGCATCACCTTTATGTCCGGCACGTGCAGTTCGCCCGATTCGGTGAATATAGTCGTCGTAATCATTCGGCAAATCAAAGTTTATAACGTGGCTCACCTGGCTCACATCCATACCACGTGCCGAAACATCAGTAGTAATAAGTATACGAACCTCGCCATTTTTAAACGCCTGGATAGAATTAATACGCGAGTTTTGAGCTTTGTTTGAATGGAGAATTCGTTTTTCTCCTTCCGCTTTCCGCTGAACCACTTTGTAAACGCCCTCAGCATGTTCTTTTGTTTTTACAAAAATTACCACACGTGTAAATTTCTCTTCATCCTCAAGAAGGTACTTGATAAGATTTAGCTTAGTACGGTAATTCGGAACCCGGTAACAAGTTTGTGTAACCTGCCCAACCGGAGTTGCCGATGGTGCTACTTCCAGTTTATCATAGTAGTCGAGAAATTCCTCTGCCAGTTTTTCAATCTTTTCTGAAAAGGTAGCTGAGAACAACAGGTTTTGTCTACGCGATGGAATAATCTCCTGTAACTGCTTGATTTGAGGCATAAATCCCATATCCAACATACGGTCGGCTTCGTCGATTACAAGGTATTTTACCTTTTTTAATCGCAATGCTCCAACCTGGTATAAATCCCACAGTCGACCTGGTGTGGCAACAAGGATATCGATGCCCGGCTCCAGCAAGGCAGCATGTTTTGTCCAACCAATACCGCCAAATACTGCCGCATGGCGTAACTCCGAGTAACTTGTTAATTCTTCAATATCTTCACCAACCTGAATCGAAAGTTCGCGTGTAGGAACAAGGATTACAACACGTGGATCAACTCCTTCAGGCTTTTTCAGCCGTGTAAGCAAGGGAAGAAGGTAAGCAGCAGTTTTTCCGGTTCCGGTTTGGGCTACACCAACTATATTCACCCCCGAATTAATTTGAGGAATAGCTTTTTCCTGTATGGGCGTTGGCGTAGTAAACCCAATATCGTCGAGCGATTTTAATATCGATTTTGCAACTTTTAAATCTTCAAAAGTCTTTTTCATTCTATGAAATTTAAAAAACAGGATTGTCTGTTTGGCTGCAAAATTAGAAAATTAAGCCGACTTACCTCAATTTGTACATTTTACCGGGTAGGGCAAGTACAATGTTTTTAAACTCAAGGTTTAGTAACATTGCAGAAATACGGCTTACAGGAAGTTTTATTTCTGCAGAAATCTGATCGATAAAAAGATCGCCTTGTGCTTTTAACAGGTCCACAACTTTTTGTTCTTCGGGATTTAAATCGATAAACAAACTTGACTGTACGGCGTCAACTTTATCAGTTTTTTCCCAGCCCATAAAATATTCCAGATCATTTATCCCTTCAATTAGAGTTGCTCCGTTATCTCTGATCAGCTGGTTGCAACCTTTCGAATAAGTGTCGCCTGCGCGACCGGGAAAGGCAAATACATCGCGGTTATACGATGATGCAATGTCGGCCGTAATTAACGAGCCGCCTTTCTTGGCCGACTCCACCACAATTGTTGCATCGGCCAGCCCGGCAATAATACGGTTGCGTTTAATAAAGTTGGCCGGGTCAATTTTTGTATTGCTCGGAAAATCAGTAACAATGCCACCACATTCCAACATCTTTTTTGCCGTTTGTTTGTGTATTGCCGGGTAAAGCGTATCGAGGCCATGAGCAATTACACCAACCGTAGGTAGATTGTTGTTCAGTGCACAACGGTGGGCTTGTACATCAATGCCATAGGCCAGACCGCTAACGATTAGAATATTGTATTTTCGTTCGGCAAACTCGCGGCAGAGATCATCTACGATTGACCGACCGTATTCCGTGGCATTGCGGGTTCCCACAATGCTGATTACCCGTTCGGTATCAAGATTCATTTCCCCTTTTGTGTAAATAATAAGCGGAGCGTCAACACAGCTTTTTAATCTTCGCGGATAAGTGGCATCAGTATAAAAGTGAATGTCGATACTGTTTTTATCAATGTACTCCAGCTCTTTTTCAGCCTTTGGTAGTACATTGTTTTTCTTAATCTGGCGGGCATACATTTCTCCAATTCCGGGAACTTTTGTTAACGCTTTGGCCGATTGCGAAAAAACACCTTCGGCGCTGCCAATGTAAGCAACCAGGTTGCGGGCAAGAATGCCTCCAATGTTGGGTAGCATCGAAAGTGCAACTTTGTATTTAAGGTCATTATTCATAAGAGCAGGGAGCTTTGGTTTAGGTTTTTATGATTGAATTTAACGATTCCTGAATACGTTTGCGGTCGTCGATAGTTAAGCCGGCTAGGCTTACTGTCGGGTATTCTGCTATTCCCCTATCGGTTTTAATAATCAGCGTTAAATCGGATAATTCCCCGAAAAACGAATTCTCGAAATGCACCTTTCTTAAGCGGCGTTTTTGAAATTCAATGGAATTATAAGCCTTGCCACTAAAACTTACCACTTTATAATAACGAAGAATAATTCGGTCTCCGTCGTCGGTAAATTCAATGTATTGATAATCGGCTACATGAAAATAAAGATACCATGCCGAAAAAATGCCCAGTCCGGCCAGTGCATACATAACATGATCGAGTAAAAACAGCGCCAGAATACCCAGTGCAATTAGTATGGAAACCAGGAAGAATATTTTTTTGATTTTCGAAACCTTTTCAGTGTTTTGTATTGTCATCTTTCGTTATTAAATATCTAAAACTATTGGCGCGGGCAACCTTATAAAAAGGCAATGCTATTTTTATTGTAACTTTATCGCAATTTAGCAGCTACTTATGGGAAATTCAAAAATTTACTCTAAAATAATTTATAGCCGAAAGTTGGAACAAGAACTGCAGGCTTATATCAACAAATATCCAAAGGGAAAGGTATTTCTGGCTACCGAAGAAACCGTTGATAAACTTTGGGTGGCCAATCTGGATAATTTTCTGGCAGAAAATAGCATTAAGAAAGTGGTCGTTTCAGCCGGAGAGGACAATAAAAAGATTGCCTTGGTTGAAACCATTTGGCAGTTTTTGTCGGAAAATGAGGGAGACCGCAAATCATTGCTTATTAATATTGGCGGCGGAATGCTTACCGATCTTGCAGGTTTTGCGGCCAGCACCTTTAAACGTGGAATTGATTTTCTGAACGTTCCAACAACTTTGCTTTCGCAGGTTGATGCTTCGGTCGGGGGAAAAACAGGTTTTAATTTTAATGGCTTGAAAAACGAAATAGGTGTATTCAAAGAGCCGGTTGCCGTTGTTATTAATACCGATTTTCTGAAAACCATCGATCGCAATAATTTTATCTCGGGTTTTGCCGAAATGATAAAACATGGATTGATTTACAGTACAGAACATTTGGCAGAGCTTAAAGAATTTGATTTCGACAGCATTGATTACGATTTGTTACAGGAAATCATCCGTCACTCGGTAAACGTAAAAGAACATTTCGTAGCCAACGACCTAACCGAGAACAACATCCGAAAAGCATTGAATTTTGGACACACGGTTGGCCATGCTTTCGAAAGTCTGGCCATGAGACAAAACCGGCCGGTTCTGCATGGTTATGCTGTTGCTTATGCCATGATCGCTGAATTGTTTCTATCGGTAAAAATGTGTGGTTTCCCGCAAGCCGATTGTGACAAGTTGACTAAATGGATGTTGGATATTTACGGTAAGTTCGAGATTGAAGAATCCGATTTTGAAGCTTTGTTTCAATTGATGACACACGACAAAAAGAACGATTCCGGACGTATTAATTTTACATTACTTCCAAAAGTTGGCGAAATTGAGATCAACCAGAATTGCAGTAAAGAACTGATTCTGGAAGCGCTTAAATTCTATAAAAGTCTGTAATTAACAGGCTAGAATAACCTCATTATTACTTCTGACATGATTTACCAGGTAACTACCGACATAAAAGAAATTAGCGGGACGATTAATCTTCCGGCATCAAAAAGTATCAGTAACCGGGCATTGATTATTAATGCGTTGAGTTACAGCCCGTATCCGATACGGAACCTGTCGGACAGCGACGATACAAGAGTTTTGACGGCAGCATTGTTTTCAAACAGCAATAAGTTCAACATTGGACATGCCGGAACTGCCATGCGTTTTCTTACTGCTTTTCTGGCAAAAATTGTGGGCGAGTGGGAGATTACCGGATCGGAACGTATGCAGCAACGCCCCATCTCTATTTTGGTAGATGCGCTAAACCAGCTGGGGGCGCAAATTGAATATTTGGGTAATGAAGGTTGTCCACCGTTAAAGATCTTGGGCTCGCATTTAAAAGGGCAAACCATTGAGTTGGACGGAAGTGTGTCGAGCCAGTATATTTCGGCGCTTTTGCTGATTGCCCCAACCATTGAAAATGGACTGACTTTAAAACTGAAAGGAAATATCACTTCGCGATCATACATAAAACTTACGCTGGAATTGATGGCCAAGTTTGGCATTCAATACCGTTGGGACAATAATGAGATTTTTGTGCCGGAGCAAAAGTATTTTGCCCGCGATTTTACCTGCGAAGCCGACTGGTCTGGAGCTTCTTACTGGTATCAGATTATGGCGTTGGTTGACAACGGAGAAGTTTTACTGGAAAATCTTTTACTCGACAGTTTGCAAGGCGATGCTAACATTGCTGGATGGTTTGAGCAGTTTGGGGTCACTTCAACACAAAAGAAAGAAGGTGTTCTGTTAGCAAAAAGCAAAAACAGACAGCCGGAGAAGCTGGTACTTGATTTTATTGAAAACCCTGATGTGGCACAAACCATGGCATGTTTGTGTGTGGCTAAAAATATTCCGTATCACTTCTCTGGTTTAAAAACGTTGAAGATAAAAGAAACCGACCGAATTGCTGCACTGCAAAACGAGCTGGCAAAATTCGGTGCGACTATAAATGAACCTGAATTTGGAGAACTCGCATGGGATGGAAAGTTGGATCAGGAAGAACAGGAAGAAAATCCGATTATAAAGACATACCACGATCACCGAATGGCATTGGCTTTTGCACCAATGGCGTTGGCCGGATTTGCTATGCGAATTGATGATCCAATGGTAGTAACCAAATCCTATCCGGGTTTTTATGAAGACCTAAAACAGGTTGGATTTATTATTGAAGAATAAAAAATCCCGGTTGTTCGCCGGGGTGTCAGTCTGAGCGGAGTCGAAGACTGTATCATCCACACTTCGACTTCGTTCAGTGTGACATTTTATAATTTTATAAATATCTTCTTTTTATAAAGTATCCAGGCCGGAATAAAATTGAAGCCAATAAACAGGGCAGCATATAAAAAGCTCCCCAGTTCCAAACTCCAACCTGCATTTTCAAACAGGTTCATCCAGTGGTTATTTAAGCTGCTTCCGCCAAATTCCCAGGTATAAAATGGCAGGCGCCAAACATCGGCCAGTACATAAACGGCAATGGCGTTCGATCCAAATATAATTCCAGGTTTGGTTAAACGTGTACGGCCAAGAATATCAACAAAAAAGATACTTGCAGCTAAAACCATTCCGGCTAATCCGGAGGTGACCATTACAAATGAGCTGGTCCAGATGTTTTTATTAATTGGGAAAATATAATTCCAGAAAAAGCCGATTACAAAAGCAAAGAAGGAGAACGAGAAAAGGTAAATGACTTTTCGTTCGGCTGGTATTTTGCTAAGCACTAAATGACCTGCCAGCATCCCGGTTATTCCGGTTGCAATTGCCGGAAGAGTACTTAATAAGCCTTCCGGGTCCCAGGTTTCCTGCCATAAATAACCGGGCAAAAACTTACTGTCGATCCAGGCAGCTATGTTGGCGCCGGGCTCAAGCATTACTTTGCCGTAGCCAGGAGTGGGAATAAATAGCATTACCAGCCAGTAAATTACTAGCAAAGCACCAGCAATAATGGCCTGTGTTTTCCATTTCGAGTTCAGGAATAAAAAGGCACACGCTAAAAATACGATGGCAATTCGCTGAAGTACTCCGGCAATCCGTACATGTTCAAAACTGAAGCTGGGGAACAACCAAAGCAAAATACCAACCGCAAATATTTTTATCGAGCGAAATACGATCTTCTTGTACATTGGGCCTTTGGCAACACCGGCGTTCAGGCGTTTGGTATAAGCCAACGCAATGGATACCCCAACAATAAAAATAAAGAATGGAAATATAAGATCGGTTGGTGTCAATCCATTCCAGCTGGCGTGTTCCAGTGGTGGATAAATATGTGCCCAGGTGGCAGGATTGTTAACCATGATCATTGCGGCAATCGTAAATCCGCGAAAGGCATCAAGCGAAATAAGTCTTTTAAGTTCAGCCATTTGTTTATTCGGTTTAGTAAAATAATCTGATATTCTTAAAATTGTTTTTAAAAATATTAAAAAGTCAAACTTAGCAAAAATAATGAGATAAGGGATTTATATATCAATTTTATTGGAGGATAAAGATTTAGGTTTATTAAGTAGTATCAGTAAACGGTTACTTTCTTTTCTTGCGAAAAAACTCCTGCATTAATTCAGCGCATTCGGTTTCAAAAATGCCACTAACAATTTCTGTTTTGGGATGAAGTGCTTTGGCTGCAAACTTTTTAAAACCGCGTTTTTCATCAGAGGCACCATAAACGATTTTGCTAATTTGCGACCAGCCCAATGCTCCGGCACACATAACACAAGGTTCCAGTGTAACGTACAACGTACAGTCGTTAAGGTATTTGCCACCAAGTAAGTTGGCTGCTGCAGTAATGGCCTGCATTTCGGCATGCGCCGTAACGTCGTTCAGGGTTTCAGTAAGGTTGTGGGCGCGTGCAATTATCTTTCCTTTTGATACTACAACAGCTCCAACCGGAATTTCACCTTCGTCAAAAGCCTGAACAGCTTCTGCAAAGGCCTTCTTCATAAAATATTCGTCGTTAAACGGTTCAATCATAATGCTGAAATATTACTGCGAAGTAAATAAATCTTTGTGGTAATTCGTGTCTGCATGGTGGAACTTTGTGTTATTTTTTAGGATATGATGGTTGTGCTATCCAATCAATTTTATCTGTCAGTCATACATTCATCTGCTATTTCAACAGACGAAGAATTATAGCTGGGATTAGTAGAGTACATTATCCCAATGTATGGACTACCTGGTTCGAAAAAGTAACTTATGCGATTATCCCGGTTTGAACCATGTCTAACTATTACATTACTCTTTTCGCTTAAAATTAACGATCCATAAACTGAACGTTTTGAAGATGGGGAATCCTCACTAGCCGGAACGAAATAGAATGTGGAACATGACGAGAACAAAAACAGGAATACGATAGAAGTAAAGGTTTTCATAGTGTTGTCTTTTCTGAGTTACTCAAATTTCATTCCACAAAAAATGGCACTGTTTTATGAACCCGTTTTTAAAAATGAATTAAAACTAAAGAATCCCCTTTTTAATAGCTGTTTGCTCCAATTACAGTATGAAATGTCAGACATAATTGCCAAAATATCACTATTTTCGCGGCGTAAATAAAAGAAAGATATCATGTACAGAACACATACTTGTGGCGAACTTCGAATTGAGAATGCAGGAAATGAAGTAACTCTGGCCGGTTGGGTGCAACGCGTCCGCGACCTGGGAGCCATGACTTTTGTAGACTTACGCGACCGCTACGGTATTACCCAGCTGGTGGTTGACGAAAATACCGATAAAGCTGTTGCCAAAGCGCTTGAGGAATTGGGACGCGAATTTGTGATCCAGGCAAAGGGAACAGTTCGCGAGCGCCAAAGCAAAAACAAAAATATACCAACGGGTGATGTTGAAATCGCCCTATCGGAGATCAAGATTTTAGGACCGGCCGAAACGCCTCCGTTTACCATTGAAGATAATACCGATGGTGGTGACGACCTGCGGATGAAATATCGTTACCTCGACTTACGTCGTACACCTGTGCGCGAAAACCTGATTTTGCGTGCAAAGATGGCTCATGCTGTGCGTTCTTACCTGAATTCGAAAGATTTTATCGAGACAGAAACACCTGTACTGATTAAATCAACTCCGGAAGGAGCCCGCGACTTTGTGGTTCCGTCACGTATGAATGAAGGACAGTTTTATGCTCTTCCGCAATCGCCACAACAGTTTAAGCAATTATTGATGGTAGCAGGTTTCGACCGTTACTACCAGATTGTAAAGTGTTTCCGCGACGAAGACCTGCGCGCCGACCGTCAGCCGGAGTTTACACAAATCGACTGTGAAATGTCGTTTGTGGAGCAGAAAGATGTGCTGGAAATGTTCGAAGGGCTGACCCGTCACATGTTTAAAGAAACGCTGAATGTGGAAGTGGATGAGTTCCCTTGGATGCCTTATTCTGAAGCGATGGAGAAATATGGATCGGACAAACCCGATACTCGTTTCGAAATGCTGGTCAACGATATTACCGAAACCGTAAAAGGGAATGATTTTGTGGTGTTCGACTCGGCTGAATACATTGGTGCCATTTGTGCCAAAGGATGTGCTGCTTACACTCGCAAACAGCTCGACGGATTGACCAATTGGGTGAAACGTCCGCAGGTTGGTGCCAAAGGTTTGGTTTATGTGAAGTGTAACGAGGACGGTTCATTTAAATCGTCGGTAGATAAGTTCTACTCGCAAAACGACCTGAAAGCCTGGGCCGAAAAAACAGGTGCCGAAGCCGGCGACTTGATCCTGGTAATGAGTGGCGACAAAGAACACATGCTTGATGCGCTTGGGGCGCTTCGTTTAGAAATGGCAAACCAACTCGGATTACGCGACAAAAATGTGTTTAAACCCTTGTGGGTTGTAGACTTCCCGTTGTTGGAATGGGATGAAGAAAGCAAGCGCTTCCACGCAATGCACCACCCGTTTACTTCGCCAAAACCTGAGGATATCGCGTTAATGGATACTGATCCTGCAAAAGTGCGTGCCAATGCTTACGACCTTGTAATCAATGGTGTTGAAATTGGTGGAGGTTCGGTACGAATCTTCGACTCGGCATTGCAGGCAAAAATGTTCAGTCTGCTTGGTTTTACCAAAGAAGAGGCCGAAGCACAGTTTGGTTTCCTGATGAACGCCTTTAAATACGGTGCGCCGCCACATGCGGGTATCGCTTTTGGTTTCGACCGTCTGGTGTCGTTATTTGCCGGGCTGGATACAATTCGCGACGTTATTGCTTTTCCGAAAAACAATGCCGGCCGCGATGTGATGATCGATACTCCATCACCGATCGCCGATGCGCAGTTGAACGAGTTGTGCCTGAAACTGAATGTAAAAGAGAAGAAATAAATTCTAAGACATACAAATACATTAAGGAGCTTTCGGGCTCCTTTTTTGTTGAAACCGTTAAATTTGACAAAGAATAACAAAAGTTTGTATTTGTGATTGAACTTCCGTTTAATTTTGCACAAAAATCAAAAAACAGACAGCCAACTTTGACTGATAGAAATTATGCATAAAATATTACGAAAAAGAATTCTGAATCCTGCCGTTGAGGAGATCGTTGTAGAAGCGCCTTACGTGGCCAGGAAATGCCAACCCGGACAATTCATTATCATTATTGTTGAAGAGGGAGGCGAACGCATCCCATTGACAATCGCCGATTATAATCGTGCAGAGCAGTCAGTAACCATGATTTACCAGGTTGTGGGGCATTCAACACAGTTGCTTCAGCAAAAGAATGTAGGTGAAACTATCAGCGATGTTGCCGGACCGCTGGGTTTGCCGTGTGTCGATCATAAACCCAAAAAGGTACTTGGAATTGGTGGTGGTGTTGGTGCTGCTCCTTTGTATCCTCAAATAAAAATGCATGCCGGAAATGACGTAGAAATTGATGTTGTTTTAGGAGGACGCAGTGCTGAATTTGTAATTCTGCAAGAGGAATTCTCGCAACTGGCGAAGAACGTATTTGTAGCTACCGACGATGGAAGCCTAGGAACAAAAGGATTCGTTACCAATATCGTTCAGAAATTGCTGGAAGAAGGAAATCAATACGATGAAGTAATTGCGATTGGTCCTATTCCGATGATGAAAGCGGTGGTTAATGTGGTAAAACCATTCAATATCCCGATTTCTGTTTCATTGAATCCATTGATGGTTGATGGAACCGGAATGTGCGGTGGATGCCGTGTTTCTATTGCAGGAAAAACAAAATTTGCTTGTGTTGACGGTCCCGATTTTAATGGTTACGAAGTTGATTTCGATGAAATCACAAGTCGCCAGGGTATGTACAAGGATCAGGAAAAGAATCACAACTGCAGAATCGGTCTGTCGGGCGAGCATAAAAAAGCAACAAAAGTTGTTGCGCCAATCACTGCGCAAATGAAGGGCAGGTTTAATATGCAGTCCGAAAAAACGCCAATGCAGGAGCTTGATCCAATTGAAAGAAGTAAATCGTTTGGTGAGGTGGCGATGGGTTATACCGAGGAAGAGGCGATAAACGAAGCCAAACGTTGCATTCAGTGTAAACGACCTTCGTGTGTAAGCGGTTGCCCGGTGAATGTGAACATCCCCGAGTTTATTGGTCATATTGCACAAGGCGATTTTCAGGAGGCGTACAAAAGCATAAAATCATACAATAGCCTTCCGGCAGTTTGCGGTCGTGTGTGTCCGCAGGAAAACCAGTGTGAAGCGATTTGTGTTCGTGGTAAAAACGATGAACCTGTGGCCATCGGTCGATTGGAGCGTTTTATTGCCGATTATGCACGCGAAAGTAAATTCGAAGAAGAAATTCCTCAGCACAACTCTGGAAGAAAAATCGCTGTAATTGGTGCCGGACCTGCCGGGATTGCCTGTGCAGGCGAACTGGCAAAAAAAGGTCACGAGGTAGTGGTTTTTGAAGCATTGCACACGCCCGGCGGAGTATTAATGTATGGTATTCCTGAATTCCGCTTACCAAAACAAATCGTACGCGAAGAAATCGACTCCATAAAAAAAATGGGCGTTAAAATTGAGAAAAACGTAATCGTGGGAAAATCGCTAACCGTGGAAGATTTGAAGGAAGATGGTTTTGAAGCTATTTTCATTTCTACCGGTGCTGGTTTGCCGCGATTCCTGAATATCGATGGAGAAAATCTGAATGGAGTATATTCGGCCAACGAATTTCTGACTCGTGTTAACTTAATGGAATCCTTTAAACGTGAAACGCCAAGCCCGGTTCAGAAAGGCGATAAAGTAGCCGTTGTTGGTGGTGGTAACGTAGCTATGGATGCCTGCCGAACAGCATTACGTTTAGGAGCAGAGGAAGTTTATATCATTTACCGACGCGGTGAAGATGAGCTTCCTGCGCGTGCTGAAGAAATTGAACATGCCAAAGAAGAAGGTATTCAGTTTAAGTTGTTGGCTAATCCGGTTAAAATTCATGATAACGGTTCCGGTTGGGTAGGAGCAATAGAAAATCAGCAAATGGAATTAGGCGAACCCGATGCATCGGGACGAAGAAGGCCTGTTCCGGTTGAAGGCGAGACTTTTTTACTCGATGTAAATAAGGTTGTAATTGCAGTGGGGCAGTCGCCAAATCCGTTAATTACGCAAAGTACCAAAGGGCTTGATTTGCATTCGTGGGGCGGAATTATCGTTGACGAACAAACCATGAAAACCAGCAAAGAAAATGTATACGCCGGTGGCGATGTGGTTACAGGTGCAGCAACCGTAATTCTGGCAATGGGAGCTGGGAAAACTGCGGCAAACGCTATCGATGAGCAATTAAATTAGCTTGATTTACAATATTGAAATCAAAAATATAAAGGAGCTTTCGGGCTCCTTTTTTTATGGAAATCCTATTCCCAACGATATAATTTTAACCCCACCTGATCTCCCCGAAGGGGAGGAAATATCCCCCTTTTGGGGATTATAGGGGGCGGAAATAACCAACTGATAGAACGACAAGAATCCTTTCAGGTTTATTGGTACTTTCATAAATAACGCTCCTTTTCAAAAACATAACCTATTTCTCAACCTTCAAAACCACAACTTTATCGCCAGCTTTCAGCGAGCCCTCTGAAGAGAATAACCGAATATTTCCTTTTTGATTCTCGATCAGAATTGGCAAAGTATCATCTGTATCTATTTTATTTTCGTCGATCCATTGTTGGCACGACATTTCTTTTTCAATGAGAATACTGCTTTCCTCAGCTTCATCGTGCTGCATTCTGTGTATCCATTCATCTATGCTCACTGGCGAAGCAAACAGAAGATTTTTGCTCTCCGATTCTGAGGTAGCATCAAACTCCTCGGAAGGAGATTGTGTTATTACTACATCAGGAACAAGGAACTTTTCTTTTGCCATTTTTGTGGCAAGTGTATTTACCAGGTTATTTGTTGTCATTCCAACAACTGTAGACACATTATCGGCATGAATATCTTCCCAGGTGGTTTCATCTAAGGCATTTCCAAACAAGCTTTTAAATCCTGCTTTTTCAGCTTTCGCTGCTAGTTCACGGTTATTGTCAATAAGCGTAACCGGCTCCTGATCTTTAAAATATTTAGCCAGAATAAGGCTTAGCGGATTCACACCAAGGAATATAATTCCCTTGCGTTCGTCCATATAAACCAGCTCGCCTCGTTTGCGCAGCCATTTGGTTGTCCAACTTAGAAATACCGGAACCGTGAGCGTGGTAAAAATGGCCATAAACACCAGTATGGAGAAAATGGCTTTATCGATAATCCCCAATCCGAGACCGATCTCTGCAATGATGATTTCAACGGCTCCACGGCCATTCATGCCTGTTCCGATGGTAATTCCTTCGCGCCAGCCGTTTCGCGATGGGAGATAAAACAAAGCTGTACCTACAATTTTGCCAACTATAGCCAGTGTTGTTACCAGAATGAGTAAACCCAGGTCGGTTTTAAAAACGTTTATGTCGACAAAGAATCCGGCAGTTACAAAGAAAATCGGTGCCATAAATCCTATGGAGACATCGTAAAACGCTTTGTTCAGTTCTTTCGAAATCTTCTTTGGGAAGAGGTTGTCTTTGATAAACAAACCAGCCATAAATGCTCCCAAGATGCTGTGCATCCCGGCCAGTTCTGCCAATTCGCAGTAGCCAAAAGTTACAATCAGGATCATGGTGAAATAGGCCGTGCTGCTTTTCATGCCTGAACGCGAAATGTACTTTCCGAAGCGGGGCAATAGAAAAACGCCTATTGAAATGGTAAGCCCAAAAAATAACAGGATCTTTCCGCCAATCAGCAGTAGTTGTGTAATATTTACAACATTGGTTTCGGCAAAGTTGGTGATGCCTGAAAATATGACCAGCGCCAATGTGTCGGAGATTAGTGCACCAGCCATTAAAACGTAGGCAATGCGCGTGTTTAGTAGTTTCAAATCGATAAGGATACGACTTTTTGTAGCCAGCGAGGTTACTCCAATGGCAATGGCAACAAACAGTCCGGCAATGGGAGTTCCGCCCGTCCAGACGATGGCAAAGTAACCCAATAAAAAGGGGACGAAAAATCCTCCAATGGCTGCGAGGAGTCCTGCCCACGAAGCTTTTTTCAGGTCGCGAAAATCGATTTCCATACCGATGTAAACCATCAGCAGGATAATTCCGATTTCGGCCAGCACCTTAATCGCCTCGGAATATTCGAGCCATCCTAATACGGCCGGTCCCAGTATAATTCCTATAAGCAACTCACCGAGAATGGCGGGGTAACCAATTTTACGTATCCCAACTCCTCCAAGATAAGCTGCAAGTAATACAGCAGAAATATTCAGGATATTAATGTGAAACTCCTCCATAGCGCTGTTATTAAAGTTATGTCCCTTTCACAATATATGAAATTTAGTCCAAATAGAATACCTGTTAGTATTAAATGAATTGTTAATGTGTTTGCGGTTGTAGTACTGCAACTAGGAAGGGAAGGAGAAGCTCTGGGAAAGTTAATTCGTTTTTAATCCTGTTTTTCGTTTTCACTAAATGGCGTAGCAATATAGTCTTCGCCATTCATAACTTTTACCGTATTGGTAATTGAACCTAAGGCGTTTATCAAAAGTAAACCAAGAACTGGAGTAGTAATGGTTGTTTTCCAGTAAACCCAAAAGCAGCCCAAAAGAACGCCGCAGATCATCAATTGAAATCTGATTACAGAATGATAATGGTCGGACATTGCTTTTGTTTTGTGCTTTCTCGTTCGCCACATTAGTATTGTTGGAGATCGTAACGGAAGGATACTACTCATATGTAAAAATCCTAACCAGGTATTGTTCTGCTTTTCAGTTTCCTCCATTTCTTCTGCTTCGTTGGCGGTAAACAGACTAAAATCAACTTCCAGAGTTTTGACAATTATTTGAAGTGTGTAAGCCCTCGGATCTACCTGCCCGTTTTCGATGCGCTGAATGGTTCGGGGGCTCACTTCTGTTTTCTCTGCCAGCTCTTCCTGAGTCATGCCTTTTTAATCCGTAATTCTTTAATGAGTTTTCCGGTTTCCATTCAAATGTCTCACTGATTACTTTGAATTCCAACTGCACTAACTCGACCATGTTTTATACACCGTGTTTGGGGGCAGGTGCTTATTTTTTTATTTCCCATTTTGGAGTCATAGCAATTCTTTTTCCATCATCTGTTGTATATTCTTCTAAAGAGTTTTCTTTCGACTGTATGCAAATGTACACCATGTTCTCATCTGAGGTGTTGCATAAACTTCTCACACCATCTGGCGAAACTCTTATTACACTTCCTTCCTGAATCGGAAAACAATCATCATCTACCTGGTAATAACCTGAACCTTTGAGTATAATGTATGTTTCTTCGTCTTTGTAATGTATGTGGAAATAACCTAATTCTGATTTTGGAGGTATTGTTGTATACGATATCTC
The DNA here is from genome assembly GCF_963677575.1 of uncultured Draconibacterium sp. Classification (NCBI taxonomy): domain Bacteria; kingdom Pseudomonadati; phylum Bacteroidota; class Bacteroidia; order Marinilabiliales; family Prolixibacteraceae; genus Draconibacterium; species uncultured Draconibacterium sp. Next base: position 4,301,940 of record NZ_OY782038.1, read on the forward strand.
AGTTCCGGTGGATTTGGAAGGAGCTTTTAAAAACACTTTCCCTTTAATTTCAGTCTTGAGTTTTGGATGTATAAGTGAATGTTTTTCTATATCTTCCAAACTGCCAACATTAACTGCAGTATAATTCTTGCTTTCTGATATCAATTCTACCTTTTTCATTTTCTTTCTATTTTTTAATTTTAAACAACTTGAACTTGTGAAATTTTTGAACAAGTTGACCTTTCCTCAAGTTCATCAGTTTTATAAATATTTGACTTTCAGAATTATTCATTTTCGATTTTTTTCAAATAGCCAATCTTTAAGTGACTTTTTCGTCTTTTTTCATTATGGCTAACGTACGTGGAACCCAACAGGTCGGGTTATATTTCTATTATCGGGTTGGGTTATCCGCCCATTTTGGGTGTATAACCCAACATTTTGTAAAAATAGTGTATTTTTAGCGTATTCAACAGCTTGATTTTTATAGCATTAAATATAATGGTTTTTTCGTGCGATTGGAAATAACCAGTACAAAGCTGTTTTTACTTACCGGCCAGGTCTCGAATAGTTTGCCGCAGTATATTTACTTCAAGCTCCAGTCCTTTAACCCGGTTTTGCAGGATTTTATTTTCTTCTACCAATTCGGTATCGGCGCAATCAGGTTCCGGTTAGGGGAATTTTGTAGCCAGTTCGCGAAAGAGGTTGTATTTCAGGAAATTACTCAGTGACTTTTCCTAGCCTGAAAAATTCATTAAATTTTTCACACAAAGTGTTCTCCTAGGGGATAAAGTCGTCGCACAAACAAAAATCATATTAAAATTATCCGTTGGGAGTAAAAAAGATTGTCAGCACCCAATTTAAACCACCTGCATCTTTTATATTTATTGTGAATTACATCAAAACAATACTATCCGCATGAAAGCACTTTTATTCTTAATATCAATCCTGTTTTTGAGTGCCTGTTCTCAGCAGTCACAACCAGTATTAACCACCGTTGCCGGGACTTCGGATACCACGTTATTGGTAGAGCCGTTCGGAATGTGTACCGACGGCAGTGGAAACTTTTATATTGCCGACGTGGGTAAACACTGTATCAGCCGCGTAACACCCGATGGAGTGGTCGAGCTCTTTGCCGGAACTGCAAAACCGGGAACCGCTGACGGCAAACTTAAAAGTGCCGAATTTGATAGTCCTTCTGGTTTGTGTTTCGATAAAGACGGCAATTTGTATGTGGCTGGTTTTGGTGGACAGAATGTACGAAAAATATCGCCCGATGGAGAGGTGACAACAGTTGCCGGAACAGGCGAAGAAGGTTATCGTAACGGTCCGGCAGACGAAGCAATTTTTAGTTCGCCGCGTGGTGTTTGTATCGACTCGAAAGGGAATATTTTTGTGGCTGATTGCTGGAATCACCGCATTCGTAAAATCTCGTCCGATGGAATGGTGACGACTTTTGCAGGTGGAGGCAAACGTGGCGAGCTGGTGGTAAACGACTGGAAAGATGGTGCCGATACCACTGCACGTTTTGACGCGCCTTGCGGACTGGCCATAGATGCAAATGACAACATTTTTGTGGCTGATGCCAATAACAACAGTATTCGCAAAATTACACCCGATGGTAGGGTAACAACCCTGGCCGGAACCGACCACCGCAAAGGTTTGGTTGACGGAACAAAAGAAGAGGCGGTTTTGAATGTGCCAACAGAATTATTTGCCGCTTCTGATGGAACCATTTTTTTCTCCGACACCTATAATCATTGCATCCGGAAAATTACACCCGATGGTCGTGTGATCACACTCGTTGGAACCGGAGAAGAAGGTTATTCGGAACAAGAACCATTGGAGTCCTTACTCAGTAATCCTAGAGGAATTTGTGTTTACAATGGTTACCTGTATTTCGTTGAAATGGGAAATCATTCACTTCGTAAGTTGAAATTGTAGTTTCTCCTTTTCAATTTTTGTTTCCGAAATTGGAATTTTTTTTACACCGAGGCTTTAGCCCGGTGTTGAGTGTAATCTAACGGAAAGGCTTTAGTCTTTAATGATTAAATGCTGAAGCCAATCTCATTTTTATACTGTAAACACCGCCCTAAACCTAAAGGACGGTGCAAAAATCATCTTGTTTTGTTATTGAGTAATGAAGCGGGGTAACTTCGCAATTAAACTACTTATCCCCGGCCTTAAAATATAGAATAAGGTTGGCATAATCGATAACTGCCTGATGGTTTTTCATCCAGTCGCGGCCAAAAATACCAAAACTCGGAAGTGCATCGTGAGTAGTATTGCCGTATTCTGCAAAATCGGAGAATTCAGCCCGCTGTGCAGGTATTTCAAAAGTAACACCGGCTATGCTGTATGCAATTGGAGTGGTATTTTTATACACATCGGGCGTGGTATTATCGGGGCTGTGGTCGCGCGTGTTGGTGGCGTTAAGTGCAAGCACATTTTTAAAAGTAAGCACATCGAGGCTGTAATCCGAAGCAACCGTACCAATGGTTATCGGGATTTCCTTTTGAAGCACATCAAAGTACACCTGCATAAATACTTCGCTGTCGCTGATTTCAAACCGTGTGTATTTATATTCGTTTTCAAGTAGTTTACTATCCGGTTTATCGGTTTTGGCTACACCAATTTCAAGCTGTTCGTTTACAAAATCAATTTTCACTTTTTCTTTTTGCAGCCAGTCAACACCCAACATTCCCTGTGCTGCTTTTCCTTCCTCTTCGGGCCAGTCAAACACCGGTATATTTTCAATTCCGTTAAAAACATGTTCGCCAATGCTGAATGCTGCAACGTTTATTCTGCCGCGGCCACGCTCGCTGTATCCATAATCGTCGATCTTTGTAAGAGGCTCACCATTATTCAATTGCTCAGCCACATCGTGCGTCAGCATCATGTAAAAACCGGCATTACCATGCACCATCATCGGAACCGTTTTTTCCAATCCAAAATTGGCGTCAACAACATAGCGGTTTCCTCCAAAAACAATCTGCTGCATTTGTACAGGTTCTGTTTTGGTTTCCGGTAACGATTTTTCTTTGGTATTATGCTTTGTGTCACAGGCCAGCAACAGGATGGTAAGTGTTATAAGTGAAAATATCTTCATTCGGAAATAATTGTATTATCGAACTATATTTTGTTTTGCCACGGGATTTTAAACGTCGAAATAATAAATCGATTTGTAATCGAGTTTTTGGGCGCCAATCCGGTCGTAAAAATCCATGGCACTCAGGTTGCGGTTATTTACATACCAGTCAATCACTTTTGCTCCTTTACTTTTTGCATAAGTTTTAAGGTGCTTCATCAGCATGGCGCCAATGCCCAGTTTACGGTATTCGGGAAATATAAACAAATCTTCGATGTGGTAATTGGCAACAGCTTTAAACGTTGAGAAGCTCTTAAAAATAAGTGTAAAACCACAAACTTTCTTGTCTTCGTTTTCGGCTACAAATACGGTTACGTGGGTGTCGGGTGCAAAAATTGTGTTACGAATGTCCTGTTCGGTGGCAGTTACCATATCTACCTGATCAACATGAACGGCAAGGCCTTTAATACATTCCAAAATAATTCCGGCATCTTCTGGTTTGGCTTCTCTGATTTGTATCATAAATGGAAATTATTACAATTTACCGGCTCTAACACGACTAAGCGATTCCGGTGTCATTAAAAGGTACGATGCAATATGGTTTACCGAGGCGCGTTTGGCTGCATCGGGATATTCGTGAAGAAAACGCTTGTAACGTTCGTGCACGGTTTCGTAGCGCCACGAGTCGGCTTTTTGCTGCGACAGAATTAACGAGCTTTCCAATATTTTACGAAGCAGGTTGCCCAGTTGTGGTTGGTTCTGCGATAATTTTACAAATTCATGGTAAGGAATAAAATAAACAGTACTGTCCTCCAGCGCTTCAACCAGTAGTTTCGAGCCTTGCTGCAAAAACAGGCTGTTAATACACAAGGCTCCCTGATTTTCGCAGGCAAAATGTTCGGTAATCTCCCGGTCGTCTTTGTAGTAAAATTGTCTTAACATTCCTTTGCCTACCCAGTAAATATTTTTTGCAATTTCACCTTCCTTTAACAGCAGTTCGCCTTTCTTTACCTCTTTTTTTACAATGATAGAAGCCAGTAGTTTCTCCTCTTTCATATCTAGTTTATGAAGGTTTTCGGCGAGGATTTTTACTAATTTTAATGCTTCACTCATAATTTAATTGTATTGCTACTGCTGTAATACAAACAAATTTAAAAAAGAAAGCGATTGGAAGAAATATTCCTGACAGACATTATTTTCTGATATAGATCAAACGCAAAAATTAGTATTGAATTTATTTTTGGCAAGAGGAATGACAGAATCAATAAATCATATTAATCAATAAGAACTAAAACAGATGAAGAAAAGAATTCTAACTATAGGCATTGCTCTGTTTCTGGCAATTGCTGTTAGTCCAAAGATTAGTGTAGCGCAGGATGCCCTGCAATTGGGGAAAGATCCTGTAGAGAAGGTTATCGGTGCGATGACCATTGAAGAGAAAGCTCATTTTCTGATTGGTACCGGAATGGCCGGAATGTCGGGAAATGATGCAGTGGTGGGAGAAACTCAATCGTTAGTTCCCGGTGCTGCCGGTACAACATATCCAATTCCGCGTTTGGGAATTCCGGCTGTAGTTTTGGCCGATGGCCCTGCAGGATTACGTATTTCGCCAACCCGCGAAGGCGATGAAAATACCTACTATTGTACAGGTTTCCCGGTGGGAACAGTAATGGCATGTACCTGGAATACCGATTTGGTAGAGCAGGTTGGTAAAGCTATGGGTAACGAGGTATTGGAATATGGTGCTGATGTATTGCTGGCTCCGGCATTAAACATTCAGCGTAATCCGCTTAACGGACGAAATTTTGAATACTATTCGGAAGATCCGGTTGTAGCCGGTAAAATTGCTGCTGCTATGGTTCGTGGTGTACAAAGCAATGGTGTTGGTACATCCATCAAACACTTTGTGGCAAACAACCAGGAAACTAACCGTACTGGCAACGACTCACGTGTTTCTCCACGTGCCATGCGCGAACTTTACCTTAAAGGTTTCGAGATTGCAGTAAAAGAATCGCAGCCATGGACAGTGATGAGCTCGTACAACTATGTTAACGGAATTTATACTTCGGAAAGAAAAGACTTGCTTACCGATATTTTACGCGATGAGTGGGGATTTAAAGGCCTGGTAATGACTGACTGGTTTGGTGGAACTGATGCAGTGGCACAAATCGAGGCCGGTAACGATCTGTTGGAGCCCGGACGCCCTGAACAATTTAATGCATTGGTTGCCGCAATGAAAAGTGGTAAACTTTCAATGGAAGATGTTGACCTTTGTGTAAACCGCATTATGGAGTTGGTACTTCTTTCGCCACGTTTTAAAGGTTACGAATATTCAAATAAACCTGATCTGAAAGCTCATGCTGAAATTACCCGTCAGTCGGCTGCGGAAGGAATGATTTTGCTGGAAAACAAAAACAAAACGTTGCCTTTGGAATCGTCGGTTAAGAAAGTTGCTGCTTTTGGTATTACTTCGTACAATATGATTGCCGGAGGAACAGGATCGGGCGATGTACATAAAGCTTACACTGTTTCGTTAATTGAAGGTTTAACAGGAGCAGGGTACAAACTGAGCAAGAGTATAACAAAAGAATACGAAACTTATTTGGCAGAGGAAGCTAAAACGAAATCGGAAGATATGGGACAGTTGTCAGCTTTTCTACCTAAAGTTCGTCCTGATGAGTTTGTTCCATCAGAAGATATGCTGGCAAAAGCAGTAAAAGAAAACGATGTGGCCATTATTACTATCGGACGTATTTCAGGCGAATTTTTAGATCGTAAACTGGATCGCGATTTCAACCTTTCTGAAAACGAAATTGGTTTGATTTCTTCAGTTAGTAAAGCTTTCCAGGATGCAGGTAAAAAAGCTGTTGTTATCCTGAATATTGGTGGTGTAATTGAAACTGCCAGCTGGAAAAATATTCCTGATGCAGTATTGTTAGCCGGTCAGGCCGGACAAGAAGGTGGAAATACCATTGCCGATGCATTAACCGGGAAAGTAAATCCTTCAGGTAAATTAACAGCTACTTATCCAATTAAATTCGAAGACCACTGGTCATCAGAGAACTTCCCGTCAACACCGGAAGAGCAAAAACTGGATATGTCTGGTTTTCTGAGTGCTGAAAGAAAAGTGAGCGACAAAAGAAGAAATGTTGATTATACAGTTTACGCCGAAGATATTTACGTAGGATACCGTTATTTCGACAAATATGAAGTGCCTGTCTCTTATCCGTTTGGATACGGAAAATCGTATACAACTTTTGAATACAGCGGTGCAAAACTATGCGAAAGCAACGGTAACTACACCGTAACAGTAAGCATTAAAAACACCGGCGATTATGCTGGTAAAGAAGTGGTACAGTTGTATGTTTCGGCTCCTGATAGCAAGTATGCCGACAAACCGCTGAAAGAGCTGAAAGCATTTGCAAAAACAGCAGAATTGCAGCCTGGCGAGAGCGAAACGGTAACACTTACTTTCAAAAAAGCCGATGTGGCTTCGTTTAATACGTTGGAGCAAGCCTGGATTACCGATGCAGGTGATTACAAAGTTTTGGTTGGTGCATCGTCAGCCGATATTAAAGCAGAAATGCCATTTGCTTTAAACAAAACAGAATGGATTGAAAAAGTACACAAAGCATTTTAGTATTTCAGATAGTTGACGTTACGAGAGGGTGTCGGTTTTCCGACACCCTTTTTTTATTGAAGGCTGTTTGTTTTGGGATCACCTGAAAAATCCGGTGGATTAATTTAGAAATTGAAATTATTTCATGCCTGCCGGCGGCCTTCATTTTTGTCTTACCACAAAAACGAAGCAAAAAACGCAAGGCTGCTTTTGGCCACTACCCTGCGTTTTTATAAAACCCAAGTTCGGACGGGTGATCTCCTCGCCTACTCGGAGCTTCCCGCTCTCACTACGGTTTTATTTTAACTCCGGGCAACGACCAAAAGAGGCCGTCCTCTTAAGCAACGTCACTGCATCGGAGCAGGGCCTCGGCCGGTGAGCCGGAAAACAAGTGGTGACGACGTAAAAAAATTACAGCTGTTTGAGGAGGTACGACGAGTTCAGTAATTTTAGTCGGCATCGCGTAGCTTTTCCGAGAGAGGCGGGCGCAGCCTTGGGTTTTCTGTCTATCTCTTTGGGCTAAGCCAAAGAGTAGAATCCGGCTGATAAGCCAAAAGAATGTTGCTTATTTCTGGTAGCTTTTATTCAATATTGAAACTTCTGGGTGAGATATTTTTTCTTCTCCACCTACTTTTTAATGTGATCCTTGTTTTGCTCGTTTTGATGCAATTAAAATTCTGCATTCATTTCGATTTGAGAACCGTTAAAACTTATTGATAGCGTGCTTAACTTCGTAGAATATTCTTCAGTGAAGAAAGTCATTGTACCAGATCCCCAATTTGAAAAAATCAGAAATTCCTTCCCGGAATCTCTGGCATACAGACAGTAGCCAAAAAGATCGTTACAGCCTGGTGACTCAAGTGTTACATCTTCACTAACTGAAATACTTAAAGGGATGTCGCTAATGCTTACTGCAGGAATATCTTTGCTTTGAAAATAAACCGCCGCATCATATTGTTCTCCAATAACCTCCGGGATGCCAGGATCATTGGATTTATATATCCTGATAAACAAATCAGCTTTTTTATTATCGTCCCAATTCAGTAAAGTATGAAATGACGTATTCCAATAAAGGTGTTTAATTGTAATCGATTTTATCTTTCGGTCTTTAACAATTATTTTTTTTGACTGAGTATTACTTTCTTGTCCATTCGTTGCAGTTAAAGCGACGATATAAGTGCCCGATACATCATAACTAAATACGGATTCTTTAGTGTCTAAGATTCTGCCATCTCCCAAATCCCAACTAAATTGATTAGCGTTCTCCGAATTATTTGCAGTTACAATATTCAGGCATGTTGGAAATACAATTTCAGCAGATGTGTCAATTGCACTCTCTTGAAATTTATACCCAAAATTGGCGATGGGATCTGCTTCATGTCCCTCATCTTTTTCGCACGAGAAAAGGATTGGAGTTATTAGAAAAACAATTATCAGACGAAAACATATTGATGAATAAGAGTTCAAACATCGAAGTCTTTCTTTTGCATTGAGATAAATTATTTGCATAGCTAACATTTTAAAGGTTTTATTTTTGGTTTACTTTTTACCGCGACTGGCATAGATTTGAATGACACAAATTAGTGATGTTTTTTTATTATTGATTACAGAGAATAAAAACTTAATTAAATTGTAATCTTTCATTCCTGATCTTTGATTCGCACATGATTTTCAATCCTGATTTGTGTCGAATCATTAGTAAAACTAGTAACATCGCCCTGGCAGTTCGTGAAATAAATGTATTCGCCCTGATCGTAGAATCGGTACACTTTGCACCCGTCGTATTCAAACAGGTACTCAACATTGTAGGTCGGGTTGTTGTCAGGACTTTTGATCGTAAGTGGAATCTCCGGGCAGGCAGAAACCAGAAGCAAGAGTGCTCCTGCAATAATTTGCTGAATAGTTTTCATGGCTTAAAAAGAATTTATGTTTGAAAGGGAAAGCAATAATAATGCCATGTGTATATGTAAAATAGTTGAGGAAACTTACAGGCCCTCAATGTCGCAATTGTACCAGGTTTTATCCACTGTAAATCCGCTTTTCTCGTACAGGTTTATTGCAGGTTGATTCCAGTGAAGTACTTGTAAGCGGAAGCGTTTGCACTTTTCTGCTTTTGCCACCTCAATCATTTTATCCATTAAACGAGTGCCCAGTCCGTTGCCACGCCAGGCTTCTTTTACATACAAATCTTCGAGGTAAAACGATTTGCCAACCCACGTGTAATAGGTGAAAAAATAAAGTGCCATTCCCACAATTTCACCATCTTCGGTTTTGGCCACGTAACACTCGAAACAGTCTTTTTGCTCGTACATTTGTTCCAGCGTATTGCGAACCTTATCAAGGCCCTTTTCAAATTCGGCAAGTTCTTGGATGAGCCCAAATATTGCCGGGAAATCTTTTTCTGTCGCTTTTCTTATTTCAATGTTCATGTATAAAATTTAACTGAGTTGTAGTTTGGCAGATGCTTTCACATCGCCGTTAATAATAATTTCGAACGTGTGCTCGCCAGGGTAGTGTTTGCGTGTGGATATGTTTTTGAATGTATGTTTTTTGTTGATGGGGTGTTCGCCCGGTTCCATTTCAACTTCTTTAATCTGGAAAACCTTGGGCGAAGTTTTGCCATTGGCTTTTACAAAATGAACGATGTACTCGACACGTACTTTCTGTTTTTGTTTGGTATTAAGAACGAGTTTAAAACTAAACGAAATATCCTCTCCGATGCATGGCGAAGCGTTGGAAAGTTGAAAATCCTTTACATCCATTAACCCCGGATTGGCAAAACCAAACAGCAGCATGGCTCTTTTGTTTCCTTGTTTTAACAGGGTGCGACAGGCATGTTTTATAATCCAATCGGTATTTTTTGAGTGGCCTTGCCAGCGCTCGCAAATATCGAGCACCAGTTCCGGGTGATCTTTTGAAATGTCGTTCAGGTTATTGGCTACACTTTTTCGCACAAATTCTTCCGGATCATCTTTTAGTTTCTCCAGAATTGGCAGGATCAACGACGGATCTTTTTTCAAAGCCGGTACTCCCGATGCCCATGGCAGGCGTGGGCGACATCCTTCGCTGGCAAACCGCCTTACTTTAAAATCATTGCTGTCAGCCCAGACAAGCATATATTTCATGGCGCTTTCAAGGTCTTTATTTAAGAATGGCCTGATACCAAATTCCGAGCTTCCGCATTTGGTGAGTTCACCCAATGCCGGCAAGGCAATATCCCAATGGTCTTGTCCGTAAACTTCAACATAATCGGGTAAAACAATGGCTTCGAAACCGGTAACTTTTGGCACAATAGCCACCAGTATTTCAACTGCTTTTTCAAAATCCTGTGGCAGGAACTTGCGGAGGCATAAAGTAGTATGCCGCATTTTTTCTTTTAACTCGCGCTCCGGCCAGTCATTATCGCACACCGCGGCAACGAACTTTTCCGATTGAAACGGAGGATACACTTCTTTTAAAACGGTTGCGAAAAGCTGTACTTTCTCTAAAGGGAACAGGATGTCTTTTAGTTTGTCGGCCATGGTAGTGTTTTCTATTATTTTGGTTGAGTGTTTCTTGTTTATATTATTTTATCCAGATCTTCAAAAAGTTGTTCCTGCTGATTTTTTAGGTTTTGCCACTGTTGTTTTTTAAAAGCTTTTAGGATAAAAAGCCGGCCCCGGCCAATTGTTTTTAGCAAAAGAATGTACCAGCGAAAGGCCAGTTTTCCGATAAATGGCAGCGAAACAAAAAACAACAGTTTATGCCACCACAAAGGGAGCCAGCCCGATACTGCCCAAAGCTCGAGCAGGTATACAATGGGGAAAAGTGTAAATCCTAAAACCAGAGAGAAAGAACTCCAAAAGGCAAAGTCTTTTATCTTTTTGCGCACAATGGCATCGATAACAAAAAATGGCAAGGCGTTAAACAGAAAACCAAAAACAAAAACCGGCAATGTGATCAGCAAAAGGAGTTTGTTGAGTCCCAGTTTCAAAAAATTATTCTCTGGCTTTTCAACCAGCCACGAGCGTAAACCATGTTTCCGAACATTGGTATCGAAACTTTTTACGGCACTACAAATTTCATCTGCTTTTTCTTTGTTGTTGGTTTCCAGTTCGTCCAATTTCTTCGTTAGTTGCTGGTCGCTTTGAAAACGTTTGACAAAACCATTTTGCTGGCCTGTTTTTACTGCAAACGCTTTTCCGTAAATCGATCGGATAAGCTCGAAATCATCGTAATTCTCTTTACTTCTAATATTGATTGTTAGCGGATCAATAGCTTTCTCCAATGCATCGCGTAACGCCAGTGTTGCAGCGCTTGGATTTTCGTTGTACGCTTCCAGAAAATCATTCACTAACAATGGTTTGCCAAAATTAACCAGTACACTGCGGTTGAATTTCCAATAACTGCTGTAATAAATTCCGGTTGGCACAATGTGGATGTCGAGGTTGTTTTCGGCTTTTTCTTTGGCTTGAAAAACAATACGCGGAACAGCTTTTTTATGAGATAACATTTGTCGTTTTGCCGAGTGAGCAGCCTCGGGGAAAAGGGCCAGCGCACAATTATTCTCGAGAACTTTTATGGAATCGGCAAAGGTTTTTTCATTTTTTGCAAGTTGATCTTTCCCGTCGCGTATGCGGTACACGGGCATAATTTTCAGGAAACGTAATGCGAGTGTTATAATGCCGGGTTTAAAAATATCGGCACGTGCCAGCCACACCGGCTGAAACTTTGTGTGCAAAAGTATTGCCATCGGGTCGCTCAATGCATTCTGATGGTTGGGTGCAATAAGTATCGGTTTGTTTTCGGGAATGTTATTTGTCCCGTTTAAAATAATTTTATCATGAATTATCCAGTCGACAAAACGGATGTACTGCTTTAAAAACCAGTATCCCAATGACCACTTTTCATATTTCATCTTATAAAAACTAATTATTTGGTTAATTTAAAACGTGCCATAAACGAAGATACGGCAAATCCGCTTAAAATATGCCAAATGCCCCACCAGGCTGCAATGATTGTCATGCCACCCAATTCCAGTTCGGGAGGGAATATTTTAGGATTAAACATGAGTACCAGCGCCAATGCTGAATTCTGGATACCGGTTTCTATAGTAATGGTACGTTTATCAACTTTTGGTAAACGAAATGCACTGCTGATGCTAAAACCTGTTAGTAATGCCAATCCGTTGTGAATTAGAACAATAAGGAAGATTAGATGAATAAAACTCTTAAAGTGTTCGAAATTATTGTTCAGCATAACAACCACAAAACCAATAAAAATAAGGATCGATAATTTACGTATTGGTTTTTTGATCTTATGGGTTATTCGTGGAAAGTACTGTGCTGCCAGCAAACCTGCAACAACCGGAATTCCCAATAAAACCACTACGGTTTGAATCATTTGGAAAAAATCGATTTTTATGGGAACAAGGTAGTCTCCTGCACCCTGATTGTTGTAAAAGCTAATAAACAGGTCGCCCCAAAATGCAAAGTTTATAGGCGTCATAAAAGTGGCGGAAAGCGTTGCAATAGCAGTTAAACTAACTGATAGTGCGAGGTTGCCTTTTGCCAGGGCACTCATAAAATTTGATATATTACCACCCGGACATGATGCAATTAACAACATTCCGAGTGCTACGGTTGGAGTAGGATTGAGCAGTACAACAAACAAAAATGTAACTGCCGGAAGAAGCACAAATTGCGAAATAACACCAACAATAACCGACTTGGGCCGCATTATCAATTGTTTGAAATGTTCGATTTTAATGTCGAGGGCAACACCAAACATTATAAATGCAATGGTGATATTAAGTGCGAGTAAACCTGATGGAGAAAAATTGAGCCTGACATTGTCGAGAACTTCCAGTGCTTCTTTCATTTGATTAGTTTTGAGGGGGCAAAATAGTAAACAATGGTGATATTTCATAAAAAAAAAACCGGCATTGAACTTGATTTGTCAATGCCGGTTTTACGAAATATATGGTTTATCTATTTGCCTAATAGTAGCTTCTTCATTTTATCATGAATGTCGGTATTTTCCATGATGCCGATAAATTGTTCGGCTCCCGGACCGTATGCGAAAACCGGAACCATAACCGCCGAGTGACCGGTTGTTGGGTAATCAGCTTTCACCATACCGGTGCTCATGTCGCCACCTGTTAATGCCATTCCGCCTGTTTCGTGGTCGGCAGTAACCAGCACCAGTGTTTCACCGTCTTTTGCAGCAAACTCAAGTGCTTTGCCAATAGTCTGGTCAAAATCAAGCATGTCTTCAACAATGTAAACGGTGCTGCTGGCATGTCCTCCCCAGTCAATTTGCGAACCTTCAACCATCAGGAAGAAGCCTTTGTCGTTGTTGTCAAGAATATCAAGTGCTGTAGTTGTTGCAACCGGCAACATATCGCCGCGTTCTGCCACTCTTCCATTGTGAATTCCGGCAGTTAAACCAGCCAGTTTTCCACTTTTTACTTTTGCTATTTTATCAATGTCGGTTTCAACGGTGTAACCTTTTTCTTTTAATTCAGTTGCCAGGTTACGACCGTCTTTACGTTTTGTAAAATGATCGTTTCCACCGCCAATAAACACATCAATATCGGTGTCCATGAAATCTGCAGCAATATCTTCGTACATATTTCTACTGGGTTGGTGAGCAATAAATGATGCCGGGGTGGCGTGTGTAATTGCCGATGTTGAAACCAGGCCGGTAGCCAAACCTTTATCTTCGGCTTCTTCAAGTATCGATTTTACTTCAACGGTGTCGGGATCAACGCCAATGGCTCCGTTGTAGGTTTTAACTCCACACGATAGCGCGGTTCCGCCGGCAGCCGAGTCGGTAATGTAATTGTCGGCCGATTGTGTTTTTGAAAAACCAATGTGGCGGCAATTTTCAATAAACAGATGGCCCTGATTTGCTGTAATTCCGGAGAAAACCTGGCTTACTCCCATACCGTCGCCAATAAGGAAAATAATGTTTTTAGGTTTCTCGGCTTTAAACTTTTGGGGATACATTTTTACCTCGTAAGCGACGCCGCCCGGGTAAGTTTTATCTGTATCTTCTGATTCTGCACTTAGGTATGCATCTTGCGCAAATGCCCCGAAAGAGAGGGCACAAAAGGCAAGTAAAAAAAATAATTTTTGTGACATGTCTTTTCTTTATTTAGTATCTGTAAAAGTATAGCATTTTAGCAATTGAACTTTAAATTAACAATAAAAAACTGTGAATAGTTTTGTAAAATCAGTTGAACTTTTCAATTTCTTCTTTATCGAACTCGGTATTCAGCGTAAAATAAGTTCCATCCTGCGTTGTATGCATTTTTATAATGTCGATTATTACAAAGTTGCTCAGGATTTCTTCCGCCTTTTTGCGCGATAAACGTGCTTTTCGTATGAATTTAGAAAAGGTGATGGATTCATTGTTTCGTAAGTAGTCAATCAGAAAACGCTCGTCGTCGGAATAGCTAAAGTATACACCTTTCGTACTTTTTTCCTTTCGCCACACTTCGATTTGAATTTTGTGGGCCAAAATATTTTCATCGGCTCTTCGTATGTAGGCCAGCCATTTTCCGTTTTCGTCTTTTGCAAAATGTGGCTTTTTATCACTGGCTTCAATGCCGATCTCCAAAACGGTTTTTCCCTCAATTTGCCATTGCTTTGTAGTAAAATCAATTTGAGGGTTACTGTATATTTTTGCCGCAGCCTCAATCATATAAAACTCTTCGTCGCTGCTAATGCCGGCAATTTTACCATTGTCTTTTACGCCAATAAGCAAACGCCCGCCATCGGTATTGGCAAAGGCCACGAGCGATTTGGCAATTTTTTTCGAGTCGTTAATACAAAACTTAAAATCCTGCTGCTGATGCTCTCCTTCTGCAATAAGTTTATAAATATAACTGCTCATGCCTTTCTGTTTTTTTTGAGCTTTTGAATCAATTCGGGTTGCTACTTCATCCATTCAAACGTAACATAGTGGTCTTGGTTCATTCCCATATTTTCGTAGGTTTTTTGTGCCGGCGTATTTGTTTTATCTGCGTACAGGCGAATTCCGTTAAGGTTGTCGTCTTTCATCACCATATCTTTAATGTGTGCGTACATCTTGCGGTAAACTCCTTTTCGTCTGAAAGCAGGCATTACATAAACCGATTGTATCCACAAAATTGTTCCGTTGCGCCAGTCGCTCCATTCAAAAGTGGTTAGCAGCGAACTTACAACTTGCCCGTTAATTTCGGCTACATAATAGTTGCCTTTGTTGCTGTCGTTTAAAACGGCTTCAACACCTAATTCAACGATAGGTTTGTGTAGTTCAATGCCCTCGGTTTCGTGTGCCATTGCCAACTGAAACTCTACCAGTGTTTTGTGATCTTTTTGAGTTGCTTGTCGTATTTTCATCTTAAAAATTGTGTTCTCAGCGAAAGTAATAATTCCCCGGAAATCATTAAATTCCGCCAAAAGTTTTTCTATGAAACGAACATGAATTTTCCTCATTCTAAATTCACAAAAAAGAATGATTAAAATTTATGTGAGTTCCTGAATGACTTCTCCGCCAGCTGGCGGATGAACATTCAGAAATCAAAAAATTTTAAACAGATGAAAATAGTTGTAGCCTCAAAAAATCCGGTTAAGATAAATGCTACAGAATCAGGATTTAGTACCTATTTTGATGTTGTTGAAGTGCAAGGTGTTTCTGTTGAATCGGGCGTTTCGGATCAGCCTAAAAGCGATGAGGAAACATTAAAAGGGGCGTTAAACCGTGTGGGAAATGCCCGAAATGAATTTCGAGATGCCGATTTTTGGGTGGGTATTGAAGGGGGACTTTCAATGAATAGCTTGGAGATTGAAGCTTTTGCCTGGATCGTTATCACATCGGGAGAGAAAACCGGTAAGGCGCGCACCACAAGTTTTCAGTTGCCGGTTAAGGTGGCCGAATTAATTGCCGAAGGTTATGAGTTGGGGCATGCCAACGATATTTTGTTTAAACAGGAAAACTCAAAACAAAAAACCGGTGCAGTGGGGCTTTTAACGGGGAATAAAATTAACCGGACTGCCCTTTATAAGCAGGCAGTGCAGCTGGCATTGGTGCCATTTTTAAACCCCGATTTATATTAACTGCCTATCCGGTCCATTATTTCGTCAACGCGGATACGCTCTTCGTGTAAAAGCACCAGTTGTAGCTTTTCTTTTTCAAGACGCTCGCTAACCATTGGTCCAACTTCGCCCGTTACAATCGTGGTAACTCCCTGTTCTTTTAAGAAATCAACTAATTTAATTCCACTGTGCTTTTCATTTATAAACCGATTCTCTTCAATAGAGTATTGGTTTTTTTCAACATCGAACAGTACAATGTTCTCACATTTACCAAAACGAAGGTCGAGAAACGACTTTTCTGTTTTGCCCGAGGATGTAATCGCAAATATTTTACTCATAATATCTCTTTTTAGATTTTAATAATAACAATTATATCCCAAAATGTTTAATCTTTTTTTAATTTGTTCAGTTCTTCCCAGTATTCAATGGCTCTTCGTGTGTGCGGAATACAAATGGTTCCGCCTACTACGTTGGCCACACTAAATACCTCAAAAACTTCGTCGCTGGTAACATTCAGTTCGTGACATTTCTCCAGGTGATATTTTACACAGTCGTCGCAACGCAGCACCAGCGAAGTTGCCAGCCCCAGCATTTCTTTTACATTGGTACCCAATGCCCCTTCTTTATAGGTTAACGTGTCGAGACTAAAAATGCGCTTCATCACTTTGTTGCCCGAAGCCAGTATTTTCTCATTCATCTTTGCCCGGTAGCTGCCAAATTCTTCCACTAAATTTTCCATAACTTCATTACTATTATTGTGATGGCAAAGTTAGATTAAGTTTTAGATTCTGAAAAAGTCAATAAAAAATATCAACAGGCCGACGCTATGTTTTGCCCCTCTCATATTACTTATAGATTAAGGCAATGTTATGTGGATAAAAACCGTTCGTGTTTTATATGTTTTTAAATTATATTTGCGCACTCAATAAAAAAGGAATAATGAGGACTTTTTTGCTGGTTTTAGTTGGTCTGTTGGCCACAAATTTCTCGTTCGCCCAAGTTGATCTTTCTGAAGAAATGGCTGTTGATACAAGTAGCATTGCCATTTTGGGACGACTGGATGTGAATAGAGATGCGCGGCTCGACAAAATGCTAAAATGGCATATTGAAAAGAACCAAAAAAGAGAGGGGATGGATGGATACAGGGTTGAGATCTTTTTTAGTTCGAGTTTGGACGCTAAAGAACAAGCCCTTAACCTAAAGACTGAATTTCTGACAAACTACCCGGATTTTCCCGTTCATATAAAATTTATTGCACCGAACTTTCGGGTTCGTGTAGGCGATTTTAGAACGAAAAACGAGGCTCTGAAATTGTACAAGCAAGTTCAAAAAGATTATCCTGCAGCTTTTATTGTTCCTGATGTAATCGAATTTCCATTGTTGAAACAAAATCAGTATGAGTGACCAGATTAAACACGAGTGTGGCATTGCTTTAATTCGTTTGTTAAAACCGCTTTCTTACTACCATAAAAAGTATGGTACCTGGAAGTACGGATTGAACAAGTTGTACCTTTTAATGGAAAAACAGCACAACCGCGGACAGGACGGCGCCGGAATTTGCTGTGTGAAATCAGAACTCGATCCGGGAAATCCGTACATCAGTCGGTTCCGCTCGGTTGAGCCAAATCCAATAAAAGATGTTTTTGATAAGGTGAACAAACCTTTGAAAAAAGCAAAACGCAACAACTTCGATATCAACGACCCGGAATGGGCCGAAAACAATTTCCCATTTGCCGGAACGCTTTACCTGGGGCACTTGCGCTACGGTACATTCGGTAAAAACAGCATTGATTTTACGCACCCGGTGATGCGCCAGAACAACTGGAAGTCGCGTAACCTGGTGTTGGCAGGGAACTTTAACCTTACCAATACCGACGAGCTATTTAATGTACTGCTTAATTTGGGGCAGCACCCAAAAGCTTATACCGATACCGTAACTGCACTCGAAAAAGTGGGACATTTCCTTGATGAGGAAAATCAGCTGCTTTTCAGGAAATATAAAAACGAAGGCTACGATAATAACGAGATTTCGCCGTTGATTGAGCAAAACCTCGATATTCAGAATATTCTGGAACGTGCTTCGAAAGACTGGGATGGTGGTTATGCCATGGCCGGTTTGGTTGGGCACGGCGATGCATTTGTGGTTCGCGATCCGTGGGGAATTCGCCCGGCACATTATTATGCCGACGATGAAATTGTGGTGGTAGCTTCAGAGCGCCCCGTAATTCAAACGGTAATGAATCTGGGAGAAGGCGAAGTGCAGGAAATTGGACCTGGCGAAGGACTGATTATTAAAAAGAACGGAAAGGTTTCGAGAGAGATGATCCGTGTGCCGCATAAACGCAAATCGTGTTCGTTCGAGCGCATTTATTTCTCGCGAGGTAGCGACAAAGCGATTTACCAGGAACGAAAACAGCTCGGGCGTTTGTTAACTCCGATTGTTTTGGAGGCTGTTGATTACGATTACGAAAATACGGTATTCTCGTATATTCCGAATACTGCAGAAACTGCTTTTTACGGTTTGGTTGATGGAGTTCGTCATCACCTGGTAGATTGGAAGATCGAACAGATTCAGCAAAAAAATGGCTCATTAACAGACAAGGATATCAAACGAATTTTGTCGTTTGAACCACGGGTTGAGAAAATTGCCATTAAAGACGTGAAGCTGCGAACTTTCATTGCCGACGATGCAAGTCGTGATGATTTGGTGGCTCACGTTTACGATGTTACTTACGGCGTTATTCAGAAAGATAAAGATACGTTGGTAATTATCGACGACTCGATTGTGCGTGGTACAACACTGAAGAAGAGTATCCTGAAAATACTCGACCGACTGAAACCAAAAAAGATCATTGTTGTTTCGTCGGCACCGCAAATTCGTTATCCTGATTGTTACGGAATCGACATGGCGCGTTTGGATAAATTTATTGCATTTAGCGCGGCCATCGAGTTGTTGAAAGATCATGGCAAAGAGTCGCTGATTCAACAGGTTTATAAAAAATGTAAAGAGCAGGAGAATTTACCAAAAGAAGAAATGGTAAACTACGTGCGCGAAATTTACAAGCCATTTACAGCCGAGCAGGTTTCTGCAAAAATTGCAGAATTGCTGAAGCCGGAAGATTGTAATGCTGAGATTGAGATTGTTTATCAATCGATCGAAAACCTGCACAAAGCTTGTCCGAATGATTTGGGCGACTGGTACTTTACCGGTAATTACCCAACTCCGGGTGGAAACCGTGTGGTTAACGGATCGTTTATCAATTACATTGAAGGAAAAGATGCCAGAGCCTACTAGTTCTGGATTAAGGAATAAAAAAATGGCCCGATACTAATTTTTAGTATTGGGCCATTTTTATTTTGGTAAACAATATTTTATTCAACCGTTGGCCATTCATCGTCTTCCTTTCCTTTGATGTAAGTTTCAATGTGGCGGTCAACTTTAACCTCGTAAATATCTTTAATCGTTAAAATGATTCCGGTTTCAAGTACGTTTCCAAACACCTCGTTCTTAATGGTTCCAAAAGTTTTCATCGATGGTGAAAGGTTCATGTATGCATTCACCAGCGGAGGAATATTTTCGCCGTAATTTCTAACGTTTTGTACCAGAATTTTATAGTCATCCTTGTATTCCGGGCCAACAAAAAGTTTTTTCATGGCATCCATGTCGATGTTGAATTCAACAGGATCTAGCGGGTATACAAGATTTTCCTTGTCGCGGAAATATTTTTTAAAGAAATATTGTATCAGGTTACGGGCTTCGTCATGAAAATGCTCGTACATCGTAATTTTTCCAAAGAAATATTTTACCTCAGGATGGTCAACGGTAAGTGCTCCCAATCCATCCCAAAGATTGTCGAGTGCAAAAAGTGCTTTGGCTCCTGCTTTGCTCGATTGGTAAGCAGGTTGAACAAACGAACGACCCAGCTCCAGCGTGTAGGGCAGGTAGTTCTCTTCAAATTCTTTCGAAAAGTGGAAAACCCGTGAAGTCGCCAGTTTAATATTGCCTTCGTCGTCGCGAGGCGCATCGGCACACAATACGTAACGGTAACCACCCAGAATCTCTTTCGCATCCGGATCCCAAACAATCAACTGTTTGTATGGGTT
Organism: uncultured Draconibacterium sp.; assembly: GCF_963677575.1. Classification (NCBI taxonomy): domain Bacteria; kingdom Pseudomonadati; phylum Bacteroidota; class Bacteroidia; order Marinilabiliales; family Prolixibacteraceae; genus Draconibacterium; species uncultured Draconibacterium sp. The sequence goes on from NZ_OY782038.1 coordinate 4,321,789, forward strand.
TTTTGCTGTGTCGTAGGCGTCGATGTCGGTTTCTTTACCGGTACCACCTCCGGCATCCCTGAATGTGATTTCCCTTAAGCGCCCCAGCTCGTGCATAATTGCAGGCGAGTCGTGTGCTGTTACAATATATATTTCGTTGCCACCTTTGTTGGTTCTGCGAAGTAATTTTTCGGGCGTCAGCTCGGCATAAATTTCTTCTCTTGCTATAGGTGCTATTATGTCCTTCATTTAAATCTTTTTATCTGTCTGTGTCCCCAAACTCTCGAAACATGTTGTGTAGACATGTGTCTTTTTGACATTACGCTAATTCTATTTACTTGTTTCGAGCTCCCTTTCTTTTGAAAATTGGAATACAAAATTAAAAAAATCACGTGAATGCGGTTCGATAATACAGTTTAATTTACTGAACCAGAACTTTCTTTTAGTTTATAAACTTTTTCTTTAACCCACTCAGCCCACTCCTGGTGCGTTTTTGTGCTATCGAAAGTGGTATATGAAATAGGTTTCCCAAAATAAAGATGAACGTCGGTATTCTGGTGTTTCATTGTCTCGTCGGGAAGAAAAAACATTTCGAGGTTCCATTTTATTCTGAAAAACTTCCGCAATTTAGCGGAGAGGTAAAACCGGTTCGAATTTCGGCCGCTGATAAAAACAGGAATTACATCGCGTTTGTGTTTTATCGATTTGCTGATAAAGTGTTTTTTCCATTCCAAATCCATAATCTGTCCCTTAATTTTTCGTGATGCCAGTCCTGACGGAAAAATTAAAATCTGATCATCTGAATTGTAACATTCCGAAAGCTTTTTCGCAGCTTTTCGCGCATGTCCTCCGTGTTTGTTTACCGGCACAAAAACCGGGCTTAACTGTGGAATATTCAGTAAAATATCGTTGGCTAAAAACTTAAAAGAGCCCAAATGTTCTTCTACATTTTTCATGAGTAACATGCCATCGAAACCGCCCAGCGGATGGTTGCTGGCGAAAATGTAACGGCCTGATTTAGGTATGTTTTCGCTGTTATGAACGAATTCACGAACATTGAATTCTTTTACAACTTTTTTTACAAATTCAATTCCCTCAAGGTGTCCGTACCTTTCATTTAAAGAATTCACTATGTCAATATGCAGAATATTGTTAAGATAACGATACACAAATCCCGGGATGAGTTTTGCCAGCCCAGGACTTTTGGCGGCAAATACCTCCCTGATCCGAATTGGCTTGTAGCTTTTTGTGCTATTCTCTGTAGTCATTTCTGGTTTATTTGCAGCGGCAATTAACTAAAAATTGCTTAATCTGAAAAATGCGATTATTCTGATCTTTTCTCTATTTGTCTCCAATACTCACTTCCTTGGTTGTCTGGTTTTCTGTTTTGCCGATCGGTAGATGAAATAATTCTTTACAAAAGCGAGTTATTAACGATGTGTTGATTGTATTTGTCTGTTTTTAAGATGTTGTTAATCAGTGTTGAAATATGGCTTATTAACAGAAATAAACAGGTTTTAAACATTTTGCAATTGGTTTATTAACAGAAAGTGTAAAATGCGAGGTGGAATGAAATGGAATAATATGGCATAGAATGGAATAAAATTGTATTTTTACACTTGATAAAAAGACTTTTAGGATTTTATGGCATTTTTTGCAGGAACATATCAGGCAACCATCGACGACAAAGGGCGGGTGGTTCTTCCGTCGGCTTTTAAGAAGGCGATGGGTGAAGATATTCCTGATCAGGTTGTTCTGGAGAAGAACCGGCTGGGGAAATGCTTGGATATTCATCCGATGGAAGTGTGGCAGGAGAAAGTGGAGAAGTTTCAGGCGAAAGTACGCGCCAGTACCAACCCTGCACATTTTGCAGCTCTGCGTCAGTATTTCCGGAATTTTGCTCCGGTAAGCCTTGCCGCAAACGGTCGGATAAATATTCCTGATGAATATTTAAAGTATGCGAACCTGGAGGGCAAGGTGACATTCCTGGGAATGGGTGCCTCTATTAGCCTGAGCAACGAAATCGTGGCGGAAGCCGATGATATATCTGATGATGCTTATCTGGACATGTTGAGAGAATTTGATCTGTAGGGAAGATGTCTGCTATTTATCACATACCGGTTTTGGCAGCTGAAAGTATTGAGGGGATGAATCTGCATCCTGGGGTCAGTGTTGTCGATGCTACCTTTGGAGGTGGCGGTCATTCGGCAATGATATTGAATGCACTTGACAGTGGTGGTCGTTTGTTCGCTTTCGACCAGGATGAAGACGCTGCCGGGAATGCCATAGAGGATGACCGGCTTTTTTTTATTCGTCATAATTTTCGTTACGTCCGCAATTTTTTGCGCTACTACGATGTGGAGCAAGTGGATGCGGTTTTTGCCGATCTTGGCGTTTCTTCACACGAGTTTGATGAGGCCGACCGCGGTTTTTCTTTTCGTTTTGATGCGCCGCTTGATATGCGTATGAATCGCGAAGTAGCTCTTGATGCCGCGAAAGTGGTGAATGAGTACGGCGAAGAAAAACTTCAGATGATATTTCGGATGTACGGCGAAGTTAAAAATGCACGAAAACTGGTTGCGCAAATCGTAAAAGCCAGAAACGAAGCTCCGATTAAAACCACTACTCGTTTAAAAGAAATTGCTTCGTTGTGCGCTCCAAAAGCAATCGAGAATAAATATTTAGCACAGGTTTTTCAGGCCTTGCGCATCGAGGTTAACGAAGAAATGGAAGCCTTACGCGAATTTCTTGCTACTTCGCTTGATATCCTGAAGCCCGGCGGTCGCTTGGTGATTCTTACTTACCACAGTTTGGAAGACCGCCTGTGTAAGAACTTTATCAAGGCGGGAAATTTTGAAGGAAAGATTGAGAAGGACTTTTATGGAAATGTGCAGTCGCCTTTTAAAATGATAAACCGAAAAGTGATTGTGGCCGGAGAAGAGGAGTTGGACGCGAATCCGCGATCGAGAAGTGCAAAACTGAGAATAGCAGAACGAATTTAACGATGGCAGAACAAAATAAAAATACAAGAAAACGTACCGGGATGAAGTCGTTCATCGGGGGGACGATTCTTACCGATGAGCGGACATTGAAGCAAATGCCGTTTGTGGCATTTCTTGCAGTTTTAGGATTGTTGTTGATCGCTAACCGAAACTGGTCGGAAAGTACACTGCGCGAGATTGTCGTGTTGCAGGAAGAGCTAGACGAGCTGAGGTCGGAATCGGTAACGCTTTCTGCCAAGTTGATGGACGCCAGTCGTCCTTCGGAAGTAGCAAAACGAGTTGAAGAGGCAGGAATTGGTTTACAAGAGCCAATGCGCCCTCCGCAAAAAATAACGGTTGAAAAAGAAGATTAGAAGTGGGGATCAGGAAAACCATATTGTCGCGTATTGCAATTGTATACTTCGTGTTGACATTGTTCGGAGTTGTGGTTGTTTTTAAGCTTGTTTCTGTTCAGCAGATTAAAAATGAGCGTTGGCAGCAAATTGAAAAAAACCTGACTAATAATACGGTAATCATTCCGCCGGTAAGGGGGACGATTTGTGCCGACGATGGTAGTGTTTTGGCTACATCGGTTCCCGGATATAAAATCCGCATTGATTTGGCAGCTGAAGGAGTAAAAAAGGTATTCGACAATGAGGTGGATTCGTTAGCCTGGTATTTGTCGGATTTTTACAAAGATGCTTCAAAACGCGAATATGCAAGACGATTGCGTTCGGCCTATAAAAACCGAAATCGTGGTTACCTGCTCACACCTGAAAAAATAGATTACAACCAATTACAGGAATTCAAAAACTTCCCGATTCTGCGCCGCGGACGATTTGGTGGCGGGTTGATCATCGAGCAGGAGAACAAGCGTCTCAACCCGCTCGGAATTTTAGCTCAACGAACCATTGGGAGTTTAAATAAGGCCAATGCCTTAACGCCGGTTCCGGTGGGTTACAATGGTTTGGAGCGTTCGTACGAAATGTACTTGCGTGGCGAAAACGGTATCAGTTACAAGCAAAACCTGTCGGGGCGTTGGGTGACTCGTACTGAAATTGAGCCACAAAACGGGATGGATATAATTACAACTATCGATGTTAAAATGCAGGATATTGCCGAAAGTGCCTTGTATAAGCAGGCGTTGAAATCGAATCCTGAATGGGCAACTGCCGTTTTAATGGAAGTGAAAACCGGGGAGATCAAAGCAATTGCGAACCTGGGTAAAACGAAGGACGATTTCTACGAAAAAGATAATTACGCACTGGGCCACCGTGGATGTTACGAGCCGGGATCAACCTTTAAGCTGGTTTCGTTAATGGTGGCACTGGAAGACGGAGTTGTAGATACCAGCGATGTGTTCGACACCGGAAACGGTTATTGGGCACAGGAAAATATTACCGACGATCATGCTTGCGGGAAAGTGAATGTGAAACAGATTTTGGAGCAGTCGTCGAATATCGGAACGGCAAAAGTGATTTTGTCGAAATACACAAACAATCCAAAAGATTACGTTGACCGAATTTATGGATTCGGCATTCAAAAGCCTTTGGGATTGGAACTGGCAGGAGAAGGACAACCTTATATAAAGTACCCCGGAAATGCCGATTGGTGGGGGACAACAACTTTAGGTCGAATGTCGTACGGTTACGATTTGCGTCTTACACCATTGCAAATTCTGAATTTCTATAACGCTGTTGCCAATGATGGTGCAATGGTGAAACCGCGTTTGGTAAAAGAAATTCGAAATAGCGGGGCTTTGGTAAAAACATTTAAACCTGAGTTGCTAAACCCAATGATCGTGTCGAAAGAGACAATCGGAAAAGCGCAGGCCATGCTCGAAGGTGTTTGTCAGAACGGAACCGGGCGTGGTGTTCAGGGCGAACATTTTAAAGTGGCTGGGAAAACCGGTACTGCCCGTGTGGCTCGTTCGGATGGCAAAGGTTACGAATACGGAGCTTACTACGCGTCATTTGTGGGGTATTTCCCGGCAGATAATCCGATGTATTCATTGATTGTAACTTTTAAAAAGCCACGAAACTCGATTTATGGGGCAGCAGTTGCTGGTCCGGTTTTCAAGGAGATCTCCGAAAAAGTATATGCCAGCCAGCTTATGAATGCCACACCGGAAGATGATAAGGGGGAAGGCGAAGATGTTCCCCAGATAAAAAGTGGACAGCGCGACGATATTCTTCGTTTGGCCGAAGAGCTGGAGCTGAAAAATGTGCGTGGATTGCCCGATTCAAGAATGGTTTCGCTGAATACACAGGATAGTGCAATTGTACTGGAAGAAAATATAGTGCCGGTAGATGCTGTTCCCGATGTAGTTGGAATGGGTGTCAGTAACGCCATTTTTCTGTTGGAAAATGCAGGATTGAAAGTAAGGATAAACGGAATAGGAAAAGTAAAAAAACAATCGTTAAAACCCGGTAGCTCATATCGCCCGGGACAAACGGTATATCTCTCATTAAGTTAAGATGAAACGAGCATGCACTAAATATCATTTACAAGAGGGACTTGATAAGCGAGTTACATCGAATGCCTTTGAGAGTTAACAATTATGATGAGATGAAACTAGAGAAGTTATTGGAACATATAGGGATTGTTGATTGCATTGGTGAAACCGATATTGAGGTTACCGGAATTCAATTCGACTCAAGGAAAATCAACCCGGATAATTTATTTGTGGCGCAAAAAGGTGTTTCTGTTGACGGGCATCGTTTTATTGATATTGCCATAGAAAAAGGTGCAACAACGATTGTTTGTGAAGATCTTCCTGAAGAAACAAAAGCTGCAGTTACTTATGTGCAGGTGGAAGATTCCAATAAAGTTTTGGGTGAAATTGCTGCTGCTTTTTATGGTTCGCCATCATCAAAAATGAAAGTGGTTGGTGTTACCGGAACTAACGGGAAAACCAGTATTGCCAGTTTGTTGCACAAACTTTTCAGAATGCAGGGCTACAATGTTGGTCTGCTTTCCACAATTTCTTACAAAATAAACGAGAAAGAAGAGGTTGCCTCGCATACCACACCTGATGCGCTAAAGATTCAGCAGCTAATGGCCGAAATGGTGGAAGCAGGTTGCGAGCATTGTTTTATGGAAGTGAGTTCGCATGCCATTCATCAGCAACGTATTGCAGGCATTCAGTTTGCCGGCGGTATTTTTACAAATATCACGCACGATCACCTCGATTATCACAAAACTTTTACAGAATACATAAAAGCCAAGAAGGCCTTTTTCGACGGTTTGCCAAAAGATGCTTTTGCTTTGGTTAATGCCGACGATAAAAACGGTTTGGTGATGCTGCAAAATACAAAAGCCCGAAAACTTACATATTCCAACCGCACGATGGCCGATTATCGCTGCAAAGTGATGGAAAGTCATTTTGATGGAATGCTTTTGAATGTGGATGGCCAGGAAATCTGGACACGATTTGTTGGGCTCTTCAATGCGTCAAACTTATTGGCAGTTTATGCTACCGCGGTAGAGTTGGAGCAGGACAAAGGCGAGGTGCTTACCATTATCAGCAATTTACAATCAGTGCAAGGACGTTTCGAAACAATCCGGAGCGAAGATGGGAAATACGCCATAGTTGATTATGCGCACACGCCCGATGCACTAAAAAATGTGTTGGCTGCAATTTCAGAAATCAGAACAAGAAATGAGCAGGTGATAACTGTGGTTGGTGCCGGTGGTGACCGCGATAAAACAAAACGCCCCGAGATGGCACTGGAAGCATTAGTTGCCAGCGACAAAGTAATTCTGACTTCGGATAATCCACGAAGTGAAGATCCTGAAGCTATTATAAAAGATATGGAAGCCGGTGTTGAGCCGCAATATAAAAATAAAGTGGTGTCGATTGTAAGTCGTCGCGATGCGATTAAAACAGCGGTGATGTTGGCACAGCCCGGCGATATTATTCTCATTGCCGGGAAAGGGCACGAAGACTATCAGGAAGTAAATGGTGTGAAACATCATTTTGACGACAGGGAAGAAGTAAAGAACTGTTTTGGACTAAAAAATTAAAAACAAGATATGTTTTATTGGCTATACGAACTTTTGGCAGAATACGATATTCCGGGACTTGGAATGCTTCCGGGTATTTCGTTTCGATCGGCAGCAGCAATAATCCTTTCGTTGTTCATTACAACGTTTTTTGGAAAAAAGCTGATCCGCATTTTGCAACGTAAGCAAATAGGTGACGAAGTGCGTGATCTTGGTCTTGAAGGTCAAATGCAAAAACAAGAAACGCCAACAATGGGCGGAATTATTATTTTGTTGGGGATTATTATTCCGACATTACTTTTTGCCCGCCTCGATAATATCTACATTCTTTTAATGCTGATTACTACCGTTTTTTTGGGGCTGATTGGTTTTATCGACGATTATATCAAGGTTTTCAAAAAGAATAAAGAAGGGCTGGCCGGTAAATTTAAAATATTGGGGCAGGTAAGTTTAGGGCTCATTGTTGCCGCTACACTCTTTATCAGTGAGGATGTAAAAGTTCGTGAGCACGTAAGCGACGAGAATGGTGCATTTTTAACTGAAGAAGTGATTGATCCGGCAACTGGCGAAACAATTGATCAATTTGTAATGGAAGATGTGAAATCGACCAAAACCACCATCCCGTTTGTTAAAAAGAACGAATTTGATTATGCCTGGCTGGTAGCCTTTGCCGGCGATGCCGCCGGTTGGTTAAAATGGCTGGTTTATGCAATCGCAATCATTTTGATTATTACTGCTGTATCGAATGCAGCAAACCTTACTGATGGAATTGATGGGCTGGCAACCGGAACGTCGGCAATTAGCGGTGCTACACTGGGAATTCTGGCCTACGTAAGCGGTAACGTAATTTACGCCGATTACCTGAATATCATGTATATTCCGAACATTGGTGAACTGACTGTATTTATTGCTGCATTTATCGGTGCCACTGTTGGATTTCTATGGTACAACTCTTTCCCTGCCCAGGTTTTTATGGGCGATACCGGAAGCCTCGCACTTGGTGGAATTCTGGCAGTTTTTGCTGTTATCATTCGCAAAGAGATTTTGATTCCACTGTTGTGTGGAATTTTCCTGGTAGAAAACCTGTCGGTGATTATTCAGGTGTTCTGGTTTAAATATACCAAACGTAAATATGGCGAAGGACGCAGGGTGCTTCTAATGAGCCCGATTCACCACCATTTTCAGAAAAAAGGGTTTCCCGAACCAAAGATTGTAACACGTTTCTGGATTATTGGAATTATTCTGTCCGTAATAACAATCGCAACATTAAAAATGAGATAGCGTGAAAGGATTGGTAGCCATATTAGGAGCAGGCGAAAGCGGGGTTGGGGCAGCCATTCTTGCACAGAAAAGGGGATACGATGTATTTGTGTCCGACCTTGGAAAAATCAAGGAGAAATATAAAGACGTTCTTTTAAATTATAAAATTGATTTTGAAGAAGGACATCACTCGGAGGCCAAAATTATGAGTGCCGAACTGGTCGTGAAAAGTCCTGGAATTCCTGAAACTGCACCGTTGGTTAAAAAGCTAAAAGAACAAGGCACTCCGGTAATATCAGAGATTGAATTTGGCGGCCTTTTTTCGTCGGCTAAAACCATTTGTATTACCGGAAGTAACGGCAAAACTACTACCACATTGCTGACTTATCATATTCTGCAGAAAGCAGGAATGAATGTTGGCTTGGCCGGAAACGTTGGAAAAAGTTTTGCGTGGCAGGTGGCCGAAGAAAATTTTGATGTATACGTGATCGAGCTAAGTAGTTTTCAGTTAGACGGAATGTACGAATTCAAAGCAGATGTAGCAGTAATAATGAATATCACACCCGATCATCTCGATCGTTATGGCTACGATATGCAAAACTACACCGATTCAAAGTTCAGGATTCTTCAAAATCAAACAGCAAGTGACTACTTCGTTTATTGTGCCGACGACGAAGTGATTCAAAAAGAAATACAAAAAAGAGAGATAAAATCTGTTCAACTTCCTTTTGGGTTGGGAGAGGCTGCCGGGCCAGGAGCAGGTGTGAGAGACAATCGGATAATTATCAACTTAAATCAAAATCAATTCAGCATGTCGATACTGGATTTATCACTACAGGGGAAACACAATACCTACAACAGCATGGCCGCAGGCATTGCAAGCATGGTATTAAAAATCAGGGATGAACAATTGAGAGAAAGCCTTTCCGACTTTACAGGTGTGGAGCATCGTTTAGAGCGCTTTCTTAAGGTTCATGGCATCGAGTTTATCAACGACTCGAAAGCAACGAACGTTAATTCATCGTGGTATGCGTTGGAAAGTGTTCACAAACCGGTGATCTGGATTGCCGGGGGAGTGGACAAAGGCAACGATTACTCTATGTTGCAGGGGCTGGTAACCAACAAGGTGAAAGCCATTGTTTGCCTCGGAAAAAACAATGCCAAGCTGCACGAAGCTTTTGGCGATTGTGTGGCCGACATTGTGGATGCATCAAGCATGGAAGAAGCGGTAAAAGCTGCTTACTACCTGGCCAGAAACGGCGACACCGTGCTGTTATCGCCGGCGTGTGCAAGTTTCGATTTATTTGAGAATTACGAAGACAGAGGAAATCAATTTAAAAAAGAAGTAAGGAATTTGTAATGCAACATTCCATTCTGAAATTATTTAAGGGCGACCGCGTGCTTTGGATGGTGCTGATGCTTTTATCGGTGTTGTCGCTGCTTATTGTGTATAGTTCAACGGGGGCATTGGCCTACCGTGTGGCACACGGAAACACTTTGAAGTACCTGTTTCGTCAGGTCGTATTCTTGGGTACGGGAATTGGGGTAATTCTGCTGATGGTAAATGTGTTGCCTATAAAACTTTATTCGAAACTGGCATGGTGGGCTTTACTGGCTAGCATCGGATTTTTACTTTTTTCCATTGTGATGCGCGGAACATCGTTTGTTTCTTCCAGCGGACGTACGCTTAATTTCTGGGGAGCAACTTTTCAACCGGCCGAAATGGCCAAGATTTCGCTGGTATTATTCTCGGCTAAAATTTTAGGAAAACGCCAAAAAACAAAAGGCGATTTGTGGGAAGCATTTAAGAAGATTATTTTCTATACAGGTATTGTCTGTGGTTTGATTTTTATATCCGATTTCTCAACCTCGGCTTTGCTTTTCGCAACGATTATGACCATGATGTTTTGCGGCCGAATTCCCTTGAAATATTTGTTTTCGGTAGTAGGTGCCGGAATTGCATTTGTCGTAGGAATATATTTTACTGCCGATCATTTGCCCGAAAGTTTAGGTCGTGTTCATACCATGAAAGGACGGATCGAGCGGTTTATTGATCCTCCTCCACCTGAAGCTTCGCAGGGAATTACGCAGGCCGACTATGCAAAGCTGGCCATTTATTCCGGAGGGATTTTAGGAAAAGGACCCGGCCACTCAGATGTGAGTAATTATATGGCTGCGGCATACAACGATTTTATTTTTGCCATAATCGTTGAAGAATATGGTTTGTTAGGTGGTATTGCTGTAATCATGCTTTTCCTGATTTTCTTTTTCAGGGGAGTGGTGATTGTCAGGCGGGCCACCCGAACGTTCCCGGCATTTATGGTTATTGGATTAACATTGGTGTTGGTCTTTCAGGCCATGATAAATATAGGTGTTTCAAGTGGTGCGTTGCCGGTTACAGGTCAGCCACTGCCCTGGATCAGTCTGGGAGGAACATCGCTGTTGTTTACCTCGCTGGCATTTGGATTGATCCTCAGTGTGAGTCACCAAAATCAGCAGAACAAAGAAGTTGAGGAGCAACCGATTATGATTAAAGCTCCTGATGAAGATTACGAAATAGAAAATGAACAGTCAAGGACTGAACAATAAATTGAGGAACATCGGAGAATAACTGAATTTTTATCTCACCCAAAAGCGGGGAATATAAAAGTTGCGATAGATGAATAATAAGATAAATAGAGTCATAATTAGCGGAGGCGGTACCGGGGGACATATTTTCCCGGCGCTTGCGATTGCCAACGAAATTAAAAAGCGCAATCCTGACGCTGACATTTTATTTGTTGGTGCCGAAGACCGGATGGAAATGGAGAAAGTGCCTGCCGCCGGATATAAAATTATTGGCTTGCCTGTGATGGGATTTCCGCGGAAGCCCAGTATGAAAATGATTACGTTCTTTAAAAAGCTGCGCCAAAGTGCGAAGTTGGCTAAAAAGATTGTGGCCGATTTTAATCCTGAAGTAGCAATTGGAGTTGGCGGTTATGCCAGCGGTCCGCTATTACGTGCGGCTGCAAAAAATAAGGTTCCTTGTTTAATTCAGGAGCAAAATTCATATGCGGGAATTACCAATAAACTTTTGAGTAAAAAAGTGAATTCCATTTGTGTGGCTTACGATAAAATGGAACGCTTTTTTCCGGCCGATAAACTGATTTTCACAGGAAATCCGGTACGCGAAAATTTGACCGAAAAACAAAATAGAAAAGAAGCTTTTGAGTTTTTTAATGTAAACGAATCAGATAAAATTATATTGATTGTTGGTGGTAGTCTTGGCGCACGTTCTGTAAACCAGGCTGTGCTTAAAAATATTAAAGAAATTGCAGCTTCAGGTGTTCAGGTGATCTGGCAAACTGGTGCATATTATTACGATAAAATTCAGGAAGATCTAAAAGAAACAAAACCGAAAAACCTGCAGATCCATAAGTTTATAACACGCATGGATCTGGCATACGAAGTCGCCGATTTGGTGATTTCGAGAGCGGGAGCAGGAACAATCTCGGAATTGTGTCTGGTAGGAAAAGCTTCGGTACTGGTGCCGTCGCCAAATGTTTCGGAAGACCATCAAACCAAAAACGCGATGGCATTAGTAGAACAGGATGCTGCTTTAATGGTACGCGATGATGAGATCAACGAGAAATTATTTCCGCTGGCATTTGAGGTGGTAAAAGACGAAACGCGTTGCAGTGCTTTGGCTGCAAAAAGTAAAGAACTGGCGAAACCTGAGGCTACCAAACAAATAGTTGATGAAGTAGAAAAATTAGTGAGACAATAGAATGGACAACATTCAGAAAATAAAGAATGTATATTTTCTTGGGATTGGAGGAATAGGGATGAGTGCGCTGGCCCGTTATTTTAAATATTCGGGGCGCAATGTGGCAGGATACGATCGCACTGAAACGGCATTGACCGATGCGCTTCAGAAAGAGGGAATCGATGTGCATTTTGATGATGACATCAGAAATATTCCGTCGAAATGGAATCCGGCGGAAACCATTGCTGTATATACACCGGCTTTGCCCGACGAGCATAAGGAACTGAACTGGTTTAAAAGCCAGCCGATTGGTTTGTTTAAGCGGGCAAAAGTTTTGGGGATGATTTGCAATGAACGCAAAGGAATTGGAGTTTCCGGCACACACGGGAAAACAACGACAAGTACCATTGTTACTAATATTCTAAGTAAAACAGAACAAGGGTGTGGTGCATTTTTGGGCGGTATTTCAAAGAATTTCAGGAGCAACTTAGTGCTCTCGGAAAATGATTCGCCTTGGATTGTTGCTGAAGCCGATGAGTTCGATCGTTCGTTTTTGCACCTGAAACCACAGTTGGCTCTGGTAACTTCTGTTGATGCCGACCATTTGGATATTTATGGTGATAAAGAAAAGATCGTTGAGTCGTTCGAGAAATTTATTTCACAGATCCGTCCCGATGGAAGTTTGGTGCTAAAAGAAGGAGTGGGACTTGATACGTCGAAAATTGAAGCTAAAGTTTATACTTATTCATTAAAAGGTAAAACTGATTTTGCTGCGCTGAATCTGCAACTGAATCAGGAAACGGGCTTTTATTCGTTCGACTTAAAGACACCGGGAGGAATAATTGCCAACTGCAAAATGAATTATCCGGGGCTGGTAAACGTTGAAAATACGGTTGGAGCCAGTGCTTTGGCCTGGTTGGCCGGAGCATCGGCAAATGCTATTAAAGCAGGAATTGAAGATTACGAAGGAGTGGCACGTCGTTTTGATATTCGCTACCGTTCGGAGAATCGAATTTATATCGACGATTACGCGCATCACCCTGCGGAATTGGAGGCCTTTATTACTTCGGTTAAGGCCTTGTTCCCCGATAAAAAAGTGACCGGGATTTTCCAGCCGCACTTGTTTTCGCGTACCAAAGATTTTGCTGCTGAATTTGCGCAAAGTCTGGATTTGCTGGATAAAGCTATTCTTATACCGCTTTATCCGGCTCGCGAAGAACCTATTCCCGGAGTGTCATCGGCTATCATTTATAAAGAAATGAAGCTGGAGAATAGAATGCTGGCCGAGCGTGATGAAGTTTTAAAGATACTAAAATCAGACCGGAACGAAATTGTCGTAACAATGGGAGCCGGCGATATCGACCGGATGGTGGATAGTATAATTGAACTGTTGGAAAGTAAAGAAAAATGATAAAGAAGTTTGCAAAAATAGGTGGTTTGTTGGTGTTGCTGGTGTTTCTACTGGTAACGCTGGCGTTTACTTCATTGAAGTACAATCATGCCATTTGCAACGATATCGAATTCAATTACGATCCGGACGAGGTAATAAAAGTTGATCGGGCTGAGTTGATTAACCTGGTGAAATCGATCGATAAAAATATCATCGGAAAGGATTTTGACAGCATTAATACGGTACAAATCGAGCAGGCAGTTGAAAAACACGAAGCGATTTTGAATGCCGAGGTTTATAAAGTTGTTACCCGCACCGACAGTGCCACTTTTAAAGGAGTGCTGGCGATCGATCTGAAACACCGGAAACCGGTGGTGCGCGTTTTTTCAGACAAAGGAAACTATTACCTCGATGAGTTTGGTGGCAAAATTCCGGTGTCGACAAATTATGCGGCCAACGTGCTGGTGGCTACGGGAGATATTAGCGAAGACTATGCGAAAGAAACACTTTTGCCATGTGTTTTAACGATAGAAAGCGATGAATTCTGGAATGCACAAATTGAACAGATTCATGTTCAAAAAGATGGAGATGTGCTGTTGATTCCTCTGGTTGGCGATCATACCATAGAGTTTGGAACGCTGGAAAATTATGCGGAGAAATTACGCAATATGAAAGCTTTTTACAAGCAGATTATGGCAAAAAATAATTGGAATAAATACAAAACGATCAGTTTAAAATATAAAGATCAGGTAATAGCAAAAAGAAGGTAATTATGGCTTCAAAAACAAATCTTTCAGTTGTTATCGACATGGGTACCTCAAAAATGGTTGCACTTGCAGGACAGGCAACTGCCGAGGGGAAAATGGAAATACTGGGTACTGCCCAGGTGCCGTCGAAAGGCATAAAAAGAGGAATGGTTTTTAATCTTGCTGATACAATCGAGTCCATAACTGCAGTGTTGGAGTTGCTGGACGCACAGTTGGAAGACGAAATCACGGTTGTTGATGTGGCATACGCCGGAAAACGTATGCGAACCATCGACTACAAAGCTTCGCGTTTTACAGGTGAAGGTGGTGTGGTAACCAGTCTGGATATTGATGAGTTGTACGATGAAGCGAAAAACCTGCAGATAAAAAACGGTTACCGTATTCTGAAAGTTATTCCAACTTCTTTTATTATTGACGATGAAACGGAGGAGCTGAAACCTGTTGGAGCCACAGGTAAAAAAATTGAAGCTCGTTATAAGTTGGTGATAATGCCCGATCAGGAATACCAAATTTTGAACCGCGTGTTAGAAAGTGTTGGTGTTGAACTGGGCGAAGTTTTCCACTCGTCGCTGGCATTAGCAGAGGCTGCACTTTCAAAGCCTGAAAAGGAAATGGGGGGTGTGGTACTCGATATTGGTGCCGGCACAACCAATCTGGCTATTTACTACGAAAATGCATTAGTGCACACGGCGGTAATTCCGTTTGCCGGAGCTGTTATAACCAACGATCTAAAAGTGGGATGTTCTACATTTCTGGAAAAAGCTGAGTTGTTGAAAGTGCGCTACGGACAGGCGTTGGGCGACCAGATTAAAACTGAGGATACGGTTACCATTGCTAAAAACAATGGCTGGGAACCAAAAGAAATTACTATCCGAAGTCTGGCTTACATTATTCAGGCACGTTTGGAAGAGATTGTGGATTGTGTGGTTGCTGAGATCGAAAGATCAGGAGTTGCCGACCGTTTAGGAACCGGAATTGTTTTGTCAGGTGGGACCTCAAACCTGGGGCACATCATAACACTGGTGAAATTCCATACCGGTTTGGATGCACGTAGGGCACACCCGGTAATTCTTCCTGCAAATCGTAGGGAAGAAGCAAAAAATCCGGCATTTTTAACAGCATTGGGAGCCTTAAAACTTTCGATTTCGCAAAATGTTGGAGAAGAACGAATATTGCCCGAGCCAAAAGTGCACCGGAGCGGACGTGGTTTAATGACCAACGTTAAAGGAGCATTGCAAAGTGCGATCAACTTTTTTGGCGACGACAACGAAGATCTTGAATTCAATTAAAACAAAAAGATATGACCGAAGAATTAGCAAATTTTCAATTTCCGAAGGCAGCATCATCAATTATTAAAGTAATTGGAGTTGGCGGTGGTGGTTGCAACGCGGTCAATCACATGTTCGAAGAGGGAATAAAGGGTGTTGATTATATCATCTGTAATACCGATTCGCAAGCCATGGACAATAGTCCTGTGCCGATTAAAATTCAGCTTGGAACCACATTGACAGAAGGGCGGGGTGCCGGAAATAAACCCGAAAGAGGTGCCGAAGCAGCCCGCGAAAATTACGAAGACCTTAAACAAGTGCTGGGTGATAATACAAAAATGTTGTTTATCGCAGCAGGAATGGGCGGCGGAACCGGAACCGGAGCTGCTCCTGTAATTGCAAGTCTGGCCCGCGAACTCGACATTTTAACCATTGCGGTGGTAACCATTCCGTCGCCGGCCGAAGGAAACAAACGCCGCGCACAAGCGCAGGAAGGCATTGATAAAATGGCCGAATTTGTCGATAGTATGCTGGTGATCAGTAATGACCGGCTGCGCCATATTTACGGCGACCTGCCGGCAAGTCAGGCTTTTAAAATGGCCGACAACATTGTGTCAACTGCTGTTAAAGGAGTTGCCGAAATTATAACCGTTCACGGAAATGTAAACATCGACTATACCGATGTGGAAACAGTGATGCAAAAGAGTGAGGTGTTTATCATGGGTACAGGTTTTGCCACAGGCGAAGGCCGTGCCATGGATGCCGTGAATGCCGCATTGGAATCGCCCCTGTTGGATAGTAACGATATTTTCGGAACAAAGAATATACTGCTCAATATTATCTCCGGAAGTGAGGAGATCAGGATCGGAGAGATTGGCGAAATTATTGAATCACTACAGGAAAAAGCTGGTCAGGATGCCGATATCATCTGGGGTAACGGCTACGACGAGCGTCTTGGCGACAAAATTAGTGTAACCATTTTGGCCACCGGTTTTGATACCAATCCGAATAAAGAATTGCAACCCGAAAAGGAGGTGCAAAACTTTAATCTCGACGACGATTTGGAAGAGTCTGTTGCCGAACAGGAACCGGTAAACGAAACGACAGATATATTTACATCCGATTTCTACGAAGAAAAACGATACGAGCCAGAGCCAGAAGAGGAAGAAACAATAATGTTTGTTCCTCCGCAACCAAAACCAAAAGCCAAGCCAAAATCTAAATCCACGGGTTTTGGCTGGAAGTCAAAAGAAAAGACCAAAACCAGGGAAAAGGCCGAGAAAAAGAAAGACGAGCCTGTTACCGAATCGAACATTGATAATTGGTTTTATAAAAATTTTGGCAGCAAGATTTTTAATGATGGTGATGAAGATCAACCTCTTGATTAGTAACGACAAAACAAGGTGAAGAAAATGGAAGATATGGCTGATTTTGTAATGGAAAAAACTCCCGGTGCCGCGA
The DNA here is from genome assembly GCF_963677575.1 of uncultured Draconibacterium sp. Taxonomy (NCBI): domain Bacteria; kingdom Pseudomonadati; phylum Bacteroidota; class Bacteroidia; order Marinilabiliales; family Prolixibacteraceae; genus Draconibacterium; species uncultured Draconibacterium sp. The sequence goes on from NZ_OY782038.1 coordinate 4,338,645, forward strand.
TTAAGGTAATCGGTGTTGGTGGCGGTGGCGGAAATGCCGTAAACCATATGTTTAAGCACGGAATTCGCGATGTGGATTTTGTAATCTGCAACACCGATGCGCAAGCCATGGAGGCAAGTGCTATCCGTAACCGGGTGCAGCTCGGAGCGTCATTAACCGAAGGGCGTGGAGCCGGTAACAAACCGGAAGTGGGCAGGCAGGCGGCTATTGAAAACATCGAAGATGTAAAAAAGACCTTGTCGGAAAATACTAAAATGGTATTTGTAACTGCCGGTATGGGCGGCGGAACAGGAACCGGAGCTGCTCCTGTTATTGCACAATGTTGTAAAGAGCAGGGCTACTTAACGGTAGCCATTGTAACTATTCCGTTCCGAAACGAGGGAAAAAGACGTATAAAACAAGCCTACGAAGGCATTAAAGAGCTGGCATCTTATGTCGATTCGTTGTTGGTGATCAACAATGAGCGAATACGCGAGATGTTTGGTGATTTTGGAATATCGGAGGCATTTGCAAAGGCCGATAATGTTTTGTCAACCGCAGCCAAAGGAATTGCTGAAATTATTACCGTTCCCGGATATATAAATGTTGACTTTGCCGATGTTGAAACCGTAATGCGAAAAAGCGGAATGGCGGTAATGGGAACCGGCGTAAGTGACGAAGAAGATCGGGCAGAGGATGCCGTAAAAAAAGCGTTAAACTCGCCATTATTGAATGACAATGAAATTCGCGGAGCACGCAATATCCTGGTAAATATCAACTCAGGTAATAAAGAAGTTACCATGGACGAAGTTGGGCGGATTACCGATTATGTGCAAAATATGGCCGGTTTTGATGCCGATTTGATTTGGGGAAATGGTACCGATGAAACATTAGGAGAAAAGCTATCGGTAACAGTTATTGCTACCGGATTCCCAACCAGTATCATTTCAGAGTTGTCGGAGCAAAGCCAACGAAAAGTGGTTTCGCATACGCTCGAAAAGGAGTCGGTGTTGGTAACAAAAACTGAGCATTTCTCGGAGCAGAAAAACGAGGATAGCAGAAGTCAGTCGACCTTTGAATTTAACGTTGCCAACGAAAATGGAAACGACGACGATGAGTTCGAATCGCTGTACCCGATAACTTCGCGCGAACGCAGTAGTGCCGAGAAAGAAATTGATGTAAACGATTACGCCAACCTGAGCGACGACGATGTAGACGAGTTGGAAAATGTACCGGCTTTTAAACGTCGGAATATTCGTATAAACGATCCAAAATACAAACGCGACCGTTCGGGATATTCTGTAAATCGCGACAACCGTATTTCAGACAGAAACAGTTATCTTCACGATAACGTAGATTAATAAAAAAAACTAAAAGTTATGGCAATATTTGATCAAATTAATGATGACATAAAAGCGGCTATGAAAGCCCGCGAAAAGGAAAAACTGGAAGCTTTGCGTGGCATTAAAAAGGTAATGCTCGAAGCGCAAACAGCAAAAGGTGCCAGCGATGTTTTAGCCGATAATGATGCGCTGAAAATAATATCAAAACTGGCAAAACAGGGGGCTGATTCTGCAAATATTTACAAAGAGCAGGGCCGTGAGGATTTGTACGAACAGGAGATGAAACAGGTGGCTATTTTCGAGAGTTATCTGCCCGCAAAAATGTCGGACGAAGATTTAACGGCAGCTGTAAAAGCCGTTATCGAGCAAGTTGGTGCAAGCAGCATGAAAGACATGGGAAAAGTTATGGGAATTGCTTCGAAGAAACTCGCCGGCCAGGCCGACGGAAAAGATATTGCCGATAAAGTTAAGGTATTATTAGCTTAATAAAACGTTCAAAAGCAAAAGGAAAAAGCAGGTTTGTTGTATACATTCCTGCTTTTTTTATGGTTTAATCTTCTTCTAATTGATCTGCAACGTGGTCGAGGTCCGAGTACTTGTCTTCGTAATCTTGTTTAACCTCGTCTTTTAAGAATCCGTCATCATCGTAATCGTCGTCCTCGTCAACAAGAGCAACAGCTTCGCCTTCGGTCATTCTTAACATGTAATATTTGTCCTCGGTTTCAAATGGTAAAACCGTAATTTTTTGCCCGGTTTTATCAAAAAAATGGATGAGATTCTCAGCAAATCCATCAGCATAAATCAGCTTGATTTGCTCTTGTAAATCTTTATCAAGTTTGCTGTAATCTTTAATTACTTTCGGTTTATTATCTGCCATTTTTATACCAGTTAAGTGAGTGAAAAATAATTTTAATAAATCAAAAGATTACTGGTTTTAATCTTTGCTTATAGTTAGAGTTTAATTCTACATTACACGAACAAATAAATAGGATGGAAACGACATTTGCAATAGCTAAATATTAATTTTTGCAATTTTCATAACTAAACTTTTCGAGTCAAAAAGTTGAAAGGTAGGGAATGATTTTCTCAATTGAATTTGAGGTGTTTCCGGGGAGTTGATATTAAAGGAGAAATAGGATGTAAGCTCCAATTAACCAATGTGTTGTACGGTTGATTGTATTCTGTCTTAATACCAATAAGTTGCTTTTCAGAACTCTGGGAAATTGAACGGCAGAAATAAAATACACTAAAAACGAGAAAATAAATCTTAAGAAGTGCTGCTAAATATATTTGCACATAAAAAAGGGAGCCTGCTTAGTGGCTCCCTTTTGTTTTATTGTTGGTGAAATTATTCTTCAGAAATAATTACTTTTTCAATTTCGTCACCTTGTCTGATGTCGTCGATTACATCAAGTCCTTCAAAAACTTTTCCGAAGCAAGTATGATGACGATCTAAATGTTGGGTGTTTTCGCGGTTGTGACAGATAAAAAACTGCGATCCGCCAGTGTTTTTTCCGGCATGTGCCATTGATAAAACGCCTTTATCGTGGTATTGGTTGTTTCCGTCGGTTTCGCAATCAATTGAATAGCCTGGTCCCCCAGCTCCGGTTCCATCCGGGCATCCTCCCTGAATTACGAAATTAGGGATCACACGGTGAAAAGTTAGCCCATCATAAAAACCCGATTCAGCAAGCTTGATAAAATTGGCAACAGTTCCCGGAGCATCTTCTTCGTAAAACTTAACTTTCATTACTCCTTTTGAAGTATGTATTTCAGCTGTTTTCATTCGTTTATATTTCTAATTATTAACGGTAACTCATGTAACTTGCATAAAATTTTTCCTATTTCTACAACAGGCTTTTGTTATGCTCGTTTCATTCTAAAATTTTTTAATTCGGCACAAATGTAGAAAAAAAGAACAATTTTCATAATGACCATTGTGCAAGCCACTGAAAGTAATTGGATTAGCAAATCGGTTAAGCTATGCTAAAAGGTTGATAAGTAGTGGTGTTTACAGGAAGTATATAAAAGAAAGAAGGAGACTCAACAGTCTCCTTCCTAAATGTTAACCCCCAAACACACAATATGGGATGAATCCCAAATGCACTACAAATATATGCTTTTCTTCAGCATTAAAAAAGCAAATACAAAATAATTTATCCTTTTATATAGGAATTTATATGGATTGATACGTTGATAATCGAATACATAAAAATTATGTTCTAATTTTCAATATTACATCGAAATAGGTCGAATTTTTAAATCGACGGAAGTATTTCGGAGTGCACCGAAATCCAAAAACCTTAAAAATTTCGAGGAGAATTTATTATCTTGCTTGCTTAAAAGCCAATACTGATTTCAATTTACGATAATGAAGTACCGACTATTTATGATATGCTTATTGGGTGTTCTGACTGCCTTTTCTGCTTGTGGTCAATATCCTGAAACAGAAAACTCACTTGACAAAAAGGTTAAAGGTTTTTTGGAAAAAAACGCCAGTGAATGGCGCGATATGAATGTGCCTTTAACAGACGGAAAAATTCTCTACGATATTATTGTTGAGAATGGCTATACTTCGGCCGTTGAAATAGGAACATCAACCGGACACTCCGCCATCTGGATTGCCTGGGCATTGAGCAAAACCGGAGGTAAGCTAGTAACCATTGAGATTGATAAAACACGCTATTTACAGGCCAAGGCGAATTTCCGAAAAGCCGGTGTCTCAAAATATATTGATGTTAGATTGGCCGATGCTCACGAATTGGTGCCGGAATTAAATGGAGAGTACGATTTTGTTTTTTGCGACGCCGACAAATACTGGTACAAAAACTACTTTATCGCAATGGACCCGAAGTTGAAAAAAGGAGGTTGTTTTACTGCGCACAACACTGCAACACGGGTGAATGGCATTGGTGAGTTTCTGCACTATGTTGAAAATCTGGATACTTACTATACTACTATCGACCAATCCAGTCGTGCCGGAATATCAAAAAGTTTTAAAAAATAAACTAACTCATATTGCATAATCTGCAAAAAAAATTGGAGCGCCGACTCGGCTTATTTCCTGTAACAAATATCGTTATTGCCAATATTATTGGTGCCGGAATTTTTACTACAACCGGTTATTTAATGGGATTTTTGCAGAACCCCGGTGTTATGCTGATTTTGTGGGGAATTGGCGGTTTAGTAGCATTGTGTGGGGCCATTTCGTTTGGAGAGTTGGGAGCCGCTTTTCCCGAAGCCGGTGGAGAATATGTGTTTATCTCAAAATTGTACTCGCCAATGTTAGGCTTTTTAAGTGGCTGGCTGTCGCTTATGGTTGGTTTTTCGGCACCCATTGCTGCATCGGCAATCGGCTTTGCAAAATACTTTACCTGGGCGTTTCCGCAATTACAAACCTGGCTGATGCTAAATGAAACTCTTAGCGTGGACAACTTTAGCCGTTGTATCGCGATTTTGGTTATTGTGGGTTTTAGTTTTATTCATTCGCGCGGGATAGTGTTAGGAGCCAGGGTGCAAAACTGGCTCACGTTATTAAAAATACTTTTGGTAGTTGGATTAATAATTGCAGGATTGCTACTGGGTGAAGGAAGTATGCAAAATGTACGATCGGCAAAGCCATTTCAGTTTTCGTTTGATAATTGGAAAGCAGTTGGCCTTTCGCTAATGTTTATAATGTTTGCCTACAGCGGTTGGAACTCGGCAACCTACATTGGTTCCGAAATTCGTGAACCACGAAAAGTAATTCCGCGTTCGTTACTCATTTCAACCTTAACGGTAACAGTTTTGTATATTTTGCTGAACTTGTTTTTTGTGTATGCTGTACCGGCATCTCAAATGCGCAATGAACCTGAAATTGGAGGTTTGGCAGCCGGACTGGCTTTTGGAGCAACTGCTGAAACAATTATTTCGTTACTTATTTCATTTGCACTTTTTTCTTCGTTAAGTGCATTTATAATTCTTGGGCCTCGCGTTTATTATAAAATGGCCAGCGATGGTCTGTTTTTTCAGGCAATTGCCCGAATCAATACAAAGCACAAAGTGCCGTCGAACGCTATTTTGTTGCAGGCTGGAATTGCTATTGTGTTAGTTCTCTCGGGTACTTTTGAGCAGATTTTAACTTACATGGGATTTTCATTGGGAATATTCCCGATTATAGCAGTGGCCGGTAATATTAAATTACGTCGATTCGGAAATCAGGGATTGCGTTTGCCGGGGTATCCGTATGCGCAGCTATTTTTTATTTTGGTGAGTACGGCGATTCTGGTTCTCGCTTATTTTGAGCGTCCTGTTGAGTCGAGTATTGCTGTTTTAACAGCGCTTTCCGGGATTCCTGTGTATTATTGGTTTCAGCGAAAAAAAGTTAAGCAGACTGAATAGTTTTTAGCATTGATTCAATTTGCTCCCTGGTTTTCTCCTGCAGTTGTTTGTGATCGTTATCTAAAATAGGTTCGCCATAACGAATGGTTACGTGCGTAATAGGTTTTCCCAGCTGACGGAAAAAATGCCCAACAAAAGTGTCTTTGTCAACCCAGGCATCATTTACATCCTTAAAATCAATAGCCATCGGGATGACAGGAATATTTCCATCGGCGGCAATTTTAAAACTCCCGTTTTTAAAATTCTTGGTTAGTGGTCCTTTGTAGGTTGTTCCTTCAGGAAAAAGAATTACCGGAATTCCGCTGTTGACCGACTCTTTTATTTTTTTCATCGTTAGCAGAAGGCTTTTGGGATTTTTTCTGTCAACAAGAATGGAGTTGGTAACGCGCGCACCTAAAGCTACAAAAGGCCATTTTGCTATTTCCGCTTTTCCGACCATGGCAGCGGGAGTCATGGCTGCAACAATAAAAATATCGATGTAACTCCGGTGATTGGGCATCAGAATATAATTTCCCGATTGAGGTATTTCGTTTTTATCGACTTTTATCCCGCAAACAAAAAGAATGGTGCGCCCCCAGGTTCCGGCTACCCACTGTTGCATCCGGCGGTTAAATCCTTTTGTTTTTAGCCAAAACCAGCCGATAATGGTAACATAGGCACTCATAAACAGCACCAGCAAAAGCCTGATTAAAGCGAGCGGCGAGAATAAAATGATTCGAATGGCTTTCATTTTAACAATATTACTTTTTGCTGTTTCTGTAATTTGAAAATAAGTTTATTAAGAGGTATTTTTAATCTCCAAATTCGTAAGAATAAAAAAGTTTGTTTTTATGGTCGAACACTTTTAAATCATCAACTTTGCCGGAACCGGAGAAATAGATTACTAGTCCAATTAATTTGCCAAGAGGTTTTTCATAAGGTTGTTCAAATATCAGTTGGTCATTTAAATACAGGTTGAATTTGTTGTTTTTATTTACTGTTTTAACGTTTAACCAGGTAGACATGTCCACAGCCAGACTTTTCAAATCGGTATCTTCACCACTTAAATATTTCTCTGATACGCGAATACCTGCAAATCGCGAACATCTGGATTGCGTGAAATTGAAATCAATAATTCCGGATTCACCTATTAATTGAAAGCCTGCATCATAGCACAACATGCTACCAGTAGAGGCATTATTCTCAACTGTGGTTTCCAGGCTTAAACTGTCAAGACTTTTATTGAATGGTGAAAAGTAACGATACGCCGTATAATAGCGATCTCTTAAATTTACCCCTTCCTCGGTAAGTAGCGGTTCCGGATCTGCATAAAAAAAGTCATCATGTCGGTAAAAGGATTGATTAAAGAATGGCTCATATAATGAATCCGCCCGATTCGGGTAATACCCTCCCTGCCAATCTGATGAATAAGCAATAACTTGTGATGTGTTCAAAACCTTTGATCGAGTGTATAATTTTACATTAAACACGCCGGGCATTCGATAAAAGAAATTGATAATGTTCTTTTCCGGCGAAAGGTAATATTCTCCCCAATAACCAAAGTTTGCAAAAACACTATCTTTTATATCACTTACATCATAACGGAAAGTAGCGGTATATGGAGCTAATTCCTTAGGATTATTGCATATAAAAGTGAATTCTTCGGTCTTCTGCTTTTCATACCATAAAAACAAAAACAGAATACCAACAAGAGGAAGGATTAACAGGATTAAAGTTTTGCTCTGTTTGGACTGTTGTTTCTTTTCGGGGATAAAAGAAGAGGCTTGTTGCAAGTTGTTAGCAAATTTTATTAACGCCAGTTTACTAAAAGCCTGTGGACGATAGTTTTTTGTAGTTACTTTTCGCTTGCCAAAAATGCGTTTAAGTGTTTCCTCACTCAAATTGTCTCCGGTTGCCTCTTCAATGGCTTTTTTTAGTTCTTTAAAATGAAAATTTGTCCATTCATCAGAAGGACCCCAATTAAAGTTTTCTTCAATTATCTGCTTTATCTGATTCAGATTAAATTGTTCCATTGTTTTGGTAAATACTTGGTAATGATTGATTTACGATGTTTGACCAAAAATGCGTAAATCTGTGTAAGCCTCTGCTCTCTTCAAAAATAAACAAAAACCGTTACATCAGTTAATTTTAAATGGTGATTGTAACATTACAATTAAAACCGGAATCCAATCAGCAAATTGAAATCTTAATATTTAAAAACTAATAAATCGAAATAGACATGAACCGAAAATTACGTATGGGAATGGTAGGTGGAGGAAGCGATGCTTTTATTGGCGCTATCCATCGGCATGCAGCATTTCTGGATGGACAGATTGAGCTGGTGTGTGGTTGTTTTAGTGTAGACCCGGAAATCTCGCTTTCCTCAGGGAAATCTTATTTTTTGCCTGAATCAAGAATATATAAGACTTATCAGGAAATGTTTGAAAAGGAAGCGTTGCTTCCTGAAAATGAGCGAATGGATTTTATAACTATTGTAACCCCTAATTTCCTGCATTTCGATCCGGCAATGATGGCGCTGGATTACGGTTTTAATATTGTAATAGATAAGCCCATTACATTCACACTTGACGAGGCTATTCAGCTAAAATCAAAATTGGAAGAAACCGGGTTATTACTTGCGCTTACGCATACTTATTCTGGATATCCGGCAGTAAAACAGGCTAAACAAATGATTGTCAACGGAGAACTGGGAAAAATCCGAAAAGTTTTTGTTGAATATTCTCAGGGATGGTTATCTGAAAAAGTGGAAGTTCAGGGAAATGCACAAGCTTCGTGGAGAACTGACCCCAAACGATCAGGAAAAGCCGGAGCAATGGGTGATATTGGAACTCATGCCCATCAGTTGGCAGAATATATAACCGGCTTGAAAACAACAGAAATTTGTGCAGAACTGAATATACTTGTTCCGGGTAGGCAGTTAGATGACGACGGCGCAGTTTTACTTCGTTTTGAGGAAGGAGTTAACGGTGTTTTAATGGCTACTCAAATTGCTACAGGCGAAGAAAATGCCCTTAAAATAAGAATATATGGCGAAAAAGGTGGATTGGAATGGGCACAAATGGAACCCAATTCTTTAATTCTGAAATGGCTGAAAAAACCGATGGAAGTCTATCGCACCGGAACCAGTTCTACCAGCTCGTATGCCATGTCTAATATACGCATATCAGGTGGGCATCCTGAAGGATATTTAGAGGCTTTTGCCAATATCTATCGTAACTTCTCTTTTCATTTACGTGCAAAAATGAATGGAGAACAGCCCAAAGCCGAATGGCTCGATTATCCGGGAATTGAAGATGGGATAAGAGGTATGCAGTTTATTGATTCTGTAGTGAAATCAGGATATAGTGACGACGAAAAATGGGTTGCATTTGAGTAGCCAATTAATCTAAATATTTCTAATAAAATGATTAATTATTCAAAACAGGAATTAAGACTGGGGCTCAGTTTCATGGCTTCAATATTCTTTATTTTCGGGTTCATAACCAACTTCAATATTGCAATGAAAGATCAGGTACAACTTGCTTTCGATTTGAAGACACTTTATCCCGGCTGGGAAAATTTCTTTGCACAGTTGGTTAACGGGGTGTTCTTTTTTGCTTATTTCTGTTTCAGTTTATTTAGTGGCATTATCATTAAACGTATTGGATATAAAAACGGTGTTGTGGTTGGATTGGCAATGGTGGCACTCGGGAGTTTTATGTTTTTCCCTGCTGTATCAATGCTTTCTTATCCGTTTTTTCTGTCGGCCATTTTTGTAATGGCCAGCGGGGTTGTATTTCTTCAAACAGCTGCAAATCCTTATGTTGTAGCACTTGGCCCGCCAAATACGGCATCGGGGCGGCTTAATTTAACGCAGGCACTAAATGCTGTGGCAACCACAATTGCTCCATACATTGCCGGAATTTTGGTACTTGCTCCTGCTGTTCTTGCACTGGAAAATGGAGCGTCGGCACAGGTTGCTGCAAATTTTGTAAAAGTTCCGTTTGTAATAATCGGCTTAATTGTAGTTGTAATTGCTATTGGGATTCTGTTTATCCGTTTACCCGAAATAAAAAGCATTGAAAATGTGTTGTCGGTAGTTTCATTAAAAAAGCCACAGGTATGGCTGGGGGCAATTGGTATTTTTTGTTATGTGGGGGCTGAGGTTGGGACTGTTTCGCAAATTAGTATTTACATGAATGATTTACTTGATATTGCAAAAGATGAAGCGGTTAAACTTACTGCAATTTACTGGGGAGGAAATATGATAGGCCGTTTCTTTGGGTCAGTTTTTTTGAATAATATGGCAAAAAGAGCAAAAATTAGATATTCGTTGGCGATATTATTTTTTGCGTTTATTGTTGGGTGGTTTATTGTTTCTGCCGGAATAAAAGACGGGCATTTTGTTTTCGAATCGAAACCGATGCTGGGGTTGATTTTTTCAGGCATCGCCGTTCTGAATTTAATTTTATTATCGTTGGGGAAAGGAATTGCAAACGTTTCTTTGGGAATTTATGGCACGGTAAATATGGTTTTAGTGATGTGTGGACTGGTTTTGCCTCCAAACATCGGAGTATGGTGTTTGCTTTCTGTTGGGTTTTTCAACTCTATTATGTTTCCAAGTATTTTTTCTTTGGGTGTTCAGGATCTTGATCCGTCAGAAATGCCAATTGCTTCCGGAATTATAAATACAATGATTGTAGGAGGTGCTGTTGTGCCTGTGTTGATGGGAATATTAACCGATTCTGCCGGTTTAAAAATTGCATTGCTGGCACCTGTAATTTGTTATGGCTATATTGCTTTTTTCGGATTGAAAGGTTGTAAGGTTCGTTAGAAAGTTTAATGCTTTTGTTTTAAATAGTATCTGATTTTCTGGTGTTTAATGGCTGTTGGAAACTGCAAAACTTGATATTTTATGATAATTTCACGGAGATTAAACCTAATTTATAAAAATCTAATTATGAGAAGATATTTTTTGACCATCCTGTTTTTAATTTTCGGGATAAATGTATTTTGCCAAAATATTAACGATTCGGTTGCTATTGTTAAAGTGCTGGAAAAAGAATCGCGAACCTGGCGATCTGGCGATATAGAAGGTCATTCTGAATGCTGGCAGATACGTCCATACAACCGCATTTGGGTAACCCCCGAAAATGGGAAATTAATTGATGTGCCGCCTTCAATGATAATGAACCCGTCTCCAAATGTTTCAGGGAAAGGAGGTCTGGCGGTTTTGTCAAACTTTAAAATGAATATTTTTGATGGTAATGCCTGGGTAAATCACGATGAAGTATCGATTGGAACTGATGGGAAAGAGTCGCACTCGCGTGAATTGCGCTTTTTGGAAAAAGTTGATAACGAATGGAAGTTGGTAGGGCAGTCAATGTATATTTACAGCCCTGAAAAGACGAAAACAGATACCACTAGTTATGTTCAGCTTGTTGATATTACTACGGGGCAGATTGAGACAGTTTATTCCGTAAACAAACATTTTGAGGCGCCGAACTGGCATCGCGATAATTATTTGATTCTGAATAGTTATGGAAAACTCTATGCGCTAGACTTAGAAACAAAGGACGTGAAATTACTAAATACCGGCCGTGCGAATGATATGAACAATGATCATGGACTTTCACCTGATCATAAATTTATTGCTATTAGTAATTTCGACCAGCGAGGAGCATCTTTTGATTCGTTTGTTTCATCTATTTATGTACTGCCTGTTACAGGAGGAGACCCCAGAAAAGTAAGTTCCGAGAAAATTTGCTTTTGGCATGGGTGGAGTCCCGATGGAAAAACGCTGGCATACACGGGACTAACGGACGGAGATTTTGATATATACACCATTGATATTGACGGAGGTCCGGCAACACAATTAACAAGTACTGAAGGTTTAGATGATGGCCCGGATTATTCTTCTGATGGGAAATATATATACTTTAATTCGTACAGAACAGGGCATATGCAAATTTGGCGAATGCACGCTGATGGCTCAAATCCCGAGCAGTTAACTTTCGACGAACATTCCAATTGGTTTGCACATCCTTCGCCGGATAATAAATGGATTGTTTATATCGCTTACATACACGATCAGGAACAAAATCATTTATTTGGCAAAAAAGTAAAACTCCGCTTAATGAATCTGGAGACAAAAGAAATAAAAGATTTAACACCTGTATTTTATGGCGGGCAGGGAACAATTAATGTTCCCTCCTGGAGCCCGGACAGTAAGAAAGTTGCATTTGTTAGTTATTCGGTGAGATAAGGGTAAAACGCAACTGGTTCGTACTACTTCTGATATTATACTTTTTTAAATATACTTGAAATAAGAAAGGCGATCTAAAAAGATCGCCTTTCTTTGAGGTTCCTGGCGGAGTCGAACCGCCGTACACGGTTTTGCAGACCGCTGCCTAGCCACTCGGCCAAGGAACCTTGTACGTTTTCGGACTGCAAAAATATAAAATTTTGCAGTTCTCGCAACACAAAAAATAAAATCGTATTATTTTCTGCGATTTTGCCAGTTTGCATTTACATGCAAGTCACTGGCACCTAATTGCCACCCGGCATCTGTCGATTTTGGATTATATCCCTCGTGAAGCTCTCGCTTCTTCTCAATAGCGCACGATTTTCTGCACTTCCCTTCGCTTAAATTATTCGAACTGTAAAACATCAGTAAAAGGTTGAATTATTTTCTCTCGAAAATACGAAAAAGAAGTTCAAATATTTTGATAATTATCAGTATTATGCTGAGGGTTAAATATTTAATAACATGTTGTTATGTTAGCTGCTAGTTTTATAAATTGAAGCATTTCAGCATTATCGCATTTAAAATTTCAGTCCTTCCATCCTTCGACTACGCTCAGGATGACATTCAATAAATTATAAGAAACTATCGCTCCAAAGTAACACTTACCCGTTCCATTTCGCCTCCCATTGGCGGATTCATTTTCGAAATTTTAACGCGGGCTTTATCAATTGCAGGGAAGCGATCGTAAAGGGTATCTAAAATACGTTTGCTTACATTTTCCAAAAGGGCCGATTTTATTTGCATCACCTCTTTTACGGTTTCGTAAACAGCCTGGTAATTCAATGCATCATCCAAATTGTCACTTTTGGCAGCAGCAGCGCAGTTGGTTTCCAATCGCAGGTAAACTTCAAAGTGGTTGCCAACAATTTGTTCGGCAGCAAAATGCCCGTGATAGGCATAAAATTTCATTCCCTCTATCTCAATTACTCCCATTCCGAATTAATATTATTGCAACAAAAGTAATAATTTGAACAGGTGTTAAGTGTACTCACAAATCATTTTTTAATTTTGTGGTCTTATTCAATAGGGGATAATTCAAGAAAATGGCAGAAAAAAATACCAACACAAATGCTGAAGCGCCTAAAAAGGCCAACTTCATTCATGCACAAATCGACGCCGATTTGGCCGCAGGAAAAAATGATAAACGTGTGCATACTCGTTTTCCCCCCGAGCCAAATGGTTATTTGCACATTGGCCACGCTAAATCGATCTGTTTAAATTTCGGGTTGGCGCAAAAATACGGAGGAAAAACAAACCTTCGTTTCGACGATACAAATCCATCAAAAGAGGAAACAGAATATGTTGAATCGATTATGGAAGATGTTCGCTGGTTGGGATTCGACTGGGACGATCGTTTGTATTATGCATCCGATAATTTTCCAAAACTACATGCTTTTGCCGTTAAATTGATTGAAGAAGGCAAAGCTTATGTCGACGATCAGAATGCAGAAACCATAAGCGAGCAAAAAGGAACGCCACAGAAACCCGGTACTGAAAGTCCGTTCAGAAATCGTTCGGTTCAAACCAACCTCGATTTATTTGAGCGAATGACAATGGGCGAATTTAATGAGGGCGAAAAAGTGCTGCGTGCAAAAATAGATATGGCATCGCCGAATATGCACATGCGCGATCCGATTATTTACCGGATTATGAAAGCCGAACATCACCGCACCGGAAATAACTGGTGTGTGTATCCGATGTACGATTTTGCCCATGGTCAATGCGACTATTGGGAAGGAATTACACATTCAATCTGTACGCTGGAGTTTGAGGTGCACCGTCCGTTATATGATTGGTTTATTACGCAACTGATGGATTCGGACTACCGTCCGCGTCAGATTGAGTTTTCGCGTTTGAACCTTACTTACACCGTAATGAGCAAACGTAAATTGCTTGAATTGGTGAAAGACAACCACGTTCGTGGTTGGGACGATCCGCGGATGCCAACTATTTCGGGGTTACGCCGAAGAGGTTACACACCTGAATCGATCCGTAATTTCTCGGATAAAATTGGCGTAACAAAAGTGGATGGAACAACCGATGTGTCGTTGCTCGAATTCAATGTTCGCGAGCATTTGAATAAAACTGCACAACGTGTAATGGGCGTGCTCGATCCGCTAAAAGTGGTAATCACTAATTATCCCGAGGATAAAGAAGAAATTTTAAGCGCCGTAAATAACCCGGAAGATGAATCGATGGGACGTCGGGATGTTCCATTTTCACGCGAGGTTTACATCGAGCAAAGCGACTTTATGGAAGATCCTCCACGTAAGTTCTTTCGTTTAGGGCCCGACCGCGAGGTTCGCTTGCGTTATGGTTACCTGATAAAATGTAACGAAGTTATTAAAGATGAAAACGGCAAAATCATTGAACTGCACTGTACCTACGATCCGGAATCAAAAGGAGGAAAATCTTCCGATGGCAGAAAAGTAAAAGGTGTGGTGCACTGGGTGTCGGTAAAACATGCTGTAAAATCAGAAGTGCGCTTGTACGATCGTTTGTTTACCGATGAAGAGCCGGATGGGCACAAGGACATAGACTTTAAAGAGTTTATGAATCCGGAGTCGTTAAAAGTGCTGAATAAATGTTATCTGGAACCATTTGTAAAAACAGCTCAGCCGCTCGATCATTTTCAGTTTGAGCGAACCGGCTATTTTAACCTGGATCCTGATTCAACGCCCGAACTGCCGGTGTTTAACCGAACGGTTCCCTTGCGCGATTCGTGGGCTAAAAAGCAAAAGAAATAAAAAGCCAAAAGGTTGTTTTCAAATTGAGAGCAACCTTTTTTATGAGAATTTGTGAAAATCATCGCCCCCTGAATACCCCGAAGGGGGACATTTCCTCCCTTCGGAGAGGTTAGGAGGGGTGCTGAAATCATTAGTTTTGTAGCTGTTTCCCGAAATTGAGAATGTCTTAATGATGATTTCATTGACAATTTCATCGCAAAGTCTCTGTTTCCGTTAATACCTGCATATACCCATTTACCGATTCATAACCTTTGTTAACCGAATGTAAACTGTTTGGGCGGCTTGCGGTTTTTACATTTGATGAGTAAATGCAAAAAACAGTATCATGGAAAAAGTGCCACAGGAAAGAACGCATAAAAAAGAAAACTCGAAAGAGGTATTAGCTTTGGTTTTAATTGGTGTTGGTTTGGTATGGTTGTTAAAACAAACCGGTTTCTTTTTTGACTTTCCGTTTTTAAACTTTCATGAAATTTTTAGTCCTATAAGGAGTGTCTTTCATGGCGTTGGGCATTTAATTTTTTCATGGCCTGTTATTTTAATTATTATCGGAGCAGTATTAATGGCCGGAAAACGTTCGGGGGGTTTGGTGCTGCTGATTATTGGAGGCCTGTTTTTATTGCCAAAACTGATTTTCATATCAGGAGCAACAATTGTGTTTCTTTTCCCAATCATTTTAATTGCTTTGGGAATTGGTTTAATAGCGCGTTTGTTTTAACGTGTTGTAGTGAAAGAGCGTAAATCCTCTAAAAAATGGACAGTGTTTAGAGGATTATCAATATTTTAGGACAGTTAAAACTTTTATCATGGATAATAAACCGGAGAATACAAACAGAAGAGCCATTCTTGGCTTATTTCTAATTGTGGTAGGTGCACTGTGGATTTTCGAGCGCCTCGATCTTATTCCATCATTTTGGAACGATATTCTGATCTCGTGGCAAATGTTACTTATCGGAATTGGGGTCTTCTCTATAATCGGAGGGAACAAAACCACTGGAACAGTTTTAATTGTAATCGGAGGTTTCTTTTTAATTCCCGAGGTGGCGCATATTCCTTATGAATTACGACGAATAGGTTGGCCTGCATTGATAATAGGTATTGGTGTGGCAATTTTGGTAACGCATTCAGGAAAACGAAATCCAATGGAAGCTCCCAATTTTAATCCGGGAGAGCAAAAAGGACAGGACTATTTCGATGATTTTGTGATTTTTGGAGGCCGCGAAGTGTATGTAAATTCTCAGAATTTTATGGGCGGAAAAACCACTTCTGTTTTTGGCGGAACGGAGTATGATTTACGTCAGGCAAAACTTTCGCCCAATGGTGCAGTTATCGACACGCTGGCTTTGTTTGGCGGCTGTGGTTTTAAAGTTCCACCCGATTGGACGGTAAAAAATGAAGTAACAGCTATTTTTGGTGGCTATACTGATAAACGCGGTGCTTCGCTTAATCAAATAGTACCCGATCCATCAAAAACGTTGGTGATAAAAGGCTTTGCAGCATTCGGAGGCGTCGAGATCAAATACCTGTAAAATGGATTTTAGACATCCCTTTATAAAATCTCCACGGTTGGCTATTTCGTATGTTGCGTTTTGGTTGATACTGGCAGTGGTAATGGTTCTGGTAGTCGTATCGGTTGGCGAAAGTGATTTTATTACGGCCATGACTGATCGTTTTGCTTACATCATTCTTTTTGGATTTTTAGGAATTGCCATTTGGTATGTCATAAAATTTAGTACCCTCGAAGATAACAGTGTTGGCCGTGTAATTCTGGCGCATGTTATTGCGGCGTCAATAATTGTTTTAATCTGGTTGTACATTGGCACCGTTATTACAAAACTCATTAACCCGGGGCAACTGCAGGAAGACAACAATTATTTGTTTACCGGCCTTTACAACGGATACTTGCTTTACACATTCAACGTGGTGTTTTTTTACGCTGTAAATTATTACCTGGCTTTTAAAGAGAAAACCAAGAACGAAACAAAACTAAAAGCACTGGTAAAAGAAGCCGAACTGCATGCTTTAAAATCGCAGATTAATCCACACTTCCTGTTTAACAGTTTGAACAGTATTTCGTCGCTAACTATGACCGATCCGGGCAAAGCACAGGAAATGGTGATTAATCTTTCGCAATTGATGCGTTATTCGTTAAAACACGACCAACGCGAAAAAGTAACCGTTAAGCAGGAAATCGATAATAACAAGCTGTATTTAAAGATTGAAAAGGTACGTTTCGGTAAAAAGCTGAACCCGGTTTTTGCGGTTGAAGAAAACTGTTTAAAGGCTGAAATTCCGAATATGATTCTTCAACCACTGTACGAAAATGCCATAAAATATGGCGTTTACGAAGCCACTGAAACCATTGATGTAATTACGCATTGCCGGTGCGACGACGATAAACTGGTGGTAACCATCAGCAATACTTACGATAAAGATGTATTAAGCAAAAAAGGCGAGGGGATTGGATTGCGTAATATCCGCGACCGCCTGCAGGTGATCTACGGGAACCCGCATTTGCTGAAAATTGAAGATAAACAAGATGAATTTACCGTAACTTTAACCATTCCTCAAAAATTGTAAACCATGACTGAAAAATTGCGCACCATTATAGTTGAAGATGAAGAACTGGCTCGTAACCTGATGAAGTCGTTTCTGGCCGATAACGACGCTATTGAACTGATTGCCGAATGCGAAAACGGTTTTGAAGGCGTAAAACAAATTAACGACTTAAAACCCGACCTGGTTTTTCTCGATATTCAAATGCCAAAGATCACCGGTTTTGAGCTGCTTGAATTATTGGAGCACAAACCACAAATAATATTTGCCACGGCTTACGACCAATATGCTTTAAAAGCCTTTGATTATAACGCAGCCGATTACTTGCTAAAACCTTATTCGAAAGATCGTTTGGATGAAGCCATTCAGAAAGTTTTGGAGCGCATTCAAACCGAAGGAAAAGAATCGGATGTGGCCGAAAAAGTAAGTGATTTCCCAAAAGACGAATACCTAGATCGTGTTGTGGTAAAAGACCGCCACAAAATTCATATTGCGCCGGTTGATGCTGTGCGTTATATCGAATCGATGGACGATTATGTAATGATCTACACCACCGAAGGCCGCTGGATGAAACAAAAAACCATGAAGTATTTCGAGAATGCTTTGAATCCGAAGAATTTTGTGCGTATTCACCGCAGCTACATTGTAAAAGTGGACGAGATCGAAGAAATTCAACAATACGAAAAGGAATCGTACATTGTTATTTTGCACGACAAAACAAAGTTGAAAGTCAGTAAAACAGGCTATAAGAATTTGAAGGGCGTGTTGAATTTTTAACGCTTCGCAAAATATATTCAAAAACAAGTATGTTCCCCTCAAATAGAATGTCTTATGATATTAAATCGGAAAAAGAAGAAAAGAGAAGAGTTGCAAAAGACTTTTGCAAAAGTTAAGGACGACTCATTTCATTTTGACTTGATTGAAAGGTATTTTCGGGCAAAAGATAATTCGAACGCTTTTCAAACGCTTTCGGATAAAACATGCAAGGATCTCGACTTTAATGAGTTGTTCATGTTTGTCGACCGAACTCATTCAAAAGTTGGGCAGCAGTATTTGTATCAAACACTGCGAACAATCCCAAAATCGTTTAATCATTCTGATGAAAGGCTGATTGGTCAATTTTCGAACGATCTTGAATTTAGAACTTCAGTACAACTCCAATTGTCGGAGTTAAAAAGTAATGATGCCTATTACATCAGCACGCTATTTCAGAATGAACACCAAAAAGCGCCCAAATGGTTTTTTGTAACCAAAATCTTATCGGTATTGAGTTTGGTTTCAGTTCTTTTAATTCAGGTATCTCAGCAAATTATATTTTTCCTGTTCGGGATTTTTATCATTAACATGGTGATCCATTTCTGGAATAAAAGAAATCTACACCAGTATTTAGGATCGATACCTCAACTGCTGCGCTTAACTAAAGTTGCCGCTGAACTTCAGAAGGATGAGCGGTTAGCTAAACAAAATCGTGACTTAGGAAAATCGCTCAAAGCTCTTTCGTGCATAAAAAGAAGGATGTCGTTTTTTAAATTGGAAGCCAAAATGGATAATGATCTGGCTGCTTTGGTTGCTGGAATTATAGAGCTGTTCAAAATATTGTTTCTGATTGAGCCTCTCTTTTTGTTTGGTGTTTTAAAACGGCTCAATTCCATGCGCCGGGAAATGGATGAGGTTTTCAGCTTTGTAGGAAAGATTGATGTTCTGTTATCCGTTGCATCACTTCGGAAAGGCGCACCAAAGTACTGTGTTCCTAACGTTAGTGCCCAGACCAAAAAATTATATGCCAAAAATTTATATCATCCTTTGTTGCCTGATTGTGTTGAGAATAACATTGATGTCGATCAGAAATCGGTTTTGCTCACCGGCTCAAATATGTCGGGTAAAACAACTTTTATTAGAACAGTTGGTATAAATGTAATAACCGGATTAACGCTAAATACGTGTTTTGCAGTTGATTTCGAAATGCCGCGAATGAGGATATTTTCGGCAATCAGAATTAGTGATGATCTGCTGAATGATAAGAGTTATTATTTTGAGGAGGTGCTTACCATAAAAACAATGTTGGAAGCAGGAAAAGAGAACACTCCAAATTTGTTTTTGCTCGACGAAATATTTAAGGGAACCAACACCATTGAACGGATTTCGGCAGGCAAAGCGGTTCTTTCTTCACTGGCAGGAGGCGAAAATATAGTTCTGGTTTCAACGCACGATATTGAACTGGCCGACTTGCTTCATGATGAATACGACTTGTACCATTTTAGCGAAAACGTCAATTATAAAACGGTGGACTTTGACTATCGAATAAAAGATGGAAAGCTAAAAACAAGAAATGCGATCAGAATTCTTGAAATAAATGATTATCCGGAAAGTATTATTAAGGAAGCGAATAGTATTTCTAATCAACTGGATGATAATCAAACCAAAGTAGGTAGCTAAATCATCCCAATTTTTCTATTCTAAAAATTGTCGAAGTTTTCCTTTGTGATATATATCTTTTTTCAGCAAAGTAATATTTATTATTTTCATCAATCAAAACTAAACCTAAGGTAAGGGTAATGCGAAATTTAAGCTTATTAAATAGGCATTTCGCGTAATATTCGCCCACTGTTTCATACTGATGATTCCGAAATTCAAATAAATATTCAATGAAACGAGCATGGAACTCTATTACAAAAAACATTGTTTATCCCATCTATAGCGTGGAGGATAAGCGAGTTCCATGTGATGCCATTAGAAACAAATAATTTTAATCACATGAAAAGACTCGCACTAATTTTAACTGCTGTATTTTTAATTTCTACAGTAGCTTTCTCGAAAAGGAAAGAAGAGGAGAAAAAAGAAGAGGATAAGCCTTTTGTTAATTCGGGGCTGGTAAGTGGCCTGGAATGGCGAAGCATTGGTCCGGCATGGGCAAGCGGCCGGATCGCTGATTTTGCTGTAAATCCAAACAATCACAGTGAATATTACGTTGCCGTTGCTTCCGGTAACGTGTGGAAAACCACGAATAACGGAACTACTTTTAACCCGATTTTCGATAATTATGGTTCGTATTCTACCAGCGTTGTGGTGCTCGATCCGAATAACCCGAATGTAGTTTGGGTTGGAACCGGCGAGAACAACCACCAGCGTGCACTCGGTTATGGCGATGGTGTTTATAAATCGCTCGACGGTGGAAAGTCGTTTAAAAACATGGGCTTGAAAGAAAGTCGCCAAATTGGTGGAATCGTAATTGATCCACGTAATTCTGAAATTGTTTTTGTTGCTGCTGAAGGATCGGCATGGGGACCGGGTGAGGAGCGTGGTCTGTACAAAAGTACCGACGGTGGTGAAAACTGGAACAAAGTGCTGGAGATTAGCGAAAACACCGGTGTGAATAATGTGGTTATTGATCCTTCTAATCCGGATGTTATGTACGCTACATCGGAGCAGCGCCGCAGAACTTCATTTACAAAAATTGGTGGCGGACCTGAATCATCCGTGTACAAAAGTACCGATGGCGGCGAGAACTGGCGCAAGATTATGAAAGGACTTCCTTCGGTTGATATTGGCGGAATGGGAATTGATGTTTCGCCGGTTGATCCGAATTACGTTTACCTGATTGTGGAAGCTGCTGAAGATAAAGGTGGATTTTTCCGCTCTACCGATAAAGGCGAAAGCTGGTCGAAAATGAGCGATCACCACTCAAGTGGTCAGTATTACAACGAAATTGTTTGTGATCCTGTCGACAAGGATAAAGTATATTCAACAGAGACATACTCGTTTGTTACCGACGATGGTGGCAAAAGCTGGAAACGCATTCCAAATCCCGGCCGTCACGTTGACGACCATGCCATTTGGATCGATCCGACAGATCCCGAGCATTTTATTATTGGTGGCGACGGTGGTATTTACGAAACCTGGGACAACGGAACAACTTTCGACTTTAAAGAAAACCTGCCGATTACGCAGTTTTACCGTGTTTATCTTGATGATGCTGAGCCGTTCTATAACGTTTACGGTGGAACTCAGGATAACAATTCAATGGGAGGTCCTTCGCAAAATACAAGCAGAGATGGTGTGATCAACGACGAGTGGTTCCCAACGCTTGGAGGCGATGGTTTTTGGGGCGCAATCGAACCCGGAAATCCAAACATCGTTTATTCGGAGTACCAGTATGGAAATGTATACCGTTACGATAAAAAAAGCGGCGAGAGTTTAAGTATAAAACCGATTGAACGCAAAGGAGAACTGACTTACAAATGGAACTGGAATGCGCCATTGTTTATCAGTCCGCATAAGAATACACGTTTATACATGGCTGCCAACAAGGTTTTCCGTAGCGACGACCGTGGTAATACCTGGGAAGTGATCAGTGATGATCTGACAGCACAGATCGACCGCACATCAATTCCGGTAATGGGTAAATACTGGCCGGCAGAAGCTGTGGTTCGCGATGTGTCTACTTCGCAATGGGGAACTATTGTGGCACTCGAAGAATCGAAAATACAGGAAGGATTGTTGTATGCCGGAACCGACGACGGTGTTATTTCGGTTACCGAAAATGGCGAAAACTGGGCACAGGTAAAAAGCTTTCCGGGAGTGCCGGAGTTGACTATTGTAAGCGACATTTGCGCCGACCGTTTTGATGCGAATGTGGTGTATGCCACTTTTGATAACCTGAAACGCGACGACTTTAAACCGTACGTTTATAAAAGTACCGATAAAGGAAAAACATGGACTTCTATCTCGGGGAATCTGCCTGAGAATGGATCGGTTCATACCATTATGCAGGATTTTGTTCGTCCTGAGTTGTTGTTCGTAGGCACAGAATTTGGCATCTATTTTACCGTTGATGGCGGTGCAAACTGGGTGCAGCTAAAATCAGGAATGCCAACTATTCCGGTGTTCGATATTGCTATTCAGGAGCGCGAAACCGACTTGGTTGCTGCAACATTTGGTCGTGGATTCTATATCCTGGATGATTTCAGTCCGTTACGCGAGATATCAGCGGATCTTGAAAATTCGGAAGCTGAAATCTTCCCGATAAAAGATGCTAAGATGTTTGTTCAAACAAGCGGAAAAGATAATCAGGGAAGTAATTACTTTGCTTCTAAAAACCCGGAGTACGGTGCAACTTTTACCTATTTCCTGAAAGAAGTGCCAAAAACTCAAAAACAGCTTCGTAAAGAGGAGGAGAAAGAGTTGTTTAAAGAAGGAAAACCCATTCCTCAACCAAGCTGGCGCGAATTGCAACTGGAAGGTCAACAGGAAAAATCGCACCTGATTTTTACCATTTACGATAACGACGGAAATGTGATCGATCAGTTTACAAAAGCTCCATCAAAAGGTGTGAACCGCGTTAACTGGAACATGACTTACGCCGCTACTGCCAACGTTCGTATTCGCGATAAATTTGACCCGATAACCAGTGCCGGCCGTGGTATTATGGTGATGCCCGGGACTTACAAAGTGGGCATGAAATTGTGGCACGAAGGCGAGTTAACCGAATTGGTTGAGCCGGTTGCATTTACCTGTAAGAAGTTAAACAATACAGCTTTGCCGGCTGCAGATTATAACGAAAATATTGAGTTTGCACAGAAAGTGAATAAACTGGCACTGGCCGTTATAGGAACCAATCGAATGATTAGCGAAACAACTGCAAAAGTGGAGAAAATAAAACAAGCCATTTATGCTACTCCGGGAGCCAGTCAAGAGTTAATGGATAAAGCCCGCGCAATTGGTGTGGCTTTGGAAGAGCTGAATTTCAGAATGGAAGGTGTGCCGGCCAGAGCAAGCTGGGAAGAAATTCCTCCAGCGCAGGTGCCGTTAAACAACCGGTTGAGTAATATTACATACACTCACATGGGATCGACAACCGGAATTACAACTACCGAAAAACAAGCTTACGAAATTCTGACAGACGAATTCCCACCGGTGTTGGAAGCATTGAAAAATATTGTTGAAAAAGAAGTTCCTGCACTGGAAGCAGAACTTAACAAGATGAATGCACCATGGACTCCGGGAAGACTACCGGAATGGAAGGATTAAACTAGTCGCGAGCTTCTAGCTACTAGCTTCAAGCTCGTCCCCCTTTTCAAAAGGGGTGTCCCGATTTTATAGGGAAGGGGGATTAAAAAAATACCATCTGTATTACACGCAGATGGCATTTTTTTGTTTAGCACCGTCCTTTAGGGCGGTGATTCTTGAAAGCATATGAAAAAAGCTTTAGCATTTAATTCTAAAAAATTAATGGCTAAAGCCTTTTGTTTATTGTTATTTCAACTACCGGGCTGAAGCCACGGTGCAAAGAAATTCAGTGTATATTATATAAGCAGAATGACAGTTTGAATAACTGAAACTATTAAAATTAGTTTACAAACTACAAATAATAGTTGCATTACTAAAAAATATAGTTACATTTGTTTTGTGTTCTTCCAGTGAGATTACAACCCGCTTGAAATTTAAATGTCTGAACAATGAAAAAACTTACGCCGAAAGAAGAAGAGATACTTAGCTTATTTTGGGAGAAAGGCCCCATGTTCGTGAAAGAATTGAAGGAATTGTATTCAGATCAGAAACTGCATTATAACACGCTTTCAACCATGGTGCGGGCGATGGAAGATAAAGGGTTTATTGCGCACGAAAGGTTTGGAAATACCTATCGTTACTTTGCAGCAATAACAAAAGAAGAGTACAGCAAACAGTCGTTGGGGAACGTAGTAAAAAAGTATTTTAATAATTCGTACAAAAGTGTTGTATCGGCACTGGTTGAGGAAGAAAACCTTTCTGTGGAGGATTTACGGAAATTGATTTCGGAAATTGAAAACAGTAAAAACAAGTAAGCATGACACCTTTTTTAGCCTACCTCATAAAATCATCGGTTTGCCTGGCTTTGCTTTATTGTTTATTCCGGTTAACCGTCAGAAACGATACAAATCATCGTTTAACCCGCTTTCTTTTGCTTTCCATTATGGTGGTGTCGGCTGCTATTCCATTTTTAACTGTTCAGCTTTTTTATAAGGAAATTGAAATGGCTTCGGTTGATATTGTCAGGGAGATTGTTTCTGCACCTGTTGTAACGCAACCTGAGAATTATTCAGCGACTATTCACTCTCCAATTGCAGAGCATAGCCAGCCGGTTAACTATTGGGCGATAATTTATGCAGCTATCATTTCGCTTCTGTTATTTCGCTTGCTTTTTGGGATTTACCGTGTTTCCACGATTATTAAAAATGCCGAGAAGCACCGCTTCCGAAAAATAGTTTTGGCAGTGGTGAAAGACTTTGTACAACCCTTTACATTTCTGAATAGGGTTGTCCTCTCGGAGAAGGATTTTCGGGAAAACAAAGATATAGTTGTGGCTCACGAATACGCGCACATCAGGTATAAACATGCCATTGATTTGCTGTTTTGCGAGCTGTTTACGGCGGTACATTTTTTCAATCCGTTTATGTGGCTTTTACGCCGCGATTTGAAATTAGTACACGAATACCAGGCCGATGAGGCCGTACTTAATACAGGCATCGATGCACAAAAATACCAGTTGCTGGTATTGGAGAAGGCCGTTGGCGAAAGACGTTTTGCCATGGCGCACCATTTTACTCAAAAACCCATTGTAAAACGTTTAAAAATGATGACAAAAACAAAACGACGGAAATGGGGCACGGTGAAAATGATTCTCTTTGTGCCCTTAATAATTGTGCTTTTACAAGCATTTGCACGACCCGATTTGATTACAAAATCAGCAGATTTTATTCCGGTACGCTACACGGAAAATAAGGCAGAGCAGTGGCTCGCAAAATGGAACATCGATAAAATTGGCAATGGAATTTTTGATCCTGAGATTAACCGGAATAAGTTGTCGGAAAAAGAGAACAATGTTCTGGTAATTCTAATGAATATTAAAGATGATTACCTGATCGAAAATAAAAGAGGTTCGAGAGAAAGTTTAAAAATGCTATTGCCTGTATTTTTAAGAGGAGCTGCTATTGATGGCAGCAAAGCTCCTGACTTTATAGAAAAGGAAATTCCGGGAATTGGTAAAGTAAAAGTTTCTGAAGGCTGGATTTCCTATCGCCATGATATTGAATCGTCGAGAGAAGCGATAAATTTTACGTTACGACAAATAGGGGAGGCTTATCTCGAAGCCAGAGAAGCAAAAGCATTTATTTTGTTCGGAAAGAAATATTTCGATCTGGATGAAGAGAAACAGAACAAAGTAAACGAGATCGTTCCCATCCGTTTTTCGTACGAAACGCCTAAAAATCCCAGAACCACTATTTGGTTGCCTTTTGAAGATAAACCATCGCCCGAGCCCATACCAATGGAAATGTTAGTGCGCTATGATGGGACGATTGTATTGGGAAATAAAACGTACAAAGACCTGGACGAATTCGAACACGATTTAAAGGTGTGGAGAGAGGAATTGGATGCGATTAGTAAAGAAGGGAAAGCGAATCATTATTATCGCGTAAATGCAACTTTTGAGCATGGTTCAGAAACTCAGCAAATTTGTTCAAAAGAGATAAGCAAGATTAATTACGTGCTTTGGAAACAAAGTATGCACGTGGAGCAAATCCATCATGTATTTCCTGAGGAGTTACCTCGACGTAGTTTGGAGATGGATAAGCTAACCTCTAGAATGAATAATGTGCTGGCTGTTGCCGACACCTCAAGGGTGCCATAAAACCTTTTATAAACGCGAAATAGATCTGGGCAGTATTAGTTGTATTCAGTACAGCCCAGGTCTTTTTAGAAAATCTACATTTAGTTTACCTGCTAACAGTGGATCCCAAAAAACCGCGTAATCAGTTTTCCTTTTTATCCGTCCATTTTCCTTACAAAGTATCTTGTTGCAACGCTTTTTCCAGCATCTCCAAAAAGTCTTTTTTGCGGAATGGGGTTGATGCCTAAACTTGCAAGATGATTTGTGGGGTGTTGTGCAACTCGAAGGAGCTGAGAAATTGTAAAAGGCAGGAATTGCCTTTTAACTATTATTTAAGTGTAGATAATAATCCTATCCAAAAAATAGAAATGTCTCTTCCAAAATTTACGATCTCATGTGGTATAAATTTTATTAACTGATTTATCCTTCCACGGTAATCGTGCCTGATTTGAAAAAACGTGCAATAATCCACGTTAATCCAGAAGTCCGCTTCATCAGTGATCCAATAATTCCGTCCATTTTCCCCGCAAAGTATCTTTCTGCAACGCTTTTTCCAGCATTTCCAAAAAATCTTTTCGGGGAATAGGTTCGGCCCCTAAACTTGCCAGGTGATCTGTTGGTTGCTGGGCATCGATAAAAGTAAAGTTGTTTTGCAGGGCGAACTGTACCAGGTGATAAAAGGCAAATTTGCTGGCATCGGTTTTGGTAAAAAACATCGATTCGCCAAAAAAGCAATTCCCCAGAGAAATGCCATACAATCCACCAACTAATTCCCCTTCAAAATAAGTTTCAAACGAGTGAGTGTAACCCAGTTTATGCAGTTGTACATAACCATCGATAATGCCGTTGGTAATCCACGTTTCATTTTCGTGGCGGCGTTTGGATTTACTGCATGCTGTAATTACCTCGCTGAGAGCCGTGTCGATACGCAGTTCAAAAATCCCCTTGTTGATCACCTGTCGCAGGCTTTTCTTTAGTTTAAAATCGTTGGGTAACAACACCATTCGAGGGTTAGGCGACCACCATAAAATGGGTTCGCCCTCGCAAAACCACGGGAACACGCCCTGGCAGTATGCCGACAGCAAAAACTCGGGAGTAAGCTCGCCTCCCTGTGCAAGCAATCCATCGTCGTCGGCCTGGTTCGGATCGGGAAATTGTATCATGTTCGCAAAGATAAGAAGACTCACATTTTTGAAAAATTTAAACACAAAGACGCAAAGACACTAAGATTTCAGATAGGTAATTCAATTACACTATTGTTGTGTCAAGTGAAAGATGTCGGCAACCTGTCAGCGTGCAAAACTCCTACCAGCGTTCAGACGATACTGGATTCTCCTTTCCCGAATTTTCATGTATGACATGGCACTATTCTAGTTTTGTACTTATCTTGTGGTCATTGATTTTTTCGTGTCTTTGTGCCTTCGTGTTTAAATACTTTGCCGCACGGTTTTTCCGGTTCATTTTAGCAGGTGCTAACCATCATCCTTTTCAGTTCGGAGGCAATAATTTCTATCCCCTTCTCAATAGCAGGTAAATTGGCATTCGAAAAATTTAAGCGGATGTGTTCCTGCCCTCTACCATCGGTGTAGAAAGAGTTGCCGGGAACAAAAGCCACTCCTTTTTTCATGGTTTCCTGAACAAGGTCGGCCGACGAAATTCCGGCAGGTAATGTTAGCCATATAAACATCCCTCCCGATAGAGTGGTGGTATAAACTTCTTCTGGGAAAAAGCGATTGATTGCATCCTGCATAGCTTTGTACTGTTCATTATACTTTTTCCGCACGGCCTGTAAATGGTTTTCCAAATCGTTATTGGTAAGGTAATGATGAATAACAAATTGGGTTAAATTATTCGGATTTAAATCGGTCGACTGTTTGGCCTTGTCGAAATGAGGTACCAGCTCTACGGGCAAAACTACCCAGCCGTTGCGTAAGCCGGGCGCAATCATTTTCGAAAACGAACCCGTCCAGGCTACGTTGTTGTTGGCATATTTTTTTACCGGAGCTGGGAAATTATTCTCGAAATATATTTCATTGTACGGATCATCTTCAATCAGAAACTTATCGTAGCATTTTAAAAGTTCTGCCAAATGTTTTCGTTTTTCGGCGGAATAACTTATGCCGGAAGGATTTTGGGCATTGGGCACAGCATACATTAACTTTACATCGTCTTTCCAAAACCAATCTTCAACCTGCGAAAGATTGGCACCGTCTTCTTCCAAATCCACCTCGCAAAATTGTGGACGGTAAGCAGATAAGGCCTGAATGGCACCCAGATAGCTGGGCTTTTCAATTACCACGCCATCGCCCCGGTTTATAAACAGGCGCGATAAAATATCGATAGCCTGTTGCGATCCATTAGTAATAACGACTTGTTCAGGCAGAATATCCATGCTGTATTTGTCTGCATAGCGTTTGGCAATCCATTCGCGAAGCGGGTAATAGCCCATTGAACCTGCATATTGCAGAATGTTTCCGGCAGATTTTTTTAATACTGCGTTGGCCGATTTACGAATTTCATTAGCCGGGAATAAATCGGGATTTGGTAATCCGCCGGCAAATGAAATAAACTGTTTGTTTTCGGCAACGTTTAAAATACTTCGAACAAATGATGGGGGAATGTTGCGGTAATTCTCCGACAATTTCTTTTCAAATGATGTTTTTTCCATGCTTTTATATTTAAAAGTAGATTCAAATCAAAAAAAAAGCCCTTTCCCGGTTTTACGCAGGAAAGGGCTTTGTTCAGGCAATAGCAACCTTGTCCTACGTGGGTGAATTCACGAGGATAATGACTGCCGCTGCTGCAATATTTTTATGTGTTGTTTTCAAATTATTCGTTGTTTTATCTTTAATCACAAAAAAGGCCATCCCCGCAAGAGAATGGCCTTTAATAATATCGTGGTAATCCATACTCTTATCAGCTTATCGCTTTTGCGACAAGTGCTGCAAGAATAATATGGATTGCATTTTTTAACATCTGTAAACAAAGAAAGTAATTATTTTCAATGGCTGGTGTCTTGTCTTCGGTTTGTTAATTTATTATAAACCGCAATGCTTTGCTATTAACTGGTTGTTATTGGACTCGGTTAGTTTGCTTCACAACTTCTTTTTAGCTCTTGCCACGAAGTAGAATCGGTTAGCAGGAATCCATTTTTCTTATGCTTATAAATATATGTCACAAAATAATTTTAATACTTTTGGGTTTTACAAAAAAACAATTCAAACAATGAGGTATTTAGCTTTGATAGTTGCTGTACTATTGGTGATTCCAACTTTTGGACAGCGCAAAAAGAAAGACGATGGTGATATGACTTCCGCCTATGTTGAAGGTATTGCATATGCTTTACCACGTACCGGAATTAAAGTACACGTTGAAGCCATTCGAGAGAAATTTGAACCGGGACCATACGCAGCTTATGCCCAACAGTTACTGGGGATAAAAGATGCCCGTGGCAGAGCAATGGAAAAATGGTCGGTGTCGGCTGTTAAAATCGAAATTTTTTCGGAGCCCGATCCGCAGCAGGTTTATAAAGCAATGGGCGATATTGCTTCAACAATCAGTTTGGCACCCAATGGTTGTTTGGCCGGAATAAATGCAACTGGAATAGCGATAGTGCCGCTGCAGGTTCAATCAAATAAAACGTTTCAGAAACCTGATATCGACGATGGCTTTTCTTTTGATTATTTCTCGGATACACCATTTTTAATTCCTGGTGATTCTACCAATAACTTCAGGCCAACGGCTGTGAGTATGGAGCAAAAAGCTGCCGAAGCGGCGCAGCGTGTTCTCGATTGCCGCATGAACCAATACGATTTGGCTGCACTCCGCATTGATGGCGAGTACCCCGATGGAAAAGCCTATGAGGTGAGTTTGGAGGAACTAAAACGTACCGAGCAGAATTACATCAAGTTATTTGTGGGCAGAACCACGTATAAAACCGAAAGCTACAGTTTTGATTATGTGCCGTCAGCCAATGAAAAGAATGCGGTGATCTTCCGTATTTCGGATGAAAACGGTGTTGTTCCTGCCAGTGATCTTTCGGGAAAACCTGTAATGGTTGAGTTTGAGCCGGCAGCTGGTTTATTGGCAAAATACCAGGCCGAAGCCGTGTCGGATAATCCCGATGCCGGTTACGACGGTGTTTATTACCGGATGCCGGGAGTAGCCAACATTAAAGTTATTTACGAGTTGAATAACCTTGCTTCAGCGCGTGCAACCATTGCACAGTTTGGTACCATTGCGCCAGTTCCTGAGAATTTACTGGGCGGTGATTACTCTATCGAATTTCACCCCGAAACAGGAGCTATTAAATCCGTTCAATTGAAATAGAATAGCAATTATACGAATAGAAAGTCCGGTTCTCCAGCCGGGCTTTTTTTATGGGAATTATGCAAGCATCGTCAAGTTTTTCTTTTGTATTAGCCCTACATTTTTCGGGAGCTCCTCTTGCAAAGGGAGCCAATTTGGGGCTACTATCGAACATTTAGACAGAGGATCTTTCTTTTACTCTTGTGTTCGTGGTCTTTTTCAGACAAAAAAATACCCGACTTAAAAAAGCCGGGTATTTTCAATATTATTCAAATACTTTATTTCTTATTTGATTCCGTGCATCAATCGCTTCAATGTCGGAGCAAGAGCAATTATAATGGCGGCGAAAATTGCCGATTGGATGGCAATTAACCAGAAAACCTGAATTTCTCTTCCCAGCGCACTTTCCAGATGTATTGAAATTGCTTTCATCTGTGAGGCAACAAAATTACCAACAGCAGTTGTTCCAAACCAAATTCCCATCATAGTTGAAACCAGTTTAGGAGGTGATAATTTAGTAATCATTGATAAACCGATTGGTGACAGACAAAGTTCGCCAAAAGTATGCAACAGATATACCATGATCAACCATAATGGGCTAACCAAACGTAGTGAATCACCACTTGTCGATCTGCTGTAAGCAATGGCCATAATCACAAAACCAAGTGAAAGCAATACCATAGCCCAACCAAATTTCATCGGAGTATTGGGATTCAGTTTCATTTTATCCAGCTTCACCCATAAAATACTGAATATAGGTGCAGATACAACAATCCAGAAAGCGTTGATACTTTGGAACCACGTTGCAGGAATCTCCCAAGAGCCTATCATTCGTTGAGTATTGTCGCGGGCAAATACATTAAAGGTTGTTCCTGCTTGTTCGAAACCACTCCAGAATAGGATATTGAAGATGCACAAAACAATTATTACGGTAACACGATTCCATTCCGTTTTACCACTAGTACCCCGGAAAATAGTAGTAGCCAGCAGAATCACGCCAACAATAGACGCAAGCCAAATAATAGTTTTACTAACTGTTGAAGGTATAGCTCCCCATCCTATTATCACTGCAAAAGTAAGTCCTACAATACCAATAACATAAAGTAAAATACTAAACCAGTCTTTAAGGGCCAGTCGAACTCTTTCTGTTTTTACTTTCGGAGGCATTCCAATGTGTCCTAAAGTATGGCTACGAACAAAGAACCAAATAGTACCCAGCACCATACCGATACCTGCTGACAGGAACCCATATTGCCATGCAACCTGCTCTCCAAGTTTTCCGGCTACCAAAGGAGAAAAGAAAGCTCCTATGTTAATACCCATATAGAAAATTGTAAAACCACCATCTTTGCGCGGGTCGTTGTTGTCGTACAATTCGCCCACCATGGTAGAAATATTGGGTTTAAAGAATCCGTTTCCTAAGATTAAAATTCCCAAACCTGCGTAAAAAATGGTTTGGCGAAATTCTACACTTGCATCGGTTCCATGCATCCATGCACTGGCTGCCAAAAGGAATTGGCCCATAGCCATTGTTAAACCGCCAATGTAAATCGATTTTCGCTGTCCCAGAATTTTATCGGCCAGCATTCCGCCAAAAATCGGGGTAATGTATACCAATCCTGTGAAAATACCATAAATGGTAAAGGCGTCAAGTTCTGCCATTTCAAATCCGCCCGAAGCAAAAGTTGCTGTAAGGAAAAGAACCAGCAAGGCTCGCATTCCATAGTAACTAAAGCGTTCCCACATTTCACTGGCAAATAGTGTTGAAAGCCCGATCGGGTGACCAAAAAAGGCTTTATTTGCATCTCTACTCATAATATCTTTATCTTTTATTTTCTAAAGCTCGCTAAAATATCAATTATCTTCAAAGAATTCCGTGAAACATATCAGCTTTTCCTTTCTTCTACCTAATTTTATCGTCTTTTAAAAAGTTTTAAGCAAAAAATGCACAAAATGTTTTTTCATTTGTTGCTTACTTTGTTCTATAAAATTGCAGGTTTTTAACCTGAAGTAAAAAACGCATTATTATGAGTGTAGATATTAAAAATCTCGAGCCACAAAATGTGTGGGAGATATTTTCTGAAATGACCCAAATTCCACGTCCTTCAAACCACGAAGAGCAAATTCAGAATTGGGCCGTAAGTTTTGGTGAAAAACTGGGCTTGGAAACTAGTAAAGACGAAGCCGGAAATGTGATTATAAAAAAGCCGGCAACACCCGGTATGGAAAACCGTAAAACGGTGGTTCTGCAAGGTCACCTCGATATGGTTCCGCAAAAGAACAGCGATAAAGTTCATGATTTTCAAACCGATCCGATAGAGGCTTTCGTCGATGGCGATTGGGTAACTGCCAACGGAACAACGCTGGGGGCTGATAATGGAATTGGCTCGTCGGCAGCAATGGCCGTTTTAGCATCGAAAGACTTAAAGCACGGACCAATTGAAGTATTGCTTACCGCTACCGAAGAAACCGGAATGGACGGAGCCAACGGATTAAAAGCCGGTATGCTTGATGCTGAAATCCTGATCAATACCGACTCGGAAGACGAGGGGGAGTTGTATGTTGGCTGTGCCGGAGGTGAAGATGCAAATATTACTTTCAGTTATACCGAGGAAGAAGTGTCGGTTGGTTTTGTGGCTTTGCAAATCAGCGTTACAGGATTAAAAGGTGGTCACTCGGGAATGGATATTATTCTGGGCCGCGGAAATTCGATTAAAACATTTTTCCGGATTATCAATGCGGCTGAAGAATTGGGCGTTCGTTTGGCGAGCATTGATGGCGGAAGTTTGAGAAATGCCATTCCGCGCGAGGCGTTTGGAGTTGTTGTGGTTGAAGAAGCAAAAGTGGCTGATTTTATTGCTTTGGTTGATGAAATTGCTGATGAAGTAAAAGCTGAGCTGGCAGCTACCGAACCTGATATGGATATTTCTGTAGAGCAAACCGAATTACCTGCCACAATTATTGATGAGGTAACTCAGAAAAATGTAACAAAAGCAGTTGTTGCCTGTCCGAACGGTGTTATCCGAATGAGCGACAGTATGAAAGGACTGGTGGAAACTTCGACCAACTTGGCAATTTTGAAATCGGATGCTGCAAGCAAAACTATAAATGGTGGTTGTTTAATGCGCAGCTCGGTTGATTCGGCAAAAAATGAATTAGCATCACGTTTAAAAGCCGTATTTGAATTGGCCGGTGCCAAAATAACTTTCTCGGGTGCTTATCCGGGGTGGAAACCAAACATGGAATCGCCGATTTTGAGAACTATGCAGAACGTGTATAATGACAAATGGGGCAGAGTGCCAAAGATTATGGGAATTCATGCCGGTTTAGAGTGTGGTATTTTGGCAAAAAACTACCCGCATTGGGATATGATTTCGTTTGGTCCGACTATTCGTTTCCCGCACTCTCCGGATGAAAAAGTAAATATTGAAACAGTTAAGAAATTCTGGGAGTTTTTGGTCGCTACACTGGAAGTTATTCCTGAAAAATAGAATTTTGCAAAACGATATATGAAAATGTCATCACAACATTGTGGTGGCATTTTTTTTATTCCATAATGAGACTGCCCTGTTCATCGAATTTCCAAAACGGTGCCCAGGCAATTTCCCAGGCGTGCCCGTCGGGATCGGCAAAGTAAGCATCGAAACCTCCCCAAAATGTATCGCGTGGTTCAACAAGCGATTTGCCTCCGTTTTCAATAACCGTATTATACAATTCCTGAACGGCTTCTTTTGTATCCAGATTGATGGCCAATGTAACACCTGAAAAACCACTTCTGGCTGGGCTTAATTCAGCATCTTCGGCCAGCTTGTCTATAGGGTAGAGGCCTAAAATAATTCCTCCGTGGTTGAAGAATACAATGTTATCGTCGCTGTCTTTTGTTGGTTCCCAGCCAAGTGCTTCTTGGTAAAAAGATCTTGATCTGCTTAAATCCTGAACTCCCAGGGTGATGATGTTTAAACGCGGTTTCATCGATAGTTTAATATTTTGGCATCATTTCAATAAACTCGCCGTCAGTGGTAATCATGTGTCCCATCATATTTGCTGTTAGGCACGAATGAACGGGAATGATTTCCACCAGATCGCCCACTTTTATTTGTTTAAAATTGGTGGGTGTAACTTTTAATACACCGTGTTCCTGCGAAAGGCGCGACAGGTAATTTTTGGTGTCAAGCAAAACCTTTTCCTTGTCCTGGTTGATAATGATCCGCCCATACAATTCTTTTCCATCGGTATTTTGCAGCGTGTCTTTCGAGAAATGTACAGCGCCTCCGTAAATCACAATTTCGTTTCTCGAAACATGTTTCGCCACTACCGGGCACACAACTTTTACGGCTATGTCGCTAATTTCACAAACTCCCAGGTTGTGTTGCATCAGGTCGTAAAAAACAAAATTGCCGGGACGAATTTCATCTATCCCATCGAAATTTCCACAAATGCTGGCCGACGGTGTATCTCCCATGCTCAGTTCCATTGCCGGATAGTTTTTGTGATACCTGTTTTTTAGCTTTTTCAATTTTAGCAAGGCATCAAAATGGCTGCTGAATATTTCGTTGGTTGATAGTGCTGTATACGTATGGCCGGTGTGAGTAAGAAATCCTTTAAAGCTTAGTTTGCTGTTTTTGCGCAAAATATCGAGAATTGAATCGATGCGCCCCGTTCTGCCGGCTGGAATTCCGGTGCGGTTGTATCCGGTGTCGATTTTTAAATACACGCCAATTGGGTTGGTTGCTTTATTAGCCAGCACTTCTGCTGCCTCTTTGTTTTCAACCAGTACATTTAGTTTTATGGAGTCTGCCAAACGGTTAATCCGGCTTATCTCCTGAATATTCAATGGAAACGCAAGCGTTATATCATTCCATCCGTTCGATGCAAAGTATTCAGCCATCAGCACCGACGAAACAGTAATCTGGCTGACTCCG
Source organism: uncultured Draconibacterium sp. (assembly GCF_963677575.1). NCBI lineage: Bacteria > Pseudomonadati > Bacteroidota > Bacteroidia > Marinilabiliales > Prolixibacteraceae > Draconibacterium > uncultured Draconibacterium sp. The sequence continues at coordinate 4,373,807 of NZ_OY782038.1, forward strand.
AAACGTTTAAACCACTCACCGACCTTTGCTGCCTGATGCGTTTTGAAATGGGGCCTCAACCGAAGATTGTACTTCTCCGCTTTTTTAGCCATCCGTTCAATGTTTTGCAGGCAAACTTCTTTGTCAATAATTAGTGTAGGTCGTGTAATCTCTGTCATAAAATAACTTAGTGTAACGTTCTTAATTTTTGCGTTAGAGCGTTGCGGGTAGCCATTAATTTATTCGAAATGCCCACTTTATACAAGTGCGGACTGATAAAACGTTTATGCTCGTCGGGCAATAAAGCGGCCCGGCTTTTTAGGTATTCGTAAATTTCCAGCGGACTTTTGTGTTGAAGCAAAATGTTTCCTTGTTCAACCACTTTTTCGCGAAGAAGTTCACATTTTAGTTTCGATACTTCTGTATTTTTTTCGGGATAAATCCGGTGATAGATCGTATCAACTTCTTCCTGCTTTTCATTTTGCAGCAGAATTCCATCGCGGTAGAACTTGCCTTCTTCATCAAAATACCTTACCAGTTGTTTTTTTCCGGGCAGGGTAATTTTTTCGATATTTTCCGAGAACTTCATTTTTGGCTCTCCGTCAATCTCGGTGAGTTTATAAACACCATCCAGGGCCGCGTCGCTTTTCCCTGTTATCATCTCGGTGCCGATTCCGAATCCGTCGATAGCCGCATTTTGGTCCAGCAACAAGGTTTTTATAACGTATTCGTTCAGTTGGTTCGATGCCAGAATCTGAACATCCGGTAATCCTGCGTCGTCCAATTGTTTCCGGGCTTTTTTACTGAGGTAAGCCAGGTCGCCGCTATCCAATCGAATGGCCTTTAGTTTTTCTCCTCTTGCAGCCATTTCATGACCAATTGTAATGGCATTGGGAACACCGGATTTTAAGGTGTCGAATGTGTCAACCAATAATATAGTATTGTCGGGATTGGTTTCTGCAAAAGCCCTGAAAGCTTCCAGCTCCGAATCGAAACTTTGCACCCAGCTGTGTGCCATGGTACCGCTAACAGGAATATCGTAAATTTTTCCGGCCAGTGTGTTCGATGTGGATGACGCACCGCCGATACAGGCAGCCCGGCTGGCATGAATGGCTCCAAAATCCTGAGCACGCCGCAGGCCGAAATCGGCAAATAACTTTTGCCCCGAAATATGTTTGATGCGGAAAGCCTTTGTGGCAATCAGCGATTCGAAATTCAGAATATTCAGCAAAATACTTTCCAGCAGCTGGCATTCAATAATATTTCCTTCAACCGACAACAGCGGTTCGTTCGGAAATACAATTTCACCTTCTTTTACGCTGTAAATATCCCCTGAAAATTTGAAGTCGCGCAGGTATTCCAAAAATTCATCTTTAAAACCATTTGCTTTGAGAAATTCCAGATCCGATTTGGAATACGTGAAATCCTGCAGGGCATCGATAAAATCCTGCAAACCTGCAAAAACGGTAAATCCACCTTTGTACGGATTGGTTCTGAAATAATAATCGAACGAAGTCTGCTGGTCTTTTTTTTGACAAAAAAAGTATCCCTGAGCCATAGTCAGCTCATACAAATCGGTATATAATCCTAATGTTTCCTTAAATATTGATCCCATTTTGCCCCCCACTGAGATGCTTAAAGATAATTAAGAATTATAACTATTTAAATGATCTATTAATAATTTAACCGAATGTTTATGTTCAGAACACGGAGGGGAAATTGTAAATCGGTCTGTTTTTTATACTTAATCTGAACGAATGGTTACAGAAATATTAGGTAATCTTTTTGAAATCCAGAGGTAATAAGATAAAACAAAAAACGCTGCTCAATAAATGAACAGCGTTTTCGGTATAAAATATCTTTGTTTATTCTTTTTCGAGCATAATTGTTTGCTCCCTGTTCGGGCCAACTGATGCAAGCGAAATAGGAATGCCCATTTCGTCTTCAATAAAGTTAATGTAGTTGTTCAGTTCTTCCGGGAATTCGTTCTGATCTTTGATCTTGGTAAGATCAGTTTTCCAGCCGGGTAGCTCAACATAAACAGGTTTTACATGGTCGTCCAATTCAAATGGGAAGTGCTCTACAACTTCACCATCAATTTCGTAACCTACACAAACTTTAATCGTGTCGAAATCATCCAGCACATCGGCTTTCATCATAATCAGTTCGGAAACACCATTCAGCATACAAGTGTATTTCAAAGCTACCAAGTCGAGCCAGCCGCAACGTCGTGGACGACCGGTTGTCGATCCGAACTCATTACCGGCAGTACGCAGATTTTCGCCTGTTTCATCGAAAAGTTCGGTAGGGAACGGACCCATTCCAACGCGTGTACAGTAAGCTTTAAAAATTCCGAAAACTTTACCGATTGCATTTGGTGCAAGTCCCAGACCGGTACAAGCTCCAGCGCAAATGGTGTTCGAGCTGGTTACAAACGGATACGATCCGAAATCGATGTCAAGTAAAGTTCCCTGCGCGCCTTCGGCCAACACCGATTTACCAGCTTTTAATGCATCGTTAATCATGTGCTCGCTATCAACCAGGTTGAAGGATTTCAGCACTTCAACACCTTCAAACCATTCTTTTTCGCATTCGTTAAGCAAAGCTTCGTAGTCGTACTTAAAGAACTCGCTTAACATTACTTTGTGGTTGTTGATGCGTGCAGTATATTTTTCTTCGAATCCGTGAACAAGGTCGCCAACACGCAAACCGTCACGGCCAATTTTATCTTTATAAGTTGGCCCGATTCCTTTTAAGGTTGAACCAATTTTTGTATCGCCTTTTTTCTGCTCCGATGCAGCGTCCAAAATCTTATGTGTTGGCAAAATCATGTGCGCCTTTTTCGAAATGTAAAGGTTTTTCGAGATATCGACACCGATTTTACTCAACGACTCAATTTCTTTTTTGAAAACGATTGGGTCGATAACAACACCGTTACCAATTACATTGATTTTGTTTTCGCGGAAAATGCCCGAAGGAATTGTATGCAAAACATGTTTGATATTGTTGAATTCAAGGGTGTGGCCGGCGTTTGGCCCTCCCTGAAAACGAGCTATAACATCGTACTCCGGAGTAAATACGTCAACAATTTTACCTTTTCCCTCGTCGCCCCATTGCAGGCCCAACAATACATCTACCTTCATTTTGAGTTTTGATTTTTATTTTACATGCAAAACCGCGAAAACTTAATCGTTCAAGATTAACCTTTCACGGCTTTCAAATTAAGCAGTTAAAAGTACTAAATATTTTATGCTCTGCAATAAAAATACCAGCACCCTGCATTTAATTTATAATCTATTAAGAATTAACAGCTTTATTCTTTTTTTGTGCTTTCGCCGTAGATATAAAGCGTGTGGTGCGACAGTTTAAAATCGTTTTTGTTGCAGGCATCTTCAATAATCTCGCGAATACGAGGATCGTAAAACTCTACAACAGTACCATTTGTCGTGTCGATAAGGTGATCGTGCTGAAGTGTTGCAAATGCCTTCTCGAACTGTGCAATGTTTTTACCAAACTGGTGTTTTACAACCAACTTGCAATCGAGCAGCAAATCGATGGTATTGTATAATGTAGCGCGGCTTACCCGGTAATTATTATTCTTCATCGAAATGTATAACGACTCAATATCGAAATGCCCTTCGCGACAATAAATCTCGTCAAGAATTGCAAATCTTTCGGGTGTTTTCCGGTGACCGTTCTTCTCAAGGTACTCGGTAAACATGTTGCGCACAGTTTCTCTGGTCTTCTGGTTATTCATAATTAAACCAATTTTAAATAGGCCAAAAATAGAAAAAAAAATTATCTTTTAGAATGAATATAAATTAATCCTCAAGGTTTTCTACACGATTTACACTATCAATGCCTTTAATGGTTCTTAGCTTGCTGATTAAGTTGTCTAAATCGTTTGTGTTGTGGATGTATAAAAACAGGTCGCCCATAAAAATTCCATCGTGCGTATCGAATTTTACTGAACGCATGTTAATATTGTGGCCCTTAGATATTAGCGTAGTTACTTCGTTTACAATTCCCATACGGTCGAAACCTTGTAAATGCAACCGGGTGAGGTACGACTGGCGTTTGAATTTTGTCCATTCGGCCTGGATTATTTTTTCACCCTGGTTGGCAATAAATTTTTCCAGCTCGCGGCATTTTACTTTATGAATAATTACATGATCGTCGGTTGTTAGGTATCCAACAACCGGTTCTCCGGGGATTGGATTGCAGCATTTTGCCAGCGAGAATTTTATATTATCCTGATTTTCTTTTAAAAGAAATGGCTTTTTCTTATCAATTTTTTGATTTTCGGGTGTTTTTTCTTCCTTGTTTTTATTACCCGATCCAAACGTAATGTTCCAGTATTTTACTAGTTTGCTCTCCGATTTTTTCCCGATAATGTCTTTCACATCATCCAGCTCCAGAAATCCCATTCCCACTTCGGAATACAACTGTTCTTTGTTGTTCAGATTAAAGTGTGCCGTTAATTTTTTCAGGTTATTCGAGGTTAACGGAGCGTTTATTTCTTTAAAAAGCTGTTCAATAATTTCCTTGCCTTTGTCGGTATGTTTGCTTTTCTCGAGACGAAATACATTTTTGATTTTACCTCTTGCTTTTGGCGATGCTGAAAACTTCAGCCACTCCAGTTTTGGAGTCTGATTTTCTGAGGTTAGAATTTCAATTTGATCTCCGTTTTCGAGCACATGACTGATCGGTACCAGCTTGGTATTTATTTTGGCACCAATACATTTATTTCCTAGTTCTGTGTGTATTTCGTAAGCAAAATCGATTACGGTCGATCCCAACGGCAACGAAAACATATCGCCTTTTGGTGTAAAAACATTTATCTCTGAAGAAAAAAGGTTGAGTTTAAAATCATCCAGAAATTCGAAAGCATCAGAATCGGAACTTTGCAACAATTCGCGAATTCGTTCAATCCACGGATCCAGTTCGTTTTCAAAATTACGGATGTCTTTGTAACGGTAGTGTGCAGCAAAACCGTGTTCGGCCACATCGTCCATTCTGTCGGTGCGTATCTGGATCTCGACCCAATGACCTTGCGGCCCCATTACTGTGACATGTAACGATTCGTAACCATTTGCTTTGGGCATGGTAATCCAATCGCGAATGCGGTCGGGTTTTGGTTTGTAAATATCGGTAACAATTGAGAGCACATCAAAGCACTGTCGTTTTTCCGAGATCCCTTTTTTCGAATTTACAATGATACGAATAGCCAGAATATCGTAAACCTCGTTAAACGCTACTGCCTTTTTTTGCATTTTTTGCCAAATGGAGTAGCTGGTTTTTAGCCGGTGTTCTACCTTACAGTCAACATCTTCTTCTTTCAGTTTTTCAATAATCGGGCTGGTGAATTCGTTTACCAGATAATTTCGTTTTTCTGCCTGGTTGTGCAGCAGGTATTGAATTTGTTCGTATTCTTCAGGGTGTTTGTGCTTAAAGCTCAGGTCTTCCAGTTCGCTTTTTATGGCATGTAAACCCAGGCGGTGCGCAAGCGGCACATAAAGGAAAAGTGTTTCGCCGGCAATTTTAATTTTTTTGTATGCTGGCATCGAATCCAGGGTTCGCATGTTGTGCAAACGATCCGCAATTTTTATCAAAATAACCCTCACATCGTCCGAAAGGGTCATCAACATTTTTTTTAGTGTAAGCGCATGTTTGGCATCAAAGTCGCCTGAAAGTTTTGTCAATCCGTCAACAATTCTGGATGCTCGTGTTCCAAACATGTTTTCAATATCCGATAAACGGTATTCGGTGTCTTCAACAACATCGTGTAATAAGGCTGCAACAATCGATGTAGCGCCCAATCCCAAATCAACCGCAACAATACGCGCAACTGCAATGGGATGAATGATAAAAGGTTCGCCTGATTTGCGTTTTATGCCATGGTGCGCTGCATTGGAGAAGCGAAATGCTTTCTCAATACGTGCCAACCGCCCTTCATCAAACTTATCTTTAATGATCTTCAGAAAATCCTGATAGCGGTCTTCAATATGCCTTATTTCTGCTTTTGTAAAATGTTGCACTTTGCCTTTGTCTGATCCTTAATCTAAACCTGTCTGTAATAAGTTTTGAATATATAAATTCTTTCCTATCCCTGTTCTCTGTCCTGCTAAAATATTTCTTTTTTTGTCTCCTATCAACACTGAGTTAACAGGATCGATATTAAATTCCTGAATGGCCTGCAAAATCATTCCGGGTTTGGGTTTTCTGCAATTGTACTTTCCCGTAATTTCAGGGTGGTGCGGACAATGATAAACTTTTGTTATTTCTATCCCTCGTTTCTGAAACTGCCGGATCATCCAATTGTTTAAACGAAAAAAATCGTCTTCGGTATAATATTTTCGTGCAATGCCCGATTGGTTGGTTATGACGAACAACATAAAACCCTTGCGCTGGTAATCTTTCTGCAATTCGAAAATGCCAGGGATAAATTCAAAATCTTCAATTCGGAACACGTAGTTTTTTTACGTTAATGGTTTCGTCGCGGTCGAGAAACAGGGCCTTATTATTATTAGATGTCATTTATGAATAAAGTTTGCTCTATTTTTTTCATATGAAATGCGGTTGCCGGATTGCCTCTTTTTCTTCAGGAAACAGTTTTGGCCGAAAGCTGCCTGATTTGCTGTAGCGTGTTACTCACTAAAAGTTGCTTTTAATTTATTCAGAACAAATTTATCAATTGGGAAAGTAATATCGTCGTCTTTTAAGTCTTCTATTTTTATCCAACGAAAGCTTTGTGTTTCGCCGGCATCAATTTCAAAGTCGAATGCTTTTGCTGATATCTCAAATTTTAACGGCTGTTTCAGGTCTGCTAGATAGTAAATGCTGATCAACTGAGCATCGTCGAAAAACAATGCTTTTTGGTAAAAGTCGGTGGTGTAAAAATGCCTGATGTTCTCAATCTCTTGCCCGTTGCATTCTTCTTCAAACTCTCGTTTTAAGCCATCAACCAATCCTTCTCCAAATTCCAGTCCGCCACCCGGAAACTTGGTCATTTTTGTGTTCAACACAAATTCATCCGAAAGCAAAATTTCTTTCCTTTCGTTGATAACCAGTCCGTAAACACGAATAATAAATTGCGCCATATTATTTGATTTGATCATTGATCCAGTCGATTATTTCTTTCGTGTCGGTAGGTTCAAACCATTTTACTGTTTCGTCGCGGCGGAACCAGGTAATTTGTTTGCGCGCATAACGCCTCGAGTTGCGTTTTATTAACTCAATCGCTTTCTCTCGCGGGATCTCTCCGTTAAAATAAGCGAACAGTTCCTGATAGCCCACAGTATTTAACGAATTCAAGTGTTTTTTGTGATATACACTCCGGGCTTCTTTTTCCAGCCCGGCTTCCATCATTTTGTCGACCCTTAAGTTAATACGGTTGTGCAGCACCTGTCGATCGCAGTTTAGCGCGATTTTCAGTATTTGGAATGGGCGCTCTTTTGGTCTGTCGGAGCGGAATGATGAATAAGGTTTCCCGGTTTGAATGCTAATTTCCAATGCGTGGATAATTCGGTTCGGATTTTTCAGGTCTACTTTTTTATAGTATTCCGGATCGAGTCTTTTTAGCTGTAGCCGCAAACTTTCCAATCCTTCTTCTTCCAGTTGCTTTTTTAATGCTGCCCGAACCTCGGGATCGGCATCGGGCATAATGTCAATGCCTTTACAAATGGCGTCGATGTATAACATTGAGCCGCCCACCAGCAACAAAACATCCTTTTTCTGAAAAAGCTTGTCGATCAGTTGCAGCGCTTCTGTTTCGTAGCGGCTGGCATTGTAATTTTCTTCAACCGAATGGCTTTGAATAAAATGATGAGGAACGGCAGCTAACTCTTCAGGAGAAGGAACTGCAGTTCCGATACAAAGTTCCTTAAAAATTTGCCGGGAGTCGGCCGAAACGATTTCGGCATTAAAATGCCGGGCAATTTTTATGCTCACCTCGGTTTTTCCAATTCCGGTTGGGCCGGTAATTACAACAAGCGTTTTTTGCATGAATGCATGATTTTTGGCAAATTAATGACAAAAAAAAGACTGTTCAAAATATTGAACAGCCTTGGAATTTTTTTAAACATGGATTAAACAGTCGTCTTTCGTGATCAGAAATCGTCCATTTCGCCAAAGATTTCAGTGTAATCATCTAGCTCGCCAAAATCCATATAAACTTCTTCTTCCTGGCTTATACCAGTTTCAAGTTCAACTTTTTCTTCTCCTAAAACCTGAACGGGGGAATCGCCTTGTTTTAAAGCGACTAATGGTTCATTAAGATTTTTTTCCATAATTATTCCAGTTAGTTCTATAAAAAAAGACCTGTCGTTCAAAAAATCGAATGTATAAATGAGGTGTTGACCCTTATCCTGTAGCAAGTCGCATAATTTTGTTTTTTGCATGATATAAAATGCCGCACCATTTATACCTAAGTCTAACATTGAAATCTCAACCAGCTTTCTCCAGTTTTTATTGGACACGAAGAAAGATGCCAGTTGGTGTGACTCAAAACCAACACTTTTCTGTATAATGCTATGAAAATCGAAAAATGAATGTTTCTCATCCAGAGCAACTTCCAATCGGAAGTTTTGGGCCTCTTGTGAAACAATTTGAAATTGATAAATCATAAATTTCACGTTGAATGAAGTTCAAATTTTACAGGAATTTTTACAAAATCCAAGAATTTAAATGCAGAAGAAATTGAAAATATCTATCAAAAAGGTCTTTTTCTAACGTTTGGAGGTTTTTTAACAAAATGTCAAAAGGTTGGTTTTTAACCTTTTTCGGGGCATTTTTTTGTAAAATATTGTGAAAAATACAGAAACGAATTCGTTGGAATTAAAAAATGTTAAAAAAGTTTAAGTCAGGAAAAATCGAACATTCGTGTTTGTTGTTCGGCTCATCGAATAATTTGGGAAAATAGAATGCAAGTGCCAGTTAGTCAGTGGTATATGTCGATTTGTCTTGTAAGATGTTGGCTGTTTTTGCTTTAAGGTCGCGTTGCCCGAAGCATTTGTCTTTTGCCTGGAGGACCGGGAAGTCGCTTCAAAATATAGCCCGACCTTTCCATTCTTCGGCGAATTTCGCCTTTAGCACTATAGGTAACTAGGTTGGCATTTGAGTTACTAATACTGAACAGCTTTCTGAAGATTTCTTCGTTCCACATCTCAGGTTGCTTGTCGGGTCCAAATGCGTCAAAGTAAATCACATCAATCGTTGGGATCTCATCAAAAGAAAATTGAGTGAGATCGGTTTTTAATTTAAGCAAATCGAAATAAGGCGAAATTTGTGTTTTTCTGTTCCAATCACTATTGTGCAGTGCTGAAAAAAGTTCTTCGGCTTGTTTCGAAATCAAGCTCCCGTAATTGAGTTGTTCTATTTCTGCAGGTTCAATCGGGTATTTCTCCAATGAAATATAAGTGGTTTTTCGTTTCGTTTTTTCGGCTTCGATGGCGGTTAATAAAGTATTTAAGCCGGTTCCAAAACCAATTTCGAGAATTATCGGAGCCGGCGACTGATTGTGCCGGTAACCTTTGTCGAGATACACATATTCCGATTCGGTTAGTGCACCGTATACCGAATGATACTGTTCGTCCATCTCTGGAACAAACAGCGTTTTTGACCCGTCTTCGGTATTTATAATTTGTCGTTGCATGGCCTGCGAATTTCCTAAAATTGTATGTCTTACAATCAGTATTAAGCTAAAAAGCAGCAAAAAAATACCTTTTATAACTTAAAAAGCTAATTTTATCAGCCAAAAATAAGAAAAACTATGTTGTTGCGCTTGTACAATGAAAATCCAAATCCCCGCGATGTTAGAAAAGTTGTAGATGTTTTGCGTGGAGGAGGGGTGATTGTTTATCCAACCGACACGGTTTACGGAATTGGTTGCGACATTACCAACCAAAAGGCGGTTGAAAAGGTGGCGCGAATTAAAGGCATTCAGGTAGAAAAAAACAACTTTTCGTTTATCTGCAGCGACTTTAGTCATCTGTCGGATTATACAAAGCCAATACCAAATCATATTTTTAAACTCATTCGCAAAAACTTACCCGGTCCGTTTACTTTTATTTTAAATGCCAATAACAATGTACCGAGGTATTTTAAAGGGAAAAAGAAAACGGTGGGAATCCGTATTCCGGATAATAATATTATTCGTGAAATTGTGCGTGAATTGGGAAATCCAATCCTTTCATCATCGGTGCACGACGACGACGAGATTTTGGAATACACCACGGATCCGGAGTTGATTCATGAAAAATTCGCAGAACTGGCAGAAATTGTTGTTGATGGCGGTTTTGGAGAGTTAATACCTTCAACAATTGTTGATTGTACTTCGGACGAGCCAACTTTGGTGCGCCAGGGAAAAGGAGAATTGGAATTTTAAATCTATTATTCTTTCCAGAAAGATGGAGAGAAAAGTACCAAAACGGTAAACAGCTCCAAACGGCCAAGCAACATCAGAAATGATAAAAACCATTTTCCGATTGGGCTAATGTGGTAGAAATTTTCTGCCGGTCCAACAGTTCCTAAACCCGGACCGATATTTCCTAAACAAGTTGCAACGGCTCCCATCGATGATTCCATATCCGGTTCTATCAGTGTGAAAATAACGGTGCTGATGGCAAAAATTACAAAGTAGATCATAAAGAATGCCAGTACGTTGGTAACGATTTTCGGATCTACCGAATGTTTGTTAAAACGAACGGGAATAACAGCGTTGGGATGCACCAAACGTTTTAGCTCGTAGTAGCCGTTTTTAAGCAGCACAACAATACGCATAATCTTTATACCTCCACCGGTTGATCCGGCAGAACCTCCAAAAAAGAAAAGCAAAAAGATAAGCATGGTTAAAACGGGCGGCCACATCAGGTAGTCGGCTGTAGCGTATCCTGTGGTTGTTATAATTGTAATTACCTGAAACAGTGAATCGCGAAATGCTTTTTCAACGCCAAATTCGGTAGAAATTAAAAGGCCGATAAAAATAAGAGCCGTAAAACCGAGGGTGAAAAAGCTGTAATATTTAAACTCTTCGTCTTTAAATGCCACCGAAAACTTTCCTTTGATAGCAAAGTAGGAGAGGGTAAAGTTTGTTCCGGCCAGAAACATAAAAACAATAATTACATATTGAGTAAATGGTGAAGGCCAATGCGCAATACTTGCTTGTTTGGTTGAAAAACCTCCTGTTGCCATTGTTGTAAATGAATGGCACACTGCATCGAAAAGAGTCATGTCTCCTGCCCATAACAACAGCGTTTCGGCAACTGTAAATGCCAGGTAAATTACCCAAAGTGTTTTTGCTGTTTGTTTAATTCGTGGACTGATTTTATCGGGAGTTGGTCCCGGAACTTCAGCCATAAATAGCTGCATACCACCAATCCCGAATACCGGCAAAATAGCCAGCGACAAAACGATAATTCCCATTCCGCCAAGCCATTGTGTTATGCTTCTCCAGAATAATATCCCGTGAGGAAGGGCTTCAATATCGTTTAAAATTGATGAGCCTGTTGTGGTAAAACCTGAAATGGTTTCGAAAAATGCATCGGTAAAACTGGGAATAGAGCCACTTATAATATAAGGTAAGCTCCCAAAAAAGGAGAACACAATCCACACCATCGATACGATGATGAATCCTTCGCGTTTGCCAATATCTTTTTTTGCTTTCGAGGTAACAGCAACGATTAGTCCGCCGATTGCCAGATTTATTCCGCCCGAAATTATGAATGAGCTACTGTCGTGTTCACCATAAATCAGAGCAACCAGAAGGGCGATGCCCATGGCAATTCCCTCTACAAATAATAAAAAACCAAGTACTCTGAAGATGATTTTAAGATTCATGTTCTGGTAGTTTGCTCTTACTTAAAGAATTTCTCCAGCTTTTTAATTCCTGAAGGCAGGGTGAATACAACTACTTTGTCGCCTTCCTGAATTTGAGTGTAACCGTGGGCAATGTAGCCCATGTTTCCGCGAATCACACCTCCGATTTTTGCTTCTTCCGGGAAGTCAAGATCTTTAATGGATTTTTGCGTGATTTTAGCTCCCGGTTTGGCTATAAACTCAAAAACTTCGGCGTCGGAGGCTGTTAAACATTTTACTTTCGAGATCTCGGCATTAAGCGTAAACCGGTAAATGTAACCGGCGGCAATCAGCTTTTTATTAAAAATACTGCCGATATCCATATTGTCTGCAAGGTTCATATAGGCGAGGTTTTCCACCTCGGCCACTGTTCGGCGAACACCAAATGTTTTTGCCAGGTGGCAGCCTAATATATTGGTTTCAGAATTTCCGGTGGTTGCTACAAAAGCATCCATCTTTTCAATTCCTTCTTCGCGCAACAAATTCAGGTTTCGTCCGTCGCCGTTAATTACCAGTACATTTTCGTATTTGTCCGCAATTTTTTCGCACTTTTTACGGTCGCCTTCAATTACTTTTATCCGGTAGTTTTCGCCCAGTTTTTCAATTGCTTTTTGAGCAATTCGGCTACCTCCTAAGAACATGATGTTTTTAACCTCGAAAAGTGTTTTACCGGTTAATGCGTAAACATTGTTTTGCTCAGCTGGAGTGGTAACAAAAAATACAATGTCTCCATTTTTAATAAAATCAGCTCCGTTTGGGATGATTGTTTCATTGTCGCGGTTAATTGCAACTACTAACAAATGCTGATTTTCCTGCGATAACTCTTCAAAAGTTTTATTCAGAATTGGTGCATTTTCGCGCACTTTAATTCCCATCATAATCAGTTTTCCGTTCGAAAACTCGATTAACTGACGTGTAGCGGTTTGTTTTACCGACGCAATAATCTCTTTTGCTGCCAGACTTTCGGGGTAGATCAATTCGTTTATCCCCAGGTTGTTAAGTTTGGCACGGTATCTTTCCTGGAGATATTCTGAGTTGTTGATACGCGCAATTGTACGGTTTACACCCAGGTACGACGCCATTGAACAGGCCAAAACGTTCCGTTCCTCAAAAGGAGTTACTGCAATAAAAAGATCTGATTTTGCCAGGTCTGTGCTTTTCAAATCCTGAAATGAATGCGCTGAACCCGCAATTGTCATCAGGTCTACTTCACTACTGATTTTCGCCAGTTTTTCAGGAGAATCATCCAGTAAGGTGATGTCATGGTTCTCATTGGTTAACATTCTTGCCAAATGTGTTCCTACTTCGCCGGCACCTGCTATAACAACTTTCATCTGATTATAATTGTTAATTCACAAAAGTATTCGATGAAACTCGCGCGTTAGCTTCTATTCTGTAGGTTAAAACTTTACATGCTCGTTTCATCTGTCTGTATTATTCAATGAAGCAAAATAATGCATTCTGTTTTTAAACTCCACGGAAAAAGCTTTATAATTTTCCGCTTCCAACATTAAATTAACATTCTAAATTACAAAATGCACCGTGTAATTTACAGGAATTTACCAAAATAATTTTTAATCAAATGAATGATAGTATGCTGGGCATTTTATGTGAATTGTGCAGCTACCAAGTGGTCGCAAAAGCTCCTTGTACTGAAAGAATGTGTTGCTTTATTTCGGAAGAGGAGTTTCCCCGGGCGGGGTAGTATTTTATAAGGCAACAATCTTCTGAAATGGTTTCTTGGTTGTAAGCAGTTGTGCCACTAATAATTAAATCTGGCGAAACAGTGTTTGTTACCGACGTACGATTTACTTTTAACAGCACTTTTTTTCCTTCGAATACGGCCAGCCCTTTATCGAGCAAAAGGAAATCGTCGTTGTAGCTAGCATTAGCAGTTAAATAAATGGTGTTGGTCAATCGTTTTTGGCGTTTAATATTCTGCACAGAACTCAAGTTATAATCGTCAACCGAAAGCGTGTCGTCTGAAATTACATACATCTGATTTGTAGCGATAAAACAAGCCACCGGTTCTTTCGAGTTTAGCACAATTATTTCGTGCTGGTTGATTTGTTTGTAACCTGAAAACAACATGAAAGAGGCCAGGAATACAGCAAACGAAAGTGCTGACTTTATGAAGACAGCCCGGTGCGAATTCAGAAATAGAAAGATGGAAAACAGGATGGCCAAAACAAAAAGCAGTTCGGGAGCATGCAGCACAACATCGGGTGTTGAATGTGGAAATGATTCGAAAGCGGAAAGTAAGTAGTACACGATATAAATTATCCATTTTACTACAAATGCGATTACAGAAGCCAGTAGCGGTATTTTCGAAAATACCAATAAACCCAACCCCAGTGGAATAAGCAGCATGGCAGCTGGAATTACAACAATATTGCTTAGTAAAAAATAGGTTGGAAATTGATTGAAATAATAAGTCGAAAGCGGGAAAGTAGCTATTTGTGCTGCAATTGAAACGGTTATTAAATTCCAGAAAAACAAACCCACTTTGTTTTTTACCGGCCATAATCCGGCGATTCGTGGTTGCAAATAGACAATGCCAAAAACAGCCATGTATGAGAGTTGAAATCCAACTTCGAAGAGATTGTTGGGATTAACCAATAAAAGCAGAAATGCTGAGGCTGCAAGCGTGTTGTAAATATTTGCTCTTCGGTTAATGTTGCCGGCAATTATAATCAGGCTAAACATGGTACAGGCTCTCAAAACCGATGGCGACAGACCGGTTATAAATGCATAAGTCCACAAAAATGCAATGGAAATAGGCACATAAAAAAAACGGCCAATTTTTAGTTTTTGCAGAAAGCCAAAGCAAAACGAAAAAGCAAAGAAGAGAATTCCGACATGTAATCCGGAAACAGCCAGCACATGCATGGCTCCGGCTGAAGAAAATACGCGTTTTGTTTCCCTGTCGAGTTCGCGTTTGTAGCCAAGTGTAAGTGCTGAAAGAATTTCCGTTTCTTGCGCTCCGATATCCTGATCGTGGTAAATTTTTAGCAGTTTATCGCGAATGGTTTCGGCCCATAAAAGAGGGGTGTTGTTGATGTAGCCGGTTAGTTTCCAGTTCGCGTTTTCTAAGTAAACCTGCCTGAAAATATGTTTCTTCTCGAGGTAGTTTTTGTAATCAAACTCATAAGGATTGCCTCGATTTTCAATTGGCTCGGGCGACTGCTCAAAAATTATCTGGCTACCCGGTTTTAATTGCTCAATGTCGTTTGACTTTTCAAAATAGACCAGTACTTTTTCTCGTGTGCCAATCAGAGAATCTTTTGTTTTTACGGAGTGTATAAGAAGCTGGCTTTTGTACGAGTTGGTTTTTTTCTGCGGCGTTTCAAGCACTGTGGCTGCCATTAATCCATTTGTTTCGGGTGGTGGTAAATTGTTGTATTGTTTGTAAGTGATGGCTCCGAATAATACGAGCAGAATAAAAGTCACTCCTCCAAAAACCTACCCTTTATACACAAATATTCGTTCTTTGATTTATTGTTGGGCTAACATAAAATTGTTGATAAAAACACAACTAACAGTCTGATTAACAACAGCATAATATTGGCATTCTGGTTGATTTTTCGTATCTTAAAGCTGTGATAGTCAAGGAGTTTAAGGGTTTTTTTAGCGGTTTTTTACCTGATGTCCGAATAGAAAAACGTGCAGAAAAAATTATGGGAGATATGCTTAACTTCGGCAAAGCAGTAGTAAACAAATTTAGTAGAACAAATACAGAAAAAATTGGGGCATATCGTATGTTTGGGAATAATAGTTTCAGCCATATCGAACTAACGGAAAGTGTAATTTCCAGTTGCAAGGCCAAGCAAGGCGGTGCACACCTTCTTTGCATACAGGACACAACAGAGTTTAATTTTACCAACCATCTGCAACGGATTGGGAAAAAAGACAAAGATATCGGCCCGGTAACAAAGAACGACAACGCGGGCTTCTTTTGCCATCCCATGTTGGTGGTAAACGAAGGAGACAAAATGCCTATTGGCCTGTCAAGCATAGAATTGTGGAACCGTAACTGGGACAAACAGGATAAATTTGAGCGAAGTTACTGGAAACAGGATATCGCAGAAAAGGAATCGTACCGTTGGGTTGAAAGTGCCCGAAAAACACAATCTGTTTTAGACAAAGCACCACTGTTGACCATCATTGGGGACAGGGAATCCGATATTTTTAGCGAGTTTGCCCTTGTGTCGGATGAACGAACCCATTTACTGGTGCGTTCAAGAATAGACAGGAAATTGGCAGAAGGGGACGGGAAACTTTATAAAAAGCTATCAGGGCAAGAACAAAAAGCTGTTTATGGTTTAGAGATAAAAGGGAATAAAAAGCGAAAAGCCCGTACAGCAAAGATGGCATTAAAATATGTAAAGGTTAAAATAAAAAGGCCTGAAAGGTTACGCGACAAGAACCTTCCTGAATATGTTGAATTATGGGCTATTGAAGCCCGGGAACAACCGGGAACAATTCCCGGGGGAGAACCCCCGATAGTTTGGAGGTTATTGACTACACACCCAATAACCGGGGCAAGCCAGGCAATGAAATGCCTTGAATGGTACGGCAACAGGTGGTTTATTGAAGAACTTTTCAGGATAATGAAAAGCAAGGGCTTTGAACTTGAAGCCTCGCAACTTGAAACTGGTGCAGCATTGAAAAAACAGGTTGTCATGGCACTCCAGGTGGCATTAACGATAATGGTACTTAAGTTATCGCTCAACAATAAAGAAGCAATAAAAGCTGAACTGGTCTTTAGCCAACAACAAATAAAGTTTATAGGGTTATTATTAAAAAATGAGATAGAAGGGAAAACGAAGAAACAACAAAACCCATATCCCTGCCAAAGCTTGGCATGGTGTGCCTGGGCAATAGCACGGCTTAGTGGCTGGAGCGGTTATAAATCCCATGGCCCACCAGGGTACATATCGGTTAAGAACGGACTTGATGTCTTTTACAACAAATATGAAGGCTACCTTGTAGCAATGAAGTTCTTAAAAGATGTGTATAAAGGGTAGTCCAAAAACAGGAGAAAGATAAAAGTTGTAACGTTTGTGAATGAGAATTAAGAACCCGCAAATACCAATAGCCAAATAAATAAGCGATGTACTAGAATCTGTAAATATTGAAGCAAGAAAAATGCCAGTGGCAAAAGCAACTGCAATTCGTAAGAAGGGTATGTTTTTAAATATATTTTCCAAAACCTACGCTTGAAAGAATAGCCCTTAAACGAAGGTTTTGAAAAAAGGTTACATTATTTAGGAACTTTTATTCGGTAGTGAGGCCGAACTTTACCTTTTGAAATGGCAATCAGCTTACTTTTTAATAAGCGTTTGCGCAGCGGCGATAAATGATCGACAAACAGAACTCCTTCTAAATGATCATATTCGTGCTGTATTACGCGTCCAGCAAATCCTTTGTAGGTTTCGGTGTGTTCCACAAATTTTTCGTCCTGGTATTTTATAGTAACCTCGTCGGGGCGATCTATATCTTCCCTGATTTCGGGCAAGCTCAAACAACCTTCGTTCATGGTCCATTCATCGCCTTTGGTTTCAATAATCTCCGGGTTGATGAAAACCTTTTTAAAACCTTCCAATTCCGGTTCTTCGTCGGCACCCGACGATGCATCGATTACAAACATGCGAATCGACAGTCCAACCTGTGGCGCTGCCAAACCAACACCATCTGAGTAGTACATGGTTTCCCACATATTTTCAATTATCTCATCCAACTTTGGATGATCTTTTTCAATTGTTTTGGCTTTCTTGCGTAATAAAGGGTCTCCGTATACTGTTACCGGGTATTTCATTCGTTATGTTTTTTATATCAATTGCAACTCTTTTAAGCTTTTGAAAAACTTGTTTTTTTATCGTAACGAGTTGCGTCTTTGTTCTAAATAATTCTGTAAAATAATGGTTGCACTTATGGCATCAACCAATGCTTTATCTTGCCGCTTTTGTTTTTTCAGTCCTCCGTCAATCATCGTTTGAAACGCCATTTTCGATGTAAAACGTTCGTCGTAAATCTCCAGTTTCATCTCCGGATATTTCTGCTGAAACTTTTTCAAAAACGGATTGATAAATCTAACAGACTCCGAGGCCTGGTTGTTCATTTGTTTGGGATACCCCACAACGACAGTTTCCACTTGTTCTTTCTCGAAATAATCTTTCAGAAAATCCCAAATGGTGTGTGTTGGAACTGTTGTTAAACGATTGGCAATAATCTGCCCCGGATCGGTAACTGCCAATCCTGTTCGCTTTTTTCCGTAATCTATTGCTAATATCCGGGCCATACTTTAATTAAATCGCCGCAAAAGTAGAGAGAATTGCTTAGAAAAAAAAGTGCTTAAATGCCTGTTTTCTAGTAGGTGTAACTTTTATCACACGCGGCTGTAGCTTTTTTGGCACACGCTTTGCATTTACAAAGGCAGATATCGATTTTTATTTTGGCGCCAACAGAGCATAGCAAACAAATTGTTGAATTTTAAAGTCTATTGTCATGAAAACAACAACATTTAAATTGTTTGCCACGATAATTACTCTGGCGGCAATTACAATTACCACAATAGTTCCAGCCCAGGCCCAGCGCAGGGGAGGAGAAAGAGGAACCGAAAAAAGAGAAGCTCCGAAAAGGAGTAGCAGAAGTGAGGTGAAAACAAAAAGCGCCTCAAAGACATACAGGCAATCAACTCCGAAAAAATCGGATAGAAGCGTTCGGTCATCAAGCAGAACAAATAACAGCCGAAGTAGTGCTAACGTTCGTTCGAGCAACAAAAAATACAATGATTCTCGTTCGGCAAGTCGCGACGTTCAGCGTAAAAGTAGTTCTAACAACAACTATAAATCGCAAAAAACTACTGACAGGTCTTCAGCTAATGTTTACCGGAAAAGTCAACCGCAAAGGACTGATCAGTCCCGTGGCAGAGAAGCAAACAGACAACCATCCCGGGTTTATACAAATACAAAAAAGTCGAGTCCGGCAGTTTCAAACGGAAGAGGAACAAGCCGGAAATCAGTTTCCGAAGCACGTAGATACTACAATGTAGACAGAAATGACAAACGGTTTACTCCGAATAGAAGTTACCGTGGAAGTAGCCAGCAGTGGAGCAGCAGAATCCGCCCAAAAGCAATGAACTACAACCACCGCGACAGGAAGTATTATTCAAACTATAATTATTATAAAAATAATCACTGGGATCGTCGTTGGGAGCACTACCGTTGGAACCACAACAGCTGGCGCGACTACTACGGAGGGTACAATCCATACTCATACCGCTACCACAAGTATTATTATTACAATAATCACTACGGTCACGTAATTCGCAAGTTTGTTTATCGTCCAACCGTATTTGTACACAATCATAATCGCTACTATTGTTATGACGGACACTTTTTCCGTTATCACGCAGGAATTGGTTATGTGTTGGTTAATCTTCCATTTGGATTTTCATTCGAACGTTTACCATATGGCTACGAGCAAGTTCATATAAACGGTTATTTGTATTTCAGAATTGGGAATCTATTCTTCGAATCTTCGGCATTAGGTTTTAGCCTGGTGCACTATCCCGACAGGTATTACGCCTATAACGACGATTATTATAACCAGGGTTATGTTGATGATTACTACTACGAACCCTATTAACAGGAATTTGAATTAAGATATTGAAACAGGCTAGACCTTAAATTTATACTGTTTCTTACAGCACTGCCCGTCAGCATCTATTTGGCGGGCAGTTTTTGTGTTTAAAAAATCAGCTTTGTGCTGTCTATTTTGAGAATATGTTGTTGAACTTGTTTTTATGTCAAACATTTTGTCTATTTTTAGTAGTCCAAATACAATAAATTATGGAAAAAAAATTAAAACGTGATCAACTTCCAGCAGAAAAAGCAAAAAACTGGAAAAGTAACTTTAAAGAAGAAGCTGATAAAACCTTCAATCTAAAATTGTCGCCAATCATTCTGCAAAAAGAAACCTATAAATCGTTGATTGGCGAGAATGAAAACCGGGTGCGTGTTTACCTCGGGTTGGAACCCGAAAAAGATGGCGGTAAATATGTGCTCTGTGGCTATGCAGTATCTTCTTTTCTTTTGGGGAGTGGCGATGTTTATGCCGACTATGAAACCCCCGTATACAAACTTAGCGAAGTAAACGAGGATTTTTCGGACAATACTGATGCGGTAATTAAAAGTATACGTTTATACCGGAAATGGCGGGCAGGCGAAATAGAACCAAAACACGAAGGAGCTGCCTATCGTCAGTACATTTATCCAAATGCATACTTGCTTACAAAATTCGAATTGCACGAGTTGTTTAATACTCAAAGTAGTGCTAGTATAAAAATTGAATTCGGAATTAAAAAGACCATGGATGTTATGGTAAGCGCTGTTACCGACCAACTTTTAAAATCGGTAGGTGATATTGATGATCCGGAAGATCTGGAAAAATTCAATAACACTGGGGTGTGTCCTCCATTTTGCGACGAACGAAGTATTTATAATCCATAAGCATTAAGTTTTGAGCTTTATAATGATTAACTGGGTATCAATTCTGATACCCTTCTTTATTGGTATTTATCGATTCAAGAATCTAGATAAAAGCTTGCGCTTATTTTTTTATTTTGTAGTTTATGGAACCGTTAACGAGATTGTTATCCGCATATTCATTTCCTTCGGAGGTAACAATACTATGCCTTTTTCTCATTTGTACTTAATGTTCGAATTTTTTATCCTCGGACTATTTTATTCAGAAGTTCTAAAAGGAATACTTCGCAAAAGGGTAATTATAACGATTATCGTTTTGTTTGAACTTTATAGTGTTGTGAATACATTGTTTTTGCAATCCGTATATCAATATCCGGCACTGCCGTTGTCAATTAGTAAGATTTTTATTGTTGCCTTTTCAATACTATTTTTTTACAAAATAATGACGGAAGCTAGGATCTTGAATTTATGGAAAGAACCACTCATATATGTTAATCTGGCAGTTCTTATCTATTATTCCGGCAACCTGTTCTATTCGCTATTGTTTAACCTTATTCTCGATTATTCAAGAGAATTTGCAAAAGTTACAAACTATTATGTTGCGGGTTTAAATACCATATTTTATATCCTCGTCGCTATTGGTTTTTGGAAATCCGACCGGTAATTTCTGCTAATTGGAGTCAATAAACTTCAGGTAAAAATCAAATTCACGGCTAGGGAATGTCCGAATATTGTTCTGATTTTACAAGAAGTTCAATTTTGTTAACTATTTTAGCAATGACTAAAATGTGAATTGTGGAGGGAGTCGGGAATTCGGAAATATTATTGGTCTATTTAATTGGTACCATTGGAATGCTTTTGTTGGCTGGTGGCATCTTTTTCTTTTTTATTGCCTACCAGAAAAGATTATTGCAGAAGCAACTGGAATTAAACCGTGTTATTCAAAATCAGCAGGAAGAAATTATTAAAAATACGATCCAGTCGCAGGAGAATGAACGCAGACGTATAGCATGCGATCTGCACGATGAGGTTGGCGCAATGCTTTCGGTAGTAAAACTTACTGTGGGGAGAATTGAAAAAAAGGCAGAAGCAGAAAAGGCAAAAGAATTGGCCTCCGAAACCAAAAACTATCTCGATGATGTAATTCTTCAGGTACGCCGCATTTCACGGTCGTTGTTACCGCCATCGCTGGAAAAACTGGGATTGTATTTTGCGCTTGAGGAGTTGGCAAACTGGGTAAACAAATCTGATCAGTTGGCTATTGAGTGTTGGAAAAGCGGAGAGCAATTTCGTTTTGAAAGCAAACAGGAACTGGCCGTTTTTCGTATTGTGCAGGAACTGGTTAACAATGCCATTAAACACGCCGAGGCATCACGCATTTCAATATATATTCGATTTGCTAAACAGCTTGTTACACTTGTTGTGGGAGACAATGGCAAAGGATTTCTACTGGAGGAAAAAAGACAAACCGGGCTTGGTTTGCGAAACCTGGAAAGCCGCTCGGAAATGGCAAATGCGAAATTTAAAATGAAATCATCGCCGGGAAAAGGAACCCGGGCAATTATAGTTCTGCAAGCTGATGAGTGATCAAAAAGTAGATATCGTAGTTACCGACGACCATAAACTTTTTAGAAAAGGTATGGTTGGCTTGTTAGACGATTTTGATATTGTTGAGAATATTTACGAGGCTGGTAACGGAGTAGAACTATTGGAGCTGCTCGGTAAGCTGGACAAAAAGCCAGACTTGGTATTGCTCGATATTAATATGCCCGAAATGGATGGTGTTCAGGTAACCGGGCATTTACGGAAAGATTACCCTGACATTCGTATTTTAATACTCAGTATGGAGGAAGCTCCGCAACTGGTTGCTCACTTGGTTAGCGAAGGGGTGAACGGTTATTTACTGAAAAATGCCGAGCCTGACGAACTGGAATTGGCCATAAAAAAAGTAATTAAAAACGATTTCTACTTTTCGGGTAGTTTATCGGGAGCTGTTTTGCAGGGCTTAAAGCAAAATACATCGAAAAAACCGGAATTACAGCTTAAACTTACAAAACGCGAGAGTGAGGTGTTGAAGCTGATTTGCGAAGAGTTGACAGCCACAGAAGTTGGCGAGAAACTGGGGCTTAGCGCACGCACTATAGAAGGGCATAAATACAATCTGCTTGAAAAAACCAATACTAAGAATGTAGCAGGGCTCGTCATCTTTGCTATAAAAAACAACCTTTATAAAATATAAAAGGAGCGCAAAATCTGCGCTCCTTTTCGGATTCCATCTTTTTATTTTTTATCACTGTGACTCAGGGAAATGGGACAGTGTATGTTGAAATAAAATGTGTTGAAAGCTATAGGATAAAAAATAACTAAAAAGAGGGGAGGAAATACAGTTCAGCGTTTGTGATGTGAATGTGTCTAACGAATGTGAATTTATTTTACGCTTCATTTCCATTGATGGATCCTTATAGTTGTTGCAGCAAAGTTCGGCAAGAAGTCTCAAAAAAAATAGCGTAGAATTACTCGATTTTAACCAAGTAATTCTACTTGGTTTTTTTATGTAGTTTTATCTGGTTTGGCTGAAATGATAAAAAAAAGAGCTACTCCGAAGAGCAGCTCTTAATTATATAGCTTAAATAATTTCTATTTTACGTTAGCCTGTGCAGCAGCTACTCGTGCAATTGGCACACGGTATGGAGAACAACTTACGTAGTCCATTCCAACGCTGTCGCAGAACATTACAGATGAAGGTTCGCCACCGTGCTCGCCACAAATACCAACTTTCAAACTTGGTTTTGTGCTGCGGCCTTTTTCTACACCTATTTTAACAACCTGTCCAACACCTTCTTGGTCAAGTACCTGGAAAGGATCGTTTTTCAAGATCCCTTTTTCAATGTAAATAGGTAAGAATTTACCGGCATCGTCGCGCGAGTAGCCAAATGTCATCTGCGTAAGGTCGTTTGTTCCAAACGAGAAGAATTCAGCGTGTTCAGCAACCAAATCAGCGGTCATTGCGGCACGTGGAATTTCAATCATTGTTCCAACCATATAATCACATTTTGCACCTTTTTCAGCAAATACTTTTTCAGCAGTTGCGTTAATAATGTCTGCCTGCATTTTAAATTCTTTTACAGTACCAATAAGCGGAACCATAATTTCAGGACGAGCGTCAACACCTTTTTGCTTCAGGTTAACTGCAGCTTCGATAATGGCGCGTGCCTGCATTTCTGTTATTTCAGGATAGGTATTTCCCAAACGACATCCACGGTGACCCAACATTGGGTTAAACTCGTGAAGATCTTCAACCAATGCTTTTACTTGTTCGACGCTAATGCCCATTTCGTCGGCCATCTCTTTTTGGTTGGCTTCTTCGTGAGGAACGAATTCGTGTAATGGCGGATCGAGCAAACGAATCGTTACTCCAAAGCCTTCCATTGCTTCCAAAATTCCCTCGAAATCTTCGCGCTGGTATGGCAATAATTTATCTAATGCTTTGCGACGGTCAACCTCGGTTTTAGCCAAAATCATTTCGCGCATCGCTTTAATTCTTTCTCCTTCGAAGAACATGTGTTCTGTACGGCAAAGACCAATTCCCTGTGCTCCAAAGTCACGTGCAACTTTTGCATCGGCAGGAGAGTCGGCATTGGTACGAACTGTCATACGAGTGAACTTGTCGGCCAGATCCATAATTTTTGCGAAGTTACCGCTCAACTCAGGATCCATAGTAGCCACTTTCCCGTCGTAAACTTCACCAGTTGACCCGTTTAATGAGATCCAGTCGCCTTCTTTAAATTCTTTTCCGTCGATGGTCATTATGCGGGTTTTGTAATTGATTTTTACATTCCCGGCACCCGATACACAACATTTACCCATACCACGTGCAACAACGGCAGCGTGAGATGTCATACCTCCGCGGGCAGTTAAAATACCTTTGGCAATGTGCATACCTTCCAAATCTTCAGGTGATGTTTCAACACGTACTAAAACTGCTTCCGGATATTTGTTGGCTTCGTCGGCAAAGAATACAACCTGACCGGTTGCAGCACCTGGCGATGCTGGCAAACCTTTTGCCAATACACTGGCAGCTTTCATTGCATCAGTGTCGAAAACGGGGTGAAGTAACTCATCCAGTTTTGCAGCGTCAATTCTTTGTAGTGCTGTTTTTTCGTCGATGCGGCCTTCTTCTAACATATCCACGGCCATTTTTACCATGGCAGCTCCGGTGCGTTTCCCGTTACGGGTTTGCAGTAACCACAATTTACCTTCCTGAATCGTAAATTCAAGATCCTGCATATCGCTGTAATGATCTTCCAGTTTTTGTTGAGTCTCGTTTAGCTGCTGGTACATTTCAGGCATTGCTTCTTCCAGCGAAGGATATTTCGCTGCTCTATCTTCCTCCGAAACTCCTTGCAGTGTAGCCCATCTTTTTGAGCCCTCGAGAGTAATTTCCTGCGGAGTTCTAATACCTGCAACTACGTCTTCACCTTGGGCGTTTATTAGGTATTCACCATTGAAAATATCTTCTCCGGTTGCAGCATCACGTGTAAATGCAACGCCTGTTCCCGATGTAAGACCCATGTTTCCAAATACCATCGCCTGGCAGTTTACAGCGGTTCCCCATTCGTCAGGAATTTGCTCCATTCTGCGGTAATATATTGCACGGTCGTTATTCCAGCTTCCAAAAACTGCAGCTACGGCACCCCAAAGTTGTTCCCATGGATCGGTAGGAAAATCTTTCCCTGTAACTTTTTTTACAGCTGCTTTAAAACGTGCAACCAGCTCTTGTAAATCTTCGGTAGTGAAATCAGTATCTAGTTGGATTCCTTTTTCTTCTTTTAATTCTTCAATAATTTCTTCAAAAGGATCAATTTCTTCTTTACTTGCCGGTTTCATTTCCATAACAACGTCGCCGTACATTTGTACAAACCGACGATATGAATCCCAGGCGAAACGAGAATTTCCTGATTTTTTAGCAATGCCCTCAACTGCATCTTCATTCATCCCCAGATTAAGAACTGTATCCATCATGCCGGGCATCGATGCACGTGCACCTGATCGCACAGACATCAAACATGGATTCTCTTTACTTCCAAATTCTGTATCTGTTAGTTTTTCAACCAGCGCCACTGCGGCCTCAACTTCTGATTTTATCAGGTCGAACGTTGCTTGCTGACCTTTTTCATTGTACATTGTACAAACTTCTGTTGTAATCGTAAATCCGGGAGGAACAGGTACACCAATAAGGTTCATCTCTGCAAGGTTTGCACCTTTACCTCCAAGAAGGTTTTTCATGTCTGCTTTACCTTCTGCCTGTCCGGCTCCGAAAGTATATACATGCTTTGTCATAAAATTAAAATTTTAGTTATAATAAAATAGAATTAGATTCATTAATGAAATGGAACGCTAAAGTAACTTTATTTTTCCACTTTAGAAAGTTTTTAAACTGCTTTAAAGCCTGTTTTAGAGGCATGTATCGTATTGTATTTAAACATTGTTCTATTTGTATATGTCTGATTTGCTTTAATAGCATATTGTTTGAATAAACACCGTTTTTAGTGCTAAAGTTTTTTTCGTTCTGTAACAATGTTTGTTCCTCCGAACGTATGAAAATCCGTTTTGTTTACACCATAAATCGCAAGTTTATTTCCTAAAAACGAAGTGTTAACATTCTTTAACTTCCGTTGATACGCGTTAACTAAAATGCACCGTATTTTTGTAGCATAGAATTTGAATAGTTTAAGTGTTTTTTCATAGAGAATAGATTTGGTTAGGTTAGGAAACAGAGATGAGTTTAAAACGTCTCTGTTTTTTTATGCTCAATTTTTCGATGGAGCGCGCTTTCTGTTTTCAGCGATTTCTTTCCTGAAAATACAGATTCCCGTATTTATAACATTCTTTAACTTCCGTTTGAACGCGTTAACTAAATCCCCTGTATCTTTGTAGCATAGAATTTGAATAGTTTAAGTGTTTTTTCATAGAGAATAGATTTGGTTAGGTTAGGAAACAGAGATGAGTTTAAAACGTCTCTGTTTTTTGTGCTCAATTTTTCGATGGAGCGCGCTTTCTGTTTTCAGCGATTTCTTTCCTGAAAATACAGATTCCCGTATTTATAACATTCTTTAACTTCCGTTTGAACGCGTTAACTAAAATCCCCTGTATGTTTGTAACATAGAATTTGAATAGTTTAAGTGTTTTTTCATAGAGAATAGATTTGGTTAGGTTAGGAAACAGAGATAATGTTGATTGTCTCTGTTTTTTTATGCCTAAATCTTTGATGAAACACGTTTCCTGTTTTATCAGTTTCTTGCCAGCAAAATACAGATTTCTATACTTATAACATTCTTTAACTTCCATTTAAACGCGTTAACTAAAATACGTCGTATTTTTGTAGCATAGAATTTGAATAGTTTAAGTGTTTTTTTCATAGAAATAGATTTGGTTAGGTTAGGAAACAGAGATAATGTTGATTGTCTCTGTTTTTTTATGCCCAAATCTGCCACTTTTTCATACAAATTTCCTCTTTCCTGAAAATGTTTCTGTATATTTTTGTGTTCTTGTGACATTCTATCTGTCAGTTGGTTATGGCTCGAAAATTGATTTGGATAACGACGAATTTTAATACGTAAAGCCATGAACTTTAATAATTTTACCATAAAATCGCAGGAAGCCATTCAACAGGCTTTTCAAATTGCCCAGGGAAACAACCAACAGGCAATTGAAACCGGTCATATTCTTCGCGGAGTACTTCATTCAGCAGAGAATGTTACCGAGTTTTTACTTAAAAAATTAGATGTAAACGTGCCTATTTTTAAACAGGCACTCGATCAGATTATTCAGTCGTATCCAAAAGTTTCCGGAGCCGAACAGTATCTTTCTTCCGGAGCAAACCAGGCTTTGCAAAAAGCGCTGGCAATAGCACAGGAAATGGACGATCAGTATGTTTCGGTTGAACACATTTTAATGGCACTTCTCGAAGTAAAAGATAATACCAGCCGTTTAATGAAAGACAATGGTATTGCAAAAAAAGAGCTGAAACTGGCCGTTGAGGAATTACGAAAAGGATCGAAAGTTGACAGCCAAACAGCAGAAGACAAATTCAATTCCTTAAATCGTTTTGCGATCAATCTGAACGAACGCGCCCGCTCTGGGAAACTTGATCCGGTTATTGGCCGCGACGATGAGATTCGTAGGATTCTGCAGATACTGTCGCGCCGTACAAAAAACAACCCGATTTTACTGGGTGAGCCGGGAACAGGAAAAACGGCAATTGCCGAAGGATTGGCGCACCGTATTGTACGCGGCGACGTGCCCGAGAACCTGAAATCGAAACAGGTATTTTCGCTGGATATGGGAGCGTTGGTTGCCGGAGCAAAATATAAAGGCGAATTCGAAGAGCGTTTGAAAGCGGTAGTTAACGAAGTTGTTCAATCGAACGATGAGGTGATCTTGTTTATCGACGAGATTCACACACTTGTAGGCGCCGGAAAAGGCGAAGGAGCGATGGATGCCGCCAATATTTTAAAACCGGCATTGGCCCGCGGTGAATTGCGCGCTGTCGGTGCAACAACACTGGCCGAGTATCAAAAATATTTTGAAAAAGATAAAGCACTGGAGCGTCGTTTCCAGATTGTACATGTTGATGAGCCGGATACTTTGAGCGCCATTTCAATTCTGCGTGGTATTAAGGAGAAATACGAGAATCACCATAAAGTGCAGATAAAAGACGATGCAATTATTGCGTCGGTTGAATTGTCGCAGCGCTATATTTCTGATCGGTTTTTGCCCGATAAAGCGATCGACTTAATGGATGAAGCAGCCGCGAAACTGCGTCTGGAAATTGATTCTGTTCCTGAGGAACTGGATGAAATTCAGCGCCGGGTAAAACAGCTGGAGATTGAACGTGAAGCAATAAAACGTGAGAACGATACTAAAAAACTCAATTCGCTGAACGAAGAAATTTCGAACCTGAAAGAGGAGCAATCGCAACTTCGTGCCAAGTGGCAATCAGAGAAATCGGTAATTGAAGCCATTCAGAAAAAGAAAGAAGAGATTGAAACCTACAAGTTTGAAGCTGAGCAAGCTGAACGACAAGGTGATTACGGACGAGTGGCCGAGTTGCGCTACGGTAAAGTAAAAGAGGTGGAGGCCGAGATTGAAAAACTGCAGGCCGAGCTGGAGGAAATGAAAAAAGGTGAGAACCTGATTAAAGAAGAAGTTGACACGGAAGATATTGCCGAAGTTGTGGCACGCTGGACCGGTATCCCGGTTTCGAAAATGTTGCAGAGCGAACGTGAGAAGTTATTGCACATGGAAGACGAGCTGCATAACCGCGTAATCGGTCAGGACGAAGCGATCGTTGCCATTTCGGATGCAGTGCGCCGCAGCCGTGCAGGATTGCAGGACGAAAAACGCCCCATTGGTTCTTTCATCTTTTTGGGAACAACAGGTGTTGGTAAAACCGAACTGGCAAAGGCATTGGCAGAATACCTGTTCAACGACGAGAATATGATCACTCGTATCGACATGTCGGAATACCAGGAGAAATTCTCGGTGACTCGTTTGATCGGTTCGCCTCCGGGATATGTTGGTTACGACGAAGGTGGCCAGTTAACAGAGGCGGTGCGCCATAAACCGTATTCAGTAGTTCTTTTCGACGAGATTGAGAAAGCGCACCCTGATGTATTTAATGTGTTGCTTCAGGTTTTGGATGATGGCCGTTTAACCGATAACAAAGGCCGGACAGTAAACTTTAAGAATACCATTATTATAATGACATCGAACCTGGGATCGCAAATCATTCAGGAGAATTACGAAACCATGAATGATAGCAATGAGTTCCAGGTGTTGGAGAAAACACGTAACCAGTTATTGGAAATGTTGCGGAAAACGATACGCCCCGAGTTTCTGAACCGTATTGATGAAACCATTGTATTTACGCCGCTATCGAAAAAAGCCATTAAAGAAATCGTTCGCTTGCAGTTCGAGCAAATTGTAAAACGTTTGTCGGCAAGTGATTTGAAAATTGAGCTAAGCGAAAAAGCAAACGAGTGGTTATCGACTGTTGGCTACGATCCGCATTTTGGTGCTCGTCCGGTAAAACGTGTACTTCAGAAATACGTTTTGAATGAACTGTCGAAACGGATACTTTCGGGCAAAGTGGATAAAACTAAGCCGATCGTTATTGATTATGAAAATGATTCGCTGGTTTTCAGCAATTAAAATACCGAATAATATTTTTAAGACGGCTCCCTTTTGTGAGCCGTTTTTTTTTAGTAACCTGAGTTCGATATTAAAATGATTCACAGCTTTAGCTATTTTTAGTCAGAAACTTTCACCTATTTTCGAAGTACTATCGGGATAATTCAAGAAAATTGGGGGAAGTTTATGGCAAAAAGAGCAAAGCCATTAATGGAAAGTCCTTCTCACGCCATCTTTGTATTTAAAATTCTTTGAAATAACCCGTTATTCCTGCAAAATTTTAAATTCAAATCTGACGCAATTATGACTTTCTGTTGAAATATTTTAATGTCGAATTCAGGTTACAGTAATTCTTCTACTTCGGGAGTGGCGGCCTGTAATTGAGTGATTGCATCTTCAACCATTTTCGGAACGTCGTTTAAATTATTGGCCTGGCATTTCAACTGTATTTTTTTCAGCAACGTTCCGGTATCTTCCATTCCAAATGTCATTGCCGAAGATTTTGCCGTATGTGCCTCGCGTGCCAGTTTTTCCCAGTTTTTTTCTTGCAGGAATGAACTCATGTTCGTCACGAACTCATTTATTTGTTCCAGAAAAATTTCTGCCATCTCCTTAATAAACTCTTGGTCTCCGCCTGCAAGTGTTTCTAGCTGAGATGTATTGATGTGCTGAAATGTATTGCCCATTTTTGTTATGATTGCGGTCAGCAATTTAGTAAAATAATCGGGAAAGCTTTTTGTTCTGTTGCTGATAAAATTCATATTTGTACCGTTTTTGAATACATAGTTTTGCTCAACGATATCTTGCATCGAAAGATAAACGGTTTGCAAAACGTGCTGAATCCGTTAATAACTGAAAAATTAGAATGAAACGAGCATGAGAGAGACTTTCATATTTAGGCGATTGCTTAAAATCATGCGAGTTCCATCTTATTCTTTAGAAGACAAACAATTTTAATAAGATGAAAACAACTGCATTTAATTCGATACACAAAAAATTAGGCGCCAAAATGGTGGAGTTCGCGGGGTATGAAATGCCTATTGAATATAGTGGCATTAAAGATGAACACATGACCGTGCGCGAAGCTGTTGGTGTTTTTGATGTATCGCACATGGGCGAATTTTGGGTAAAAGGCCCGAAAGCTCTGGATCTGGTAGCTAAAATTACATCAAACGATCCACGATTTCTTACACTTGGGCAAGCACAATACAGCTGTTTTCCGAACGGTAAAGGAGGAATTGTTGACGATCTGTTGGTTTATTACTACGAGCCTGAAAAATATATGCTGGTAGTTAATGCTGCCAATATTGAAAAAGACTGGAACTGGGTGGTGCAGCAGAACGAAGAAATTGGCGCCGAGCTGGAAAATGCTTCAGATGATATTAGCCAGTTGGCTATTCAGGGGCCAAAAGCAACCGAGATTCTCCAAAAATTAACCGATGTAAATCTTTCAGAAATAAAATTTTACACGTTCGTTACCGATAAATTTGCCGGAGTTGATGAGGTGATCATTTCAGCAACAGGTTACACCGGAGCAGGTGGTTTCGAACTGTATTTCAGAAACGATGTGGCCGAACAGATTTGGGATGCCATTTTTGAGGCCGGTGCCGAAGCAGGTATCAAACCAATTGGTTTGGCTGCCCGCGACACACTTCGTTTGGAAATGGGTTATTGCCTGTACGGAAACGATATCGACGACACAACTTCGCCACTGGAAGCCGGTTTGGGATGGATTACCAAATTCAATAACGGTCGTAAATTTATCGATCGCGAATTTTTAACCATGCAAAAAACCGAAGGCGTTACCCGCAGACTGCGCGGTTTTGTGCTTAGCGGAAGAGGAATTCCACGCCATGGATACGAACTGGTAAACTCCGATGGCGAAACAATTGGCGAAGTTACCTCGGGAACTATGTCGCCGGTTTTAAATAAAGGAATTGGAATGGGCTATGTTGCCAAAGAATACTCGGCTTTTGGTACCGGTATTTTTGTGAAGATCCGTAATAAAGTAATTCCTGCAGAAATAGTAAAACTGCCTTTTATCTAACCAATAAAACAATCAGAACTAAACTAAGCCGTCTGTTTTTACAGGCGGCTTTTTTTTGATAGATGTTTTCAAAAAAGCAACAATGTTCACGCAGAGATCGCTAAGTTTTCGCAAAGTACACAAAACAGATTCTTTTAGTTTTGCGTGCTTTGCGCTGCTTCTTTTCTTTGCGTGAAACGATTTTAGTTGCCTTTCATTTCTGTTGGTGATTACAGTATATTATTAGTGTTTTTTGTTTTAAATGGGTAATCATTTCTGTTAAATCATCCATCGACAATTGTTAATCGAAATTCATCATTCAATATTCTACGTTCGCGTTCTATTTAAATTCTTTTTAAATATTACACCGAAAAAATCATTTATTGTGGAAAACATGGTTTTGTTGGTTGGAATAAGATATTTTTGTATGAAATAACAGATTGATACCGACAACGTTAACATCAGAGAGACAGTAAGAATGATATTAGTCAGCTGTTTTTGTGTTGTTAATCAGTGTTTTAAAACTCATAAAAATAAAATAAACTTGATTTTTCTCATCGGCTAAACAATCACTATTTAAGAACTTTATAGTGGTGTTTAAAAGGTAAAAAATTTAATTACTCACCTTAATTGTTGTATTATATGAAGAAGCACAATTTTTACGCAGGACCTTCAATTCTGCCCGAATTTACAAAGGAAAAAACTGCTGAGGCTGCTCTGAACTTTGCCGGAACCGGACTTTCTGTAATGGAAGTTTCGCACCGTAGTAAAGAGTTTGTTGCGGTAATGGACGAGGCAGTTGCTTTGGTAAAAGAATTACTAAAAGTGCCGGAAGGTTATTCGGTTCTTTTCTTGCAAGGTGGTGCCAGCACGCAGTTTTTAATGGCTCCATATAACTTAATGGATAAAAAAGCAGCATATTTAAATACAGGTGCATGGTCGAAAAAAGCCATTAAAGAAGCTAAATTTCTTGGCGAAGTTGTTGAAGTTGCTTCATCGGCCGACACCATTTATAACTACATCCCAAAAGGTTACGAAGTACCTTCGGATGTTAGCTATTTCCATTATACATCAAATAACACTATTTACGGAACACAAATTCCTACTCCGGATGTTGATGTTCCTTTGGTAGCCGATATGTCTTCTGATATTTTCAGTCGCCCAATCGATATTTCAAAATACGATTTGATCTACGCAGGTGCACAGAAAAACCTTGGACCATCGGGAGCTACTTTGGTAATTGTAAAAGATGCTGCACTTGGAAAAGTAGAGCGTCCAATTCCAACCATGTTGGATTACACTACGCATATTAACGCCGGATCGATGTTTAACACACCATCAACGCTTCCTGTTTTTGCTTGTTTGCAAACCTTAATTTGGTTGAAAGAAAACGGCGGAGTAGAAGCAATGGAGCAAAAGAACATTGAAAAAGCAAAAGTGCTTTACGATGAAATCGATCGTAATAAAATGTTCCAGTGTACCGTGTTGGCAAAAGAGGATCGTTCGTTAATGAACGTAACTTTTGTGATGACTCCGGAGTATGCTGAATTTGAGAAAGAATTTCTGGAATTCGCAACTGCAAAAGGTATGTTGGGAATAAAAGGACACCGTTCAGTTGGTGGTTTCAGGGCTTCAATTTACAATGCAATGCCTGTTGAAAGTATTCAGGCTTTGGTTGATGCCATGCAAGAGTTTGAAAAAATGAAGTAATTCAATTTATAAAACGAAAGAAAATGCAGGGCAGGCGTCCTGCATTTTTTCTACCTAAATTTTTATGAGTAATGAGAAAAATCTTAATAGCCACAGTTAAACCGTTTGCCCCGGTTGCTGTAAAAAAAATCAGAAAAATTTTTGAGAAAGCCGGTTACGAGCTTCTGTTGCTCGAAAAGTACGCCGACAAACAAGAGCTGTTGCAAGCCATTGCCGATGTTGACGCGGCAATAATCCGTAGCGACAAGTTTGATAAGGAAGTATTAAATGCCGGTAAAAAACTAAAAATTGTTGTACGCGCAGGTGCCGGTTACGACAATGTTGATCTCGACGCGGCAACTGCCAACAACATTGTGGTAATGAATACGCCAGGACAAAACTCAAACGCTGTTGCCGAATTAGCCATTGGCTTGGCTATAATGGGATTACGCGAGTTATATTCCGGTAAACCCGGTGGCGAAATGCGTGGTCGTACACTCGGATTGCACGGTTTTGGTTATGTGGCCCGAAACGTTTTCCGCATTGCGCGCGCGATGGGAATGAAAGTAATTGTGTACACTCGCTACAGTAAAGGAGCTGCCGCAGCAATCGGACTGAAAGTAGCAAAGTCGTTGGAAGACCTTTATGAAAAAAGTGATATCGTTTCAATTCACGTTCCGGCACGTGGCGAGCATATAAAATCGGTAAGTGCAGAAGTGCTTTCACATTTAAAAGACGGCAGCATTTTGGTGAATACCGCAAGAAAAGAAGTGATTAACGAGCCCGATCTTGTAAAGTGTATGGAAGAAAAACCGGGAATAAAATACATGTCGGATCTTACGCCTGATTGCGAGGCCGAATTTGAGGATAAGTTTCCCGGAAGATTTTTCTTTACACCTAAAAAAGCCGGTGCGCAAACGGCTGAAGCCAACCTGAATGCCGGTTTGGCTGCGGCTCAGCAAATTGTCGAGTTTTTCGAGAATGGCGACAACACACACCAAGTAAATAAATAGCTTGTTTTGTGGCACTTCGCGAATCTTTGTGTCTCTTTGTGGTTCAATTTAACGAGTACGTTGTTACGTTAACTCAAAGTTGCACAATGAATTATTTCTTAAAATAAATGTCTTAATTAGAAACCGGATTTATATTTTTGGCAATCTAAAATCTGGTTGTCTATAAATTTAAAATCAAAATAATGGCGATAATCAAACCATTTAAAGGACTTCGTCCTCAAAAAGAAATTGTTGAAGAATTGGCTTGTCTTCCATACGATGTAATGAATTCGGAAGAAGCAGCTGTAATGGCTGAAGGAAAAGAGAAATCGTTGCTTCGTATTACAAAAGCCGAAATTGAATGCCCGGGAGTGGAAGATATTCACTCGGAAACGGTGTATAACAAAGCCGTTGAAAACTTTAAAACTTTTCAGGAAAAAGGTTGGCTGCAGGACGATGCCGAGGCCAAATATTATATTTATGCACAAACCATGAATGGTGTTACCCAGTACGGAATTGTTGGTGCTGCTGCCTGTGCCGATTACGAAAACGGCATTATTAAAAAGCACGAACTTACCCGTCCGGAGAAGGAGGAAGACCGCATGGTTTTAACACGTTATTTAAATGCCAACATCGAGCCGGTATTTTTTGCCTACAAAGCTGTGGCTGAAATCGACGCGATTGTTGAGAACATAGTAAAAGGCAAATCTGCGGATTACGATTTTACTGCAGAAGACGGATTTGGTCACCATTTCTGGACCATCGACGATGCAGAAACAAATGCCAAACTGGAGCAACTTTTTGAAGAGAAAGTTCCATTTACATACGTGGCCGACGGTCACCACCGAACTGCTGCTGCAGCGCGAATTGGTGCTGAAAAAACTTCGCAGAATCCAAATCATACAGGCGATGAGGAGTACAACTATTTTATGGCTGTACACTTCCCTGATAACCAGTTGCAGATTATCGATTACAACCGCGTAGTAACCGACTTGAATGGTTTATCGGAAATCGATTTCCTTGCCGAGCTTTCGAAAGGTTTCGATGTAGAAAACATGGGCCCCGAGATTTTTAAACCATCTGCACTGCACGAGTTCAGTTTGTACATGGCCGGAAGCTGGTATAAATTAACAGCTAAAGAAGGAACTTACGATGATTCAGATCCAATTGGAATTCTGGATGTAACCATTCTTTCTAACCAGGTGCTTGATCCGATTTTGGATATCAAAGATTTGCGTACTTCGAAACGTATCGATTTTGTTGGAGGCATTCGTGGTCTGGCAGAACTGAAACGCCGTGTTGATTCGGGCGAAATGAAAGCTGCTTTTGCGCTTTACCCGGTATCGATGCAGCAGTTAATAAACATTGCCGACAGCGGAAATATTATGCCGCCCAAAACCACATGGTTCGAACCAAAATTACGTTCGGGCTTGGTGATCCATAAGTTAGATTAAATTTTAAGTTCATCTGCTCACTATATGTCTCGTCTAACGGTAAGCTGATGACTCTACAATATTATATCCCGGTTTGTCACTTGACAGATCGGGATTTTTTTATGCCAGTCATTCTTCAAGCACCAAAATTTCCCTAACTTCAAAAGCTAAATAAATATAAACTAGTACTTCGTAAAAGATTGTTTAACCCCGTCCTTTAGGGCGGGGAATAATGTAGACAGAACCGAACGGATTTATAAAGAATTTTGTATCTTCCGAAGTACAAAATTCTTTATAAATCCGGGCTTGTCAAACAGCATCAAAACCTCCGCCCTAAAGGACGGAGTTAGTAAAACATTTTTTACGGAACTGAAAGAAAACAACAGCAATGGACATCGACAATATATCTCTATCTACCATTTACAAAAAGCGAAAAAACGACCGCGATATTTTCCAGGAATTGATGCCCACCAAAGTAAAAGAAGTGCTTTTGGTGGCAACACTTTACGACTCGTATTCCATTGTTCGTGAGGGGCAGTTCAGCGATAAAATTTTTGGCGAATACCTGCAACTTAATCTTTACGCTGCGCCACGTTTTACCAGCGTGCATAGCAGGGAGGAGGCCTTACTAATTTTGCAACACCGCGATTTCGACCTGATTATTGTTATGGCCGGTATGGATAAGCACACGCCGGTTGAAATAGCCCGCGCTATAGGGGATATGAGGCCAAAAACGCCCTTGTTGTTGCTAGTAAATAACAATGCCGATTTGCGTTTTTTTCAGACTGAGCGACGGAAACTCGATTTTATCGATCGCATTTTTGTGTGGAACGGCAATTCGAATGTATTTATGGCCATGATCAAGTACATTGAAGACAAATACAATGTGGCTCGCGATACGCAAAACGGTAGCGTTCGGATAATTTTGTTGGTTGAAGACAGCATTCAATATTATTCGCGATACTTACCGATGCTTTACACCACCGTAATGACGCAAACACAGGTTTTGGTGAATGAAGATGCGACAGATGAACTGCATAAAATTTTACGAATGCGGGCCCGCCCAAAAGTAATTTTGGTGGATAACTACGAAGAGGCGGTGAAATTCATCAACAGCTATCGTCGTTACATGCTGTGTGTAATTTCTGATGTGAAATTTGAAAAAAATGGAGTAGAAGACGAGGATGCAGGCATTGACTTGCTGAAGTTTACACAAACTACCCGAAAATTCCCTATTCCCTTGCTTTTACAATCGCACGATATTTCTAATGCACAACGGGCAAAAGAGGTTGGGGCCGATTTTATCAATAAAAACTCGGAGAGCTTGTCGATGGATATTTTTAATTTCCTCTATCGACGACTGGGGTTCGGAAACTTTGTTTTTAAAGGAATGGATGGTTTGCCCATTGCACAGGCTAAAAACCTGGTAGAATTTCAGGAGAAATTCAGAGATATTCCAGAAGAATCGTTGCAGTATCATGGAAGCCGAAATTCTTTTTCGACCTGGCTGATGGCACGTGGCGAGATCAACCTTGCAGAATTGCTGATGCCTATTCAAATGTCAGATTTTGATTCGCCTGAAGAATTACGACAATTCTGCCTCGACAGCTTTCGGAAAATACGTTTCGAACGCTTGCGCGGAACCATTGTAAATTTCGATTCCGAATTTGTATCTTCCAGTCGTTTTATTGTACGTTTGGCTAAAGGCTCACTTGGAGGAAAGGGGAGAGGTATTGCTTTTATCTGCAATATTATCGAGAACATCGACTTTTCGAAGCTTGTCCCTGAAATGAACATCCGCATTCCTTCAACGTCGATTATCGGTGCGCTGGAGTTTGATAAGTTTATCGAGACCAACAACCTGTACGACGATATTTATTCGTTTAACGATTATAATGCTATTCGAAAACATTTTCTTGAGTCGGAGTTCGACGATAAGATCAGGAAGAGGCTGATGGAATACCTGAAAAAGATAAAAAGGCCGTTGGCAGTTCGCTCGTCGGGTTTGTTCGAAGATTCGTTGCTGCAACCATTTTCAGGGGTTTATGCCACTTACCTCATTCCGAATAATAATGCCGATTTGGAGGTGCGTTACCAGCACCTTGAAATGGCCATTAAACTGGTTTACTCCAGTATTTTTACCGAGTCGGCACAGGCGTATTTCGATGCCGTAAACTACAAAATTGAAGAGGAAAAAATGGCGGTCGTCATTCAGGAAGTGATCGGCCACGAGTACAACGATAAATATTACCCAACGCTATCGGGAGTGGCGCAGTCGTATAATTATTACCCGATTGCTTACATGGAGCCCGAAGATGGTTTTTCGGTAGCTGCAGTTGGACTCGGAATGTATGTGGTTGGCGGTGAGAATGCATTCCGTTTTAGTCCGAAATATCCAACTCTGAATGCTTCGGCGTTAAAAGATCAGTTGCGCGATACGCAGAAACAGTTTTATGCCATCGATCTTTCAAATCCTGATTTTGATTTAGCAAGTGACGGTGAGGATGCTGCCATAAAGAAGTACCGCATAAAAGAGGCTGAAAAAGATGGAACTCTCGAACATTCGGCTTCCACGTATTTGATTGAAAATGACGATTTGATTCCGGGAATTCAGGGACCGGGACCAAAAGTGATCGATTTTGCCAATATATTAAAATACAATCATTTGCCGCTTGCCGATGTGCTACAACTATTGCTTAAACTGTTTAAAGAAGCGATGGGATCACCGGTTGAAATTGAATATTCTTTAGATCTGGAGCCGGCAGAAAACGGTAAACCAACGCTTTATTTGTTACAGATAAAACCACTTATTCGCACTGAGGAACAGGTGGAAGTGGATATTGAAATGGTGGATGAGGACAAAGTTTTTATGTATGCCGAGCACGGAATGGGCAATGGTAAAATTGAAGACATTCACGATGTGGTTTATGTCGATCCGGAGAAGTTCGATAAAATGAAGACCCGCCAAATGGCGCAGGAAATCAGTAAATTAAACGATTGGTTTGAAAAAGAGGGGCGCTCGTATATTCTTATTGGTCCGGGGCGTTGGGGCTCGCGCGATCCGTATACCGGAATTCCGGTGTTGTGGGCAAACATCTCGAAAGCCAAAATAATTGTTGAAATGGGTTTGCCCGATTTCCCGCTCGATGCTTCGCTGGGGTCGCACTTTTTCCATAATGTTACGTCAATGAATGTGGGCTATTTTTCGGTGCCGCATAATTCACGCAATACAAAACTAAAAATGGAGGCCTTGCAAAAACAGCAGGTGCTTCGCGAAACCGAATTTATAAAACATGTGCAGTTTGATAAGCCACTCACTATTTTAATGAATGGGCGCGACCGTCGTGTTTTGATTCATTGTTAACGGTTGCTCTTTTCGTGTAGGCACACGGGAAATCAGTAGGTTAGGAAGTTTCGTTATGTAAGTTGCTGCATATCAGTTAACATTAGTTTAACTCCAAACGAAAAATTCACACAATTTTATTCGATTAAACAATCGAGTTAATTGGCTGAAAACAGGCACTTTCTACAATTTTTTCAGTCATTTTTTTATAAAAACAGCTCAAAATATTTTCCACCGTTAACGTTAACGGAAAACATTTAAAACTTATATTTGCCCACTCAAAACAAATAGTAAAGTGCTAATTACACCTGAAAAAGGTTATAGATTTTAGATGATGAAGAAATTAAATCGAACGAACGCAACTGAAACAAATAGCTACCCAACACGCATCCTTCAGTTTGGTGAAGGAAACTTTTTACGTGCTTTTACCGACTGGATCGTTGATAAAATGAACAAAGAGATCGGTTTTAATGCCGGAGTTGATGTGGTGCAGCCGTTGCCAAATGGCATGGTTAATATGCTGAACGATCAGGACGGGCTTTACCATGTTTACCTGAAAGGGATTAAAGATGGCAAACCGGTAACCGAGTTTTCGCTGGTCGACTGTATCAATAAAGGCATCAATCCATATAGCGAATTTGAATCGTACAAAGAAAGTATCCTGAATCCCGATCTTCGTTTTGTATTTTCGAATACTACTGAAGCGGGTATCAGCTGGGAAGAAAGCGACACGCTGGAAATGACTCCACAAGCTTCGTTTCCTGCAAAAGTGGCTGCCATGTTGTACATGCGCTACAAGGAATTCGATGGCGACAAATCAAAAGGTTTAATATTCTTCGCTTGCGAGCTGATCGACCGAAACGGCGATATGCTTAAGAAATTCGTATTGCAACATGCCGAAAAGTGGAACCTTGGCGACGATTTTATAACCTGGGTGAACGAAGCTTGTTGTTTCTGCAGCACGCTGGTCGATCGTATTGTTCCCGGTTTTCCTCGCGACGAGATCAAAGATATTCAGGAGGAGTTGGGCTACGAAGATAACCTGGTGGTTGTGGGCGAATATTTCCATTTGTGGGTGATTGAAGCTCCGGAATGGGTGCAGGATGAGTTTCCTGCAGAAAAAGCCGGCCTGGAAGTGAAGTTCGTAAAAGACATGAAACGTTTCCGCGAGCAAAAAGTACAGGTGCTGAATGGTTGCCATACCGGTAGTTACGCAGTGTCGTACCTCAGCGGAATTGAAACCGTGCGCGATGCCTACGAAAACCTTGAGGTGGGTAGTTTTATGAAAGAACTGGTTTACGACGAGGTGCTGCCGGTTTTGGACGGAACAGCAAAGGAACTGAAGAAATTTGCCAACAAGATTTTGGAGCGTTTTGCCAACCCGTTTATTCGTCACCAGTGGCAAAGTATTGCATTAAATGCTATGTCGAAATGGGAAACGCGTAACTTACCTTCGCTGATTAACTTCGAACAAAAGCACGGTATGCTGCCACAAAAACTGGTGTTCTCGCTGGCAGCAATGATCGCTTATTTTAAAGGTGAGGCTAACGGTGAAGAATACAATGTTCAGGATGATGAATGGATCGTTGATTTTTACAAAGAAGCCTGGGCAGAATGTGATGGTCGTCCGATCTCGATTTACAATTTGTGTGAAAAAGTATTGAGCCTTGATAAAGTTTGGAAACAAAACCTGAATGATATTCCAAACCTGACAATTACCGTGAGCCACTACCTGTTTCTGATTACGCAGGTGGGCATGAAAAAAGCGGTTAAAGCGGTGCTTAGCGAAGATAATCCGCTGATGCAGATTACCATTGACAAGATGAGCAATTAAACAATGTATTTCTCGCAGATTACGCGGATTTCGCTGAAATTGATTATAAAAACATCTGTGTTATCCGCGCCATCTGCGAGAAATTTTAAGAAAACAGAAATGGCAGACTACATAAAAATAAATCCAACCGACAATGTGATCATTGCCTTAAAAGATTTTTCGGTAGGTGATACCATTGAGGTTGAAGAACAGAAACTAACGATTGTTGGTGATGTTCCGAAAGGGCATAAAATTGCGCTTACAACAATTGCCGAAAACGAAGACATTATTAAATATGGTGCGCCGATTGGCCATGCGACACAAGCCATCGAAGCCGGAGAACACATACATGTTCAGAATCTGAAAACAAATCTTTCGGGCACCATCAATTATTCGTTCGATCAGAAATTGAACGAACTTGTCATTGCCGAACGTCAACTAACTTTTAACGGATACAAACGAAGCAACGGCAAGGTTGGAATTCGCAATGAGTTGTGGATTGTTCCAACAGTTGGTTGTGTAAACGGTCAGGCGCAGCAGATCATCGACATGTTTAAACAGGAAGTAAATCCTATGGATATTGATGGGGTAGAGGTGTTTAAACACAGCTACGGTTGTTCGCAGTTGGGCGACGATCATGTGAACACGCAAAAGGCACTGGCAGATGTGATCAACCATCCGAATGCCGGTGGTGTTTTTGTGCTCGGTTTAGGTTGCGAAAACAACCAGATCGATCACCTGAAAAAGTTTATTGGCGATTTCGATGAAAGCCGGGTGCGTTTTTTAGCAGCCCAGGATGTGGAAGATGAAGTGGAAACCGGACTGGAGATTTTGAAAGAAATTTATGAGGTGATGCACACTGATAAACGCGAGGCTGTTCCACTTTCGGAGCTGAATATCGGTTTAAAATGTGGTGGTTCAGATGGATTTTCAGGAATTACTGCCAACCCTCTTGTCGGTGCTTTTTCCGATTTTCTGGTGGCGCAGGGTGGAACAACAATTCTTACCGAAGTCCCAGAAATGTTTGGTGCGGAAACGCTGCTGATGGAGCGTGCTCAAAACAAAGGGGTGTTCGATAAAACGGTGAGCCTGATCAACGATTTCAAAGATTACTACCTGCAACATAATTTACCGGTTTACGAAAATCCGTCGCCGGGAAACAAAAAAGGTGGTATTTCAACGCTCGAGGATAAATCGCTGGGATGTACCCAAAAAGGTGGTACTGCAACAGTGGTCGACGTGTTGAAATATGCTGAGCCGCTAAAAACAAAAGGTTTGAATTTGTTGTCGGCACCGGGAAATGACTTGGTAGCAGCATCGGCACTTGGTTTTAGCGGTTGTCAGATGGTATTGTTCACCACAGGTCGCGGAACACCGTTTGGTAGTTTTGTGCCAACCATGAAAATTTCTACTAATTCTGATTTGTACAACAAAAAGAAAAACTGGATAGATTTCAACGCCGGCACTTTGCTCGAAGGCAAAACCATGGACGAGCTTTTGGAAGACTTTGTTCAGTTTATAATTGAAGTGGCCAGCGGCAAACAATTAAACCACGAAAAAACCGGGTTTAAAGAAATTGCCATTTTTAAAACAGGAGTAACGTTATAGCTACCATAATTGAGAAGTATTATTTACGTCCCTGCAGCCGTTGGTTGTGGGGATTTTTATGAAAAAAGGGGCGATTGTTCGCCCCTTTTTCATTTTATTCCATCCCAATGGGTGCCCCCTGCGGAGGCATAACTTCTCGTGCAATTTTAAATTTCTCAGGATCTTTTTCAAATAGATTGATCCTTGACATCGCATAACCATAATGCGCTTTAATGCTGCCGCTTGACAAAGCGTATTTCTGTGTTGAGTATAAAAGCAAATCCTGCAATTTTAGCCAGGCAATGGCTTTTACTTCGTTTGATGCAGCATCGTCGGTTGCCAGTGCAGCGAGGTAAGTTAAGAAAGAATTATCCACCACTTTCTGCAATTCGCCGTAGTAGCCTTCCGCCTTTTCTGCTTTCCAGGTAGCCGAAATAATATCGTCCAATACTGAGCTTAAACCGGGTAATTCCGCATTTCTGCTGTGGTATTCGAGCATCCGTTGTGCTCTTTTTGAGTCGGTAATTTCGCTAAACACCATGTTGGCAAGTGCTCCTGCAGCGCTCAACGGATCGAATGTTGCTCCGGTTTTTGATTGTACATTTTCGGTCTGACTACGGTAATATCCCATCGGTTGCGGCGGGATTAACTCCAATAAATTTTCAGGAATAGCCAGTGCTTCAGGAGTAAGCGTTGCAAGCAGTGCATCCAATGCTTTATTCTGTTCTTCCGCAGGAACCATTTTGGTAACAAACTGGTCGCCGCCTTTTAGCGCATATCGATAATTCAGCCCGCCCAAAACGTTAGCCGAAGCTGTTATCTGGTAGCGGTGAAAATAATAAATCGGTACCAGTACATTTTCCAGACTAGCATAAGGTGTGCCTTCAGGAATTGTATTTTCTCCAAAATTTTTGAGCGCGATTTCTCTAATATTCATCATACGAAGCAGCTCGTCGTAAGGATTCTCTCCGTTATCCCACTGGTGAGTGTATGGGTGAACACCGCTTGAAGATGTAGCATCGGATAAAAAGGAGAGGCCATTTTCCATGCTTTTTGAAAGGATTTTATTCAACCCAGCTTTTTCATCGGTACCTTCAGGAAACTGCGAGTATCCATAGGCAATAGAAACTTTGTCCCATTCACCAATTTTATCATCGTACGCTTCCGAGAGATCGATTTTCCCGTTTTTAATTTTAACCATTGGTTGCGGGTAATCCATAACCGATGTGCGTCCTTCGGAACTTGAACTGTAGGCATGCGAAAGACCGATGGTATGTCCAACTTCGTGAGCCGATAATTGCCTAATGCGGGCGAGTGCCATTTCTTTGGCGCGCTCCATTTCTTTTGCATCTCTACCGTATGGCGAAATCAATCCTTGAGCGATCATAAAATCCTGACGTATACGCAAAGAACCAAGTGAAACATGACCTTTCAGAATCTCTCCGGTTCGTGGATCCATCACTGATGCGCCGTATGACCAACCACGGGTTGAGCGGTGTACCCATTGAATAACGTTGTATCGAACATCCAACATATCTGCACCTTCGGGCATTTCTTTAACGATAAACGCGTTTTTAAAGCCGG
Organism: uncultured Draconibacterium sp.; assembly: GCF_963677575.1. Classification (NCBI taxonomy): domain Bacteria; kingdom Pseudomonadati; phylum Bacteroidota; class Bacteroidia; order Marinilabiliales; family Prolixibacteraceae; genus Draconibacterium; species uncultured Draconibacterium sp. The sequence continues at coordinate 4,417,787 of NZ_OY782038.1, forward strand.
CAGCTTCAAACGCCTGGTTCCACCAACTGGCACCTTCAATCAGCGCTGATTTTATTGGTTCCGGGGCTCCACGGTCGACGTAATATATTATAGGCTCAACAGGTTCGCTGATGGCAGCATTAGGATCTTTCTTCTCCAGGCGATGGCGACGGATAAATCGTTTTGTTATCGGCTCGTCAATCGGCGTGGCATAATCCAGATAGCTAATTCCTCCGTAGCCTGCACGCGGATCAAACTCACGTCTTTTATAATTGTCATCGGGTAGTTCGATAAACGAATGATGTTGCCGGATGGTAACTGCATCAGCTGAGGGAGTAACACTCCCAACCAACCTTCCTGCGGGTTTCCCGGTGAAAGTCAGTATCGCTTCAAACTCGCAGTTTTTAGGAAAGCTTCTTAATCCATCTTGATAAATGGCTGATCTTGATTTGTCAATCTTATAAGAACCTTGCAAAGTTGTTGCAACGCGTCCACGATCCTCCAGCAGAAAATCGGTAGCATCAACATAATAAATGCCGTCTTCTTCTTTATTAATGGTAAAGCCCCATAATACTGAGGTGGCAAAAGCATCGTCGACAGCCTTTACTTCGTCGGCATTACTGCTCGAAGCGCGGTAATCATAATTTACTTCCGTTAGTAAAAGTTTATTGCCGGCTTTTACGAACTTAACAACGTGCGTTCCGGTTAATTTCCCACGGTCGAGACCAAGATCGTTAGAACCCACACCCGAGGCTAACGATGTTACATATAAAAATTCAGTGTCGAGTTGGTTTATTGCCAATTCAACTTTGCCGTCATCTTCATTATAAGTAAAATTAAAAAAGCCGGAGAATTCCTGTGCTGCTAAATCACATATGCCAAGAGTAAAGGCAATAATTAAAATTAGTAAGGATTTTGTTTTCATTTTTGTATGTGCAAAAAGTAATTGATTTGGCTCTGAAAGTAGCAATAATTTTAAACAATGACTCTGTATGTGTCAAAACTCTTTTATAAGGTTGGTATTTGAACTAAAATGGTAGAGGTGGTGCGACTTTTAGATTAGTGTTAAAAAATATTCAACCTGTTGTCAAATACATAAGCTAAAATTTCTCATCTCGTTTAGAAATTTATCTTTGTCTATTGCAAAAACTTTTTTTTGTAAAACCGGACTGGAAACCAAAAGAAGAACAATTTTCAATTTAATACTAAACCGTAGCCAAAAGCTACATTAAAAATTATCATCTTATGAGCAGTATTTTTATTATAGTGCCAATTGCCTCGATTTTGGCATTGGTATTTGCCTGGATATTCTTCAAATCTATGATGAAGAATTCAGAAGGTACTGACAGAATGAAGGAAATTGCCCAGCACGTTCGTGATGGTGCAATGGCATATCTGAGACGACAGTACAAAGTAGTATTTATCGTTTTTGTGGTTCTGTTTATACTACTTGCCATTATGGCATTTTTCAAAGTTCAAAACCCGTTTGTTCCTATCGCATTCCTTACCGGCGGTTTTTTCTCCGGTTTGTGTGGATTCCTTGGAATGAAAACCGCAACTTTTGCATCAGCACGTACCGCCCACGGAGCCTCGCAGTCGTTAAACAAAGGCCTGCAGGTGGCATTCCGTAGTGGAGCCGTAATGGGATTGGTTGTTGTAGGTTTTGCACTTCTCGATATCGCAGCCTGGTATTTATTTTTGAGCGAGGTGGTTTTCACTCCCGATCATATGACAAACGGACTGCATTTCCTCGGTCTCGACTTTGTTCATGCAGGAACTACTGAACAGCAAAAGTTAGTTGAGATTACCACAACGATGCTTACCTTCGGAATGGGTGCATCTACACAGGCGTTATTTGCGCGTGTTGGTGGTGGTATTTATACCAAAGCTGCCGACGTTGGTGCCGACCTTGTAGGTAAAGTTGAAGCTGGTATTCCTGAAGACGACCCACGTAACCCTGCAACTATTGCCGATAACGTAGGTGATAACGTAGGTGATGTGGCCGGTATGGGAGCCGATCTTTACGAATCGTACGCAGGTTCTATTTTGGCAACTGCGGCATTGGGCGCAGCACTTCCTGCAATTGCACTGAAGAGTGCAGATATTGATCCGATAAAAGCCGTTACAGCACCAATGATTGTTGCTGCAATTGGTATCATTTTGTCGATTATTGGTATTTACATGGTACGTACAAAAGAATCGGCAACGCAAAAAACTTTGTTGCGTGCATTGTTTATCGGAACTTTTGGTAGTTCTATTCTTATATTGATTGCCCTGGTAGGACTTGCTTTTGCAGGATGGATTACCTGGGGTGTTTTCTGGGCTGTAATTATTGGTTTGGCTGCCGGTGTTATCATTGGTCAGGCTACCGAATATTATACTTCTGACGAGTACAAACCAACAAAAGGAATTGCCGAGCAGGCTCAACAAGGTCCGGCTACAACCATTATCGATGGTATTGCTGTTGGGATGAGTTCAACCTGGATTCCTGTTGTGACTATCGTGCTGGGAATTATGGGAGCTTTTTATGCTGCCGGGGGAGCATCGCAGTTTGCCATGGGGGTTTACGGAATTGGTTTTGCCGCGGTAGGAATGCTTTCTACTTTAGGTATTACGCTGGCTACTGATGCATTCGGACCGATTGCAGACAACGCAGGTGGTAACGCCGAGATGTCGGAATTAGATCCTGAAGTTCGTGAACGTACCGATGCTTTGGATATGCTTGGTAATACAACAGCGGCAACCGGTAAAGGATTTGCAATTGGTTCTGCTGCACTTACTGCAATGGCGCTTATTTCGGCCTATATGGAAGAAGTTCGTTTGTGGTTTGGTAAAATTGCCAAAGGCGGCGAAGGTTTTGTTACTAAAGGACAATATATTTTCTATAACGACGTGGCTCCTGCAGTTCACGACGGAATGCAGGCAGTGAAAATTTCGGCAGCTTCGGTTAAAGATTTTTCGGCAGCTTACGATATTACACTTTTCAACCCGATGTTTCTGGGAGGTATTTTCCTTGGATCGATGATGGCTTTCCTTTTTAGTGCACTAACAATGAAAGCTGTAGGTCGTGCTGCTTCTGCGATGGTAGAGGAAGTTCGTCGTCAGTTCCGCGAGATTAAAGGTATTTTGGAAGGAACAGCAACTCCGGAGTATGCAAAATGTGTTGAGATTTCGACAAAAGGTGCTCAGCGCGAAATGTTGTTGCCATCGTTGGTAGCTATTATTGTACCGATTATTGTTGGTGCAGCAATGGGAGTAGCCGGTGTAATCGGTCTGTTGGCCGGTGGATTAACAGCCGGATTTACATTAGCTGTGTTTATGAATAATGCAGGTGGAGCATGGGATAACGCTAAAAAATTCATCGAAAAAGGTAACTACGGTGGAAAAGGTAGCGAGGCACACCACGCAGGTGTTGTAGGCGATACTGTAGGCGATCCTTTCAAAGATACTTCAGGACCATCGTTGAATATCCTGATTAAATTAATGACTATGGTTTCGGTTGTAATGGCCGGTTTAACTGTAACATTGAGTTTACTGTAAGCAATTTTGTACACATAAAAATATAGAACCATCTGTCGGAAGGCAGGTGGTTTTTTTTTGTGTTTGATTAGCTTGGAACGCAGATGACGCAGATTGTGAAAATTGTCGCTGAACCTTTTCAAACTTGGGGAGGTTGAAAGATTGTTAAACTATCAAATTGTATACTGAAAATTGCAAGTTGAAACTTTCTTTTGCTTTTTTCCTAAAAATTGCGATTGTGGATTGAACTTAGAACCCTGAATTCGGAACTTTTTTGCTTTGCAACTTGAGGCTGTTGGCACCGGGTATAGCATATTGTGGCTCTTGTGTTGCGATGAAAGCTTACAATTTTACAATAACAACAATTGGCATTTTACAAACTCCTCCGTTTTTCTCACCACCTCATCCTTTCGGTGCTTAAAGTCTCATCTTCACACTGTCTCACGTCTCAATGTCTCTATCGCACATAAACAAAATTTAACTTCTTTATTGAACAAATTATTTGTAAATTCAGTTACACTAAGAAAACATAAATTCTAATCATTAAAAATACTACCATGGCAAATCTTACAACAACTTATATGGGTGTAGAGTTAAAGAATCCACTCATACTTGGAGCAAGTAACCTAGTATCGAAACCCGATGTAATTAAACAAATTGAAGAAGCCGGAATTGGGGCGATTGTATATCGTTCGCTTTTCGAAGAGCAAATTCAGCTCGAAAGTCTGCAAATGGATGAGCTGCTCAGCGAATATGAAAACCGTAATGCAGAGATGACCGATCTTTTCCCTGGATTGGAACATGCCGGACCAAAGGAGCATTTATACAATGTAGAGAAATTGGTAAAAAGTGTTGATGTTCCTGTGTTTGCAAGTCTGAATGCCATTTACGAACCTACCTGGATTGAATATGCACAGGAACTGGAGAAAACGGGTGTTGCAGGTTTGGAAATCAACCTTTACGCCATACCGGGTTATTTCGAGGTAACCGGCGAATCGATCGAAGATAAGCAGGTGCAGATTGTAAAAGCCATTAAACAAGTGGTTAAAATTCCTGTAAGTGTAAAGATGAGTTTGTTTTACACCAATCCGTTGAATTTTATTAAAAAGGTTGATGAGGCCGGTGCTGATGGCTACGTACTGTTTAACCGTTTCTTCCAGCCGGAAATCGATATTGAAAAAGAAGAATATTTTTACCCCTGGGAACTGAGCAACCCTAAAGACCACATGATAAGTTTACGTTATGCAGGCTTATTACATGGCAATGTTGAAGGAAGTGTTTGTGTAAGCCGTGGTATTTACGATGCCAACGATGTTATAAAGATGCTGCTTGCCGGTGCCGATGTGGTACAAATGGTAAGTACTATTTACCGCAATTCGCCATCTGTAGTGTCCGATATTTTGATGGATATTAATAAGTGGATGGACGACAAAGGATATAAAACTTTAGCTGATTTCAGGGGAAAACTTTCGCGTAAAAACATGAAAGATCCGTTTGCTTATCAGCGTGCACAATATGTCGATATACTAACTAAATCAGAAGATATTTTCAAGAAATATCCGATGGTTTAATAGAGTAGATTTTTCGTAGCATAAAAAACAGGAACCGATTGGTTCCTGTTTTTTTGTGTCGATACGTGGCGGCATTGATCTCAAATTTTGATACTTAACAATGTTTTGAATATTTGTGTTTTGTGCTAACTTCGTAGAAAACAATTCAATACACTTTAAATCATGAAAAAACTAAGTTTTCTCCTTAGTCTCAGTTTGGTATTCATACTGTTTCTGGGGTCGTGCACTACCACAAAACAAAACGATGAAAAACTTTCGGTTCCGTACGTTCAGTATCAGCTGGATAATGGTCTTGATGTAATTTTGCACCAGGATAAATCAGACCCGATTGTTGCAGTTGCAATTATGTATCATGTCGGGTCAAACCGCGAAGTTCCCGGAAAAACAGGCTTTGCTCACTTGTTTGAGCATATGATGTTTCAGCAATCGGAGAATGTTGGTCAGGATGAATTCTTTTCAAAAATTCAGTCGGCCGGCGGAACATTGAACGGCGGAACCGGAAACGACCAGACCATCTATTATGAAGTTGTTCCGAAAAATGCACTGGAAATGGTGCTTTGGATGGAATCAGACCGTATGGGATACCTGGAGAATACGGTAACCAATTCGGCATTCGCCAACCAACAAAATGTTGTTCAAAATGAAAAACGTCAATCATACGATAATCGTCCTTACGGTTTTAATCAGTGGGTAATTGCCAAAAATTTGTATCCGGAAGGGCATCCGTACAGCTGGACCGTAATTGGCGAAATGGAAGACTTGTTCAATGCTTCGGTTGATGATGTAAAAGCGTTTCACTCGAAATTTTATGTGCCTAATAATACTACAATTGTATTGGCCGGCGATTTTGAGGAAGAGGATGTAAAACCAATGCTTAAGAAGTATTTTGGTGAAATTCCGGGTGGCGAAAAGGTGGAAGATATGCAGCCGCAGAATGTAACATTAAACGAAACTAAAAAGCTTTATCACGAAGATAATTTTGCCAAAACGCCACAGCTAACCATGATTTGGCCAACTGTTGAGCAGTACAACGACGATGCTTATGCCCTTAGATTCCTGGCTCAAGTGTTGGGGAGCGGCAAAAAATCGCCTTTCTACCGGATTATTGTCAAGGACAAAAAATTAGCACCGCGTGCATCGGTTTACAGTCGTCCGATGGAGCTGGCAGGGCAGTTTACTATTTCGGTAAATGCCAATGCAGGTACAAGTCTTGCCGAAGTTGAAAATGGAGTGTTCGAAGCATTTCAGCTGTTTGAAGAGGAGGGAATTACTGAGAAAGATCTGGAGAAACATAAAGCTGGTCTGGAAACACAATTCTACAATGGCGTAAGTTCTGTTTTGAGTAAGTCGTTTCAGTTGGCTATGTATAACGAATTTGCAGGATCTCCGGGGTTTATTGAGGAAGATATTGCAAAAATTCAAGCCGTAACAATTGATGATATCAACCGGGTTTACGATAAATATATAAAAGGGAAAAATTATCTGGCAACCAGTTTTGTGCCTAAAGGTCAACTTGATTTGATTGCCGAAAATTCAGTTGACGCAGGTATTGTTGAAGAGAATATTTTAGAGGCTACTCAAGTTAATCAGTCGGTAATTGCCGAAGATGAAGAGATTGCGAAAACACCAACGGAATTTGATCGTTCGGTGGAACCGGCGAAAGGACCCGATCCTGAAATTTCGGTACCAGAGGTTTGGACCGATGAAACAGCAAACGGCATTAAAGTTTATGGTATCGAGCATAACGAATTACCATTGGTTCAATATTCAATTGTTATTGACGGCGGTCATATTCTGGCTCCTACAGATAAAGCCGGAGTTTCAAGTTTTATGGCTAGTATGTTAATGGAAGGAACGGCAACAAAAACGCCCGAAGAACTGGAAGAAGAAATCGATTTGCTTGGTGCCAATATAAGCGTTCGGGCAGGTACAGAAAATATCTCTGTTTCGGTGAACAGTCTTACCCGAAACTATGAAAAAACGCTGGCACTGGTTGAAGAAATTTTGTTGCAGCCACGTTGGGACGAGGAGCAGTTTGAACTGGTAAAATTGCGAATGATAAACAATGTAAAACGTAATGAGGCCAATCCTAATTATTTGGCCATGGTGGCATTCGATAAGTTGGTTTACGGCGGCGATAATATTCTGGCAATGCCAACTTTAGGTACTGTTGAAAGCCTGGAATCGATTACCATGGATGATTTGAAAGACTTCTACAATAAAGCAATTTCTCCGTCAGTAGCACGAATGCATGTGGTTGGAAAAATTGACCATGAGCGGGTTGTTACAGGACTTGCAGGTTTGAGCTCGAACTGGGAAGCACACGATGTTGTATTTCCTGAAATTGCTGCGCCGAAACTTCCTGAAAAATCAACCATCTATTTTGTTGATGTTCCGGGAGCAAAACAATCGGTTATAAATATTGGTCAAAATGCCATTCCGCGCACCTCTGACGATTTTGAGAAAGCGACCGTGATGAATTACAAGTTGGGTGGAAGTTTTAACGGAATTGTAAACCTGATCCTGCGCGAAGAAAAAGGGTATACTTATGGTGCCTGGACTTATTTCTCGGGAGGTAAAAATTACGGAACTTTCCAGGCAAGCTCAAGTGTTCGTACTACGGCCACCGAAGAATCGGTGCAAATTTTTAAAGACGAGATTGAAAAATACAGGGAGGGAATTTCGGATGAAGATCTTCAGTTTACAAAAGATGCGCTGATAAAATCGAATGCCCGCGGATTTGAAACGCTGGGAGCGTTGCATTCGATGCTTACAAATATTAGTGCTTACAATTTGCCTTTCGATTATGTGAAGCAAGAGGAAGAGTTTATCAAGTCGTTAACACCTGAGCAGCACAAAGCACTGGCTCAGAAATTACTGGATCCAGAACATATGTATTATGTTGTGGTTGGCGATGCCGAAACGCAACTTTCAGCATTAAAGAATATAGGTTTAGGCGACCCGGTTTTATACGAATTATAATATTTTAGATAAAAGAAAAGAGCCGTTCTGGAAATTTCAGAACGGCTCTTTTTTTTATCTAACGTAAATTCTTTCTACAATCCACTAAAATCAACATCGTTGAATAGAATCGACGGTGTTCGCCACGAAGAATCTTCGCGCTCGTCGTTACCAATTTCTCCAATATTTGCCCACAGGGTTTTCATGTTTCCGGTAATATTCATTTCGGTAACCGGTTTTACAATCTCGCCATTCTCCACTAAAAATCCTTCAATACCGTACGAGAAATCTCCGGTCGATCCGTTGCTGTTACCACCGTTAAAACCTGTTACAAAAATTCCTTTTTTCACCGATGCAATCAATGCATCCAGGTCTTTGTCGCCGGTTTCAAAAACAAGGTTGGTGGTTGCTCCACTGTTGGGCTCCATTTCCAGTTTTTTGCCGTAATAGGTGTCAATGTAATACCTTTTCAAAACGCCTTTTTCAAAAACCGAACGTTTTTTGGTTGCAATACCTTCGCCATCGAACAGTCGCGAACCACGACCTCCGATAATAAACGGATCATCGGTTATGGTTAACTTTTCAGAAGCTACTTTTTCGCCCAATTTATCGATTAGGAACGAATTTTTTTGCTGAATCGCTGAACCGTCAAGAGCATTAATAAGTGGACTAAAAATGCGGCTTACTACACGGTTTTCAACGATCATCGGCATGGTTCCCGATTCGATTTTTTTCGCACCGATTTTATCAAGTGCACGTTTTAATGCTGTTGTTCCGGTACCCGTTTTTTTCAGTTCGTCGTATTTTATTGAGGTTTCTCCCCAGCCAAATTCAGGTCGTGCATCGCCATCGCCTTTTACCGAAACGTTGGTATACAATCCAAAGTATGAGTTGGCAGTGTCGCCCTCAAAACCATTGCTGTTTACCATTACACGCTCGTTCAAGCCGTCGTAGTAACTGCTGGATACCGAAATAATGCGCTCGTTGCTTCCCAGAATTTCTTTCTCAGCAGCATAGGCAAGTTGTATTTTCTCTTCCGGATCAACGCTCCCAAAATTCTTGTCTAACGAACCCAAATCTTGTCCGTCTCCATTGTAATACAATTCAGGATCGGGCAGCGTTCTGAATTCATCTTCCGAAAGGTATTTAGTACCTTCAATAGCTTCTTCAATAAAGCGTGCGAGGTCTTCTTTATTTAAGCGGCTGGTGGAGTGCGATGAGTATTTTTTGTCGACAAACAAGCGGATAGACAAGTTGCTTTGCAGTGCCTGTTCCAGTTTATCAATTTTCTCTTCGCGCACCTCTACGCTGCTACTTTGGTTGTTCGATATGTTTACGCTTACTTCCTGGGCTCCGTTCTCCAATGCATGATTCATAGCCCATTTTGCCAATGTATATTTTTCTTCTTTTGTCATGGTTCTAAAATTTAAACATTAAACACTGCATGTGCTATGCATTTGTTCCTCCAACGGTCATTTTCTTCACTAAAACAGTTGGCAGGCCAAGTGTTACCGGAACCGATTGTCCGTCTTTTCCACAAGTCCAGGTGCCGCTGTCATTTTTGTAGTCGTTGGCAGCCATCGAAATGTCGGCCAAAGCCTGCGGCCCGTTACCAACTATGTTAATGTCTTTTATCGGAGTGGTAAGTTTACCGTTTTCGATAATGTAACCCGATTTTACAAAGAAGGTAAAGTCGCCGGCACCGATTTTAACCTCGCCATTGCTGAAGTTGTCGACATAAACGCCGTAATCCACTGCCGCAAAAATTTCTTCTGTAGTGTGCGGACCATTTTCCATATAAGTTGATCGCATACGCGGAATTGGCATGTGGCGGAACGATTCGCGACGTCCGTTACCCGTTGGCTCAACACCGTAATATTTGGCACTGATCCGGTCATGAAGGTAGCTGTTTAAAATACCGTCTTTTACCAGATAAGTTTTTTGTACGTCGTTTCCTTCGTCGTCGATGTTAATGGCACCGCGGTCGTTTGGCAGCGTTCCATCATCGATAATATTAATGAAATTCTCAGCAACTTTTTTATTCAGTTTATCACTGAAAATAGAAGTTCCTTTTCGGTTGAAGTCGGCCTCAAAAGTATGGCCAATGGCTTCATGAAGTAAAATTCCCGAACCTCCGGCACCTAAAACAACCGGCATTTCGCCTGCTTTTGGTTTGCTGGCTTTAAACAGCAGGTTGGTTTTTTCAACGGCTTCGTTGGCTAGTTCGTCAACCAAATCGTCGGTAAGCCATTCAAAACCCTGACGAACAGAGCGTGCCGAATAAGCATTTTCAATCTGCTCACCTTCTTGCATAATACAAACGGCATAAAAGCTGATCATTGGTCGGTAATCGTAAGTTAAGCGCCCTTCCGAGTTGTAAAACATTACATAGCTGCTTTCATCACTCATTCCGGCGTTTACTTTAATTACCTTTTCATCGAGACCGAAAATTTTATCGTTTACCTTTTGTACAAAAGGCACTTTGTCTTTTACCGAAACGTCTTCCCACTTTTTCGAAATTTTGTAGTAGTTAGCGGGCAGTTTTTCGTTGTATTCCGATGCATTAAAACTGGTACTGCTGTTGGCAATGTTGGCGGCCATTTTTGCTGCATTCAGCATATCGTCGAGAGTAATGTTTTCTGAATAGGCAAAACCGGTTTGATCGCCTTTCAATACACGAATACCAACTCCGAAGTCGATATTTGAGTAGGCACGGTTTACTTTCCCGTCTTCAAGCGCCAGGCTGTTGGTAATTTTGTGTTCAAAAAATAAGTCGGCATAATCGCCGCCTTTGCTCATGGCTGTTGCAATAACTTTTTGCAACATCTCGGTAGTCACTTCAAAATGATCTAAATAACTTTTCACGTCTGCTGAAATTTGTACGTTTTGGCACGATTGCACAAAGGGAGGTAAAACCATACTTCCCGCTGCAAACATACCACTTGTTTTAATAAAATCACGTCTGTCAACTTTCATAGTGCATGTATTGTTTTTAATTTTCAATTGTCGTTTTCATTTTTCAATCTATCAATTGGTAATGCTTGTGCGATTAAAATTACATATCCAAAATAATATCTACAATACGTACCGATGGAAAATGATAAAATATGGGGGTGTGTTCTGTTATGGGGGCTTTGTGGCGAAAAGATATAAATATCAGGCAGGGGGAGTGTAAATTTTAAGAGCTTTTAACGCTAAAAATGAAGAATTTTTGAGGGGGTATTATTAATTTTGGGGGCATTGACAAAAATCTATTTTCAATGTAAATTTTGTATTAATTTATTACAATTTGTTAGTAAAATGGTTTTATTAGTTTCATTTGCTCCTATTTTTGTGAACGACAGTTAGAAAAAATCTACATTTATATAAAATTTATTACATCATGAAATCAAAATTGGAATACATTTGGTTGGATGGTAGTGTGCCAACTCAACAATTAAGAGCTAAAACTCGTGTTGCTGATAACTTCAGCGGAAAATTGGAAGATTGTCCTGTATGGTCATTCGACGGATCTTCTACTAATCAGGCTGGAGGCGAAGCTTCTGACCTTCTTTTAAAACCAGTATTTATCGTTCCTGATCCGGACCGTAAAAATGCTTATCTGGTATTAACCGAAGTATTAAATCCTGATGGTTCTGCACACGAAACTAATGGCCGTGCACATATCGAAGAAGAAGATGAAGATTTCTGGTTCGGTTTCGAGCAGGAATATTTCTTGTACGATCCACAAACTCGTCTTCCATTAGGTTTCCCTGCGGGAGGTTTCCCTGAGCCACAAGGACCTTACTATTGTGGTGTAGGTGGGTCTAAAGCTTTCGGTCGTGCAATTGTTGAAGAGCACTTCGACCTTTGTTTAGAAGCTGGTTTGAACGTTGAAGGTATCAACGCTGAGGTTGCTGCCGGACAGTGGGAATTCCAGATTTTTGCTAAAGGTGCACACGATGCAGGTGACCAAATTTGGATGGCTCGTTTCTTATTAGAGCGTACTGCCGAAAAATATGGTGTTGATGTAGAGTGGCATCCAAAACCACTAGGAAAAGATCTTGACTGGAACGGTTCAGGTATGCACGCTAACTTCTCTAACGGATTGATGAGAACTTGTGGAGACGAAAAAGTATTTACTGCAATTTGCGAAGAATTTGGTAAACACATTACTGAGCATATTGAAGTTTACGGAGCATACAACGATCAGCGTTTGACTGGTTTACACGAAACTCAGGCTATTACTGAATATAGCTATGGTGTTTCTGACCGTGGTGCTTCTATCCGTATTCCTGTAGGAACTGTTGAAGATGGTTGGAAAGGTCGTTTGGAAGACCGTCGTCCTGCTTCAAACGGTGATCCTTACAAAATCGGTGCTCGCATCATCAAAACGGTTAAAGCTGCAAAAGTTTAAAACCAAAACATAATTGCATAATAAAAAAGAAACTGTCCTTATTGTAGGGCAGTTTTTTTTTGCTCAAATTTGTCGTCACAAAAATTAATACCCTAAAATTAAAAGCCATGCTGAGTAAGCCAATTGAAATAAGACGTCACCTGTTTAATGAAACTTCTCACTCGCCATCGCTGGTTGATATTGTTGAAGAGGAACAACTGGGTGGCGTGGTGGATTTTTGTTTCATTGAAAATCCTTATTTCCCCGGAGAAGCTTTGCTTCAAAAGCTTCAGGATAAATTGCCTGAGGTGATAAAAGCTTATCCGTCAAGCAATCCAAAACTTGCCCAACAGGATTTGGCTGCAGTTTTGCATGTAAAACCCGAATACCTTGTATTAGGAAACGGTGCTACCGAGCTGATCACGATTATTCAAAATAATTTTGTTGAGGATATGGGAATTCCCGTTCCAACATTTAGCGAATACATCGAGAAGATTCAGAACCTGGAAAAGGTGAAGTTGTTTCAGTTGCCGGCGGATAAACAATATCAGTTGGATCTAGATGAATACGGCGATTGGTTACTAAAAGAAAAATTGTCGTCAGCACTAGTTATCAATCCGGGAAATCCTACCGGGCAATTGATCTCGATAGAGCAAATAACCGGCTTTTTGAATCGCATGAAGCAGCTAAAACTGGTGTTGGTTGATGAGTCCTTTATCGATTTTGCGGGCGACGAAATTCCAAGTCTCATGCCGATGGTTGAACAGTTTCAGAACCTCGTAATTGTGCGCAGCATGAGTAAACATTGCGGCGTTCCGGGATTGCGTTTGGGCTATTGCTGCACAGCCAACCAAGATTACTTGCAGCAAATCAGAAATGCTTTGCCCGTTTGGAATATAAACACGCTGGCTGAGTACTTTTTAACGCAGCTAAAAGATACCGATGTTGAATACCACAATGCCCGCAAACATGTTATTTCTGATGTTAGGGAATTGCATGAAGCACTTTGTAAAATTGATGGATACGAAGTTTACCCTTCCAACAGTAATTTCATTTTGCTGAAAATAAAATTTGAAATGAGTGCTTATGATTTGCAAATGAAATTGCTGCAGGATTTTGGCGTGTACGTCCGCGATTGTTCCAATAAAATCGGCCTCGACGATAAACACATCCGAATTGCTTCAAAAGGCAGGGATAATGACCAACTGCTAATTCATGCACTGAAAGAGCTGGCAGCAACTTTTAAAGTCAAAAGGTAAAAGTTCAAAGTCAAAAGTGATAATAGAACTATAGGTTTTTAGTATCCAGTAACCAGTCTCAGTTTTCAGTTACAGTTGCCAGTTTCCAATTTGACATTTCAGCAGTTTAATAATTTCCCTTCTTTAAGTGACTGAGTTATTGAGGGAATGAGTAGGCAATATGCAAATAGCCCCAAAGGGCTGAAAGTTTAAAGCTCGGTGCGTAAGCGCCGGGAGATAGGACCATTTTGACGATTTCCCTTTCTAAAAAACGCAAAGCCTTCCAGCATCAAGTATCCAGTATCTAGCATCTCGTATCCAGTCGCATATCATAACTCAATAACAGCCGAGTCGCAAACGTAAGTTGGAATAATTCCCGAACTAACAATTTTAATTTTTGCATTGTCAGGCAAGGTATTTCCCGAGAGAACGAGTACAGTGTCAAGTCCGAATTTATTTCCTCCAATAATATCGGTGTAAAGCGTGTCGCCCACCATTAAAATCTCATTTCTTTTAATGTTCGGTACATCCTTCATTGCGCGCTCGTACGCCAGCAAAAACATTTGAGCATCGGGTTTCCCGAAACGTATAAATTTTTTCCCTAAAATTTGTTCAACCAGATCGGCCAGTCCTCCAACGGCCACTGAAATATCGTTTTTATTTACCGGGTAGTTAATGTCGGTATTTGCTACAATTACCGTCATATTTTTATGGCGGAGCAGATTGATGGTCTTATCGATATCCTTATTCCAGTCGAATCCTTCGTCGTCAAGAAAGGCAAACGATTTTATATGATCGAGATCTTCCAGGTTTACTTCGCTGATTGGAACCGTTTTTTGTCCTGCCGACTCGAGGTAGTGTGCCGAAGCTTTGGTGCCAAGGTAAGCCACTGCTTTTCCGTTGGCCAGTTTTGTTTTAAAAAACTCCATGGCCAGCATTCCCGATGATAAAATCTTATCGGTGGTAATTGTGGTCAGGCCTTTTTCCTGATACCAGTTCGACAGTTCCTCAGGGCTTCGCGACGAATCGTTTGTTAATACGTAGTACGGAATTCCCTTCGATTCTAAATAGTTGAACGTATTTTCTACTCCCTCAATCAGGCCCGAATGATTTTTTAATACACCAAAGGCATCAAAAAATACGGCCCGGTAGTTTTTCACTACACTTCTAAAACTATTTGTTCTCATAATATTGTAGCATCAGAGTTTTAATGTTTTCAATATTTTCTCTACCCGGTATTTTGCTTCCATGGCAGGAAAATAAGTATCGTAGGCTTCTTTTATCAGCTTGTTTGAATAGTACTTTCTGAAAAAGTATGGCCCGTCTTTAATTACATAATTCAATATAAAAAAACGGTAAATTTCTTTAATTAAATACACTTCGGGTGGTGTTAGTGGAAAAACTTTGTGGTATTCTTTCAAAAATAGCATAAAGCGGTCTTCCATTAAAGTGTCTACCTTGTAACTGAAAACGGTGCGATCGCCAACATCTGAAACCACGCGGCTAAAAAAGTAGAAATCCATTACGCGCGACGACATGCGAAACCAGTCGTAATCCCAGCGCGAATAAAATTTACCGTCGCCGGTAATCGAGAAATTACCAATGTTCCAGTCAACTAAAACGGGTATGGTTTCAATTTCGGTGTTGTAATTTACGCTGTCGGCATTTTCCAAGAAATAATCTGCATGACGTAAAATCAAATCTTTGTGCGACTCGTCCATTTGTATTTCGCTTTTATGGATCGAGCGTTTTAGTTTCTGAATATCGGTAATTACGTTTTTCGAGGAGTGTGGCAACTGGTTCGAAACGTTGGTGCATGCTTTGTGAAAACGAGCTAATTCGCGTCCCAGTTTTTTTATGTGTTTTTCTTCCAATCGGCGGGGCAGTTTATTTCGTATCTGGATTGGATTGTAGAATACTACCCAGGCGCTACGATCGCGCTCGTGGTAACGATAGATGAATAATTCGTTTCTTTTTACAAGCGATTGTGCAAGAAACATCTGATATGGATATTCGAGATTGTTTGCCAGATTATTTATAATAATGTGGTCTTCGCGAAAGTCTTCGAAGTTTCCGTATTCTGAGATTTTTGCAAAAACAGGCTCGCGTTTGTAAAACGATAATTTATATACATGATTGGTGGAAACCTTGGCGCTTACATCAAAAACACCTTTTATCTCGTGTCTTTCGCCATCAAATTCTTTCCAGGCAAGTTTAATAATCTCTGCATAATCCAGTTTTTGCATCATGTCTTTCTTGTTTTTTTCAAAGTTAGTTGGTTTTGCCTTGCAGCCTTCCTGTTGATTTAAATTATTTCAAAATACCTTTTCAGCTCCCACTGTGAATCGTTGTTGTCGATTTGTTGACATTCCCACTCGCGGGTTTGTGTGAAATGTTTTACGAATGCTTCGCCAAACAACTCGTTGGCAATCTGGGATTCGGCCATTTTCTTCGTTGCTTTTTCCAGCGAATCGGGTAAGATGCCATTCCCGGTTTCCAGGTAACCATTTCCTTTGGTTGGAGCAATTTCCAGTGGTAACTTGTTTTTTATACCATAAAGTCCGGCAGCCAGCGAGGCGCCGAGTGCCAGGTAGGCATTGGTGTCCGATCCCGGAACGCGCAGTTCGATGCGGGTCGATTTTTCACTTCCCGGAATGGCGCGAACAGCACAAGTACGGTTGTCGATTCCCCAGGTAAGTGTCCGAGGTGCCCAGTCGCCGCCGCTCAGGCGTTTGTAACTGTTCGGGTTAGGCGCAAACATTGGAAGTATTTCAGGCAAACATTTTAACAACCCGGCAATATAATGTTGCATTGTTGAGCTCATTCCATCAGCCGAATTAGCATCTAAAAACAGATTCTGCTTTTTGTCTAAATCCCACAAACTTTGGTGAATATGACCTCCGCAACCCGGTAATCTTTCATTCCATTTGGCCATAAAAGTTGCTATAAAATTGTGTTTGTAAGCCACTTCTTTTACCGCCGATTTAAACAACAACGCTTTGTCGGCTGCGGGAAGAATTTCGTCGTAAATAACCGTTGCCTCCATAACCCCGGGGCCGGTTTCGGTGTGCATGCCTTCCAACGGAATATCAAACTGCTGAAGCAACTCGAACAAATCGTTAAAAAAGGGTTGGTTAAGCGAAGTTCTTAAAACTGAATAGCCAAACATGCCCGGTGTAATCGGGTGCAGATCTGTATAACCAGCATCCGTAATTTCGTTTGGTGTTCCCAGGAAATTAAACCACTCAAATTCTTGTGAAAAGATAGGTTTAAACCCCATTTCTTCGCTTCGGGCGGCAATACGTTTTAACAAACTACGTGAACAGGCCGCATTGGCATATTTGGGGTCGTTGCTAAAATCGCCTAACAAAAAAGGAGTGTTGTCTTCCCACGGAATTTGGCGGTAAGTTTCGGTGGCAACGCTGGCTTTTGCATCTGGGTAGCCGGTGTGCCAGCCTGTAAGTTGGCTGTTTTCGTAGCATTTGTCGGCACAGTCCCAGCCAAATATTACATCGCAAAATCCCAGCCCGCTTTCCAGCGCACTCAAAAACTTATCTTTATGGATGTATTTGCCTCGCAAAATCCCGTCGATATCGGCTACGGCAAACTTTATTTTCGTGAAATTTCGTTCCTTTATTTTGGTTAGTATCTCTTGCTTTTCCATTGCTAGCATCAAATTTGATTTAAAATAAACGATGTTTGAGGAAATAACAAATATCGGCATTACAACTTTCGATTATCTGGGTAGAGGTATTTGTACGTTGTGTTACGAAAAATTGGAAAATTTCCAGAATAACCCCTTTTTTTGTTAGGTAGGAGTAAACATTTTCTTAAAAAACAAAGATTAAGCATGATAAATGTCAGTATTGAGATTGGAAAACATTATTTTTGAGGACAGACAAAAAACAGACTTAAAATAAAATTAATCATGGCACAATTTAGATTTAAAGCACTTGATGAAGTGCTTAACCGTAAGCCGGTAGAAATCGAACGCGAAGAAAACCTGGTTTCGGATTACTATGGCATGTTGGTTTTCGATCAGGCAAAAATGAAAAAGTATTTGTCGCGCGAAGCCTACAAAGCAGTAACCGATGCGGTTGAACGAGGAACTACGGTTGACCGAAAAATGGCCGACCAGGTAGCTCAGGGAATGAAAGCCTGGGCAATTGAAAACGGTGCAACTCACTATACGCACTGGTTTCACCCATTAACAGATGGTACTGCCGAAAAACACGATGCATTTATTGTTCATGGTGCCGACGGA
Source organism: uncultured Draconibacterium sp. (assembly GCF_963677575.1). NCBI lineage: Bacteria > Pseudomonadati > Bacteroidota > Bacteroidia > Marinilabiliales > Prolixibacteraceae > Draconibacterium > uncultured Draconibacterium sp. Next base: position 4,435,694 of record NZ_OY782038.1, read on the forward strand.
GGTGTGATCGAATCATTCTCCGGCAAGTTGTTGGCACAGCAGGAACCCGATGCTTCGTCGTTCCCGAGTGGCGGAATTCGCCAGACTTTTGAGGCCCGTGGTTATACGGCCTGGGATCCTTCGTCACCGGCATTTATCAGTGAAACAACACTCACAATTCCTACCATTTTTATTTCGTATACGGGTGAGGCGCTCGATTATAAAACACCTTTGTTGCGTGCGCTAAATACTATCGACAAAGCTGCTACCAGCGTGTGTCAGTATTTCGATAAAAACGTGTCACGTGTTACGGCCAATTTAGGATGGGAGCAGGAATATTTCCTGATTGATGAAGCACTTTACATGGCTCGTCCTGACCTGGTTTTAACCGGACGAACTTTAATGGGGCACGCATCATCAAAAGATCAGCAGCTCGACGACCACTATTTCTCATCAATCCCAACGCGCGTAAACAAGTTTATGCAGGATGTTGAGAATGAAGCATACAAATTGGGAATTCCGGTAAAAACGCGCCATAACGAGGTGGCACCAAACCAGTTTGAGCTGGCTCCTATTTACGAAGAGGCCAACCTTGCCAACGACCATAACCAGTTGTGCATGGACATTATGCAGAAAATTGCCCGCCGTCATAAATTCCGTATTCTTTTCCATGAAAAACCATTTGCCGGAATTAACGGATCGGGAAAACACAACAACTGGTCGTTATCAACCGATACCGGTGTTAATTTGTATTCGCCGGGTAAAAACCCAAAATCGAACCTGCAGTTTTTAACTTTTGTAATTAATACTTTAAAAGCTGTTTATGATAATCAGGATTTGCTGCGCGCCAGTATTTTAACGGCATCGAACCAGCACCGTTTGGGAGCCAACGAAGCACCTCCGTCAATCATTTCTGTATTCCTCGGATCGGAAGTTTCGGCTATGCTCGATTTAATGGAAGAAGCGGTGGTTGACCGTAAAATGACTCCGGATGAAAAAACAGCTTTAAAACTTAATATTGGTCGTATTCCTGAAATTATTCTCGACAATACCGACCGAAACCGCACATCGCCATTTGCCTTTACCGGAAACCGTTTTGAGTTCCGTGCTGTAGGATCGATGGCTAACAATGCTTCTGCTTTAATTGTGTTGAATACTGCCGTTGCTGATCAGCTAAAAAAGTTTAAAGATGAAGTTGATGCCCTGATTGAAAAGGGAGTGAAAAAAGATGAGGCGATTTTCCAGGTACTGAAAACGTTGATCATCGATACCAAACCAATTCGTTTTAATGGCGATGGTTACAGCGAAGGCTGGGTAAAAGAAGCCGAACAAAGGGGTTTAACCAATATCGGGAATGTGCCCGATTCGCTGGCAGCTTATTTGCGCGAAGATTTCGTCGAACTGTTTAAACGAAACGGTATTTTCAATAAAGCCGAAATTGAAGGCAGGGTAGAGGTTGAATACGAGAAATTCATCATGAAAGTGCAGATTGAATCGCGTGTTCTTGCCGATATTGCCATTAATCACATCGTACCAACAGCAGTGGAGTATCAAACCATGTTACTGGAAAATGTGAAGAGTCTGAAAGAAGTATTTCCTGAAGAAGAATTTCTGTCGCTGGCTGGTGGCCGCCTTGAACTGATTAGGGAAGTGGGAGGTCATATTTCTGCGATTAAAGCAAAACGCAAAGAAATGATTGCTGCCCGTGCCAAAGCTAATAAAATTGAGAATGTGGTTGAAAGATCGAAAGAATACGACAAAGAAGTGCGTCCGTTTTTGGATGAAATTCGTGATCATATCGACCGACTTGAACTGATTGTTGACAACGAAAAATGGCCGTTACCAAAGTACCGCGAGCTGCTTTTTGTTCGATAAAAAGAAATTTACAACGATACAAAAAAGACTTTCTGATTCTCGGAAAGTCTTTTTTTGTTTCTGTATACTTAAGCAACTAATAATTCGTTAAATAGAAGACGAAATAATTTTATACCAATTGTTCTTTAAAATTTCTTATGGAATCTTGAAGTCTACAATGGTTAATGCCGATGCTACAACAAAGGCGCAGTCGGAGTGAAGTGAACGAATGCGGCATTTTGTTGTTAAATCGGTAATATTGGAAATAGTAGGTAAAAAAATTTTACTTTTACTCCCCGAAATTGAATGGGTATGAAGCAGGTTAAACTAGCTTTTTTTGTTTTTATAATCATATTTTTAAGTGGTTGCGGATCGGCCAGATACGGACGCGATGCTACGTTGTCGCAGGATATTGGCGAATACTACAAAGCCATTGACAAATACCGCAAGGCCAGAAAAAAGGAGAAGAACCGCCAAAAACGGATTGAATACGCTTATGAGTTGGCAGAATGTTACCGGGCAATCGGAATGTACGATTACGCCGCCCAGAACTATAAATTTGCCATTCGTTTAGGATATGATGATACGGAAGCTTTGTTGCATTATGCCGACATGTTGCGTATTACGCAAAAATACGAAGAGGCTTACGACACCTATCGTACTTACCTCGATTCTGTTCCAGGCGATCAGCGTGCTTTAGATGGTGTTGAAGCTATGCAAAAAACACAGGAATGGGTGGCCAATCCTACACGACACATTATCAACCCGATAAAAGAAATTAACTCGCGCGAGAGTGATTTTGCCCCTGTTTTTGTTGGTGGCCGTGATAATGAGATATACTTTACGTCATCGAGAGAAGCGTCTACCGGTAAAAAAGAAAGCATGATTACCGGGCAAAAATACACTGATATTTATCGAGCAACTTTTGGTATTCAACGCCAGAAGTGGGAAAAACCTAAGTTGCTGGAAGAGGGGATGATCATTAACACAGGTGATGAAGAAGGGGCTGTAACGTTGAGTTCAACCGGCGAGGAAATGATATTTACCCGTTGTCGTTACGATAAATCGCAGCCTATGGGAGCCGAATTGTATTCTACTTCGCAGTCGCGCGGATCGTGGTCGGGGCCAATTAAATTACAAATTGTTGGCGACAGCATTATTGCTGCACATCCGGCGCTTAGCGCCGATGGAACCGAAATCTATTTTGTTTCGGACATGCCCGGCGGACAGGGCGGAAAAGATATTTGGAAAGCAACAATTGACGGAGGAAGTTTTGGTAAACCTGTAAATCTTGGCCCAACAGTAAATACTTCCAGCGACGAAATGTTCCCTTTTGTTCGCGATAACGGAGATCTTTATTTTGCCTCGAATGGCCACATCGGTCAGGGAGGTTTCGATCTTTTTCATGCCTACAAAAACGATGATGGAGTTTTGGTGGTTGAAAATATGGGATCGCCAATGAATTCGCCTTCTGATGATTTTGGAATTGCATTCGTTACCGGCGAAAACAAAGGGATGTTCACTTCGAACCGTAAAGGATCACGCGGCGATGATATATACTCATTTGTTGTTCCTCCGAAAGTTTACCAGATAGAAATTGATGTTTTCAATAAAGAAACTGCCTCGCATTTGGATGGATCGACAATGCGTGTTATCGGCACTGATGGTACCAATCTGAAAGTTCGTGCCCGCGGTGGTAAATTTAAAATGAAACTAAAGCCCGAAACTGAATATGTTTTTGCAGCCTTTAAAGATGGTTACCTTCGTGATAAAGCGGCTGTAAATACGATTGGAATGGAGGACAGTAAAGATTTTCGCTTTACTATGAACCTTACTCCAACCGATGCTCCGATAAAAGTTGATAATATTAACTACGAGTTTGGCAGCTGGGAATTACTCGAAAGCTCGAAATCGGCGCTCGATACCCTGATTCAGGTATTGGTTTTTAACCCAACAATTACCATTGAGTTGATGGCGCACACCGACTACGTTGGTAGCAATCAATTTAACTTCGACCTGTCGCAAAAACGTGCACAAAGTGTAGTGGATTACCTTATTGAAAAGGGAATAAACCCGGATCGTTTGGTTGCAAAAGGTTATGGCGAGACCTGGCCAAAAACAGTGAATCGAAAATTAGCCAATCAGTACGATTTCTTAAAGCGCGGCGATGAACTTACCGAAGAGTTTATTCTGAAATTGCCGGAAGCACAGCAGGAAATTGCCCGCGGAATTAATCGTAGAACGGAGTTTAGAGTACTGTCAACCGACTTTATCGAACGCTTTGATGCTGAGCCGGAAGGTTAATTGTTTTTGTCCGGTTCTTCTTCTTTTTTCTCAATTGGTGGTTTTTTTACTTTTCGGGTAGAATAATAATCTGTTCGGTACATTTTTCGCCTTTTCCGTTTTTGTACAGCTTTATCGATTGCTTTCAGCGGAACACCCAAAATGGGTAACAAACTAACTGAGGCGGCTTCGGTTCGCATAAGCCGGTTGTGTTCGGTCATAATCGTTGTGGTTGGATCGCTCTCTGGTTTCATTTTATTGTACTTGAGCGGTTTGTAGTCGTTTAGAAAATCAAGATTTTCCTGGGCGCGTTTTAAGTCGGTTTTTTGCTCCGGACTAACTACTACCTCCGGAATTTGCACGTCTTCCGATTCCATTTTAACTACTGGGTTCTGCAGCAAATTATACACCTGAACCGAAATCCGAAAATAGGAGATGTGCGAAAATATGAGCGAATCCTGAGCACTTACAGAAAGTTTAAAAACCCCGTTGGCTCTCGTAATATCTTTTTCTAAAGTTCTTGGATTAATTACATACACATCGGCAATTGGGAGCCCTTCGTTATTAACCGTTTTCCCTTCGATGATAAAGGTGGGCGGGTCTTGGGCATAAGCATTAATACAACAGGTAATGGCTAACAGAATGGTTATTGTCTTCATTTTTGTTTAGTTTTCAGCACAAAGGTCGTAATTCCTTGTTTTAAGGTTACTGAAAAAAAGCTAAACTATGTTAATGTTTTTTGAGGGGATATTTATTTACTGAGAAGCTGGAGTGTAAGGAATGCGAAAATAGAACACGGTTCCTTTTCCCATTGTAGAGGTAAAGCCAATGTCTCCTTTTAGCAGATCGATGTTGCCTTTGCAAATGGAAAGTCCCAAACCAACACCGTCGTAAAATTCTTTATTTTCGTTGTGTGCCTTTTGAAAACGTTGAAAAATGTATTGTTGTTTTTCAGAGGCAATACCAATTCCTGAATCTTCGATTCTAAACCTCAACATATCATTTTCAAGCGTATAACTTAATTTTATGGTGCCGGCTGCGGTATATTTGTTGGCGTTGTTGAGTAAGTTCATAATTACCTGGCGAAGTTTTCCGGCATCGGTAACAATATAACTTTCTTTATCGTTGAGTCCTTTTTCCACTGCAAATTTGATTGAATCTTTTACGATGGGTTTAAAGGCTGCATCAATTTCGTCGATCATATTATTTAGTGAAAAAGTGTTTTTGAATACCTTTACATTTCCCGATTCAATCATCGAAATATCAAGTAGTTGGTTGACGATATAAAGCAATTGGTTTGAGCTGTTTCGGATGATGGCAAGATACTGCTGAACCTCTTTTTCGTTAAATTGCTGTATGTTCAGAATTTCAGAAAAACCAACAATACTATTCATCGGAGTTCTAATCTCGTGTGAAATGTTTTGTAGAAAGGCAGTTTTTAAATCGTTGCTTTTTTTCGCCTCGGCTTCTGCCTCCCGTAATTTTCTTAGGTGTGATTTTAATAGCAAAAACAAAAGAACGGAGGTAGTAGCCACATAAAACCATCCTTTATAAGTTTGAAGTTGTGTTAGTATTTCCTGATCGTGGGTAATCGTTAACAGAAACTTATCGGAGAAAATTATCCATAGGCCACCAATCAGGAGATAGAGTAAAGTGATGCGGTATTCAAATTTTATCTTCTTCATAAACCAAAGGCCTAAAAATACAAATCAGTATTTTTGCTAATATCAGGATGATAAACTTGGGATAAAGTTAAATCTTTTCTTGAATGTCATATGCAACCAGTACTTTGCCATGCCTAACGAATAGCATTCCGTTATAAATGGCCGGTCTCGACCAATATGGACCTGAACCATATTCAATTTTGAACTCACTTACCTTTTCAAATTCTTTCGGGTTTGCTTTTACTAACGCCATATTGCCCCGTTTTTCGTCGCACAGGTATAACATATTTTCGGCAGAAATTATTGGTCCTTTACTGTGAAAACCGGCAATCCATACAATTTCTCCGGTATTCCAGTTCATGCATACCCATTTCCCGCTTTGGCGGCCCGTAAAGTTTGAGCCGTACAGAAAGCCATCAATCAATACAACTCCATGGTTGGCATTATCGAAAGTTTGGTCGGCGAATTTTTCGGTAATCGACTTTCCGTCGGGAGAAATTTTCAGCATCGAGGACTTAACATCCCAACCGCTAGTAATCCACACACAGCTGTCGTGATAAGTAGGCACGTTGGTCAAAATGGTTGTGTTATCACTATTACCATCCAGATAATTATGATGAAAACTCCATATAATTTCTCCGGTTTCGGCACTTAAGCTAATAACGTGCGTTTGATTGGCCGTTATAATATATTTTTTACCGCAGTGCTCAATCAGCGCGGGTGTAATGTTCGAACGTTTTGCATGCATCGTTTCCGATTTCCAGACCAATTCACCGGTCATTTTATCCAACGCTATAACCATGGTTATTTCGCCTCCAATCGATGCAATTACTTTGTCATCAACTAAAAGTGGCGACTCTGAAACTCCAAACATATCCCAGTCGCTCTGGTATTTTTTGTGCAAATCAACCTGCCAGATTATTTCACCGTTTTCTGCATTCAAACAGGCCATTTGGTCCATTCCCGATAGCAGATACAAACGGTTTCCTTCCAGTGTTGGCGTGCAACGAGCTTCAGGATAAGAATTCTTCCAGGCTTTGCCATACGGTTTTTGCCAAAGAATATTTCCCTGCAAATCAAGGCAACTGACATATTCCAGCGAATCGATATTTCCGGTGGTGTAAATTCTGTTTTCAGTGGCAATGGTAGATGCATTACTTTTTCCCAGGTCTTCGGCAACCCATAAAGTTTCGGGGCCATTTTCGGGCCATTGTTTTAGCAAGCCTTTTTCAGGGAAAATACCATTACGATTAGGGCCACGAAACTGAATTATTTGAGCTTCAACTTTTAAGAAGCAAACAAAGCTAAAAAATGCGATAAGAGAGGTGGGCAGGTATTTCAACTTGAACATACTTAGTTTTTTAACTTAACTTCACTTTCCATTACTTCTTTCAGGCGTTTTATCTGGGTGGGATTTCCCAAAACAAAAAGCTGATCGTTGCGCGAAAGTATCATTTTCGGATCGGGATTAAAAACGTATCGTGCTCCGCTAATTTTTATTCCAATAATGTTGGCCCCTGTTGTTTCGCGAACTTTCAATTCTGCAATTGATTTGCCCACAAAACGTTGCGCCAAGAGTTTGCAGGAAACTTCTTCAAGCGTGACATCCTGCGATTTTTGCAGCAAAATATATTCGATAAACTCAACAACATCGGGTTGATGCACCAGCTTTGCCATACGCTGACCACCAATACGTTCAGGCATAATTACATTGGTGGCACCGGCACGTTTTAATTTCATTTGGCTCTCCAGTTCCGAAGCGCGGCTAATAACGGTAAGTCCGGGATTCATGCTTCGTGCGGTAAGCACCACAAAAACGTTATCGGCATCGTTTGGAGTAGTGGCAATTAACGCACGCGCCCTGTTAATTCCTGCTTGCTCCAGCGTTTCTTCGTGGGTTGCATCGCCCTTTATATATAAAAGGTTTTCGTTCTCCCGAATTCGTGAAATCACATTGTCGCGCTTATCAAGGATTACAAACTCCACCTCATTTTCGGCCAGTTCCATGGCTGCCTGTTCGCCATTTCTGCCGTAGCCCACAATAATTACGTGGTCTTTTAATTTTGCAATTTTTTTATCCACCCTGTACGTTTTTATATAGTTAGCCAATTCTCCATCGAAAACAAATCGTGCCATGTTTGAGCCCACATAAGCCAAACTACCCAGGCTCATAATAATTAAAGCTATTGTAAAAATTTTGCCATCGGGAGTCAATGGGTGAGAGCCAACCTCTTTAAAGCCAACAGTTGAAACGGTAATTACGGTCATGTAAACACTGTCTAGCAGGGTCATTTCTTCGATGTAATAATACCCCATTGAGCCAAAAATTAAAATAGAGAGAAGCAGACCAATTCCGATCTTAACAGTTTTGCTCGAAACCGCTTGAAATTTATTATACTGTTGGCTACTTGTTGGCATGTTAGTCGTCCTGATTTTATACTGATGAAACTAATTTCACCCCTATTTGGCAATTTAAACATTTTTTTGATTCGCAGTAATAGTTTTTTAGTTGAAGTAAAGCTTGCGAATCAAAAGCTGAGCGTGCCTGAACACCCAGATCCGCCCATTTTGAAATGATGGAATTACTTTCCGCCGGAAGGTTTTCCAGAAACTCAAGCGCCCGGTTTTTTAGCTGATGTTTGTTTTGCTTTTCGCCATACACAAACAAAAAGGGAATCACGACATTGATAATTAGAATATACGCCGCAGTGTCTCCCAGTTCCTTTGCTTTTGTGTTTTTTGATGCTTTATTGAAGTTGTAGTGTGTCTCCCAGTATTCCGATGCTTTTACCTTGAACAATCGTTTGAGCTCTTCGGTGGATTCAATTTCCAGGATTTTTGAAAACAGACCTTCTGTTTGATAAATAAGTGCTGCCAACTGCGAAATACGAATGGTTGGGAAATTCGGCGGACGCAAACGCATAAATTTCCACAAATGGCCTTCAATTCCTTTTAGCTTGTATTTTTTGTACAAAAAAGAATACTCATCGCGAAGCCGGAGATAATAATCGTCGCCCAAGAGTTGCTGGTTTAGTAATCCTGAATTCCCATACAACAAAGCTTCCAATTGAAAAAGGCTGTTTTTGTGTTTTTGCAGTGTTTGTATGGAAAGCGATTTTGCCAGCAATTCAAAGGGTACTGCATTAACTTTAAATCCAAACATCCGCGCCAGGATTTGAAAAAATGCCTGTTCCCAATTATTGTTGTTTTGCTCCAGTTGCTCAACAATTGCCTGTATTTTTGTTTCCAGTCGTTCAATCATCAGGCGGTTAAATCCCAATTGCAACATTACCGGGTCAACTTTATGAAACTGGTTTTCGCAGGCGATCCAGGTTTTGGTAATTGTGCCTTAGTTGCTCGGGGTAGTTCAAAATCAACGTTGGAATAATTTCTCCATTACTTCGGGTGATTGTTGTGTCGGCCGTTTCCACAACGTGCAAAATAACATTGTCGTAGGCTTTGTCACCGTAATGTTTGTGTTTTTGCCAGTCGGAGGCTGATTTGTGGATTTCGATATTTCCGGCCCAAACAGTGTCGTTCAACTTAACTTTCGCATTAAAAAAGTCGGGACCGGAATCGGTATTTCTTCGTCCCTGATCGATAATTTCCAGCCGATCGCCCTCAACAGTTTGTAACTGATTTCTTGCGAAAAGTTTGTTTTGCCAAATGTATTGCAGAAATTCTTCGGGCATATTTTGTGAATCAGTCATTTGGGAATGTTTTTGTTTCCCTTAAAAATAAGGAAAATGTTTGAAATGCAATAAAATGAATTCCCGATCCCTAAGAAAATGCTACTATTTTGCCGAATCAATTTTCTGAAAAATATCCCACAAAACAATTCCGGCACTTACCGAAATATTGAAAGAATGCTTGGTGCCGTATTGCGGAATTTCAATACTGCCATTGCAAAGATCCACCACACTTTGTTTTACACCTTTCACCTCGTTACCAAAGACCAGTGCAACTTTTTCGTCGTCAGCCGGCTCAAAATCGGGTAGCATAATACTGTTTTCCACTTGTTCGATGGCATAAACTTTAAAACCTTCTTGCTGCAGCTTTTTAACCACTCCTTCGGTATGTTCAAAATATTCCCAGTCAACCGATTTTTCTGCGTCGAGAGCGGTTTTCCTGATTTCGTTGTTGGGAGGTGTGGCTGTAATTCCGCACAGGTAAATTTTATTAATCAGCAAGGCATCCGAAGTACGGAACACCGAACCAATGTTGTTACAACTTCTGATATTATCGAGCACCACAACAATGGGGGTTTTTGTCGATTGTTTGTATTCCTCAACGCTTAAACGGCCAAGTTCTATATTTCTTAGTTTGCGCATAAATCTTTTCTATTCAATGTCATTCTACCAGTTCACGGCTCCTCTTCTGAATGGTTGCGACATACAACGTGCACCACCACCGCCGCGCGCCAGTTCCGAGCCGGCAATGGTTACCACGCATTTTTTGTAATCCTCAACCGAAGCTTTCCCCGAAATAATGTCGGTAGCTGCAACTACCTCGTAGCCGTTGTTGCTCAGTTCTTCAATGGTGTGAACGTTACGCTGGTAGCCAATTATTTTTCCCGGTGCAAAAGCCAAAAAGTTAGCGCCGCTGTGCCACTGTTCACGCTCCTGAATCCACTCGTCTCCGTTACCACCACAAGAAATTGGTTTCAAATCCATGCCCAGTTTTTTCAAGGCTTTTGGCAGGTTGGGCATTTCCTCAATACGGTTTACATTCCCATTCTCAATTTCAAGATGAATGGTTTTAAAGCGGCTCATTCCAAAAATTACGGGCGGATAAACCATGCATCCATCGGTGTTCAAAAAAGTAAAAACCATATCGAGGTGAATAAAGGATTCAGGAGTTTCGGGCAGTTCCTGCACGATTATATGTTGTTTCTCTTTTTTCTGCTTTTTGATGTTTTCAATGATAAAATCAATTCCCTGCGTGCTGGTTCTCACACCGGTGCCAATCACAAAAATATCGTCGCGGGCAATTTGTACATCACCGCCTTCTACCATCGATTTTCGGTTCACCATAATGTTTGATTCCGGTTTGGCCGGGTTTAAAACATTACTTTCAATATCCGGATGATATTTGTAAATAGCCTCCATGATTAGCGACTCCCGTTCGCGAACAGGATTGGCCATTTTGCCAATAAGCATATTATCGTTCATTGCCATTGCCGAATCGCGCGTGAAAAACAGGTTGTGTAAAGGCCGCAGCAAAAAACGCTCGTTACTCAAGTAATTGGTAAGATTGTTTTTCTCCAGCACCACTCCTTCAATAAGCATTGTGGCCAGTTTTTTTGCGTCGTTATCAAGCATTTGCTGGCACGAATCGATGTATTCGGTCATGCAAATCTCATTCAGCAGCTCTTTTTTTACTTCATCGTTCGCCAGAATATCAGCCAGCAGATCTTTTACCTGGTACACCTTCGATACTTTTTTTAGCACGCCTTCAAACTGGGCATATTCGGCTGATGCAATCGACAAATTTAGTATGTCGCTGTACAGCGCACGTTCGGCATTTGCCGGTGTCATGTTTTCAACTTCCGAGCCCGGAGTGTGGATAATAACGCCTTCCAGTTGGCCAATTTCTGAATGAACCGATGTTTGCATAATCGCGTAAAATCTTTTGTTTTCGGGATCAAAGATATAAACTTTGCATGGTCTGTAATTGATTAACGATTATTTCGTTCTACTTTTATGTTGTTAAAGATATTTTAGTGAAGAGACTGTTATTTATATTGATTTTTTTGATGGGAGCGTGGCTGGCAGGGGCTCAGAAAAATGACACTTCTGAGATAAATATTGGCTATGTTCAGGATGGTGACACCATAATTTTCAAGAACATTAAAGAGATACCTGTTTTCCCGGATCGGGAGTTTAAAAACAAACGACAATACCGGCGTTACACGCGTTATATACGAAAAGTGAAAAAGGTGTACCCATTGGCGGTTGAGGCGCGAGAATTGTTAAAAGAGTACGAGCCGGAATATAACGCTTTGGAAACACGAAAAGAACAGCGCAGATTGATGAAACAGCTTGAAAAGGAACTGCTGGACAAACATAAAGATGAACTGAAAAAATGGTCGATTTCGGATGGCCGGATTTTGCTGAAACTGATTAATCGCGAAACGGAGCGAACGCCATACAGTTTGATTAAAGATTTCAGGGGAGGATTTAGCGCCACTTTCTGGCAGGGAATTGCCAAACTTTTCAAAAACGATTTGAAAGCGGGTTACGATCCCGATGAAGAAGACCAGGTGTTGGAAGAAATCGTGACATTAATTGAATTAGGATATTATTAAAATGCGGAAACACATTCGAACTTTCATCGCCATAAAAATAGCACCGAACAGCGAAGTATTGAAACTGTTGCAGTATTTTAAAAGCCTGTTTCCCAACGACCGGATAAATTGGGTTGACACCAATAATCTTCATTTAACACTACGATTTATTGGCAACACAACACGCGAGCAACTCTATGACCTGGTCGAGCAATTAGAGGATTTATTTTCTGCCAAAACTAAGTTTGAAATTACTTTAAAAGGAATTGGCTATTTTAAAAACAAAAATCAGCCCCGTGTTTTATTTATAAAGCTAAACGAATCCGAAGATCTGTTGAAACTCGTGCCCGAGATTGAGGAGCAAGTGGTTGCCTGTGGTTTTGATGGAGAGCAAAAAGTGTTCAGACCTCATTTTACTTTGGGGCGCATAAAATCGGTAGAAAACAGAAACCGCTTTTTCTCCATTGTAGATGAAATGGCAACACATGAATATCAAAAGATTGAAGTGAGAGACATAATATTATTTCAGAGTATATTAAAACAAACCGGCCCCGAATACAGGCCAATTAAAACATTTCCATTAAAATGATTGCAAATACACCAAAACCACCATACTACGCAGTGATTTTCACAACCGAACGCAGCACAATTGATGAAGGTTACACCAAAATGGCCCAACAAATGTTAGAGATGGCCCAACAGCAGCCCGGATTTTTAGGTGAAGAATCAGCACGTGAAGGATTGGGAATAACCGTTTCGTATTGGGAGAGTTTGGAAGCGATTAAGAACTGGAAACATAATGCCAAACATTTGCAGGCGCAAAAACTGGGAAAAGAAAAGTGGTATAAAAAGTATAAGTTAAGAGTTGCCCGCGTGGAGCGTGATACGGAATTCTGAATGCGTCAATGCTATGTGCTATAAAAATGGTATTGCTGCCTTGGGGGGAAAATACAAGTGGTGTTATTTTCCGTTTCCTTTTACACTAACCATGATGGTGTAAATAAGTATTTTAAAGTCGATGTACAGCGAAATGTTTTTCAGATACATCATATCGTAGGTTAAGCGTTCCAACATTTCGTCAACATTTGATGCATAACCACATTTTACCTGCCCCCATGAAGTTATTCCCGGACGCAGTTTATGTAAGTGAGTGTAATGCGGTGCTCGTTTTATAATTTGTTTAATGTAGTACTCCCGCTCGGGACGAGGCCCTACTAACGACATACTCCCAAGAATAACATTAAAAAACTGGGGTATTTCATCGAGGTGTGTTTTCCGGATGAAGCGGCCTATTGGTGTAATCCGTTCATCGTTTTCTGACGAAAGGGCAGGCGAGCCATTTTCTGCTCCGGCAACCATACTTCGCAGCTTATATATATAAAATGGTTTCCCATATCGTCCTATTCGTTTCTGTTTGTATATAATTGGTCCTTTTGATGTTGCTTTAATGGTAAACGCCAACATAACAAATACCGGGAAAAACAGGATTAGTGCAATTATCGAGAACACTACATCTAGTAAACGTTTCATGTTTTCTTGCCAGCCGGGCATTAATCCATTGCTGATCTTTATGAGTGGACTTCCGAAAATGGTGTTGGTTTTTGTCATGCCGGAGAGCAAATCGTACAAATCGGGGATTCCCCAAATAGTGATCTGCCTGTTTTCAATAATCGTAAGTATTTCACTCAGCTTATCATGCTCACTTGTTTCCAGTGCCAGAATAACTTCTTCAATCTGCTCTTTATCCAGAATATCGATGATGTCTTTTATGTGCCCCAGCATGGGCAACTGCTTGTTTAGAACAGAATCGCTGTTTTTATCGAGTTCGATAAAACCAACAAATTTATTTCCGGCCGGCCGTACCTGGCTTGACATTGCGTTGTATACTTTCAGTGCTTTCTGGTTACTGCCAATAATAAGCGTGTTAAAACCAATCTTACGATTGTGAATTTTGTGAATGGTTCGCGTGGTCAGAATCAACCGGAAAATATAAGTGAGCGAGAAATGTAATCCGAACAACGTGAACACCAGGTTGTAGTAGTTTTTATACGATCCAATCCAGTCGTCCAGTAAAAATGCAAAGAAAATTATCACAACACCAACAATCGATGTGGAGAGGGTTTGCCCCAGTTCCAGCAATCGTGAACGATGATAAATATTGTTGTAAAATCCAACGATGTAATAAAATGTAACCCAAAATGCAGGGATAATCAGCAAGCCTAAATAGAATTGCGGAGTGAGCTCAAAAGGAACGTCCCATCCGTTAAAATATTGGGGTTCAATAATTTCTTTTCGGTACACAAAAAAAGCAGCCCAGGCAAGTGCAGCGGCAAAGAAATCGAAAAATAAATATTTGGCTGTTTGCCATGATTTATTCATTAACAAGCAATTAAGTCAGGTCGTTTATAGAATCATTATTAAAACGGCTTGTAATGCAAAATGTTGCTGTAAAATTAGTTTTTATTGACATTAATGAATAGAAAACTGTGCTATCTTTTTATTGATCTTTTGCGCCACATGCATGGCAATTAAGTAATCGTCCAACGTCGATATCTTTTTGGTCTTTCCTTCAATTGACTGTATAAAAATATCCAGCTCATTAACCATGCAATCGTCATCAAATTCAATGGCTTTATTATCAGACAAGAATTTTTCTTTACTAAAATTGAAAGTAGCAAACTGGTTGTCGGAATAAATTCGGACTTTAAAATTCTTCAGCGATTCCAGTTTCCCGAAATTCAGGTTAACAACCGAAGCATCTCCAAACTCAAGACGAACGTTGGTAAATTCCGAGTTGTTAAATCCCGGAAAAGTAACGGCGCCAATTTTTTTGGGAGAAATGCCCGTAGCACCCAAAAGCATAAGCAGCATGGGGTACAGCGATTTCTTCTCGGTTACATCGTGTTCGAAATTGGAATAATCGATAAACGCCGGCGTTTTTATGTTCTTGTTTATCCACTGAATGGCCGGCGAGAAAAAATAAGGATTGGTAACCTGCACCACTGATCGGGATTCGTTAATAAGCTTATTCAGCTCAGTACACTCATCGATGGTGAGATCAGGATATTCAGCGCAAAATATG
The DNA here is from genome assembly GCF_963677575.1 of uncultured Draconibacterium sp. Taxonomy (NCBI): domain Bacteria; kingdom Pseudomonadati; phylum Bacteroidota; class Bacteroidia; order Marinilabiliales; family Prolixibacteraceae; genus Draconibacterium; species uncultured Draconibacterium sp. The sequence continues at coordinate 4,450,842 of NZ_OY782038.1, forward strand.
TGTTTTGATTTTTTTACAATATCGCGCATAAACTTAAACGGCATGGGCGTTGAGTTATCCATGATAATCAGATCGGCGCGTTCAATTAATTCAACCCGGTTAAATTCCGGGATGGAATAATGAAAACCGGTCAGCTCTTCGCTCGATCCAACAGATGCTTTCCCAATAATATTTATTTGGGTATTTTTCTTGATATCCATTACAAATGGCTCAAGAATTTCAGTGTTCCCGATTAATCCAACATTCAACATAGTGCGCTATTTAAAATAGTTTTAAATGCAAATATAGAATACAGCCCAACATCTTTAAAATGTACTGTTGTTAATTTATCAACGTTAAATGTTAATATTCATTATGTGTAGCAACTGTTGTTGGTAATTATATTCGGTTAATTTTGTGATTAGAGTAACGAAAAGATGGTAAACGAAACATCGCGACATAAAGGGCTTCGTAAACGTTTAGTTGATGGACTAAAAGTTAAAGGTATTCGTAACGAAGCTGTTTTGGCTGCTATTGGTAATGTGCCTCGGCATTTATTTATGGATAGTGGTTTTATAAATTTTGCGTATAAAGACCAGGCATTTCCAATTGGTGCCGGACAAACCATTTCGCAACCGTATACGGTAGGTTTTCAAACCCAGCTGCTTGATGTGCAAAAAGGGGAGAAAATTCTGGAAGTTGGAACCGGATCGGGTTATCAGGCAGCCGTTTTGGTTGAGATGGGAGCAAAGGTTTTTACCATTGAACGCCAAAAAGAGTTGTACACAAAAACACACAAGTTTTTGCCGTCAATAGGATACAAACCCGCCTGTTTTTTTGGCGACGGTTATAAAGGATTACCCGATTTTGCGCCTTTCGATAAAATATTGGTAACGGCAGGTGCTCCTTCGGTTCCGTCGGAATTGAAAACGCAGCTGAAAATAGGAGGCAAACTTGTTGTGCCGGTGGGTAACGACAAACACCAGGATATGTGCGAGATTATCCGCACCGACGAAAATGATTACACCTTGAAAAAACATGGAGGCTTTGTTTTTGTTCCTCTCTTAAAAGGAACCGTAAATTTCTGATAAATGATAAAAGTTGAAAAGTTTGTAGTAAACCCACTGAGCCAGAATAGTTTGGTTTTAAGCGATGAAGAAACAAAAGAATGTGTACTTATCGATCCAGGGTTTTATTACGGAGAAGAGCAGGACGAGGTAAAATATTACATTGAGCGAAACGAGCTGAAACCGGTAAAAATAATTAATACGCATTGCCATTTCGATCATATAATGGGTGTTGATTTTATTCGTGACGAATATAAAATTCCGTTTTTGGCGCATGTCGACGATGCCTTTTGGGTAGATCGGGCAGTTGATCAGGGGAAAATGTATAATTTCGATATGAAGCCGGTAAAACCTATTGATACATTTATTGAAGAGGGACAAACAATTGAGTTTGGCGAAGTAAGTCTTGAAGTTATTCATGTTCCCGGGCATGCTCCCGGCCATGTAGTTTTTTACAGCAAAAACGATAATCTGTTAATTGCAGGCGATGTATTGTTTTATGGCAGCATTGGCCGAACCGACTTGCCGGGTGGCGATTTTGATACCTTGATAACTAACATTAAAGAGAAGCTTTTTCCACTGCCCAACGACACCAAAGTGTACTGTGGCCACGGCCCGGAAACCACACTCGGCTTTGAAAAAGAGAATAATCCTTTTTTAACCTGAGTGTAACCACTTTAAAATTGTTTAAAATCATGTTTTAAAATCTGTTGAGTTTATATACTTGCAGAAAAATTCACTATAAATAAATATTTCGAATGTCTCAGGATAGATTTGTCACACGCCACATTGGCCCACGAGGATTAGAAGTTGCCGAAATGCTTGAATTTGTTGGTGTTTCGTCGATGGAGGAATTACTGGAACAAACAGTTCCTTCAAACATCAGGTTGCAACAGCCTTTAAAAATGAAGGAAGGATTGTCGGAAAGAAAATATTTCCGCCGTATTCTCGATCTGGCATCAAAGAATAAAGTATTCAATACTTACATTGGGATGGGATATTACGACACCATTACTCCGGCAGTGGTTTTGCGTAATGTGCTTGAAAATCCGGTGTGGTATACGTCTTACACGCCATACCAGGCCGAGATTTCGCAGGGACGACTGGAGGCATTGTTAAACTTTCAGACCATGGTTTGTGGTTTAACCGGAATGGATATTGCCAATGCATCGTTGCTGGATGAGGCTACTGCAGCTGCCGAAGCGATGGTGATGATGGCCAACCTTAGATCGCGGAAAATGGTAAAAGCCGGTGTAAATACCATTTTAGTGGATGACAAAATGTGGCCACAAACGCACGATGTTTTGAAAACACGTGCATTGCCACTGGGATTTGAACTGAAAATTCAGCCAAAAGGCGAATTTAATTTTGACGAGAATGTATTTGGCGTCATCGTTCAATATCCGAACTCGGATGGTGAGATAACAGACTATTCTGAGCTGGTTGAAAAAGCGCACGAAAAAGAAATAAAGGTGGCTGTTGCTGCCGATTTAATGTCGCTGGCCATTCTAATTCCTCCGGGAGAGTGGGGCGCCGATATTGTATTTGGTAATTCGCAGCGTTTTGGTGTGCCAATGGGGTATGGCGGACCACATGCTGCATTTTTTGCAGCCCGCGAAGCTTTTAAACGAAATATGCCGGGGCGAATTATTGGCGTAACCAAAGATATACACGGTAACCGGGCGCTTCGTATGGCATTGCAAACCCGCGAGCAACACATTAAACGTGAAAAAGCAACATCGAATATTTGTACAGCACAGGCGCTGTTGGCAATTATGGCTGGTTTCTTTGGTGTTTATCACGGACCGGAGGGAATTATCGGAATTGCCGAGCGTATTCATAATATAACTGCATTCCTTGCTATTGAAATTGAAAAACTGGGCTACACTCAGATCAATAAAAACTTCTTCGATACCATTCGTTTTGCGTTGCCAAAACATGTAATGCGCGAAGACATTGAATGGTTATCGCACGAGCTGGAAATGAACTTCCGCTATTTCGAAAATGGCGATGTTGGTATCAGTATCGACGAAACGACCAACCCGCAGGATATTGGCTGGATCATTGAAGTGTTTGCAAAAGCTGCTAATAAAAAATGGCAGGTGGCCGAAGAATATCCTGAAGATTTTGAAATGGATGCTGCGTTTAAAAGAACATCAGAATTTATGACCGAGGAGGTATTCAATAAATACCGTTCGGAAACCGAAATGGTTCGCTACATTAAACGATTGGCAAAAAAAGATATTTCGTTAACGCAATCGATGATTTCGTTGGGATCATGTACAATGAAACTGAATGCAGCAACGGAAATGTTACCGTTGAGCTGGATTGAATTTAACGGTTTACATCCGTTTGTTCCGAAAAACCAGGCACGCGGTTACCACGAAATGATGGAAGAACTGCGCCGCGATTTAGCTGAAATTACCGGAATGGCAGATGTTAGTTTGCAGCCAAACTCTGGTGCCGCCGGCGAATATGCCGGTTTAATGGTAATTCAGGAATACCACAAAAGCAGGGGCGAGGGCCAGCGTGATGTGGTGATTATTCCGGCTTCGGCACACGGAACTAACCCCGCAAGTGCGGTAATGGCCGGTACAAAAGTGGTTGTGGTAAAATGCGACGACAAAGGTAACGTTGATATGGACGACCTTCGTGCCAAAGCCGAACTGCACAAAGACAAGCTTTCGGCCTTTATGGTAACTTATCCATCAACGCACGGGGTTTTCGAGGCCTCGATTATTGAAATGTGTGAGGTGATTCATGAAAATGGTGGTCAGGTATACATGGACGGTGCCAACATGAATGCACAGGTTGGTTTAACTAATCCTCGAATGATTGGTGCCGATGTTTGTCACCTGAACCTGCATAAAACTTTTGCTATTCCACATGGTGGTGGTGGTCCCGGTGTTGGCCCGATCGGTGTTGCCAGTCATTTGGTAGAGTTTCTGCCATCGCACCCGATTATGAATAATGGCCACGTGGGAATAACGGCTGTTTCTGCAGCTCCGTGGGGAAGTGCCTCGGTGTTGCCGATTACTTACGGTTACATTAAAATGATGGGCGCTGAAGGGCTCACAGAAGCTACAAAACTGGCGATTCTGAATGCTAATTATATTGCCACAGCACTAAAAGATAATTACGGAATTTTATACACCGGCGAAAACGGACGCGTGGCGCACGAACTAATTTTGGAGTGCCGCCACCTGAAAGTTTCAGCCGGAATTACAGAAGAAGATATTGCCAAGCGTTTGATGGATTATGGATTTCACGCGCCAACGCTGTCATTTCCCGTTCATGGTACGTTAATGATTGAGCCAACTGAAAGTGAATCGAAAGATGAGCTGGATCGCTTTATCAGCGCTTTAAACTCCATTTTCGATGAGGTGAAAGAAGTGGAGAATGGTGCTGCCGACAAAGCTGATAATGTGCTGAAAAATGCGCCTCACACCGCCGAAAGTGTTTGTGCCGATGAATGGGCACACGCTTATGGCCGCGAGAAAGCTGCTTATCCGTTGGATTGGGTACGTGAGAATAAATACTGGGTGCCGGTTGGCCGTGTTGATAATGCCTGGGGTGATCGCAATCTGATTTGTACCTGTGGTTCGCCGGAAGAATATGAAGCTTTTGCTGACTAGTAAATAAATATTTGTATAAATGTTGAAAGCCGTCTGAATTATCAGGCGGCTTTTTTATTTTTGTGGCATGATCACATTTCCCAATGCTAAAATAAATATCGGGCTTAATGTTGTGGCGAAACGACCGGATGGTTACCATAACCTGGAAACTATTTTTTATCCCGTAAAATTATCGGATGCGTTGGAAGTGATCGAAGCAGAAGAGACGATCTTTTCTTCATCGGGAATTGAAATTGATGCTACACCGGAAAATAACCTCGTTTATAAAGCTTATTCTTTACTTGCCGGGGATTATCACCTTCCTCCGGTAAGAATGCATTTACACAAAGTTATTCCGTTTGGCGCAGGGCTTGGAGGCGGATCTGCCGACGCAGCTTTTGCCTTAAAAATGCTGAACGATTATTTTGGGTTGGGATTAACAACAGCTCAACTCGAAGATTATGCTGCCCGAATTGGTGCCGATTGTCCGTTCTTCATCGAAAACAAACCCACTTTTGCACACGGTATTGGCGATCAGTTTAAACCGGTAAATCTCGATTTGTCGGCTTACGAGATCGTAATCGTTAAACCTCCTTTTTCGGTAAGTACGCCACAAGCTTATCGAAACATCGTTCCCGCAAAACCTGATTTTTACCTGCTGGAAATCGACCAACTTCCCATCGAAGATTGGAAAACAGTGGTGAAAAACGACTTCGAAAAAAGTGTATTTCCGCAATTCCCCGAAATTGAAAAACTGAAAAATAGTCTTTACGAAGCAGGCGCCGTTTATGCATCGATGTCGGGAAGTGGATCGGCAGTGTTTGGTATCTTTCGCCATTTACCGATAGATTTGGATAGATTCCTACCTGAAGGTATTTTTATTTACCGATAACCCCGGACGTTTACCGACCTTAAGAACTCATTAACATTTTTTTTATTCTTTTTAACAAAACGAGATGTAACCTTTGTACTCGTTGATAGTCATATTAACTGAAAACAAGAAAACAAAAAAGTCCTTTACGAAGGCATTTGAAAACAAACAATTAGTAAGAAAACAGTTAAAAACAGAAAACATGAAAACTAGATTTAATTTAAAAACAGTTGCACTTATAATAGCCGTCATTTTTACAGTAGGAACAGCTAATGCAACAGAGAAAGTAACAAAAGCCTCGAGCCATGAGAACATTGTTGAAGCATCGTTAAACCTTGAAAGCTGGATGACAGACGATGCGATTTGGAGCACTTCAGATGTAACAAATTTTGCTGAAGCGCAGGAAGAATCGCTAAATCTTGAAAACTGGATGACAAACAGCGATGTGTGGTCTACTTCAAGCGATTGGGCAGCCAATACCACAGAAGCCAACCTTGAGTTGGAAAACTGGATGACTGACGACATTGCATGGAAAGTAGCACCAACTGCAACAGAAGGAAATTTAAGCCTTGAGGACTGGATGATTAACGACAGAGTTTGGAATTTGTAGATTAAATAGAAAACGCGATTAGTTTTATTTGGATTTTTGAGAGTTGCCATTTGGTTGTGGCAACTCTTTTTTGTTTATATACATGACGTACTATTAGGCACAAAAAAACCGCACAAATTACTTGCGCGGTTTCAATATTTCTAGACTCGTTTCGAGTTATTTTGTCGGTTTAATTTCAATCATCAAATGACGGTTAGGAATAACCTCTCCTTTTTTGACGTGAATTTTTACGATCTCTCCATCAAAAGGCATTCTGACCTGGTTCTCCATTTTCATTGCCTCAAGCAATAAAAGTGTTTCTCCTTCTTTCACCTTTTGTTTTGTTTTTACAAAAAGATCGATGATTGTTCCCGGAATGAAAGAGTAAAGTTCATTCGGATCCGGAGTTACATATTTTACCCTGTTTTCAAACCTTTTGGTATAAGTTGTTTTGTAAACAGCTCCTTGAACAACAAGATTTTTAAGCTTTTTTTCTTCTGCCATAATGCAATTCTTTTAGTGGTTTAAAACGGAGGAATTCCATGTTTCTTAGATGGCATAGAAGCACATTTGTTTTCAGAAACCTGTAATGCATGCAATATGCGCGAACGTGTTTCGCTAGGTTCGATTACCTCATCGATATAGCCTTGTGCAGCAGCAACATAAGGGTTGGCAAACTTCTGTTTGTACTCCTCTATTTTTTGCTGACGCATTTCTTCAGGATTCTCTGCTTCGGCAATTTCTTTACGGAACACAATGTTGGCAGCACCTTCTGGTCCCATAACTGCAATTTCGGCTGTTGGCCAGGCAAAAACAAAGTCGGCACGCAGGTGACGAGAGTTCATGGCAATATAACCACCACCGTATGCTTTGCGCAGAATAACAGTTACTTTTGGTACGGTAGCTTCGCTGTATGCATAAAGAATTTTTGCTCCGTGACGAATTACTCCGGCATGCTCCTGGTCAACACCTGGCAAGTAGCCCGGCAGGTCTTCCATAGTAATAATAGGAATGTTGAAAGCATCGCAGTAACGGATAAAACGAGCAGCTTTGTCCGAACTGTCAATATCAAGCACTCCGGCAAGTACCATTGGCTGGTTGGCTACAAAACCAACAGTTTCGCCATTCATACGGCCAAAACCAACGATAATGTTTGGCGCAAAACGTTCCATAACTTCGAAGAATTCAGAACCATCGGTGATGCTTTTTAGTACATCGCGCATATCGTAAGGAATTCTTGGATCAGCAGGAACTATGTCTTCAACCTTAGCTCCTTTTATCGGAGCTTTTGGTTTATGAGGTAATGCTTTTTTCAGGTTGCTACGTGGAATAAAGCTGATCAGTGTTTTTATCTGCTCGAAGCAATCCATCTCGGTTTCAGCATAGAAATGAGCATTTCCGGTAACTTCGGCGTGTACTTTTGCACCACCCAGTTCTTCCATCGAAACTTCTTCGCCCAAAACTGATTTTACCACTGATGGTCCGGTAATGAACATTTTCGAAATGTTTTCAACCACAAAAACAAAGTCGGTAAGTGCGGGCGAATAAACCGCACCACCGGCACATGGGCCAAGAATGACTGAGATTTGTGGAATTACACCAGAAGCCAGTGTGTTACGGAAGAAAATCTCTCCGTAGCCTGCCAGTGAGTTAACACCTTCCTGGATACGGGCACCACCCGAGTCGTTGATACCAATTAACGGAACACGCATCTTCAGCGCATGGTCCATAATTTTTGTGATTTTACGGGCGTGCATCAAACCCAGCGAGCCACCGGCAACGGTAAAGTCCTGGGCAAAAATACAAACCGGTTTATCGTAGATGGTACCGGTACCGATAATAACACCGTCGCCATGTAAGGTTTTGCCTTCCATGCCAAAATCTTTGGCGGCGTGCTCTACAAATAAGTCGTATTCGTGAAATGAGTTTTTATCTAACAGGGCCAGGATACGTTCACGGGCTGTGAGCTTACCCATTTTAACCTGTTTCTCAATGGCTTTATCTCCACCACCTTTTTGTACTTCTTTCTTTCTTTTACGAAGATCGAGTACGTTACTTCTTAGTGACATAAAGTATTTTTTTAGTTATAAATTTCCCGGTAGCTGACCGGTGTTATTTTTATTTAGCGTGGGCAAAATTATAATTTTTTTTAATTGCCGTGGGTTTATGTATTCCTGTACTACGGAAATTAACCAACATAGGTTCAATGCCTTCGAATTATTGTATTGTATGTTTGAAAAATTGTTGGATATAGTAATATTTGTCATGCTTTGAGGTGAACGAATGTTGATTCTGAAATTTACCGGGCAGCCCAGCGATAAACAAATAAAGCGAGCACCGCATATACGATATTGGGGAGCCAGATAGCAAAAATGATTGGCACCGTGCCACTTACGGCAAATACGGTTGAAATTTGCATAAATAATATGTAGGAGAATGCCAGAAGCAGTCCCAGGCCGATATGTAACCCCAGTCCGCCTTTTACTTTACGCGATGCAAGTCCGGCGCCAATAAGTGTTAATATGAAAGCTGCAAACGGATTCGCAATACGTTTATGTTTTTCAATTTCCCATTCAATAGTGTTCACACCACGCATCTTCATCAATTTAATTTCTTTAAGAAGTGCCGGTGTGGTATAGGTTTCCATTTCGTTTTTTAGGCGTTGAAAATCGCCGGGAACCATATTCAGTGTAGTGTCCATGCGGTAACCTTTTTCGAAGGTTTCGTGATCATCGAAAATATTCCGTTTCCAGTACGAGTTAATTACCCATTTCCCGGTTTCCTTATTCCAACTAATGTTTCGCGCGGTGAGTTTTTCTACTAATTCAGAGTCTTCAAAACGCTCCATGGTAAAACGCATTCCCACATTGTTGGCATTAAAACTTTGCATATAAATGTAGGTGCCGGGTTCAATTTGGCGGTGAATATTTCGTTCGGTACCAACCGATTTGTTTCTTATATAATTGTGTCTGAAATTGTTCATGGTTTTATTGGCAGGCGGAATAACATAGTTGCCCAGCATAAACGAAAATAGTGCAATTACAAACGCCGAAACCAGGTAAGGCCGCATTAATCGTCGATAAGAAACACCGTTGCTTAAAATGGCAATAATCTCGGTGTTATAAGTCATTTTCGAGGTAAAATAAATTACCGCAATAAATGTAAACAACGGACTGAACAGGTTGGCAAAATAGGGGATAAAGTTCATGTAATAGTCAAAAACAATATCCTTAAGCGGAATGTCTTTCGAAAGGAATTCGTCGAGGTTCTCAGAAATATCGAAAACAATGGCGATACTTAAAATCAGACCAATGGCATAAAAGAAAGTTCCCAGGAACTTTTTCGAAATGTAAAAATCTATTGTTTTATACCACTTCATGTTTTTTACAGTCTTTCTTTCAGTTTTATTACCATTTCGTTTTTCCAGCTCACAAAATCGCCGTTTTGTATTTTTTGGCGGGCTGTTTTTACCAGCCAAAGGTAAAATGCCAGGTTGTGCTGACTTGCAATTTGTGCGCCAAGCATTTCGTTCGAAATTATAAGGTGGCGAAGATAAGCTTTTGAATACTGGTCGACAAACGATGTTCCGTTTTCATCAATGGGAGAGTGGTCGTTTTCCCATTTTTTATTGCGGATGTTGATGATTCCTTCGTTGGTAAACAACATTCCGTTGCGGCCGTTTCGGGTGGGCATCACACAATCAAACATGTCAATTCCCCGGTGAATGCCTTCCAGAATATTTACAGGTGTTCCAACACCCATCAAATAACGCGGTTTATTTTCTGGAAGATCGGCGGTGCAAACTTCCGTCATTTCGTACATTTCCTGTTCCGTTTCTCCAACCGACAAACCTCCGATTGCATAACCATCGGCATCAAACGTTTTTACATTCGCAACGGCAGCTTTTCGCAAATCGGTAAAAGTATTTCCCTGAACAATGGGGAACAAGGTTTGCGAATAACCATATTTTGGTTCGGTACTGTTAAACTGTTTAAAACAGCGCTCCAACCAGCGTTGAGTCAGCTCAAGCGATTTTTTTGCATAATTGTAATCGGCATCACCCGGAGTACACTCATCAAAAGCCATAATAATATCGGCGCCAATGGTACGCTGAATATCCATCACATTTTCGGGCGTGAACATATGGTATGATCCATCGATATGCGACTGAAAACGTGCTCCCTCTTCGCTGAGTTTACGAATATCGCCCAGTGAAAAAACCTGGAAACCTCCGCTGTCGGTTAAAATCGGACGATCCCAACGATTGAATTTGTGCAGACCACCTGCTTTTTCAATCACATCAATTCCGGGGCGTAAATACAAATGGTAGGTATTCCCTAAAATAATCCGGGCATTAATGTCCTCTTTTATATCGCGGGTGTGAATTCCTTTCACCGATCCGGCTGTTCCAACCGGCATAAAAATTGGCGTTTCAATTGTCCCGTGGTCGGTGGTAATTACACCGGCCCGGGCGCGTGAGTTATCTGCTGTTTTCTGTAATTCGAATTGCATTTGTGTAAAATTGCGTGGCAAATATAGCTATTTCACGCGAATTGAACTTGTTTTAAACCTGCCTGTGGCTGTTAATAAAAACTAATTACTGTAAACAAAATAGAACTTATAAAACAAAATGATACCGGTAATTTTGCTACTATTGCCTAGTTTTTAATACCGAATTTTCTTCTCTTTATGATCCGGGAGTTATTGGATACTTTTAACACCTTAACAGCTATGCAGTTGGTGGTGGTTGTGGTGGTTGTTTTATTGTGGCTGTTACGGCTTTTGTATTTGCTTTTTTTTCCGCTGCGGGTGCTTGTTAAAACGAAAACAAAACCGAATGCTACAGAAAAAGCACCTCTTTCGGTGTTGATGGTGGTGCGTAACGAAGAAGAAAATTGCCGCGAAACTCTACCCCGATTACTGAATTTGGAAAACCCGGAACTGGAAGTTGTGGTTGTCGACGATTTTTCGCAAGACAATACATTGTCGGTACTGGGATTATTAAAGCAGCAGTGCCCGCGTTTAAAACTCTCTTCGCTGAGTCAGGAAACAAGGCATTCCGAAAAACTATCGCAGAATATTGCACTAAAATCGGCCGAAAAAGATTGGGTTATACTGTACCCGGTAAGTGCACAAAATCCATCGCAGGACTGGTTGAACGAAATGGATAAATCAACGGAAGAACCAGTGCTGGTAAAAATGGCCTACACCACTGTTCCTGAACACAAAAACCGCTATAATAAATTTTACCGCATCGAAAATTTCTTTCAGCAGGTAAGAAGTGCTTCGTACTCGCTAAATGGATTGGCGTTTATTTATAACGAGGAAAATGTTGCATTTAAAAAAGCAGAATACTTTAAACAGGGCGGTTTTGGAACCAGAATACAGGAGCCTTATGCGAACCTCGAGCTGGTAATAAACCGTTTTATCCAAAAGAAAAATGTAGAGCTCTGTTTCAATGAAAAAAGTATTCTTGAAAAACAGGTTTTTGTAGATCGTTCAGCGTTCAAAGATCTGGTTCGAAAAAGCATTCGGATTGAGAAACACCTGGGTAAATGGAAACAGTATGTGCTGCTTTTCGACCGGTTAACTCAAGCCTTATATCCACTTTCTATTGCGCTGGTTTTGCTGGTTGTATTCAAACTCTGGCCTGTTATTACAGCTTTGGTAGTGGTTAAGTTGCTGGTTTTCATGGTTATCATAAAAATATTGCAGAAACGTTTGAATGAACGTAAATTATTCATAACTTCGTTAGTGTTCAGTTTTATAATGCCTTTTTATAAACTTTTTTTCAGGTGGAACTTTAATCGGCAGAGTCAAAATCACAAATGGATAAACAGGGGATAATACTATCGGATAAAGCGCGGCAGGACTACGAGCTTGTAAAAGCTGCGTTAGCTGGCGACGATAAAGCTTTTGCCCGATTATTAAACCGTTACAAAGACGCCATTTATTTTATGCTGCTTAAAATGGTGAATAACCGCAGCGACGCCGAGGACCTTACATTGGAAGCATTCGGAAAGGCTTTTAAGAGTCTTCACCAATACTCGCCAACATACGCATTCAGCACCTGGTTGTTTAAAATTGCATCGAACAATTGCATCGATTTCTTACGAAAGAAGAAGGGAGTGCATGTGCCAATTGAAAACAACGGACAGGATGATAACAGCGAAACTATAAAACTTCGGTCGAAAGATCCTGACCCGGAAGAAAAGCTGATACGTCAGCAAAAGGCCATTTTACTGCGGCGCGTTGTGCGAAAGTTAAAGCCGCGTTATCAAATTCTGGTCGAGCTTCGTTATTTCAGGGAGTTTTCGTACGAAGAAATTGCAAAAGAGTTAGATTTGCCGCTCGGAACAGTTAAAGCACAGCTTTTCAGAGCTCGCGAAATGCTGTTTAAAATGATTGAAAGCACCGAGATCGGACGAAAAGATTAACTTTTGTATGGATTTAATTCTAAAGTATTTTCCCCATTTAACTGAAACCCAAATTGAGCAGTTTAAACAATTGGAACCGTTGTATGCCGATTGGAATGCTAAAATAAATGTGATCTCCAGAAAAGACTTTTCTGAGTTTTACGAGCGTCATGTGTTGCATTCGTTGGGAATTGCCAGGTTTATTCGTTTCAACGATAAAACAAAAGTGCTGGATGTTGGAACCGGTGGTGGTTTTCCCGGAATTCCACTGGCTATTCTTTTTCCTGAAGTGCAGTTTCACTTGGTGGACTCAATTGGGAAGAAAATAAAAGTAGTGGACGGAGTTGCCCATTCGCTTGGATTAAAAAATGTGCGAGCCGATCAAATTCGTGCCGAGGAGTTAAAAGAAAAGTACGATTTTGTAGTGAGCCGTGCCGTTACGCGATTACCGGATTTTGTGAAGTGGATTAGAACAAACATCTCGAAAAAACAACAAAATGCACTGCCCAACGGAGTGATTTATTTAAAAGGTGGCGATCTTACCGAGGAGGTAAGACCCTTCGGAAAAAGGATATTCCTGCAGGATCTGTCGCAATACTTCGAAGAACCTTTTTTCGAAACCAAAAAAGTATTGCATTTGCCACTATAAAAACTTCAAAAAGTTCTGGGAATCAGCAACAGAAATGAGAATCTTTTGTGTTTTGATTGATAATTGGTTTGACCCCCTATAATCCCCCCTCGGGGAGGTCAGGAGGGGTTGACAAATTGTATTTTTCAAATCTTTAGATAAAAGAAAGCCGGCTTGATTCAACAAACCGGCTTTCATTCAATTTATCCTTAATCGATTATCCTTAATCCTTGCTACTGGTATTCATCACCAAATGAAACACCCATTCTTCGGGCTTTTTCAATAAGCCCAAAGTCGGATTCTACCAGGCGTAGTTTGCCGCCAACCTCTTCCAGAGGCACAGTAGTAAGTAGGTTGTCTTTAATAGCCACCATAGTCCCAAAGTTTTCGTCGGCAATACATTGTGCAGCAAAAGCTCCGTAGCGTGTGGCCAAAATCCGGTCCATAGGCGTAGGCGAACCACCGCGCTGAATGTAGCCTAAAACTGTTTCGCGGGTTTCAATGCCAGTATAGGTTTGAATAGCCTGTGCAATATGTGTTGCTGCCGATATTTCCTTCGGGTGGTCGATACCTTCGGCAACCACAACAATGGAGTATGGTTTGTTGCTTTCATAACGACTCTCAATTTTTTTGCAAACCGAGCGGATGTTGTAATCCAGTTCAGGAAGCAAAATAATGTCGCCACCACCTGCAAGTCCGGAATACAGCGCCAGCCAACCGGCATGGTGCCCCATAATTTCAATAATCATTACGCGCTGGTGCGAGTTGGCAGTGGTATGCAAACGGTCGATGGCATCGGTGGCTATTTGCACCGCCGAGTCGAATCCGAAAGTTACATCGGTCCCCCAAACATCGTTATCAATGGTTTTTGGAATTCCTACCACATTCATTCCTTCTTGTGCCAGAAGACTTGCGGTTTTCATGGTTCCGTTACCGCCAATACAAACTACGGCGTCGAGGCCCAGTTTTTTATAGTTCTTAACTATCTTGTGAGGTTTATCCTCTGCATCTTTTCCGTTTTTCTTGCCTTTGTAGGGTTTTTCTCGCGAGGTGCCCAGAATGGTACCGCCAAGGGTTAAAATACCCGAGAGTGCCGATTCTTTCAACTCAGTGTAGTCGCCGTTAATTAACCCGGAGTAGCCGGCGTTAAACCCCAGCACTTCCATGCCGTATTCAACTATCGCTGTTTTTCCCACGCCTCTGATCGCTGCATTCAGTCCCGGGCAATCGCCCCCTGCAGTCAAAATACCAATTCTTTTTGGCTTTGCTGAAGTACTCATATCAACTAATTTTTATTCAACTTAATCTTTTAATAATCGAATTTACAAAAGAACTTTATAAAAACGATGCTCAAAGCCCGCTAAATCCCGTAATTCATTATTTCTTTTTTTGGCTGAGATTAAAAACCGTTTAACAAAATTTGTACATTCGTGTGTCGTTTGAAAAAATGGCATTTTAATCTTTAACCAATTAAATGTAATAGAAATGAGAAAGTTTTTTTCACTTTTAATGGCTACTGCCTTCGTGTTTTCTATCTCGTGTAAGAGTACAAAAACAGGAGGTTCGGCCGTTTTAAACCAATTAACAAAACAAGAAAAAGAAGATGGCTGGGTGATGCTTTTTGATGGCAAAACCAGCGATGGATGGCGTGGTAACAACAAAGACCATTTCCCAACAGGATGGGAAATAGTTGATGGAACATTACACTGCAAATCTTCAGGTCAGGGCGAAGCCGGAGCACGCGATGGTGGCGACATTATCACTATCAAAGAATACTCGAACTTTCACCTTAAATTAGAATGGAAAATTGCTGAGGGCGGAAACTCAGGTATTTTCTACTTAGGAAAAGAGCACGAAGGATGGCCAATTTACAAAACGGCTCCTGAAATGCAGGTGTTAGACAACGAGCGTCACCCTGATGCATTGCTGGGAAAAGATGGCAACCGCAAAGCCGGTTCGTTATACGATCTGATTCCTGCAAAACCGCAAAATGCAAAACCTGCCGGCGAATGGAACACCGTTGAAATTATTTGCTATAACGGTACTGTTGTGCACAAGCAAAATGACGAAACAGTTGTTGAGTACCATTTGTGGACTGACGACTGGAAAGAGCTGGTATCAGGTTCAAAATTCCCAGGACTAAATCCTGATTGGGCAAATGTTGCCAAAGAAGGTGTGATTGCATTGCAAGACCATGGCGACGATGTTTGGTTTCGCAACATCAAAATTAAAGAAATGAATTATTAAGCTTTGTTAGCTGATATAGAATGGCCCGGTAGTTTTTCTGCCGGGCTTTTTGTTTTAAGCCGCGAGTTGCTAGCTACTAGTTACTAGCGTCAAGTTGCCAGCATTAAATGCTCGATGCCTAAGAGAACCATCCTTCGACTTCGCTCAGTATGACTGTTTACTGTGACTGAAAACTGTCACTCCGGATTATACCCCGAATCATTCAAAATCTGCTGAAAATCGTAATTCGCCATTAACTCCGGCACGGTTACTTCGGGATGTCTTTTCATGTATTGCCGCACAATTTGCCAGCCTATCCACACCCCGGTTCTTCCGGGCGAGTCAAGCGGAAAACCACTTGTCGAGGGGGCCGGATTTATGTAGCGGATAATATCCATACGTTTGCTGGTGTACAACATTTCGTGCTCAATAAGGTAAGTCCACATTTGCGGCTCGTTCATTTGGCACCACGCCAGTTGCTGTGTGGTATAGCCAATTTTTAACGAGTCTTCCATATCAGGAAGCATGGCGTCAACTAAATACATCAGTTTTCCTTTTTCAACCATATTGCCCAGCAGGTTGGTGGCGCGGTCTTCGTGTTCAAATTCGGTAATAGCCCAGGCAAATGCCACATCCGACAGAATTTTGTCTTTGTGCATATTCTGTATTTTGTATTGTGGTGTTGTGCTTAGTTGCTGGTAATATTTGCAGTCGCGACCCAGGTATTTGTCGAGGCTAATGCCAATAATATTTTCGGCGGTAACCACCGATTGATTAAAACCCGAAGTGTAGGTATAAATGGTTGGCAACTCTTTTTCGGGGAAATGGTAGCTGTAATATTTAAACGCTTTTGTCAGGCCTTTTTCCAGCTTTCGCAGGTTTGGGAAAACCGAGTCAGTTTTTAGTTTTACCTCTGTAATCATGGAGTCGTTTAAAAACAGGCTCATCATATCCTTAAAATCGTCGTCGCCAATTCCGCCCACCTGAATTACGCGGTAAGTGTACAAATTGAAAAAATCGGGGTAAGCGTTGCTCAGCTTCGTAAGTGCTTCCAGTGTGTCTTTTCCGTTAAGGTTAAAAAGTTGCTCGCCAAACCGCACCACTTCAACCTCTTTGTCAACATCCGAAATATTTACTTTCAACGGATTTCGTTTGCATGAAAAGAAAATCAGGGCAATTGCGCCCATAAAAAACAGTCCTTTTATCCACTTCATTTTACAAGAAATTTAAATCATTACGCTTACACTTCTTATTTATTGCAAAACTGAACTAAAAATTGGAGATTTGCAATCGTCATTCTATTAAAACAAACTTCGGTCTTCGGTTTTCCGACTTCCGTCTAATTTTTTGAAATGAAAGTTGCACTGGCCCAGTTAAATTACACCATCGGCGATTTTGAAGGAAATGCGTCGAAGATTATTGCAGAGATCAACCGCTTGAAACAAGAAGATGTTGATTTGGTTGTTTTTTCCGAATTGTCAGTAACGGGATATTACCCGCACGATTTGTTGGAGAAAAAAGAATTTATAGCAAAAGCCGATGATGCTGTTGCCGAAATTGCAAAGCACTGTCGCGGAATTGCTGCTTTGGTTGGTGCGCCTCGCATTAACCAACACGAACGTGGTAAAAAGCTTTTTAACGCGGCACTTTTTCTGGCCGATGGTGAAATAAAAAGCAGCCACAACAAAACGCTGCTGCCTACCTACGATATTTTTGATGAGTACCGCCATTTTGAGCCCAACCGCGAATTTAGTTTGGTAGAATACAAAGGCGAAAAGATTGCTGTTACCATTTGCGAAGATTTGTGGGACGAGCAACCAACGGCCAATGAATTTGGCAAAGACAAGCTTTATTCGGTATCGCCAATGGAAGAGTTGGCAAAGCTCAAGCCCGATTTTGTGGTAAACCTTTCGGCATCGCCATTTTCGTACAACCAGGAAGGCTGGCGCAAGAATGTGCTTATTACAAAAGCCAAAAACTACGGCATCCCGATTTTGTATTGTAACCAGGTTGGTGCACAAACCGAGTTGGTTTTCGATGGGGGATCAGTTTATATCGATGCCACTGGCGAAATTGTAAAAGAGCTTAAATATTTCGAGGAGGATTGCCTGATGCTTGATACCACTTCGCTGGGCGAAAAAGAGCTGCAACAGAAGGTTGATTACATCGAAAAAATACATGATGCGTTGGTGCTGGGTATCCGCGACTATTTTAAAAAGATGGGCTTTAAACAGGCCACATTGGGTTTGTCGGGTGGAATAGACTCGGCAGTTACTGTAGTGCTTGCCGTTCGCGCATTGGGTGCCGAAAATGTACGCGTATTGTTAATGCCTTCAAAATATTCGTCGGACCACAGTGTGAATGACGCCCGCGAACTAGCCGAAAATCTGGGAATTCGTTATGATGTGGTGAATATCCAGTCGGCAGTAGATCAGTTTGAAAATGCGCTTTCGTCAATATTTGAAGGTCGCTCGCCCGATGTTACCGAAGAAAATATTCAGGCTCGTGCCCGCGGAATTTATATGATGGCGATTTCGAATAAATTTGGCCACATTCTGTTAAATACTACAAACAAAAGCGAGTGTGCTGTTGGTTACGGAACGCTTTACGGGGATATGAATGGTGGATTGGCTGTACTTGGCGATGTGTATAAACTGGATGTTTTTAAACTGTCGCGGTTTATGAATAAAGACGGCGAAGTTATTCCTGAGAATACCATTGTAAAACCACCGTCGGCAGAGTTGCGTCCGGATCAGAAAGATACCGACTCGTTGCCGGAATACGAAGATCTGGATAAGATGCTTTTCAACTACATTGAGCTGAATAAATCGCCAAAAGAAATAGCCGCTTTGGGTTATGATGAAGCAGTGGTTCGAAGGGTTATCAGAATGGTAAATATGAATGAATACAAGCGCTTTCAGGCCGCTCCTATTTTAAGAGTAAGTTCAAAAGCTTTTGGCTTCGGACGAAAAATGCCGCTGGTTGCCCGTTACTAGTTCTGTACATTTTTTATCAACAGTTTTAGGGGCTGTTGTTAATGATATTATTCAAATCGGAGGTAAAATAACTGTTAAAAAAGAATCAATTTTAACAATTTTTTTTAGCTTTGATGCTGTAAAACATACAGACGGGTATATGTTAAATTCAGATATTGGACTTCGAGATCTAGTTGACAATCAGAAATCAATTTTTTATTTGTTGGGGCAGGAAGATAAAGATGACTTGCAACACCATATTTCTCTTTCGCAGTACAAAAAGAATGAATTTATTTACAAGGAAGGAGATAAGCCAAATGGGTTTTTGGTTTTGATTGACGGAAAGGTTAAGATTTTTAAAGAAGGAGTAGGAGGTAGAGAGCAGATTATTCGCATGACGAAACCTCTGGGACTGATCGGTTATCGTGCTTTATTGGCCGACGAAACACACAACGGGTCGGCGGTTACGCTTGAAGAGTCGCTCGTTTGTACCATCGATCCTGATTTTATTTTTAACCGTGCTTTAAAAAATACTGATTTTTCATTTAAGATTATCTGTAAACTTTCGAAAGAACTGGGTTTCTCTAATGCACGGACCGTTACTTTAACACAGAAGCATATTCGTGGTCGTTTGGCCGAATCGCTGATTCTGCTGAAAGATAAATATGGTTTTGAAAATGATGGAACAACGTTGAAAGCGTTCTTGTCGCGCGAAGATATTGCCAACCTTTCGAATATGACCACTTCAAATGCCATTCGTACTTTGTCCACTTTTGCAAGCGAAAAAGTGATTGCTATTGATGGTCGAAAAATTCGGATTCTGGATGCCACTCGTTTAGAGCGTATCAGTAAATTAGGCTAATAGTTTTAAACTAAATATTGCGAGTGCCACTTGAAATCAGGTGGCATTTTTTATTCCTGCAAATACACACGTTTCACTCGTTGCGAAATACTGGTTAAGATTTCGTAAGGAATCGTTTCGAGTAGTTGGGCCAACTTTGAAATGGAATTATTTGGCCCGAAAATTTCAACGCTGTCTCCCGGACTAACTTCCAGGTTTGTAACGTCGAGCATCAACATGTCCATACAAATATTTCCGATCATCCTTGTTTCTTGTCCGTTTACAAAAGCACTCCCTAAACCGTTGCCTAATCGGCGGTTTATTCCATCGGCATAACCCATCGGAACAACAGCTACCCGGCTTTGGTATTTTATTTTTCCTTTTCGGTTGTATCCAACAGTTTCGTTGGTGTCAACGGTTTTAACCTGTGAAACAGTGGTTTTTAATGTGCTGATTTGTTGCAGGGGCAACCCGGTTTGCGAAATGCCGTAAAGGCCAATTCCCAGTCGTACCATATTCATTTGATGCTCAGGAAAACGTTCAATACCCGCCGAGTTTAAAATGTGTTTGTTGATTTTATAATCAAAAGCATTTTCAATCAGGGCTGATAAATCTGCAAATCGTGTGAACTGCTCTTGAGAAAAATCATCAAGTTCCTGTTCGTC
This sequence comes from uncultured Draconibacterium sp., assembly GCF_963677575.1. Taxonomy (NCBI): domain Bacteria; kingdom Pseudomonadati; phylum Bacteroidota; class Bacteroidia; order Marinilabiliales; family Prolixibacteraceae; genus Draconibacterium; species uncultured Draconibacterium sp. The sequence continues at coordinate 4,470,713 of NZ_OY782038.1, forward strand.
GCTTCCGGCGAGGTGCGAAAAGACAGATTGAATTTTTAAATGCTTATTGCCTTTAATAAATGCAATGATTTCCTCTATCTCTTCTTTGGTTTTCAGGCCAAGGCGGTTCATGCCTGTATCAATTTTAATATGAATGGGGAAGCTGCTTAATCCAAACTCTTCAACAGCTTTTGTAAATTGTTGCAAGAGTTGGATGCTGTAAATATTGGGTTCCAGGTTAAAATCAATGATATTCTGAAAACTGTCGTGTTCCGGATTCATCACCAGAATAGGAATGGTTATACCTGCATTTCGCAGTTGAACACCTTCGTCGGCCACTGCCACCGCCAGGTAATCCACATTTTGGTGCTGTAAAAGCTGTGCAATCTCCACGTCACCACTTCCATATGAGAAAGCTTTAACCATCACCATAATTTTTGTTTCAGGTTGCAGTAATTTTCTGAAAGTGTTAAGGTTGTGCACCAACGCATTCAGGTTGATTTCAAGCACCGTTTGATGAGCCTTTTGTTGTAGCAAGGACGAAATCTTTTCGAATTCAAACTGTCGGGCTCCTTTTAATAAAATTGCCGATGATGAATAGTTGCTTCGAACAAATCGTTTTTCAAACTCGATGCGATCGGCATAAAATTCACTTTCAAGCTGAAAAATATGCTGGTGTTGGTAGAGTTCTTTTCCAATTCCGGTGAGTTTATTAATTCCCCATTCCTGCAAAAGCTGGTTTACCTTCGAATAAAGTTCTGCGGTTTCAATACCCGTTTGCTGAATGTCGGAAAGAATTACATGTTTAAACAAATGGCTTTTGGCTGCTTGCTGTTTTAGTACCGACATTGCTATGCTCAGCGAATTTAAATCCGAGTTATAATAGTCGTTAATCAGCAGGCAGTTGTTTATGCCTTGTTTAATCTCGAGGCGCATAGCTACCGGTTGTAGCTTGCTAAACTGTGATAGAAAATCTTTTGGATCTTTCTTCAGTGCAATGATCGTTGCAAAACAATGGCAGGCATTTTCAATCGCTGAATTATCGGTGAATGGAATTGAAAATGAATAATGTTTATCGTCAATTATTGCCTCAATTTTGGTGTCAATCGAATTTGCTTTGCATTTGAATTGAATAGACGCATTGTCGTTTTTTAACGACCAGTTTACAGGCTCAATATCATTTTGCAAGCAAAACTCTACTAGACTTTTTGAGTATTCGCGATCCGACCGAAACACTAACTTTTTGGCATCTGGAAACAGTTTTAATTTCTCGTTCAGTTTTTCTTCCAGCGAGTAGAAATTTTCCTGGTGCGCATCGCCAATATTGGTTAAAATGCCAATGTCGGGACGAACGATAGATGCCAATTTTTGCATTTCATCGGGCTCCGAAATTCCTGCTTCCAAAATAGCCAGGTCGTACTGATTGTCGATTAATAATGCCGAGAGGGGAACTCCCACTTGTGAGTTGTAGCTTTTCGGGCTTCGTACGATTTTTTGCTTAGTAGAAAGTAAATCATACAACCACTCTTTAATAATCGTTTTCCCGTTGCTGCCGGTAATTCCAATAACGGGCTGCGAAAAATGTTTTCGGTTATAAGCGGCAAGTTGCTGAAGTGCAAAGCCGGTGTCTTTCACCAAAATGTAACTGGCTTTGTCATTAATAAAATTCTTGTCAGAAACGATAAAAAGCTGCACGCCTTTTTTGCGTGATTGGACAATGTAATTGTGCCCGTTAAAAACGGGGCCCGAAAGAGCAATAAATGCAACGTTTGATCCGCCGAAGAAAGTCCGGCTGTCGGTAATAATTTCTGAAACAGTAAAATCCGGAAACGATGAGTGCGTGAAAAACTCACCATTTACAACGGCACTTATTTGTTTTGCCGTTAGTTTGATCATTATTCCTTGTGTGCTTTGTTGTAACAACTGCGGCAAAGTGGTTCGTAAATGTCTTTTTCGCCCAGCAGAACCACCTGCTCTTTTCCCGAAAGGCGATGAGAGAATTGCGCGATACTTCCGCACCGAACGCAAATGGCGTGTACTTTGGTAACGTAATCGGCAACCGCCATAAGCCCGGGAATCGGGCCAAAAGGGACGCCTTTGAAATCCATATCAAGGCCGGCTACAATAACCCGAATCCCCATGTTTGCCAGTTTATTTACCACATCAATTAGGCCTTTGTCGAAAAACTGGGCTTCGTCAATTCCAATCACATCAACTTCGCCGGCCAGCAACAAAATATTAGCCGAGTTTTCAACCGGAGTAGAGCGAATTGCATTTTCATCGTGCGAAACCACTTCTGTTTCCGAGTAACGAATGTCAACCATCGGCTTGTAAATTTCCACCTTTTGTTTGGCAATTTTGGCCCGTTTCAGGCGCCTTATCAATTCTTCGGTCTTTCCCGAAAACATCGACCCGGCAACAACTTCAATGGTACCAACTTTTTTATGGCTGTTTACATCTCTTTCAATAAACATTTATCGTTACTCTTTTTGGTAATACTTTTCTTACAGGGTATTTTTATTTACTACTTTTACAAAAATAAAATTTACAGGCTTGTTTGGGCACTGTAATGCACGATTAATTTACCAACATCGCGTTAAAAGCTTGGATGAATGGACAATAAAAAGTTATTTAAATTTCTGCTTAAAGATATTTCGGAGATAGAAGAATTGTTTGCCGAAAAAGGTACTGAAGGATTTGATGAACTGGAAATGGAATTTATCCGCACTCGTTTTAGCGGGGCAAAACACATCATTCAGTTGTTAAGCGAAAAAGATGTGACGGCGCAGAAAGTTGTGGTTTCAGCACCTACCGCAACAACAGTGTATGCTGAGCCGGAGAGTGTGGGACCTAAAAACTCAGTTGAATCGCAAGTTTCACTCTCGGAGGAAGAAAAGGAGAGTTTGGCCGCTTTGTCGGATTTTGAGCAGGAATTGAAGCAAGAAGATAGGAAGCCGGAACCTGTTGTGCAGGAAGAGCCCACAGAAGAACCTGGAACCGTAGAAGAACCTTCGGCAGAAGAAGAGGAAACGGTTGTTGCTGAAAAGGTGGACGAACAGGAGAGTGTTGCTCAGGAAGTGCAAGAAACAACTGCTAAGGAAGAACCAAAAGCTGAGGAAGTAAAAGCGGTGCCAGTAAAAGAAGAAGAGCCGCAGGCAGAAATCGAACCGGAGGAAGAGCCAGAACCTGTTGCGGCAAGTAGCCGAATTGGAGATCGTGCGATAAAAGAGAAATCGGTTAACGATTTACTTAGTGGCAACGACGATAAAAAGCTGGAATATAAAATATCAAACAGTCCGGTAAAAAGTATTCAGGCGGCTATCGGAATAAATGATCGTTACCAATACATCCGTGAACTTTTTGACGGCAGTGCAGAATCGTTTGTAAAAACGGTTGTCGATCTTGATAACTTTGGTAATATTCAGGAAGCGGTTACTTATTTACAGAAGAACTTTAAATGGAAAAAGAACGAAACCAGTCTGAAATTTGTAAACCTAGTAAAGCGCCGGTTCCCCAATGGATAACGAAGCAAAATTAATACTCGTTCCAACGCCTATTGGTAATCTGCAGGATATCACTTTCCGGGCGGTTGAGGTTTTAAAAGAGGCCGATATTATATTGGCCGAAGATACCCGTGTGTCGTCGAAACTTTTAAAACACCTTGAGATTGAAAAGAAGCTGGTTGCGCATCATAAGTTTAACGAGCATAAAACCACCGGCTCAATTGTTTCTAAAATTGAGCAGGGAAATACGGTGGCCTTAATTTCGGATGCCGGCACACCTGCCATTTCCGATCCGGGATTTCTGTTGGTACGTGCCTGCGTGGAAAAAAACGTAAAAGTAGAATGTTTGCCTGGAGCGACCGCATTAATTCCGGCGTTGGCAGTCTCGGGTTTGCCAACCGATAAGTTTGTTTTCGAAGGATTTTTGCCACAGAAAAAGGGACGCCAAACACGTCTGAAAATACTGGCAGAAGAACCGCGAACGATGGTTTTTTACGAATCGCCCTATCGTTTGGTAAAAGCGCTGGGGCAGTTTGCTGAGTTTTTTGGCCCCGAACGAAAAGCCTGCGTTTGCCGCGAGTTGAGTAAAATGTTCGAAGAGGTGAAGCGGGGAACTGTAACTGAGTTACAAGAATACTACACCGAACATACTCCCAAAGGCGAAATAGTGATCGTTGTTGAAGGGAAAAACGATTAATCGTTTTTCCTCAGCATATAACCTTGCCCAAAGTAATGAGGAAAAAATACACACATCTTTTTTTTGATCTGGATAACACATTGTGGGATTTTAAAACCAATTCCATGTATGCCATGTTGGAAACTTTTAAATTGCTGGGTCTGGAAAATAAAGGTGTAGAATTCGACAACTTTTTCAATACCTATTGCCTGCACAATGACAGTTTGTGGATCGCTTATCGAAAAAAAGAAGTGACAAAAAGGGAGCTTACCCGACAGCGTTTTCAATTGACTTTCGATTCATTAAAAATAAATGGTGTAGATGCGTTGATGATGAACGATATGTATTTGAAAGAAATGCCCAAACAGTCGCATCTGATTGACGGGGCCAGAGATATTCTTGATTATACGAAATCAAAAGGCTATCGTTTATTTATAATTACCAATGGTTTTAAAGAGGTTCAACACGAGAAATTAAAACAATCAGAACTGCAAAACTATTTTGAAAAGGTATTTATTTCTGAAGAAATTAAAATGCCCAAGCCCGGACGCGAAATATTCGAGTATGCTATTAAGTCTTCCAATGCAAAGAAAAATTCGAGTCTCATGATCGGTGATGATTGGGACGTTGATATTCGTGGCGCAGTTAACTTTGGAATTAATGCTATTTATTATAATCGTTTAAAACAGCCGGTTAATAAACTCATTGATGATGTCAAAGTTATCGATTCGCTAAGAGAGTTGTTCCTGGTTTTGTAATCAACACAAGACGTTTTTATTCCGGCACTTGTGTTTACCTGTTTTGCAGGTAGCACTGCTGCTGTTTACTGTATTTTTTGTCAGGTGGGCATCTGTCTTAAACCTTCGGACCATTCCATTTCTTTCTTAATATTTAGCTCGTATCCTTATTCTAAGTGATCGTATTGTTGTTGAAATATGGAAATATGTTGCGGATGTGGTTTTTTTCTGTGAAAAAGTGTTAAAAAAGAAGCGTTTTGTTAACATTTATTTAATATGTAGTAATGTATATCTGTGATTTTTACAAGAAGTTAAAAATGAATGAATTGAGCTTTGTGGGTGTGACCAATGTTGTCAGGAAATACTCTGAAAGTGTAGCAAAAAGAGATAAGATAAGTCAAAAAGATATCATATAGTTGTATGTTGAGAATAAAATATGAATATTTGAATTATTCAAATTGAGAATTGAAAATGAAAGTTTGCTGTTGATGTAAAATTTTTCAGGAACAAATTTGGGGGAATTTGATTTTTATTTTCAAAAACGAAAAATATCAAAATGCTGTTTAATTAATGCTTAAAATCTTTTATCCGGGAGTCCAATATTCAACATACTTAACGAAAGAAAAATTATATCAATTCAGCATGTGTTAGATGGTAAAATCTATAGCATATGTGGCATTGAAGTAATATCTGAAGAGTTTCAAATCTAGTTTTAATATTAATCTAAAATTGTTTTTTATGAAAAAAATCGCGCTTATTATGTCATTTCTGGTCTTGCTGGGAGTGACTGTGGTAAATGCTCAGACAAAGATCGTTACCGGTACGGTTTCATCCAGCGAGGATGACTTGCCTATTCCGGGAGTTTCTGTTTCTGTTGCAGGAACAACCCTGGGTACTGTAACTGACATTGACGGAGTTTTTACATTGAAAGTTCCACAAGATGCAAAAGCTTTAGTAGCAAGCTTTGTTGGAATGAAGACACAAACCATTGAATTGGGAGAGGGGTCGGACTATTCTATTGTTCTGGAGCCAGACCTTGTTGGTATTGACGAAGTAGTAGTTACTGCGCTTGGTATCACCCGCGAAAAGAAATCTCTGGGCTATTCTTCGCAATCGCTTACGGGCGACGATGTTGCCGCAGTTAAAGATGCAAATATTGTTAACTCACTTTCGGGTAAAGTTGCCGGTGTGCAGGTTACAGGATCGCCTGGTAGTGTTGGAGGTTCATCGCGTATTATTATTCGTGGTGTAAACTCAATCTCAGGTAATAATCAACCTTTGTTTATTGTAGATGGTACTCCTATTGATAACTCGAACTTTAACTCTACAGAGACACAGGAGGGAGATGGTGGTATTGACTTTGGTAACGCTTCTGCCGATATCAACCCTGAGGATATTGAGTCGATGACTGTACTAAAAGGTGCTAACGCTGCTGCACTTTATGGTTCGCGTGCTGCCAACGGTGTGATTCTTATTACAACAAAAAAAGGTACAAAACGTAAAGGTATTGGTGTTTCTATTACATCAGGTGTAAATTTTTCGACAGTTGCTCTCTTGCCCGATTACCAAAATGAATATGGAGGTGGTTACAAACAGGAATTTGATATTTATGAACCAACAGGCGAACCAATTGTAAATTACGCTGCCGACGAAAGTTGGGGGCCACGTATGGACGGACAGTTGGTACGTCAGTGGTATAGCTGGTATGAAGATGATCCAAACTACGGGAAGATGACTCCGTTTGTTCCTCATCCTGATAACATAAAAGACTTTTACGAAACAGGTGTTACAACAAACAACAATATTGCTTTAGAAGGTGGTGGCGAAGGAACACTTTTTCGTTTGTCGTTTACCGACTATCGTCAGACAGGTACACTACCAACTTCTGAATTGCAAAAGAATACTATTTCTTTTAACGGAAGTTCTGAGTTAACTGATAAATTAACTGCTTCGGCTAGTGTAAACTACGTGTCGTTAACAAACGAAGGTATCCCGGGACAAGGATATGGTAACAATGCCGGTAATGTAGTAACAAGTTTTAACCAGTGGTTTCAGCGACAGCTTGATATGGATAATTTGAAGAACTATAAAACAGCTGACGGTGTTGACCGTACATGGAATATTAGTTCTCCAACTAATACACGCCCATTATACTGGGAAAACCCATATTGGGTATTGAATGAGAGTCCTGCCGAAATGGAAAGACAGCGTGTTTTTGGTAACGTGTCGTTAAAATATGATGTGCTTCCGGGTTTGTCGCTTCAAGGATGGGCACGTACCGATTTTTATACCGACCGTCGTCAGGAAAGAATTGCTTCAGGTTCTATTCCTCAGGCATGGTATAAAGAAGAAGTTCGACAGTTGGAAGATAACAACTACGAGTTTTTGGCAACTTACAGAAAAGATATTGGCTCTGATATTTCTATAGATGCAAACCTTGGTGCTAATAAACGTGTTCGCGTATTTTACAACAATACAGCCAGTACAAACGGAGGTTTAAGTGTACCTAACTTCTTTAATGTTGCTGCCTCTGTTGACCGTCCGTCAATTACTGATACTAAGTCGAAAAAAGTTGTAAACTCAGTATACGGGAGTGCAACAATTGGTTATAAGAGCATGGCTTATATCGACCTGTCTCTTCGTAACGATTGGTCGTCGACATTGCCTGATGGCGATAACTCTTATTTGTATCCTTCGGTTACCGGTACATTCCTTTTCTCTGAACTAATCGAAGATAAATCGATACTTTCTTTAGGAAAAGTTAGAGCAAGTTGGTCGCAGGTAGGTAACGATACCGATCCTTACCAATTGGCTGTGACTTATTCGTCGGCTGATAATTATGGTAGTTATCCTGCTTATGCTGTTCCTAATAAACTGAATAATGCAACTCTTAAACCTGAAACTATTACTACCACTGAATTTGGTGTTGAAATGGCTTTCTTTAACAGTCGTTTAGGTTTGGATGTAACCTATTACGATATTAAGTCTGAAGACCAGATTCTGGACCTTGATGTAGCAAGTACTTCGGGATACAACTCAACAGTAGTAAATGCTGGTTTAATGACCAACAAAGGTTGGGAAGTTATGCTGAACGGGCGCGCAATCGACAAAGAATTTACTTGGGATATTGTTGCCAACTGGGCTAAAAATACTAACAAAGTTGAAGAGTTAGCAGCAGGACTTGACAATTATCAGTTAGCAGAATGGGGACCTTCAATTAACGCTCGTGTTGGAGAAACTTACGGAACATGGATTACCGATGGTTTTGTTTATGATGATGAAACGGGACAGCGTGTTGTTGGCGAAGATGGATTATATCTGAGAGCTACCAATCAAACTTACGGTTCTTACTTGCCAGACTGGACTGGTGGTGTTACCAATACATTCACTTACAAAGGTGTAATGTTAAGTGCTTTGGTTGATTTCCAGAAAGGTGGTCAGTTATACTCAGTAACTAACCGTTACGGAAACTACTCTGGTTTGTTGGCCGAAACTGCCGGATTAAACGATAAAGGTAATCCTCAAAGGGATCCTGTAAGCGAAGGAGGAGGCTACCTGGCCGTTGGTGTAAAAGAAGATGGTACACCTAACGATGTTTATGTTGAAGCAACAGATTACTGGCAACACTTAAGAACCAGAAGAGAGTATTACTTACACGATGCTAGTTTTATTAAACTGCGTGAGGTGAAAGTTGGTTATACCTTGCCAGGTAAATTGTTTGCAAACAGCTTTATTAGCGGTGTTAGCTTATCGTTGGTAGGTCGTAACCTGGCTATTCTTCACAAAAATGCTCCAAACATCGACCCGGAAGCTGCTTATGGTTCGGGTAACATTCAGGGTTTTGAAAACGGTCAGCACCCTAGTACCCGTACTATGGGATTCAGTGTAAATGTTAAATTGTAAAAAGTTAATAAGAAGATATTATGAAAAGATATATGATGAGATCAATTTTTGCCCTGCTTTTTGTTAGCTTAATTGTGGGGTGTACCAACGATTTCGAGGAGATCAACACCGATCCGAACAAGGTAACAAGTGTGCCAACTGCATATCTGATGACTCAGGCACAGCGCCAGATATTAGAACGACGTCTTAATACTACCTGTCTACTGTACTCTCAGTTATGGTCTGAGACACAGTATACCAACACATCGCGTTACGAAACAGCAGAAGCCAGCTTTAATCCTTATTACTATAGCCCTTTGGCCGATCTTCAAAAGATCATTGAATTAAATACAGATGAGGCGACTATGAATGATGCTGTTGCTTCGGGGGCTAATGCTAACCAAATAGCTATTGCACGAATTCTTAAAGTTTATACTTTTCAGTTGGTTACAGATATGTGGGGCGAAATTCCTTACAGCGACGCTCTAAAAGGAGCCGACGCATTTCAGCCGGTTTACGACACGCAAGATGCAATTTATGCCAGTTTTGTTACAGAGTTGACTGAAGCTGCAGCTCAGATTAATGAAAGTGCAGCGGGGATGGACGGCGATATTATTTTTGGTGGAGATATGGCTGCATGGAAGAAATTTGCCAATTCGTTAAAAGCCCGTGTAGGAATTCGTATGACAGAGGCTGATGCGGCGGCGGCACAAAGTGCGGTTACATCTGGTTTGGCAGGGGCTTTCGAAAGTAACGATGACAATGCCTTATATTCATACCTTGCGGATGCTGCAAACTGGAATCCATATTACGACCATTACCTGGAAAGAACTGATTATGCTATCAGTAAAACTTTAGCTGATTATATGGCTGCACTTAATGATCCTCGTTTACCTATTTATGCGGATGAAGCACCGGAAACGGGAACTATTGTCGGCATGCCTTATGGTTTGTCTGCCGCAGATGCCGGTAGTATTACCAATGCAATGATCTCTTTCCCGGGTATTGCAGTACGTAGTGCAGATAGTCCTGGTATTTTAATGACCTATTCTGAGTTGTTGTTTATTAAGGCTGAAGCCGCTGCCAGAGGTTGGATTAGCGATGATGCTGCAACAGTTTATGCCGAAGCAATCAGTGCAAGTATGGAATTTTGGGGGGTTGATGGCGATGCAATAGATGCTTACCTGGCACAACCGGAAGTAGCTTACGACGGTTCGAACTACAGAAAAGCAATTGGTGAGCAAAAATGGGTTAGTCTTTATATGGATGGTTCGGAAGCGTGGTCTGAGTGGAGACGTTTGGATTATCCTGAATTAACTCCTGCGCCTGCAGCTGCCGAAGGTAGAGACATTCCTCGTCGTCGTGCATATACGCAAAACGAGTACGACCTGAACGAAGAAAATGTAAAAACAGCTGTTTCTCGTCAGGGAGAAGATGTTATGGAAACCCGCATTTGGTGGGATAAATAATACTTAAGGTACTTATTGACCCTGTTGAGGGACTTTAGGTTATTAATTAAAGAGCGGCCGGTAAGTTTTCTTACCGGCCGCTCTTTTGTTTTTGTTAAGAGTATGACAAAAATCATATGTCTAATGAAAAGATCATAAGTAATTTTCGTTATATTGTAAGTTGCAAATATTCAACATGTTGTATGTGTTCATATGTTGACTTTGTTGGTGTATTTGCTTTTCTGATATTATCTATTTGTCAGTTAATGCAAAAAAAAACTTACACTTTCTTTAAAAAATCAAAACTTCTTTTAATATTTGTAATTGTTCAAAAAGAATAGAGAGTTCTATTTAATTGTGAGGAGTAATGCTGGATATAAGGATTTGGGGGAATTCTTTCAGTGATTACAATAAGAAATGCTGTTTAATTATTACTTAAAAAAGTTTCTATGAAGGGGGTAAACATTCATTTGATCTTTAATCAAAATTTTAGGTTCCATGTAAATCGGTTCAGTAGTTAGCTGCCGATTGGTATTCTGCATTGACGTTACTCGCGTGTCGAGACAGATAACGTAGTTGGATAGGTCTGTAAAATTGACTAACTGTTAAAAAAATTAACAATTAGTAAAAGTTTCAGAGGTAAACAAAGAATCTTAATTAACTGGAAAAGAGAATTCACTTTTTAATCTTATTAAAATTTTTCTGAATGGAAGGGAATAGGAAAAATAGTTATTTGAAGACAAGAATATTAAGAAGTGAAATAATATTAAAAATGGTAAAAAGATATGACCGGGAGGTATTCACTCTACATTTACTCACAATTACCCTTCGTAGAAACTCAAATCCTCCCGGTTTTTTAAAATAAATAAAAATGCTAAATACAATTTTTATAGCGCTTTAATTAATAACTTAAAATTATTTCTATGAAAAAAATTGCGATTTTTTTATCGATTCTCCTTTTCATGGGTAATTTGGTAGTTAATGCTCAAACGCGGACAGTAACAGGTACTGTTACTTCCACTGAGGATGAATTGCCAATACCTGGAGTATCGGTTTCTGCAAAAGGTACAACGCTTGGAACTGTCACTAATATTGATGGAGAGTTTGAGCTGAAGGTACCTGAGGATGTTCAAACTTTAATATTCAGTTTTGTGGGAATGTTAACCCAGGAAGTGAGTATCGAAGATGTTTCTAATGTTGCTGTTGCACTTGATCCCCAGTCGATTGGGGTTGATGAGGTTGTTGTTACCGCCTTGGGTATTTCGCGCGAGAAAAAAGCATTAGGTTATGCTGCGCAGGAAGTTGACGGAGAACAACTGAATAAAGTACAACAAACTGATGCTGTTAGTGCGTTATCAGGTCGTGTTGCCGGTGTTCAGGTTGCAACTTCTACCAACATGGGTGGTTCAAGTCGTATCCTTATTCGTGGTGCCAATTCAATTACTCAGGAAAACCAGCCATTATTTATTATTGATGGTATTCCTATGGATAACTCGAACTACAATGGCACAGGTGCTGCTTCAGGTGGTGGTGGTATCGACTATGGTAACATGTTGAATGATATAAATCCTGATGAAATTCAAGATATCTCGGTGCTTAAAGGTGCTGCAGCTGCCTTGTACGGTTCTCGTGCAGCAAATGGTGTGGTTTTAATTACAACAAAAAGTGCCAATAAAGGCAAAAAAGGTTTTTCTGTAGATTTCAGTCAGAACGTTGGTTTCGAAAGTGTAGCTACTATTCCGGACATGCAACGCAAATATGGTGGTGGTGCCATTATTTCAGATGAGGACGGTGGAGTTAACGGTTTCGAGCAAGTAACTGTTGATGGAACTACTTATTTACATCCGCAGTACCAGGTTGATGAATCATGGGGACCACGTTACGATCCAAATATCATGGTTGTACACTGGGATGGATTTAACGAAGATGGTTCGGTTAAAGAAACTCGTCCTTGGGTTGCGCCGGCGAACGATGTGGAAGACTTCTGGGAAACCGGTGTTACTTCTACTACCTCTATTGGTATAAATAAATCAGGCGAAGATTATGGGATGCGTATTGCTTACAAATACACTGATGTAAATGGTTCAATGCCTAACTCAAGTCAAAGCAAGCACGATTTTAAAATTTCTGCGAATGCCAATCTAACTGATAAGTTATCAATTGATGGTAGTATGACTTATGTGAATACTAAAGCAATGGGACGTCCTGAGGTTGGGTATGGCGACAACTCTGTTGGTCAGAAATTCTTCCAGTGGGGACAACGTCAGTTGGATTTCGAAAGACTTAAAAACTACAAAACATCAACAGGTGAAATGATTACCTGGAACAGAACGTCGTTTACTGATGGAAGTCCAAAATATTCAGACAACCCATATTGGACGGCCTACGAAAATTATTCGGATGATGCACGTAACCGTTTTTATGGTAGAGTTTCAGCTTCTTATGAAATTATTGAAAACTTACTTCTGAAAGGTAGCGTATATGGCGACTATTATAACTTTACTATTCGCGAAAGAACTGCAGTGGGAAGTCAATCTACTTCACGTTATTACGAAGCCGTTCGTGAAAACTCAGAGTTTAACTACGAAGGTATTTTAACTTACTCGAAAAAAATTAATGATTTCGATCTGTCGGGATTAGTTGGTGTAAACAAAAGACAATTGCGCTACGATTTCTTACGTGGTGAATCTTCTGGTGGTTTGGTTGTTCCTGGTGTGTACAACCTGTTAAACTCAGTTGATCCTGCTTTGATTAACGACATTACTAACGAAAAAGAGGTAAACTCTGTATTCGGCCAAATTTCTGTTGGATTCCGCAATATGGTATTTGTTGAAGCCACTTATCGTACAGACTGGTCTTCTACACTTCCTGCCGATAATAACAAATACAGCTATCCTTCAATTTCTGGTAGTTTCGTATTCTCCGAATTGTTGGAAGGTGTGGAATGGTTAAACATGGGTAAAGTTCGCTTAGGTTGGGCTGAAGTTGGTAACGATACCGACCCTTACAAAGTTTATGCAACATACAGTTATAATACTGATGGAGCCTTTATGAATACACCACGCGTATTTGTGCCGGATGAATTGTTAAATGAAAATTTAAAATCAGAAACAACACGATCAAAAGAAATAGGTTTGGATTTGAACTTGTTTAATAATCGTATTGATTTGAGTGCTACTTACTTTGATAATACAACTTTTGACCAAATTATGCCTCTGCAAGTATCGCAGGCTACAGGTTATGCTTCCAAATTCATTAATGCAGGTGAGATGACCAACAAGGGTATCGAGATTGCATTGGGAGTTACTCCGGTTCGAACCAGGGATTTTGAGTGGAACATGATGTTCAACTACACAAAAGTGAACAATACGATGGAGAAATTATATGGAGAAGGAGAAAACGAACTTCTATCTCTGGATATTCAGAGAGCTCCATTCGGTGGTGTATTCTTAAGAGCCAGTAAAGGAGATACGTATGGAACTTTATGGGGAACCGATTTTATTTACGACGATGCAGGTAACAAAGTAATCGGTGCGAATGGCTATTATGAATCGACACCTGATCTTGTTCCAATTGGTTCGGTACTTCCTGATTATACATTGGGTATCCGCAACGGCTTTACCTACAAAAATTTCGATTTGGATTTCTTAATCGATATCCGCAAAGGAGGAATCTTCTACTCGCTTTCTCACATGTGGGGTATGTACTCAGGTATGTATGCAGAAACTGCAGGTGTTAACGATAAAGGAAATGAAATTCGCGATGATGTTGACGATGGTGGTGGTATCAAATTAGATGGTGTAACCGGAGACGTTACCTGGAATGATGATGGTACTTACACGGTTACCAACACAGCGCCAAACGAAAAATACGTTTCGGCAGCCGGATGGGCACAAAGACATTACCATGGATTTGGTTATCCCAGTGCACAGTCGATATTCGATGCAGACTATGTTAAATTAAGAGAAGTAACTTTAGGTTATAATATTCCTAATAGTTTGTTTAAAGGAATTGTAAATAACGCAAGAATTTCAGTTTACGGTAAAAATTTATTTACCTGGGGCTTGGCAAAAGACGGTTTCGATCCTGAAATGGCTGCTAACGGTTCCGGAAACGTTCAAGGTTTAGAAGGAGGTTTACAACCAATGTTCCGAACTTATGGTATTAACTTGAAATTGAACTTTTAAACTTTAAAAATTATTGAAAATGAGAAATATAAAAACACTAATAGCATTTTGCCTGATACTATTCATGGTGGCGTGTGATGTGGATTACATGGATAATCCAAATGCACCGAGTAGTGTGCCTACAGCTGCGCTGTTTAATAACAATATGAAGAGAGTTGTGGATGCTACCCAGGATACCTGGTTTTCCGGACGATTTACTTATGCTACCATGCAGTACTGGCAACAATCGGAATATGGTGATGAAGATCGCTATGTTTACAGAGAGTCGATGCGTCAAACGCAAAATACTTTTTACGAAGTTGCAGAGAACTTCAGAGAAATTATTCGTTTAAATGAAGACGAAGCTACCAAAGCTGCTGCTGCTGCATCGGGTGATAACCAAAACCAGATTGCAACCTGCCGTATTATGTTAGCGTGGTTGTTTAACCTTATGGTGGATACCTGGGGAGATATTCCTTATTATTCCTATGGTTCTGATGATCCTGATTTCCAGGCTTTACGTGTGGCTGGTTATGGTGATGACGAAACCGTTTTAAGCCCGGTATATGCAACACAGGCAAAAATCAATGAGGATATTCTTAAAGAGTTGGACGAAGCCGCCGACCAATTGGATGCAAGCAAATCAGGTATGGCCGGAGACAATGTGTTCAATGGAGATGTTGCCAAGTGGAAAAAATTCGCCCAATCGTTACGTTTAAGAATTGCGAATAAGGTTAGTGGAGTTAATCCATCGTTGGCATCAACTCACATCAGCAATGCAATTTCTTCAGGTGTATTTACTTCAAACGATGAGAACGCCATGTTCGAATACGAGTCGAGCGACAAAAATGCTTCTCCTATGTACAGAGCATGGAATGTTGATAACCGTAGCGACTTTGCAGTAGGACACAGTTTCATTACACTGTTAAAAGGTGAGAACTTGGTTGATCATTCGCACACTGATGTAACAACAGGAGCTAATCCTAACCCATTCCTGGGGATTATGGATCCAAGGATTCATAAATACGCTCAGAAAAACAAAAATGGAGATTATGTTGGTATGTTCATCTCTGAAAGTTCGGCTGATGCTGCTACTTTTAGTATTGAGTCCTTACCTGGTACCGCCATTATTGAAACGCCTAATTTTGCTGAAACTTTAATGGAATATGCTGAAGTATGTTTTATTCAGAGCGAAATAAATGGTTGGGATCAGACCTGGTACGAGAAAGGTATACGCGCTTCGATGGAAAAATGGGGTGTTGATGCTGCCGATATTGATGCATATATTGCCGCTGTACCTGCAGCAAGTATGGAAACTGTACTTACGCAAAACTTTATCGCGTTGTATATGCAAGGTCATACTGCCTGGATGAATTATCGTCGTACAGGATATCCTAAAACCTTAATCCAGCCTTATTCGGAATACAGTGTTTACGATCCAACTGCTGAAACCTGGTTAGATAAAGTATTTACTCCACTTGTTGAGGAAGTAGATGATCTGCCTTACCGAATGAGATACCCCGCTCAGGAACAAACTCTGAACGGTGCAAACAGAAAAGTAGCTGCTGATGCATTAAGCAACGGTGATGTTATTTATTCGAAATTATGGTGGGATGTTAATTAACACAAGCCAGTAATTACATGACATGATATATTAAAAATAGCCAGGTGTCTTCCTGGCTATTTTTTTATCATTTTTAAAAAGTTAATTTTACGATCAAACGTTTCCCTTGCAACATTATGCGACTAGTTATTTTTTTTTGCGTTTGTTTTGTTTGCTCTTTTTCCAATGCCCAAAATAGTGTCATAGACTCTACACGAAAGGTATACGACGAATTGTATGGTTTAGACGTATTATTACACAATGGACAAAAAGAATTCCCGTATTACATGGGGCACTACGGTCATCCTTTTTGGCAGTCGGAAAAGCCATTCGAAGCCGATGTGGTAATTAACGGAAAGAAGTTTTGTAAGCAGCTGTTAAATTATAATATCGAAAAGCAGGATTTTATTTTAACTTATACCGATTATAATGGAGGTGTTAAACGATTGGTTTTTAATGCGTCAGCTATTGATACGGTGTATGCCGGTAACTTGGTTTTTATACCAACATATAAAGAGAGTAACCTCCCACGTTTTGTTCAACTTGTTTACGACAACCGGATTAAATGTTTTAAAGGGTGGAGTAAAGCGTTGAAGGTGGCCAACAATGTGCAGTCTGCCTCCGGATTTCAATATAATAGAACACGTACGGAATTTTATTTGTATGATGGAGTAAAGACAAACAAATTTCATAACAGGAAGAGTTTTTTGCAATGCTTTGAGAAGCGTAGTCACCCTGAAATAAGAAAGTATCTCGCTCAGCATATTATCCGTTTTAAAAAACTGTCGGATGTTGATCTGCAAAATCTGCTCGCGTTTTGTGAGAAATTCAATCCTTAATATGAAATACCTTCTATTCCACATATTCTTGCTGTTCTCAGTAATCAGTATCGCTCAAAACTCAAAAAACAATCTGGTTTCAGGCACATTTTCACAAATGTCTTTTACTGAATTTGTTCAGCAAATAGAAGAAACAACGCCTTACCGGTTCTTTTTTAAAGAAGAATGGGTAAAGTCTATTAAGGTGAATAGCACATTCAGGCAATCGTCAATCACAGCTGTTTTAGATGAGGTTTTATTGCCAGCCAATTTAAAATATGTGCTTACTTCAAATTATTCAATAATAGTTTTACCTGATAAGGAATTTATACCTGTATTGCCAGATTATTCACTTTCTCCACCAGAACAAACAGATAACGAGCAACAAGATGTTTCGTCACAAAACGAACGATTCTTAAAACGCAGGGATCCTGAGTATATTAAAACTATTATTGTAGGTGCTCCCGAAAAAAGCAAACCGCGAAAGCTGTGTGAAATAAAAGCGTTTATATCCGATGAAGAATCGGGAGAACCTTTGGTTGGGGCAACTGTCTTTATTCCTTCTTTAAATAAAGGTGCAGCGAGCAACGATGAAGGTGAATGTGTCTTTTACCTCAGACCGGGTATATATTCGGTTATGTTTAAGTGTATGGGGAAAAAGGAGGCCAAATGTAATTTAAAGGTCATTTCTGATGGCAGTTTTAACTTTAAAATGGAGGAAGATCTGATCTCAATAAAGGAGGTGTTGGTTCAGGCCGATGAAATTACAGAACGGGGGGCAAGAGCAGGTCTTGAAATGGTGAATATTAGCAGTATTAAAGAGCTACCTACCCTGATGGGCGAAAAAAATGTATTGCAAATTGCCCAAATGCTTCCTGGAATTGTAAGTGTGGGAGAAGGATCGGGAGGCATAAACGTGCGAGGCGGAAATGCCGATCAAAACCTGTTTTATGTAAATAATGTTCCGATCTACAATAGCACGCACCTGTTTGGTTTTTTCTCTTCTGTAAATTCCGATATTGTCGATAATTTTACCATATATAAAGGTCATGTGCCGGCAAATTATGGTGGCAGACTTTCGTCGGTTTTTAACATTGAAACCAGACAGGGAAATAACGACCAGTTTTTTATGCAGGGTGGCGTGAGTCCGGTTTCGGCACAGGCTTCGATTGAAACACCAATTATAAAGCAGAAAGTTTCTCTTATGCTGAGTGCACGCTCTTCCTACTCCGATTGGATTCTGAAACAACTGGATGAGCCGGAACTTAATAACAGTGCTGCATCGTTTTATGACTTTGCTGGATCTTTGAATTTTAATTTGTCTCAAAATAATCAGTTATCGGTGTTTGGTTACAACAGCCACGACGATTTTACCCTGAACGAAATTACCGAATTCAGCTATAGCAACAGTGGAGGAGCTGTTAATTATACAAATCGTTTTAACAACAAATTAAAGGCTGATGTTATTGCCTTGGGTAGCTGGTACCGGTTTGCAACCATTGATAAAACTTTACCGGCAAATTCGTACAGCCATAAATACGAATTGGGGCATTACGAACTGAAAACAATTTTTGATTGGATACCAAATGAAAATCATCATTTAAAATTTGGAGGAGAAGCGAAAATGTACGATTTAAACCGGGGAAAGATTATGCCTTACGGCGATGCCTCGGTAAAGCAGGAGCTGGACCTAGATACGGAAAAAGGATTGGAGTCGGCAATGTTTGTTGATGATAATCTGCAAATTAGCAGTCGTTTGGCATTGTATATGGGATTTCGTTACAGCTTCTTTCGGGAGTTGGGCCCCAAAACTGTTTTAAATTATACGCCAGGTTCACCTATGGAGCCCATATACGTTAGTGATTCACTTGTTTACGGAAAGAATGAACGAATTAGTAGTTATTCCGGGCCGGAATTGAGGTTCTCTGTTGATTATCAGTTAAGAAGCTATAATTCCATAAAGTTCTCTTTTACACAAATGAGGCAGTACCTCTTTTTGTTAAGCAATACGGTTTCCATTGCACCTTACGATCAGTGGAAACTGGTAGATTCGCATATTACGCCTCCGAATTCTTTACAATTATCAACTGGTTATTTTCATGAATTTGGTTTGTCTGGCATTTCTTTTTCCAGTGAAATATACTACAAAAAGGCAAACAATATTGTAGAGTATAAGGATGGTGCTGATTTTTTATCGACGCCCTATGTTGAAACTCATGTTCTGCAAGGGAAACAGCGCGCATATGGTGCCGAGTTTATGATCGAAAAAGTGCGTGGACGTTTAAATGGATGGTTGAGTTATACCTATTCGCGGTCGCTTATAACCGTTGATGATGAAAATGCTTTCGAAGATATTAATTTTGGAGAGGAATACCCTTCGAATTACGATAAACCGCATGTGTTAAATGCTATTCTTAATTATAAGTTCAATAAACGATTTTCAGTATCGTCGAATTGGGCGTATAGCACAGGACGCCCAATTACGCTCCCCGAGGGGATATACTACATTGGTAGCCAGCCATTTGTTGATTATTCAAAACGCAACAGTTATCGTATTCCCGATTATTTTAGGATGGATTTGTCACTGAAAATTGAAGGCAATCTTAAGCGCCAAAAAAGATTTCATTCCTATTGGGTGGTAAGCGTTTATAATTTAACGGGTAGAAAAAATGCAAATACAGTATTTTTTAAATCCGAAAACGGAGTGATTAACGGGTATAAATATTCCGTAATTGGGGTTCCTGTTTTTACACTCTCGTGGAATTGGAAACTTGGAAACTATGCAAACAATTAAAAAAATACCAGGTATACTGTTCATGATTTTGATGCTTAACTCCTGCATCGAAAGGTATTATTATGATGCTCATGACAATTTTGAGCCGAAGATGGTAATTGAAGGAATGATAAGCGATGGGCGAGAGGTACAGGAAGTTATTGTATCGTCATCGGTATCTCCCGATTCCGGTGTCTTTTTACCCATGTCGGGGTGTATTGTGGAGGTGAGTGACGAACACGGAAATATTTATAGCTTCTCTGAATCGGAAGATCGCAAAGGCGTTTACTTAGGAGTAATTGACGAAGAAGACTTAACACCGGGAAGCCGGTTTAAGCTAAATGTTACAAGTTGGAAGGGCAAACAATACGAGAGTAGCTTTGAAGAAATGCCATTAGCGCCACCTATCGATTCTATTTCGTATCGCTACGAGGTTTATGAAACGGCTGAGGATATTGTTCCGGTTGAAGGACTTCAGTTTTATATCGACCTTAATACGGGCCCTGAATATGGAAGTTTTTACCGATGGAGACTGGTGGAAACATTTGAATACCACTCTTCTTATCCCATTCAGTTATACCTTGATGAACAGGGCAATATGCAGGAGGTTCCGGTTGATTACTCGGTGTTTACTTGTTATGCAACCAAAACAATTAACGATATAAACATATTATCTACGCAGGGGGTGGTCGGGAATAGCTTCACCGATTTTCCATTGTGTTTTGTAAGCGACCGAACGCAACGTTTAAAATATAATTACAGCCTTTTGGTTGAGCAATATGAAATAAGCCAGGATGAGTATCGGTTTTGGGAAAGACTAAAAAAGAATAATAAGGAAGATTCAGATATGTTTAGCAAGCAGCCTGCCGCTGTTCAGGGAAACCTGAAATGTATCACAGACCCCGAAGAAACAGTGTTAGGGTATTTTAGTGTGGCCGGTGTTCGCGAAAAACGTATTGTTTTGAGAGACGTTGATGAACTGAGTTTTAGCCTGCTAAAAGACTGTTCTCCGATAAAAATACAAATGGGATTTCCGCAAGAACCAAGACCTTTGTATTTATTGCGTTACACCGACGATGACGGCGCTGCTCTGGGTTGGTTGTTGTCTGAATGTGTCGATTGCAGGTTAAAGGGTGGAGTTACAACTAAGCCGATTTTTTTTGAATAGTAAGTTTCTAATTTAAGCAGTAATGAGGTACTCTAAAATAATATGTTTCCTGAGTTGCGTATTCTCCTGTATCTTTCTTTCACAGAATACAATGGCGCAGTACGGAGATAGTACTACTGATTTGTTTGTTGAAAAATTGAGTGTTGTTACCGACCGTGATGTTTATTGTGTTGACGAAGTCATTCGTTTTAGAGCATTCAATTGCTCCGGCAATTTGTTAAGAGATGCTGATTGGAGTAATGTATTGTACGTTGAAGTTGTGGATAAGTATGGAGCGGCGTTGGTGCAACAAAAATTTAATTATAGCGAAAAAGGTGCTTCGGGTATTCTGTTTATTCCTCGTAAAATATTAACCGGCAATTATTTTTTAAGAGCCTACACCAGATGGATGCGGAACTACCCAGCCGAACATTTTTTCTATAAAACGCTAACCATTGTCAATCCTTTTGATGCGTTGGTTGAGCAGAATACTTATGCAGAAAAGGATAACACCAATTTTATTGTTCAGCATAGCAAGATGCCGGTAACCATAACACTTGATAAGTATAGGTACAACAAACGTGAAAGAGTAAATGTTGCTTTAAGTGTTCCGAAACGGTATACCGACTGTGTTATGGCTGTTGTAAAAAAGGAGCTTTATCAGCCGCGAATTATTCAAATGCTTCCCGTATCTGCTGCCCCTGAGAACGGTTTTATTCCTGAAACAAGATCGCTTTCCCTTACCGGGAAGGTGGTAAGTATAAACGATTCGGTATCATTACCTTTCCATCAGGTGTTTCTTACCATAATGAAAGATCAACCGGAAATGCGAAGTGCGCTGTCAACCGAAGACGGTTCAGTTTTTTTTAATTTACCCAAACTTAGGGGAGAATATGAACTGCTCATTTCGGCAGGCACCGGATTGAAAAACGAAAAGGCAATTGTTTTAGTTGATAACGACTTCTCAACACAGAAAGTTAATTTCCCTCCCCCTCCTTTTACGCCGGATTCAGATGAGAGAGCTATGTTCCAGAAATTAAGCATTAACAGTCAGATTCAGCGTTTATACAACAGTCAGCCGATTCGGTTAATGAAAGAGGAGAATGTTAAAAGGGAGAAATTCTATGGGCAGTCGAATCAATTGATCGAACTGGATGATTATATCGATCTGCCAACACTTGATGACTATTTCAGAGAATTGGTTACTTTGGTGTCTGTTCGTAAAGTTGATGGCCAAGAAATATTAAGAGTACAGGGTCAAAATCCTGAATTAAGGAACAATGAACCACTTGTGCTAATCGATATGATTTCAGTTAATAATATTAACGAGATTCTAAATGTTCCTCCAGACAAGATAAAAAGCATCGAAATTATTAATCAACCGTATGTGTATGGCAACTTTACCTATGGAGGGGTAATAAGCTTGATCTCAAAAGAAGGGAAGTTTGCCGATATCAACCTTGGAAGCTCCAGCCATTTTGTTGATTATAAAATGTTCAACAGTTCTGTGTCAGCACTAGAAGATGATTATGAGAAAAGAATTCCTGATCTTAGAAGCAGCCTTTTTTGGAATCCTGACGTTTGTTTAGATCCGGAAGAAAAAAATGTGTTTACATTTCATACCGGAGACGTATCCGGGGAGTTTATAATTTTTATTACCGGAAGAAATGATAAAAACCAGCTTGAGACGATCATTGAATATTTTTCTGTTATTGATGATCGTTAACCCAATTTCGAACTGTTTTATTAAGTCTTCCGTTTCTTCTTTTTAGCCGCCGGAAACAGCACATTATTTAAAATTAGCCGGTAACCCGGTGAGTTGGGGTGCAGGCTCAGGTCGGTTGGCGGATCGCCAATCAGGTGACGGTAATCTTCCGGATCGTGGCCGCCATAGAATGTCCAGAATCCTTTGCCTTGCTCGCCATGGATATAACGCGCCTCGTTGGCCGGTTTATTTTCGCCCAGTACAAGCACGTTCGATTTTAGCACCTCTTTACGGTAAGCCGTTGTTTGCCCCATAAAACCTTTAATCAGGTTGCGGTGGTTTTGGCAAAGCATGGTAGGGATGGGGTCCCACTTCGCCGAAAAATCAAACAAAGTAAAGTAATCGTTTTCGCGAGCAACGTGGCGGTGGTCGGTGGCATCAATATTCGAGAACTCGTAAACATACGGGCTTTTTTCGAGCTTAAAATTCTCGAAAGCAAAAGTGTTGTGGAAATCGAGTTTCTCATCAACATTGGCTTCCATCGGGTCGCCATCAAACATGCTCTCGCAAATGTCAACACCCACAGTTGCCAGCGAAATATCGTAAGTGTCGGTAGCGGCACACATGGCAAACAGAAAACCGCCGTTTTGCACGTATTTTTGTATTTCGCGCGTAACAAACGATTTCATTTCCGAAACCTTCATAAATCCCAGTTTTTGTGCCAGCTGTTTGTTAATGCTCACTTCCTCCTGGTACCACGGCATGTGCTGGTACGAACGCCAGAATTTTCCAAACTGCCCCGTAAAATCTTCGTGGTGCAGGTGCAGCCAGTCGTAATCTTTCAGGTTGCCGTTTAGTATTTCTTCGTCGTAAATAATATCGTAGTTAATTTCGGCGTAGGTTAAAACCATGGTTACGGCATCGTCCCAGGGTTGTTTGTTGGGTGGCGAATACACTGCAATTTTAGGTGCTTTGTTCATTGCCACCGCATCCTGGTTCACATCAGGCTGGGCAATTTCGTTTAAAATTCCTAAAGCCTGTGCATCGCTTATCACCTCGAAACTAACGCCACGAATCACACACTCATTTTCAATTTCGGGGTAGTGCTGCATTAAAAAACTGCCTCCGCGGTAGTTGAGCAACCACTTCACTTCAATGTCCTGTTCCAACACCCAATAGGCAATGCCGTATGATTTCAGGTGATCCTTTTGCATGTCATCCATGGGAATGAGCAGCGAAACAGCTCCGGCATGCAATGCCATAAAAAGCAGTATCGGCAACAGAAATATTTTTATGAGTGTGCGCATGTTGTTTTGTATTATTACAGTGAAACGGGTTTTAGGTTCATATTGAATTTCGATTGAAGATTAACGAATTTCGATTTCAGAAGTGGTTTCATCTCTTACTTGTATTTCTTTTAATCTCAAATCTTCAATCATCATTCAATATTCGTCCTTAATCCTTTCTAAAACGGTGCATCGCTGGTTGATGAGTGCTGGCTGTCAAATCCACTATTTGTCGACATTCCTGCCGCGAGGCTGTCTTCGTCCTGGTTCATTGATGAGCCAAAGGTTTGAACCTCCTGCGAGAAATCTCCCGAATCGAATTGTGGATCGAGATCGGAGAAGCGCGCCATTTCTTTCTGGAAGCGTAGTGGAACATCGGCAGTGGCACCGTTACGGTGTTTTGCAATGATCAACTCAGCAATTCCCAGCAGCGAATTCCCCGATTCATCTTCAGTAATCCCAAAATACTCCGGACGGTGTATAAAACATACAATATCGGCATCCTGCTCAATCGCTCCCGATTCACGAAGGTCGGACAGCTGCGGGCGTTTGCCTTCGCGCGACTCAACGGCACGGCTTAACTGCGAAAGTGCAATAATAGGTACGTCAAGCTCCTTGGCAATAGCCTTTAACGATCGCGAGATCATACTTACTTCCTGTTCACGACTTCCGCGTGTGTCAGTTCCGGCTGTCATCAGCTGCAGGTAATCGACAATTATAATGTCAACATCGTGCTGCATTTTCAAACGTCGGCATTTTGCCCTGAATTCAAAAATCGAAAGGGCAGGTGTATCATCGATAAAAATAGGAGCTTCGTCAAGCGTTTTAATTCGCTGGTTTAGCTGTGCCCATTCGTAATCTTCCAGTTTTCCGGTTTTAATTTTTTCACCACCCAACTCCGACTCTGCCGAAATTAAACGGTTAACCAACTGTATCGACGACATCTCGAGCGAAAAAATCGCAACTGCCTGTCGGTGGTCAACAGCCATATTTCGGGCCATTGATAATACAAATGCCGTTTTACCCATTGCAGGACGTGCAGCCAGAATAACCAGTGCCGAACGTTCCCAACCCGAAGTAATCCGGTCTACCGCAGTAAATCCTGATGGTACACCGCTTAATCCGTCGGGCTTGCTACGTGCAGCTTCAATTTGAAGCACTGCCTGATTAAGGATGGGTTTAATAGGTACAGTCTCTTTTTTAATATTTCCTTCGGATACCTGGAACAATGCCGATTCTGAGAAATCGATAAGGTCGTCAACATCGATGGTATCGTCGTATGCTTTTGTCTGAATTTCAGAGGAAACACGAATCAGCTCGCGCTGCATAAATTTCTGTGCAATAATACGCGCATGAAATTCGATGTGTGCGGCTGAAGCAACACGACGGGTAAGTTGGGTGATATAACCCGGTCCGCCAATCTCGTCCAGCTGATCGCGGTCTTTTAATTCCTGTGTTACCATTAGCAGGTCGACAGGTTTTTCCTTTCCCGAAAGGGTTTTTATCGCTTCGAATATTTTTCGGTGTTCCTCTTTGTAAAAACTGTTTGAATCAATAGTGTCAGCAACCGTAACATACGCATCACGTTCGAGCATTAGCGCTCCAAGCACAGCTTCTTCAACATCAACTGCCTGAGGCGGTAGTTGGCCGTATTGGGCGTTGATCTGTTCTACTGTATTTTGTTGTTGATTGGTTTTTTTTCGTTGTGCCATATTGTTTCTGTGTGCATAAAAATTTACCGCCACCTTCTGTATTAGCGGATATCAAAAATAGAAATTTACCTTGCCGGTTACAAGATATTCTGCGCTCTCTTATCAACCAGCGCTATTCACAATTGTTGATAGTTCTCTCGCTTAATTTCTCCTCAATAATTTGAGCAATAATGCTTTTTAGTGTGCTTCCCATTGCCTCAATTTGCTGCGGAATAAAGCTGGTGGCAGTCATTCCGGGCGTGGTATTTACTTCGAGGAAATAGAACTCGTCTCCTTGCAAAATAAAGTCGATTCGAACGATTCCTGAGCATTCGCACAAGTCGTAAATTTTCGAAGTTAGCTCCTGGCAATTTCTGAAAAGCTGTTCGGGTAACCTCGCCGGCGTAATTTCCTGTGTAGCTCCCGGCGTATATTTTGCTTCGAAATCGAAAAATTCATTTTGCGGAATTACTTCGGTAATCGGGAAAACCACTTTTTCACCTTTCAGGCGAACGGCACCACAGGTAAACTCGTGTCCGTCGATAAATTGTTCAACCAGAGCTTCGTCGCTTTCCTTCCATGCTTTTTCAATGGCGGCTTTTACTTCGCCGGTTTCTTTTACTTTGGTAATTCCAAAGCTTGAACCTCCGGCATTAGGTTTCACGAAGATGGGTAATCCCAAATCTTCAACAATAGCCTCGGCATCGATTGCTTCGCCTTTTTTGAATTTTTTCGAGATCGCCATTTTTATGCCGTGCGAACGCAGGTAGTTGTTGCAAAACCACTTGTTAAAAGTAAGCGACGACGAATGAACGTTGCAAGTAGAATAGGGAACATTCAGCAATTCGAAATAAGCTTGTAAAATCCCGTCTTCGCCCGGTGTTCCGTGAATAGTAATGTAGGCAAAATCAAATTTTATCTTTTCGTTGTTTACGGTAAAACTAAAATCCGATTTATCGATGTCCGCAATTTTCTCTTCGTTCTGAAAAACTTCCCAGTTTAGTCCCTGCATTTGTACTAACCACGGGGTGAATTTCTCGCTGTCGACAGCTTTTAAAACGTTGGCTCCGCTTTTTACGGACACTACAAATTCCGATGAATCGCCTCCGGCAATTACGGCTATATTGGGTTTGTTGTTCTTACTCATTTCTGTTTGCTATATAATTTTCCCATTTATCAATTGCGGTGGCCATGTCTTCAGGCAGTTCCGAATTGAATAACATTTTTTCTCCTGTTGTTGGATGAATAAATCCGAGTGTTTTGGCATGCAGTGCCTGGCGGGGCAATACTTTAAAACAGTTTTGTACAAATTGCCTGTATTTGCTGAATGTGGTACCGCGCAAAATCTGGTCGCCTCCATAATTGCTGTCGTTAAACAGCGTGTGGTTAATGTGTTTCATGTGCACCCTTATCTGGTGTGTGCGACCGGTCTCCAGGCGGCATTCAACCAGTGTAACATAACCAATGCGGCGCAATACTTTGTAATGGGTAACGGCATGTTTCCCGTAATCGCCTTCAGGGAAAACGGTAAAAACCTGCCTGTTTTTCAGGCTGCGCCCGATGTGGCCGGTTATCGTGCCCTCATCTTCTTTCACGCTTCCCCAAACCAGCGCATGATAACGGCGTTCGGTGGTTTTTTCGAAAAACTGCAACGCCAGTTTATTTTTTGCCAGTTCGGTTTTTGCAACTACCAGTAATCCAGATGTGTCTTTATCTATACGATGAACCAGTCCCGGACGAGGATCTTCGCTGTTAAATAACGGAAGGTCGCGGAAATACCAGGCCAATGCATTTACCAAAGTTCCGGTGTAGTTGCCATGACCGGGATGTACCACGAGGCCCGGTGGTTTATTTATCACGATCAGCTGATCGTCTTCGTAAACAATATCCAGAGGAATATCTTCAGGGATGATCTTTAGCTCTCGCCGCGGAAAATCCATTACAATCAATATCTCCTCGTTGGGTTTAATTTTGTAATTGGGCTTAACCGGTTTTCCGTTCACACGAATATTTCCGGCATCGGCAGCCGCCTGAATGCGGCTTCGCGAGGCATTGTCGATTCTGTTTGAAAGAAACTTATCGATACGCAAGGGAGATTGCCCCGGATCGACAGATAAACGGTAATGTTCGTACAACCCGTTTTCTTCCAGCTCTTCGTTTTCCTGATTGTAATCTACCATTGCTTAAAAATTTCTTTCGTAGGCCTGGTTAATAATTGTGGTGTCGGTGGTTAACCAGATGTCAACTGGTGATCCCAGGTTTACTTGTTTGGTAAACTTTGGATTGGGCAGTTGTTTCCATATTCGTGCACTAGCCGAGTCTTCGGCAGTTTCAGCAGTTTCGTCGTAAATAACCGCGCCCATATTCAGCATGGCGTCGGTAATGGTCGATTGTGCTTCTTCCATTGAAAATCCGGTGAGGTTGGGTAGCGAGGTTTGCATATTGCCCTGGCTACGACCAACAACCAGATCAACATCAGAGCCTTTAATGATTTTGTCGCCTTCAAAAATTTCAACAGAATCCTGCAGCGATTTCAGAACCAGATCATTGTATTCCGATGGTTGATAAGAAATATTTCCCATTTGTAATCCGGCGCTTTCAATAAGTACCTGTGCCTGGCGGAATGAAATATCGGTTAAACGCGGCAGGACAACTTTTTCGGGTTCGTTTGAATTTATGGTAATGCGGATTACACGGTTTTCTTTTACATGCGAATTGGCCAGCGGCAATTGATCGACAACCGTTCCCGGCTCGAAATTTTTGTTGTAAACCGAATCGATTACCTCCACACGCAGCTTATTGTTTTCGGCGCTGGCCGTAGCTTCATCCAAACTCAGACCTGTTAAAGCCGGAACCGGATAAGAAACACCATGTTGGGTATATAGTTGCAAACCTTTAAAGGTTATAAAAAGGAGAAGCGCCACAAGCCCAATGGCAATTAAAAGGTGCTTTACAAAAGCACGGCTGGTGATAAATTTTCCTAAACTCATTTTTTTGTACAGTACTTATTTAAGAGAACAAAAATAAGTCAAAAAAAGTATGATGAAAGGATTTCTGCTATAAACAAATTTCAAATATTGAATAAAATGATTTTGGAGGATTGGTTTGGAGAAGCGGCTTTACAAACATGTATAAACACGAAAAGGTAAAGAACTGAATTCTTTACCTTCCCGCAAAATGTAACAAGATAATTGACTAATTATCTCTTATGTCTTGGCTCGTCTGAGACGCTAAGTTTTTTTCTGCCTTTTGCTCTACGGGCTTTTAATACTTTTCGACCGTTTGCTGTCGACATTCTTTCTCTAAAGCCGTGCTTATTCTTTCTTTTTCTATTCGATGGTTGAAATGTACGTTTCATTTCTATAAAGTTTTACTTGTTTCTATTCAGAATTTTCGGACTGCAAAAATAGTGCTTTTTTTAATTCTTCCAAAAAGTTAAACATTTTTTTCTATAAAAATACACTTTGTGTGTTTATTTCTATGAATCAGTGTTTTATCTGCGCAAAGAAAAGCATTTTTTCAACGGACCGTGTTCTTATATAGTAAATATGTACTGAAAGCTTTTAAATGCAGGAATGGTGCCTTGTATAGCCGTTTACAAGATTTTTATTTATCCTTTTTAACCGAGAAGCGGAATCCAATTCCGTGCAGATTGATGATTTTTACCGAAGCATCGGCTTTGAAATATTTGCGCAGGCGCGAGATAAAAACATCGAGGCTGCGCCCCAGAAAATAATCGTCGGAGCCCCAAACGTTCTCCAGAATTTCGTTGCGGCTAAGCACCTTATTTGCATTCTGAGCAAAATAACGAATCAGTTCTGCTTCTTTTAATGTGAGGTTTCGGGCTTCTCCGTTTAATGTTAGCGAGAGGTCGTCGAAATGAAAATCGAACTTGCCGATTTTTAAAACACTCGACGATTCGCTATCGATAGGCTGCGACTGGCTTCGTTTTAAAAATATCTTGATTTTTAAAAGCAGTTCTTCCATACTAAATGGTTTTGGTATATAGTCGTCGCCGCCAATAGTAAGCCCCGTAATTTTGTCTTCGGTCATGCTTCGGGCCGTTAAAAAGATAATTGGTATCTGGTCGTTGGTTTTTCGTATGGTTTCGGCTACCTGAAAACCATCAATTTTCGGGAGCATTACGTCAAGCACGATCAGGTCGAAACTGTTTTGCCCGAAAAGCTCAAGCGCAATTTCGCCGTCGGCCGCTACTTCAACGTCGTAGCCATGCTCAGCTAAATTATCTTTTACTATAAAACGAAGCGCTTCGTCGTCTTCAACCAGTAATATTTTAAATGAATTGCTGCTCATAATTATTTCGGTATGGTTAGGCTAAAAATACTACCTCCTTTTGGATTATCGTTTACTTTTATTTTCCAATTATGCGTTTTTACAATTTTGTAAACATAGTCGAGTCCAAGTCCAAAACCTTTTACATTGTGCACATTCCCGGTAGGAATTCGGTAGAATTTTTTAAATATCCGCTTCCGGTGCTCGCGCGGAATCCCAATACCATTGTCGATAAAATTTAACTCGTAACTGTTTTGCTTTTGCAAAAGTTCAATCTCAATCGTGGGCGTTTTATCACAATATTTTGCTGCATTTTCAAGAATGTTCGATACCAGGTTGGCAAAGTGGAAACGATCGGCAAGAATAGTACATTCACTGATCCTGGTTTTTATTTCAACGTTCGCATTTTGTCCGGCTTTCGATTCCCGAAAACGATCACTCGCTTCTTGTAAGAACCCGATAAGATTTACTTTCTCCAGGTTGAGCAGGATTCGGCTTTTCTCGATCGACGCTAAATTTAGCACTTTTTCAACATTCTTCGATAGCCGTGTTGTTTGTTCCTGAATAATATGGGTGTAATTAAATAGTCGGTCGGGCGATTTCAAAATCTTTTCGTCGTTAATAACGTTTGCTGCCAGAGCAATCGACGAGATAGGTGTTTTTAATTCGTGCGTGAGGTTGTTAATGAAGTTTTTCTGGATTTCGGATAATTGGCGTTGGCGGATGATCACCCAAAGTGTGTAACCAAAGAAAAAGATTACCAATACTAATAACGCAGTTAAGAAGTACCAAATGGAAAGCTGGTTTAAAAAGTAAGGCGACCGGTCGGGAAAATGAATACCAAAATAATTGGAGTATTTCTCGTTCAGCGGAAACTCAAAATCCGATGGTTCCTCATTTTGATCGATATGAACAAGCGTGGTTTCGTCCATTTGTTCCTGGATGGGGCCGTATATCGAAAATTCGTAATCGAAATAAATATCGTGTCGTTTAAGCTGAGTGGTTAGGTTTTGTTTTAAAAGATCTTTGTCAATTGCTACGCCAACATTTACCAAATAGGTATTGTTCGATATCACTTCTACCGGTGTAATACTGTCGAAAGTTTCGGTAGTTCCGGTTGCCAGCATTACCTGCCAGGCAACTTCCTTTAAAGCCACACTAGCACTTTCCTGAAATTGCGTTTCCGATAGATTATACGAACTTCGTATAAAAGCAAACTGCACTAAAAATACGCCAACTACCGAAACAGTTGCCAATATAATAATGTATTTAAGTGCTTTACCTTTCATTGAACTTTATTCAAAGCTAAACTATATATTTTTTTGTTTGCCTAGTTGGGTTAACAACTCATTAACAAATTATTGAATTCAATTAACAGCGAAACTAGCCAAGCATCTATACATTTGTTTTATAGATTTCGAGAAAGAACAAATTTAATTAATAAATTATGAAACGCATTTTACACGGATTAGCCGTTTTTGCACTGGTAGTTGCTTTTAATACAGCAATGGGGCAGGGCCAACCAAAAATTGTTTTTGAAGAACAAGCCCACGATTTTGGTTCGTTTAAAGAATCAGAAGGTGTGCAAAAAACAACTTTCACATTTACAAACAAAGGGGAGGCACCATTAGTATTATCGAATGTACGCGCATCTTGTGGTTGTACTACCCCTAAATGGACACGTGAACCGGTAGCTCCGGGCGAAAGCGGAAGTATCGATGTAAGTTATAATCCTAAAAACCGTCCTGGTTCATTCAATAAATCGGTAACTGTTAGCTCAAATGCCGAGAACCGTACAGTTGTTTTAAGAATTAACGGAAAAGTTGAGCCACGCGAAAAAACATTGGCAGAGAAATACCCAAGAAAAATTGGTGATCTACGAGTAAAATCAAACTACTTGTCGTTTGCAAAAATTAAAAAAGGCGAAAAAGTAACCAAAGAACTGGAATTGGTTAACGACACAGATAAACCAGTTGAAGTTGGTTTCCGTACTGTGCCAAAACACCTTACAGCTAAAGTTGAACCGGAATCAATTCCTGCAAAAGGAACCGGTAAATTGATTGTAACTTACGATTCGGATGCTGCTAACACTTATGGATTTGCATCGCACCGTATTTACTTGTCGTTAAACGGAAGCAACGACTACAAAAACTCAGTGGGTGTAAGTGCTACAATCGAAGAAGATTTCTCGCACCTTACTGCTGAAGAACTTGCAAGCGCTCCGGTAGCAGAATTCACAGAAAAATCGTTTGATTTTGGTGATATGAACCAAGGTGACAAAAAAGAACATACTTTTTCATTAACTAATACTGGTAAAACTGATTTGATCATCAGAAGAGTTCGTTCATCTTGCGGATGTACTGCTGTTGCTCCTTCGAAAAAGGTAATTGCAGCTGGTGAAACAGCACCTATCAAAGTTACTTTCGACTCGCGCGGGAAACGCGGCCGTCAGAGTAAATCGATCACGGTTATTACCAATGATCCCAAAACACCAACATCAACGCTGCGCATTTCAAGCCAGATTGTTGTTCCTAATGCAGGCTAAGTTTATTTATAGTCAATATTTCAGAAGGTGTTGCAGGTGAAACTTGCAGCACCTTCTTTTTTGCTGTATTTTTGAACGATAAATTTAATTCGGATGTCAGAAAAGGATAAACACCATATAGAAAACGACCCGCAGTACAAAGGATTGATTGTAAATGCAGGAATTGAAAAGCCGGATATGGTTAACAACGATTCGGTTCAGCGTTTTTTGAAAAAGAAGCGGAAACTGTTGTCGGTTGACGAGTATGTCGACGGGATTTTAAAGGGCGATATCACACTTTTAAGTAAAGCTGTTACTTTGGTCGAAAGCTCAAAATCAGAACATCAGCTATTAGCGCAGCAGATTATACAAAAGTGTTTGCCACACAGCGGAAATTCGGTTCGTATTGGAATAACCGGAGTGCCGGGAGTTGGTAAAAGTACTTTTATTGAAGCGCTTGGAAAGTACCTTACCAACAAAGGCGAAAAACTTGCCGTGTTGGCCATCGACCCGAGTAGCGAGCGCACCAAAGGAAGTATTTTGGGCGACAAAACGCGCATGGAAGAATTGGCCAGTGATAGCAATGCTTACATTCGTCCAAGTCCGTCGGCGGGATCGTTGGGTGGCGTTGCCCGAAAAACCCGCGAAACAATTATTTTATGCGAAGCTGCCGGATACAGTAATATTTTTATTGAAACCGTTGGAGTGGGGCAAAGCGAAACCGCTGTTCATTCCATGACCGATTTTTTCCTGTTGTTAATGTTGGCCGGAGCTGGCGACGAATTGCAGGGAATAAAACGCGGAATTATGGAAATGGCCGATCTGATTACCATTAACAAAGCCGATGGTAGCAACATTGAAAAAGCAGAAATGGCCAAAGTGCAGTATCGAAATGCTATTCATCTTTTCCCGGCGAAAGATTCAGGATGGGCAGCCAATGTACTTACCTGCTCGGCCTATAACAAAACCGGAATTGATGCCATTTGGGATCAAATTGAAAAATACCGGAAACAAACAGTCGGGAATGGGTATTTTCATCGGAAACGAAATGAGCAATCTACCTATTGGATGTATGAAACCATTGAAGAGCAACTGAAAAGAAACTTTTATGATCATCCTGAGATTAAAGAAAAACTGAAATTGCTCGAAAATTATGTGCTTTCCGATCAGATGAGTTCGTTTGTTGCTGCTGCCGAGTTATTGAATACATATGCAAAATTGAAGTAAGCAAGGCTGTTTATTTTAAATAATAGCTGTAATAAAGCAGGCAAAAAATAGAGATTCCCTATTGTTTTGCCTGCTTTGTTTTATGAGAACTTTCATGTACTTAACACTTTCAATTGCATCTCAAAAGAAGTAAATTTGTTAGAACCTTTCTGTATGTGAGGTGTTACTTACATAAATCAAATATCAATAAATTTTAAAATACAATGAATTACGATGTAATAGTGATAGGTAGCGGACCAGGTGGATATGTAACAGCAATTCGTGCATCGCAGCTCGGACTAAAAGTTGCAGTGGTTGAAAAAGAAAACCTGGGCGGAATTTGTTTAAACTGGGGGTGTATACCTACAAAGTCGTTACTGAAAAGTGCACAGGCTTTTGAGTATGCTACCCACGCTGCCGATTATGGTGTAGCCATTGAGGGAGAAGTGAAACCCGATTTTGGTGCAATGGTGAAACGCAGTCGCGATGTTGCCAGTGGAATGAGTAATGGGATTCAGTTCTTGTTTAAGAAAAATAAAGTGGAATCGATTTTTGGCTGGGGAAAATTAGCTGGAAAAAATACTGTTGAAGTAACCGACGATAAAGGTAAAAAATCGTCATATACAGCTAAACACATTATTCTGGCAACAGGTGCCCGTTCGCGCGAATTGCCAAATCTGCCACAAGACGGTGAAAAAATTATAGGATACCGCAAAGCTTTGACGCTTGATAAGCAGCCTGAAAGTATGGTTGTTGTTGGATCGGGTGCAATTGGTAGCGAGTTTGCATATTTCTACCACACTATCGGAACCAAAGTTACCCTGGTTGAATTTATGCCAACATTGGTGCCAAACGAAGATGTGGACGTAGCCAAACAGCTGGAACGCAATTTCAAAAAATCGAAAATGAAAGTGATGACCAGTTCATCGGTTGAAAGTGTGGATACTTCGGGCGATACGTGCAAAGTAACCATTAAAACCAAAAAAGGCGAAGAAGTGGTTGAAGCTGATATTGTGCTTTCGGCAGTGGGTATTGCTCCAAATACCGAAAATATTGGTTTGGAAGAACTGGGTGTTGAAACCGAAAATGGTCGTGTTAAAGTTGATGAATATTACAAAACCAACGTTGACGGCGTTTACGCTATTGGCGATATTGTTGCCGGGCCGGCATTGGCTCACGTAGCTTCGGCCGAAGGAATCACCTGTATTGAAAAAATTGCCGGATTGAACCCGGAACCGATCGATTACGGAAACATTCCGGGATGTACTTATACCAGTCCCGAAGTTTCGTCGGTTGGATTAACCGAGGCAAAAGCAAAAGAAGCGGGTTACGAAATTAAAGTGGGTAAATTCCCATATTCTGCCAGTGGAAAAGCAAGTGCCTCCGGACAAAAAGATGGTTTTGTTAAATTGATTTTCGATGCGAAGTATGGCGAGTTGCTTGGTGCACATATGATTGGAGGAAATGTTACCGAAATGATTGCCGAAATGGTTGTTGCCAAGAAGCTGGAGATTACCGGACACGAGTTGATTAAGACCATTCACCCGCACCCAACAATGAGTGAGGCGGTTATGGAAGCTGCAGCCGCTGCTTACGACGAGGTGATACATATCTAGATAATATAATTATACATAAAATAGAGAGCCCGAGGTATTTAACTTCGGGTTTTTTGTATTTTTGGTTTCGAATAAATGACGATTGTGTTCGAAAAAGTCATAAAAAGCTGAAAATCAATCAGGAAGTTTTTGTATTTGAGAATTAGTTTTAAATTTGCCGCTCAGGCATCAACTACAGTAACCGTAAATTTCTCGGAATACTATTGTTAAATAAAGGGAAGAATTCTTTAATAAAAACTTGATATAAATGAAACGACCATGAGTGGGATTTGCCGCTGAGGGCTGAATTGCGTTTATGGGAGTTACATCTTATACTTTAATGAATAAACAATTTTAATAAGATGAAAAAACTGACATTGATGGTGGCATTTTCTATGCTGCTTCAACTTGCTTTTGCAGGAGGTTTATTAACTAACTACAACCAAAGTGCACAATATATTCGTATGTTGTCGCGGAATGCAGCATTAGAAATTGACGCTGTTTTTTACAACCCGGCTGGACTGGTAAAAATGGAAGATGGCTGGCATTTTGCTTTCTACAGCCAAACTATTTTTCAAACCCGCGATATCGATACTCAATTTCCTACATTAAATTCAGGACATTACGAAGGAGAAACAACAATTCCTGTATTCCCCGATTTATATGCCGTTTACAAAAAAAATAATTGGGCCTATTCTATTGGTGTAGGACCGATTGGCGGTGGTGGTACTGCTGAGTTTCCCGGAGGAATTCCAACTTTGGAAATTCCTTTTCGCTTATTCCCGGCCAGTTGGAGGCGTTAGGACAGATTGATCCTTCTTTGGCAGTAACAGGTTACGACCTGGATATGGCTTTGGAGGCTTCTTCAACATTCTGGGGAATTCAGTTGGGGGCATCCTATGCTCCTCACGATAAATTCTCGTTTTATGGAGGTTTGCGTCTGGTTCCGTCAATAAACAAGTACGAAGGAGCAATCCGTAATATTCAGCTAAATGGAGTTGATGCGGCAACCTGGTTAAATGGAGCATCTACGCAAGTAAGCACAATGGCCGCAAATTTAAACGCTTTGGCAAATGTGCCGGAAGCATTAGCACCAATACTTCCTGTTGCTGGTGATTATACATTAGCTCAATTGGTGGGAGCAGGACAAATGGATCCTGTACAGCAGGGACAAATTGAAGCTGGTTTGCAATTGATGGGACTTTCTTCGGAGCAAATATCGGCCATGAGCCTGAACCAGATAAACGGTGCTTATGTACAAGCAGCACCGGGGTTTGCTTCAACCGCACAAACATTAAACGGTACTGCGCAAACACTCACCGGAACAGCTACACAAATGGGTGATAAAGAAGTAAAAACCAAACAAAAAGGGATGGGTTTCACCCCGATTATTGGTTTTAACATTACACCAAACGATGACTGGACATTTGCTGTAAAATACGAGTTTGAAACCAAGTTGACTTTAGAAAACGAAACCGACGTTGACGATATGGGCTTATTCCCTGACGGAGCTGAATCGTCGAATGATATTCCTGCAATTTTAGCTGCGGGTGTAGGTTACCGCGGTTTGGATTGGTTAGAAGCACAATTTTCATTCAATATGTATTTTGATAGAGATGTTCATTACGGTTATAACATTCGTTACTCAACTTTAGGAGAAACGGTACATCGCGATATTGAAAGCAATTACACCGAGCTTGCACTTGGTTTGCAGTTTAATGTAGCCGAAAATTTTGCATTTAGTGTTGGTGGTATGCGCTCGAAAAATGGAGTAACTCCAGAGTATCAAAGCGATTTTAGTTACAGCAACTCATCGTATACAATGGCAGGTGGAATTATGTGGAACATTACCGATAAACTGACTTTCGACGCCGGTGTTTCAAATACATTTTACGAAGACGATACTGTAACTTTCACACATGCAGGACTTGGAAGTTATAATGAAACTTATGCTAAAACTACCCTTAGTGTGTCGGCCGGTATTTCATACAGCATTTTTTAAACCAATAACAGTATAACGCAAAAGCGGGGGGCAATTTTTGTTCCTCGTTTTTTATTCAGTGAGATCCAAATTACTGGAGGGAAACGAACTGTAATACCGATTATTAAAAACATTGGGCCATTGGTTCGCGCACTCCCAATGACTTTGTTTTTATATATCGGCATTTAACCAATTTGAAAATAATTCAAAATAGCTTAATCATTTTTATAATTGGTATAATTTGATGGTCGAACTAATCCCGATAGCGGAGCGTATCGGGCTAAATGTGTTAACCCGGATAATTCTTATGATTATAGCAATAGAGTCATGTTTGTCCGGGTTAATCCCGACTTAGTTGAATCCATTTTTGAGTATAGAAAATGGGAATGAAACTTACGTCGCATTAGACTTTTCGCAATTCTGTGATGAATAATTCGGATTAATACTCCGATGCTTGCATCGTTATTAAACTAATTTCCATATTGCTACCTCGTCAGCTCGCTGCGTGGTAGTTCATTGTAATCCAAGTCAAGAAAAAAATAAAAGGGCTGGTTTTACAACCAACCCTTCGGAGAACTAACTAAGCAGCAAAATTAGTGGAATACCTAATCTAGCTGAAATATTTTATTGTACACTTCGTCGTCGATAAGTTTGGCGGTAAGTACAAACTCGGTTTTTCCTTCGGCTTTTAAATCCGACAGGTCGAAACGGAATTCGCGGGTAAACCAGGCTTCGCACAAATCGTCGTTGGCATTATGCCTGATCTCGAATGAAGGAACGGTTGAGCTGCTGGCTGTCCACGGGTGCATGCGCGCCAAATCGATGGTATGATCCTGACATCCCCCGCTGTACGATATTTTAAAGTACAGGCAGTCTCCATCCATGTAAGCTTCGTGCAAATGAACGGGATCGCGGGCCAGACTATCGTAATTTTCAAAATAGAGATCGACATAAGGCGAGCACGATAACTCTTCGGCATAACTTACCTCGCAAGGTACACCCTGGTCGCAGCTTATATAAACATTGTCCAGCTCGGTGTAAGTAATTAGCACACGCTGTCCCTGCGAAAACGTAAAATCATCGGGATAGTACAAGGGCTGAACTTTACTGCCGTTATCCAGATCAATAATGAAACCACAGTCGCCGGCACCGGCGTAATCAATTACGGTACCTTTTGCGTCGAACGATATCGGGTCATCGTCCTGGCAACTGGTAAATACAATAAGAAATACAGAAAGTATGGCGACTAATTGTTTCATGGCTTTTTATAATTTTATGTACAACGCAGGTAATTTGCGTTTATTTCTCTCTATTCCTCACTTTCAGGATTTTTAACAGTTCCCATAAAAAGAATGGCATCTGTGTCTTTTTCAGTTATGGCATATAAAAACGGACGGTTTACATTAAACTGCATATTGTGCGATCCCACCGAAGTTAATTCAATTGCAACTATTGTTACCGCAGCAGCTTCTGTTCCTTTTTCGTTTACTTCAATAAATGTTTTATGCTTTACGTAGTCGATATTCAAATTACCGTTTTTGTTGATTCCGGTAAAATCGGCAATGCCGGGTGTAAAAGCTACTCCCATTCCCATATCGGTAAGTACATCGTTTAATTTAATTTCGTATTTGTATTTAAGGCGTGGCAATTTTAAGTCGATGTTTACCGTATCGGTAAAACTTTCCATCCAGTTTTTCCAATTGTCAACATTCAGTTCATTCACAATATCTTCAACAGAATTATCTTCTTGCGGCAGAAATACAAACATGTTATAATTTCCGGCCCCATAAGCCAGCTTAACAGCCCGGAAAAGAGTATTTGAATAATAAGGCAGCGACTCGGTTTTTTGCATGGTTGGTACTTGTACTGTCGATCCGTTTTCCAGGTAAAAAGCTAAATCTTCCGTGTCGTCCTCTTCAAATTCCGATTGCCATATTCCTTTAAAGTAAATCGCATTCAGCAAAAACATTACATGGTCGCCGCTGATGTTATCGATTATCTTATCAATCTTATCATGCGTTTTATCGGCCACCCAGCCGTTTATTGTATTCAGTGCCTGTGGTGATCCGAAATCGATCGCCTCTACTTCAGCATCGTAATAATTTTGGTTAGTGGTTACAAAATCATCTTCAACAGAAAAATTTTCGCGGTAATAAATGGCATTGGCAATTTCGAGTATAACTTTCGGGTCGAGCGATTTTAATGCCGCCACAAGCGATGCATAAGACTCATTAATTTCGTCGGGCGAAAGTCCGTAAACTTTCAGAGTTTCTTCCATAGCTGTTTTGGTTTCGCCGTTGGCTCCGTTGTAGGTCATGGCTAATGCCAGGCTTACACTTAATGGCGACACCATAATATTATCGGATTCGATTTCTCCGGCATAAATTTTCTGAAAAAGTTCCAGTCCAAATTCATTCTCAGCTTCAATTAACTCAGCCGATTTTTCATCGAGCGTAATTGTTTTTGGAAGTGTTATATCATCCTGATTACACGAACTGGCAAACAGAAGAAACAAAACAAAAATGATCGGTAATGAAGATTTCATATAATAAAGGTTTTAACAAATTTACAACCGATAGATGCAATTAGGCAAGTTAAGGTTGCGTAACAAATGTTAAATTAGTGAGACTCTGATTTCAGAAACGACAGTAAGCTGAAACTTTGCTGTCGAACTG
This sequence comes from uncultured Draconibacterium sp., assembly GCF_963677575.1. Lineage (NCBI taxonomy): Bacteria > Pseudomonadati > Bacteroidota > Bacteroidia > Marinilabiliales > Prolixibacteraceae > Draconibacterium > uncultured Draconibacterium sp. Next base: position 4,510,401 of record NZ_OY782038.1, read on the forward strand.
ATCCCGATACCTGGCCATTGGGATACCCAGTCTACTCTTCCTTGGGTAGTTGATTGCCGTTTTTCTTGTCGATGCGTATCGAGTTCCATTTCGATAATTTGTTTTCATTGATTTTGCTTTAAAGTACAATTTGTAAAATTTGTTAATTGAGTGAAAGAATTTCCAACCCAACGCAACCTTTTCAAACATCAGTACATCTAACCATTGATTTTAGCTGGAGAGAACTGACTATTAAAAGCAGATGCCAAAAAGAAAGATTGAAACCAATTCGTTTTTATCAGTACTTTTGGGTGTTATTTGCAAAAGATTTTGGAAGACCTGAAAAAAATAATAAACGATTGTGCTTCGGGGAAAAAACGTGCACAAGAACAATTATACCAGATGTTTGCGCCAAAAATGTTTGGGATTTGTTTGCGCTATGCCAAAGATAACACCGAAGCCGAAGATAACCTGCAAGACGGGTTTATAAAGGTATTTCAGAATATTGACCGCTTTAGGCACGAAGGTTCTTTGGAAGGGTGGATTAGGAGGATAATGGTAAATGTTTCGTTGGAGAAATTCAGGAAACAGCATGTTCTGCATCCGGTGGAGGATGTGAGTATTTACGAGGGGCAAAATGTCTCTGATGATATTCTGGCCGGAATTTCTGCAAAAGAACTTATTGCAGTAATACAGGAATTACCACCTCGTTACCGAATGGTTTTTAACCTTTTTGTTATTGAAGGAATGAACCACCAGGAAATTAGTGAAGAGATGAAAATTACCGTAGGCACATCAAAATCGAACCTGGCACGCGCCAGAGACATTTTGAAACGCCGGGTAAAAGAACTTTATGGAAATATTGAGAAAACAAGTAATTATACAGCCGGATGAGTAAAAAACTAAATATTGACGATTCGATCCGAGAAAAGCTTGATGGTTTTTCGGCTGCGCCACCGTCGCATGTTTGGGATAATATTCAGTCGCAACTCGACGTGCAGCAGAAAAAGCACCGCATGGCTTATATTGGCTGGATTTCGGCAGCAGCAGTTGTTGTGCTGGCCTTTATTGCCGGATGGTATTTTAGCGGAAAAAGCGTGGTTGAAGAACCGGCAATGGCTCAACAGCAAACTACAGCCGAGAGCAGCCAGGAACCTGCCGTTTCGCCACAAGATAATAGCATTGAAATAGAAGTTGATCAACTGGCCGGAGCGCAAGAATTAAATAGTATCGAGACAACTACAAACAATACAATTACAGACGATAAAATGCTTGCAGAGGTTGAACTTCTAGCAGAGCAAAATAAGTCTGAATCCGAGCAGATTATTGCAACGCGCCCACAGGAAAAGTACCGTTTTTTAGAACGTATTGAATCTATCTTTACAACCAAACATATGGAGGTTAGTCTAGCGGAAAAGAGCAATGAAATTCAGATTGATAAAAGTTTTGCTGCCGATGAGATGCTGATAGCGGCCAACCTGCGAAGTTTAAACGAACAAAAACAACTGGAGCACGGATGGATTATTGGAGCCCAGATTTCTCCCGGATATTCTTCACACTCGGCAAGCCACGACGATTCGTACGCGCGAAATATGACTTACAACAGCGATAACGGCGGAAGTAATATTGGCGGCGGAATTTCGGTACAATACAAAACCAGCAAACGCCTGCGTGTTGAGAGTGGTATTTATTATGCAAAAGATGGACAAAAAGCCGATAACTCCTTTAACCTGTTTGGCTCTAAAGCCGATATGCTTTATGCTGCGGCACCAGGAGCGTCGTACGATGGATCGGAACCTGGCTTTTCAAATGTAGTTCAAACCGGAAGCAGCGGAAGTGGAATTGCCATGAACAGCACGGCTGGTGTTATTGAAATGGAATCAGCACCACGAGGTGCCAATATTTCGGCAAATCTTGAAAACTCGAACGATGTTTCGACACAAAGGCTCTACTCTGATGGTGAGTTTTCGCAGGTATTCGAGTTTGTGGAAGTGCCATTGTATTTGCGTTACAGTGTGCTTGATAAAAAAGTGGGAGTTGAATTACTCGGTGGAATTAATGCCGGTTTTGTGATTGGGAATAATGCTTATCTTGATAATGATTACGGAGTGCAAAACATTGGGAGTACGGCTGATATTTCAACGCTTAATTTTTCGGGAACACTTGGTGTAGGCGTAAATTATATGATTGGCAAACATATTTCGTTTGCATTGGAGCCCCGCCTGAATTACTACCTCAGCTCAATTAATTCCAACCCCGATGTTGATTATCGTCCATACCGGATTGGTATTTACACCGGAGTTTATTATGAGTTTTAGTTTGCCCTATAATCTCAATTATTGTGGGCATTTGTCTGTTATAATCTAAAGCTCAATATTTTCACCAGAAGATAAAACGCAACTATTTTTTAGACGGTAGTGAATGGCTGACAATATGATGATTGTCAGTTGCTAATTTCAACGAAATGTGAAATTTTGCTTAGTTAACAGTTAATTAAGACAGTTGCTGAATGACAAGAAAATTTCTTTTATACTTTTGCCAACTAATCAACGCAACCTGAACGATTCATCAAATAACCCAATGGTGTTCGTTACACAAGAATATTATTAATATACGGAGTTTTTAAATTTTTCGAATGAAAACTGGAATTTATATCACAAACACCGAAAGCAACACAGGAAGATCGCTTGTAACGCTGGGTGTTTTAAAAGTATTACTTTCAAAAGTAACTAAGGTCGGTTATTTCCGGCCAATCATTAACGATTATCCAAAGGGAGTTCACGATAATCATATTGAAACCATGATATCGTATTTTAACCTGGATATGGAATACAAAGAAGCTTACGGCTTTACCATGTCGCAAGTAGTTAAGTACAAAAACATGGGGCAGGAAGCGCGCCTTATCGATCAGATTATCGACCGCTACAAACAGCTAAAAGAGAAGTTTGATGTAGTTGTGGTTGAAGGCTCGGATTTCGACAATAAAGGAGTAACTTTTGAACTCGATCTGAATATTGAGTTTGCTAAAAACCTTTCGATTCCTACCATTTTGGTTAGCTCGGCAAAAGATAAAAACATGGGTAGTGCCATTGCCAATCTCGACCTGGCTATAAAATCATTTGCTGAAAGAGATGTGGTTGTGCAGTCCGTTGTAATGAACCGTGTTGAAGTCGGAAATTGCGACCTCATGCGCGAAGAGCTAAGCAAAGTTGTACCTGCCGAGACTTCGATTGAGATCATTCCTGAAATTAAAAAATTAGGCAGTCCGACAATTAAAGAAATTAATGAAGAACTGGGCGGAACAGTTCTTTTGGGCGAAAACTTGTTGTGCAAACAGGCCGACCGCTATGATGTTGGAGCTATGCAGCTACGCAACTACCTCGACAGGGTAGAGGAGAACAGCCTGATCATTACTCCGGGCGATCGCTCTGATATTATTTTGGCAGCTCTTCAGGCCAATGCCTCTGCAAATTACCCGAGCATTGCTGGTATTGTTGTTACTGGTGGTATTGCTCCTGAGCCGCAAATTGTTCGATTGATTGAAGGTTTGCCAAATATTGTTCCTATTATTTTGGTTGACGATGTAACTTTCGTTGCAGCCAAAAAAATCTCGGATGTAAAACCAAAAATGCACCCGGGACTACCACGTAAAATCGATTTGAGTATTTCAACTTTCGAAAAGTATGTGGACACTGACTTCCTGATCGACAAATTCAGAAGTTTCAAAACCGATGTTGTTACTCCACATATGTTCCAGTATAACCTGGTCGCAAAAGCCAAATCGAAGAAACAACATATTGTTTTACCCGAAGGTACTGACCCTCGAATTTTACAGGCAGCTTCAAGTTTGGTTGATCAGGGTGTAGTTGAAATTACACTTCTGGGAAAACGCGATGAGATAGTTACCAAAGCTGCCGAAATCGGTGTGAAAATCAATGGTAATATTAAAATCATCGATCCGGTAGAATCGGAGTATTACGAAGACTACTGGAAAACTTACCATGAGCTGCGTAAACACAAAAATATTCCTGAAGATATGGCACGCGATGCCATGGCAGACGTTTCGTACTTCGGAACAATGATGGTTTACAAAGGACATGCCGATGGTATGGTTTCAGGTGCTGCACATACAACAGCCCACACCATTATTCCTGCACTGCAGTTTGTAAAAACCAAACCAGGTGTTAAAACCGTTTCGTCTGTTTTCTTTATGTGTCTTGATGACCACGTTTCGGTAATGGGTGACTGCGCTGTAAACGTTAGTCCAACTGCGGATCAACTGGCTGAGATCGCTGTTACTTCGGCTGATTCAGCTATCGCTTTCGGTATCGATCCTAAAGTGGCACTGTTGTCGTATTCGTCAGGTACATCAGGAACAGGTGTTGAGGTTGATAAAGTACGTGCTGCAACTGAGAAAGCTATTACTTCACGTCCCGACCTGAAAATTGAAGGACCTATCCAGTACGATGCTGCAGTAGATCCGAGTGTAGGGAAAAGTAAAATGCCCGATTCGCAAGTGGCGGGGCAGGCCAACGTGCTTATTTTCCCTGATTTGAACACCGGAAACAATACATACAAAGCCATTCAGCGCGAAACCGGAGCGTTGGCAATTGGCCCAATGTTGCAGGGCTTAAACAAACCGGTTAACGACCTTAGCCGAGGTTGTACTGTCGACGATATTTTTAATACCGTTGTAATTACAGCCATTCAGGCTCAGGAAGGTTTTTAAAAGTAAATTCATACTTTTTACGATAACAGGTTAATTGTCGCGAGAATGGTTGGCCTGTTACCAAAAATTTTAAACGATATATTTTAAAATGAATATTTTAGTAATTAATGCAGGTAGCTCGTCAATTAAGTATCAGTTGATTGATATGAACACCGAGTTGCCTTTATCGAGTGGTATTGTAGAACGGATCGGTCTGGAGATAGGATTGATCAAACACAAAACATTCACCAATGGTTTGGAAGAAAAGACCGTTGAAGAATTCCCAATTCCTGATCATGGTGTTGGTTTAAAACGTGTGGCAGAATTGCTTACTGATGAGAAAGTTGGAGTTATCAGCGATCCATCAGAAATTCAGGCTGTTGGTCACCGTTTGGTACATGGTGCCGAAACTTTTACCGAAACTGTAGAGATTACCGATGAGGTAAAAGCAAAAGTGAAAGAATTATTTCCGTTGGCACCATTGCACAACCCGGCTAACCTGATCGGTGTTGAGGTGGCAGAGAAAGTATTCCCGAATGCCAAACAAGTTGGTGTATTCGATACCGCTTTTCACCAAAGTATTCCTGAAAAAGCATTCCGCTACGCGCTTCCTGAAAAATTCTACACCGAGATGAGAATCCGAAAATATGGTTTTCACGGAACATCACATAAATACATCACTGAAAAGGCAGTAGAATACCTTGGAAATCCTAATGCAAAAATTATCACTCTTCACCTCGGAAACGGCGCATCAATGGCTGCTGTAAACGCGGGTGAATGTGTTGACACTACCATGGGAATGGGACCATTGTCTGGTTTGATTATGGGAACACGATCGGGTGATATTGATCCGGCAATTATCTTTTATCTGTCAAATCAAAAGGGATATTCAGTTGAAGAGATCTCAGATTTGTTGAATAAAGAAAGCGGAATGAAAGGCCTGACAGGTCTTACTGATATGCGTGATATTGAAAAAGCCTACAGAGAAGGAGATAAAGACTCGAAACTGGCGCTTGAAATGTATGCCTATCGTGCAAAACAGTATGTTGGTAGTTATGCTGCAGCCATGAATGGTGTTGATGCGCTTGTTTTTACAGCAGGTATTGGGGAGAATGATACTCATATTCGCCAAATGGTTTGCGAAAATATGGATTACCTTGGCATTACCTGGGACGCAGAAAAAGATAAGAACCGCAAAGATGGCGTTCACGAAATTAACGTGGATGGCGCAAAAGTTAAAGTTCTTATTATTCCAACCAACGAAGAATTGGAAATTGCAAAACAATCGTTAGCTCTTGTAAAATAGAGTTACAGAAGATATCTTTAAAAAGGCGTATCCGTTTTCGGACACGCCTTTTTTTATGCTTGTTTTTGCGTTTTTTAATTCTTGAAAACTTGTTCAATCGATTCGAAGAGTTTTGCTTTTACAATTGGTTTTGGAATAAAATCGTTGCAGCCGGCTTCTTTTGCCCGCCTGATATCTTCGGGCTGTGCAAAAGCCGACTGGGCAATTATACTTACCGATGTGTTGAACTCGCGTATCATTTTTGCTGCTGTGTAGCCATCAAGAACCGGCATTTTAACATCCATCAAAATAAGGTTAATGTCAGGTATGTTTCGGGCTGTTTCAACCGCTTCCTGCCCGTTCTTGGCAACCAGTATCTCTGAAGCAATATCACGAATCAAAAGTTTTAGCAATTCAACCGATATGGGATCGTCTTCTGCAATCAGTATTTTTAATTTGTTCTCCACTAAATCTCCGGACATTGACGGCATATCGGCAGCCGTGCTTTGGGTCGAATTTATTTTTGCCCGCAGTGGCAGGGAAACATAAACGGTAGTTCCTTTGCCAACCTCCGATTCAAGGCTGATTGTTCCGTTTAACATTTCAGTATACGATTTTGTAATGGAAAGCCCCAGCCCCGATCCTTCAAAAACCCGCGAATCGGCAATGTCGGCTTGTATAAAGCGCTCGAAAACTGCTTGTTGTCTTTCCTGCGGTATTCCTACACCGCTATCTTGTACATAAAAGGTTATATGGCTATGGGTAGTGGTGTAACCGAATTCAATAGTTCCTGATACAGTGAATTTGTAAGCATTTCTGATCAGGTTTGTAAGAATTGAATTGAGTTTGTCTGGGTCGGAGTGTAACAAGACGAGAGGATTGCCATTGTTTTCGTTTACTTTAAAAGTAATGCCTTTTTGTATCATCGACTGTTGAAAGAAAATGTACATCTCGTGTACAAGCTCTGAGAGGTTAATATCCTGCATGTTTGCAATTACCATTCCCGACTCAATTTTAGAAATATCGATAATGTCGTTAATGGTATTAAGCATTCTTTCTCCACTGGTTTGAATTACCTCGATAAACTCTGTCCGCTGTTCGTGTGATAATTCAGTATCTCGCAGCAACTCGGTAAATCCCAGAATACCGTTCATCGGTGTTCGGATTTCGTGACTCATGTTGGCCAGGAAAGAGGATTTTAATTTATCGCTTTGTTCCGCTTTTTCTTTGGCTCGTACCAGTTCTTTTTCAATTTTCTTTTGTTCGGTAATATCTCTGAATTCGGTAACACGAACCATTTTGTTGTTGTACGGAATCATTTTTCCCTCAATGCGAAGTGGATAAGTTTGTCCATTTTTCCGCATTCCAATGGTTTCATAAGGTTTTAAATATTCTTCCTGAATATGTTTCTGAATCAGGTCGCGGTGGTCTTCTGCAATTAGAAGCAATCCGTTCATGCTTATTAGTTCTTCGTGCGAATAACCGGTTATTAGCGATAATCCGTGGTTGCAATCCAAAATTTGTCCATTGTCGTGTATGCCAATTCCTCCAAACGAAGCATTGTGCAATGCTTTAAAACGTGCTTCGTTGTGCTCTGCTTCCTCTTTCGCGCTCTGCAGGTCTTTTAGGGTTTGCTTTTTTTCGGTAATGTCTTCACGAACAGCTACAAACTGGGTAATTTCTCCCTGTTTATTAAAAATTGGAGAAATAATGGCCTGCTCCCAATACAGATCTCCGTTCTTTTTCTTGTTGCGAATTTCTCCATGCCAGGTTTTACCCGATTTGACGGTCTGCCACAGGTCTTTGTAGAAATCGTTTGAATGATTTCCCGAATTTAGAAAACGTGGATTTTTACCAACTACTTCAGCGTTCTTATATCCGGTTAATTTTTCGAAAAAAGGATTAACGTATTCAATACGCCCATGTATGTCGGTTATAAAAATACTGACCGGACTCGCTTCGATGGCCTTTGAAAACATTTCATTGGCTATCTCGAGCGTTTTTCGTTTGGAGATGTCAGTAATAAAACCTTCAAGATGAAAGTCGCTGTTTTCGGTAAATGCTTTTCCGCGTTCCCAAACCCATTTTATTTGGTTTTGTTTGGTGTAAATCCGGTATTCCACCTCAAACGATTCGTTGTTATCAATAGCCTTCTGGATTGTTTTTTGAATGCGCTCTTTATCGTTAGGATGGATGATTTCGCTGTAAGTTAAGCTTCTTTCTTCCGTTAATTCTTCGGGGCTGTGGCCAAAGAGTTGGTAACTTCCCTGGCTAACAAAATTCATGGTCCAGTTTTCATCATTTTGGCAGTTGTAGGCAACGCCGGGAAGGTTATCGAGTATGCGATTCAATTTTTTTTGGCCTTGAGTAATTTGTTCCTGCAACAGATAACGTTCTGAAATATCGTGCACAGCGGCAATTCGCACTTTTTTGCCTTTGTAAGTAATATTGCGGGCTACAATTTCTCCATAAGCAGTAGTTCCATTCTTTTTCTGCGACTTTATAACAAGGGGGAGCGAGTCATCCATTGTTGCGTTTTGAATGATTTCAGGAGTTTTTCCTTCAACAACAAAATCAGTATAAAGATTTTTGCCAATAAAATCTTCTCTTTGGTAGCCTGTCATTCGCAGCAAAGTGTTATTCACTTCCAGCACTTTTCCCTGGTCGTGGATAAGGATTCCTTCTAACGATGCTTCAGATAGAAAGCGGAAATGCTCTTCACTTTCTCTTACCTGTTTAAGCGATTTTTTTAACTCTGAGTTATCGTGAAGGATCACCATTAATGCAGGCTTATCGTCAAAAATGGTATGGGTACTTGTAACTTCAACCGAGAAGGTTTTGCCCGATTTTGTTGCAGCTTTCGAATCGTAATGTCTTTGAGATGATTTTCCTGCTATAAAATCGGTATACAAACCAATTACAAGTTCCCTTTCCTCGGGGGCAACAAGAGCAATAAATCGATTTTCAAGTAGTTCTTTTTCAGAATAGCCAGTTAACCTGCAAAGCGACTGATTAACAAATTTGATAATTTCGTCTTGGATAATGAGGACGCCATCGTTTAGTGAGTTAACCAGGTTTTTATAACGGAGTTCGCTGGTTTTTAATTCGTCGTGTTGTCTAAATTTCGATAAGGCAAAGGCAATGTTGTTCGACAGGTCGATAAGGCAAAGATTTTCTTTGGGGTGTTGGGCATCACTGGCAGGAACAGCTACATTTATTGCGCCAAGAGTTTGCCCTTTTTCTTCAATTTTAATGAGGAAAGGAGTCCAGCTTTTTGTGTCAAGGTTTTTTCGAAACTCTGCCGGTAGCTTGTTTATTATGGTTTCGCTTGATGCCGAAATATTTTTTAAAAGTAGATCGGAGAAGTCATCCGGTCTAAGTTTCGATTTTATCTGCTCGATACTGTTGGTATGGCCAGAACCGGTAAAATACTTTATATCGTGTTGTTCGTCAAAAAGAGTTATCCAGGCAAAATAGTAACCACGTGTATCGATTAATGTTTCACAAATTTTGTCTAATATAGTTTCTATATTTTCTTCTGTTAGTATTATTCGCTGAATCTTCCGAGTTGTATCTAGAATTTTATGGAGGTGGGCGATCTTTTGGTCAGCCTTATTTTTCATTAATTAATTCCCTAATTTTGTTTACTTAAACTGTCATATCCAAATTACATATAGTGGACAAGATAATTAAAAACGAGGAAATTATCATATATGCTGTGTAACTGAAGGTGGCTGTAAATATAAAAAAGGTGCCTCAATAATGAAGCACCTTTTAAAGTATGATTATTGCTTTGTTCTTATGCCAATAATTCTTTCACCTGGTTGTATACGTTTTCGCCGGTGTAACCCAGTTTTACGTCTAAAACTCCGGCAGGAGCAGAAAAACCAAATGATCCAAGACCAAATACTTTTCCGTCCATTCCTACCAAACCTTCAAGAGTTACAGGCAATCCGGCAGTTAAACCAAATTTAGTAACTCCTGCAGGAAGAACTTCTTTCTGGTACTCGGCACTTTGTGTGCGGAACAGCCCTTCGGAAGGAACAGATACGATACGGCTTTTCACACCATCTTTTGCCAATAACTCAGCACCGGCAACCAAAGTACTTACTTCCGAACCACTTGCCAACAGAATTACATCTGGTGTACCTTCGCAATCCTGAAGGATGTAGGCTCCTTTTGTAGCTCCCTGTGCAGTTTCGTAAGTTGTAACGTCTTTAATGCCCTGGCGCGACAAAATAAGCGCTGTAGGTGTATCTGTATTTTCCATAGCCATTTTCCAGGCAACAGTAGTTTCGTTACCATCGGCCGGACGCAATACCAACATTGAGTTTTTGTGGCTGTGGTTTTGCAATTTCTCTAACAGACGAATTTGTGCTTCCTGCTCAACAGGTTGGTGAGTAGGACCATCTTCTCCAACACGGAATGCATCGTGAGTCCAGATGTATTTAACCGGCAACTCTTGCAATGCGGCAATACGCGCTGCTGGTTTCATATAATCGCTGAATACGAAGAAAGTACCACATGCCGGAATTACACCTCCGTGCAATGCCATACCGTTCATAATGGCAGCCATTGTCAGCTCGCAAACACCTGCTTGCAGGAATTGTCCGCTGAAGTCACCTTTTCTAAATGATGTTGTATTTTTTAGGAAACCATCAGTTTTATCCGAGTTTGAAAGGTCGGCAGACGACACGATCATGTTTTCAACTTCGTTGGCAAATACCGAAAGAACAGTTGCAGAAGCGCCACGTGTTGCAATACCTGCTTTTTGTTCAATTTTGCTGTAGTCTACTTCTGGAACTTCTTTCGAGAAGAAAGCTTTTAGTTTTGCTGCCAATTCAGGATTTGCAGCTTCCCATTTTTTTTGCTCAGCTTTTTTCGCTGCTGCAGCTTCTATCAGTGCTGCTTTACGTTTTTCGTAGTATTCTTTTACATCGTCGAAAATAACGAATGGATTTTCAGGATCTCCACCCAAATTCTCGATTGTTTTTGCAAATGATGCACCGGCGCCCGATAATGGCTGACCGTGTGTTGAACACTGGCTTTCGAAACTTGCGCCATCTTCGGTAATAGCACCTTTACCCATAATTGTTTTACCAATAATCAGGGTTGGTTTTTCAGTTTCTGCCTGTGCATCTTTTAAAGCTTTACGAATGGAGTCGGCGTCGTTACCAACAATGGTTACAACGTTCCATCCCCAGGCTTTATATTTCATTTCAGTATCTTCAGTAGTAACCTCGTCGGTTTCTGTCGACAGCTGAATGTCGTTTGAATCGTAGAACATGATCAGGTTGCTCAATCCCAGGTGACCGGCAATTCTACCTGCACCTTGCGAAATCTCTTCCTGAATACCGCCATCAGAGATGAATGCGTATGTTTTATGCGCCATCCACTCGCCAAAACGAGCTACCAAAAAGCGTTCGGTAATAGCAGCACCAACTGCCATAACATGGCCTTGTCCGAGTGGACCTGATGTATTTTCAACACCACGCTCAACGTCAACTTCCGGGTGTCCCGGAGTTACGCTTCCCCACTGACGGAAATTGGCAACATCTTCCATGCTGTAAAAACCTGCCAATGATAAAATTCCGTAAAGCATTGGAGACATATGGCCCGGATCGAGGAAAAAACGGTCGCGGTTTGCCCATGTCATGTCCGATGGATCGTAATTAAGGAATTCAGAATAAAGGATGTTTACAAAATCTGCTCCACCCATTGCTCCGCCAGGGTGGCCCGATTTTGCTTTTTCAACCATAGCGGCAGCCAGAATACGAACATTATCGGCTGCTTTAACTTCAATACTTTTACTCATTTTTTGTAATTTTTTTCAATTTACTTTAGGCAGGACAGGAACGCCAAAAATAGTAAAAAAGAGGGACTTGGAAAGCGGGCTTGTATGTTATTAATAATAATTTAGCACTAAACTTTGCGCAAATGCGGGCATAAAAAAAGGAGACACAGATGTAAACCTGATTCTCCTTCTAATGGAATATTTCTTTAAACTGTTTCTGCCTTAAGCATTAATCAGACGAACCATAAAGATGCCGTCGATTGCTAACAGTTTTTCTTTTACGCTGTCGTTAATTTTATCGGTGTCAACGTCTATAATATTATAGGCAATATCATCGCGTTTTTTATTCAGCATATTATCAATGTTTAATCCTTCGGCAGCTAATACAGTTGAAATCTGGCTTACCATATTCGGAACATTTCGGTTACCGATAAGAATGCGGCTTCCTCCGTTGCGTTCCAGTTCGGCAGCAGGGAAATTTACCGAGTTTTTAATGTTACCATTTTCAAGGTAGTCGCGCATTTGTTCAACGGCCATAATGGCACAGTTGGTTTCCGACTCTTTTGTTGATGCTCCCAGGTGAGGAATTGAAATTACATTATCCAGTTTCAAACATTCTTCATCAGGGAAATCGGTAATATATTTGGCTACTTTACCCGACTCGATAGCTACTTTTAAATCGCTGTGATCTACCAGACCTCCACGCGCAAAGTTCAAAATTTTCACGCCATCTTTCATCATGGCAAATTTGTCTTTGTTGATATATCCTTTAGTATCGGGTAACAACGGAATGTTAATGGTAACGAAGTCGGCTTGTTGTAACAACACCTGAATACCTTCAACCACTTTTACTTCGCGGCTCAGTTTTAGTGCATGTTTTACCGACATATATGGGTCGTAACCAATTACGTTCATACGCAGTGCCGACGCAGCGTTTGCTGCCAAAACACCGATGGCTCCCAAACCAATTACGGCTAGTGTTTTACCTTTAATTTCTTCTCCGGCAAAGTTCTTTTTACCTTGTTCTACCAACGACGGAACGGCATCGCCCTGTCCGATTAACGTTTTTGCCCAGTTTGCTGCTCCGATGTAATCGCGCGAAGCCATGAGCATTCCGGCAATTACAGCCTCTTTTACTCCATTGGCATTAGCACCCGGTGTATTAAAAACTACAATTCCTTTCTCGGTGCATTTCTCGATTGGAATATTATTCACCCCCGCTCCGGCTCTTGCAACAGCTTTTACCGACGAAGGAATTTCAACATCATGCATTTTAAAACTGCGCAAAACAATGGCATCCGGATTTGGAAGCTCGCTTGCAATCTCATAATTGTCGAGTGGGAATAGTTTAAGACCGTCAGGGTCAATCTTATTCAGAGTTTGAATTTTAAACATGTAGCTTGCTTTTTAATTGATATTCTCTGTAGCTGATAACACTATCCAAAACTGCAAAATATTGGGTAGCATATGTTTTAATGACAAATATCAACATTATATCTATAAATTATAAGTGATTATGGGGATTAATTTTCAATATGAAATTAACATTAATGAACGAAGCCCGAAAAGACAACGGAATTTTTGATGTGCAAGAGATTTAATTTTGAAAATGAATTGATGCAAGGTGATGGGAGTGAGGGGATAAGGATTTATAAATTGAAGCAATAACCGGAAGCTCATTCAACAAAGAGCAAAAAAAAGCCAGACTCTCCAGCCTGGCTCATCAACCTTCAACTACTAACCGATTTTATAACCCAAAAAATTATGAAACAATAGTTATGAACTATTATGTCTTTAGATTTTATACCTGCAAATAAAATAATAGAATACTAATGAGTATGTAATGTAAGTCACAAAAGGCCAGAAAAATCAATAAAATTTCGAGAAAGTGAAACTTTTCCGTTTTTCTCCAGCTTTTTAAGTAAGCGCGAGATCACTTCGCGCGATGAATTGAGTTGAAGAGCCAGATCCTGATGTGTGCCGGAATAAGTGTGAACGCCCGATTTTTTATGGCGGTCGATAAAAAATTTGATCAACCGTTCATCGAGTTTTAAAAAGGCAACAGCATCAAGTGTATTTATTAATTCGCGAAACCTGTTTTGGAAGGTTTGCATTACGTATTGTTTCCACAACGGATATTTGCTTGTCCAGGTGTCGAGCATTTCAACCGGAATCATTAGCACCTCGGTATCTACCTCGGCAATGGCATTTATTTCGCTAATTTGGCGGGCCATGCAACAAGTTAACGACATAGCGCAAACTTCGTTGGCCTGAAGGTAATAAAGTAGCAATTCGTTACCTGCTTCACTGGTGCGCGAAACCCGTATCAGTCCTTTCAGTACCATCGGGAAACTGGAAATAAACTGTCCTTCGCGAATTAATGTTTCGTGTTGTGTAAACTTTTTTCTTACCGCAACCTGAATAATTTCTTCCTGCAGTTCGGGTTCGAGAAAGTTGTATCTTGTATAAAAGTCTTCCATGTTAGTAGTTCAATTTCAGCAAATTTAATGTTGTGCCGCATTTCTGCAAAAAAAATCAACGAAATACGATGCTCTTGTAAATTTTTCTATTTGAAATGGTTATCCGTTTTCATGAATTGAATAAGATAACCGGAAACAAAAAAAGATTCCAAATAAATAAGGAATCTTTTTCGTTTATCTTGCTTTAATGCTTTATTCAAACATATCTTTCATTTTTTGAAAGAATGATTTTTCCTGTGCTGAAGGTCCACCCTGAAAACCGGGCGTATCTTGAAGTTTTTCCAGAGCACGTTTTTCTTCGTTGCTCAGTTTCTTTGGAATCCAAACATGCACACGAACCAACAAATCGCCGCGCCCGTAACCGTTTACATCAGGAATACCTTTTCCACGTAGGCGAAGTATTTTTTCAGGTTGTGTACCCGCTTCAATTTTTACTTTCACTTTTCCATCAACCGTTGGAATTTCGGATGTGGTACCCAAAGTAATTTCCGGGAACGACAAGAAAAGGTTGTAGATCAAATTATTTCCGTCGCGCACTAATTCCTGGTCGTCGTCTTCAGTAATCACTACCAGTAAATCACCGTTTATTCCGCCACGTCGTCCGGTGTTTCCTTTGCCCGAAACATTAAGCTGCATTCCTTCACCAACACCTGCCGGAATTTTGATGTTGATCACTTCTTCTTCGCGAACAACTCCTTCGCCGGCACAGTGATTACATTTATCGGTAATCATTTTTCCTTCGCCACCACAGGTTGGGCAGGCCGAAGTGGTTTGCATTTGTCCCAGCAACGTATTCTGAACACGTGTTACCTGCCCGGCACCACCACAAGTTCCGCAAGTAGAGTACGACGAGCCGTTTTTAGCTCCGGTTCCGCTACAATGCTGACAGGCTACGTATTTTTTTACTTTTATCTTTTTTTCAACGCCGTTAACAATTTCCTGGAGGTTGAGCTTTACTTTTACGCGCAAATCAGAACCACGACTCACTCGTCGGCCGCCTCTGCTACGGCCACCGCCGCCGCTAAAACCACCAAATCCGCCAAAATGTCCGCCAAAAATGTCGCCAAATGCTGAGAAGATATCTTCAATGTCAGAGAACCCACCTCCGCTAAATCCGCCACCACCGGCAGCGCCGCTCATTCCGGCATGACCGAACTGATCGTAACGTTGTTTTTTCTCCGGATTGCTAAGTACTTCGTACGCTTCAGCTGCTTCTTTAAACTTCTCTTCAGCTTCCTTGTCATCCGGGTTTTTATCCGGGTGAAACTGGATCGCCTTTTTTCGATAAGCTTTTTTAATCTCCTCAGCAGAAGCGCTTTTACCAACTCCTAATACTTCGTAATAATCTCTTTTTGCCATTCTTCCTCCTCTGAATTATTATTCTCCGATTACAACTTTGGCAAACCGGATTACCTTTTCGTTTAAGCAATAACCTTTTTGAATTACATCAACTACTTTGCCTTTTAATTCCTCGCTTGGCGCCGGAATTTTTGTAATGGCTTCGTGCAGGTCAACATCAAAATCAGCGTGTTGAGCTTCAATTTCTTTTACATTGTTTTGTTTCAGGAATTCCTGAAATTTCTTGTATATTAACGCTGTTCCGTGTTTTCCTGCATCTTCGTCCTCAAGGTGTTTCATCGAATCAAGCGCACGTTCAAAATCGTCGATAACCGGAAGTATATTAACGATAACCGATTCGCCGCCCGATTTAATCAGGTCAGCTTTTTCCTTCATTGTTCTTCTTCTGAAGTTATCAAACTCAGCTTGCAAACGCAGGTGTTTGTCCTGAAGTTCCTGAAGCTTTTGGCCTAGTTCTTCCAACTGGTCTTCCTTTTTATCTTTTTTCGATTTTTTCTTTTTGTCTTTCTTCTCGTCCCCTTTTTCCTCCTGTTCGGTAGCAATATCTTCTACTTGAGTTGCTTTATCTTTTTCTTCTTCTGTTTCCTTGTTTACTTTTTCTTCTGCCATTTTACCTTAATTTTCAGTATAAATAATTAACTGTAAGCCTTTTTATGCTAGGCTGACATAGCAAAAATTTTGCCATGCAAATATAAACGACAAATTGGCACCCGAAACTGATTTCGAGTGCCAATTTGAACGATTTATAATATTTTTAAACTAGTGCTTTACAGCTCTTCTCTAAGAATTTTGTGCAGAGCCGCGTCGAGTGCCGGTCCACGTAGCTTTTTCGCAATAATAACCCCGTTTTCATTTATTAAGTAATTATCGGGGATACCGCGAACCTGGTAAATCATACGGAATTTGGAGTTCCATTTCTGGAAATCGCAAATGTGGTTTGGCCATTCCAGACCATCCTGTTCAATGCCTGCTTTCCATCGGTCGGCTGAGTCGTCGAGCGACACGCTGAAAACCGTAAATCCTTTGCCAGCTGTGAATTTGGCGTCTTCGTATTTTTTATAGGTAGCCACAACATTTGGGTTTTCGCGACGACATGGTCCGCACCAGCTTGCCCAAAAGTCGATTAACACAACTTTACCTTGCAGGTCGGATAATTTTATAGTTTCACCCTTAGGTCCTTTGCCAATTAGTTCGGGTGCTTTGTTGCCAATGTTTAAACCAAGTTCCTGGGCATTAATAAAAGTTGTGCCCATAAAAATGATGGCTGCCAGTAGAATAAATTTTTTCATTTTTTGCGTATTGATATTTCTAAAAAATTCAAATATAGAATTTTAAGTAGTAACACAAAGCTCGAAATAATGTTTTAACAACGCGTTCACATCCTTGAAATGTGAGCTCCGAGGGCATTTAACCGGCCGTCGATGTTTTCGTACCCGCGGTCGATTTGTTCGATGTTATCAATTGTGCTGGTACCTTTTGCCGACATGGCAGCAATTAAAAGTGCAATACCTGCGCGGATATCGGGCGACACCATTTTGGTGGCACGCAAAGTGTTTTTGCGGTCGAGCCCAATTACAGTGGCGCGGTGCGGATCGCAAAGAATGATTTGTGCGCCCATATCGATCAGTTTATCCACAAAGAATAAACGGCTTTCAAACATTTTTTGATGAATGAGAACGCTGCCTTTGGCTTGTGTTGCCACTACGAGGAAAACACTCAGTAAGTCGGGTGTTAGTCCCGGCCACGGTGCATCTGAAATGGTCATTATCGAACCGTCGATGTACGACTCGATTTCGTAATGCTCGGTATCTTTTATCAGCAGATCGTCGCCATCTTGTTTAACGTTAATTCCCAGTCTGCGAAATGATTCGGGGATAATTCCCAGATGTTCAATACCCACATTTTTTATGTTGATCTCGGAAGCAGTCATAGCGGCGAGGCCAATAAAACTACCCACTTCAATCATGTCGGGAAGTATGCGGTGAGTGCATCCTGTTAACGATGAAACACCTTCAATTGCAAGCAAGTTGGAACCAATTCCTTCAATTTTAGCACCCATTGACACCAGCATTTTGCAAAGCTGTTGCAGATAAGGTTCGCAGGCTGCGTTGTAAATAGTGGTGGTTCCTTCGGCTAAAACGGCTGCCATTACAATGTTTGCCGTTCCGGTAACCGAAGCTTCGTCGAGCAACATATAAGCACCGGTAAGTTTTTCGGTTGAAACGGAGTACCATTTGTTTTCGCGGTCGAAATCAAAAAGGGCACCCAGTTTTTGTAAGCCAATAAAGTGAGTGTCAACTCTTCGCCGACCAATTTTATCGCCGCCGGGTTGCGGAATAAACCCTTGTCCGAAGCGGGCTAGCAGCGGACCGATAATCATTATCGAACCACGAAGTACGGCAGCTTGTTGGGCGTATTCCGGACTTTTTAGAAAGTTGATGTCGACTTGCGAGGCATCGAAACTATAACTGCCTTTCGACAGACGCGTTACCTGAACCCCCAATCCTTTCAGAATCTCTATTAATTTCAGTACATCCCGAATCTCAGGAATATTATCGATGATTGTTGTTTCAGCTGTTAACAGGGTGGCACAAATAACCTGAAGCGCCTCGTTTTTTGCTCCTTGCGGCTCAAGGTCTCCTTTTAATTTAAAACCACCTTCAATTTTGAAAGTCGACATGGGGTGTGATATTATAGCGTATTACCTATTTTTTCTTTTTCGATTTATTCTTTTTCTTCGGAGAACCAACCAATGTTTTAGCGTCTGCAAGTTGAGTTCCTTCAGGAACTTTTAAATGGCCACGCGACATTTCTTCCAGGTCGTTAAAAATCATTTGGTCCTCAACCGCATCTTTATTCCACGCGAGGTACGATTTTTTCATGTGGTTGGCCAGTTGCTCAATGATGATCTCACGCTCTTCACCTTCAAAATTATCGGCTTCTTTAATTAAAAGCTCCATGGTGCGGCCGTAGTGTTTGTACTTAATGCGGTGCTTGGTGTAAGGAACCGTATTCGGTCTTTCTGTTAATGATTCTGGCGATGGCGGGTCATAAGGATAATCAATGTCAAGTTGAAAATCAGACATAATAGCCAGGTGATCCCAGAGTTTGTGTCTGAATTCCTGAACATCGCGTAAATGAGGGAAAAGGTTGCCCATAACATCGATAACCGTTTGTGCCGATTTATTTCGTTTGTCGCGGTCTTCGATAGTCAACAGGTAATCAACCATGTTTTGTATATTCCTTCCGTATTCAGGAAGGGCCATTTTTTTTCTCTTGGTATTATAATCCATCTGTAAATGTTTATTGCTAAAAATCTAATTCTAAGTAAATTGGATTTATTTGCGAAATGATGCTGCAAAACTAATCATTTCCCGACAAATCCCGAAGTTTTATTTTTTAGTTCGTTTTTATCTAGTAAGCGATGCTCGATTTTGGATACTCGATCCTAGATATTCGTAGCCCGCAACTCTAATCTTTTATCCTTTAATTTTTAATTTGGCGAATTTTAGCAGCAGTTGTTTTTGTGTCCCCGATTTAAAGAATACGGTGGCTTTTATATTCGGTGCAACGCCTTCAATATTAATTACTTTTCCTTCGCCAAAACGTTGGTGTTCAACCACCATACCAGTTTGAATGCTTCCGGGATCGTCTCCCTGAAAGGTATTTTGTGCTCTACTGGTTTCTTTAAGCGAAACGAGTTTTTTGTTGAAAAAGTTTTGCGATTCGGGTGTTTTAAATGCTCCGGGTGGCTGACGGCGAACAGAATTTTTGTGATAACGCTCTGGTTGAATATCGTCGTTGCTCTGCGCCCGACGCGTTGGCGACGACTGTGCAGCAACTCCTGAAGTATCAAGAAACTGCTCATCAATTTCTTCAAGAAAACGACTTGGCGTACAGAAATCAAGATTTCCCCAGCGGTAGCGCTGGTTGGCATACGAAAACCATGCATTTTCTTCGGCGCGGGTTAGTGCCACGTAAAACAGGCGGCGCTCTTCTTCCAGTGTTTCCGGTTTATTATCACCATTTTGGTTCGATGGGAAAAGGTTTTCTTCCATCCCTACCACAAACACATTTTTAAATTCCAGTCCTTTTGAGGAGTGAACTGTCATTAGTGTCACTTTATCACGGTCTTCCTCTTTCTCGTTGTCCTGATCGGTTAAAAGTGCTACATCTTCCAGATAGTTTTCGAGTTTTTCTGGCTCACCGGTTTCTTTGGCGTTGATGCTAAATTCCTGGATACCGTTCAATAATTCCTGAATGTTTTCGTGGCGGCTCAATCCTTCGGGCGACTTATCGGTATACAGTTCTTTCAGAATACCGGTTTGTTCGGCAATAGTTTTGGCTGTATCAAAAGCATCGTTGTCTTGCGACAGTTGCATGAATTTCTGAATTAATCCTACAAAGTGCAGAATTTTACCAACGGTGCCTTTGTTTAGATTGGCGTGGTTTACAGTTGGCAAAGCACTAACGATCTTCCAAATCGATGTTTCTTTACCAATTGCCGCTGCTTCCAGTTTCGCGAGGGTAGTGGCCCCGATTCCGCGCGCCGGATAATTGATAATACGTTTTAATGCTTCGTTATCGGCCGGGTTAATCGTCATTCGGAAATAGGAGATGATGTCTTTTATTTCCTTGCGTTGGTAGAAACTCAGCCCGCCGTAAATTTTGTACGGAATATTTCTTTTGCGCAACGATTCCTCAAAAATCCTCGATTGCATGTTGGTGCGATACAAAATCGCAAAATCTTCGTATTTGTAATGATCGCGCAATTGCAACTGGGAAATTTCCTGCGCTACCAAAAAACCTTCTTCATTGTCGGTTAGTGCCGAAATCAGTTTTATGGGTTTCCCGGTGGCATTTTCAGAAAAAACCTTTTTCGGAATTTGCCTTTTGTTTTTTGCAATTATACTGTTCGCAGCGTTTACAATGGTTTGAGTTGAGCGGTAGTTTTGCTCCAGCTTAAATACTTTATGATCCGGGTAATCCGATTTGAAATTCAGAATGTTTTCGATACGCGCACCACGAAACGAGTAGATACTCTGTGCATCGTCGCCCACCACACAAATATTTTTGTGTGCCGCAGCCAGTTTTTTCACTATCAGGTATTGCGAATAGTTGGTATCCTGGTACTCGTCAACCATTACGTAACCAAAACGCTCCTGGTATTTTTGTAGCACCTCGGGATGATCGCGAAACAATATGTTTGTTTTCAGCAGCAAATCGTCGAAATCCATCGCTCCTGATAGTAAACAGCGCTTGGCATATTCTTTATAAATCTGGGCAATTTGTGGCATGCGCATGCTTTTATCAGCGGTTCGAATTTCGGCTGAATTTTCATACGCATTTGGCGTAATCAGGTTGTTTTTTGCCATCGAAATACGGCTGGCAACCACACCCGGTTTGTAAATTTTATCGTCGAGTTGAAAACTTTTGATGATCGTTTTTATCAAACTTTTACTGTCGGCACTGTCGTAAATCGTAAAGTTCGACGGGTAGCCGATTGTTTCGTGTTCAAAACGCAAAATACGCGCAAAAATACTGTGGAATGTACCCATCCAAAGGTAACGTGCTGTGTTTTCGCCAACTACACTGGCAATACGTTCTTTCATTTCGCGGGCAGCCTTGTTGGTAAAAGTCAGCGATAAAATGCTTGACGGGCGGGCACCCTGTTTCAACAAATTGGCAATACGGTAAGTTAAAACACGCGTTTTCCCCGATCCGGCTCCTGCAATTACCAGTGCCGGTCCTTCGGTACGAAGAACAGCCTCTCTTTGGGCTTCATTTAAATTCTGAAGATAATCGAACACTATAAATTTCTTTTTTCGCTTTGCAAATATAAAATTCCGATTGATAAAAATGTTCCGACGTCAATATTGGTGTTGGGCAGATTACGGTAAAACATTCAGAACTCAATCGTAGTAAAACAACAACCGGCGAACCGAGTTGTTTGTCTGCAAAATTAATGATGTCAGGTGGAATCTTTTCGTTATTGTTGGTGTTTTATTAACAAAATACCAAAGCTTTCCGTATTTCGGCTGTAGTTACTATTTTTGCCAGCAACACGCAATTAAATGAAATTTATACGTTAATATTGTATCTTAAAGAGCAATAATTTATGAAGCGAAGTCTTTTTATTGTAACTATTCTGGTATTTTCCTTTTATGCACTCCAGGCACAAATATCTTCGCCCGGAGCTGACGCTACCGATGTAACACAATACCCTGTTTTCCCGGAAACGGATGATATTTTTATTTTCTGTAGTAGCGATTCGATAATAGAAGTAGCCTCGTTAACCGCAACTACAGAATTACAGGGAGCAAAAACATTTTTGTGGGAAAAGTACAGTGAAACCAGCGCTTCATTCGAATTGTATTACCAGGAAAGTGCAGATGCCACTTCTTCTCAAATTGATGCACTTGCCGATGGTTGTTACCGGATCTCCATCACACAGGGAACAAATACTGAGGTTGACCGCGCATGGGTTTTTAATAACTGGATGTATGCGGGCGGTGAAGTAACCGAGTCAAACTGCGAGTATTTCAGAATGGTTGGCGAAATGAGTTCTGCTGTGCTGACTTATTACGATTTAAGCAGCAACGCGCCTCTTTTGGTGAATAAAGATGTGCAGGTGGAGTGGCTGGAAGATGGCGACCATATTTCGTCGGTACAGAACCTGACAGTTTATGATCCGCCAACAAAAAATACAAACTACACGTTGCGTGTTTACGATAAATTCGACTGCGATGCACAGGCAACCGTTTTGTACGAATCGGTTGTTACCAAAGCCGTTTTTACGGCTAACCCGATGAGTGGAGAAGCGCCTCTAGAGGTTACTTTTTCGAATAATTCGGAAAACGGAACACCCGGTTATTACGAGTGGTTTTTCTACCGCGATTTAAATGCTATAAAAATAGAGTCAGAAGGAACCCAAAATCCGGTTGACAGTATCGATTTTGTTGCCTACGACGACGCTCCGGTTTATACTTACGAAAATTCCGGCTTGTACATGGTAAAGCTGGTTGCGAAACACCTTGCTGATACGCTAACTTGTACCGACACAACATACATGGAAGATTATATTGAGGTGGACACTTCATTTATTGCTGTACCGAATGTATTTACGCCAAACGGAGATGGAACCAACGATGAATTCGTGGTTCAGTTTTGGTCGATGAAAAGTATTCAGATCAGCATTTTTAATCGTTGGGGAAAGCGCGTACATTACTGGGAAAGTGGCGATGTTCGTGGTTTTGGTGATACATATACCGAAACGGTTTGGGATGGTCGGATTATGGGAGGCCGCTACGCCAGTCCGGGAGTGTATTACTACGATGTGGTAGGCCGTGGCCGTGATGGTGAAAAACGCAAGAAACACGGATTTGTTCACCTTTTCCGCAATAAGGACTAATTTTCAATCTACTTCCGTACCAATTTCATTAGTGTCGTCAGCTAATTCAGCTGCCGGAAATACATTGTATTCGTCGCCAAACTGCGCCAGGAACTCAATACTGAACGCCCTGAACGTATAACTTATCGGTAATAAAATTACGGCTCCAATATACGGAATCGCAATAAGCAGCAAGCCAATGCAGCAGGTAATCAATGCAAAGAAAATTATGGTAATACCAACTGCAATTCCCAACACAAAAATAAACAGACCATAAATGATAAACGGCAGTGCTCGTTTCCCGAACAGCATCAGGAATTTACCCCATCCTTTTAAAACACCAACACGGTGTTTGTACATAATGGGCACTACAAAGTCTTTCAGGAACAACGATATGTAACCAAACACAATCAGGTACCCGATAAACAGCAATACCATTTGCGTAATTCCGGCAAAAACAACCGTCTTTGGAGCATGGGTAAAGTACAGATCTTTTCCGGTAACAAAACAGTAGGTGGCAATTAGGGCAAATACGGCAAAGGCAAACCAGCCCCAAAAGAATTCAAAAATAAAAAGTGAGTTTCCCTGTTTTCTGTAGTCGTGCCAGGGTTTACCTATCTCGGCTTTATCGTGTGCTACATTATCCAGGAACATAAATTTACCACGTGAGCTCACCCAAATAACCACCGATATAATAATAAACAGAATAATTAGTCCAAAAAGAATGAGGTTGGCCCAAATTGGGTTGTCGAGCAGCCAATCCCAGGCGGTTTGCGGGAAATTGAAAAACTCGTCCCAGTTTGCACTGTTTCCGGTGCTGTTTCCCGATCCGCTGCCACGGCCACAGTCGGTTAGCCCGGCCAGCCAGGCGGTAAATCCGACTTTTACCCATTTGTTGATATCGAAAGGTTGGAATAAGGCTTTTTTCATGCGGTCCCAACCTGCAGAAAGTGGTCGGCTGTAGCTGATTTGCATGGCAGTAGCTTTTTGGTTTTCTGCAAGTTATAGTATTCTTTAAAAACAACCAAAACAATTGCCGGTAAATAGCCGGCAGCTGTTGTATTGCGTTTTTGTGTGGCATTCATTTTTCGGTAAATTTTTTGAACCTTAAGTTCGCATTAGTTTATTTCTATTCCTATATTTGCTCACTCAGCAAACCTTAATTATTTTGTGCGTATATTCACGGAGCGTATATATTATAAAATATATTACCCGTATTTATCTTTACAGTTAAAATAACAAGTGTAAGGATTGTGCGTTACTTGAATAGTTTATTGATTTTATTTGGAATTTATCAGAGATGTTCGGACATCGGTGAAATAACCGGTCATTAAATCGAAAATTGTTTGTTATATGAAAAAGATATTTGCTGTAGTTGTATTGGTTATTGTTGTTTTTAACGCCTTCGCAAAAAAGGATATAAATGCCTGGAAACAGGAGCAATCCTTGCCCAGCCAATACGAAATTTTTAAGGAGAACCTTAATTTTTGGAATGGATCTTATTTTTTGAAAGAAGATCAGTTGGATGATTTCTACGACGCGCTTACCGATACCATTGGTGTGTTGGAGAAAAGTGTGGAGCAGAGGAATGCGCAAATAAGAAACCTAAACGGCGAAATAAGCTCGAAAGATGCACAAATGAATACGCTGCAGGAACAACTTGATGAGAGTCTGGCCTTGCAAAATTCAATTGTAGTATTAGGCATGAAAATTAACAAGAACGCTTATTCGGTTACCATGTATTTACTTATTGCCGGAGTTTTGGTGGTGGCTGGTTTTGTTTTCCTTTTATATAAAAGAAGTCTAAGTGTTACGCACCGTACCAAAAAGGATTACGAAGAGTTGAAAGAGGAATACGAAACGCATAAAAAGAATGCATTGGAGCGTTATACAAAAATGAATATGGAGCTGCATCAAACGCGTTTAGAGCTGAAAAAAGGCTCGATTAAATCGTAAAACATTAGTTACTGAGGATACGAAACATAGTTAATAACCAAAAGTCCTGCATAGTTTACTGTGCAGGACTTTTGGTTTAACGGTTACTTCTAAATAATCGTACGGGTCGGGTGAAATCGGGAGTGTCAGACCGCTAAAATCCCCGTCTGGCATATACAATTAGCCACTGGCTCTTTTATTCATTTCTTTCAAATCATATTTTTTAGACAATTTTTTCTTCTGTCCTTTTCTATGGAATTTTGCTATTTGCTCTTTTATTGCTTTAAAGTCATAACCTCTACCAATGACATATTCGTTTCTACCCACTTTCTCAACATGTCTATCTTCCATTAGAAATGTCCATAGCAGGTCAATTCTATTATGAGCAAGGTAGTGTTTTTCTAGCCAGTCAAATAGAATCTGATGATTTTTAAACCTCTCAGGAATGGACTTTCCTTCACAATCTTGAATAGCCATACAAAGACCTGTATAATAGATTGTAGCAATAGCAAATTTAGCAGTAACCCAAATTTGATTTTCGGCAGGCTTCACATCTGCAAATAAGCCTTGTTCAAGATATCCAATTTCGCACAGTCCTTGAATTTGTCCGTGTGTTATTTCACTATAGAATTCGTACAAATGAGTTGGAAGTGATATGCTATTATTTTTGAGCTCATTACGGATTTGACCATCTAAGAATATTTTATCTTTAGGGTTCTTTAACCAAAAATCGAATAAGTCAGGGTTTAGTGAACAAAGAATTAACAAATTCAATCGAGAAATTAGCGTTCTACAAATTACTAAGGAATCTGCGTAACACTTATTAGTTACTAACAATTCAATTGATTTTGCAGATTGTGCATTTGACTTGAGTTGAAACAAAAAAGCAACATCAAATTTTAAACGCCATTCATTATTCTCAGCATTTTGATAAAATGCTCCAACCAATCCTAAGTATGCATTTAATACTAAATAAAACTCATCTCGTTTTGTAAAATCCTTTGACTTCCAATACTCAGTCATTGAAATGCCATTTGTTTTTTCAAAAAACAATGCTCCTTTCAAAATCTCTTGAATGCTTTCTTTGGGAATTTTGTTTTCGATTAATATTTCAAGTTTATCTTCGATAGTCGATGTTTTTTTAAGCTTGTGCACAACGCCTATTCAACCCAACAAAGGGCTATTTCTTTATTATCGGGATGGGCTATAGTCCCGTGTAACCCAACTCTCGCATAAAATCTCCTTATTTGAGGTCAAAGGTTCAATGTTTATTATTTTGAGCATTAAATGTAGGTATAATTTCAACAAAAGAATAGACGATAAATAGCAAAAGTTTACGCCAAAATACCGACCGGAAGGGTTTAAACGCTTGTTTATGCTAAAAACAATGAAATTTCGATTTGCCAGAAGAAGTTAAAAGGCTTTTGTATTAGATTCAGCCCATGTTGTAGTACACTTTTACGTATCGTTTATAGCAAACAAAATCCCGATCCGAAAAAACGAACCGGGATTTATTAGTTATAGTAAAATGGATTAGAAAATGGTCTATTCTTCTTCCTGCTCAGCTTCGTAGGCTTTCAGTAGTTCGTCCTGTACGTCGCTAGGTACTTTTTCGTATCCGTCGAAACTCATACTGAATACACCTCTACCACCTGTAATCGAACTCAGTGCAGTGGTATATTTGTACATTTCTTTTTGCGGTACTTTGGCAGTAATTTTTTCCATGCCTTTTTCCGAGCCCATTCCCATAATCATGGCGCGGCGTCCCTGCAAGTCGCTCATTGCATCACCCATTCGGTCTGACGGTACCCAAACGTCGAGATTAAGGATCGGTTCAAGAATTTTAGGACCGGCATTTTTAAAGGCCATGCTAAAGGCATTTCGTCCGGCTAGTTTAAACGAAATTTCGTTCGAGTCAACCGGGTGCATTTTACCGTCGTAAACATAAACGATAATATCGCGGGCATATGAACCGGTAAGCGGACCTTCCTCAATTTTTTCCATAATTCCTTTCAGAATAGCCGGTAAAAAACGGGCATCAATCGATCCGCCAACAATACTGTTTACAAAGATCAGTTTACCGCCCCATTCCAGTTTGTGTTCTTCAACGGCACGCACCGAAATCTTCTGCTCCTTATCGCCAAACTTGAACATCTTTTTAGGTTCAGCACCTTCTTCGTAGGGCTCAATAATCATGTGTACCTCGCCAAACTGTCCGGCACCACCCGATTGTTTTTTATGGCGGTAATCCGCTTGAGCAGGTTTGGTAATGGTTTCGCGATACGGAATTTTTGGCTTCAAATATTCCACATCCACCTTGTGTACGTTGTCGAAATACCATTTTAATACGTTAAGGTGGTATTCGCCCTGTCCGTGTATCAATTGTTGTTTTAATTCTTTCGAGTATTCAATTACGTAAGTTGGATCTTCGTATTTGATCTTGCTTAAAATTTCGCCTACTTTTTCGTCGTCAGAATCGGCAACAGCTTTAGCAGCTACAGTATGGCGTGGCGTTGGAAATTCTATCGGTGCAAATGCCGTTCCAACTTCTTTGGCCGACAATGTTTGGTTAAAGCGTGTTTCTTTCAGTTTAACGGTACAACCCAGGTCGCCTGCATGAAGCTCGTCCACTTTTTCGCGGCTTTTACCATCGGGTACAAACACCTGCGATAAACGCTCTTTATTTCCTGTTTTCGAGTTGATGAGGTCTAAACCTTCTTTTACAACCCCCGACATTACTTTAAAATAAGTGATCTCGCCAACGTGTGGCTCAACAGCAGTTTTAAAAACAAAAAGGCTTGGCGGTTGCGAAGCATCCATTGTTACTTCTTTACCGGCAACGATTGTACCCATTTTCTTTTCTTTTGGTGCCGGAGCAATGTTGGTAATAAATTCCATTAAACGGCCAACACCTATACTTTTCTTCGCACAGGTACAGAATACCGGGGAAAGTGTAAGATCAAGCATTCCGAGCTTGATACCTTTGCGCATTTCGTCTTCGGTAAGTGTGCCTTTATCAAAATACAGCTCCATTAAAGCTTCTTCGTTTTCGGCAGCTTTTTCAACCAGTTCGTTATGCAGTTCGTTTGCCTTTTCCAGCTCCGATTCCGGGATGTCTGAAATTTCAGGTTTACCGCTTTCGTCTTTATAGGTGTACATTTTCATTTTAAGTACATCGATAATAGCTGAAAAACCAGTTCCTGCATCAACAGGGTACTGAACGATGGTGGTTTTATTGCCAAAGGCAGTTTTGCACTGTTCAAGCGTGCTTTCGTAATTCGAATTTTCGTGATCGAGTTGATTGAAAACCACAATAAGTGGAGTGTGTGCATGGTCGGCATGACGGGCTGCGGCTTCGGTACCGGCCTCAACACCGTTTGATGCATTAATCGTTAACAAACCAAGCGCTGTAACACTTAACGACGAAACAACACCTCCGCAAAGATCGTCCATCCCCGGGGTGTCCATTATATTTATTTTCTTTCCGTTGTATTCGGTGTGCATCAGGGTTGAAAAAACAGAATTGCCATAATCCTGCTCAATTGGGTTGTAATCGGATACTGTATTCTTTGAACCAACATCACCTTTACGTTTAATAACTCCACCCTCGAACAGCATAGCTTCTGCAAGGGTGGTTTTCCCACTGCCGGCATTACCAACTAAAGCAATGTTCCGAACTTCATCGGTTTTGTAAACTTTCATAGTATATAAGTTTTATTGATTTATTTATACTCGTTTTCTTCATCATTTTGAAGCGAGGTCATCAAAAATAGTAATAATTTATTAACAATCAAGAGGTAGAAATCAGGTGGAAAAGATATAATATCCGGCCTCTGTTTTTGGTGCAAGTTAATGTGCAATCCAACAGCTTTTTAGGTGCTTTTGTTAATAATTGTTATAGTCTGAAATCATTATAAATAAGGGGTTCGGGGAATATATCAGAATAGCATAACAATTATATCAATTAAAAAACATATGTCCTGAAACAGGCCATTTCAGCGCCCTTTCGCTTTGTTAATTTATTTGGAACAAATAAAAATAAGTGATTAAAATTCTTTTTTGTCTGAAATTTTCATTTACATTTGCGGTGTGTGACAAAGGTCACATAAGAACAATTTTAAAAACAATGGTGAATAGTATCTCTAAAATAACAATGATGGAAATGACATGTATGATGTGTATGTGTTGTGACGATATTGTTGTGCAGAGGAACTGACCATAGATTGAAAATATTACTCGATTTGAAAGGCTCTTCTGTATTTGCAGAAGAGCTTTTTTTTTGAGTATGAATAAGATGATAGATTGAGATTTTAAACAGGAATGTGGCGTATGGCAAGAGAAAATGGAAATACAGTTGAAAGGAAACGAAGAAGTATCGTAAAAACGATTTCCTGGCGTACTATCGGAACCATCGATACTATTTTTATTTCGTGGTTAGTGGTGGGCGATATAAATTTTGCGGTAACCATTGGCGGCGTTGAGTTGTTTACAAAAATGACTTTATACTTTTTTCACGAGCGAGCCTGGAACAAAATCAACTTCGGAAGGGTTAAACATACACCAATTGAATACGAAATTTAAACAGCATGGCAGACCAAAATTTTTTACCGATTGCAATTGATATTGCCAACCAGAAAATACTGATCGTTGGTGGCGGACAAAGTGCTTACAGTAAGCTCAGGATTTTGCAGCGCCACAATGCCGAGGTTGAAATACTGGCCATTGATGTATGCGACGAAATAAAAAACAGCGGGGTGAAATACATTGAAGCACCGTACCACAAAAAATATTTAAAAGACTATTTAATGCTTTATTCCTGCTCGAATAACGCCGAGCAGGACAGGCAGATAGAAAAAGACTGTCGCGAAGAAAAGGTATTAGTTAATATTCACGATAAACCATCTCGCTGTCAGTTTGTTTCTCCTGCTATCTACCGGCATGGAAACATTTCGGTGGCAGTAAGCTCGAATGGCGAGAATGTTTATGAATCGATAAGAATAAGAAATTTAATAAAAGATAAGTTGCAACTTGAAGATTGAGTTGGATACGTTCAATTCGGTCTCGTAATTAAAAATCAAAAATGAGTTTAAAGACAAATCCATTAAATGATGCACAGTTAAGTGCTTTAAGCCAGTTGGTTGAAGGCTTGAATAAAGAGCAAGCTGTATGGTTAAATGGTTATTTTGAAGGGCGATTGGCAGCCCTTGGGGGAGTTGAAGTGCCGGCTGTTACAGGAACAAATGTTAACACTGCAGCAGCAGCTCCGACACCACAAAGTGCGATTAAGCTTACCATTTTGTATGGTACCGAAACAGGGCACTCGCAGGGGCTGGCTGAAAAATTAGGAGAGAAGGCTTCGTTTAAAGGAATTGACGCCCAGGTTTTGAGTTTGTACGATTACAATTACAAAAAGCTGAATGAAGAAGATAACGTGGCGATAATTGTTAGTACGCATGGCGAGGGCGATCCGCCTGATATGGCTGAAGATTTTCACAAATATGTAACCGGGCCGCGTGCTCCTCAGCTTAACGGAGTGAATTACTCGGTGCTGGCACTGGGCGACAAAACCTACAAGCATTTCTGTAAAACCGGCGAAGAAATTGATGAGGCATTAAAAAGCCTTGGTGGTTACCGTGTTACGCAGGCCGTAAAATGCGATGTAGATTACGAGCAGCCATCAGAAACATGGATGAACCTCTTTTTGTTGAATCTTGCACCGGCTGAAACTCTGGAGCCAGAGGTTGCGAGTGTGCCATCGGTATCTTCAACAGGAGCAGGAGGATTTGGAGAGGAATTCTCGAAATCAAATCCATACATGGCTACAGTGTTGGAGAAAGTCAGAATTACCGGAAACGATTCAGACAAGGAGGTTTACCATGTTGAACTTTCGCTGGAAGGATCGGGATTGGAATATGAGCCGGGCGATTCGCTGGGGATTTTTACAAAAAACCCTGAAGCGCTGGTTGAAGATATTCTTGCTTTTACAGGTTTCGACCCGGAGCAGAAAGTTGATGTTGGTGAAGAAGAGATGAGCATAAAAGAAGCCTTATCGCATCATCTTGAAATTACAATGCTGACATTCGATCTGCTGAAAAAATACCAGGAGAAAACAAAGAATGCAGAACTGGCCAAACTACTTGCCGACGATGAGGCACTTGACGAATATTTATATGGTCACGATGTGCTTGATCTGTTGGAAGACTTCCCATATGAGTGGAACGCGCATAAACTGGTAGAAGTTTTACGCCCGATCCCGCCACGTCTGTATTCCATTTCATCGAGCATGGAGAGTGTTGGTGAAGAAGTTCATGTAACAGTTTCGGTTGTTCGTTACGAGCGAAAGAACCGCAAACGCAACGGCGCATGTTCGTCGCACCTGGCGGATAGTATTGAGATCGATGAGCAGGTTCCGGTTTATATCGACAAAAATCCGTCGTTTAAATTGCCGGCCAACGGTTCAAAAATTATCATGGTTGGTGCCGGAACTGGTGTAGCTCCGTATCGGGCATTTATGCAGCATCGCGAGAGTTTGGGCATTAAAGGCGAGTCGTGGTTGTTCTTTGGCGACCGTCGATTCAGCTCCGATTTCCTGTACCAAACCGAGTGGAAAAAGCTGGTAAAGAACGAAATACTAACCAAAATAGATGTAGCTTTTAGTCGCGACCAGGAAGAAAAAGTTTACGTGCAACACAAGCTAAAAGAACAGCAAAAAGAGGTGTTCGATTGGCTGGAAAACGGTGCCCACTTGTATTTGTGCGGCGATATGAAATACATGGCTAAAGATGTAAATAAGGCTTTGCTTGATATCATTCAGACTCAGGGTGGTATCAGCGAGGAACAAGCCGAAAAATATGTGAAAAATTTGAAGCGTGAAAAACGTTTCCAAACCGATGTTTATTAGTGAGACTCAGCTTTTAAAAGAGAAACACATTAAGAGTTGATAGACGAATTAATCCCGAGAATGAAGTTCGTCGGGATAAATAAAATAGTGGGAGCGACTGCAACTACCTTCATGTAGTCGCTCCTGAAAATATAACCCAAAAATTATGAGTGACAATATTAACTGGAAAGAGCTTTCAGAGGTTGAAAAGCTCAAGCATGAAAGTAACTACTTACGAGGAACTTTACCCGAAAGTCTGGCCGACCCGATAACAGGGGCCATCTCGCAGGGCGACACGCAAATTTCGAAATTTCACGGTATCTACCAGCAGTGGGATCGCGATGTTGACAAAGAACGAAAGCGGCAAAAGCTGGAACCGGCCTTTTCATTTCTGATCCGACTACGTATGCCCGGCGGAAAATTCACGCCGCAGCAGTGGCTGGCAATGGACGAACTTTCGGACAAATATGCCAACGGAACTTTAAAATTAACTACGCGTCAAACCTTTCAGTTGCATGGTGTGCTGAAAAGAAATCTGAAGGCAACCATTAAAGAAATGAACGACAGTCTGATGGATGCCATTGCAGCTTGCGGCGACGTAAACCGTAATGTGATGAGCCATGCCAATCCGGCGCAGTCGCCGTTTCATGCTGAGGTGATTGATACAGCTAAAAAGATCAGTGAGCATCTTTTGCCAAAAACTACTGCTTATCACGAAATCTGGCTGGATAAAAAGCTGGTTGCCGACAGTAAAGAGGAGGTGGAGCCATTGTATGGTAATCGTTACCTGCCACGTAAATTTAAAATCGGAATTGTAATTCCACCACATAACGATTGCGATGTTTTTTCGCAGGATCTGGGCTTTATTGCCATTATTGAAAACGATAAAATTGTTGGCTACAATGTTGCCGTGGGCGGTGGTTTGGGCACCACTTTTGGTAAGCCCGAAACTTATCCGAGAACCGGAACTGTAATTGGTTTTTGTACACCCGATCAGATTATTGATGTAGCCGAAAAGGTAGTACTCGTGCAACGTGATAACGGCAATCGCAAAGACAGGAAACAAGCCCGTTTGAAATATACCATAGACAGGATGGGTGTGGAAGAATTCGTAGCAGAACTGACAAAATATTTGGGCTATGAGTTGGAACCGGAACGTGAATATTCTTTAGACCGGAACGGCGATGATTTTGGCTGGATAAAAGGCAGCGATAAAAAGTGGCACCTCACTTATTTTGTTGAAGGCGGTCGTGTGCTCGATCGGGGTGAATACAAGCTAAAAACTGCCCTTCGTGAGATATCAAAAGTGATTGACGGTGATATTATTCTAACCGGAAATCAGAATCTGATCATTTCGGGAGTGAGCACAAAAGTGAAAAACCAGGTTGATGCATTGCTAAAAACTTATGGGGTGTCTCCTGAAGATATCTCCGGATTGCGAAAGAATTCGATAGCTTGTGTTGCTTTGCCAACTTGTCCGCTGGCTTTTGCCGAGGCCGAACGTTACCTGCCAGATTTAGTGTCGAAAATTGAAACAATTCTGAATGAACACGAGTTGGGCAAAGAAGAAATCGTAATCCGCATGACCGGTTGCCCAAATGGTTGCGGACGACCGTACCTGGCAGAGATTGGCCTGATTGGTAAATCACCGGGCTACTACAACTTATACCTTGGTGGAAGTTTTAACGGATCGCGTTTGAACACCCTGTATAAACAAACCATCAACGAGGAAGAGATACTGAACGAGCTGCGTCCGATTATTGCTGATTTTGCAACAAACCGCGAAGCCGGCGAGCATTTTGGCGACTTTGTTATCCGCAAAAGCTACGTGGAGGAAATCAAAGAAGGCCGGGATTTTAAGCACTAAATCAGAGGCGAACTGCACATTTATATTTTTGTATCGGATTTTAATCCTGTTTCGGCAAGCAAAATGTCATTTCACGCAGATCCCACAGATTTGCGCAGAAAGCTTTCACCCATAAGGGTAAAAGAAAATCAGCGGTAATCAGCGAAATCTGCGTGAAAAACAATTTTATAAAGAGCGTTTGCTCTTAAAATGATTAAGAGAGAACAATAACTTAAAAAGCAAACAAACATGAGAACAACAGTATCGATATTAGGTTGCGGATGGTTAGGAACAGCGTTGGGGAGATCATTGCTACGGAAAGGCTGGAAAGTTAAAGGTTCGGTGGCGTCAACGCAAAGTTACAACCGATTGGAGGTAAGTGGAATTAGTGCATTTTATGTGAAAGCCAAAGCGCAATCACTAACGGTGGATTACAATAGCTTTTTTAATACGGATGTGCTGATCATTTCCATTCCGCCAACACGAACAGATTGTGTTGAGGATTCATTTCCACAAAAGATTGAGCAGATAATTGCCAAAGTAGAGGAGCTTAACATCAAAAAGGTGTTATTCATTTCTTCAACTTCGGTATACGAATCGAAAAACACAGAAGTAAAAGAAGGTGACGAGGGCACTCCGGAAAAGGCAAGTGGCCGGGCTTTGTTAAAAGCGGAAAAGCTGTTGCTGAATAATCCGGCATTTCAAACAACGGTAATTCGTTTTGGCGGTTTAATTGGTTACGACCGTAATCCCGCACGCTTTGTACAAGGCAAAAATAATCCGGTTTTTGATGCACCTGTAAATCTGATTCACCGCGACGACTGCGTGAATATCATCACTCAAATTATTGAAAAAGATATTTGGGGCGAGGTGTTTAATGCATCGAGTCCTGAGCATCCCGGACGAAATGAGTTTTATGCAAAAGCGGCAAAGATCAGTGATCTGCCAATTCCGGTGTTTTCAAAAGACAAAGGAAGCTATAAAGTGATTAACAGCGATAAACTCATCGAGGCATTGGATTATAAGTTCGTGTATCAAAGTCCGATGGACTATTTAAAAGAAGTGGAAGAGTGGGTTTATAGAATTTAGTGATGGAACAGTTTGGGAAAGTATATATTGTAGGAGCAGGCCCCGGACCGGCGGATTTGCTTACCGTGAAGGCGCATAATTGTATCAACGCGGCTGATATTATTTTATACGATGCGTTGATATCGCGCGATGTTCGGGCGCTTTTCCCTGAAAATGCAGAACTTATTTTTGTGGGTAAACGTGCCGGCGATGGCGTTGACGTAACCGAGCGGCAAAATTCCATCCACCACAAAATTGAAAAATACGCTAAACTGGGGAAAGTGGTGGTGCGCGTGAAATCGGGTGACCCGATGATCTTTAGTCGGGGAGCCGAAGAAACCTCATTCTTAGAAGAAAAGAATATCCCTTTTGAAGTGGTGCCGGGTATTTCGGCGTTTAATGCGGCATCGGCGGAGTTTGGTATTCCGTTAACTGACAGGCGCGGAAGCAATTCGCTGCACTTGCTTTCGGGGCGCGATGTGGCCGGGAAATTGCTTAGTGTAAAACAACTGGTAAGTATTGTGGAAAACCGGGGCACCGCTGTAATTTATATGGGAACCAAAGTATTGGAGGAAATTTACGAGGCATTGGATACCGTCCACCGCGAGTGTATCCAGGCAACAATTGTGTCGCGCTCGGGCCGGTGGGACGCGCAAAAGTTTAAAGGAACATTGGAAGAGATGGTTGCTTTGAATAGTGAGACGCCGGTAAAAACTCCGGCTTTGATTTATTTGAGGATGGAGTGTTGATTTGGGAATCTGATTTTCGTAGTACCCTATAAATTGCACAGCCGTATTATTTAAGTAGCTTTTGTCTTCATGCCAGACGGGCAGTTCCTTTTCCAGTCGATGAAAAGGAACCAAAAATCTTGTCAAAAAAACCTTTGCGTTTTTTCAATGTAGCCAATTAGCCCGACTGACGGATTTTTGACGAGCCCGCACCAGTTTTATTCGTGTGCAGGTTTCAGGGAAAAGATAAAAAGAGGCCGTTCTGTTAATCTAAGATTGGTGATGTTAACAACGTTACTTCAAAGCTTCGGCCTCGGTCGGTGAGCCGGAAAACAAGTGGTGTTGGCGTTAAAAAATTACTGATGTTTGAGGAGGTACGACGAGTTTCAGGAATTTTAGCCGGCATCGCGTAGCTTTTCCGAGGGAAGCGGGCGCAGCCTTGGATTTTGTGTTTACTATTTGGGCTAAGCCAAATAGTAAAATCCGCCTGATAAAGCAAAAAACTGCTTCTTATGATAGTGGTAATAGTGCACAATATATTAGCTTTTGCATTTAGTTGAGGGAAAATGCATTTTGTTCATCGCGAATGTATTCAAGCTACAATTGTTTCACGCTCAGGCCGGTGGGATGCGAAAACGTTTAAAGGAACATTGGAAGAGATGGTTGCTTTGAATAGTGAGACTCCGGTTAAAACTCCGGCTTTGATTTATCTCAGAATGGAATGTTGAAAGGATTTGCTGGCTTAAAATTTGGCAAAAATGATATCGGTTAGAACATTTTTTACGGATTAATTTTTTGTCAATCAATGCTTGTAAATATTATAGGTCATAATTATTCTTAATACTCAAGATTAAATCTATTTTTACATATCTTTGTGTGTAAACATGTGTAAGGTTGCGTAAGGATATGGAAAAATATTTGTCGATAAGTCAAGCTGCTGATGTTCTGGGTGTTAGTGCTGAAACCCTTAGAAGATGGGATAAAAATGGTAAATTTGTTAGTTCCAGGCATCCGATCAATAATTATCGCGTGTACTCCGAAGAACAGGTTCTTGATCTTGTTGAGGAAATGCAATTGGAGATTCAATATCGCTCAAAATTGAATCATGTTGCAACTGTTCAACCTTTTTTTGAAACGAAAAATGGTAAGCTGTTTAATTATGATGCGATAAAATATTTAAAGCAGTTGGAAACAAATTCTATTGATTTAATATTTGCCGATCCTCCCTACAATATTAAAAAGGCAGAATGGGACACCTTTAAAAATCAAAGAGAATATGTTGATTGGAGTATGGAATGGATTTCAGAAGCTCATCGTGTTCTGAAAAAGACAGGTTCCTTATATGTATGTGGCTTTTCCGAAATTCTGGCTGATATAAAATGGGCTGCGGCGCATCTTTTTCAAGGGTGCAAATGGCTGGTTTGGTTTTATAGGAATAAGGCAAATCTTGGTAATGATTGGGGCCGTTCGCATGAAAGTATTTTACATTTTCGTAAATCGAAGGATTACATTTTTAATATTGATGAAGTACGAATCCCGTACAATGAGCATACATTAAAATATCCGAAACGGACGCAGGCTGAAACTTCACAATACTCAAACGGAAAGACGAGAGGTTATACCTGGGAACCTAATCCACTTGGAGCAAAGCCAAAAGATGTTTTTGAAATTCCTACCATTTCAAATGGAGCCTGGGAAAAATATCCGCATTTAACTCAAAAGCCTGTAGAATTACTTCGAAAAATTATTTTATCGTCTTCTAATCCCGATAGTGTAATTCTTGACCCGTTTGGTGGATCGGGAACTACTTATGCTGTGGCCGAAGCTTATGATAGAAAATGGTTGGGTACTGAATTGGAATTAGATTATTGTAATGTAATCAAAACCCGCTTGTGTGATAAGCAACATATTTCGCGAATTGCAAACGCAAAAGATGAGTTAGACTCAAATAAACGACGAAAGAAATTACGTGGTTAAAAGCCTGTTTAAGTCGGTCGTTAATAACTCCGAAAAGCGCTTCATGTATTTCGAATATGGTTTTTTATTTGCATTCGGAGGAGGGTCGAGATAATAGACGCCTTCTAATTCCGTCAGAAATTTAGAATAAACCATAAATAATCCTGATACCAATGTAAAGCTTATATTGTCCGACTCTTTTCTTTGTACATCATTTAAGAAAATCCCGATTACTTTTTGTGGGTGTTCAACAAATCGTTCAAGTAAGATTTTATCAATAAACATCTTTCCCATCCTGTCTTTTGATGTTGTTTTAACCGAAACTACAACTTCTTGCACATCAAGCGAGTTGGAAGAAGATTTCACTACTTCATAAGGAGATATTATTAAATCATTTTCACATTTGTAGGTTTTAGCTCCTTCTTCTGTTTCATATGGAATTTGTAAGACAATCTTTTTATTCGCAACTCCAATTTCTGTGAAAATTACTTTTATTAATTCTTCAAACCTGTTTCCCACATGTTTTCTTGCGCTATTTGGATTTACCATTAAATCCAGTCCGGCTCCTATTGATTGTTGAATGGTATATATTGTTCTATCAATAACATCCTTGTCTGGTTCTGCAATTTTTATTCCTGCTTTGATTTTGGAAAGAATCGATTGGAGCAGTTTAAAATTTGAATCAAACTCGTTAAGCTCGGCCAGAAAAAGATTTTTGTTAATGGGACGGACGTATTTTGTTGTTCCGGCAATTACGCTTGAGTAAATTATGTAATCATTTTTCTCTTTAGAGTTACTTAAAACATTTGGTAAATATTGAAGTACTCTTCTCGTAATCTCACCAAACTCAGAAATGTTGACTTTAACTTTTTGTAAGTCCTTATCTAATGGAGTCATTAATTTTCTTTTTACCAAAGATAAGTTTTCTCCTAATTAAGTTAAACATGATTGGCGGCTTCTTTTTTGAGACGTGCTGATCATCAGGCATAAATTGATAACAACGAAATCGCGATAAGAACAACCGCAATAGAATAGTAGATAAGAACTTTTTTAAAACGGCTCTTACTTTTTTCAGTGAGAAATGAAGATATCAATCCGAGGTTGGCGATAAAAAGGGCAAACAACATCAGCACGATGTGTTCAACCGGCCAAAGTCTTTTCGATACCATGTTGGTGCCTTCGTCGGGGACGTATTGAAAATCAAATCCCGCCCCGAGGTTGGTGAACATTATGAGCCCTAAAATAAGTTGCAGGTACAAAGCCACAATAAAGGCAATGGCAACATACTTGTCGGTTTTGGCGTAAGGGAGATGGTTTTTTATACCACGAACCGAGCGGTAAATCAACGTAACCGCAAGAAGTAAAAATGATACACTAACTATGTCGTGTATTATTTTTACTACGTCGGATGTGATTATGGCGCTCAGATTCATTATTTTTAGTATTCAGTATTCAGTATTCAGTCTCAGTTTTCAGTTTTTCAAACGATCAAACAATATTATAATATGCAATTGGCAGTTTTCAGTATGCAATTTTTAACCTTCAAACGACTTCTTAAAACAGCAGGAAACTGAAACTACAGGAACAAGTTCTTAGTCTCAGTATTCAAATTCTCAAACCAATTTAAGCTCCTTCATCAATCTAAAATCGTTAATCTTCAATCGCAATTCAACTGTTCCAGTTTGCACTTTTTATCCAGTCGACAACGAATTTAGCATTTTCAACCGGAATGCCGGGAACAAAACCATGGCCTACATTAAAAATCCATTTGTCTTCTTCTGCACCAAACGAAAGGTATTCCTGCAATTTTGCTTCAATTACTTCCTGATTGGCAAACAGAATGCGTGGATCAAGATTTCCCTGAACGCCCATGTCTGTCGGAATCATTTCGCGTGCTTCTTTAATTGGCACCTGCCAGTCGACACTGATGAAATTAGCATCGCCGGGTTGCAATTGTTTTAAGCCCGTTCCCAATCCTTTTGGTAAGAAAATAGTTGGCGTGCCTGTTTCCATCACTGCCGCTGATATTTTCCGTACAAACGGCATAATCAATTCCATATACAAATCGGCAGGAATAAGTCCGGCGTGCGTTTCAAAGATCTGAAATGCGGCAATACCATGTTTTACCTGGTTCAGCGCATATTCGATTGATAGCTCAGTAATGGCACCTAACAGTTGTTTTGCCAGTTTCTTGTCTTTATATAACAGCGAAACCGCATCCGGGAAAGTGTGGTTCGTTCCCAGTCCCTGCACCATGTAACAAAGCGTGGTAAATGGCGCTCCGCAGAAACCGATCAACGGAAAGTCCGCTGGTTTGGTTTCCTGTATTTTATCGATAACATCGTAAATGTATTCCAGTTTTGTGGCGTCAGGATTGATGAGCGTCATCGGATCGTCAAGATCTTTTAAGGCCGTAGCAAATCGTGGCCCCGAGTCGGTGAAGGTCAATTCCATTCCCATCGCCTCGGGAATTACAAGGATATCGGAAAAAAGAATAGCTGCGTCAACACCCAAATCGTAAACCGGAAGCAAGGTAACTTTGGCTGCCAGCTCCGGATCGCGCATCAGTTCTTTAAAGCTGTATTGCTTTCGCATTTCAAGGTACGACGGCAACACTCTTCCCGCCTGACGCATAAACCACACCGGCGGCCGTTCTGTTTTTTGCCCCTCAAGTGTTTTTATAAAGATTCCTTTTTCCATCTATTTTTGTATTTCTTTCTTATCACCAAAAATCGCGTAACTATCTGCAAAATATTACCAACTGGTTTCAGATTGAAATGATTGAGTTAATCAGGATCAATCTCGAATCAATCTTTTTTCAATCTACATCAATCTTTTATGTCTTTTAAGGCGTTTAAATTGGCACTGATAATGTTGTCGATGTCTTCGTCGGTGTGAGCGTACGAAACAAACAAACATTCAAACTGCGAAGGCGCAATGTAGATGCCACTCTCCAGCGAGAGTTTGAAATATTCGGCATAACGCGTAGTATCTGCACTCATTGCTTCGTCGTACGAGCTCACTTTCTCTTCGTCGGTGAAAAATAGGGTCATCATCGATCTCACACGATTCAACACAGCTTTAACACCTGTTTGTTTCAGGTTGTAGCGAATTCCGTCTTCCAGCTTTTTGGCTTTGCGCTCCAGTTCAGGGTAGAAGTCGGCGGTGTTCAAAATCAATTTCAGCATGGTACTTCCGGCTGCCATTGCCAGCGGATTTCCCGACAGGGTTCCTGCCTGGTAGATCGGACCGTTTGGCGCCAGCTGATCCATGATTTCTTTTTTACCACCATAAGCCCCAACCGGCAATCCTCCGCCAATAATTTTACCAAGCGTGGTAATGTCGGGCATTACATTAAAATATTCCTGTGCGCCACCTTTTGCCAGGCGGAAACCGGTGATCACCTCGTCAAAAATTAGCAGTGCGCCATTTTGTGTGGCGATTTCGCGCAGACCTTCCAAAAATCCTTTTTCAGGAAGAACAACACCCATGTTTCCGGCAACCGGCTCAACGATAATTGCGGCTATATTTTTACCGTCTTCTTCAAAAAGTTGTTCTACCGAAGCCAAATCGTTATAATTGGCTAGCAGCGTATCTTTTGCATTTCCGGCAGTTACGCCCGGGCTATCGGGTAAACCCAAAGTGATAGCTCCCGAACCGGCTTTGATAAGGAAACTGTCGCCGTGTCCGTGGTAATTACCCACAAACTTTACAATTTTCTCGCGGCCTGTGTAACCACGTGCCAAACGAATGGCGCTCATTGTAGCCTCAGTTCCCGAGTTCACCATGCGCACTTTTTCTATCGAAGGCATCATTTCAACGATCAACTCCGCCATTTCGGTTTCGTACAAAGTAGGAGCGCCATAACTGGTTCCTTTTTGTGCGGCTTCGTTAATAGCCGAAACAATCTCAGGGTGGGCATGACCAAAAATCAGTGGCCCCCACGATGACACAAAATCCGTGTATTGATTTCCGTCGATATCGACAATTTGTGAGCCTTTGGCGCTGTCGATAAAAACCGGGTTTAAATTAACACTTTTAAAAGCCCGCACCGGAGAATTTACACCACCCGGAATACTTTGCTGAGCTTGTTTGAATGCTTCTATACTTTTTGAAAACTGCATGTTCTATCCTTTTATTCCATTCAAAATTTTCGCTGCGTCAACAGCTGAATACGTAATAATAATATCGGCGCCGGCTCTTTTTATCGACGTAAGAATTTCCATCATTACGCGTGCGCCGTCAATCCAATCCTTTTCTTCGGCCGCCTTAAGCATTGAGAATTCGCCACTAACATTATAAGCAGCTGTTGGCATTTTGAATTCTGTTTTTACGCGGTAAATAATATCGAGGAATGAGAGCGCCGGTTTTACCATAACAATATCGGCACCTTCGGCAATGTCGAGTTCTACCTCGCGAATAGCTTCATCTGAATTGGCCGGATTCATTTGGTAAGTAGCGCGGTTGCCAAATTTCGGCGCACTTTCGGCAGCTTCACGGAATGGCCCGTAAAAACCCGATGCATATTTTGCCGAATAAGCCATAATCGGAATTTTCTCAAATTTATTGTCGTCCAATGCTTCACGGATTCGCCCAACACGTCCGTCCATCATATCGCTTGGAGCAATCATGTCAGCACCGGCTTCTGCCAGCGATACCGATTGTGCCGCCAATGTTTCAAGTGTGGTATCGTTATCCACGTCGCCATCAATGATGGTTCCGCAGTGTCCATGCGTGGTGTATTCGCAGTTACACACATCGGCAATAATGTACATTTCAGGGAGTTCGGCTTTTATGGCACGAATGGCTTGCTGTACAATCCCGTTGTGCTGACAAGCAACTGTTCCATCTTCGTCTTTTTCGGCAGGAATACCAAACAAAAGAACTGCTTTCACTCCTGATGCAGCAACATCTTTACATTCTTCAACCAGGTTCTCAACCGACAATTGAAAGTTGCCCGGCATTGAGCTGATCGGATTGCGAATGTTGGTTCCGGCACAAACAAAAAGTGGCATCACCAAATCGTCAACCGATAGTTTTGTTTCGGTCACCATGTCGCGTAAAACCGAATTATATCTTAATCTTCGTAATCTTGTTTCAGGAAATAGCATAGCGTAGTTTTTATTTTGTTTGATAATAGTCGATTATTGCTTTGTAAAGTCCTTCAGCATTCGATTTTTCTGCAGTAAAAAGTGGCTTGGCACCACCTTGTCGAATGGCCTCTGAAGTTACTTCTCCAATGCTGGCCATTTTCACTTTCGAAATATTTTCGGTACCGTAAAATTGGCAGAAATTATTAAAAGTGGATGGACTTGTAAATACGATCAGATCGTAATTGTCATTCGAAATCGTATCCAGTATTTTTGAATCAGCTCCCGATGGTTTTACTGTTTGATACGTATTTATGCGGGTAACTGAATTTGATTTTGATAATTCCGTTTCCAGTTTATCACCGGCCAGATTTCCAAGAGCCAGTAAAATATTTTGGTTTTGCAGATTGTGTTTTCCCTGTAATTCTTTTAACAGGCCGTCGGATGTATTTTCGTTTGCCGTAAAATATGGAGCATAACCGTAATAATCCAGTTCGGCTGCAGTGTTTTTACCGATCACAGCAATTTTTAAATTTGTAGGCAAAGTGGTATTGCCTGCTGTTTCAATCAGTTGTTTAAAGAAACTTACAACGCCATTTTTACTGGTGAAAATTACCCACTGGTACTGATCAAGATTCTGTAAAGATTTCTTTTCTGCAGCAGTGAGTTGTGTCTCTTCAATTTGAATCATGGGCAGCGAAACAACCGAAGCACCGGCTTTTGTTAGTAACTCCGGAAGGTCATCGTGTATATCGGCCGGACGAGTTGAAATTATCACCTTGTCTTTTAACGGAAGCGCTGTGTTTGCAACCGGTAAATTCTCTGTTCGAATGGCTTCAAGAATTTCTTTTCCATCGGCATTGAATAATTTGTTGGCCAGATTTCTCGCCATTTCATTGGCATTTTCAACCGGTCCGCGAACTGTTTCTCTCAGGAATTTACTTCCGTCGATGCTGGCAACAAAACCTGTAATTTTTACCTGATCGCCTTCAACTTTACAAGTACTTCCCACCGGAATCTGGCAACCGCCTTCCAAAGTATTCAAAAACACACGTTCTGCCGAACTTGTTATCATCGTTTCCTTGTGATTGATTTGAGCAATTATTGCTTCAATCTCCGGATCATTATCTTTTATTTCGATGGCAATTGCACCTTGTCCGCATGCCGGGATCATTGTTTCCGGATCAAGAATTTCGGTAATTGCTTCATCCATTTCCAAACGTTGTAATCCGGCTCCTGCCATGATCATGGCATCGCAGTAACCTTCATTCATTTTACGGATGCGTGTGTTTACGTTTCCTCTGATCTCAACGATATTAAAATCGGGATTCAAACGTAACAGTTGTGCTTTGCGTCGTAAACTTGAAGTTGCGATTGTATGCTCCGAAGTGAGTTCCGAAAGTTTTAAATGATCTTTGCTGACCAGTGCATCGTTAACGGTGCCTCTTTCCAAAACGGCGCCCAGTTTTGTTCCTTCAGGAAAAATAGTTGGAAGGTCTTTTAAACTGTGCACGGCCATGTCGATTTCGTTATTGAACATGGCCACTTCCAGCTCTTTGGTAAAAAGTCCTTTGTCGCCGATTTTTGACAACGGAACATCTAAAATTTTGTCGCCTTTTGTTTTTATAACGACAATCTCAAATTGCTTTTCAGGGAATTTTGGTGCCAGTTCATCTTTTACCCTATAAGCCTGATATAAGGCCAGCTTACTGCCTCGTGTACCAATGCGAATTATATGTTTCATGGAGCAATCTTGAACAGGTCGTTAACCAATTCGATGTATTCTTTATTGCGCCCGTTATCGGTAATCGATTTTACGTTTTTTATCATCAGGCGAATAAATTTATTGGTAATGTGGTCGGCATACATCGAAGCCTCTTCCGTGTTGTCGTTCGACTGTCGTTTGATAAAACCTTCCAGTTCCGCTTCATTTATTTTCCTGAAATTATCGCTGATACTTTGAAAAGTCGGAGTTAAATTACGGGTGAATTGCCAGTCAGTAAAATCACTTACAAACTCGGCAATAATACTTTCTGCTTTTTCGATTTCACCTTTGCGAATGTCAAATGTTTTATCCACAACGGCATTCAGATCGTCGATATCGTTAACATAAACATTTTCGATTTCTGCCACATCGGGTGCAACATTATGAGGCACCGAAAGATCAACAAAAAACATCGGTTTGTTTTGTCTTTCAACCATTACCTGTGCCACCATTTCTTTGGTAATAAGTGGCTTTTTTGATGCGGTTGATGTGATTACAATA
The DNA here is from genome assembly GCF_963677575.1 of uncultured Draconibacterium sp. Lineage (NCBI taxonomy): Bacteria > Pseudomonadati > Bacteroidota > Bacteroidia > Marinilabiliales > Prolixibacteraceae > Draconibacterium > uncultured Draconibacterium sp. The sequence goes on from NZ_OY782038.1 coordinate 4,555,165, forward strand.
TCGTTGTGAACCAATTCATCTTGCAGTTCAGAAAAATCCTTTGCTACACCTTTGTAACGTTTGGACAGTTCCTGTGCTTTTTCCGCTGTGCGGTTAATGATGGTAAACTTGTCGCAACCTTTTTTCAACAGGTTTTGCAGCGTTAGTTCGCCGGTTTGACCCGCTCCAAGTAACAATGTGGGATGCGAACTCAGGTTATGCAGTTTTTTGTTAGCCAGTTCTACGGCAGCGTAACTAATTGAAACTGCTCCTTTCGAAAGTGCGGTTTCGGTTCTTACCTTTTTCCCGGCCTCGAAAGCTTTGTTAAACAATCGAATTAAAGTCGGGCTGTGCAATTCATATTTTTCGGCAATGGCAAAAGCGTCTTTTAGCTGACCCACAATCTGGTATTCGCCCAGCGCCATCGAGTCGAGCCCTGATGCAACACGAAATAAATGCTCTGATGCTTCATCCTGGAATTTGTGATAGAAATGCGATCCCACACTTTTATCCGCTTTTCTCCATTCAAAAAGCATTTTGGCTAATGTTGATGCACAATCAAAAACGTCTTTTTCTGTGTAGTCAAAATATATTTCGGTACGGTTGCATGTCGAAACCACGATAGCACCGTTTATTCCTGCGTCGATTAATTGCGGCACAAAACGCTTCACATCCTCTTCGCAAAACACGAATTTTTCCCGAACTTTTATCGGAGCCGTTTTGTGGTTTAATCCAAGTAATCCTATCATGAATGAATCGCTTAAGTCTTGATTTTGAAACAATGTTATTAAAACAATCTGTAGAAAATCTGTAGAAAAAACAGATTTGGCAGAGTATTGAACAAAGGATTGTAAGAGGTGTGTTTATTTGGCAGAAATAGAGTGCGTTATGATGATAGTCAGTTTGTGAAATCAGACTTCAAAATTGTTTGTTTCCGGGGCGAAAATAATACTAAAATTGTGTAGATTATTCTCATAGGAATAAAGGGCCTTAAAACCCGAAACTTCGCATATTTTCTGAACGATGGCCAGTCCCAGTCCAACCGAACTGTCGGAGGAAGATGATTTGTAAAATCGTTTGAAAATATCGTCAGCGGTTCCCTGAATTTTTTCGCCACTGTTGGCAATTGTAAGTTGCTTTTCGTTTGCAGTTATTGAAATAGAACCATTTTTAAAGTTGTGGCGGATGGCATTTTTTAACAGGTTGGCAATCAGTATGTCGGCGAGGTAGGGATTCATTTCAACAAAATATTGTTTGTCGGGACTTTCAACCGAGATCTTTTTGCTTTCGATGACATCCTCAAGGAAAGAAAGCTGTGTGCCGATGATTTGTGTTAAGTCGATTTTTTTGACTTCGGGAAATTGCCGGTTTCCGATCTTTGAAAGAAGCAACAACGTATTTGTCAGGCGTGAAAGCCGGGTGGACGCTTCATAGGCATCGCTAATCGTTTTTAGTTCTTTCTCCTGCATACATTCAGATTGCAAAAGCAGCTCCATTTTCGAGATGATCACGGCAATGGGTGTTTGCAATTCGTGCGAGGCATTTTCGGTGTATTCTTTCAGGTTATAATAGTCATCTTTTATGCGCTCCGTCATCGAAATAAGCACCTTGTTCAATTCGTTAAATTCCTTGATATCGCTCTCTTTTAGCTGAAAATCTTCGTGGGTGTTCAGGTCGTATTGTTTTATCTTGTTGATGGTGTTGTAAAACGATTTTAAGGTTTTTTGCGAAATGTGCCGGTTTAATATCAATAGCCCGATAATAAGCGCGACTACCAGAAGGGTCATCGTTAAAATAATTCGAACGATAAGGTTGTCGGTTTCGGCGTGCGATTTAAAAATCTTCACCAGGAATTTTTGCCCGCCAATCTCGGATACAAACTGCAGTTGACGATAAGCGGTGTAAACGCCTGTTGCATTGTCCACAATAAGTGTGTCGGAATAACCTGCAACCGGATTTTGGTTAGCAGGAATCGGAGTTATTTCAACTTTTTTCTCAAAATCGGTTGGTGCGGTTGTTGCTCCGTGTGCCGATTTTAATTCGTTCTGAATGCTGGTTTGGCGTTTTTGCAACTCAACATTTATGTTTTGGTTTACCTGTTGGCGAAGTACAAAATAAAAAACCACTAATCCGGTAAGGAAAATGAAAAGCGAAATGGAGAGGAAATTAAGACTTATTTTAGTAAGTAGTTTCATGTTATTGTGCGGCTTGTGTAAAATAACCTTTCGGAACACAAAGGCTCAAAGTCACGAAGGTAAGAGGAAAAGATACATTGGATATCTTTGAGGTTTTGGGCCATTGTTTTTAATGTTTCCTTATTGTTCAAAATCAAATTTATGCATTAGTATTTAAGACATAAAATTCATTCCCCTAAATTATTAATAATTCAGAATCTTAATTCCTTCGTGTTTTAGCGTCTTCGTGTTTTTGTTTTATTCCAGGTTTAAATCAAATTTATACCCCACACCGTAAATGGTTTTTATATAATCGGTGCATCCTTTTTTAATCAGTTTTTTGCGGAGGTTTTTAATGTGTCCGTAAATAAAATCGTACGAATCGGCAATGTCCATGTAATCGCCCCAAAGATGCTGTGCCAAACCGGTTTTGGTTATTACCTTGTTTTTGTTGGCGATAAAAAACTGCAGTAATTCGTATTCTTTTTTAGTAAGTTGTAACTCTTTTTCGTTTACAAAAACCTGGTGCGAATCGGGGAGGATTTTTATTTCGTTCACCAAAATGTGATTGTCGCCATCGAAATTAATTCGCCGGTTAATCGATTTCAGGTGTGCGTTTAATTCTGCCAAATGAAAAGGTTTGGTGAGGTAATTATCTGCACCAATCTCAAGTCCTTCAATTCTGTTTTCCAATGAGTCGCGTGCTGAAATAATGATAATTCCCATTTTCTTATTATCCTTTTTTACCTGGCGGATGAGATCGAGTCCACTGCCGCCCGGCAAGTTGATATCTACCAAAATACAATCGTAAAAATGGATATCAATATGCTCGGCAGCTGTATTGTAATCGTAGGCTGTTTCACAAACATAACCTTCATCGGTCAGGTACTGAAAAATGGCGTCGGATAAAGCTATTTCGTCTTCAATTATGAGAATCTTCATGTAGGCTTATTTTCAAATTGCAATATAATAACTTTAAAGCTTCTGGCGTCATTTGTCTCAGATGAGTTGGTTTTATGGCTATATTGCAGCATGTTAAAAAATAATCTTTGTTGCCGGATATATCCCGCAGTTATCCTACTCATCTCTGCACTAATAAGCTTTGGGATTTTCTATTTTAAAGAAGCGACAACCATATTGGAAATATTCTCTGATCGGGGTGCCTTTTTTGATTTTCTGGGAATTAGTTTTGCTATTGCAATACTGCCTGTTGGGGTGTTTTATTATTTAAGCGACAAGGATAAATTTGAAAAATCGGCCAGACCATTGTCGCTGCTGGGGTTTCTCCCTGCTTTGATTTATATGGTGCTTCTTATTTTTTAATTTGAAAGGAGTTGCTTCCGGGGCAATATTAAGCTACAATAAAAACAAAGACTTGCCACTAAAAACAGGCAAGTCTTTGGCAATATATATCATTTAATTATTCAGGAATTGAGTCGTTGATAGTTGAAACACCCTCTACTTTTGGGCGTTTAAAAATATAACGTGTAATAAAAATACCGTTGGAGTCATCAGCACCTCCATAACTTTCAACACCTGTATTTACAAAGGCAAGTTCCCAGCCCTGGCTCATCATGTCGTTAATTTTTGAGGTTAATAATGCATCGTTCGAAGCAATGTTCTGAAAACGGATACCTCCAACATTGAAAAAGTTGAGCAGTTTGGTTTCGTCGTAATCCTTAATTCGAATTTCTTCACGGTTGCTTTTGTTGCGGTCGCCGTTTTCTGCTGTTTGCCGTGTTGTAAATTCTTTATAATCCACCTCGTGGTCGGTAGAAAGTAATCTCGAACGGCCAACACCACTCGGAATTATCGATTCAATAGTGGTAATAATTTTTACCTCGTATTGTGGATTCTCCTGCCCGTTTGCTGCCGGCGATAAAACCAACGCCAAAAGGATGAACATAAGTACTTGTTTCATTTTATGTAAGTTTTTGTGATTTATAACTTGTTTATGGAATGTCGGGATCTTATTCTTTAATCTCTTTTCTGAAATAATACCGTGTTAGAAATAATCCGTTTGGGTCATTCTTGCTTTCGCTGTCGTCGTTTAGCAGTGTTTTGAATATTTCTTTTTTAACACTGGCATTGGCCATTTTGCTTTCAGTCCCTGTTTTAACATCGTATAATTCCCAACCATTGGCTAACATGTCGTTAATTTTTGAAGTAATTAGTGCATCATTCGAAACAATGTTCTGAAACCGGATTCCGCCTTCGTTATAGAAGTTCAGCAACTTGGTTTCTTCATATTCCTTAATACGGATGTCTTTTCGTTTGCTCTTGTTTTTGTCTTTTTTGGCTGCCGTTTGTTGCGAGGTAAAATCCTGGTAGTTCACTTCTGCAAGCGGAGAAATCATTCGCGATCTTCCCACTCCACTGGGAACAAGCGACTCAATACAGCTAACGACTTGGATGTCGTACTTTGGCTGTTGTGCCTGAGCCAGAATTGGAAGGCTAAAAAGAACCAGAAATGCTATTCGAATTTTGAGGTACATTTTTAAATCAATTATGTTTAGCAAGGGCAAATGTACCTAAATCTTTTATCCTTATTTAAAAAGATTATAAAAAGATAAGGAACAATTCTAAATTTGAGTTATTCACAAATGGTTGTGTATTCAAATAGTTAAGACTGGCGCATCCAACGAGAATTTTTTTCTATCTTTCCCCAACAAAAGAAAACTATGTCAAAGTTCCCGTTTTATCAACAATTTGATGCAATGGATTGTGGCCCTACCTGTTTGCGTATGGTGGCTAAATATTACGGGAAACATTACACCACAGAATTTCTTCGCGAAAACTCTTATATCACCCGCGAGGGCGTGTCGTTGTTGGGAATCAGCGATGCCGCCGAGGCGATCGGGATGCGTTCGATGGGCGTAAAAATCACCTTTCAACAATTAAAAAACGAAGCCCCGCTACCTTGTATCGTACACTGGGGGCAGGAACATTTTGTTGTTGTTCATCAGTTTAAAAAGGGTAAAGTTTGTGTGGCTGATCCTGCTTTTGGGCGGATTGAATACACCGAAAAGGAGTTCTGCGAAAAATGGATTTCAACAGTTTCTGGCGGTGAAGAAAAAGGAATTTGCCTGCTTATGCAACCAACACCCGATTTCTACCAGAGCGAAGACGACAAGGTAAAACGTACCGGATTTCAGTTCGTATTTAATTACCTGAAACCCTACAAAAAACTGGTAATCCAGCTAATTCTCGGTTTCTTTTTGGGAAGTTGTATTCAACTGGTGTTGCCGTTTTTAACACAGAGTGTTGTCGATATTGGTATCAATAATCAGGATATTGGTTTTATCTACCTTGTTCTTATCGCTCAACTGGTGTTGTTTATCAGCCGGATGTCGGTTGAGTTTATACGCTCGTGGATTCTCTTGCACATTAGTACGCGAATCAATATTTCTATTATTTCCGATTTTCTGATCAAACTGATGAAATTACCGTTGGGCTTTTTCGACTCAAAAATGATCGGGGATATTTTACAACGTATTGAAGATCATGACCGAATCGAGCGCTTTTTAACGGCGCAATCAATCGGGGTGTTGTTCTCGGTTTTTAGCCTGGTGGTTTTTGCCATTGTACTGGCTATTTACAGCTGGACTATATTTTTAATTTTCATTGTTGGTTCGGCTTTGTATTTTGTTTGGATTTATGTTTTTATGAAACGCCGGCGTGAGCTTGATTTCAAACGTTTTAATAAACTTTCGGAAAATCAGAGTAAGCTGATCCAGATCATTAACGGAATGCAGGAAATAAAACTGAACAACTACGAAAAGCAAAAACGCTGGGAGTGGGAGCGTGTTCAGGCCGGACTGTTTAAAGTAAGCGTAAAAAGTCTTTCGCTGCAACAATACCAGGATGCCGGTTCGGTATTTATAAATGAGACAAAAAATATTCTCATCATAATTATTTCTGCAACGGCAGTTGTTAATGGCGAATTAACCCTTGGTATGATGCTGGCTATACAATATATAATAGGACAGTTGAATACGCCGTTACGCCAGCTCATTAGTTTTATGCACACAGCGCAGGATGCAAAGATAAGTTTGGAGCGTTTGGCAGAAATACACGATAAAAAAGATGAGAGTGAAGCGGGGAAATCATATGTGAGGAACCTTCCTGAAAATAAAGGAATAGGTGTTCATGATTTGGTCTTTCAATATGAAGGACCGCGTTCTCCAAAGGTTTTAAATAATATTAATCTCGAAGTTCCGGAAAAGAAAACTACCGCAATTGTGGGAACCAGCGGCAGCGGGAAAACCACATTGATTAAATTATTGCTTGGTTTCTATCCGCCTGTTGCCGGCGATATTAAAATTGGTGGAACACGACTGGCCAATTATTCTCCGCAAATGTGGCGCGACAACTGTGGTGTGGTAATGCAGGATGGTTTTATCTTTTCCGACAGCATTGCGAAAAATATTGTGGTAAATGACGAACTCGTTGATCAGGAACGATTGCTGAATGCAGTTAAAATGGCAAATATTCAGGATTACATTGAAGCTTTGCCGTTGGGCTACAATACAAAAATAGGGCAGGAAGGTGTTGGATTGAGTCAGGGACAGAAACAGCGGATATTGATTGCCCGGGCAATTTATAAATCGCCGGAGTACCTGTTTTTTGATGAGGCCACAAATGCGCTTGATGCCAACAACGAGAAAATGATCATGGAGAATATGGACAAGTTCTCGGCCGGTAAAACTGTTGTTGTTGTGGCGCACCGTTTAAGTACGGTAAAAAATGCGGATCAGATTGTGGTGCTTGATTCCGGTGAGATCGTTGAACGCGGAACACACGAAGAATTAATAGCAAAACAAGGGAAATATTATCAACTGGTTAAAAATCAATTGGAATTGGGAAATTGATAACAAATGGCTGACGAGCAAGATAAAATAGAAATCCGGTCTGGCGAAGTACAGGAGATACTTGGTGGAGTTCCGTCGCGCATTGTGCGGTATGGAATTCTCATGTTCGTTGCCATCTTTTCGCTGATCATTATTTTTAGCTTTATTTTTTATTATCCCGATATTTTGCGCTCGAACATTGTTGTAACTACCGAAAATCCACCGGCTACATTGGTTGCCCGTGCTACCGGAAAAATCGAGAAGTTGTTTGTGGAGGATAAAGACCATGTAACTGCAGGACAAACTATCGCTTTAATTGAGAATCCGGCAGACTATACTGATGTGTTGGAACTGGAGCAAATGATAAGCTCTGTACAGCCAGCTTTCGATACGCTTAATTTTACTGTTTCGCAACGATTTAATAAAAGTCTGCAGTTGGGTACTATTCAGGAATATTATTCGCAGTTTTTAACCCGCTACGAAGAATTGAATGAATTCTACCAACGCAACTATTATATATTAAAAGAGGAGTCGTATAAAGAGCAGTTGAAAAATGCCCGCATTCTGTACGACCGCCTTTGGGAACAGAAAGTTGCCATCGACAAAGAATACCAGATCAAACAACGCAATTACGAACGCCAGAAAAAATTGCTGGCCGGCGAAGTTGTTTCTTCCACTGTTTTGGAGCAAGCTGAATCCGAGATGTTGAGTAAAAAATCGGAGCTCGATGGACTTCGTTCAACGCTGGCGGAAAAACAAATTGATATCAGTGAACTGGATCAGAAAATTATTGAAAACGAAAAAGAATACCACGATTTTAAAATCCAATACGAATCGGCATTGATAGAGGCTTTTAATAACCTGAAAAGCCAGGCAAGCGATTGGTTTTTAACTTATGTTTTGCGATCGCCAATCGATGGGGTTGTTACTTTTAATAAGTTTTATGCCGAAAACCAGAATATTACCGAAGGCGACCGTGTTTTAACCATTGTGCCGGAAGATGTTGGCGAGGTGATAGGAAAAGTTGAATTGCCTGTTCGTGGTTCAGGGAAAGTAAAAGAAGGCCTCGATGTAAATGTGAAATTCGACAATTACCCGTACATGGAATACGGTTTGGTACGCGGTAAAGTAAAAAGTGTTTCGCTGGTGCCCGAAGACAGTTTTTATATGGTAGAGATCACGTTCCCTAATGGATTGGTAACCAACTACGATAACATACTGCAAATGCAAAGTCAGCTGATGGGACAAGCCGAAATTATTACCGAAGACCTGCGTTTGATTCAACGAATTTTCAATCCTTTAAAATCACTTTGGAAAGAGCGGATAAACCAGTGATCAGTCGCAGTTGACAAAATTCAATAAGCAAAATGTTAATTGCCGATTGTGTTTTGCCTATTGTATATTTGCCTGTGATCTTTTTCCGGATTCAGTCTTCTAACTTCCCTCTGCTTCAACTCATTCCAATCTTAATTTTTTCAAAAAAAAGGTAGAAACCTATTGTTCTTAAATAATAATTCGTACTTTTGCGAGCCGTTTTTAGGGGGAAAGTGTGCTTTTCCGTCTCGAAACGATTGATAATTAAGGATTTTTGCATAATTTTGCAGTCCATTTTGGATAATGATTATTAACTATATAAAAAACAGGTAGTTATGCCAACTATTCAACAGTTAGTTAGAAAAGGAAGACAGACTAAAGTTGAGAAAAGTAAATCTCCGGCTTTAGATTCATGCCCACAACGTCGTGGAGTATGTGTTCGTGTTTATACCACTACACCAAAGAAACCTAACTCGGCAATGCGTAAAGTTGCAAGGGTAAGGTTAACCAATGGTAAAGAGGTGAATGCTTACATTCCTGGTGAAGGCCACAACCTTCAGGAGCACTCAATCGTGCTTGTTCGTGGAGGTAGGGTAAAAGACCTTCCTGGTGTACGTTATCACTTGATTCGCGGTGCGCTGGATACTGCGGGTGTTGAAGGACGTTTACAACGTCGTTCGAAATATGGTGCGAAAAAACCGAAAAAATAAGAAAGTAAAAAAAGAGTAATTAACTACGTTATTTGCAGTGGTTTGGTTGAGTAAGGAATTCTCTCTATTGTCTTCCGGAGATGAACTGAAGACCGCCTTAGGGCAGCCGATTTGAATAACACTAAAAAGTTTTAAAATGAGAAAGTCGAAACCAAAGAAGAGGATCCTTTTACCGGATCCAAAATTCAACGACACTTTAGTAACCCGTTTTGTAAATGACCTTATGGTCGACGGGAAAAAATCTACAGCCTACACAGTATTCTACGAGGCTATGGATATGGTAGAAAAAAGAATGAAAGACACAGAGTTGTCTCCTCTTGATGTTTGGAAAAAAGCATTAGAGAACATTACTCCAAATGTTGAAGTTAAGAGTCGCCGTGTTGGTGGTGCTACTTTCCAGGTTCCTATGGAAGTTCGTCCTGAAAGAAAAAACGCCATCAGTATCAAAAATATGATTTTGTTTGCCCGTAAACGTTCGGGAAGATCTATGGCTGATAAATTATCTGCTGAGATCATCGCTGCTTTCAACGAGGAAGGTGGAGCATACAAGAGAAAAGAAGATACCCACAGAATGGCAGAAGCTAACCGTGCATTCGCACACTTCAGATTCTAGTACATAGTTTAGTAAAATTGGTAATAGAAAATAGGTTTAAAAAATGGCTAAACAAGATCTGAAATATACCAGAAACATTGGTATTATGGCGCATATCGACGCCGGTAAAACCACAGTAACAGAGCGTATTCTGTTTTATACAGGTTTAACTCACCGTATTGGTGAGGTGCACGATGGTGCTGCTACAATGGACTGGATGGAGCAGGAGCAGGAAAGAGGTATTACTATTACTTCTGCTGCAACTACTACATTCTGGAAACACAAAGACCAGGAATATAAAGTAAACATTATTGATACTCCGGGACACGTTGACTTCACTGTTGAGGTTGAGCGTTCATTACGAATTCTGGACGGAACTGTTGCATTGTTTTGCGCCGTTGGAGGTGTAGAAGCACAGTCGGAAACTGTATGGCGTCAAGCTGAAAAATACGGTGTTCCACGTATTGCATTCGTAAACAAAATGGACCGTCAGGGTGCCGATTTCTTTAACGTATACAACGAGATTAAAGAAAAATTAGGTGCTAACCCTGTTCCAATGCAAATTCCTATTGGTTCTGAAGAGAGTTTCGAAGGGGTTGTTGACCTTGTAGAAATGAAAGCAGTTCGTTGGGAAGATGATGCAACTATGGGAACAAAGTACGTTCTAAGCGAAATTCCTGAGGAATTGCAAGCTCAAGCTGAAGAGTGGAAAGAAAAGTTAGTTGAATCAGTTGCAGAAGTTGACGACGCAATTTTAGAGCGTTATTTCGAAGATCCTGATTCAATTACTGCAGAAGAAATGATGGCTGTTATCCGTAAAGCAACGTTGGAAGGAGTAATTATTCCAATGATGTGTGGATCAGCATTTAAAAATAAAGGTGTTCAGCGTTTGTTGGATGCTGTTTGTGAATTCTTACCATCACCACTTGATAAAGAGGAAATTACTGGTAAAAACCCGGTAATCGACAAAGAGGTTGTACGTCATCCTGATGCTGACGAGCCATTGGCTGCATTGGCATTTAAAATTGCTACCGACCCATTCGTAGGTCGTTTGGCTTTCATTCGTGTGTACTCAGGTACATTGAATGCAGGTGACACTGTATATAACTCACGTACCGGTAAAAAAGAGCGTATCTCGCGTTTGTACCAGATGCACTCTAACAAACAAAACCCAAAAGATTCAATCTCGGCTGGTGATATTTGTGCTGCAGTAGGTTTTAAAGATATCCGTACAGGTGATACACTTGGCGATTTGAAAAACCCAATCGAGCTGGAAAGCATGGATTTCCCGGAACCTGTAATTGGTATCGCTATCGAGCCTAAGTCGCAAAAAGACGTTGATAAACTTGGAAACGGTTTGGCGAAACTGGCAGAGGAAGATCCTACATTCGTTGTTAATACCGACGAAGATTCAGGTCAGACTGTAATCCGTGGTATGGGTGAACTTCACCTTGAAATTTTGATCGACCGTTTAAAACGTGAGTTCAAAGTTGAATGTAACCAGGGAGCGCCTCAGGTAGCCTACAAAGAAGCCATTACCGAATCTGTTGAATTACGCGAGGTATTCAAGAAACAGACTGGCGGTCGTGGTAAATTTGCCGATGTTATTGTAAAAGTTGAACCTGCAGAAGAAGGAAAAGACGGTTTGGAATTTATCGATGCTGTAAAAGGTGGACGTATTCCTCGCGAATTTATCCCTTCAGTAGAAAAAGGTTTTAAAGATGCATTAGCAAATGGTCCGTTGGCAGGTTTCCCTGTTGACAGCTTGAAAGTAACATTGCTCGACGGTTCGTTCCACCCTGTGGATTCAGACCAGTTGTCGTTCGAAATTTGTGCTCGTCAGGCATTTAAGAGCGCTGCTTCAAAAGCAAAACCAGCACTTCTTGAGCCAATTATGAATGTTGAGGTTGTAACTCCTGAGGAGTACATGGGTGACATTATTGCCGACCTTAACCGTCGTCGTGGCGAAATTGCAAGCATGGACAGCAAAGGTAACGCTAAAGTTATCGAAGCTAAAGTGCCACTTTCAGAGCAGTTTGGTTATGTAACCGTATTGCGTACACTTTCTTCAGGTCGTGCAACTTCATCAATGGAATTTAGCCATTATGCAGAAGTTCCACGTGGCCTTGCAGAAAAAGTACTGGAAGATTGTAACGGAAAAGTTGATTTATTAAAATAATTTATAACAATTTTCTCTTATGAGTCAAAAGATCAGGATTAAGCTTAAATCGTACGATCACAACTTGGTAGACAAGTCGGCTGAGAAAATCGTTAAAACAGTAAAAACTACTGGTGCTGTAGTAAGTGGTCCTATTCCACTTCCTACTCACCGCAGAGTTTTCACCGTTTTACGTTCAACCTTCGTAAATAAAAAATCGAGGGAGCAATTTCAGTTGTCATCTTACAAACGTTTGATCGACATTTACAGCTCAACCGCTAAAACAATCGACGCACTAATGAAGCTGGAGCTTCCAAGTGGCGTTGAAGTAGAAATTAAAGTTTGATAATTTAAAGTAGTCGAAAAAAATGGCTGGTATTATTGGAAAAAAAATCGGAATGACATCCGTATTCAGTGTTGAGGGGAAAAATATCCCATGCACTGTGATTGAGGCCGGACCTTGTGTAGTTACACAAGTGAAAACGGCAGAGACCGACGGCTACGAAGCGCTTCAGTTAGCTTATGGCGAGAAAAAAGACAAGCACGCCACTAAAGCTGAAGTTGGCCACTTTAAAAGGGCTGGTGTTTCACCAAAGCGCAAAGTAGTAGAGTTTCATAACACCTATCAGGAAGAGTTTGAATTGGGACAAGAAATTGACGTGAGCATTTTCAATGAAAAAGATTACGTTGATATCGTTGGAGTTTCAAAAGGTAAAGGTTTTCAGGGGGTAGTAAAACGTCACAATTTTCGTGGTGTTAATGATGCTACACACGGTCAGCACAACAGGCTGAGAGCACCTGGATCTATCGGAGCATCTTCATGGCCTTCACGCGTATTTAAAGGTATGCGTATGGCAGGTAGAGACGGTGGAAAAACAGTTACTATCGAAAACCTTGAGGTAGTAAAAATTATTCCTGAAAAGAATGTAATAGTGGTAAAAGGTTCAGTACCTGGAGCCAAAGGTTCATACTTAATTATTAGAAAACAATGGAACTAAGTGTACTGAATATAGAAGGAAAAGAAACCGGAAAAAAAGTCACTTTGAACGACCAGATTTTCGGTATTGAGCCCAGCGACCACGCCATTTATTTGGATGTAAAACAATACATGGCTAACCAACGCCAGGGAACAAGCAAGAGTAAAGAACGTGGTGAAATTGCAGGTAGCACCAAGAAGATTAAAAGACAAAAAGGTACAGGTACAGCACGTGCAGGTAGCATCAAGTCGCCAGTTTTCCGTGGTGGTGGTACTATTTTTGGCCCACGTCCGCGTAACTACGGCTTCAAGCTGAACAAAAAAGTGAAGCAGTTGGCCCGTAAATCAGCATTAACTTACAAAGCAAGCGAGAAGAGCATCGTTGTTGTTGAAGACTTCAATTTTGAAGCTCCAAAAACAAAAGAGATGGTAGCATTACAGAGCAATCTGCAAATTGCTGAAAAAAAGGCACTTTTCGTTTTACCAACTGAAAATAATAACATATATTTGTCGTCGCGAAATTTGCAAGACGTATCGGTTGTAACTGCTTCAGAGTTAAGTACTTATCAGATCTTGAACGCAAAAGCTATTGTGCTTTGTGAGGGATCTGTTGCGAAAATTGAAGAAGCATTTAAACTTTAACGGATAAAAAAGATGGAAATTTTAGTAAAACCATTAGTTACAGAAAAAATGACCGACCAGTCGGAACGTTTTAACCGTTACGGTTTTGTGGTAGCTCGCAATGCAAGTAAACCTGAAATTAAAAAAGCGGTTGAAGATCTTTATAACGTTTCGGTTGAAAGCGTTAACACCATGGTTTATGGTGGTAAAGTAAAATCGAGATATACCAAAGGTGGTATTATTACTGGTAAAACAGCAGCCTTTAAAAAGGCTATTGTTACTTTGGTTGAAGGAGATAGTATTGACTTTTATAGTAATATATAATAGTATATAATTAATAAGTATTATGGCAGTAAGAAAACTGAAACCAGTAACTCCGGGTCAAAGGCACAAAGTAATTGGTGCTTTTGATACTATTACTGCATCTACACCTGAAAAATCATTGTTGGAGCCCATTAAAAAGTCCGGTGGTCGTAATAACCAGGGACGCATGACAATGAGGTATATAGGTGGGGGACATAAACGCAAATACCGTGTTATCGACTTTATGCGCGATAAAGACGGTGTTGCAGCTGTTGTCGATTCAATTCAGTACGATCCAAACCGTACTGCTCGCATCGCCCTTCTGAAATACGAAGATGGCGAAAAACGTTACATGATTGCGCCTAACGGGTTGCAAGTTGGCCAAACTGTAAAGAGCGGTACCGGAATCGAACCTGAAGTTGGGAATTGTCTTCCCCTTGCTGAAATACCTCTTGGTACTTTGGTTCACAACATTGAACTTCACCCGGGACAGGGTGGGGTGATGGCACGTAGTGCAGGTGCTTATGCACAATTGACCTCACGTGATGGCAAATATGCAATTTTGAAATTGCCATCAGGCGAATCTCGTATGGTACTTACGTCCTGCAGGGCTACAGTAGGTACGGTTGGAAATACAGAACATAACATCGAGAAATCGGGTAAAGCCGGTCGCTCTCGTTGGTTAGGAAGAAGACCTCGTGTTCGTGGTGTAGTAATGAACCCTGTCGATCACCCAATGGGTGGTGGTGAAGGCCGTAACTCAGGAGGACACCCAAGATCACGTAATGGTATGCTTGCGAAAGGTTATAAAACCCGTTCGAAGAAAAAAGCTTCCAACAAGTATATTGTAGAACGTAGGAAAAAATAGTAAAGAGGAATAAATTATGAGTCGTTCATTAAAAAAAGGTCCATTTATCGATTTCAAGTTAGAGCGTAAAGTTTTAGCTATGAATGAATCGAACAAAAAATCGGTTGTGAAAACCTGGGCCAGAGCATCAGTAATTTCTCCTGATTTTGTAGGACACACTATTGCAGTACATAATGGAAACAAATTCATCCCGGTATATGTCACCGAAAATATGGTGGGACACCGTTTGGGCGAATTTGCTCCAACCCGTACATTCAGGGGGCATGCTGGTAATAAGAAAAGATAGGCATTAATATTTAAAAAGTAAGTACAATGGGTGCCAGAAAAAGACTAGCAGCTGAGAAAAGAAAAGAAGAGAAAAAACAACAATATTTTGCTGTTTTACGCAACTGCCCTACATCACCTAGGAAAATGAGGTTAGTAGCCGATATGATCCGCGGTATGGAGGTTAATAAAGCCTTAGATGTATTGAAGTATTCTTCAAAAGAAGCATCACGTAGGGTAGAGAAACTTCTGCTTTCAGCCATTGCCAATTGGCAGGCTAAAAACGAAGGAGTTCGTTTAGAGGAAAGTGAGCTTTACGTATCACAAATCATGGTAGATTCAGGTCGTATTTTGAAACGTTTACGTCCGGCTCCCCAGGGTCGTGCACACCGTATCAGAAAACGCTCGAACCACGTGACTATATACGTAGATAGTAAAGAAAGTGTTGTTGAAGAAAACCTTAATTAATATTCATGGGACAAAAAGTAAATCCGATAGCAAATCGTTTGGGATTCATCAAAGGATGGGATTCAAACTGGTTCGGTGGTGATAATTACGGCGATAAGCTGGTTGAAGACCAAAAGATCAGGAAGTACCTGAACGCTCGTTTGGCCAAAGCCAGCATTTCAAGAATCGTTATTGAACGGACCTTGAAGCTGATCACCATCACTGTTCATACTTCGCGACCAGGTATTATTATTGGTAAAGGTGGTCAGGAAGTTGACAAACTGAAAGAAGAATTAAAAAAGATTACCAAAAAAGAGGTTCAAATCAACATTTTCGAGATCAAACGTCCTGAACTCGACGCTAAGATCGTAGCAAATAACATTGCACGTCAGCTAGAGGGTAAAATTGCTTACCGCAGGGCAGTTAAAATGGCCATTGCTTCAACCATGAGAATGGGAGCCGAAGGAATCAAAGTATTGGTTTCAGGTAGGTTAAACGGAGCAGAAATGGCTCGTTCTGAAATGTATAAAGACGGCCGTACTCCGCTACATACTTTGCGTGCAGATATTGACTACGCATTGGCAGAAGCATTAACAAAAACCGGACTTATTGGAATTAAAGTTTGGATTTGTAAAGGTATGGTATATGGAAATCGCGACCTTTCGCCTAACGTTGGACAAAAGTCTGGCCGTCCGGGGGGAAACAGAGGTGGTGGCAACCGTAACCGTCGTAGAAAATAGTGGTTTAACACTCACAATTTAAAAAAGGATGTTACAGCCAAGAAAAGTAAAATTTAGAAGAGTACAGAAGGGCCGAATTAAAGGAAACGCTCAACGCGGAAACCAATTAGCATTCGGTTCATTTGGAATAAAGTCGTTGGAAGAATCGTGGCTTACCGGTAGGCAGATTGAAGCTGCCAGGGTTGCGGTAACACGTTATATGCAACGTCGAGGACAAATTTGGATACGCGTATTCCCCGATAAACCTATTACCAAAAAGCCAGCCGAAGTAAGGATGGGTAAAGGTAAAGGTGCTCCTGAAGGATTTGTTGCTCCGATAGCTCCGGGCCGTATTATTATTGAAGCTGAAGGTGTTTCTATGGAAACTGCAAAAGAAGCTTTAAGACTTGCCGCTCAGAAACTACCGGTAAAAACAAAGTTTATGGTTAGACGTGATTATGTTGAAGAATAAAATTAGGTGAATCATGAAAGTAAGTGAAATCAAAGAAATGACGAACAACGAAATCGTTGAACGTCTACAGATTGAAAAAGAAAATCTTGTTCGCCTAAGATTGAATCATGCAGTATCGCCGCTTGAAAATCCTAACAAGTTGAAGGAAACTAAAGCAACGATTGCACGTTTAAATACAATTCTTCGCGAAAGAGAATTAAACGAAAATCAGAAGTAATTCAACGATGGAAAATAAAGTAAGAAATCTCAGAAAAGAGAGAATCGGGGTCGTTGTTAGTGATAAAATGGATAAATCGATTGTGGTTGCCGAAAAAACAAAAGAGAAGCACCCAATCTATGGTAAGTTCGTTAACAAAACTACCAAATTCCATGTCCACGATGAGAAAAATGATTGCAACGTTGGAGATACTGTAAGGATTATGGAAACTCGTCCTTTAAGTAAAACCAAATGTTGGAGAGTAGTTGAAATAATTGAAAGAGCTAAGTAATCATGGTACAACAAGAATCAAGATGTTCGGTAGCCGATAACAGTGGAGCAAAAGAAGTTTTAGTGATCCGTGTATTAGGCGGAACACGTAAACGTTATGCGACATTGGGCGACACTGTAGTGGTTACTGTAAAAAGTGCACTTGCCGGAGGCGAGATGAAAAAAGGTACTGTATCACGCGCTATTGTTGTACGTACGAAAAAAGAAAATCGTCGTCAAGACGGTTCTTACATTCGTTTCGACGATAACGCAGTAGTACTTCTTAACAACGCTGGCGAAATGCGTGGAACACGTATTTTCGGCCCGGTAGCACGTGAATTACGCGAGAAGAATATGAAAATTATTTCACTCGCACCAGAAGTATTGTAAAAAGAAAAGAGCTCAAAATGCAGAAAAAGTTACACATAAAAAAAGGTGACACTGTGGTTGTGATCGCTGGAAACAGTAAAGGCCAAAAAGGTCGTGTACTGGAAGTGATCCGTAAAACCGACAGAGCAATAGTTGAAGGTGTTAACATGATGAAAAAGCATACCAAACCTAACGCAACAGCGCCACAGGGAGGTATCATTGAACAGGAAGCACCGGTGCATATTTCTAACCTTATGTTGGTTGATCCTAAAACAGGTGAAGCTACACGTGTAGGTAAGAAATTGAATGACGATGGTAAATTAGTTCGTATTTCGAAAAAATCAGGAGAGGAGATTAAGTAATGGCTTACGTACCAACTCTTAAAAAGAAATATCAGGAAGAAATAATCCCTGCTTTAAAGAAAGAGTATGATTACTCTTCTGTAATGCAGGTTCCGAAATTAGAAAAAATCATCCTTAACCAGGGTGTTGGAGCAGCAATCGCCGACAAAAAACTGATCGACGTAGCTCAAACCGAAATGACAATGATCGCCGGCCAGAAGGCCGTACAAACTTTGTCAAAAAAGGATATCTCTAATTTCAAATTGAGAAAGAAAATGCCAATTGGCGTGCGTGTAACATTGCGTCGCGACCAAATGTATGAATTCTTAGATCGTTTAATTGCTGTGGCACTGCCACGTATTCGCGACTTTAAAGGTATCGAAAGCAAAATGGACGGCCGCGGAAACTACACACTTGGCGTTCCGGAACAAATTATTTTCCCGGAGATCGTACTTGATAAAGTAAGTAAGATCAACGGAATGAATATTACCTTTGTCACTTCTGCAAAAACCGACGAAGAAGGTTTTGCTTTGTTGAAAGAATTAGGTTTACCATTTAAAAACGTTAAAAAGAACTAGTAATGGCTAAAGAATCAATGAAGGCACGCGAAGTGAAACGTGCAAAACTAGTTGAGAAATACGCCGAAAAACGTGCCAGGCTAAAAGCTGAAGGCGACTGGGAAGGTTTGCAAAAACTTCCTAAAAACTCGTCGAAAGTGCGTTTGCACAACCGTTGTAAACTAAGCGGGCGTCCGAAAGGATATATGCGCCAATTCGGTATCAGCAGGATTGATTTTAGGGAAATGGCTTCAAATGGCTTGATTCCCGGAGTTAAGAAGGCAAGTTGGTAATCGTTAAAAGAAACTTGAAAAATGAGTAAAGTAACAGATCCAATAGCAGATTATCTGACAAGGGTAAGAAATGCAATTATGGCGAAAAACCGTGTAGTTGACATTCCAGCTTCAAATTTAAAGAAAGAGATGACTAAACTTTTGAAAGAAAAAGGTTACATCTTAAACTACAAATTCGAAGAAGGTGTTGGCGTTCAGGGTAACATTAAAATTGCGTTGAAATACAATCCAGAGACAAAAGTATCTGCAATAAAAGCGTTAGAACGCATTAGTAAACCAGGTTTACGTCAGTACTGTGATACAACCAGTATTCCACGTGTACTAAATGGTTTAGGCATAGCAATAATCTCTACCTCAAAAGGTGTTATTACCGATAAAGAAGCTCGCGAGCTTAACGTAGGTGGAGAAGTTTTATGTTACGTGTATTAATAGGGAGGAACAGTCATGTCAAGAATAGGAAAATTACCCATTTCAATACCAGCAGGAGTAGAAGTAAAGGTTAACGACAATGTTGTTAGCGTAAAAGGACCTCTGGGTGAATTGACTCAGCAAGTTGATCCGCTTATCGAAGTTGCCATCGAAGATGCAACTATCGAAGTTAAAAGAAACGGCGAATCAAAACGCGAAAAGTCAATGCACGGACTGTACCGCTCTTTGATCAACAACATGGTGGAAGGCGTATCGAAAGGATACGAAATTAAAATGGAATTAGTTGGTGTTGGTTATCGTGCAGAAGTATTGCCAGATAACGTGCTCGACCTTGTATTAGGTTTTGCTCACCACACTTACCTGCAACTTCCATCAGAAGTAAAAGTAGAGGCTGTATCTGATAAACGTAGTACTCCAACAGTGACTTTGAAAAGTCACGACAAACAATTAATCGGTCAGGTGGCTGCGAAAATCAGATCATTCCGTAAACCTGAACCTTACAAAGGAAAAGGTATTAAGTTTGTTGGCGAAGAATTGAGGCGTAAAGCTGGTAAAGCCGCTGCAAAATAATTTTTTAAAAGATTAATTATTATGGCATTAACAAAAGTTCAAAGGCGAGCAAGAATAAAAAGTCGCGTACGCACAGTTGTTTCCGGCACAGCAGAACGTCCAAGATTAAGTGTTTACAGAAGTAACAAACAAATCTACGTTCAGATTATCGACGACCTGCAAGGAACAACTTTGTTAGCAGTTTCATCTTCAGATAAAGCTATCGCTGAAGCCGGTGGTACAAAAACTGAAAAAGCTGCAATGGTTGGTAAAGCAGTTGCTGAAAAAGCACTGGCAGCCGGAATTACTGAAGTTGTATTCGACAGAGGTGGTAGCTTATATCACGGAAGAGTAAAACAATTAGCTGATGCTGCCCGTGAAGGTGGCCTTAAATTCTAATATTATGGCGAAAGTAAGTAATAAAGTAAAAACAAGCGACCTGGAATTAAAAGACAGGTTGGTAGCCATTAACCGCGTAACCAAAGTAACAAAAGGTGGACGTACTTTCAGTTTCTCTGCCATTGTTATTGTGGGCGACGAAAAAGGAATCGTAGGCTGGGGACTTGGTAAAGCAAGCGAAGTAACTACTGCAATTGCTAAAGGAGTAGACGCAGCTAAAAAGAACCTGGTAAAAATTCCGGTAATTAACGGAACTATACCACACGAACAAACTGCTAAATTTGGCGGTGCAAACATCCTGTTAAAACCTGCTTCATCGGGTACCGGTCTTAAGGCTGGTGGTGCGATGCGTGCAGTACTGGAAAGTGCTGGTATTCACGACGTTTTGGCTAAGTCAAAAGGATCATCAAACCCACACAACCTGGTAAAAGCAACAATGCATGCTTTAACCGAGTTAAGGGATGCTTATACAGTAGCAGAACACAGAGGTGTTTCAGTTGAAAAAGTTTTTAAAGGATAACACAGTTATGGCACAATTAAAAATAACACAAGTAAAAAGTGGTATCGGTTCAACAAAACGCCAAAAAGCAACTTTGGAAGCGTTAGGTTTGAAAAAACTGAACCAAACTGTTGTTCACGAAGCTACTCCTCAAATTGTTGGTATGGCTAACAAGTTGAGACATTTACTGAATATTGAAGAAGTTAAGTAATATTTCAAACTATTGAAATTATGAAACGGGTTTCGAGCACTCGAGACCCGTTCCATCTTATTCAATTGAATATAAAAATATTTAATAAGATGAATTTAAGTAACTTACAACCTGCAGAAGGATCGACTAAAACTTGTAAACGAATTGGTCGTGGTCAGGGCTCAGGCCGTGGCGGCACGTCAACTCGTGGTCACAAAGGTCAAAAGTCGCGTTCAGGTTACTCAAGGAAAATCGGTTTCGAAGGTGGTCAGATGCCTTTGCAACGTGTAGTTCCAAAAATGGGATTTAAAAACATCAACCGTGTTGAATTCAAAGCAATCAACCTTGATGTACTTGAGAACCTTGCTACTAAAAAGAACCTGGCCGTAATTGACAAAGAATCCTTGGTTAATGCAGGTATCGCGTCGAAAAACGACAAGATCAAAATTCTTGGCGGAGGTACTTTAACTAAAAAATTAGAAGTTAAAGCCGATGCATTTTCAAAAAGCGCGAAAGAAGCAATAGAAAAATTAGAAGGAACAACCGAAATAGCTTAAACCGTAATGAAACGATTTATTGAGACCCTAAAGAATATTTATAAGATTGAAGATCTAAGATTCAGAATTGGAACAACAATGTTTTTCCTGTTAATATACAGGTTAGGATCGTTTGTTTCGCTTCCTGGAATTGATCCGGCACAGTTACAAAACCTGCAAAGTCAGACTTCTGATGGATTGCTGGGATTGATTAACATGTTTTCGGGTGGTGCGTTTGCACAGGCTTCTGTCTTTGCTTTAGGAATCATGCCGTATATTTCTGCCTCAATCGTTATCCAGTTAATGGGTATCGCAGTTCCCTATTTCCAGAGGTTGCAGAAAGAGGGAGAGTCAGGAAGAAGGAAAATAAATCAGATTACACGTTATTTAACCGTGTTAATTCTGATTCCGCAGGCATCGGCATATCTTACTAATCTACACATGCAATTACCCGATTCGGCTTTCGCAATGTCAGGCATTTGGTTTAATGCTCCATCCATTGTGATTTTAACAGCAGGATCGATGTTTGTGTTATGGTTAGGAGAACGTATTACCGATAAAGGAATTGGTAATGGTATCTCTTTAATCATTATGATTGGTATTATTGCCCGTTTACCAATGGCCGTGGTTCAGGAATTTGGAGCACGTGTTACTGGTGGAGGTTTAGTAATGTTCCTGGTAGAGTTTGTTATCCTGTTCATCGTATTTATGGCATCAATTGCCTTAGTACAGGGAACCCGTAGGATTCCGGTACAATATGCGAAACGAATTGTTGGAAACAAACAATATGGCGGAGTACGTCAGTACATCCCTCTGAAAGTTAATGCTGCAGGTGTAATGCCTATCATTTTTGCTCAGGCAATTATGATGGTGCCTATTACAATTGTTGGTGTTGCTAATTCTGAAAATCTGCGTGGTGTGGCGGCTGCCTTATCAAACATCACAGGTTTTTGGTATAATTTAACACAATTTTTATTAGTGGTAGCTTTTACGTATTTTTACACCGCTATTACTATTAATCCAACCCAAATGGCAGAAGATATGAAGAAAAACGGTGGTTTTATTCCTGGTGTTAAACCAGGAAAGAAAACTGTTGAGTTTCTTGATACTGTTATGTCGCGTATAACATTACCCGGTTCTATTTTCTTAGGACTGGTAACAATTATGCCGGCTTTTGCCATGATGATTGGAGTTAGCCAGTCGTTTGCCCTGTTTTACGGTGGTACATCGCTGCTAATTTTGGTTGGTGTAGTGTTAGATACCTTACAGCAGATTGAAAGTCACCTGTTGATGCGCCATTACGACGGTTTGATGCAATCAGGCCGAATTAAAGGTCGTCCGGGACTCGGAGGAATGTAAGACAAATTGTAAAAGAGATTATTTAGAAAAACTTAATTCAAAAAATTTAAAAGAGGAATTTTTATGGCAAAACAACCTTCCATAGAACAAGATGGAACAATTATAGAAGCATTATCAAACGCTATGTTCAGGGTTGAACTGGAAAACGGTCACGTTATAACAGGACACATTTCCGGGAAGATGAGAATGCATTATATTAAAATTTTGCCAGGGGATAAAGTAAAAGTCGAAATGTCTCCTTACGATTTAACTAAAGGTAGAATTACGTTTAGGTACAAAAACTAAAGATTGTATATGAAACGAGTCCCGACGAATGTCGGACATCGATACAAAAAATTAAAAAAATAATTAAGATGAAAACTCGTGTTTCAGTTAAAAAACGTAGCGAAGACTGCAAGATTATACGCAGGAAAGGACGTTTGTATGTGATTAATAAAAAGAACCCTAAGTTTAAACAACGTCAGGGTTAATTAATCTTTTAAAAAAGAAGAATTTTATGGCACGTATAGTAGGTGTTGATATTCCAAGTAATAAAAGAGGTGAGGTTGCTCTTACCTATATTTATGGTATTGGCCGCAGCAGAGCTATCACTATCCTTGACGAAGCAGGTGTAGATAAAAACCTGAAAGTACAGGATTGGACAGACGAGAACTTAGCAGCTGTTCGTGGAGTTATCGGTGATAACTTCAAAGTAGAAGGTGAGCTAAGATCAGAAGTTCAGATGAACATTAAGCGTTTAATGGATATTGGTTGTTACCGTGGTATCCGTCACCGTATCGGCTTGCCGGTTCGCGGACAGAGCACAAAAAACAACGCACGTACCCGTAAAGGTAAACGTAAAACTGTTGCTAATAAAAAAATGGCCACTAAATAAGGAATTTGAGTTATGGCAAAAAAGACAGGATCAAGTAGAAAGAGAACTGTGGTTGTTGAAGCCAATGGTATGGCTCATATCCACTCGTCTTTCAACAATATTATTGTTACGCTGACAAATATGAATGGAGAGGTGATCTCTTGGTCGTCAGCTGGGAAAAAAGGATTCCGTGGTTCTAAAAAGAATACTCCTTATGCTGCTCAGGTAGCTTCTGAAGAGTGTGCTAAAACTGCTTATGACCTTGGACTACGTAAAGTTAAGGTATATGTTAAAGGACCTGGTAACGGTCGTGAATCAGCAATCAGAGCTTTGGCTACTATCGGTATCCAGGTTACTGAAATTGTTGATGTAACACCGCTTCCGCACAACGGTTGCAGGCCTCCTAAAAGACGTAGAGTTTAATTCTAAAACGAAAAGGAAATGGCAAGATATAGAGGACCAAAATCTAAAATCGCTCGTAAATTCGGAGAACCAATCTTCGGACCGGATAAAGTGTTCGAACACAAAAACTACCCTCCGGGTATGCACGGTTTATCTTCTAAAAGAAGAAAAACTTCGGAATACGGGCAGCAGTTAAAAGAGAAACAAAAGGCAAAATATACTTACGGTGTATTAGAAAGACAATTCCGCACACTTTTCAAAAAAGCGCAAGCTGCTAAAGGTGTTACCGGTGAAGTGTTGCTTCAGTTGTTAGAGTCTCGTCTCGACAACGTGGTATTCCGTTTGGGTATTGCTAAAACACGTGCTGCGGCACGTCAGTTTGTATCACACAAACATATTACAGTTAACGGAAAATTAGTAAATATTCCATCGTACACGGTTAAATCTGGCGACGTTATTGGCGTTCGCGAGAAATCAAAATCGCTGGAAGAAATTACTGGCTCATTGCAATCACGCAGAAGCTCACAGTACGAATGGTTGGAATGGGACGGAGCACAAATGTCCGGAAAATTCCTTAATCGTCCGGAACGTGAAGAAATTCCAGAAAACATCAAAGAGCAACTAATCGTAGAGTTGTATTCAAAATAATAAAATTACTTAGAATATTATGGCAATATTAGCATTCCAAAAGCCTGACAAGGTAATAATGTTAGAATCCGATGACAAGTTCGGACAATTCGAGTTTCGTCCCCTGGAACCGGGATACGGTATTACAATTGGTAATGCACTTCGTCGTATTCTGTTATCGTCGTTGGAAGGCTATGCAATTACAACTGTTAAAATTGAAGGTGTTGACCATGAGTTTTCTACGATTAAAGGAGTTATTGAAGATGTAACTGATATCATCCTTAATTTGAAGCAGGTACGTTTTAAAAACGAGGTGGAAGATTTTGACAGCGAAAAAGTATCTATTTCAATCAGCGGCCAGGAAGAATTTACTGCCGGTGACATTAACAAATTTATGACCGGTTTCAGAGTACTGAATCCTGAATTAGTAATTTGCAGAATGGAGCCCGATGTGAAAATTCAGATGGAGTTGAACATCAGCAAAGGACGTGGTTACGTTCCTGCTGTTGAAAACAAGCCGGTTGAAGAAGAATTTGGTGTAATTCCGATCGATTCGATCTACACTCCAATTAAAAAGGTAAAATACGCCGTTGAAAACTATCGTGTTGAGCAAAAAACCGACTACGAAAAATTAGTTCTGGATATTGCTACCGATGGTTCAGTTCACCCAAAAAATGCATTAAAAGAAGCAGCTAAAATTCTTATCTATCACTTCATGCTGTTCTCAGACGAAAAGATCACTCTTGATACTGATGAGAAATTTGCAAACGAAGAGTTTGATGAAGAAGTACTGCACATGCGTCAGTTGTTGAAAACTAAACTGGTTGATATGGATCTGTCAGTTCGTGCTTTGAATTGTTTGAAAGCCGCGGATGTAGATACATTAGGAGACTTGGTTACCTACAACAGAAACGACCTGCTGAAATTCAGAAACTTTGGTAAAAAATCGTTAACCGAATTGGATGACCTTTTGGATAACATGGGACTGAATTTTGGAATGGATATTTCCAAGTATAAACTTGATAAGGAGTAAAAGGCAATGAGACATAATAAGAAATTTAATCACTTAGGCCGTAAAGCACCACATCGTAAAGCGATGTTGGCAAACATGGCAAGTTCACTTATCGCGCATAAGAGAATTTCAACTACTGTTGCAAAAGCGAAAGCATTGCGTATGTACGTTGAGCCATTGATTACTAAGGCAAAAGAAGATACTACACACTCGCGCAGGGTAGTTTTTAGCTACTTGCAAGACAAAGATGCTGTATCGGAATTGTTCCGCGAAGTAGCTGTTAAAGTTGCTGACCGTCCGGGAGGATACACTCGTATTCTTAAAACCGGTAGCCGTTTAGGCGACAACGCTGATATGTGTATCATCGAGTTGGTTGACTTCAACGAAGCTATGTTGGCTGCAAAAGAAGAAGCTGCTGCACCTAAAAAACGTCGTTCGCGTCGTGGTGGTGCTAAAAAAGCTGACGCAACTGCACCAGTTGCAGAGGCTGAAGTTGTTGAAGAAGTTAAAACCGAAGAAGCTCCGGCTCCTGAGGCAAAAGCTGAAGAAACAACCGAAGAGCCTAAAGCTGACGAGTCAGCTGACGAAGCAAAGAAAGAAGACTAATAATTTTCTTTACTATATTGAAAAGCCGGTCCGTCATTCGACGGATCGGCTTTTTCATTTTATAAAAACCTTGCTTTTTGGGCTGGCGGCCGGGCTTTCCGATAAAGTTGCCACGATACTTGCTTGTTCAACCAAAGGCTGTTGGGTAGCTCCCTGCAGTGCTGAGGTACACAAACCAAAACAATTTTTCCCTTCATACAGCGGTGCGACGCGCCTTCCAAAACAATTTTTTGCTTGCCGCAGTGCTACAACAAGCTAGCCACAAAGTCTACTGAGCAGTTATACGGCTGCAGGAAGCCTAAAATCAGTTAGTTACAAGAATGGTGAGGTTGTGGGCTTTTGAAAAACCGCCTACAGCAAGGCATAAAGGCTAAAGAAGAAATAGACCACACGTGAGGACACGCACAATAACAAGAATCAAACTTATCATAATGGCATAGTAATTGCAAAAGGATAAATCAATTTTACTAAAAACAATAAAACCCTATTTTAATGAAAAACTTAAACAAACTTCAGTTTTTAATCGCAGGTCCAATTATTATCTTATTAACATCAGTAAATACACTAAACGCCCAAAATAAAACCTATTTAGGGATTGATTTTGTAAACGATATTGTTAGTGATGGAGATAATATCCGTCCGGGTGTTGGACTAAATATTGCACGAATTATTGGCAAACATAGCGGTATAGAAGCAGGATTTTACTATCGTTCTTACCTAGAATCAGTGTCCTTTCGATTAGATGGTCACTACTATGATGTTGATATTCGTGAAAACCATTTGTCGATTCCCGTCCTTTATAAGTTCTCCTCGCGAATTGCAAATTTGTCTGCCGGGCCAAGCTTCGAGGTTTTTTTGGGGTGGAAACAAAAGTCGTCCACTGCCGAAGTTGAGGTTGATAGCTATGAGATTGATCCCGAATACAACTTAGGGGCTATGGTAAAGCTTGGAAAAGACATTCGTTTATCTGATAAATTAGTATTTGAACCGGAGCTTCGCTTTAATCCGATTTTCAATTTAGAGCGCGTTTATCTGGGCCTGGGTTTAAAGTTAAAAGTTGATGTATAATATTATAATAGAAGTATTTCTATTATCCCTCAATTGTCCTTCTTATATCCCCCCGGTGCCGGTTTGTAATCGGCACCTTTTTTATAAAAGAAGTTAAGAGATAGACTGCTTAAGCGTTCCTTGTTCGAAATTGACATTCAAATCAAACGACCAGTGACTAAGTGACCAATGACTAAAACCGTTTTCCCCACCACTTCTTCAATCTCTCCAATATCTTTAGCTCGGCTGCGTTATTTTGCGGCTGGTAAATACGGTTGTTTTTAATCTCTTTCGGTAGAAAATCCTGCTCAACAAAATTGCCGTCGTACGAGTGGGCGTATTTGTAATCCTTTCCGTAACCAATTTCTTTCATCAGCTTGGTAGGTGCATTTCGTATGTGTAGCGGCACGGGCAGGTCGCCGGTTTGTTTTACCAGTGCAATGGCATTGTCGATGGCTTCGTAGGCCGAATTACTTTTTGGCGAGGTAGCCAGGTAAATGGTACATTCCGATAAAATAATGCGCGATTCGGGAGGGCCAATTTTATGCACGGCATCAAAAGTGTTTTGTGCCAGCAACAATGCATTGGGATTGGCCAGACCAACATCTTCGGCAGCCAGTATCAGCAAACGACGGGCAATAAACTTAATGTCTTCGCCACCCTCGAGCATGCGTGCCAGCCAGTATACTGCTGCATCCGGATCGCCACCACGTATGCTTTTTATAAATGCCGAAATAATATCGTAGTGCATTTCGCCTTTCTTATCGTATATCGAAAGGTTCTTCTGTAGCTTGTCGGTTACTTTTTTATCAGTAATAACAATGTTATCGCTGTCTTCGCCAAGTGTAACCAGTTCCAGCACATTTAGCAGTTTTCGGGCATCGCCGCCCGAGTATCGCAATATCGCAGCATCTTCGCGCAGTGTTATCTTTTTCTCCTTAAGTACGGTATCTTTTTTTGCAGCTTGTTTAATGATCTTTAGCAAAGCAGCTTTATCCAAATGCTCCAAAATATACACCTGGCAGCGCGAGAGCAGGGGAGAGATCACCTCGAACGAAGGGTTTTCTGTTGTTGCGCCAATTAATGTTATGGTACCATCTTCAACAGCACCCAGCAACGAATCTTGCTGCGATTTACTAAACCGATGGATTTCATCGATAAAAAGTATTGGATTTGGGCGACTGAAAAACTGTTGCTTTTTGGCTCTGTCGATCACATCGCGAATATCTTTTACACCGGAGTTAATTGCACTCAACGTAAAAAATGGTCGGTCGAGTGTGTTGGCAATAATTCGCGCCAAAGTAGTTTTTCCCACTCCCGGAGGTCCCCATAAAATGAGTGACGTTATCTTACCCGAATCAATCAGTTTGCGCAAAACGGCACCTTTACCAACAAGGTGTTCCTGCCCGATATAATCGTCTAAATTTTTTGGTCGTAAGCGTTCTGCGAGTGGCTGATTCATAATTCAAGTAAAAAGTAAATGTGACAAGGCAAAAGTAACAAGGCAAAAGTAAAAAGTGTAAAGTCGAAAGGAAAAAGTGCAATGCAAAAGTAAAAATTGAGAGAATCTGCTACGAGTTACGAGCTACGAATTGCAAGTTTCAAGAAGCGAGAGTCTGGTATCCAGATTAGAAGATTCAGTACCGCTTATTAGTTTAACAATTTATCAGTTTTGCAATATCCAATGACTAATGTCCGATCTCCTTCAATCTTTTATCAATCCCATCAATCTTCCCTCAATCCCTAATTACAATACCGTTTAATAATGTTGTAAGCTCCGTCGATGCCAAGCTCACCGGCGCGGCTTAAATCCAGTGCTCCGCCTTCAATATCGTCGAGGTAGATTTTTGTAAGCCCGCGGTTAAAATAAGCTTCGGCAAATTCTGGCTCCAGGTCGATGGCACGATTTAAATCCTCCACCGCGCTGTGGTATTCACCCAGTCGCAGTTTTATAAAGGCGCGGTTGTAATAGCCAAAGAAGAAATCGGGATCGAGAAACAGCGTCACGGCATAATCGTCCAGGATATCTTGGTATTCAACTGTCGATGGTTTTTCGTTGCTGTTATCGTTAATCTTTCCTTCGTTTAATGTCAGCGAATTGGTTGACCCAACTCCGGCTAAAAGTTCCACCTGTTCTTTTAATTTATATCGTGTATTGGCACGTGTGAAATAGGCCAACGAAGTTTTTTCATCCAACTCGATCGCTTTATCCAGGTCGGCAAAAGCACTGTTGTAATCTCCGGTAAGACTATAAAAAATACCTCGGTTTAAATAGTTGTGCGCATTTTCCTGCACCTCTATCTTTTCGTTAAAGAACAATATAAAGTTCTCGAAAACCGACTGGTAAGTAGTTACCGGTTTGTTCGAAATAGAGAGCAAAGGATTGTAATTGTTCTCGGTATTTAAATCATCGATTACCACATTGTAATACTGGAAACGTTCGTAATCGACAGCATTTTTTTCGAAGGCTGTAATCAGGAACATCGGCTGAAGATCGATAACAATGTTCTTATTTTGGATGCGGCCATCGTCAATTTCCTCCACTTCCTCTGGAATATCGCGGGTGTCTTCAATCACCAAATCCATGCGCATCCGGCGCCGGCGTCTTTCAGCTTCCATTTCTTCCTTGCGTTTTTCTTCATCCGATTTCTGATCGTCGACAGTGGCATTGTTTTGTTGCGATGATTGCTGCTGATTGTTTTG
Organism: uncultured Draconibacterium sp.; assembly: GCF_963677575.1. Lineage (NCBI taxonomy): Bacteria > Pseudomonadati > Bacteroidota > Bacteroidia > Marinilabiliales > Prolixibacteraceae > Draconibacterium > uncultured Draconibacterium sp. The sequence continues at coordinate 4,584,849 of NZ_OY782038.1, forward strand.
TGCCAGCGCCTGTTGATTGGCCTGTGTGTTTTGCTGATTATTATTTTGTGCCGAAGATGAATTCTGTTGTTGCTTTTTTTGTTGCTGTTGCTGCTGTGCCAACTGCTCGGCATTAATTCGTCGCTGGCTTAAATCGAACTGCGGATTAAGGCGGGCCGCAATTTGGTAGTCCTGCTCATAGCCGGGGCGGTTCAATATTTCGCGGGCCATTGCGCGGTTGAAATAAGCACTGGCCATTTCCGGATTCAACTGTATCGCCATGTCGTAATCCATAATGGCACTTTCGTAGTCTTCAAGCTTGTGTTTTACAATACCACGATTGTTAAAAGCCAGGGCATTTGTGGCATCAAAACGAATACTTTGGTCGTAGTCGCGCAGTGCCGATGCATAATCTTCCAGCTCAAAACGCGCCAATCCGCGGTTTAGGTAAGCGGCAGCATAATGTGGTCTGATGATAATTACCTGGTTCAAATCGGCTATAGCTCCCTTAATATCGCCGCTTACAATTTTGGCATTGCTTCGGTTCATCAAAGCATGTGTCGATTTTGGATTTACCTCAAGCGCTTTGTCATAATCTTCAATGGCACCATCCAGATCTTTCAGTGCGAGTTTGGCAATCCCGCGGTTGTTGTATATCGATTCATCAGTCGGATCGAATTCCAGTGCCCGGTCGTAATCTTCAATGGCACGTTTGTACAGTCTGAGGTTGTGGTAAGCCATTCCGCGGTTGTTATAAGCTCGCGGGTAGTAGGGTTTTATTTCAATCGCTTTGTTGTAATCTTCAATGGCACCGCGGTAATCTTCCAACGAATGTTTTGCCGTTCCGCGATACAAGTACGCTTCTGCCAAATAAGGCTTAAATTCAATAACAATATTAAAGTATTCGATTGCCCCCGTATAGTTGCCAATTGATATACGCGTACGTCCAACCCTGATAAAATGGTTGATGTTCAATTGCGCTTCGGCCAGGAAACTCATCGACAACAAGAGTGCAAAAAGTATGGTAAGTTTCTTCATATTTCTAAAGTACAGAGTATTGAGAAATTAGTACAGAGGACTGAGGTCTTTTTAGCATTGTAACAAATCATAAGCCAGAATATCTCATTACTCACTACTGATATCTCATAATCTTTTTTCTAAACAAACAAAAATAGTATTTTCATAGTTGGAAGTAATAAACAGTTAGGTTTTTTAACGAATAGCCACTTAAATCTAAAAATATGTGTAAACGCTGCGCTTGGGGAACAAAAAATGAGTTGATGATCAAATACCACGATGAAGAGTGGGGAGTGCCGCTTCATGATGACGATAAATTGTTTGAATTCTTTGTGCTGGAAGGATTTCAGGCCGGATTAAGCTGGCAGATTGTGCTAAACAAACGCGAGAATTTTCGTAAAGCTTTCGATCATTTCAATCCGCAAAAAGTAGCAGCGTATTCCGAAGATAAAATACAGGAACTTATTCAAGATAAATCAATCATTCGCAACCAGCAAAAGATAAGGGCGTGTGTAAATAATGCACAGCGTTTTCTTGAGGTGCAAAAAGAGTTCGGCACCTTCGATCGTTATATTTGGAAATTTGTGGATCATAAACCAATTCAGAATTCGTTTAAAAGTATTGATGAATTGCCTGCCAAAACCGAACTTTCTGATGCGATCTCGAAAGACCTGAAATTGCGCGGTTTTAAATTTGTAGGATCAACTGTTATTTATGCGCACATGCAAGCCACCGGAATGGTAAACGATCACCTGGTAGACTGCTTCCGGTACCGCGAAATTCAGTGACTTGAGTCACATAACTCATTACATAATTTTTAATCTGAAAAACGACCTCTAATTTTTATTAAGTCTACCTTAAATTCTCTTTTCTAAAAAGAATTAATTGTTAATTTTGACGCTAGTTCAAAAGAAGAGGGGTAATAATTTAATTTATTAATTTGATGAAGTTGCGTTTTATTTTTACCGTATTGATTGCGGTGTTTACACTAAGTGTATTTGCGGAGAATGATAAAAAGGAAGAAGAGAAAGGTTATGTTTTTGAAGACGAGATTTCATTAGCAGCTACGCCTGTTAAAGACCAATACCGTTCGGGTACATGCTGGTCGTTTTCGGGGCTTTCATTTTTGGAGTCAGAAATGATTCGTCTGGGAAAACCGGAGGTCGATCTTTCAGAAATGTTTGTTGTATGGCATACTTATTCCGATAAAGCTAAAAAGAATGTACGTGTGCATGGTAATCTGAACTTCTCGGCAGGAGGAGCTTTCCACGATGTTACCAATATGATTGCCAAGTACGGCATTGTTCCGGAGTCGGTTTATGATGGATTGAACTACGGCGAAGAAAAACACGTGCATGGCGAAATGGATAACGTGCTGAAAGAACATGTTGATGCTGTAATCAAAAACAGAAATAAGAAATTAAGTACCGTTTGGCATGAAGCTATTGAAGGTACTTTAAACTCGTATTTAGGCGAGTTGCCACAAAAATTTGAGTACGAAGGAAAACAATATACACCACAAAGTTTTGCCAGCGATTATGTTGGTTTGAACATGGATGATTATGTCGAGATCACTTCGTATACACACCACCCTTTCTACGATAAATTTATTCTGGAAGTTCCTGATAATTGGTCGTGGGATCAGGTGTACAACGTACCACTTGAAGATTTGGAAACCATTATTGATTATTCGCTGAATAATGGATTAACCGTTGCATGGGCAGCCGATGTTAGCGAAAAAGGATTTGCTACAAGTAACAAAGGTGTGGCTGTTTTGCCGGCCGCTCCGGAAGAGAACATGGACGATGCCGAAATTGCAAAATGGGAGGCTTTGCCACAGAAAGACAAAGAAAAAGAATTGTATAAACTGGATAACCCGGTACCAGAGTTGGTGGTTAGCCAGGAAATGCGTCAGAGAGCATTTGATGATTACGAGACTACCGACGATCACGGAATGCATATTATTGGTACTGCAAAAGATCAGGAAGGACATACTTTTTACAAAGTGAAAAACTCTTGGGGCGATTACAATAAATACGATGGTTATTTCTATGCCTCGAAACCGTATGTGAATTATAAGACGATGTGCATTATGGTGCACAAAGACGGCATACCCCAAAGTATAAAAGAGAAACTTAAACTTTAATTTTTAAGCCCTTCAGTAATCCTGAGGGGCTTATTTTTTTATCAACTTCATGTTTTCCCTCACTGCTCATTGGCTGCATAAAAAAAACGTTTACATTTAATGTCTCTTAACAAAAGCTGTAGCAAAGATCATATTTTAAGAAAAGCATGAACAGCTATAAATTAGTAATGAAGCGATTACTTATCATATTTCTTGTATTAACAAGTACACAGCAATTGGTTTCGGCGCAGGAAGACTGGTCGTGGTGGAACGATGCGCACGGCTGGACCAGCGATGATCCGGGCTGGCGAAACTGGATGATCATTTCGCCTGCATATTTGGGGCCGAATGCTTTGCCGGTTCCTGAAGTTAAGAAGGGTTTTATTGAAGGACATACAGAGTTTGAGCTTACTGTATCGAACCATTTTCTTTCGGGCGATCCAACACAAGATATTTCGGGGCGTGCTTTCATTCCTTTTGCACAGAACAAAATTGCTATCGAAATGTACGGCGTCTTGTTAGAACACTATGCCTACACCGAAGAAATACGGGACGAACGTTTTTCGCGCGATAAGGATGGAAAAGGTTATGCCATCGGCGATTTCTACTTCTCTACGCTTATTCAGCTTTTTAAAGATCGTACTTTCCCAAATACCATGTTTCGGGCGATACTGAAAACGGCATCGGGAACGAACTTTGAAGGAGCACGATATGCCGATACTCCGGCCTATTCGTTTGATTTTAGTTTCTCGAAAGATTACGGGCAGACGGAAACATTTTTATTTCGCCCGCATGCAATGCTGGGGTTTTACAGTTGGCAAACCAACGATGAATTGAATCTGCAAAACGATGCTTTGCTTTATGGCGCAGGTGCCGACTTTCAGAAAAACAACTGGCGCTTTACTCCATCGTGGTCGGGTTATTTGGGTTATAAAAATAATGGCGACCGGCCCATGCAACTAAATTTTGAATTTCGGAAAGAGTACAATAGAAAAGCAATTTCAATAAAATACCAGCACGGATTACACGATTGGTTGTATAAAACCGTACGTTTTTCGTTCATTTGGAAACTTAATGGAATTGAGTAAGTTATCGTAAAACAGAATTTATACCTTTGCAATCGCAAAAACAAGGTTGTGTAAATGCAGCTTGAAACAGATAAAAACAGATCATGAAAAAGCTTTCACTCGTAATTTGTGTTTGGAATGAAGAGCCAAACATTAAACCTTTGTCGGAGCAAATAAAGGCAGCGCTCGAAGGAATTGACTACGAAGCCATTTTTGTGGATGATGGATCGACCGACAAAACACGCGAAGAGATCCGTAAAATAAACGACGACCGCTTTTTGTTGGTGGAGTTAAAGCGAAATTACGGGCAAAGTTCGGCACTTCAAGCCGGAATTGATCAGGCTGAAGGCGATTTTGTAGCCTTAATAGACGGCGACTTGCAAAACGATCCGGCAGATATACCAATGATGCTGAAAATGATAGAAGAAGAAGAATGGGATATGGTTGCCGGTGTACGTGCCAACCGAAAAGATGGTATGTTTTTGCGTAAAGTACCTTCAAAAATTGCTAATTATCTGATACGTCGTGCTATAGGTATTTATATGAAAGACCTGGGATGTACGCTGAAAATATTTACCAACGATATTATAAAAAGCATCCATATTTATGGCGAACTTCATCGCTATATTCCTGCACTTGTAACTCTGGAAGGTGCAACAAAAATTACGCAGGTTGATGTTAACCACCGTCCGCGTACCTTTGGTACATCAAAGTACAACCTTAGCCGCACAACACGTGTAATGAGCGACCTTGTACTGATGCTTTTCTTTAAAAAGTACTTGCAGCGTCCGATGCACTTTTTCGGCCAGATCGGTATTTTCACTCTTGCAATCGGTGTGCTTATAAATTTCTATCTGCTCGTACTCAAAATTATGGGTAACGATATTTGGGGTAAACCTTTATTGTTGTTGGGGATTTTGTTGGTATTGGGTGGTATTCAGTTTATTACAACAGGTATTATTGCCGAGTTACAAATGCGTACTTATTTCGAATCGCAGCAGAAAAAGCCGTATCGGGTGAAACGTGTAGTACCTGCTAAAGAAAATATTTAATGTAATTTTGGCACCTTGGCTTTTTGTTAAATTATTATACCTTTAACAAACAATAAAACAAAAAAGCCAATACAATGAAAACCCGAATTTCTTTAGTCCTTCTTGTCCTATTCTCTTTAATTACTGTGAATAGTATTGCTCAGGAACGTTTTGTACAAGGAGTTGTAACTACTTTTGACAGTATTAGTATTGTTGGTGCTGAAGTAATAGTGAAAAGCTCCAAAGAAGTGGTGAAAACGGATACGCTTGGACGTTTCGAAGTTAAAGTAGACGGTAAGGATAAACTTAAAATCTCAGCCAAAGGATTCGTTAACCAGAATGTTAAACTGGAGGAAAAGACCAAACTGGTTGCCGTTAATTTAAAACTAAAACCGGGTGACAAAGCCCGCGAATATGCCATTGGTTACGGCTATGTAAAAGATGGTGAGCGCTTAAATGCTCTGGCCCAAATGACAAACGACGATGTCGATTTTTCGCAATACACCAATATGTACGATCTGATGAGAGGGCGTTTTGCCGGTGTGCAGGTACAAGGTAACGGCGATATTATTATTCGCGGACAAAACTCAATAAACCTGAGCAGCGCTGCACTAATTATAGTTGATGGCATGCAGGTGGATAATACAATTATGAATACGCTTGTGCCTTCGCAGGTAAAAAGTGTAAATGTAATTAAAGATGGTAGCGCAGCAATTTATGGAGCACGCGGTGCAAATGGAGTGGTTATTATTGAGACAAAAAAAGGTAATGAAGAATAAACGCGGTAGCGTGTTAACTGTGTACCGGGGAATGAAAAAGGGAGATACAATTATTGTTGAGCAGTTGGTTGATAGCCAGATAACAAATGTTTGGCAGGTATTAACTGAATTACCCAAAATGAAACAATGGTATTTCAATAATATAGACCATTTTCAACCGCAAATTGGCTCCGATTCTCAATTCATCGTACGGTCTGGTAACAGAACATTTACACATCTCTGGAAAGTGATTGAAGTTAGTGCGCCAACAAAAATTTGTTATACGTGGAAATACCTTGAATTCCCGGGAGATTCCGTTGTGTGTTTCAATTTAACAGAATGTGGCGGACAAACAAAATTGACCTTAACACAATCTGTTCTGGAAGATTTTCCGGATGATATTAACGAGTTTAAAAATGAAAGCTGTAGGGCAGGCTGGAATTATTTTCTGGGAGACCGATTATCAGCATTTCTGAAAAATAATAAAGATAAAACGAATGAGTAAAGCTGTAACTGTAGCAACGTTCACAAGCAATTTCGACATGAAGTACATGTTATTTAAAGAAATGCTTGAAGAAGCCGGCATTACATTCATGTTGGTAAACGAGATTACCAGCACTATTGATGGTACATTTAGTGGAAGTCCTTCCAACATAGGTATTGAAATACGGGTAATGGAAGAGAAATTTGAAGAGGCGCTGGAGATTTATAACTCTATAAAATAGCTTACGATAAGTTGAGTAATTAATTTGAAAGCGATGTATTTTTCTGTAAATGAAAAATACATCGCTTTTATTTTTACTCTACCAATTCATACCCCATATCAACTCCTTTGTTTATTGCCGGAATACCTTTGTCCATCCATTTTGGCATTGGCTCACCTTTTAGGTAGTGGTCGAAAAACTGGGCCATTCGTATCTGAAAATCGTTCATATCGCGAAGTTTGGTTGGCCAGTGGTCGGCTTCGTTGTAGTTAAGCAACCAACTTGGTTTCTGTAAACGTCGAAGTCCGATAAAGAACTCAATTCCCTGGTACCATGGCACTGCACCGTCATCGTCGTTATGCATAATCAGAATCGGTGTGTTAATCTTGTCGATTGTAAACAGTGGTGAATTCTCCAAATAACGTAATGGCGATTCCCAAATTGATTTTCCGATACGGCTTTGGGTGTGTTCGTACTGGAAAGAACGATTTAAACCTGATCCCCAACGTATACCGCCGTACGCGCTGAACATATTTACCACTGGAGCTCCCGATTCAATTGCCGCAAACATATTGGTTCGTGTAGCCAGATAGGCAACCTGGTAACCGCCCCAGCTGTGTCCCTGAGCGCCAATGTGTTTTTCGTCAACAAAGCCTTTGTCGATTAACGATGTTATGCCGGGCATCACACAATTAAATGCCGATTCGCCCGGATAGCCTTCTTTGTAATAAACATCGGGATTGAAAATGATATAACCATGACTGGTGTAATAATGATAATCAATGGTTGAGCGATGATTCTCAGGCATGTGGTAGCTCAGCAGTCTGTCCGAACTTTTCTCGTAAAAATTCACGATCATCGGATATTTTTTGTTTGGATCGAAATCGTCAGGTTTGTGCAGCGTGCCTTCCAAAACCAGGCCATCAAGCGAGCGCCAGGTAACCAGCTCGGCAGTTCCCCACTTAAATTCGTCTTGTTGAGGCACGGCATCACTAATTTGCGTCTCCTTGTTAAATCGCAGGTCGGTTGCGATCAGGTTCGGATAGGTTTGAAAATCCTCTTTTGTGAAAATGATAAGGTCGTCATCCTCTGCTTTTGCAGGTCTACCCAACTTGTAATTCAGACTGAAAATAGCTTCAGGTGTTTTATTTTTATTCAGGTCAAAAGCGTAGTAGGCATCGGCACGCGAAACTTCATTATGACCGGTTAACAGAACTGTTTCCGAAGGATTGATACCTGTATTCGGTTCCGGATTAAAACGTACCAAGCGGTAGTTTATCTTCTCGGTTCTGCCATTTTTGGTCAGGTTTACCGGATCGGCAGCATTTGTTGGATCAACTTTCCAAAGGTCGTAACGATCGTATATTAATATTGCTTCATCATTTTCCAGCCAGCCAGCATTTCGGTACGAACTCGCCAACATCGGACGATCGTTTAACTCATCGGCTGCCTGTATTGTTTCTGGCTGTGTAATCTGATATTCTTTACCTGTTGCAATTTCGTAGGTATTCCAGGTTGTATCGACGGCATTGTACCAGTACACAAATTTCCCGTTGGGAGAAACTGATGGAGTAGCACGACAGTCGGTTTTAATTTCTTCAGCCTCACCGGAATTGATGTCTATCAGGTAGAAATCGTTGTGATACGGGTCGCCTTCCCACATCGTTTGCACTGCGTATGGACGGTTGCTGTAGGCCAGTAATTTATCGGCGTCGCCATTTTGTATTTTTCGAATGCGTGAAAATTGTTCGGTCTCCAGCTGAACAGTTTTTTGCTCGTCGAGATGAACAACTGCTAAATAGGTTTTCTTCAAGTCTCTTTTTCTATTATTCAGTTGAACGGTTTGAAGTTGCTCTTCGTTCCATGTCCAGACATCAAGTGCCGGAATCTCTTCCTCCAGTATTGTTGTGTCTTTTTCGGGTAAGATTGGATCAGTTCCAAAAAACAAACGCTCTCCGTTATCAGAGAAGGAAAGATTACCATTCTTACTTATTTCCCAGTTTGCGGGAATGGCATCGTTTGAATTGTCGGCTATAACTGTTTCCTTTTCTCCCTCCCAGAAATAAATTGCAAACGATGGTTTTTCTGTACTGGTAGTATCGGCTAAAAAGGCAAGCCGTTCACCATTATCGGCAATACAAAGTTGTTCGAATTTTCCCTCCGCTTCAAGGATCGGGGAAATTTTGTCGGCCTTTAAATTAACCAGGTAAACTCCGGCAGAAAAAGTACTGTCGCCTTCAGAAATAAAACTGATAAATGGTTGGTCTTTGGCAAATTCGTAGCTGCTGACTGCAGGATATGTTTTTGTTGCTCCGCTGTCAAGATTTTTGATGTACAACGGATCTGTTTTGTCCTTTTCGTTTTTTGTAGAATCATTTGGATCTTCAGCCTGATAGGCTATCCAACCCGACCATTCTTCCGGAACTTTAACTGACTTTAGGTTGTCTGTTTTTTCTGACTTATTCTCCTGAATATCGAAAACAACAAGCTTGTTCTGAGGCAGGTCTTCCTTTTTTGTCTTTTTCAGTTTCAATTCACGAATTGTATCTGCCGGCGGAACTTCAGTAAAAATCAGGAATTTTGAATCAGCTGTAAACTCGGCTTTGGTTCCGTAGCTAAATGATGCAACTTGTTCAGCATTAGGAGTGCTAACCTTCAGCGTTGCATTACCTTTCCATGGTTCTTCTTTCCATGCAACGTATTTCCCGTTGTTCGACAGATGTGTTTCAGTAATTCTGTTCCATTTTAGAATGTCCTCAAACGTTAGTGGACGTTTTTCTGTTTGTGCCGACAAACTTGCTGAAATAATTAATAAAGTGAGTAGAGACAAAATGTTTTTCATACGATTGAAATTGTTGAATTTAACCTAACTGGGTGAAAGATGTGGATTAAAGATTAATCATCTTTTTTCAAAGCAGGTTATGAAGATAAAAATAATTTTTGTTGAATAAGAAATCAACTTCATTCTGCTCATTTAAAAACGGCAAAATTAGCAAGAGGTTCAAGGGACAAAGAAAAATGTGTTATGCTTCGGCCATGAGCATTCTGGCTTCACTTTTTAAAATAGCCGGAAGTTGAATGTGTCGGCGCTCAATGCTTAGCAGCCAGTATTTTATTTCGTCGGTTTTTAGGGTGTACAAAACTTCGCGAAACTGTTCGATTTGATTGTTCGTGTATGAATTCTCGTCCACATTTTTGTATTCGTCCAGCTCTTCGTCGTCGTAATATTCAACAATCGATTCGTTCATTTTCATCTGGTCAAATTCGCAGATCTCGTGAGCACCGCAACAGTCTGATGGAGGAGCAACCACTTCTTCCTGCGGATTCTCTTTCTTCCCGTCTTTTTTATTTGCTTTTACTAAAAGAAAAACACCAATAAAGGTGAGTAATAAAAAACCAAATCCAATAATCATTTCCATGATGCAAAAATAGCAAATTGCTACAAAAGATAATTGGCTTTGAGGTAAGGTTAAAATAATTTTAAGTGAGTTGCTCGTAACTACTCCGAAACCTTGTAGATTACGCCACGTTCTTTCAGGTATTGGAAGATGTAACTGAGGTTTCCGGGTTGTGCCCCAACTGCTTCGGGAGCATTAACACCAATCGGGTTGAAAGTACCTTCGAGCACAAGATTTGCAACCGAGGTACAAGCATAACCGGTTGTTCGTGCCATTGAAATTGTTTGCGTTTCGCGTTCGTATTTGTCGAGCAGATGATAGGTAAATGTTTTTTTAGCTCCATTTTCCACTCCTTTTATAACGATACGCATTATTGTAAAATCTTCCTCGCCGGGTTTCAGTTGCCACTTCGGGAAAAGTAATTTGGTGGTTACATCAATTGGTCTAACCTGAACACCGTTTACTTCAACCGGATCGTACGAGAAAAATCCCGATTCTCTTAAAACACGGAGGTACTCGATGCATCCCGGGTAGCGCAGCGTTTTTTCAATCATGTCGGGCACATTTTTCATCGTTTGCATTAGTGAACGCAAACCATCGGAGTTCCACGATTCAAGCGTACCAATTCCATCAAAATGGATTAATTCAGGATCGGAGAGTGCTTCTTTTTCTACCAGCTCGTAGTTTTGGATGTATCGTGCAGGCCGGGTGTATTCTTCAATTACGTCGATTGGGGAGAACACCGCTTTGTATTCATAAGGCCATTCGCGAATAACTGGCAGTCCTCCAACCAAGCATTCGTATGATTTTACTGTAATTTGCTGATTATGATGTCCCAAAATTATATTTCCCATGCCGGGAGCAACGCCACAATCGGCAACAACACAAACCTTGTTTCTTTGCGCCAAACCGTTTAACGACAGAAAATCTTCGGGCATAAACGAAATATCAACCATGTTCGTTCCGGCCTCAATTACCGCTTTCATGGTTTGATAGCCCATAAAACCCGGAACTGCTCCGATTACAAGATCGTAATCGGCAACCAATGATTTTATTTTTCCGGGTTGGCTCAGATTCTCCTGAATGCATTTTATTTCGGGGAACGCAGAAAACTTGTCTAATGCTTTTTTGTCAAAGTCGACACTGGTAACCAGGTGATTTTTTGATAAATCTTTGGCAATTGAACTTCCTACAAGTCCGGCACCTAAAACAATAATTTTCTTTTTCATCCGGTTTAAATTAGGTTTTGGTCCGTTATGTGTTAATCCTGCTAATCGAGCTGAATCAATCCTTTTTTCAAGGCATATTTTACAAGGTCGGAGTTGGTTTTTAAATCAAGTTTTTCAAGAATATTTTGCTTATGTGTACCAACTGTTTTTACGCTGATAAAAAGTTCGTCGCCGATTTCGCGCGTTGATTTTCCTTCGGCAAAAAGCAGGAAAATTTCTTTCTCGCGATCGGATAATTGTGAATATGAATCGTTATCATCGGGACTCGAATTCAGGTAACCGTTAATAACAATTTCGGTAATGTCTTCGCTCAGGAATTTTTTACCGTCGTGCACTGAGTTTACAGCATCGGTAAGTTGGCGGTAGGTGCAATTCTTTAAAAGGTATCCGTCAGCACCGGCTTCCAACATTCCTTTTACATATTGTTTATCAGAATGCATCGATACGGCGATGATTTTTATTTCCGGCATTTTTTCTTTTAAAATTCGGGTGGCTTCAATACCATTTAATTTTTCCATGGCAATATCAACCAAAAGCACGTCGGGCTTAAAAGCCTCAACTTTGTCAATTGCATCTTGTCCGTTTTCAGCCTGGGCAATAACTTCAATATTGTCAGCCGAGTGTAAAAGGTTGATTAAACCTTCTCTGAAAAGTTGGTGATCGTCAGCAACTATAACCTTTATTTTCATACTATTAAAATTGTTTGTTGTTAGTACCGTATGAAACTCGCAGTCTTTTCATTAGCCTATAATTATTTTACCTGCTCGTTTCATTTCTTTTTATTTTCTTGTCAATGGCAATTTTGTTGTGAATATGTTTTGAAGATCTATTGTTATTATCCTAATTTCGTTCAAGAGAATACGGTATCTCAATCTCGGCTTTCGTACCTTTTTCCAAGGCTTCAATGTTAAAAGTACCGTTTAAATTTTCAATTCGCTCTTCAATGCTTAACAAGCCGAAACCACCTTTGTTTGATACCTGTTTCGAAGGCGATTCGTTTATTCCAATCCCATTGTCTTCTACCGAAATACAGTACATACCGTTGTTTGTTGCCTGTTTTACAGTAACCTCTGTGGCTTCGGAGTGTTTGTATGTGTTTGTAAGCAACTCTCCAACTGTACGATACAGAAAAATGTTATTCTCTTTGCTGAGTTGTGTACTCTTGTTCTCGATAATAAGATTTGTTTTTATGTTAAAGTCTTTCTCAAATTGTTCAAGTTTCCATTGAATAGCGGGTAGCAAGCCTAATTCATAAAGTATTGGTGGACTTAAATCGTAAGTTAATCGCCGCGATTCCTCAATAGCTTTATTGAGTAGTTTTGAGGTAAAATTAATGGTGTTTTTTATGGCTGGAGAACATTCGTCTACGTCAATTGACGACAAGTTCATAAATGCCAGTCCCAGCGTTTGTCCCAAACTGTCGTGGAGGTTTTCAGCAATACGCCTTCTTTCCCGCTCTTCAACCAGCGTAACTTCGGAGTTTAACTTTTTAAGTTGTAACTGGTACGATTTTATACGTAAAGCAACATTAATCTGTGCTTTTAACTCAACCTGATCGAACGGTTTTGAAATAAAAGAATCAGCTCCGGCATTCAACCCTTTGGTGCGTTCAACACTGTCGCGTCCCAAGGCTGATACCATAATAATTGGTATTTGCTTTGTTCGGTTATTTTGCTTTAACAATTTACAGGTTTCGTACCCGTCAAGATCCGGCATCATAATATCCAGCAAAATCAGGTCGGGGTTTTCTCTTTGCGCAATAGTTATCCCCTCCTTGCCGCTTAATGCACCAATAAATTTAAAATCGGGGTAATATACCTTTACAATCTGCGAAATAAGTTCCAGATTGATGTTATTGTCATCAATTGCCAGAATTTTCTTCATAAATTCTATCTCATTGTTTGGTACCAACATAATGAAAAATCACTTAGGGTTTTAGTATTCAAGCATCAATTGGATAAAGATACCAAAACTGTCGGAGATAATGAAGTGTGGAGGTAATAAATACTTAACAAAATGTCAGTAAATTGCTGAGGCACTTTTAGAAGGTGGGTGAGTTGGCAGACTAATTCGTTTGTAGAGTGAGGATTGTAGTTGAAAAAGGAGTGTTTTATTAATTGTTACTAATAAGTCCGTACATAATTCCGATTCCGGCACCAATATAAGTTTGATTGCTGTTTACAACAACCATTGGACCTACCGAGCAACCAATTGTAGAGTGCAAAGGCATTTCAAGCTTTGGATTTAAAACCAGACTTAGCTTTTTTGATGTTTTTGTTTCGAAATTATATTGACTGTTTGAATTTACCATCGTAAATTCCGGTTCGCGAAATGTGGCAATTCCCGGTCCGGCCTGAAGAACAATACGTATATTCTTTCTTTCGTTCAGATCAAGAATTCGTCCCATCATCATATGCAGATTTTCAGTATTTTCGAAAGGTTCGGCCGACGTGGCAGGTGTAATGTTCGAGCCTGATTTAAGAAAGTTATCAGATGGTGAAACCGCTGATTTGAATGTGGCGGTGTATCCAACGCTAACGATATACTTGTTGTTGTAGGTATAGCTCATGCCAATATTTCCGGCTTGTTGGTTGCCAACAACATATTCTCCCGACGAATATAAATTGTGTTGTTTTGTTGCTGCCGGCTTGTCAGACCTCTGAGCAAAGGTTACCAAAGTAACGAAACTAAAAACAGATATTAATAAAAGTGTTTTCATAGGCGAACTTTTTGGGGATTTTCAACATGCAGTAAACATTGGGTTTTAAATGTTTACGAAGAGTGAAAAGCCCTAATTGATTTAATGATTAATAATCATGTTTTGTAAAATTAAAGACTTTGGGGGCGTTAAATTGAATGGTTGTTGCTGATTTGTGGGGTGCGAACTGACCATAATGTATTCAGTAAAATGGAAGTAATTCTAAACTTTCGGTGTTGAAAAGGCCATTTATTAATAAACCAAACGGTAAATAAATTATTAAAATGCATTGCCGGAACAGGACAAAACCGGGTGCTTGTTCTATTTTTGAGGGCAAATTTAGTTTGGATTAAAAATCATGTATTATGAATATTTCGCTTAAAAAAATAATACTGTGCTTGTTGTTGGCTCTACTATTTGTTTTTCAGAATAGTTATGGGCAGGAAACCACAATAACGATCTCGCAACCAGAGCAGAAAGTTGAAGTATCATCAAATATTTACGGGCAGTTTATCGAGTATTTGCGAAACAGTATTACCGGCGGAATATTTCAGGAAGATTCGCCCTTATCGGATGAAAATGGATTTCGCATCGATGTGCTGCAAAAAATGAAGGAACTAAATACTCCGGTTTTGCGCTATCCGGGAGGAACCATCACAAAAATTTATCATTGGGAGGATGGTATTGGGCCACGTGATGAGCGTCCGGCGCGCCGCAACCTGATTTGGGGCGGGGTGGAAGACAACCATTTTGGAACCGACGAATACATAAAATATTGCCGCGAGATTGGGGCCGAGCCTTACATTGTGGTAAACATGGGTACGGGAACTGCCGAAGAGGCCGCCAATTGGGTGGAATATTGCAACGGAACCGGCGATACGTATTATGCCAATCTGCGCCGCAAGTACGGAACGAAAGAACCTTATAATGTAAAGTTTTGGAGCCTGGGAAATGAAGAGGCCGCCCGCGAAGATGCCGGGCGTTTGTCCGATCCGGAGAAATATGCAGACGAATCGTGGTATTTTGCCAAATTGATGAAATTGACTGATCCTACCATTAAATTATTTGTGGTGGCCGATCCGTTTAAATTAGATTGGAACGATCCCGTTTTATCTTCTTTGTCGTCGATTGTGGATTATGTGTCGTTACACTGGTATGTGGGAAATAGCCCCGATGATCCGTTTGCAATTTATAAAAATATAACCCGTTTTGATGAAAGCCTGACCAAACTGGGAGATTACCTTCAGCAGTTTCCGGCTAAGGTGGAGAATTTCTCTCAATGGTATCGTTTTCCGCCACGCGAAGGAGCCATAAAAATTTCGGTTGACGAATGGGGAATTTGGGATAACACCTGCGGCGGACAATGCAACTTGGATTGCGAATATACCTGGAAGAGCGCGTTGGCAACAGCTTCGTTTCTGAACGTATTTCACCGGCAGGCCGAAAATGTAACGATGGCCAACTGGGCGCAATCAGCAAACATTCTGGGGGCAATTTTAGCTAACGAAGAGGGTTCTGTTGAGCAAACCGTGTATTATCCACTTCAGTATTTCAGAAAGTATGTTGGAAACAGTTTGGTGGAAGTTGATGTGCAATACATGCCGCTTCTTGCCGAAGATCAGACCGTGGAGGCGCTGGATGTTTCAGCAACTTACAACAATGAAAATGATGAGCTTTGTGTTTTTGTGGTGAATCGCAGTGACGAGGAGCTAACGGTAAAACTGAGTTTTGAAGATTCAAAAAACTCTACTGCAACACTTGTTGAAATGACAGCTCCAAACGAAAATTCGCATAACGCAATTGGGGAGGAGAGTGTGGTGTCGATTAAAGAAAAGCCGGTGAAAAAGAACGGAGCCATAAATTTGGCCCCTTTATCGATTAATATTTTGAAATTTCGTTAAGGTTCGAGATATGTAGAGAACGGGACGGTATAAAATAAAACCATACAGCCCCGCTCTTTTATATCGTCAGAAATCTGTTACTATTCCCACTCCGGAAACTGGGTTTTATTCAGATCCAGGGCAGCAATGGTTTTCATATCCGAGTCACTGAGTTCGAAATCAAAAATATTGAGGTTTTCTATCATGTGCGCTTTTTGCGATGAGCGTGGAATAGCAACAATACCGCGCTGATAATGCCACCTTAAACTTACCTGCGCATTATTTTTATTGTATTTTTCGCCAATAGCCGCTAGTGTTTCGTTGGTAAACAAATCGTTTCGGCCCTGCGCCAATGGCGACCATGCTTCCATTTGTACACCGTAATCCAGTAACGATTTTCGTGCTTTGCTTTGATTGAAAAAAGCATGTGTTTCAATTTGGTTAACGGCCGGTTTTACGGTGGCGTACTCCAGCAGTTCATCAATCTGGTGATCTTCGAAATTACTAATTCCAATGGCTTTTATTTTACCTTCTTTATGCAATTCTTCCATGGCTTTCCACGAGCCTTTTACATTGCCACGCGGACGGTGGATGAGATAAAGATCAAGATAATCGAGTCCCAGTTTATCAAGTGAAGTCTGGAATGCAGCTTTGCCCTTTTCATAACCCGAATCGTCTACCCAAAGCT
This sequence comes from uncultured Draconibacterium sp., assembly GCF_963677575.1. Classification (NCBI taxonomy): domain Bacteria; kingdom Pseudomonadati; phylum Bacteroidota; class Bacteroidia; order Marinilabiliales; family Prolixibacteraceae; genus Draconibacterium; species uncultured Draconibacterium sp. The sequence goes on from NZ_OY782038.1 coordinate 4,601,423, forward strand.
TCGATGTAACAAACAACTCTTTTCGGTCAATTCCGCTTTTTTTAATACCTGCGCTTACCGCTTCTTCGTTCCCGTAAATGGTGGCCGTATCAATCAATCGGTAACCCAGCGAAATGGCATCGGCAACATATTGTGCTCCCGTTTCGCCATTCAGATAGAGTGTGCCAAATCCCAGTATCGGCATTTTTACGCTGTTGTTTAAAGTTACATTCTCAATTGTGGTTTGTGTAACAGAGGTAGCGTTAGCTCCAAAAAGTTTGGTCGTTCCCAAACCCATTAAACCAACACCGGCAGCAACACCGGCACCAACGTGGATAAACTCGCGGCGTTTCATTTCTTTTTGAGGATTCTCTTTGACGGATTTTTCTTTCATGAATTGCATTAGATTTAATTGGTAATAGAATTTTGATTTAAGTTACTGAATTAGAAACAAAAACAAAATGCTATTGTTCGTTTTTATGTAGGAGCGATGTAAGATTGAGAAAACAGATTGAACAGAATAGAAGCTTGAGATAATTTGAAAATAGAAGATTATGAGTGAATTAAGCAAAAAACACTGTACACCGTGCGAAAAAGAAACAATACCGTTAAATGCTGAAGAGATCAGGCATTTTAAGAAAAAAATTAGTGACGACTGGAAAGTAATAAATGACAAGAAGATTTTGAAGAGTTTTTCTGTTAAGAACTTTAATGAAGCGATGGCATTTGCTCAAAAGATTGCTTTGCTGGCAGATGAAGAAAACCATCACCCCGATCTAGGTATTCATTATCATTCAGTTGATGTTGAAATTAGCACTCACAATATTAGAGGTTTGTCGCCAAACGACTTTATTCTGGCTGCAAAAATTGATGGGATTTAGATGCAGAATTGAATAAGAATGCATTGCAATAGGAGACCATCTGGAAATTTCAGTATTGTAATTACAAGTCGATATTCGTAACTTAAATCAAACAAAATAACCACCTTGTTATGCTTACACGATATTTATTGCTTGCCTTTTTTGGTATTGCCATGGCACACTTTGAAGGGGTTGTCGTGGTCTATCTCCGAAAAGCCATCGGGTTGTTGGATTCAGATTCGGAAGCGGGAAATAAAGAACTGCTGGAACAGATTCCAAAGCGCACCATAAAAATTGAAATGACTCGTGAGGCTGCTACCATTGTTATGCTCGTAACACTGGCATTGCTAGTTGGTAATTCTTGGCTGGATAGGGCAATGGTTTTTCTGTGGACCTTTGCTTTTTGGGATTTGTTCTACTACGTGTCGTTGTATCTGGTAATAAAATGGCCGCCACGGCTCACTACTGTCGATGTGTTGTTTCTGATTCCGCGTCCGTGGATTGCTCCGGTGTGGTTTCCGGTTGGTGTATCAACTCTAACCATTGTATGTATTGCGGTGTTTTATTTGTTGCCGGGGTTGTAAGAATTGCTAAAGCACCCAACGCTAAGGAAGGATGCTTTTAAAAACGATGAAATATTCAACTTTGTCTTTTGTTATTTAGCTGCTATTTTAAAAGTATTCAACGACGTTGCCGGCAAAACAGGTGAAATGAAAGAATCACCGATTTTGATGTTTATCGTTTTGCTTGTTTCTTCCTGGTTGGCAGCAATAATAATAATTGAGCCATCGGTATTTTTAAAGGCAAGCAAATCGTTGTATTCGCCACCGGTTTCGAGTTTTTGTGCTCCCGGCAATACATAATGGCTGGCGTGTTTTAACATGTAATATTCGTACGAATAACGGTATGTCTTTTTCGCTTTGTTTACAACCACCAGCGAGTTTTGTTCCCATCCCCAGCGGCTAACTCCACCTTCAAGTAGCGAAGTATTCCAGTATTCATAAACCGAAACGCCGTTATTCAGGTAATGCTTCATCAGTTCCCACGAGTGCATGGCTCCGGCCCAGTCGTTTTTTCCATCGCCACATTCCTGCTCTGTTTGAAACATGGCCAAATCAGGATAACGTTTGTTTAGGCCTGGAAGTGCATCTTTTCCGGCCCACTGAAAACCTACTCCTTTTACATATTTTGAAGATTCCGGATCTTGCAGAATCGTATCAACCAGTGCTTCTTTAGGGCGCTCCATCGTTCCGAAATACACATCAACTCCCAGTTCGCTCATGGCAGGGCCTAAATACGAACCAATGAAATTGGCCAATCCGGCAGCTGTCCAGCAACAACTCGGGAATATCTGTGCCGAGTTAAATTCGTTTTGTGGCATAACAGCAAAAATATCGATGCCTTCATTTTTATATGCTTCAATAAATTTTGAGAAATACAGCGCGTACGCTTCCAGGTATTGTTCTTCCTGGATAAACATATCGGTGCCTTCTTTTCCTTCGCGATCAATCGGCAGGTCGTTCTGGTATTTGGGGTTTCCTACATTGGCAAAAAAGCCACCCAAAGCCGCGGTGTCGCCTTGTGCTTCGCGTTGTTTAGCATACATTTCGGCCATGTTTGCCATACGTTGCGATGAGGTGCTGGCATAATGTTTATTGTATTTCATCCACGATGGCGGGCTCCATGGCGATGCCCATATTTTTACATCGGGGTTGTATTGTTTGGCATTCTTAATAAAAGGGATCAACGTGTTCTTGTCGTTTTCTATCGAAAAATTTTTCATGGCAAAGTCGCCATCGGTTTCGTTGTACGAATACCAGTTTAAAGAAAAATCGTTGGCCGCAACGGGCATACGGCAAATGGTGAAATTGGCTCCAACACCAGGCGAGAACAATTCGTTAAGAATTGATTCGCGGTCGGCGTCGCTTAACTGATTCAGCGATGTCCAACCCAATTCGTTAAAACAGCTTCCAAAGCCATTAATAACCTGTTGGGGTTTATCAAGGTATATTTCAGCACTTGTACTTTCGACAAAAGTTGTTGTTTCTATTTGATTTGTTTTCCACTGGGCATTTGGCGTTGTGCTAACCCAGTCAACCAGAGTTGTTGTACTACAGGCAGTACAGAAAAGGAGAAAAAGAATTGCGATGTTTAAGTTCTTCATATGGTTTAAATTATTTTGAAAGAATACGATCATAAATATAATGATCGTATTCTTTTGTTTTTATTATTACCAGCCCGGATTTTGAACAATGTTTGGATTAACCATTATTTCGTTCTCGGGGAAAGGAAGCAGCCAGTGTTTTTCTTTAAAGCCGGCTTCAGGATTTTCAAAGAATGTCCCGTCGCCTTTTGGAATTTCTCTTCCCTGTTCGGCTAAAACATTGGCAGCATCGCCCCAACGGATTAAGTCCTGGTAACGTACAAATTCAAACGCAAGTTCTAAACGGCGTTCTGTTTTTATGGCCTCAAACAAGGCATCGCCGGTAACTGTTAATGCCGGTAATTCCGCACGTTCTCTTACCATATTTACATACTCAAGCGCTTTTACATCATTTGCCGACGACATGCGGTTATAGGCTTCGGCAGCCATCAGCAGTACATCTGAATAACGGGTGATACGGAAGTTAATCCCGCCAATGGTATGATATGCTTCTCCTGGTGTTTCGGCAACATAGGCGCCATGTTTTAAACGAATAGAACCATAATTGGCATAAGGCAGGTTTCCATCGTTACGGAACGATCCTCCGTATTCGTTAATCAATTCTTCTTCGCTCATTATTGTTGCTTTGCGGCGCACTACATCGCCGGCCTCAACATAAGCATCGTATAACGATTGACTTGGGTTTATAAACCCCCAACCGGTTTCTGAAAGCCCACTGGTCCCTGCTTTAAAATAAGGGCTCCGGGGCCCGCAGAAAGCTACAATATAGGTACATTCAGTTACCGATGAAATGTCTTTTGCATAAGAAACTTCAAAAACCGATTCAGAGCCAAATTCCGATACTTCGCGGGTTACTGTTGAAAAATCCTCAAGCAATTCATACTCGCCACTTGTAATAACCGCTTCAAACTGTTCGGCTGCCTGTGCGTATTTTTCCTGGTACAAATAGGCTTTTCCTAACCATGCTTGTGCAGTACCTTTTGAAACATTTGCCTTTTGAGCTTCTGATTGTGCACTTTTTAAAGGAAGATTGGGTATCGCTTCTGACAAATCGGTTTCTATTTGTGCCCAAAGCGCTTCAACAGTAGAATTGGGTTGTGCATATTCATCAGGATTTAAAGGAGTTGTAACCAACGGCACCGGTCCCCACTGCGAAACGAGTTCGAAATAAGCATACGCACGAAGTGTTTTTGCTTCGGCAACTGCAATTTGTTTTACCGGTGTGTCGGCATTTTCTACTTTGTTTATCAATAGGTTGGCAGTATAAATAATTTGATAATATTTTTCGAACATGCTTGTTAAACTACCATTATTGGTCCCGTAGGTATACTCGTTAAGTTTTTCCGTATCAACATTATCGCCACGGCCTCCGCCGCCGGCCAGCGCATCGTCGGAAAGTGCTATTTTAAAACGGAAAGTGTTTAAGTCGCTGCTTTGTAACTTGTCGTAAATGGCGTAAAGCCCTTGTGTTACTTCTTCATCGGTATTATAAAAATCATCCTGGCTGGTTACCCCCATCTGGGTGGTGTCCAGAAAATCATCGCAGCCGGGAAACAGGAAGATGCTGATGAGGAAAAGTCCGTATATATATTGTTTAAGTTTCATATTATTTACTATTAAATGGTTAGAAATTTAATGAAAGTCCGAATAATACTTTTTTCGAAATCGGGAAGAAGCCCCTGTCGATACCGATACTGTTATTGACTGTACTGGCAGCCTCAGGGTCCATACCCGGGTAATCGGTAAAGATGAAATAATCGTCTAACGACATGTACACACGTGTTTTACCAATTTTTAGCTGATCGCTCAATGTTTTGGGTAATGTATAGCCCAATTGTATCTGTTTGATTTTGATAAATGAACCATCGAAAATCATTTGATCGCTGTTCCAGTATTCTGATGAAACGGTAGCCGATGGACGCGAAGCATTGGTGTTAGTTGGTGTCCATCTGTCGGTGTAGAACAACGAAAGTTTGTTTGTTGTAAGACGATCGGTGCGCAGCATACCCATCAATACATCGTTGCCTCGTTGTCCCTGGGCAAAAATGGTAAAGTCGAAATTTTTGTACTCCAGGTTAAGTGTTGCACCAAAAGTAATATCCGGAATTGCACTGCCTATGTAGGTGTAATCGTTGGTGTTTATTACGCCATCGTTGTTAATATCTACAATGTTAATGTCGCCGGTTTCAGGATTTATTCCATTGGTTTTGTATCCTCTGAAATACCACACCGGATAACCTTTTTCAAAGGCAGTTGCTGTCCACCGGTTTACTGCGGCGCCGGTAATTCTACTAATTGTAGGATCAAGATAAGTAACCTCGTTTGTTAATGTTGAAAGGTTGGCATTGATACTGTATTTTAATTCGCCGATTTCGCTTCTCCAGCTTGCTTCAAAATCAAATCCTTTGTTTACTACATTTCCTCCGTTAATTGGTGAAGCGTCGTTACCTGCTTCAATCGGGGGCGTGTTGGTTGTAATCAGGTCTTTGGTTTTTTTGTTGTAGTAGTCAACCGTAAAACTCATTTTGCCATCGAACAAACGAAAATCCACACCAATGTCTAACTGCTCACTGGTTTCCCATGTAAGTTGGTTGTTGCCTAAAACCGATGGGTAAGAAGCTGTGGCATACGATCCGTCGGGCAGGGGATAGGCATAAGGTGCATTTATCATACTCCACGATAAGGTGCTCAACGCACTTCCTGATGACATTAAGTTAGAAGCATAACTGTAATTACCCAGGTTCGATAAGCTACCGTTTTGTCCCCAGCTACCACGTAGTTTCATGTACGAAAGCCAGTTAATTTCGGGGAAGAAATCTTCGCTTGTAATTACCCAACCTGCAGAGAGAGAAGGGAAAGTACCCCAGCGTTGGTCTTTCGGAAGAATTGATGAACCTGCAGCATCACGACGTACTGTTGCCTGTAGCATATATTTATTTTGGTAATCGTAAATTACACGTCCGAAATACGATAATTTGTTATCGGTTATAGTGTTTCCTCCAACTGTTGAGTTCGACTGGGTTACAATATAATCAAGGTTGGCATACGATTCCTGGTCTTTTAATAATGGATAACCTGCTGCGTTTATTGTTTTAATTTCGTTACTTGAGATTGCGGTACCCAACATTACATTAAAGTTGTGGTCATCAATACTTTTTACATACGATGCAAAGTTTTCCCACTGCCAGTAAGTCATGCTCATTACCGACTCGCTTACCGAAGCGTTAAGGTTCATCATTTCCGAACTGTAGTAATATTGTGGCTGATAATTATGGTTGTTGGCATTCATGTAATTCAACCCTAATTTTGAGGTGAATGTAAGCCCATCAAAAGGTGTTAAATCCATGTAAATGTTACCCATAACTTTTGTTACCGTATTTTCCGATTGATTCTGTTGGTTTTGTACAAACGGGTTAATGGTTTCGCCGGTTACATATTTTGAAATACCATAATAGTTTCCGTTGTCAGCCTGCATTACCGGGTACCCGGCATCAATTAATGTTTGTACGTGCGACGGAACCTGCCCGGTATATTCAACCGGGGTAAGCGGGTCTAAAAGCACTGCGTTGGCAATAACACCACGGTACTCATCATTTTCGTTGAACGATTTGGTTACCGAACGCGACAATTGAATGCTGCTGCCAAATTTAAGCCACTCTTTTAACTGGCGGCTTCCGTTAAACATGCCTGAGTAGCGCTTATAATTGTCTTTGTCTCCGGCAACAATACCTTCCTGGTCGAGGTAAGAAATAGAAGCCAGGTAAGTTGTTTTTTCGTTACCTCCCGAAAATGTAAGGTTGTGCTTTTGCATTGGTGCAGTTTCGAACGACTCGTCTATCCAGTCGGTATCGTAACCTTCAGGGTTTGTCATTCCCGATGACATTCCCAGTTCATCCATATAATCGAGGTACTGTGCAGCATTCATTAGCTTAGGAGTTCTGCCTAAACTTTGTAAAGTGTACTGAAAGTTGTAAGATACTTTCGATTCGCCGGCACTTCCGCTTTTTGTTGTAATCAGTATTACACCGTTTCCTCCTTCAGCACCATAAATAGCTGCCGATGCGCCGTCTTTTAATACCTCCATGCTTTCAATGTTGGTTGGTTCCAGTCCGCTGATATCGGTCGTTCTTAAGCCGTCAACAATATAAAGTGGATCAGAGTTTCCGTTCGAACTGTACCCACGGATACGGATTTTCATACTGGCTCCGGGTGCTCCCGAAGTTGAAACAACCTGAACACCCGATGTTTTTCCTTGTAAAGCTTGTTCAGGGCGGGTGTCAGAGCGGGTCATCATTTCATCGGCTTTTACCGACGAAATTGCACCGGTTACAACGCTTTTTTTCTGAACACCATAACCAATGGCAACAACTTCTTCTAGGCCAATTGTTTCTTCCTCTAAAATAATATTAATAACAGATTTCTCCCCAGCAGAAATTTCCTGTGTTTTCATACCTACAAACGAGTATACCAACGTGGCTTCTTCAGGGACATTTCCGAGCGAATAGTTGCCGTCAAAATCAGTAATGGTACCATTTGTTGTTCCTTTTACGAGAACGGTAACACCTGGTAAAGGATTATTGCCGGAATCCGTAATTTTTCCAGTAACAGTTTTTTGTTGCTGACTGGTTTTTGTAGACACACTTTTTGCCCGTAAAGCAATTTGTTTATCCTCTATTTTGTAGGTAATATTTGTGCCTTTGAACGTTTCGTCAAGAATTTGCGTAATAGAATTGTTTGTGCAACTGATGCTAACGCGTTGGTTTACATTAACCACCGAAGCGTCGTACATAAAATAGAATTCTGATTCAGTTTCTATCCTGTCCAGAATATTTACGATCAACTCGTTCTCGAAAGATAAGCTTAGGCGGGTAGTTTGCGAATAGGTATTCGATGCCAACATTTGCATCGTTCCAACCAGCAAAAAGAACATTATTGCTCTCATAGTTTTGAATAGTTTAGACTTCCAGATTGATGACAATCCGGAAACCGGTAAATAAAGTTTTTTTTTCATAAATTTGTTTTGATTTTGGATTAATACAATTCAAAATAATTTGCCTCGGGCTTGAAAAGATGAGGCTGATAAAAAATTTGATGAAGAGGGTTGTTGGCGCAACTCTCTTTTTTTGGTAAGTTCTTCAGATTTTAAGTCATAAGCATTTAGTTTAAGTTCGTTAATTAGTTTATGTCTCTTTAGTTATAATGATTTTTGGTTTTTCGTCGGCTTTTGTTTTGTTTATAATCTCGCATTTCACCGGACAGGTGAAGTCGATTAACCTGAATATTTGTTCGTAGCCTTCGTTGGTTATTGTTCCGGTAAATATTGAATTGTAAACTTCTTCGTCTCTAATTTCAACCTCAACGTTGTACCAGCGTTCCAGTTTCTCAATAACTTCTTTCATCGGGTCGTTCTGGAAAATGAGCATGCCGTTTTTCCACGATGAGAATTTTGCTACATCAACTTCTGCAATGTTCAGGTTGTTTTGTGTTAAATCGAATTTGGCAATTTCGCCGGGTTTTAACCGGTAGTTAAACGATTCGTTTTTTGCATGGTTAAGCTGAACGCTACCCGATTCAAGTACAACATTTATTTCTTCGGTTTCGGGGTAGGCCTCCACATCAAATTCTGTACCCAGCACTTTTATAATAAGCTGCTCGTTTTGTACAAAAAATGGTTTGTTGGCGTTTTTCGAAACATGAAAAAATGCCTCGCCACTTAAATGAACCCTTCTCTCTTTTTCTAAATCATTTTCGTGGTAAGAAAGTGTTGTACTTGAATTTAACCAAACTATTGAACTATCGGGTAAAATTACTTTTGATCGTTGTCCTTCTTCAGTTATTACTGAAGTGTAATAATTTTTAATGTTGTCGCCAGGAGCCGATTTATACCGGTTAAAATAGAACTGAAAACCAAGCAGCACGACAAAAACAGCGGCATACGGAAGTACTTTCTTTATGGTCAGCATTCTGGCAGCCGATTTCTTCTGCCGGATTCCTTTTTCAATATTATTGAATATTTTTCGGGAGTTGACTTTTATATCATCACTGAATTCAAACGTGCTCCAGTCATCCTCCAATTCGTTTTCCAGCTCTGCATTGCCACGTTCGCTGTTCATCCAACGAAATAGATGTTGCAATTCCTCTTTCGAATTTTGCTTACTAAAAAATGATTGGATAATATGCTTTTTGTTTGATTTCATTCACTGATTGTTTGATAGTAATACGCAAAAACACGGGTTTACTATTACTCAAAAACAAAAAAAAATAAAATAATGTAACTCTGACTGGTTATGTGTTTGAAGGGGAGTGTGTTAACCCAGAAATAAAATTAGCAACAAAAGACTGTATTTTTTGAATTCCTCTTTTAAATAGCTATTTGCTTTCATCAGTTGGCTGTCGACTGTTGTGATTGAAATTTCCAGTTTCTCGGCAATTTCCTTTCTCGACAGGTTTTCAATTCGGCGTAAACGGAATATTTCTTTTCTTTTGGGAGGCAGCCCTTCAATAATGGAGTCAATTATTTCTTTGGTTTCTTTATATATAATGTAATTTTCAGAGGTGTTGCGGTCTGCTTTGGTGTAAATCTCCGGATGGTTCTCGAAAACTTCACGGTTTACTCTTTTTCGTGTGAGTGAAATAAATGAGTTTTTTGCTATTTTAAACAGGAAAGCATCGAATGAATAACCTTCAATGAATTCTTCACGTTTTTCCCATATTTTAATAAAGGTCTCCTGAACGATCTCTTCAGCGTCTTCTTTCGAATTTAAAAGGCGAAACAGGTAAGCGTAAAGTTTTTTATGGTGTTTGTTAAAAAGCTGCTCAAAGGCTTTTGAGTCACCTTTTTTAAATGCTGTTATTAACAATATGTCATTCTCTTTGCTTGCCAATTTTTGGGTTAGAGTTTAATTTAAGGTGCCAAATTACAAATAAGCATGAATAATGCGTAATTATTTTAGGAATGTTGAGTTAAAAGTTACCTGTTTTCGTTCGGCTTACCATTGGTAATGCCTAATGGCATTACACAATTAGAAGATGATTTAATAACTCTGATCACTAGTGGGCATTAAAAATTAGAAGATGATTTAATAACTCTGATCACTAGTGGGCATTAAAAATTAATAAACGTTCTTTGAAATTCTTTGTTAGTCGTACTTGTAGCGATTTTTGATAGCGTGACGATTTGAATTGAAAATATGGATTTTTGCATGCAAATAAGCAATTATCCATGAATCAAGGCAAATATATCTTCGCTCAACTTACAGATTTTTTACCCAGACGCGTATTCGACAGAATTGTCAGCAAACACAACAGGAATAAATATGTAAGAACATTCACTTGTTGGAACCAAATGCTATGCATGGTATTTGGGCAACTTACATCAAGAGATAGTATGAGAGATTTACTTCTGAGTCTTGAAGCTCATAAATCCAAATATTATCATTTGGGGTTTGGCCCAACTGTCTCAAGGAGAAACCTTGGTACTGCCAATGAAAAACGCAGCTATAAAATTTTTGAAGAATTTGCGTATGTCCTCATAGGCGAAGCACGCAAAAGCTGCTACAGCTCGGACTTTGAGGTCAATATTGAAGGCAATGTTTATGCATTTGATTCATCAACAATAGATCTCTGTCTCAGTGTATTTTGGTGGGCTGAGTTTCGGAAAACAAAAGGTGGCATTAAACTACATTCTTTGTATGATGTTAAAACATTGATACCAACGTTTCTGTATATCTCAAATGCCAAAATGCACGATGTCAATGCTCTTGACCTTATCATATATGAGCCCGGAAGCTTTTATGTGATAGACAAAGCTTACATTGATTTTAAGAGATTGTACCATCTTCACCAACAGCGGGCTTTCTTTGTTACACGGGCAAAAGATAACATGCGGTTTAAGCGGATGTATTCAAACCCAGTTGACAAGGCAACCGGAGTGAGATATGATCAAATCGGCAAGCTGGAAACTTACTCCCCAAGAAGGAATTATCCAGAGAAGCTTCGAAGGATAAAGTACTGTGATCATGAAGCAGATAAGGAACTAATTTTCCTTACCAACAACATGGAACTTAAACCTACCGAGATAGCTTATCTGTATAAGAAGCGTTGGGAAGTAGAACTGTTTTTCAAGTGGATAAAACAGCATCTGAAGATAAAATCCTTCTGGGGAACAACTATTAATGCTGTAAAAATCCAAATGTATTGTGCGATCATCGCTTACTGCCTTGTTGCCATAATTGGTAACAGACTGAAAGTTGACCGCTCAATCTACGAAATCCTACAAATCCTTAGCATATCTCTACTCGACAAAACTCCTGTAAGAGAAGTGCTTACGAAATACGATTGCAAAAATGTCAAAGAACTAAAAAATAAACAATTAATAATCAGCGGGTTTTAAATGCCCGCTAATGAGGTGTTTTATTGAAATTGTGGATAAAAATTGTGCAAGATTCCAAACAAAAAAGAGTCACAGAAAACAAATTCTGTAACTCTTTCATTTTTAGATGTAACATTGTTGTTTAAGGACTAATTTTTCTGAGTTTTCTTTATTTCTAATATCCGCTGTTTTGCGTCAATTTAGGATTTGCTGTAATTTCCCTTAACGGAATTGGAAATAACAGATTCTTTTCGGTTACATCGTCGAATGTTTCCAAATAACGATTCGTTCTTAATAAGTCCCAGCGACGTAATCCTTCGAAACAAAATTCCCATTTCCGTTCATCTAATATTATATTTCTTAACTCGCTTTTAGTTACTTTGTTGGAATCGATGTCCGGATAGACAGAAGGATCATCTTCTTCGGACAAACCAACACCCCGAGCTCTTTGTCTGATTAAATTTAATGCAGCCACTCCTTGTGTGGTCGGGCCATTTACCTCATTATCTGCTTCGGCAAACATGAGCAAGACATCTCCGTAACGGATTACATTAAAATTATTTTCTCCTTGTTCATTTCCGTTATTTACTCTCCCCGGGTCGCGATATTTAATTGTATGTGGAGCAATAGGAAAATTTCCGGTAATGTTTCCTTCAGTGTCATACTGAGGAATATCTGTAGGAAGAAATGTTATCCTCTTACGGTAAGTGCCGGGAAATGCATCATAAAACGCCTGTTCTATTTGCCAGCTTGACTGTCCCATATTCGCAACAGGAATATCAAGAGCAGGAGTATTTCCAATGTTATTAACACCATAATATCTTCCTATTGCACTTTCTACTTCACCGTCTAAAAATTGAATTGAAAAGATATGTTCAATACCATTCTTTTTTTCAGGTAATAAAAGATCTCCGTAATCCTGGAATAAACTATATTTTTCTGAGTTAATTACCTTTAAAGCAGCAGTACGGGCATCTTCAAATTTCCTTTGATAAAGATATGCTCTTGCAAGTAATGCACTTGCAGCCCATGAAGTTGGACGCCCCATGTCTTCTGAAGAACTGTAACTTTCCGGCAGGACCGATCCTGCTGCGATCAAATCTTCTTCAATAAATTTATAAACATTAGATGACGAAGCTCTTTCCACATTTAAGTTTGTTAAACTTTCTGTAGGCTCCGACATTAAAGGCACATCGCCAAAAGCCATGGTTAAATTTATATAAAACAAAGCACGTAAAAATCTGGCTTCACCAATAATTCTGGTCTGAATATCATTGTCAATAATTGCAATTTTCGGTACATTTTTTATTACAAGGTTAGCCCTGTTTATACCAATATAATTTGCCTGCCAAAAGGAGGAAATTATTCCGTCGTCGGTTGTTATGTTGTGTGAATCATAAAAATCATCACCTGCATCTCCGTATTGTCCCCGTTCAGCTTCATCTGTTTCAACACTATTCATGTAATTGATACTTCCGTCAAATATAGAACCATCATCTAGAGGATCATATACTGCGTTGATTGCAGCAATTGCATCTGCCTCGTTTTTATAAAATTGTTCAGAAACAAGGCTACTAGCTGGATTTTCTTCCAAAAAAGAATCGCAAGCTGAAAACAGAAGGCTAAAAATTAAAAATACAATATTAAATTTCTTCATTTTGTTTTTCCTTTTGAATTAATATTAAAGAGTAACATTTACACCAAAAGACCAGGTACGTACAATTGGATGTCCGGTTAAGTCGGTGCCCTGAGTCAGGTTATCCTGTCCTCCCCAGTTTACATCGGGATCGTATCCTGAATAGTTTGTGAATGTGTATAGATTCTGAATATTGAAATAAACATTCAATGCCTTTAGAAAATTCAAATCATGAAAAGTATATCCCAGTCTTACATTTTTTATGCTTAAATAAGAACCATCTTCAATTAACCGGGTATCAACGGCGGTTCTTGAAGCTCCTCCAACAAGAGGAACATCTGTGGTCGTATTTGTAGCTCTGCCTTCTTTCCATGAATTTAATACAGCGGGAGACCAGTTTTCTGTTCCTCCCAAATAAGCATACATCAAACGAACACGGGTAAAGTTTAAAATATCGTTTCCTTGTGAACCTTGTAGAAAAACACTAAGGTCAAATCCTTTATAGGAAAACATATTGGTCAGTCCATAGATAAAATCGGGATTGGGATCACCAATTATAGTCCGGTCATTTGAATAACTAAATGTTTTGTCTCCATCTATATCTTCATATCTGGGATCTCCCGGACTAGCAGTTAAGTCAAGTCCTACTTCTTCAATTTCTTCCTCGCTTTGCCACATCCCTGCAAAAACATTTCCATAAAAAACTCCAACCGGTTCTCCTACACGTAACAGACTACCGTGAGAAGCACTAATGTTACCTCCGGTATCTCCAACTTCGATATCATTATTTCCTCCAAGATCGAGTACTTTATTCCGGTTAGCAGAAATGTTTCCACTAAACGACCATGAAAAATCTTTTTTTCGAACGATGTCTGCCTGTAGTGAAAAGTCAACCCCTTTATTCTGAATGCTGCCAATATTCTGTAAAGAAGAACTGAATCCGGAAGAGTATGGCACTTCAAAATCAAACAAGAGATCTTTTGTTTTTTTAATATAAAAGTCGGTATTGATATTAATTCGGTTATTAAATAAACCAAGGTCAAAACCGATATCTGCCTGTTGCGTTTGTTCCCATCTTAAATCAGGATTTGGAATACGATCAGGAGCTAATCCAACTACCGGTGTGTCTCCTAAAATAGTTCTGGTTGTGCTTAATGTAGAAAGCGACTGATACGTACCAATTTCTGTATTTCCGGTGATTCCCATACTCGTTCTGAATTTAAGATTACTTATAGAAGGGATTGATTGTTTTATGAAACTTTCTTCTGAAGCACGCCAGCCTAATGCCACCGAGGGAAAATATCCCCATTTATTTCCAACTCCAAAACGAGAAGAGCCGTCAGCACGAATTGTTGCGGTAAACAAGTACCGGTCTTTTAACTGATAATTTACCCTGCTAAAGAATGATGCAATTGACCATTCTGTTGAATAGTTATACGGAGCGTTGTAATTTGCACCTATACCCAGATTTTCAGCTCCCAGATTTTCGGTAAAAAAATCAGTTGCTTTCATGTAGGTCTTTTTATTTGTGTTTTCTTGGAATTCAGACCCGAGAAGAAACGTAACTGAATGGATTTCGTTAAACTTATTATTATAAGTTAAAGTGTTGGTATTAATCCAGTTTATATTTCTGGCAGTAGCAACAGTCCCTACCCCATTTGTATTTTTTCCGGGATTAAGATTTGCAGGGACAAAAAACGTATTGTAAGCATCACTAACATCACCACCAAAGGTAGTTCTTACTTTTATGTTTTTTATTGGTTTGATTTCTGCATAAAAATTACCGATTGTTCTGTTAGTTACGGTGTTATTTTTTATATTATGAGCCGCAGCCAGAGGAGTATTAATTATGGGAACTCCGGGTCTCATAATCGCAAATAATCCTGTGTCTTCCATCCAATCCCGACCCATGCTGTAATAATTGCCTTCCTCATCATATACAGGAACAATAGGCGGAGTATGCAAAGCGCTATAAATAAATCCTTGTGTGCCACCATCTCCGTTAAGTACACCTGCATTTCTTATGTTATGACTAAACGAAAAACTGTTACCAAGGGTTAACCAATCTGTTGCTTTTACATCAAGATTTAATCTTCCGCTTAAGCGTTTAAAATCTGTACCTGTTACTACACCGTTTTGATCATAATAATTTGCAGAAGCATTGTATTGTACAGCTTTGTTCCCTCCGTTAAATGTTAATTGATGATTTTGAACAGATGCCAGTCTGAAAAGTTCATCCTGCCAGTCAGTGTCGGCAAACTGAGCAATTACTTCATCGGATAAAGGAATATCATTATCTCCTCTACCATTATTTTTTCGGGCATCTTCCAAGTCATTATAAAACTGTATGTACTGTTCCCTGTTCATTACGTCAATTTTGGTTGCCGCTTCCTGAACCCCGAAATAAGCATCATAATTAACATTATTTTGTCCGGCTTTACCACGTTTAGTAGTAATAATGACAACACCATTTGAACCTCGTGAACCATATATGGCAGTTGCCGAAGCATCTTTTAAAACTTCCAGAGATTCGATGTCGTTAACATTAAGACTTGCCAGGGCACTTGCCGAGGGTTCTTTTGAAATACCCAGTCCAATTGGTGAGTAGGCATCATTATCATTATAAATAGGGATGCCATCGATTACATATAATGGTTCGTTTCCGGCATTAATTGAATTTCCTCCGCGAATTCTCATTGTTAAGCCTCCTCCCGGAGCATTTGAAGATTGGGTTACTTGCACCCCGGAAACACGTCCCTGCAATGACTGCTCAAATGTTACAGTAGGTTGTTGCCGTATTATCTCAGAATTTATCGAGGTTATTGATCCTGTCAAATCTCTCTTTCTTAAATTGCCGTATCCAATAGCTACAACTTCATCCAACCCAATGGTTTCGTCTTCCATAACCACTTTAATGTTCGTCTTTCCTGCCACAGTCAATTCCTGGTTCTTCATTCCAACAAATGAAAATTCCAATATTGTATTCTCAGGAATATTTGTTAATACGAAGTTGCCGTCAACATCTGTAACTGTGCCTTTCATTGTGCCTTTTATAATTACAGATACTCCAGGTAGTGGCAAATCAGAAGAGTCTGTTACTTTTCCTTTAATGCTTATATTTTCCTGCTCGCTGTTTCCATCTGAAATGCTGTTACTTCTTTGTCTTTTTAGAATAACCAGATCATTAAAAATGCTATAACTCATTCCTGAATCTTTGAGCAACACATCGCAAATCTTCTGAATAGAAGCGTTGTTAACTTTAACGCTAACCCTTTCTTCAATATCAAAATCATCATTGCTGTAGATAAAAGTATAATTACTTTTATTTTCAATCTCACTAAAGATTTCTTTTATCGTAGTATCATCATAGTCCAATTGCAGACGAATTTTCTGCGAATATGATTTCGCAGTACTACTTACTACTCCTAAAACAATCAGAAACAAAGTTAATTTCATAACTAAAAACAATTTTCTCAAATGGAGTTTCTTCTCCATCTCTAAATCACTTCGAATTTTTTTCATACTTTTGTATTTGTAAATGTTTATATTTCAATGCTTGTAGATTGTCAGTCGATGCATTGATTTAACTTTATAGGAACCGGGAATGTGGCAACCATTAACCGGTTTTTTTATTCTATTTAATACTAGTTATATGCTAAATTGTATTTTGAGAATGATCTTTTATTTTATGAATATTGGTATCTCCTTTTTCTAAAAAAGCTTCATCTTCTATTCATCCTGGTTTATCATATTCACCCGTATAATTAACGTGTATAAGCCAATAGGGGGTGAAAATAATTTTTGTAAAATTTGGCTGTTTGTAGAGATTTTTTGTGTTGTGCCAGTACAATGTAATAACGTAATTATCCTATTAAATTATAAAGTAATTTTTGTAGAGTAGAAAGGGGGAATATAAATAATACAGCTAAATAACAACTGGTTTTCAGTGCCTCTCTGTTATTATTATTTTATCATCACTATATTCTATTTTAATTCGCTTTGTCATTTCAATTGTCCGTAAATTATAACCTATCGATTTTTTTCTGTCAATAACACCGGTAAATGTGTAATCCTGAATAGTTCTATTTTTAAGAACGATTTCAACGCCATACCATCGTTGTATCTGTTGTATTATGCTTGCCAGTTTTTCATTGGAATAGAAATACTCACCGTCTTTCCATCCCAATGTTTTTTCGGTGTCAACCTGGGCTTTTTTAACTGTTCCTTGTCTGGCCGAGAATATAACTTGTTCATTGGGTTTTAACATGACAGAGCCAGTGTTGGTAATAAACTCTATTTTCCCTTTTAGCAAAATAACTTCCACATCATCGCTCTCGGGATATGATTTTACGTTAAAACTAGTACCAAAAACCTGAATATCTGATTTTTTCAGGTGCACGATAAAAGGATTTTTTTTGTTGTGGGTAACTTCAAAATAAGCTTCTCCTTCAACAAATACTTCTCTATTACTGCTATTAAAATCTGACGCATATTTAATGGTGCTTTCAGAATTTAACCAAATCTTTGTTCCATCGAAAAGTGTGAGATTTGTTATCTGGCCTTTTGGACAGGTAATACTACTATAGGCTATTTTATGTTTTTTCACCCCCGAAAAATAGATTGCCGATAAACCCGCAGAGAAAGACAAGATTATGATTGCAGCATATTTTAACCAATTAAAGTATAACCTCCGGGGTTTTAGCCTTAAACTTATTTCTTCCCAGATATCTTTTTCTGATTTTTGTTTATAAAGAAAAGATACATGTTCTCTTAATTTATAAATCCTTTCCAACTCTTTATAATCATCAGAGTTCTTCAATTCAGGGTCGATAACTCCCAAAGTGTCATCACTTTTATGAAGATACGACACAATTTTTTCCAGCTCTATATTTTTTTCCTTCTCCATTATATAATCATAACGCAGATTTGTGTGCAGAGGGTGAAAAATATTTTCCGGGCTCCTTTAACATATCCCGGGTTATGTTTCTTCCTGTGTTTTTTTTCTAAAATAATGGGGTCAATTTTTTATAATGGGTAATAAATAGCAGAATACTTACATAAACATCCTTCAATTCTTTCCTTAACATACGGTAAGCAATACCCATCTGGGTTTTTACCGTGTTTTTTGAAATTGATAATTGTTTCGCAATTGCGTTATATGTCATACCTTCAATATAAGCAAGAAGAAAAATTTCTCTGCATCTTGATGGCATTTGTTTTATCGTTTTTGAGATACGAATAGTCAGCTCTTCTTCAGGATAAAGTTCTTCGTCGTCTTCCTGATGAATTTCAAAAGACGGTTCCAAATCCACTTGTTTAATTTTTATGCTGCGTAAATGGCTAATTGTTCGATTCCGTACGGTAACAAACAAATATTTTTTCAGACTTTGCTGGTCTTTAAATATTTCAGATTGTTTTTCCCATATAGAGATAAAAGATTCCTGAACAATGTCTTCTACTAATGCATGATCCCCAATATAACGATAAGCTACGAGTGTTGCAGGTTGGAAGTTATCCCTAAAAAATTTCTCATATTCGTTGAGGCTCATCTGATTTTTCTGCTTAACGTATCTCATTTTCAGTAACAACAATTAACGTTGCTTCTTTTTTATTACACATTTAACAACATGCCTGAACAGTTTGTATTTAGTAGGGAATTAATTCTGTATTAACCGTTCCATCGCTGAAAAAATCAATTACGGCATAAGTTGGCTCAAATTCCTGGAATTTTCCTTTCCACCACGCCCCACATGCTGCACCATTGCAATGGTAATTTACATTAAGGTATTCCGTTTTATCTATTAGGTGCATGTGTCCGCTTAATGCCACTTTTACATTTGGGTATTGATAAAATAAATTTTTTATTTCCTTAGAATCAATATGCATCCAGGCGCCAGGAACCTGCCAGTCACCGCTTTTTGCATTATCACCATGATAGAAAACCGAAGCTGATAGAATAGGAATATGTGACACAACACAAACAGGTGTTTTGGTATTGGTATCTTTCAGTTCTTTTTGCAGCCAGTTAAATTGCTCCTCATCCAGTTTAGCCGTATACGTGTGCTTTTCTTCCAAATAATATGAACTATCCAGGCATATGAACTTCCACCCCTTATTTTCAAAAGAATAATACCTGTCAGAAAGGCCGAGCATTGATATTGCCCATGCTTTTCCAAACATTGGATCACTTTTTACGGAATCATCTTCCATGCTCCAGCCCCACACATCATGATTGCCAATGCAAGCATACATTGGATAAGTTAATTTATTCTTGAAGTATTCTGTCCACGCCTCCCACAGTTTGGCAACTCTGTCTTTTGAGTTATCTAATGAGTCCATAATATGGTCGCCTGTATGTAAAACAAAGTCTGGTTTTTCCTTCATCTGGCTAATTTCGTTCATTAGCCGGCTCATTGCATGTTCTACTTTATCTGAGGGGAAAATGTGCGTATCGGTAATATGTACTATCCTGAAAAGTTTTTGTTTTTGGGCTAATGTCCCCGCAAACGAAGGCATACTACTAAAAATCAATCCGGTAGCCAACGATTTGGTAAAGAATCTTCTTCTGTCCATTTACTTATCTATTTATCCCGCGAAGGTCTTGCTAAAATGTGACAGAATTGTTGCTATCGAATGTATATTTTGTTAAAAAGATTTTACAAAAATGTAATAAGTCAGTTATGATTTTACCCAAACAGGTCGCTCTGGAGAAATGTTTTGAGAGAGCATTAAGAAAGGGATTTTTTATATTATCAATTTTGTACAACTTATATGATGCTTCAAAATGGCTTCTTTCTTTTTAATTTGGAAAAAAACCGGACAAATTCCCGACGACGACGTTAAGAGGGATTAAACAAATGATAACTACCGTTGGACACAGAGTTTGATGATTATATGGATGAGTCTGGAGGGAAAGTGTATATTTAGCACTTAGTTGTATGACAATAAAACGTACATTCTTCTTGTATGAGAAATATCAATGTAAAGGCATGTGTGAACAGATATCTTTTCTTGTCTAATTTCAAACTTTTGATTTGCAATTATATTTATAATTTTGCAGACAGATTAAACCATTTGAGATGAACGAACGTATTCTTATTGAAGGTTTACGTAGCAGGAATAAAGACATATTTGATTATATTTTTAATTATTATTATTCAGGGCTCTGTACTTTTTCAATGCGTTATATTAGCAGCAAAGAAGCTGTAAAAGATTTAGTTCAAGATTTTTTTGTGCAATTATGGGTTGAGGCTCCCTGTCTTCAAATAAAAACCTCATTGAAATCATACCTGTTTACTTCCTTAAGAAATCGTTGCCTTGATGAAATTAAACATCATAAAGTAATAGAAAAATACCAGAAAACATTTCTTATCTCAGCTACAGAGCCTACAAATCAAACAGAGATGATGATTACAGAAACGGAACTCCGGTTAGCAATTCAAAACTGTATGAACAAGTTATCTCCCCGTTGTAAAGAAATATTTGAGCTGAGTAGAATAAAAGGTAAATCAAATCAGGAAATTGCTGACAAACTGAAATTATCAAAGCGAACTGTTGAATTACAAATTAGCAGAGCAATAAAAATATTGCGTATTGAACTTGCCGATTTCCTCCCTTCTATGATTATTGCCTGGCTTTTAAGCTAGAAAAAATCAAAAAAATAATATGTGTTTTTATTTGGTTAGTCGTCTACTATAACAGAAGATTAATATGTCGTTTTCATAGATAGAAAAGATTAATAGAGAAAATGAAATTAACAATCGAAGAATTTGAAGAATTGTTGCCCGGATATTTTGCTGGCGAATTGTCAGAAGAATTCCGGGTTGCAGTTGAGGAGAAGATAGTTTCATCACCAGAAGCTAAAAAGCAATTTGAGAATACAAAGATTGCCTGGGAGTCTTTTGGTTTGTTAGATGAAATGGAGGGGTTTAATTCTTTTGAAGCATTAAATAATGTAAACAAACGACTATTGCCCAATCTCAAAAACAGGAGATTTAGAATACAAAAATATGCAGCTATTTTAGTAATTGCATTAATTGGCTATGCTGGAGGAATAAGTTATAAGTATTTCAAATCGTTCGAAGAAAAAAATGAATACAGTTTAGTTGAAACCATTAATTGCAGGTACGGAATGGTAACAAAATTTAAGTTGCCAGATAGTACGGAAGTATGGCTGAATTCTGGTTCTCAACTAACGTTTCCCCATAACTTCGCTAATAATGACAGAACGGTTGAGCTTACAGGCGAAGCTTATTTTCAGGTAAAACACGATGAAACAAAGCCATTTATTGTCAATCTACGTAACCTTCAGGTTGAAGTTTTGGGGACTGAGTTTAATGTAGCAAATTATTCTGATGAAGAGGAAATAGAGGTTGTATTAGCCCAAGGTAAGGTAAAGTTATCTTCTAAAATTAATGGGAACAAAAAAGTTCTGGGGACAATGACTCCTGGCTATCAGGCTATTTTTGATAATCAGAATGGTAAAGTTTTAGCTCATAAAGTAAATCCAAAACGTTATACTTCATGGCGGGATGGTACAATTACATTTTATGATGAACCAATGGATGTTGTTGCTAAACGGCTTGGCCGTTGGTTTAATGCCGATATTAATATTGTTGATAAGGAAATTAATGAATATATATACAGGGCTACCTTTAGTAGCGAGTCGTTAGAACAGGTTTTAAAATTGCTAAAAATATCTGCCCCTGTAGATTATGAGATAAAAACAAGAGAGGAACTATCAGATGGGACATTTGAAAAGAAACAGATTTACATAAGCAAACGAGAAAACTGATAGGGCTATACAAAACAAATTTAGGTTTAAACTACATACAAATACGAAATTGACTAAAACTTATAGAAGACTATTCAGATACGAACATAAATTGTAAGCATATGAAATGAACTTATAAATAAACCGGAGTGAGATTTGCCGATCAAACTCCGGTTCCAATCCGGAATAAGAGTTTTAAAAGTTTATGCCGGATAATTTAGAATAAATATTAACTAAATCATTACAAAATTATGAAAAAAATTTGGTGTTTTTATCCAAAAGGAAGACATGTGCTCTTCTCTCGAAAAATTTGCATGACAATGAAACTAACTATTCTACTAACACTATTATCTCTGGGACAATTGATGGCCTCGGTCGGATATTCTCAAACCACCCGGTTAAGCATTCAAATTGAGGATACATCGATTGAAAATGTTTTAAATGAAATTGAAAAGAAAAGTGAATTCTTTTTTCTCTACAACAAGAAACTTGTTGATGTTGAAAAGAAAGTGAGCGTTAATGTTAACAACAAAAAGATAAATGAGATTCTTAATAACTTGTTAGCTGATACAGATATTAACTATACCGTCCTTGATCGGCAAATTGTATTGGCTCCAAAATCGTTAGGTACATCATCTCCTGATGCGAATCAAATTTCGAAAGTATCAGGTACTGTATATACTGAAGATGGAGAAACTTTGCCCGGAGTAACAGTTATAATAAAAGGTAGTACACAAGGTACTATTACCGATATTGATGGTAATTTCAGTTTGCCTAATGTACCCGAAGATGCCGTATTGTTATTCTCTTTTGTTGGAATGAAAACCCAGGAAATTGAGGTGGGATTACAGACCAATATAAATGTAACGATGGTTGTAGATGCAATTGGTTTAGATGAAGTTGTTGCCGTTGGATACGGAACCATGAAGAAACGAGACTTAACGGGAGCTATTGCTTCAGTTGGCGAGGAACGTCTTTCCGATATTCCTGCTACAAATTTAACCTCCTCGTTACAAGGAGCTGTAGCCGGAGTAAATGTTAGTACCCCTTTTGGTACTCCCGGAGAAGGTTCATCAATCTTAATTCGTGGGATAAATTCAATGAAAGCGTCGAACTCACCCCTAGTCGTTGTTGACGGAATTCCCGGTGGGTCAATTAATGATGTAGACCCTAATGATATTGAATCAATTGAAGTCTTAAAAGATGCTGCTTCAACTTCTATTTATGGTTCGAGAGGAACAAATGGGGTGATTATAGTAACTACAAAGAGTGGGGAAAAAGGGAAGCCATCGATTTCTTATTCCGGGTATTTTGGATTGGCATCTGCTACAAATAACGTTGATCTTTTATCCGTTGATAGCTACATTGATAAAAGAAGAGAAATATATCGGATGACCAACGCATTGAGTTACGATGAAGCCCGTGACTTATCAGTAGAAACAATTTTGGGGGTCGGAAATGAGCTTGATATGTATAATATGGGAAAATCCTATAATTGGCAGGAAGAACTTTTCCAGACGGCGCCGATGACCGGCCATAACTTATCGATGACTGGCGGTACAGAGAAAACCCAGTATTATTTATCCGCAAACTGGGTAGACCAAACAGGTTTGGTTAAAAATTCTGGGTTCGAAAGGCAATCGGTCCGTGCAAATATATCGAGCCAGGTAAATGATTGGTTTAAAATTGGAACCAATATGTTTATGAGGAAAAGTACACAGGATGTAATTCCTGACGGGATATTCCGGTCAGCTTTTCAAATTAGCCCCTTAGGCAAAATGTATGAGGATGAAACAACACAAGACCGTTATACTTTATATCCCATGGACCCTGATACTTATATTGATAATCCATTTACAGAGATCGAGATCAAAGACCAAAGGGATAGAACCAGGTTGATGAATAATACATTCATTGAGCTAAGTTTTCTGAAGCATTTCTCCTATAAAATTTCAGTGAATACGATTCTTGATTTTTATAATGATAAGAGATTTATTCCTCAATATACGAAACTGGTTGAGGCATTCGATAAATATGAAAACGCTTCAATTTCCCGAGATCACAGAACTTTTGTAAACATCGAAAATTTGCTTTCCTATAATCAGACATTTGGCGATCATAAGATCGGGGCAACATTTGTTTTCTCAACAGAAAAGTACAAAAATGAGAAGTTATGGGCTTATGCAAAGAATTTTGGAACAGATTATTATGGATGGACTGCGTTACAATTAGGTGATGTTGATGAACGGAACTTAAGTAGCGCAGAAGAAAAAACCTTTTTAGAATCAATGATTGGGCGTGTTAATTATTCTTATAAAGGAAAATACCTCGCACAATTTACTGTTCGCAGGGATCGTTCTTCCAAATTTTCTCCGGGAAACCGGGAAGCGATTTTCCCTGGCGGGTCTTTAGGTTGGCGAATTAGCGAGGAAAATTTTCTGAACAACGCAAACTTTATTGATAATTTGAAATTGAGATTTTCGTATGCTCATACCGGGAATGAAGGAATTGGGTACCGGTCAATTTATAATGAAGGGGAAAAAGTTTACTATACTACCGGACAAGATGCTTCTGGTAATATTGTTGAAGGCCTGGTTCAAAAATCGCTGGCAAATAAGGAACTGGAATGGGAAAAATCAGCACAGGTAAATTTAGGGGTTGATTTTTCATTATACGAGGGTAAAATATCAGGTGTTATTGAGGGATATAAAACGAAAACAACAGATCTTTTGCTAAATAGAGATATGTCGTCAATGGTTGGCTTTACCTCAATTTTAACCAACATAGGAAGCATTGAAAATAAAGGGATTGAAGTTGCTTTAAATTCTATTGTTGTTAATAACAATGATTTTAACTGGAACATATCAGCCACTTTCACTAAAAACGTTAATAAAGTTACAAAACTATACGGCGATGGTGAGGATGACTATACCAATGGCTGGTACATTGGCGAATCAATCGGGGTTATTTACGATTATGTTTTTGATGGAGTACTACAGGAAGGTGAAACTCCCCCGGATTATATGGATAATGTGGTTGGGCAGGAAGGCGATGGTAAAAACATTGTTCCGGGAGAAGCAAAAGTAAAAGATATAGGCGGATGGGAAACATTGGAAGATGGCTCAACAATTCGTACGAAAATACCTGACGGAAAAATTGATGAGGCTGATAAAACAATTATTGGCCAAACCCAACCAGAATGGATGGGAAGTATTGGGATGCAATTTAAATATAAAAATCTCGATCTTTCGTTTTTGATCAATCATGTACAAGGAACACTAAGAAGAATTCCGGTGTTGCTTTCAGACAGGACGCATTCTTTAGATATTCCTTATTATACCGACGAAAATCCAAATACACAATACGGACGACCTTCATGGCCTTCTACTATAGACGGTGTTAAACGTGGCGGAAACCAATACGGGGGACTGTCTTATTATCAGAATGGAACTTATACGCGCTTACAGGATGTAACTTTAGGTTATAGTTTTCCAAAATCAATCTTAAACAGGATTGGAGTTGACCAGGTCCGGTTATATGTTACCGGGCAAAACCTCCTGACAATAACAGATTATATTGGTTATGATCCTTCGTTGAATTATACAAATAATCAAACGGAGGCAGAGGTTGATCGCCTGTATGGATACCCTACAACCAGGAATTGGATTTTTGGGCTTAAGCTAAGTTTTTAAGTGAAGTGTATAAATGTTAAAAATTAGAAAAATGAAAAAGATATTTATAATTGCCTTTTTAAGTTTTTTCTTGTTTAGCTGCGATGATCAGTTAAATATTGAAACCAGAGATTTTGTAAATACAGACGGGCTGTTTGAAAATGACGCAAAAACCCTGGCTAATGCAACAAATGCCTTATTTGATGTTTGGTACGACAGGGGACGACAAATCGAATATTATGGTTGTTTCGAAAATTTGGGAACCGATTTAGGTTCGGTAAATTTGTACAACATTGACCATGGGGAACGATATGATGTATTCAATTCATACGATAATAACTTGAACCCGAGTTTTTACCCCCTGGAAAGATTATTCGAGAAAGAATATAAAATAATCAGTATCGCACTTCGGGTCATGTATCATGGCGAGAATAGTGAAGAAATAAAAAATGATCCGGAAGTTATAAAAGCAGTGGGAGAAGCAAAATTCTTTTATGCATTAGCTTATTACGAGCTTTTTATGACCTTCGGGAATGTTCCCCTGATAAAAGAACCTATTGATAGCCCCAAAGATGATTTTGAACGTACACCCGTTGAAGAAATCATTCCATATTTAGAAACACTTTTATTAGACGCAATTGATGTTCTGGATGAAAATACTAATAATGCCAGGGTAAGCAAAAATGCATGCCGTATGCTTTTAGCAAAAATATATATGGCTGCAGGCGGTGATGTATATCAAACACCTAAAGAAATTGCCGGCAGTTCTTCTGAATATTGGGAAAAAGCTGAAGCAATGGCAGAAGCAGTTATCAATTCAGGACAATTCTCATTGGTCGACTCAAAAATAGGTCCTTTTGCCAATGATGCAGATACAGTTCGTGGAGGTCTTAATTGGTCGGTTACAGCCTATGAAAGTATGAGAGAAGGAATGCAGCAAAAATATATGGTCCGACACCCTAATTATTTTTCTTGTCTTTTTCAAAACCGATTTGAAGGACCGGAAGATGGCAACTTAGAAACAATTTTTAGAATCGCTTTTCAAGGACAAAATGATGACTATGGCAGGAACTACATGCGTTGTGTTTGGACTCCATATTCAAGAAGAGCAAACGGTATCGCCAGGGACTTTTATCTTGGCGGTCGCTCATGGGGAAGGGCCCGCCCTACCGATTATATGAGTTATGATATTTGGGACTACCGGGATGATAAACGCAAAGACAACTACGACCTGAGAAAATATGGTTCCTTCTTTTACCAGTATTATTTCAATGACGAAAACGCATTAGCAAGTCATTTCTTATATATTCGCGAATTCGATGACCCGGGAACTGCCGTAGATACATTATATGGATGGCGACCCGTGGATGGAAGCATTAGCTCAACATCCGGAGTTACAGGTACAATTGTTAAAAATAACCAGATTGATTGGGGCAATAACGGAGATCAGTATTTTACAGCCGATATGTTAATTGTTGACGAAGATTCAGTTTTTGTTCAACCAATTATCACCAACTATCCGGGAAAAGAATTGTCTGAAAAATGGGGTGACTCTTATACTCATCTGTGGTTTCCTAAAAGAGTGTATTACAAAGGCGATACAATCTGGGGTCCACGTCCTGGTGATGAATATTTCCCACGAATGCAAAATGACTGGCAAAGTGTTTATGTGGGGTGCCGGAAACATTCTTATTGGGTAAGAAATGCTTCCAGCTCTGCATCATCCCAGTCGGAGGTGAAATCTTTTGTAAATTCAACAGGAGGGCCTGGCGACATTATTTTATTTAGGTATGCCGAAGCATTTTTAATTGCTGGCGAAGCTGAATTTCATCAAAATAAACTGGATGAGGCAGCTGACCACTTTAATGTGGTAAGAAAAAGGGCTTTTAATAACGGTAATGTTCCTGTAAAATGGAGAGTTGAGCCATCAGAAATCAATATCGATTGGATTCTTGACGAAAGAGGCCGCGAATTATTTGCAGAAGAATACAGATGGTTTGAAATCAAACGTCTTAATAAATGGGATCGTGTGATTAAAAACAACGTGATTGCCGCTTCTAATTTCACCTATGCTAAACACCGGTTGAGACCCATCCCAATTAGTGCCATTGACAGTAATAAAGGGAACCCTGCGGGAATGTATCAAAATCCAGAATATTAAAATAAAATGCCCTCCGCAAGGAGGGCATTTTCAATTTATAAATTTGAAGCAATATTGATGTTAGAAAAAAAGAAAATGTACCTAAAGCTCAATTTTAAAAATTCTCACCGGAATTGTTCCGTTTTAATTGTTTTATTGTTTTTCATATTGAACTTTGCTTTTAGCTATAACACACATGCACAAAGAGTCCGGTATAACTTCAATCCCGGATGGAAATTATATGTTGGTGATATTGAAGGAGCAGAGCAATCCAACTTCGATGACTCCGGGTGGAAAACCATTACTCTTCCGTATGCCTGGAATGAAGATGAAGCTTTCAAGAAAGATATTGTTGATCTGTCAACAGGTATTGCCTGGTACAGGAAAACATTCGTCATGCCCGAAGAGGACAAAAATCCGAAAGTGTTTCTGGAATTTGAAGGGATTCGCCATGCCGGTGATATTTATGTGAATGGAACGCTGGTTGGGCTTCACGAGAATGGAATTATGGCGGTAGGCCTGGATATTTCGCACCTGGTGAAACCTTATCCCGCCAGGAATATGGTTGCTGTGCGAACAAACAACAGTTGGGATTACCGGGAGCGTTTCTACAACCAACGCTACCAGTGGAACGATAAAAACTTCAATGCCAATTATGGCGGCATTCCTAAAAATGTATACTTGCATACTGCCGGAGAGGTATACCAAACACTTCCGCTGTATTCTACACTTGGAACTACAGGCACCTATGTTTATGCCACCGGCTATAATATTTCAGAAAAATCAGCTACAATTCATGTTGAATCAGAATTAAAAAATGAAAGTTCCTCGGCTGTTATTGCCGGCCTTCAGGTTACCATTAATGATTTGGAAGGGAAAGAAGTGGCCCGTTTTAAAGGAACACCAAGGATGATTTCGCCAAACGGGCAAATTGAGCTGGAAGCCTCACAGCAACTATCTGGCTTAGAATTCTGGAGTTGGGGATACGGCTATTTATATACCGTAATCTCGGAGGTTATTGTGGATGGGAAAGTTGTTGATCAAGTTCCAATTCGCACCGGATTTCGTAAAACCGCCTTTAAAAACGGAATGGTTTACCTGAACGACCGGGTGATAATGATGAAAGGTTATGCACAGCGTACCAGCAACGAATGGCCGGCAGTGGGTATGTCAGTGCCAGCCTGGCTGAGCGATTACAGCAACAAACTGATAATTGAATCGAATGGGAATTTTGTACGCTGGATGCATATCACTCCCTGGAAACAGGATGTAGAATCCTGTGACCGTGTAGGGTTAATCCAGGTAATGCCTGCCGGTGATGCAGAAAGAGATGCAAAAGGCAGGCAATGGGAGCAACGTTGCGAGGTAATGCGCGACGCAATTATTTACAACCGTAATAACCCGAGCATTTTGTTTTACGAAGGTGGGAACGAAAATATCAGCGAAGAACATATGGCTGAACTAAAACAAATCCGGAATGCATACGATCGCCATGGAGGGCGTGCTATTGGTAGCCGCGAGATGTTGGACAGCAAAATAGCCGAATATGGAGGCGAAATGCTATACATTAACAAGAGTGCGGGAAAACCTTTGTTTGCCACCGAGTATTCGCGCGACGAGGGATTGCGTAAATATTGGGATGAATATACCCCCCCCTATCATAAAAATGGCTCAGGCGGAACATTTGCCCATAATATCAGTGGAAGTAAAGTAAAAGATGCATCTGCTTATAATCACAACCAGGATTCGCATGCCATTGAAAATGTAGTACGTTGGTACGACTACTATGTCCAGCGTCCCGGAACCGGAACACGGGTAAGTAGCGGTGGTGCCAATATTATTTTCTCCGATACCAACACGCACTATCGCGGGGCACAAAACTATCGTCGTAGTGGCGAAGTTGACCCGATGCGTATTCCGAAAGACAACTTTTATGCTCACCAGGTAATGTGGAATGGCTGGGTTGACCCTGACCGGAACCTCTCGCACATTATTGGACACTGGAATTATCGGCCAGGCACTGTGAAGCCCGTTTATGTGGTTTCGGCAGCCGACCGGGTTGAGCTGTTTGTTAATGGTAAATCCAAAGGCTTTGGCGAACGCTCGTACCATTTCCTGTTCACCTTCCCGAATGTTGAGTGGAAAGCCGGCGAAATAAAAGCCGTGTCTTACAATGAAACTGGCGAAGTGGTTTCGGAGGATATTATAAAAACTACCGGAAAACCCTATGCAATTAAATTAACCGGCATGCAGTCGCCGGTAGGTTTTAAAGCCGATGGGGCTGATTTGGCCTTGCTACAGGTTGAAGTTGTTGATAAAAACGGGCAGCGTTGCCCAACTGCCTTAAATGAAATTAGTTTTGAGTTGACCGGAGCAGGCGAGTGGATAGGGGGAATTGCCCAGGGAACAGATAATTACGTTGGAGCAACTACTTTGCCGGTAGAATGTGGGGTGAACCGTGCATTAATCCGTTCGACAACAACGGCTGGGAAAATAGGGGTGAAAGCTTCAGCAAAAGGATTAAAAGATGCTGAAATTCAATTGGAAACAATACCGGTGAAAGTTGTTGATGGCTTGCAAACAGAACTTGTTGCTGAAGGGCTTCCTTCTAATCTCGAAAAGGGGCCGACTCCTTTGGCTCCTTCCTTTGTCCCCACCCGTCGTACTATCCCGATCGTTTCAGCCATTGCTGGTTCAAATCAGGACAAAGTAAATTTGAGCTACGATGACAACGAATTAAGTGAATGGACAAACGATGGAAAACTGTCGACAGGATGGATTACTTACCAGTTGGAAGAAGAAACGAGAATTGATGAAGTGTGTCTGAAAATGACAGGATGGAGAAGACGCACATATCCGATCGATATTTTGATTGACGGAAAGAAAGTCTGGACCGGAGAAACCAGTCGCAGTCTGGGATACATTACAATTGCTGTTGAACCAACTGAAGGAAGAACAGTGACTATCAAACTGACTGGTGCCGGTACTGAGGAAGATGCCTTTCAAAATATGATTGA
The DNA here is from genome assembly GCF_963677575.1 of uncultured Draconibacterium sp. NCBI lineage: Bacteria > Pseudomonadati > Bacteroidota > Bacteroidia > Marinilabiliales > Prolixibacteraceae > Draconibacterium > uncultured Draconibacterium sp. Next base: position 4,632,034 of record NZ_OY782038.1, read on the forward strand.
ACTGAGCGGACATAAAGAACTGGATGGTTTTAAAGATCCGGAAGATTTAGATACCAGGAATCAGTTAAGAATTATAGAAGTTGAATTTTTACATTGTTTGAAGTTATGAATCAAGGAAAGCTGCTGTTGTTTTCTGCTTTTGAAAATGACTATAGAAGGAATTATGAACGATTTAAAATGAGTAAAATACTTTTTAGAACAGTACTGTTACTTTTTGTTTTTAAAACAGGTATAGCGCAGGTTAACGATGTTACAACTCCTCTTCATCTGATGCAGCCAAACTATCCACATGCTTACGGGAAACCAGAGATTAAAGACATTGAAAAAGTACTGACCCATGTCTATGATTACCTTAATCAGGTTAGCCCCGCTCAACTGGTAGACAAAATATCAGGCCAGGAGATTACGGATTTCTCTAAAGTTGATCAGAATAGTATAGTGAGGCCGGGAGATTTCAGATTAAACAGTTATGAATGGGGGGTAACTTATGCAGGTATGCTTTTAGCTACTGAGCAAACCGGCGACTCAAAATATTTAACTTATGTAACCGAACGTCTGGAGTTTTTGTCTAGGGCACTGAGCGCTTTTGCTACATTTGAAGAAAAGAACCCTAATACAAAGTTTGATCTCATACGAACATTACATCCGCATGCATTGGATGATTGCGGTGCCATTTGCGCAGCAATGATAAAGGCGGCCAAAGAAGGCAAAATAGAAGATTTGGATTGGATAATTAATTACCAAATCGATTATATCAGCAATAAACAATTTCGATTGGAAGAAGGAACACTGGCTCGTAATCGTCCACAACCTAACTCTATTTGGCTTGATGATTTGTTTATGAGTGTTCCGGCACTGGCGCAAATGGGAAATTACAGCGGCGAAACAGCTTACTACGATGATGCCGTGAAACAAATTCTTCAATTTTCTAAACGGATGTTTAACTACGAAAAAGGCCTGTTTATGCATGGCTGGATTCAGGAAATGGATGAACATCCTCAGTTTCACTGGGGACGCGCTAACGGCTGGGCAATAATGGCCATGGTGGAATTACTGGAAGTATTGCCCTCTGATTACCAGGGGAGAAATCAAATATTGGATTTGTTGCGTCGTCACATCAGGGGACTGGCAAATTATCAGGATGGTACAGGTTTTTGGCATCAGTTAATAGATAGAAATGACACCTACCTTGAAACTTCGGCGACAGCCATTTTTACGTATTCGGTTGCACGCGCTATTAACCGCGGTTATATTGATGGCAGGGTTTACGGACCAATGGTGTGCCTGGCCTGGAATGCAGTGGCAAGCAAAATTAACGAAAAAGGCCAGGTAGAAGGAACTTGTGTTGGAACAGGTATGGGCTTTGATCCTGCATTTTACTATTACCGCCCGGTTAATGTTTATGCAGCTCATGGTTATGGTCCGGTTTTATTGGCAGGGGCAGAGATGATCGAATTAGTAAGAACACATGATATTCGTATTAACGACAGTGCAACGATGCTGTATAAAGAAAGCAATTCAGAATCCTGGAAATTTGATTTTGGTGAGGGAGCAGTAAAAGAAGGATTTACGCAAGTTACAGCTCAAACTATTTATTCTGATGAAACGGGCTATGGAATACATCCGTTTGGAGAGATGGAAAGCTTTCGTGGAGATGAATCAGATCAGGCTGTCGGTGATGGATTAAGTTCCGAATCCCCATTTTATTTCCAGCTCACTTTGCCCGAAGGACGTTACAAAATCACAATGTCGCTTGGCAGTTCAGATAAAGAATCGGCTATCACTTTAAAAGCTGAATCCCGGAGGCTGATGCTTGAAAACGTAAAAATAAAAGCCGGAAAAATAGTTACAAAAACCATTGTTGTTGATGTGCGTTCGCCGCAAATCAATGCTACAGAAAGTATTCGATTGAAAGGACGTGAGCTACCATATAAAAACTGGGACAGTAGTTTAACTCTTGAATTTAATGGCGTAAATCCTTCAGTAAGGTCTATTGAGATAGAGGAAGCGAAGGATCTTCCGGTGATTTTTCTGGCTGGTAATTCAACGGTAACCGATCAGGAATACGAGCCCTGGGCATCGTGGGGACAAATGTTTCCCCGTTTTCTGAAACCGGAGATTGTGGTTGCTAATTATGCCGAATCAGGTGAGACTTTAAAAGCATTCAGAAGAGAAAACCGATTAAAGAAGATTTTAAGTGTTATGAAGCCCGGCGACTACCTGTTTATGGAATTTGCGCATAACGATCAGAAACCCGGAGGCAACCATGTAGAACCTTACACTACTTACCAGGATGAATTACGCTATTTTATTGAAGAAACCCGGAAGAAAGGAGGAAAACCCGTATTAGTAACCTCAACAAACCGACGAAAGTTTAACGAAAATGGAAAAATAGTGAATACACTGGAAGAATATCCTGATGCGATGCGACAACTGGCTTTAAAAGAGGGAATACCGCTGATTGATTTAAATATAATGAGTAAGAATTTATATGAGGCGCTTGGAGTGGAAAATTCAAAAAAGGCTTTTGTGCATTATCCGGTTAATACATTTCCAAATCAGTCGAAACCTTTGGCAGATAATACGCATTTCAATGCATACGGAGCGTATGAATTGGCAAAATGCGTAGTCCATGGTATCCTTGATCAGAAAATCGATTTGGCAAAATATATTGTAGTTGATTTTGAAGATTTCAATCCTTTAAATCCAGATTCTTTTTCTGATTTTTTCTGGCCGTATAGTCCTTCCGCAGAAGTAAAGAAACCTGATGGGAACTAACTGAAAGACACAGTAATATTTAGTACGATAATAAGGTCTTATATAAGACAAGACTTTTTGATATGAAGAATATATTTATCCTCACCTTAATTCTGTTCTCTGCTTATACTGGTTTTTCTCAGAATAATGCCGGGTTTTTTATCGCATCCCCTGGAGAGAGAGCACAGATAATTCTGAATGAAAATGAAGAGGATTTAGTCCATATAGCAAGCGGAATGCTTGCTGACGATATCAAAAAAGTAAGTGGGCAACTTCTGGAGTTAACAGGCTCTGGTAACTCAAAATATCAGATTAAAATTGGTACTGTTGGGCGGGATGATGATTTTGACAGAGAATGTAAACAGGCTGGAATTGATATTAATAAGTTTAAAAAACAATGGGAAGCTTATCATATTAAAACTGTCATTAGCCCAACTAAAAATATTTTGTTCGTTGTTGGTAGCAATTCCCGGGGCACTGCCTATGGTTTAATGGAACTGAGCCGTATGATTGGTGTTTCACCGTGGATTTGGTGGGCCGATGTTCAACCCGAAAAGAATAAGACAATCAGCCTTCCTGGTAATCTGGATTTATCAGATGCCCCCAGGGTTAAATTTCGAGGTATCTTTTTAAATGACGAAGATTGGGGACTTCAGCCATGGGCAGCCAAAAATTTTGAGCCTGAAACCGGTGACATTGGCCCTAAAACCTACGAAAAGATATTTGAACTGCTTTTACGTTTAAAAGCTAATACAATCTGGCCGGCTATGCATCCGTGTACCAAAGCCTTTTATACTATTCCGGGCAATAAAGAAGTGGCAGCAAAATATCAGATTTTTGTTGGAACTTCTCATGCCGAGCCGATGCTAAGAAATAATGTGGATGAATGGGATCGCAAGCTGTTCGGAGAATACAACTATTCGGTTAACAGCGAAAATATAAAGGATTACTGGCTAAAAAGGATAGAAGAATTAAGTGCTGACGATAAATATATTGTAACTCTGGGAATGCGTGGAATTCATGATTCTGGTATGCAGGGGAACTACACATCGGAACAAAAAGTTAAACTACTTGAAACCATTATTAGCGATCAGAGAGGAATGCTGAAAAGTGTTTTGAAAAAAGACATCAGCGATATTCCACAAGCTTTTGTTCCGTATAAAGAGGTTTTAGATATTTATAAAGAAGGAGCGCAGGTGCCGGATGATGTAACACTTATCTGGCCTGATGATAATCACGGTTATGTACGTCAGTTATCTGATGCCGACGAAAGAAAACGGTCAGGAGGAGCAGGTGTTTACTACCATATTTCTTACTGGGGGCGTCCACACGATTTTTTGTGGCTGGAATCTGTTCCTGTTTCTCTTATTTGGGAAGAAATGCATAAAGCGTATCAAACCAATGCAAGAAATATATGGATTGTAAATGTAGGAGATATTAAACCAATGGAAATTGGAATGAATTTTTTTCTTGAAATGGCCTGGAATCCGGAAAGGTTTTCTCCCGAAAATTTGGATGCTTATTATACCCGTTTTGCAGAATCTCAGTTTGGGAAACAGTATGCTGTGGAAATTGGCGAAATTTTAAAAAAATATTTTCAACTTGGTTTTTCCCGGAAACCTGAGCATATGGGATGGAACACAATCTCTCCAACCCTGCCAATTCAGGGTACGGAGCTTTCATTGTTTCAAAATGGCGACGAATTGCAACAACGCATCAATGCTTATGACAAGCTGGAAAAGCAGGTTGAAAAACTCTACCAGGAAATTCCGGCTTACCGAAAAGATGCCTTTTATGAACTTGTTGCTTACAAAGTAATCGGGGCATCAAATATGAATAAGAAAATATTGTATGCTTATAAAAGCCGCGTTTATGCCGCGCAGGAAAGAACAAGTGCCAACTTGTATGCTCAGAAAGCAAAAACAGCTTTTGAGAAGATAGAACAGATTACTGCTTTTTATAATGATACTTTGGCAAGCGGAAAATGGCAGCACATGATGACCTATAATCCGCGCAGATTACCAGTGTTTGACATGCCGAAAACCAGCAATTATAAACCGGAAAAGCCAAATAAAGGAGAAATCCTTCCTGAAGGGTATTCTGCTGTTGTCAATGAATCAGAGATATATGCTTTACCAACCTTTAATTCGCTAACAAAACGCAGCTATTTTGTAGATGTATTTAACTCTGGTATTCAAGCTCTGAAATGGCAGCTTGAAACTTCAGATGATTGGGTGGTCGTTTCAAGAAGTTCCGGAGAAACCGATACGGAAGAACGGATTTGGGTATCGGTTGACTGGACAAAGATTACTTCTCAAGATACGGTTCACTCTAAAATACTTTTCAAATTGAATAACCAGGAGTATGTGGTTAATATCAGCGCTATAAAACCTGACTGGCCGGTTACCGGTGCAAATTTTTTTGTTGAAGATAATGGTGTTGTTGCTATTGAGGCAGAACATTTTTCGAAGCAAAATAAAACGGAAGCCGGAACTTGGACCTTTATCAAATCTTTGGGGCGTATCAGCGATGCTATGGGAACTTTTCCGGTTACGGCAAAGACTTTCTCTCTAATGGAGTTAAATGCTGCTCCGACATTGAGCTATGATTTTTATTCATCGTCAACCGGAAATGCTAGCCTACATTTTTATTGTATCCCCACTTTACCGCTGAACGATGATTATCAGCTCCGGTTTGCGGTTATTATTGATGACGGTGAGCCACTGGTTGTCAATGCAGCATTGAAAGAAGAAATGGATGAACACAACGGGGAATGGAAAAGCAATGTATTAAATGCAGTTACAATACAAAAAATACAAACGATGATAGCTGAAAAAGGCAAACATACTTTACAGGTTAAAATGATGGATCCCGGAGTTGTCCTGGATAAGATGGAACTCGTTTTTGAAGAGCCGGGATCATCCTACTTTGGCGTGCCGGAAACGATTGTTACTGAATGATTTATTTGTATTTTTTTAGGGTGTTGTGATGGTCTCAAATACGAAACAATATTCATTAAATATAGAAATCCATATAATAACGGAAGCTTACTCTTTTCGCTAAAATGATGAACCGAAAATCAATTTATATCGCCTGTTTTATTCTTTTTCTTTTGAAGAATTTAAACAACGTCACGGCTACGATTTAAAAGAACACTTGCCCGCTCTTTTTGGCGATTCGGATGAAGAAACAAACAAGCGGGTTTTGTGTGATTATCGCGAAACAATTTCTGATTTGTTGTTGGAAAGGTTTACCAACATTTGGGCCGATTGGGCCGAATCACACAATGCAATCATACGTAATCAGGAGCACGGATCGCCGGCGGCTATTCTCGATCTGTACGAAGCCAGCCATATCAAAAATACCCATTTGGATAGTGATTTTCAAGATCAAATCGAGTCAATTCGTATCAATTTGAATATTGTAGAAGAGAGAGTTACACGATTTGTCGAGAACAGTTTTTGGAAAAAATGTTTGTTCTCGATAAAGTCTCGTTTACTTTGACTTTTTTTATGCTTTTTTGACTTTCTGGAAAACAAAAAAGCGCTTAAAACATTGATTTTAAGCGCTTTTGATTTTTTGATGTTTTTTACGTCGTGCCCAGAACAAGACTCGAACTTGCACGGGAAAATTTTCCCACAAGGCCCTCAACCTTGCGTGTCTACCAATTCCACCACCTGGGCATTAAATTTTGAACGTGCCTGCAAAACTATAAAATTTCTTTTAACCTGATTACTCCAATTTATTTTTTTGCAGTTTTGGATACTTCCCGGCCAGTATTAATTGTTTCGTTCGTAGATTTCTTCCAGCTCAACCTTTTTAATGGTACCATCAACAGCGGTAACTGTGTAGCGCGATGTTTTTTTCACCTTTGGTGTAATCATTGGGTCAAGAGCAAGTTTATGCTGGCTGATTTCAGTGCTTTCCAAAAATTCCACTTTTTCAAAAATATATATATCGCCACTTTCTTTTTCAAAAACAGTTTGTGGTTTACCCAATTCCGATTCTAACGATGACAGTGGTTTCCCAACATATGTTTTTTGTAATTGTCGTTGCGAGTTGCACGACACCAGAATTACCAAAGCAGCAATAAATAATAAGGCTCTCATATACTTAATTTTGCCCAAAGAAAACCAGAAAAAATGAAATCCGCCTTGTTTTAATCCTATTTAACGTTTTTGGTGTTAATCTGATTAATTCACAAAAATGAATTAATCACCCGCTGGGCTGACGAAATAATTGAAGAACAATTATTTGTCAGGATTAACCTTGACATTGAAAATCATTGGCTCATTTTGTTCTTAGTGTGTATTGTGTTGATTTTCAGTTGTCAACACTTGTGCGGAAAATTTAATGAATTTTCCAGGTTAAAAAACTGTTGTCTTATTGTTATAACTTAACCAACTTGCCAATTAATATTTTTTATCTTTGCAGCGTGTTTTACAACATGTTCTTAAATTAATATTTCGCTGCAAAATGATCCAATTCTTTAAAACTCAAAGTAACAGTATTATCGCAGTTTATTCTGCACAGCCCTTGGGCGAAGAAAACACCGAAAAACTGGTATGGTTATTTTCGGGGGCCGAAAGTTTAAAACCTCAAAAAATGGACGGCTGGTTTGTTGGCCCACGTAAGGAAATGCTTACGCCGTGGAGTACCAATGCCGTTGAGATCACCCAGAATATGGGCATTGAAGGAATCCGCCGTATGGAGGAATTTTTCGAGGTAGAAAACGAAAAAGCAAAGTTCGATCCAATGCTTCAGGCTATTTATAATGGTCTAGATCAGCAGATTTTTGCGATCGACAAAGAACCCGATCCGATTTTGAATATTGAAGATATTGCAGCGTATAACGAACAGGAAGGGTTGGCTTTAAGCGATGACGAGATTCAATACCTGAATTCGGTGTCGAAGGAAATGGGACGCCCGCTTACCGATGGTGAGGTTTATGGTTTTGCCCAGGTGAATTCGGAACACTGTCGTCACAAAATATTTAACGGAACCTTCATTATCGATGGAAAAGAAATGGAATCGTCGTTATTCCAGATGATTAAAAAGACATCGAAAGAGCATCCGAATAAAATTGTTTCGGCATACAAAGACAACTGTTCGTTTGTGCAAGGACCGGTTGTTGAGCAGTTTGCCCCGAAAACACAAGATAAACCCGACTTTTTCGAAGTAAAAGATATTGAAACGGTTCTTTCGCTGAAGGCCGAAACGCATAACTTCCCGACAACGGTTGAACCGTTTAACGGTGCTGCAACCGGAACGGGTGGCGAAATTCGAGACCGTATTGCAGGAGGTAAAGGTGCCCTGCCAATTGCCGGAACAGCAGTTTATATGACTTCTTACCCGCGTACAGAATCGATGCGCTCGTGGGAGCAGGCAACCGAAGAACGTGATTGGTTGTATCAAACGCCGGAAGAAATTTTAATCAAAGCATCAAACGGCGCAAGCGATTTTGGTAACAAATTTGGCCAGCCGTTAATTACAGGTTCGTTGCTTACTTTCGAGCATTTCGAAAACTTTGTTAAGTACGGATACGATAAAGTAATTATGCTTGCCGGAGGTATCGGTTTCGGAAATAAAAAGGACAGTCTGAAAGACGATCCTGAAAAGGGAGATAAAGTAGTATTGCTTGGTGGCGATAACTACCGAATTGGAATGGGCGGAGGTGCTGTTTCGTCGGTAGCAACCGGTGAGTTTGAAAATGCCATTGAGTTGAATGCCGTGCAGCGTGCCAACCCGGAGATGCAGAAAAGAGCTTACAACGCCATTCGTGCATTGAGTGAGGCGGATGATAATCCGATCGTTTCAATTCACGACCACGGTGCAGGTGGTCACCTGAACTGTTTGTCGGAGCTGGTTGAAACAACCGGAGGAAAAATCGATACATCGAAATTACCAGTTGGAGACCCAACGCTTTCGCAAAAAGAAATTATAGGTAACGAGTCGCAGGAAAGAATGGGACTGGTTATGAAACCGGAGCATGTGGAACTGCTTCGTAAAATTGCAGAACGCGAACGTGCACCGATTTACGAAATTGGTGAAACAACCGGCGACATGCAATTTACTTTCGAGAATTCGCAGACCGGCGAAAAATCGATCGACTGGCAGTTGGGATATATGTTCGGAAATCCTCCGAAAACAATTATGGAAGATGAAACCATCGTTCCTGAATTTGACGAATTAGAATACAACTGGGAAGAAATATACGATCTGGTTGAACAAACCATTCAGTTGGAATCGGTTGCAAGTAAAGACTGGCTGACCAACAAAGTTGACCGCTCGGTAACCGGCCGGATTGCCAAACAGCAATGTGCCGGCGAATTGCAATTGCCACTGAATAACTGCGGTGTAATTACGCTCGATTATCAGGGAAAAGCAGGGCTGGCAACAGCCATCGGTAATGCACCGGTAGCAGCTCTTGTTGATGCGGAAAGAGGTTCGGTGCTTTCAATTGCCGAGTCGCTGACAAATATTATCTGGGCGCCAATGCCTGATAAAATTGAAAGTGTATCGTTGAGTGCCAACTGGATGTGGCCGGCAAAAAATCCGGGAGAAAATGCCCGTATTTACAACGCCGTAAAAGCAGCCAGCGACTTTGCCTGTGCATTGGGAATCAATATTCCGACCGGTAAAGACTCGATGTCGATGACACAGAAATACAAAGACGATGTTGTTTTGGCACCGGGTACGGTAATCATTTCATCGTCGGGTGAAGTTACCGATGTGAAAAAAGTTGTTGAGCCTGTATTGGTGAACGACGAAAGTAAAGAGATTCTTTACATCGATCTATCGTTTATGGAACGCGCATTGGGCGGAAGTGCTTTTGCTCAGTCGATCAATAAACTGGGAAAAGTTGCTCCAACAGTTGCCGACCCAGCCAAATTTGTAACTGCATTTAACAAAGTTCAGGATCTTATCGAGCAAGAACTTATTCTTGCCGGACACGATGTGGCTTCGGGAGGTTTGATCACTGCATTGCTTGAAATGTGTTTTGCCAATGTAAAAGGCGGTATGAAAGTGGATGTTACTGCTTTTGAAGAAGAAGATCTGGCTAAAATATTATTGGCCGAGAATCCTGGAATTGTTATCCAGTGTGCTGATAACGATGAGGTGAAAAAGCAGCTGACTGAGGCAGGAGTTGACTTCCTGTCATTAGGTTTCCCTGTTCCTTACCGTAAAGTAAGGGTGATGAACCGCACGGTTGAGGCCGATTTCGATATCAACTCGTTACGCGATATGTGGTTTAAAACTTCTTATTTATTAGACCGCAAACAAAGTGGAGAAGAAAAAGCGCTAGAGCGCTACCAGAATTATAAAAACCAGGCTTTAAAATTCGATTTTAAAGATTTTACCGGAAAGGCTGCCGATTTGGGTATCGACCTAAAACGTCGTACAGCATCCGGAGTTAAAGCTGCAATTATTCGCGAGAAAGGTGTAAACGGCGACCGCGAAATGGCATACGCCATGTACCTTGCCGGAATGGATGTGAAAGATGTTCACATGACCGACCTGATTACCGGACGCGAAACACTGGAAGATGTGAATATGATCGTATTCGTTGGAGGTTTCTCTAACTCCGATGTATTGGGTTCGGCAAAAGGCTGGGCCGGAGCTTTCAAATTCAATGAGAAAGCGCGTGTTGCATTGGAGAAATTCTACCAACGCGAAGATACCTTGAGTTTAGGTGTTTGTAACGGTTGCCAGGTAATGGTGGAGCTGGGAGTTGTTTATCCGGAGCACAGCATTCAGCCCAAAATGTTGCACAACGAATCGGGCAAATTTGAATCGTCGTTCCTGAATGTTGATATCCAGGATAACAAATCGGTAATGCTTGAAAATATGGCCGGAATGAAACTGGGAATATGGGTGGCACACGGCGAAGGTAAATTCTATCTGCCGTTTAACGAAGATCAGTACAATATTCCGATGAAATACAGCAACGAAGGTTATCCGGGTAATCCAAACGGATCGCACTTTAACGCTGCATCGCTGTGTTCTGATGATGGTCGTCATTTGGTAATGATGCCTCACCTGGAACGTGCGTTCAAACCACATCTTTGGGCAAATTACCCTGCCGACAGACAAGCCGATGAAGTTGCTCCTTGGATTCAGGCATTTGTAAATGCCAAAAAGTGGATTGAGGAAAAAACGAAATAGTACAAGTAATATTCAGATAAAAAGCCGCAACTCATTTTGAGATTGTGGCTTTTTATTTGGAACAAAGTTATTGCCCGTTTACAATCGGTTATTGATAACTCAAAATTTGAATTCAACCGATAAAATTTTTGAATTCTGCTCAAGTTGATGGAACTTTGTAAAAAACTCCACATCATCATGGAAAAGAAAATCGTAATTCTGAATGGAGATCCTGAAAACGATTCTTCGCCGGTTAATGATAGTGTTCAGAAATTAACCGAAAACCTTTTAACCGAAGGGGCAGAAATCCAAACTTTTAATCTTCGTAAACTGGATGTGAAACAATGTGCGGGTTGTTTCGATTGCTGGTTGAAAAGACCGGGAATTTGTCGTTTTAATGATGATGTGAAAGATGTGCTTCGTGAAATTATCAAGGCCGACCTGTTAATTTTTGCATCGCCGTTGATAATGGGGATGTATTCAGCGGTTTTGAAAAAATTTCAGGACAGAATGATGCCAATTATACATCCGTATCTGGAAATAGTGAACAATGAATTTCACCACCGGAAAAGATATGAATCGTACCCGGCTATCGGTTTTGTTTATTACGAAAATGACGCAAGCCGGGAAGAAATCGAGAATGTAGAGTTTATCCATAAAAGGATAGCTTTAAATATGCACTCCGAATTACGATTATTTGAATCTGTTCAACAAAAAAACACAAAAATACTTAGCCATGAAATTAGCCATATTTAACGGATCTTCACGAGGGAAAACATCCAATACTGAAAAGTTGCTAAATTATTTTCAGGATGGTTTTTTGAATTCCCGCGGAGAAATCAAAAGTGTTGATTATTTGATTCAGGAAAAACATCTTGAAAGCCAGGTGCAGAGATTTAAGGAGGCCGAGAGTATTTTGCTTGCTTTTCCATTATATGTAGACTCTGTTCCCGGGGTAGTGAAACAATTTATAGAGGCAATAGGTAATTTTGATGGCACCGGAATACGTATATACTACTTTGTGCATTCTGGTTTTCCTGAGGCGATCCATTCTGAAGGCTTGGTACGTTACCTTGAACTTCTCACAAAAAGATGGAAAATGGAATACGGTAGAATGATTTTAAAACCCGGCACTGAACAGATGCGAATGCGGCCTGAGAAGAAAAATAGAAAGCTGTTCCGCGATTTTGAAAAACTTGGGAGGCATCTGGCAGCAAGCGGGGAATTAGAGCCGAAAATTCTGAATAAATTTAAAGAGCCTTATGTTTATTCCAAAAGCGCTCTTCCAGTTATTCGCCTGTTAATAAAATTTGGTGTAATTGACAGCTTATGGAAAAAAGTATTGAAAGAAAACCATGTTTTAGATCGTAGTTTCGACACACCACTTCTTAACTAACGATCATCTTCTTGGCCAGATCATCAGCAACTTCTTTGCCTTTAAACATTTCCACAATCTTTAGCGCAAAATCTATAGCTACACCTGCGCCTTTCCCGGTAACAATAGTTCCGCATTGTTCAACAGCATTTCCGGTAATAATTGCACCGTGAAGTTCATCTTCAAATCCCGGGTAGCACGTTGCCTGTTTTTCTTTCAGTAAACCCAGATTCCCGAAAACCATTGGAGCTGCACAAATAGCGGCCAGTGGCTTTTTCATGTCGTTGAAATTTAATATTTGTTCTCGAAGGCCGCTGTGTGCTTTTAAATTTGCCGACCCCGGCATTCCGCCTGGAAGCACTATCATATCAATAATATTGTAATCCAGGTCTTCGAAAATAGTGTCGGCTTTTACAGTAATTTGGTGTGCTCCGTCAACTTCCATAGACTTATTCATCGAAACAATGGTAACATCAAATTCTGCACGCCGAAGCACATCGATGATACTTATGGCTTCAATTTCTTCAAATCCCTCGGCTAAATGAACGGCAATCTTTTTCATGGTCAATAATAATTTTCTCAAAAATAAAAAAAGGCCTTCAAAACTGAAGACCTTTTAAAAACCAATACATGTTCTGATATTATTAATTCTCTGAATATTCGTTCAATGCCTTTTCCAGTTTTTTACGTGTGAAGAAAATACGACTCTTAACTGTACCTAAAGGTAAATCAAGTTCTTCTGCAATCTCCTTGTATTTAAATCCTTCTAAAAACATGCGGAAAGGAATACGATATTCATCTTCTAAAGCATTAATGCTTTTATTTATTTCTTTTGAACTGTAGAACGAATCAGGCGCAGGATAAACCTTGTCTTTCGAGAACATTAGATGGAAATCGTTGTTTGAACCATCAAAAGTGTTTTTTGTTTTCACGTTTCTACGGTAGTCATTAATGAAAGTGTTCTTCATAATGGTGTAAATCCATGCCTTGAAATTTGTGTTTTGCGTAAACTTATCGCGGTAAGTTAACGCTTTCAGAAAAGTCTCTTGGAGCAGATCATCTGCTCTTTCCGAATCAGCAGTTAAACTTAGTGCATAGTAATGCAATTTGTCGCTCAATCCGAGCAATGCGTTATTAAATTGAATCTGAGTCATGGCGTCTTATTTTTAATTTGTCTAAACAAATTTAAGTCAATCGCATCCCTTTTTGCAAATAAAAGCTGATATAAATCAGTTGATTATATCTATGCTGAATAAAGATTCTCTATTGGGGTAACGCATTGATTGGTTAAAGGTTACGGAAACCATTGTTAAGTCTGTGTTTCCATAAGAGTAAGCTGTGGCGGGCATAATCGAATTCTCATTGCAAAGTGTATATTTGTTGCTCGAATTTGCGGCAGGATAAGTCGAGAAAAAATGAACGAACAAACTGTACGTATCCTGTCGATTAAAATTCAAACAGAGATATTATGAAAAATGTAAATTTTAATCATGATGCGCCATCTGTTTTAACTTTCAGAGAGTGGGGAAGGAAGAACTATTCTTCTTTTCTAACTGTCAGGAAACAAGTTGTCATTTCAGTATTGTCGGTAGTTTATTTTCTATCAACACCGGTAATTACAATGGCAACTGTTCAGGATACTTCTGAAGTTAAAATGGAATACGACCTTGATGAGATCGAGGTTAGCGCACAACGAACACCTGCATTGTATTCGCAGGTGGCACGGATAATTTCCGTGATTGAGAGTAAAGAAATTGAGGCGGCGCCGGCTCAGAGTGTTCAGGACCTGTTAGAGTATGTTGCAGCTATCGACGTACGGCAACGGGGGACTGAAGGAGTACAAGCGGACGTTAGTGGTCGTGGTGGTACTTTCGACCAAACGTTAATCCTGCTGAACGGCATCAACATCACCGACCCGCAAACCGGTCATCACAATTTAAATCTTCCAGTTAGTTTAGCCCAAATCGAGCGAATCGAAATTCTCGAAGGACCGGCTGCACGTGTTTACGGACCCAATGCTTTTTCGGGGGCCATTAATATTGTTACACGTCAGTCAGCAAATTCTGAAATTTCAGCTGCTTTTTCGGGGGGTAGTTTTGGTTATTTTGATGGAAATTTAGCGGGCTCGTTTTCAACCGGTAAAATGCAACACATGCTTGCTTTTAACGGTAAACGATCAGACGGCTACACAAACAACACCGATTTTGAAGAGCTGAACGGTTTTTATTCAAATCAGCTAAATACTGAAAAAGGTGTGCTGAAATTTCAGTTGGGTATGTCGGAAAAGGGATTTGGTGCAAACAGTTTTTATACGCCGAAGTATCCGAACCAGTACGAAGCCACAAAAACATTGTTCACGTCCGTTAAGTGGGAAGGTAACGGACCGTTACATCTCACTCCGGTGGTTTATTACCGGCGACATCAGGATCGTTTTGAACTGTACCGAACCGATAAGTATCAACCTTCGAATGATGGTTACAACGTTTGGCAAAACGACACACTGCCGGGCTGGTACACGGGGCACAATTATCACTTGACGAATGTTTACGGTGCTAACCTGAACTCGTGGGTAAAATGGGCTGCTGGTAAAACTGCTTTTGGTGTTGAATTCCGCCGTGAACAAATTTACAGTAATACGCTGGGAGTGGACATGGACGAGCCAAAAGACGTGCCGGGAGAAGATGCTGAGTTTACCAAATCGGATGACCGCAATACGGTTTCCGGATTTTTAGAGCATGCTTATTATATAAATAACTGGACTTTTACGGCCGGATTGATGGCGAATTACATCTCTGGGAGTGATTTGGGATTAAATGTATTTCCCGGAATTGATGTAAGCTATAATGTATCTGATGCGGTAAAATTGTACTCAAGCTACAATACATCGTTACGTATGCCAACTTTTACCGACTTGTATTACGATGGTCCGTCGAACATTGGTAACCCCGATTTGAAACCTGAAAAGTCGGCTACTTTAGAAGGTGGTTTAAAACTACAGTCGAAACTGGTTCGTGGGCACGCAGTTATTTTTTATCGCCATGGAAAAGATATTATCGATTGGGTGAAAGAAGACCCGACTTCAGAAATCTGGCAGCCGCAAAACCTCACCGAAATTAATAACCTGGGAACTGAGATTCAGGCGCAGATATTGTTCCGCAATCAGTTTGGAAAACAGTATCCAAATATTCAAATCAGTTACCTCCATAATAATGTAGAAAAGGGGAGCGCTGATTTTGTATCGAATTATGCGTTGGATAACCTGAAACATAAACTGGTTGGTTCGCTTAGCGAGCAGCTGGTAAAAGGATTGAACCTTGATCTGCATTTTGTTTTCCAGGACAGGGAAGGTAGTTACACCCAGTTTGAAGATAAAATGCCTGTTGGCGAAGTTGCCTACGATCCATTCTGGGTTTTCGATGGCAAGCTGGGTTACGCGAGAAATAAGTTAACAATATTCGCTTCTGTAAACAATATTTTCGATAAAAAATACAACGATATTGGCAATGTTATACAAGCGGGCCGATGGTTTAAAACCGGAATAACGTATAAAATTGGCTTTAATTAAGTTGTTTTTATGTTTGGTTTAAATTGTTAATTATTAATATTTTGAGCCGGGAGTTTGCTTAAGTAAGCAGGCTTCCGGCTCTTTACGTAACGGCACTTACTTTTTGAAATCTACAAAAATTGTATCTTCGCCGAAAATTAGATAGTCATGTTAAAAGGTATATTAGCAATTTCAGGACATTCGGGACTGTTCAAAATGGTTGCCGAAAGTAAAAACAGCATTATTGTAGAATCTTTGGATACAAAAAAACGTATTCCCGTTTATTCAACTGCAAAAGTATCGGCATTGGAAGATATAGCCATTTACACTTACGAAAGTGATGTGCCGTTAAAAGATGTTTTTAAAGCCATTTCTGATGCAGAGGATGGCGGAGCAGCCATTTCTCACAAATCTTCAGGAAATGAGTTAAAAACTTATTTTGAAAAAGTACTGCCCGACTACGATCAGGATCGTGTTTATGTTTCGGATATTAAAAAAGTACTGCAGTGGTACAATGCATTGCAGGAAAAAGAGATGCTTGACTTTTCTGAACCTGAAGAGGACGAAACAACAGAAGAAAAGGCAGATTAAAACAATTTGTAGTTGTTAATGGCTTTGGGATTTCCCGGCGAGTCGTTTCGTTCAACAAGAATATCAAAAAGTTTTGCAGTGGCTAGTGCATCGCCGGCAGCGCGGTGCCGGCCATTAATTTCAATTCCCAAATCGGCGCATAATTTTCCCAACGAATAAGATGGATGTCCGGGAAGTAATTTTCGCGACAGTTTAACAGTACACATCGTTTTTCGATGATAGTCGTAACCTAAACGCGCATATTCTTCCTTAATGAACTTATAGTCGAAACTTGCATTGTGTGCAACAAAAGTTCGCCCCATAGTCATCTCGATAATCTTTTTTGCTACCTGGTAAAATTTTGGTGCCGTTCGCACCATTTCATTATCTATTCCTGTTAGATCAGTAATGAAAAAGGGAATATCCATCTCCGGATTAATAAGGGTCGAATATGAGTCGGTAACCTCTTGCCCGTTGTGTTGATAAATAGCAATTTCCGTAATTTTACCGTTTTTATAACTTTGACCGGTAGTTTCTATATCGATTATTGAAAACAAAATGTTTAATATTTTGAATTAATTGAACTTAAATATTTAAATTTGTCGAAAAAATATTCTTAAGCATGAGATTAAGACAGCTAACTTTTTTTGATACCTGAGAATTAATTTCTAAATTGCCCATAGAATTCAACAAACAACAAAAAATAATTTCAAAACTATGAAAAAAATTACTCTTTTCTTATTTGCATTGGTTTTGTCACTTGGTTATTCCATCGCACAAAATGCAGACAACAAATGGGGCATTGGAGTTGGCCCCGGATTGGATTATAACATTGAAACTGAAGCTACAGGATTTTTAGCAGATTTTTATGTTAGTCGATACCTGTCTCCAAGGTTCGATTTAATGCTTGACAACAGGTGGTCGTTTAATGATGCAGGAACTGATGTAGTTGCATCATTGCTGAACCTACGTTTAAAACTTTACAATGATGATATGGCAATTCAGCCATACTTGTTTGGTGGTCCCGGATATATGTGGGATAATGATGAGAGTGATTTTACCTTCGACTATGGTGTGGGATTAAAATTCCCTGTTGGTGAAAGAACTTCACTTTTCGTAGCAGGATCTTATGTGAACAGTATTAAGGGATATCATTCTGATGATCCAAATGACGCTTACGGCTGGACTGACGAACATTTTCAGGTTACCAGTGTGCTTGAATTCGCATTGGGTAAAGCCAAAGATGAAGACGGTGACGGTGTAAGTGATCGTAAAGACGAATGTCCTGGTACACCTGCGGGAGTACAAGTAGATGAAAAAGGTTGTCCTATCGACACTGACGGCGACGGAGTTCCAGATTACAAAGATGACTGTCCAACCGAACCTGGCCCAGCTTCTTTAAACGGTTGCCCAGACAGAGATGGTGACGGTATTGCCGATAAAGATGACGAATGTCCTGATACTCCTGGATTGGCTAAATTCAATGGATGTCCTGATACTGATGGTGACGGTGTTCCAGATCATAAAGATAAATGTCCTGACACTCCAAAAGGATGTCCTGTTGATGCAGACGGTTGTCCACTTGATTCAGATGGCGATGGTGTAATTGACTGTGAAGATGATTGTCCTTCAGAAGTAGGTCCTGCAAGCAACAATGGTTGCCCAGATTGGAGTGAAATTACAATTCCAACTATCTATTTCGATTTCGACAAATCAACTCTGAGACCTGAAGCAAAAGCTGAATTGGATAAATTGGCTGCTCAGTTGAATGCTGCTAAAGAATACGACATTGTAATTGGTGGTCACACTGATAATATCGGTACAGAACAATACAACATGGGACTGTCTGAAAGACGTGCTCAGGCTGTTGTTAAGTACTTACTGCAAAAAGGTGTGAACAACGCTTATGTAGGTTCTAATAACTATGGTGAAACTAAACCAGCTGTTCCGAATACAACAATCGAGAACAAGCAGAAAAACCGTAGAGCAGAATTTGAAGTAGCAAAAATTCGCAAATAAGCTTTAATTAAATATTTTCGAAAAGCTCTGTCATTTGGCAGGGCTTTTCTCGTTTATGGCTGTAATGTATTATATTTGCGGTCTCTAAAAAATAAGCTTAGTTATGAGTATCGAAAGTTTGATTCAGAAAGGAACCGTAGAAGCAATGAAGTCTTTATACGGAGCAGATTTACCGGAAACCCAGGTGCAGGTACAAAATACCCGAAAAGATTTTGAGGGAGATATAACCGTTGTGGTGTTTCCATTTTTACGATACTCAAAAAAAGCGCCGGAGCAAACAGCCGAAGATCTTGGAAAATACCTTGTTGAAAACATTGAAATTGTAAAAAACTTCAATGTTATTAAAGGTTTTTTGAATTTGGAGATCAGTCAGAATTATTGGCTAGATGTTCTTAAAAACGGCTTCGCTAATTCGAAATTTGGTTTAAACCCAATAACCGATGATAGTGAGTTGGTAATGGTCGAATACTCGTCGCCAAACACCAATAAACCGCTTCACCTTGGCCACATCAGGAATAACCTGTTGGGATTTTCTATCTCGGAGATTTTAAAGGCCAACGGTAAAAAAGTGGTAATGACCAACATTGTTAACGACCGTGGAATCCACATCTGTAAATCGATGTATGCCTGGCAACAGTGGGGTAACGGCGAAACTCCTGAAAGTACAGAAATGAAAGGCGACCACCTGGTTGGAAAATATTACGTTGAATTCGACAAACATTACAAAGCCGAAATTGCAGAACTGGTTGAAAAAGGTGTTTCGAAAGAAGAAGCCGAAAACCAGGCGCCATCAATTATTGCAGCCCGCGAATTGTTGAGAAAGTGGGAAGCAAAAGATGAAGAAACGGTTGAGCTTTGGAAAATGATGAACAACTGGGTGTACGAGGGATTTGATGTAACCTATAAAACACTTGGTGTTCGTTTTGATAAGATATACTACGAGTCGGACACTTACCTTATCGGTAAAGATGAAGTATTGAGAGGCCTGGAAGAAGGAACTTTTACAAGGCGCGAAGATAACTCGGTTTGGGCCGATCTTACGGGTGACGGACTCGACCAGAAGATACTTTTACGTAGCGATGGTACCTCGGTTTATATGACCCAGGATATTGGTACGGCAAAAATGCGTTTTAACGATTATTCAATCGATAAAATGGTTTATGTGGTAGGTAACGAGCAGAACTACCACTTCCAGGTGTTGGCTATTTTGCTGGATAAACTTGGATTTAGCTGGGGAAAAGATTTGTATCATTTCTCTTACGGAATGGTTGAATTACCATCAGGAAAAATGAAATCGCGTGAGGGAACTGTTGTTGATGCCGATGATTTGGTTGATAACATGGTTGAAGTAGCTCGCGAAATGTCGGCAGAGTTAGGAAAGCTCGATTCGTTAACCGGAGAAGATGCTGAGAGTACCTTTAAAATGGTTGCTCTTGGCGCACTGAAATACTTTATTTTGAAAGTGGATCCACGGAAGAATATGATGTTCAATCCGGAAGAATCGATCGATTTTAATGGAAATACCGGGCCTTTTATTCAGTATACTTACGCACGTATTAAATCGGTTTTGCGCAAGGCCGCCGATCAAAATATTACTATTGACGAAAATGTGGTAGTTGAATCCCTTTCATCAAAAGAAAAGGATTTGGTGAAACGTATTTCGTTATTCCCGGCAGCTGTGGAGGAAGCCGGCGACAACTATAGCCCGGCGATTATTGCCAACTACTGCTACGAACTGGTAAAAGAATTCAACCAGTTCTATCATGATCATTCAATACTTGGAGAAGCTAACGAAAGTGTGAAAAACTTCCGTCTGGTGCTGGCGTCAGCAGTGGGGCAGGTGGTTCAAACCGGTATGGGCTTATTGGGTGTTGAAATGCCCGAAAGAATGTAGTTCCAATAATCTACTCAAGTTTTAAATAAGTATTACACATAGTTGTAACATTAATAGATGCGCAACCCGTTTCAATGCTTGATTTGAAACGGGTTGTTCTTTTATAGCTTTAATTTTAACGAAATTTTAGGATCAGAAACCTTTGAAACAAAGAAAGGAGGCCATCTTCAAAGCCTCCTTAATGTCTTTTGCAACTTTATGTTGCACTTCTGATTTAATGGTTGAAAGAGGTTTGCACTTCCTTCCTTGTCCACTTATATATTCTGATAAAAAGGGAAAGGTAACCTATAAATCTTTAGATATGTTGCAATTTAAAATGGTTCTAACTGCAATGTTTTGGAGCCTAACGGATTACAAAAAATCGCTCCAACGTTTTATTAAATCACGTTTGCAACTTTCTGCAATTAACGGATCGTTTACAGCTTCTTTAACTTTCTCATCAAATTCATCGGCATAAAGAAGGGTGTAAACTTCGTGTATCGACAGCGATTGTTTTTTATTGATCAGCTGCATGCTGTCGCCGGGATTTACATGACCATTTTCCAAAATCCTGACATAAACACCTGAAAAACCTGAATCGACAAACTGGCGTACAATATTGTTACCGTTAAACCTGAACTGCAATTTAAAACAGGGTTGGCGTGGTTGGGTGACTTGTGCAACAGCCTCTCCAATTTTATAGGTATCGCCAATATTTATATCCTTTTCGTGCAGGCCATCGATGGTAAGGTTCTCGCCAAACATTCCCCAGGGTAATTCTAAATCAGGATATAGTTTTTGCCAATATTGGTAATGATCTGCTGAATAGAGGTAACAGGCTTTATCAACGCCGCCATGGTACCTGCGGTCCATCACATTGTCGTGTTTCACATCTTCGTTGCCGAGAAAAATCCCCTTGTCAACACCAAATTTGTACAAACCGGTTGGGACCACTTTTCCCTTCCATTTAATTATCCGTGCTTCAGCAATATTTGTTGAGATGATTTTCATTGTGTTGTCATTTCGAATGAAGTGAGAAATCTTTGCGTTAACAGCTATTATCCAACAGATCTTTCAGTCATTCTTCCTTTGAGATGACAACGAAAACTGCGAACTGAGACTGTCAACTGATCAGGCTATCTTGCGTTCCTTTTTAATGTTCTCGTAAGCCTGGTTTACTTTCTGGAATTTCTCTTTAGCCGCATTTTGAACTTCGTCCCCGAGGGTACTCACTTTGTCAGGATGGTATTTCATTGCCATACGACGGTAGGCTTTTTTCAATTCATCGTTGCTGGCTGAGCGGTCAATTTCAAGTATTTTGTAATCGCTATCGGTGTTGGGCACAAACATGGCCTGAATCGACTCAAAATCGTTACTTCCAATGCCCATTTGGTTGCAAATATGGGTGATCAGCTTTTGTTCTTCCACATCAACCTGGCCATCGGCTTGTGCAATGCCAAACAGAAAATGAACCAGCTGCAGACGTGCCGAGTAATTCATGTTGGCTTTAATCTGCTGGCAAACCTCATTAACCGGAATGGTTTGTTGCAGTAAGTCGCGCAACATTTTAATGGCTTCCTGTGCCGAGTCTTCGCCAAAGTTGTGCACCATAAATTTCTTTACATAGTCGAGCTCCGATTTCAGCACTTTCCCGTCGGCTTTCATTACGGCAGCCACCAAAACCAGAAGGCTCATTACATATCCGCCAGTGGTAGTTGTTCTGCTTGAGTATCCCGTTCTTGTTCCACGTTTTACGGCTTCCTGTCCTCCATCAAACATCGAACCTAAAGTGAATCCTATAATTGCTCCCAGTGGACTGCCGGCAGTCATTACCCAACCAAGTCCGGCTCCTATCCATTTACCAAATTTTGCCATATTCTTTTAATTGTTTATCGATTTCAATTAACTGAGGAATCAATAATGTTTTATTGTCGTTTTTAATTTCAAATGAAGCGAGTTTGCGTTTTTGCTCATCGTTCCATTGTTTGCTCATTCGCTCTTTTATGGCTTCAATTGTTGAGCCATCGCGCTTTGCAACGCGGTCGATTCTCATATTCTCCGGTGCAGTTACCAATAGGGTATAATCCATCATTTTATAGAAGCCGCTTTCAAAAAGAATGGCCGCTTCGTGAATGACGTACGGACTGTTTTGTTGGTCAGCCCAAATCATAAATTCCTGCCTCACTACAGGATGAATTAATCCGTTTACTTTCTGCATCTCAGTGCTATCAGGAAAAATGATGCCAGCCAGTTTTTTCCGGTCAATTGTGCCGTTTGGTGAATAAATGTCGGGGCCATACCAGTCAATAAGTCCGGTTTTAATTTGTTCGTGCGAATTCACCAGTTGTTTCGCCCAAACGTCGGCTTCAAAAACAGGAGCTCCCAGGAGTCTGAAAACCTGGCAAATTACCGATTTTCCACTTCCAATTCCACCTGTAATACCAATCTTTAAAGCCATCTTCTTAATACGTTTCAATGAGGTATTCTACCGATTCGGGATTAAAGCGTGAAATCTCAACAAACGATGGTTTATCGGTAATTTTCACCCTTAGGCGGCTTTCGCTGTTGCTAATCGATGCATAATCAACCACTGCTCGAAAATCGGCATTCGAAATATTGTCAAATTCACTCAAGCCAACAATGCAGTTGAGCGTTAATTCCGACGGGAACAGTTTAATCCTCACGTCGGCCGGTTTGTTGATAACCTGTATAGGAAGTCGAACCTGTTTCTCTGTATATTTTTCCACTTCAATTTGTAACAACACCTCTGCCGGAACAACTGTAGCGGTTTCAGGATGAATGAGTTTTATATTTCGGTTAATTGTTTTATCCACATCTTCGAATGATCGTTTTGTAGTAGAAAGAAAACGAATCGTATCGACTACTGACGCGGGGCCGGTAATTTTAACTTCCGAAGGTTTTACCTGCACCGGATTTTTCAAATTAAACTGCGGTTTAAAATCGATGGAAACATTTGCTTTTACCGGAACCGTTTTGGTTTTTAAACTGTCGAGTACAATTCGGATAATGTCAGGATTAACCTGTTGAAGGCTAATTTCGTTGCTTATCTGGCTAGAAATTCGTCGGTTTAACGTATTGGTTGCTACCAGGTAAGTTCCATTGTTCGATTCTAGGTTTTGAGTAATATTCGTCAGGTTTAAGATAATCGGCGAATAGGAAAAATTGAGTTTATGGCGCAAAAGTGTAAAGCCGTGTGCATCAACTTTTAAATCGAGCTTTTCGGGAGGCTTGTTGGCTAAAAACTGGTGGTTGGGCGGACTTACATACCGTACCGGGTAGGCAATAGTTGTAGAGTAATCTTTTTCCAAAGCATTTAAAAACCAAAGCACTGTGGCGATAACCAAGCAAATTAAATAAACGATCACCCGCTTGTCGTTTTTAAGTTTCTCAATCTTTAAATAACCTGATATTCGTTCAATGTTCTTGTTCATTCCGGTAAAACAGCAAAATTAACGAAAAGTAGCAATTAATACCAAGATCAAAAACGAAGCTTGCTAATTTCCTGACGCAAGCTTCGTTTTTTTTTAGAAATGTTTATTTCAGAGTTTTAAAATTTCAGGCGGTTTTAAATTCCGGGGATACTCGATACCAAAGGCGTGAAATTTGAGTCGTCGATAACAACTGTGTTGCCAACTGAAACATCGCGTGCCGAGAATAGGCCCAGGATACGTTTCCCGTTGTTGGAAGTCAGGTTGCTCGGTACATTTGCCGGCGGTACACTAAATGGGCTTCCGGCCCAGGCCTGGTCGCTCAGACCCCAGTAAAAATCGTAAGCAGCAGCTGAAATGGAAAGTTGTTCTACAATAATTGTATCTCCGGAATGAAGAATTTTATCTTCTTCTTCATCTTCCCAATCAAGAAGAATAAGCATGTCGTAAATATAATTTCCGTCCACCAACTCATCGCTTGCAAATGCCAGGTCTTCACCGTCATTTAAAAACTCACCATTTATGTAGATATCCCATTTATAATAATGTCCCAAACCCGGTGTTTCCTGCGAATTAATATAAATACCCAGGTACTCGTAATTGCCACGGTCGCTTAAATTTACTTTTACCGTATCGAGCGTTTCAACTTCCTGTAAATATTCTTCGCCCGTAATTACCGTTCCGTCAGGGGTAGTTATTGTTAAGGTGTAAGTCCGGCCGGTAATTCCCGGATAAGTTGTTCCGGCCGGTAATACGTAAATTCCTGTAGTTCCTTGTTCTTCAAGTGTTACCGTATTGGGCGAATCGGCATTGTCGCTTAACTGAACCACAGCATTATTGATTACCGGGTTTTGTGACGTTTGATTTACTGCAAGCGTGCGTTCAAGCTTTACATAAATGTTGTTTTCTGCTTTAGTATTAATGTAAGCTTCAACGGCTATCAGGTCAATATCTTCATCGTTCAGTTCCACGTCAACCACATCTTCGCAGGCGGTGAGCGCAACAATCGCAAACAGAAGAATGATAATTCCTTTTATTATTTGTGCTGTTTTCATCCGATTAATATTTTTTGTTTTAGAAAGCATAGTATGGAATTCGCATAAATCCGAATAAGTTTTGTGATGTGAATTCCATTTTTATGCTCATTTCATGACGTTTAAAATTTAAAATTATAAGTGATTGATGGGATAGGAGCTCCGATGATCGACAAGCGAATAAATTCCGTTTGGTTCGGATTGTCTTCGTTTGCCTCAGGAGTAATTGAATAGGCGTTTCGTCGTCCGTAAACATTGTACACCGATACGTTTATCGATTGTTTAAAACGTCGGTTGGCATTCTTTTTAAAGTCGTAGGTAAACGACAGGTCCAGGCGGTTGTAATCAGGAATACGGTTGCTGTTGCGGGCCGAATATTCGTAAACCTGGTTGCCCTGAACATAGTATTTGGCTACAGGGTACGATGTTGGATTACCGGTTGCATAAACAAAGTTGGCTGCAAAATTCCAGCGGTCGTTCAACTGGTAACTCGATACCAGCGAAAGATCGTGTGTGCGGTCGTACGATGATGGATATGGATTTCCGTTGTTGATACCCGGAATTTCACGTTCGGTTTTCGACAAGGTGTAACCCACCCAGCCGGTAAGTTTTCCTTTCGATTTTTTTACCAGTGCTTCCAATCCTTTCGAGGTGCCCGAACCATGTAGTAATTCAGTTTCAATAGCATCGTTCAGGAACAGTTCTGCTCCCTCAATGTAGTCCAGAACGTTCTGCATGTCTTTGTAATATAGTTCAACCGATGCTTCCCACATGTTTTGCTGAAAGTTTCGGAAATAGCCGAGTGAAACCTGGTCGACTTTCAGCGGTTTTATGTAAGTGCTCGATGGTAACCAAATGTCGAGCGGGGTAGGCGACTGCGTGTTCGAAATAAGATGCAGGTTTTGCACCATCCGGTTGTACGATCCTTTTACCGAGCTGTTGCGGTCGAGCGTGTATTTCATGCTTAAACGTGGCTCCAAATGAACAAATGCATCACCAATTTTATCTTTCTTTCCGTAGCTGATGGTTTCGATGATTTCGTTTTCATCCGGATTCTCAGGATCCTCGTAAATATTTACTTCTCCTTTTCCAACCTGCTGGAAATGACTTAAACGCACACCGTATTGCATTGAAAAACGATCGGATATCTTCTGTTCATTCGAAAGATAAACCGCACTTTCAATGGCGTTGTAGTGGGCCAGTTCCATATCCGAAAACATGGAGTTATCGCCATTGGTGGTAATTTTACCCGGACGGAACTCATGTCTGATGGTATTCACCCCAAACTTAACGGTGTTTTGCGGATTCATAAACCAGGTAAAATCGGCTTTCCCGTTGTAGTCTTTAATTCTTGATGACCAATCGAAGTTATCGGCATTATCTCCCGGAACTCCAAGTTTGTAATCGTAGTTGGAGAAGATAGCCGAAATATTCATAAAGATCTTATCTCCGAAAATGTGGTTCCAGCGGGCGGTTGCGGTGGCATTTCCCCAACGCATGTACATAGATTCGCCCATCTCGAAAACATCTTCACCCATATAACCGGAAAAATAAATGCGGTTATTGTTGTTGATTACCAGATTCGATTTTCCATTTAAATCGTAGAAATACATAGTATTGTCTTCCAGCTCATCCAAACCGGCAGCTTTTCCTAAAATATCGTAATAGGTGCGGCGTCCGGCCAGTAGAAAACTCCATTTATCTTTAATAATCGGGCCTTCCAAAGTTAACCGGCTCGACAGGTTTCCAATTCCGCCATCGAAACCAAACTGTTTGGAGTTACCATCCTTTTGTCGGATATCGATAACCGACGAAGCTTTTCCTCCATATTCAGCAGGAATACCACTTTTATACACCTGAATATCTTTAATGGCATTTGAGTTAAACACCGAAAAGAAACCCATCAGATGAGAGGCATTGTAAACCGGTGCTTCGTCCAGAATCATCAGGTTTTCGTCGGGGCCACCGCCACGAACGTATAAACCAGAGCTGGCTTCTCCGCCACTTTGAATACCGGGCAACAGCTGAATAGTTCGGATTATATCCACTTCGCCCATAAACGCCGGAAGCTTTTGAATGGTTTTCACCGGGAGTTTTTCCATTCCCATTTCAATACGTTCCACGTTGGCGTTGGCAGCTTCGCCGCTTACAATAATCTCTTCCATTACTTCAGTATTTTCCTGTAACGAAAGCGAAATGTTTAGACTTTCCCGGGCATCAATTTTCTGTTTAATGGTTTGGTAACCGATAAACGAAACCTGAAGCGTGTAGCTTCCTTCGGGAATGGTAAGAGAGTAAAATCCGTAGGCATTTGATGCGGTGCCCTGTTTCAGTTCTTCAACATAAACCGTAGCACCAATCAGCGCTTCTCCGTTCGAGGCGTCTCTGAGGTACCCACTTAAGGTAATGTTCTGTGCTTGTACTACAACTCCGGTAGTTAGAAGAAGGAGTAACATCATTGTTTTCATCATTTTTTGGCTTCTGTTTCTATTTGTTTTCTGTTTTGAATGTTTGGCTGAACATCCACATTTTTCTAGCTCCAACAAAAGTAATACATCGTATAAATCTGTTTTTATAAATCCGACCAATTAACGTTTTTAGTCGACAAGCGATACGAATCTATATTTTTGCTGTTTCTGTAAATAGTGACAACAAAAAATTGCGAGGGTTACAGTTTTGGGAAATTTTTTTGAAAATCAGTGTTGTATAATAACCTGTTGCGAGTGTTGAAATGTATCGGAATTAACTTTTACAATATAGGTTCCGTTGTTAAGGTCCTGAACAGGAATACGTTCGTTGCTGTAGTTGGTTGTGAACACTTTGCTTAGCTGACCTTTTGTATTATAAATTTGAACGGTTAACTGCTGATCGAATTGTTGGTCGGGTTGGAAAAACTGAAAGGATGTAGAGGCAGGACTTGGAAAAATATAAGCCGATTCAGCAGAAAGATGGCTGGTGTTATCACGCCAGTCGCGAATGCCGTTATTGTTTGAATCGCCAGGAGTGCAGCTACTGGCCGTAGAGTTTTGCCAGTCAGAACCTTTTATCATTTGGTCAAAAACATCATCGAGACCATCTCTGTCCTGGTCGGAAAATAATAGCTGAATACCGGCCTTATCCTCCACCGATAAGTTGGACGCCTCAATCAAATCACTTATCCTGTCATCATCCGAATCTTTATCTATCATGTCGGGTAGTCCATCTCCGTCAGTGTCTACCGGATCATAGTAAGTGCCATCCATTTCCGGATCGTACGCGTCGTCCAACCCGTTTTGGTTGGCATCAATACCTGAAGGCGCAATATAGTTGTGTTCCTGTTGCCATTCAATGTTATCGGTAATCCCGTCGTTGTCGCTGTCGATATCAAAATTATTTGGAATACCGTCATTATCAGAGTCCAGTCCCTTTCCATCCAGATAATCGGGGAGGCCGTCGTTATCATTATCGAGGTCGGCGTAATTCGGAATATCATCCAAATCAGTATTTTCTATAACTTCGATAAATACACTTCCTAATGCACTGTATTCATTTTCGGTAAGTTCTTTAATGTAATAGTCGAAACTGAAATTGCCCACATATTTCTCAGGTACTTCCAACCTGAAATGCCCGTCTTTATCTATTGTCAGCAAAGCCTCTCTCGGTGAAGCAGCGAACAGGATTTCAATTTTGTCACCATTCGGATCATAATCGTTAATCATTACATTTCCGTAGAATACCAGATCGTATTGGGCAGCAAGAACAAAGGTGTCGTTTTGAGCCACGGGTGGAACGTTCCAATCATTTTCTTCGTTGGTTAGATTCGATGCTCCTTGAACTGAAGAAAAGCTAATAAGAAGTACCAAAAGGAGCACGCCCTGTTTCCATATTTTGGCCTGTATTTTCAAAATGGGTTTGTATTAAACAAATGTATGCAGATAATGAGGGGCTTACACAATGGTAATTGCTGAATCGGAGGTGTGAGAAGTTTGTTTTTCAGGGTGTTTTTACTTAGTTCGACTAAGGATTATTGTGTTGTGAACGAGGTATTTGAACTCTGTAGTGGCCGTTTTGCTGAGTGAAGAGTAAGGAATTGTGTTTTGAGTTTTGATATCGCTACTTTGATTGTGATGAATTTCGAATGATCAGTTCCGTTTCCATTATAATGGTTTCGTAAGTTTTGGGTTTTGCCTTGCTGCTAATTTGTTTAATTAAAAGTTCGGCAGCTTTTTGGCCCATTTCAAAACCGGGCTGTTTAATGGTGGAAATTGAGGGGGTTACCAACTCGCTAAACGGCTCGTTACTAAAACCAACAATGGCAATTTCTTCAGGTACTTTTATGCCAACTTCGTTTAAATAAATGATGGCACTCAATGCAGTAGTGTCGTTGGCACAAAAAATAGCATCGGGTATTTCATTTGTTTTCAGAATCCTTTTTATGGCATTAAGTCCGTCTTTGCGCGTAAGGCTGTTGTGCAAAATCTGGTTCTCATTAATCTGTAATCCTGCATCGCTGATTGCCTGTCGGTAACCGGCTTCTCGTTTTGCGTAGATTTGCAGGTTGAGTGGGCCTCCAATATGAGCCACTTTTTTTCTTCCCTGCTCAATAAGATGCTGTGTAGCCCGGTAAGCACCACCAAAATCGTCGATAACAATTTTGTGTGCCGGAATTTCATCAACAATCCGATCGAAAAATACCAGAGGAATATTTCTTTCCGAAAAAAGTTTCAGGTGATCATACGATTGTGTTTCCATTCCGATCGACAAGATCAATCCATCAACACGGTTCGAAAAAAAAGTGTGCGCAATGGTACTTTCCTTTTCCAGGTTATCGTTTGATTGCGAAATAGTAACAGCAAATCCCTGCTTATAGGCTACATCCTCGATTCCGGATATTACCGATGAAAAAAAATGGCGGTTGATTAGCGGAACAATAACGCCAATAGTGTTGGTGCGCCGGGTACGTAAATTCGCCGCCATAACATTGGGTCGATAACCCATCTCTATGGCTGCTTTTTTTATCTTTTTCCTTGTTGCTTCGCTAATTAGTGGATTATCCTTTAAGGCACGCGAAACTGTGGAAGCCGAAATATTAAGCTTTTTGGCTATATCGTGAATTGTAATTTCCGGTTTTTGCCCCATTTATCGTGTTATTTAACGACAAAGTTAAGAATATTTTTAATCAATGCAATCGATTGCAATTCTATTTGTTTCTTCTTACATTTGCAGAATAAATCGTTATAAGAATAAAAAAATAAATACTATGGCAACAATTTATGAAAGAAGGTATGCTTATCATCCTGAGGATTTTAAGAAATACGATACAGAAAAGATCAGGAAAGAATTTTTAGTGGAAAACCTGATGGAAGAAGGTAACGTTCGTATGGTTTATTCATCTATTGAACGTTACATTGTTGGTGGTGCAGTTCCTACAAGCGAAGCACTTCCGCTGGAAACTATCGATCCGCTGAAAGCTGAATATTTTTGTGAGCGCCGCGAAGTTGGTGTAATGAATGTTGGTAGCACTGGAACCGTTGTTGTAGACGGTACGGAGTATAAAATGACCTATAAAGATGCTTTGTACATTGGCCGTGGGAGCAAAGAAGTTACCTTTAAATCGGATGACGCAGCCAAACCTGCGCATTTTTATTTTAACTCGGCACCTGCTCATAAAGAATATCCAACCAAGCAGGTAACGCTGGCTGATGCGAATGTGCTGCATTTAGGAAGCCTCGAAACATCGAACGAAAGAAATATTAACCAGCTGATGATTAATACGGTTGTTGATACCTGTCAGCTGCAAATGGGAATGACCGAGTTGAAACCGGGAAGTGTTTGGAACACCATGCCGGCACACCAGCACACGCGCCGCAACGAGGTGTATTTCTATTTTGAGGTTCCGGAAGAACAGGCTGTTTGTCATTTTATGGGCGAGCCGCAGGAAACACGTCATATCTGGATGAAAAACGAACAAGCGGTGATTTCTCCGGAGTGGTCGATTCACTCGGCTGCCGGAACATCAAACTATATTTTCATTTGGGGAATGGCAGGCGAAAATCTTGACTATACCGATATGGATGTGATTCAACCTCATGAATTACGCTAACATTATACAAATTAATCAATTAACAATTCATAAAAATGATACAAGAATTATTTAACCTAAGTGGAAAAGTAGCACTGATTACCGGAGGAACCCATGGTATTGGAATGGCCATTGGAAAAACACTTGGTCAGGCTGGAGCCAAAGTTTGTGTTAACGATATTTCTGATGAGAAGCTGGAAGAATGTAAAGCAGAATATGCTGAGGCAGGTGTTAATGTGTATACGCTTAACTTTGACGTTACCAGCGAAGAGGCGGTTGATAAAGGCATTTCGAAGATAGAAGCAGAAGTGGGGAATGTGGATATTTTGGTAAACAATGCCGGAATAATCAAACGTATCCCTATTCTTGATATGCCTGTTGCCGATTACAAACAGGTTATTGATATTGATTTGGTTGCGCCACTGATTGTTGCAAAACGTGTAGCACCAAAAATGATTGAGAACCGTTCTGGCAAAATTATAAATATGTGTTCGATGATGAGCGTTTACGGACGTAATTCAGTGTCGGCTTATGCATCGGCAAAAGGTGGATTAAAACTGTTAACCGCAAATATGTGTTGCGAGTGGGCGAAATATAATGTGCAAATTAATGGAATTGGTCCGGGGTATATCGCAACAGCGCAAACGGCGCCAATCCGTGACGGAGGACATCCGTTTAACGATTTGGTAATGATGCGTACTCCTGCAAACCGTTGGGGAGAGCCTGAAGATATTGGTAACGCTGCTTTGTTCCTTGCATCGAAAGCTGCCGATTTTGTAAACGGACAAGTGCTTTATGTCGACGGTGGTATTTTGGCCAATTTCGGTTACGTAAAAGGTGAAAACGATATTTGATAATTAACCAGAAAAGAGTGTGTTAGAAACAAAGTTGCGAACTCGTAGCTTGTTTCTGATACACTTTTTTTATTCCATAAATCTAGATCAACTATGAAAAAAATTATTCCATTTGGTATTTTGTTTCTGGTACTGTTTGTCTCGTGTACGCAGCAACCTGCAATTACGTTAAAGAATCCTTTGGCAGAAGAACGAACCGATGAAGTGATCGTATTTTCACGCGAAGAAATTGCCGCAAAAATTACTTTGGAAGAAGGTAATTTACCGGTTTTCAAGATCGGCGAGAAAACGATTCCCTGCCAGGTTGACGATCTAGACGGAGATGGAAACTGGGACGAAGTAGTTCTGTTGATGGATCTGAAGGCCAATGAAACCATAGAAGCGACAATAGAACTGATCGCCGAAAGTGATTATCCAAAAGTTGAAAAACGCACCAACTTACGGTTAGGAATTCATCAGGAAGACGGATCGTACAAAGAGGTGGATTACTATAAAGCAGTTCCGGTTAGCGAGCCTTTTAAAATTATTGCCCAGGGAGAAGGTGTAACCTGGGAAAATGACAAGATAGCTTTTCGGGTTTATTTCGATTGCCGAAACGTAAAAGACTTGTTTGGCAAATGCAACCCGGTAATGGTGGCCGACGATGTTCATACGCCTACGATTCCCGATTATCATGTTTTGAGCGATTGGGGAATGGATGTTTTGCATTGTGGCAGTTCGCTGGGATCAGGAGGAATTGCTTTGATGAGAAATGATTCATTGTTCCGACTGGGATCGACTGATGTTTATGAATACCAAAAAATTGTTGAAGGTCCGATCCGTTCGGTTTTCGATTTGAAATACTCAGGATGGCATGTTGATGGCCAAGAAATGGAAGCTTTAGAGCGCATAACTATTTATCCCGGGAAATACTGGTTTGAATCGGATGTAACGGTTTACGGATGTGCTGAAGATGATCAGATTGTAACAGGTATTGTAACCTCACAATTGAAAAAGGAACCGTTTCAGCTTGAGGTAGCTGATTTTACCTGTATCGGCACGCACGATGTACAGTCGCTGAACAATGATGAGTTGGGAATGGCAGTGATTGTACCGAAAACCGAAGCCGGAAAAATTGGAAGAACCAGCGATATAAACTGGTTCGAAAAAGGTTTTAAAACGGTGCCGGAAAAAGGTTTCAGCAACATCATTTCGGAAACGTACTACATTGGGCAGAAGTGTAAAGATGCCCAACCGGCAAAACATTATTTCTTTTCGGTTTGGGGCTTGGATAAAGATCAGTGGAAAACGGAAAATGGTTTCCGGGAATACATTTCGGATGAAGCTGAAAAGTTATCTTCTCCTATTCAAAAACTTTAACCGCTAACTTATGTGAATATTATTCTTTGCACCGTCTTTCAAGGCGGTGATATCGAATAGCAAGATGAAACTGATTTTTTAGGATTTTTGTAAACTGAATTTTACCAAAATCCTAAAAAATCTATGGGTATTGGATCTTTTTTATCACCGCTCTAAAGAACGGTGCAAAAGATAGTCACCTGCTGAGTAGTTTTTATTTGAAGAACTTCAGTGTTCCCCCTTTTTGCAAATTCTCGTGATTCATTTTTGTAGCACTCTCTTTGCCGTTTAATTTAACGGAAGTGAAAATGTTAGAAGAAGTAGCTCCGTCAGCTTTTAAAACAAACTTTCCTCCCGGATAGTAGTTCTTATCCAGATTGAGTGTTACCTTCTCAAATATGGGAGACGAAAGTTGATATTCGTTGCTTCCCGGGCACACGGGGTAAAAACCCATCGCGCCAAAAACATACCAGGCCGAAAGTTGTCCGGCATCGTCGTTTCCTGAAAGCCCGCCGCGGCCTAAGCCATATTCTGTCCGCAGAATATATTTTACCGTTTTTTGTGTTCTATCCCATTCGTTGGTATAGTTAAACAGGAATGGAATATGATGACTGGGCTCGTTGCCATGCCAGTAAAGTTTGTCGTCAATTAATTTGTTGAGCTTTTCGCTAAACGTGCTTTTGCCGCCCATTAAACCAATCAGTCCTTCAACATCGTGCGGAACGAACCATGTGTAATGTTTGGGCGTACCTTCGGTTATAAAAAACTGCTCGGTATTGGCATTAAAATCTTCATAAAAGCGTCCGTCGGCATATTTACCGTTTACCCAGCCCCGGCTTTCGTCAAATACATTTGAATAGTTGTACGAGCGTGTAAGCAGGTCATTATAGTCGTCGGTTTTTCCCAATTTCTGAGCCAATTGTGCAACACACCAGTCGTCGTAAGCATATTCTAGTGTCCGCGAAACCTGCTCGTTGGTGTGAAATGCATCGTCCACAACATCGTCGAGCGGAACATATCCAAACTCAATATACGACGTTAATGCACGGCGTCCTTTTCCGTCTTTATAAGTTTCCTCCTGCGGTGTTTCGTAGGCATTCTTTCGCATAAATTTGTAAGCCTTTTCCAAATCAAAATCGAAGCCTTTCATGGCGGCATCGCAAAGTATTGATGTGCTGTGGTCGCCAATCATTGCCGAAGTATA
The DNA here is from genome assembly GCF_963677575.1 of uncultured Draconibacterium sp. NCBI lineage: Bacteria > Pseudomonadati > Bacteroidota > Bacteroidia > Marinilabiliales > Prolixibacteraceae > Draconibacterium > uncultured Draconibacterium sp. The sequence continues at coordinate 4,666,257 of NZ_OY782038.1, forward strand.
ATTGTTCCACATCGGGAAAATAGGTAGCCAGTTACCATCTTCGGCTTTTTCAACCAGCGATTTTACCATGTCGTTGTATTCTTTTGGAGCAATAAGGCTCAGCAGTGGCATTTGTGCCCGAAAAATATCCCAGTTCGAAAAGTCGCCATAATAATCAAAGTTGCTGTTATTCTTTGTCTCGTACTGTTTCGAAAAAGCCGGGTAGTCGCCGTTTACATCGCTCATTAAACGTGGGTGAAATAATGCGTGGTATATAGCGGTGTAAAACTTGGTGAGCTCCTCCAGGTTTTCCGATTCCACATCAATACGTCCGAGGTAATCGTTCCAGGTATCCTCCATTTTATGTTTGGTGGCTTCAAAATCCCAGTCGGCAATTTCAGCTTCCAGGTTTTTGCGTGCATTTTCAATACTGGTGAACGAAGTTCCCATTTTTAGCTTTACCGGCGTATCTCCTTCGGTGCTAAATGTTACGTAAGCTCCAATCTTTTTCTGGTCCTTACGTTCGGTAGTTCCATGTTCGTATTCAAAGTCTCCCCATGTTCCGTATTTTACGATCTCGTGGTCGAATTTAGCCACAAAATAACCTGATATCCCTGCCGGTTCATCCTGGCCGCTGTAAATTCGATAAGCCGGATTGTAGCCATACACTTCCTGTCTCTCTAAATCTATTTTTATGTATCCTTTGCCTTGATCGCTGTTTATATCGAACATGATGGTAGGATTTTTCTCTTCTAACCACGAAAAACGAAAAAAGCCGCATCGTTTGGTTGCGGTCATCTCTGACATTATTGTTTTTGTTGGAAACAAAAATGTTGCGTAAGCTGGTGACATATTTTCCGTTTTCATTAAACACATAGTCTGGCGTTGCACTGGTTGAAAACTAAAATTAGTGCCTAGTTGTGTGGGATAAATGGTAAAAGAACCATAATCCTGCGTGCATGAACCGCTAAGCCAGTGGCTGGCCCTAAAACCTTGTATCATAATTTGACCGGTATAAAAAGGAGCAATACATTTTTCCTCGTTATCGTAAATCTGCGGTGTCCATTGTGTCATTCCAAACGGAGCTGTAACTGCCGGAATTGTTTGTCCGTTATTTACATGGTCTCCAGGATGTGCTAGTGCCGCTACTGTTGATGCTGGCCCTGTTCCAATGAGTGGATCTACATAACTCAGAAAGTTTTTTTCAGTTTTTTGCGAGCAGGAAAACAGGAGTACAAGTATAAGTAGATACCAGTTCTTCATTTTAGTAAGATTTTGTTAGGAATGCCAAATTTAGAATTTTCGTAAAAATACGATAACAATTTTCGTTTAAATAATCAACAGATGAATCCATCCCTGTATGATTTGGCCAGTTTCAGGATCGAGTTGCGAGCCGTACATACTGTGAGGTATGGAATAAACAATCAACATAACTATCGATGCCACAATTGTAAATACCGGGCGTTCTTTTTTTCGGTTCATAACAAATGCCAGTATCCAGAAAATAAAGGCCACCAGTGTTTTATTGTCGGTTAAATCCCAGGCAAATGGCACGCCGGCCCAGGCTTCGCCAAATGCATGCAGTTGAACCATTGGCCCCAGAATCATACCGCCAATAAGTAGGGTAACCAGTGTAACGGTGGTGTAAAATTTATAGCGTTGATGTCTGAAAATGGCCATTATTCCGGCCAGGTTTCCGAGTAGCATGGCAAAGAACATAAAAAAGATATGCGGTGCCAGTATTGATGTGGGGACTGCTCCTTTAAAACGAATAACAACTGGCGTTTCTTTGGAGTAAGCAGTAGTGCCAGCGTTGTCGGTAATTTCGAAATAGTATTGAATTTTACCGGCAGCCGGCTGTTCAGGTACCGGTACGAACCATCCTTTTTCTTCAGTAATATTAAAAAGCTTATTCATGAGGTACGAATCAACCGGTTTTTCTTTGTATACAAAGTCAACAGTTTGGTATGGTTCGTTCGACAGGAACTGTTTGTAGAAGAGACGGGCTTTAATACTTTTATCCTCAATGGCTAGTTTTATTTCGGTGTTGCTGCCTATTTCAATACTGCGTACTAATTTTACTTCGTAACTGGTATTATTAATTTCTACCGGTAGCTTTTTGTCGTAGGTGGGGCCTGTCTTTCGTTGATAGATAACAGCAATAAGGGTAATAATAATAGCCAATAACCAATACAACGCTTTTTTCATTTTATCTGTTTTAAAAGTGTTTGTCTATTATCGTAACAAATGTAACTCTCTATGAATTTAATTTCATTCTTTCTTATGTATCTTAGAATGCTATAATTCATGTTCATTTCATACAGTTGCGAATAATAATACAATTATATAAAAGGATTTTCGGAATAACTAAGCCTCCAAAACAGTATATCTGATTTTTAATTAATATAGTTTATTACTTGTGTCTGCGTGTGTTAAGATTCTTTCTCATTGTGTCAAAGTTACATTTATGTTTTCTAACACATGACCCATCTTGTAGATGTTTAAATGAAAAACATATTTTAGCAATCGAATCAAAAATATTTAACCAGTGTTTTTGATTTTATAACTAAAACTAACGAAGATTAAATACTAACTAACTAACTAATTAAATTTATGGATGGACCAGTCTTATCATAAAGAATTGTAAGTTCAATACAATTCTATCCGGAATAATTTTTATTCAAATTTCTATTTATTAATACCAAAACTTAAAATCTATGGAAAAAAATCCTTTAAAAGGTTTTTTAACCTTGCTTATGATGTCTGTATTCATGGCATTTTCTCTAGGTTCTTATGCACAAACAGCTGTAACCGGTACTGTTACCGGTGAAGATGGCGTAGGGATACCTGGTGTGTCGATTGTGATTGTAGGAACTACTCAGGGAACAATCACCGACATTGATGGTAATTACACGTTAACAATACCTGATGGAGCGGAGAAATTGACTTTCTCTTACATTGGCATGTTAACACAGGAAGTTGAGATTGCCGGGCAATCAACAATTAATGTAGTTATGAAAGCCGACGTGATCGGTGTTGACGAAGTAGTTGTTGTGGGTTACGGTACTCAAATGAAAGAAGAATTAACAGGTGCTGTTTCTTCTGTATCGGCTGAGAAGCTCGAGACTACATCAGAAACTAGCGTTGCAAGCCGTCTTCAGGGACAGGTTGCCGGTGTAACTGTTACTTCTGCTAACCGTCCGGGCGCTGATGCTACCATCCGTATTCGCGGGGTTGGAACCATCAACGATCCTGATCCATTGTATATTATTGATGGGGTGCCTTCAGGGCCCGGTAACAACATTCCTCCGGGAGACATTGAAAGTATTTCAGTATTGAAAGATGCTTCTTCGGCTGCTATTTATGGTACACGTGGTGCAAACGGTGTTGTAATTATTACTACTAAACGCGGACGCGCTAACCAGCAACCAAGTATTAATTTTTCTGTGCGCACTGGTGTTACGAAAGCAACAAATCAGTACGATTTGTTGAATACCGAGGAATATGCCAATGCAGTATGGCTAATTGCAGCCAATCAGGGAGTTGCGCCTAATCATGCCCAATATGGTAATGGTGCTACACCAGTAATTCCAGACTATATCTTGCCTGCAGGAGCAATGGAAGGTTCTGTTGATGAATCAACTTATAGTTATCCTGATAATGTAATTTTTAGGGCAAACAAACAAGGTACTGACTGGTACGATGAAATCTACCAAACTGGTATTGTTCAGGAGTATGACCTTTCCGTTACCGGTGGTGGTAAAAACTCTACTTATGCGTTTTCTGCCAACTATTTGGATGAAGAAGGTTTGTTGAAATGGACCGATTTTAAGCGTTATACTATGCGTATGAATTCGGATGCTAAATTTAACGACTGGTTAAAAGTTGGAGAATCGTTACAGGTAGCCTATATTGACGAACATGGTGAGTTTGGCGATAATGGTGAAGGTACTGCTATTTCTCACGCTTATCGTTCTCAGCCCATTATTCCGGTTTACGATATAAATGGTGAGTTTGCCGGAAGTAAAGCTTCTGAAATGGGTAATGCTTCAAACCCTGTCCAGATTCTTTACGATGCACGTAATAACAACGGTAAATGGATGCGTATTTTAGGTAATGCATTTGCTGAAATTACCTTATCCGAAGGGTTAACAGTTAAAACATTGTTTGGTGCCAACTGGTCGCAGGGAAATACTAAAAACTTTGTAATGCCTACATACGAGCGTTCAGAGCCGAATACGGTTAATGGGGTGAATTTCTTATCAGAATATACTTTGCAGTGGAACTGGTCGAATACATTAAATTATACAAAAACTTTTAATGATGTTCATAAATTAAATGTATTGTTAGGAACAGAAGCTGTTGATAATTACTGGCAAGATTTGAATGCTAGTCGTCGTGTATATTTTTTAGAAGATCCTAATTATATGCAACTGGATTCTGGTGAAAGCAATAAGGAAAATGATGGTAATGCAACAGAATGGTCATTGTTTTCAGTATTTGGTCGTATAAATTACAACTATATGGGTAAATATTACCTCGAAGGCACTATGCGCCGTGACGGTTCTTCTCGTTTTAGCGAAGAAAACAAATATGCGATTTTCCCTGCGGCATCTGCTGCATGGGCAATTACTGAGGAGAATTTTATGCAAGGAACCCGTAATTGGTTAGATCTATTAAAACTTCGTTTAGGTTGGGGTATGTCGGGTAACGACCGTATTGGTAATTATAATTCATACTCAACTTATGCTACAGATGCATATCTGTCTTCATATGCGATTGATGGATCAAATACAAGTGCTGCTGCAGGATTTCTACCTGATGCTTTAGGTAGTGAAGAGGTAACCTGGGAAACTACTAAAACTATAAATATTGGTATTGATGCTAATATGCTGGATAATCATTTGGCTGTAGGTATCGATTTCTGGAAACGTAATACCGAAGATATGTTGTTCCGCGAGCCTATACCTCAAGTTATGGGTGTTGCAACAGCTCCTTATGTAAATATTGGCGAAATGGAAAATAAAGGTGTTGATTTTGAGGTATCTTATAACAACACAGCAGTAGGTGGCGACCTTACTTACAATATAAGCATGAACTTGTCACATTACAAAAATGAAATTCTCAAACTTTCGGGAGATCCTAATCGTTATATTGATGCAGCAACAGAACGCCAAAAAGTTTATACTCGTTACACATCAGGAACAGCTTTCCCTGAATTCTACGGTTATATTGTAGATGGTATTTTTCAAACGCAGGCCGAAGCTGATGCACATCCTCAGTATGGCGATACCGACTATAATCAACCAGGGCATTTTAAATACCGTGATGTTGATAATAGTGGAACAATCACTGCGGCTGACAGGACATTTATAGGTAGTCCGCATCCCGACTTAACCGGTGGTTTGAATATTAATTTGGGGTATAAAAACTTCGATCTAACTATGTTTTTCTATGGTAGTTTAGGTAATGAAATGATTAATTATGTAACTCGTTGGATTGATTATGGTCAGTTTAATGGTGGTTTAAGCAAAGATGCATTGTACAACACTTGGGGAAGTCCTTACCTGGATGATAACGCAAAAGCTGAATTACCAATGCTGGACTTAAGCGATATTTCTCAGGAGCCATCTACTGCATTTATCGAAGATGCATCGTACTTGCGCCTGAAAAATTTACGTCTGGGTTACACTGTTCCTAAATCATTGCTTGACAGAGCTGGAATTAAAAGCTTAAGACTTTACGGACAGGTATCTAACGTGTTTACTCTTTCCGGTTATAGCGGATTGGATCCAGAAGTCACGTTGCCTTCGGGTAATTCAGGTACTTATATGGGCATGGATATGGGGGCATGGCCTACTCCTCGTCAGATTATGTTCGGTGTTCAGCTTGGCTTATAACAGTTAATTTAATTTGAATATAAAACAGATAAGAATTATGAAAAAACTATCAATATTAATGGTTGTAGTGTTTTTACTAACCATGTCATATTCATGTTCAGAAGACTTTCTTACCAAGGAACCTCCGGGTTCGTTGTTTGAAAGTCAGTTATATAGCACCGATGGTATTGATGCCTTGCTGATAGGAGCCTATGCAATGGTCACCGGAAGTGGCGAATGGGATATTAGCTGGGGGGCATCTATTCAAAACTGGACTTATGGCTCGGCTGCATCAGATGATGCTTACAAAGGATCAGAACTTACCGATCAGGTTCCGGCAAACGATATTGAACACTGGGTGGTACAATCTACCAATAATTATCCGGCCGATAAGTGGCGTTGGGCATTAGGTATGGGAAACGACCGGGTTAACAAAACCTTAAGGGTGATTGATATTGTTGAGGCAAATGGTGTAATTACTGCTGAAGAAGCAAATGCATATAGAGCAGAAGCTCGTTTTTTAAGAGCATTGTTTTATTTTGAAGCTCGTTTGGTATTTGGGGATTATTTGCCAATTATCGATGAAAAGGTAGAAGATCCCAGTCAGGTAAGTAATGTAAATACAGAAGGTGCTGTATTAAAATTTATTACTGATGATTTAGCATTTGCTGCAAGTATTTTACCAGAGACTCAGTCACAGCTTGGTCGTGCAACAAAATATGCCGCAATGGCATTGGCTGCAAGGGCTTACTTGCAAGATTTAAAATATTCGGAAGCTGAAGCTTTGATTGATCAGATAATTGCAAGTGGACAATTTGTATTAGCTCCGGATTTTATGGATAACTATAATATTGCGACCAACAACAACGATGAGTCTATCTTTGAGATTCAGGCAAACGTAAATGACATCGATGGATCATTAAATGCAGAGATGGGCATTGGTCTGAACTGGCCTCATGGTGGTGACATTGGTATGTGTTGTGGATTTCACCAACCATCGCAAAATCTTGTAAATGCCTATAAGGTTGATGAAAGCGGATTGCCAATGTTTGATACTTTTAATGATGTAGATCTGGCTAATGATCAAGGGATTCCTTCAGCTGATGTAAAAGATGAAAATGGAAATATTACTCAGTCTGGAAGTTTTACAGTTGATCCGCATGCAGTTGATCCACGTTTGGATCATACGGTAAGTCGTCGTGGCATTCCTTACAAAGATTGGGGAATTAACAGGGGAGCCAACTGGATGCGTAAACAAGCAGATGGTGGTCCGTATTTGCCGGCTTCTAAACCATTCTTTAACAAGTCTGAACGTTTTAGTTTATCAACTACTACAGGATGGCAAACAGGTGTTAATGCTAATAATTATCGCTACCTGCGTTATACTCATATTATTCTTTGGAAAGCTGAATGTCGTGCAGCTGCAAACGATCCTGCAGGAGCTCTTACCTACGTAAATATGATTCGTCAACGTGCTAAAGATAGCAAGGTTGTAATGGGTAAAGTGCTGATTGATCAATTGCCTGCCGATGCTTATCCTTGGGGTATAGGTACAACTGACGCGGATTATATGACCGGTGGTGATGTTGATTGGAGTCAACCGGCAGCCAACTATCAAATTGGTTTGTATGAATCGTTTGCTGACGCTGATGAAGCAATGAGGGCTGTACAGTGGGAGCAACGTTTAGAGTTGGGTACCGAAGGTTTCCGTTTCTTTGATCTTCGTCGCTGGGATGATCTTCCTAACCAAATTGGAGGAAAGAGTATGGCTGAAGTGCTGAATGATTTTGCCAGGGGTGATGAGAGAATTCGTACTTCCGCTGCAGGAATGACAGGTTATACTTTTAGCGATAATGATAAGTACATGCCTGTTCCACAAGCACAGATAGATCAACAAATTGGTGTTCTGGAGCAACGCCCGGAATATTAATTATAAATGGAGATTTGGTTTAAATCAGAAAGAGGGGCTTTTAAGTCCCTCTTTTTTATGTTTGCAGAAAAGAAAACTTCATTTATCTTTAGATCCCAAACTTATGAAGCACTATTTTTGCTAATATTCCTTATATATTTCATATCTCAACTAGTAGAATGGCACTGAACTATCTTTTCATTTTTTTCTTTTTGGTTGCATTTGTAATCGCTCTGGTAAAGCTCGTGTTTTTAGGCGATACTCAGGTTTTTACTGATATGGTACAAGCCACTTTTGATATGGCTAAAACCGGTTTTGAAATTTCGTTGGGATTAACCGGAGTGCTTACGCTGTGGATGGGGATTATGAAGATAGGGGAGAAAGGTGGGATCGTTCATGTGTTCTCGAAAGTGATTGGTCCGTTTTTTAATAAGCTTTTTCCCGAGTTGGGGAAAGAACATCCGGCACACGGTTCTATTTTAATGAATATTGCGGCCAACATGTTAAACCTCGACAATGCTGCAACGCCAATGGGATTGCAGGCGATGAAAGAAATGCAGGAAACTAATCCGGATAAAAAAACAGCGTCGAATGCGCAGATTATGTTTTTGGTGCTGAATACCTCGGGACTCACTTTGCTACCCATTAGCATTATGGTTTATCGTGCGCAGTTGGGAGCTGTAAATCCTTCCGATATATTTATTCCTATTTTGCTGGCTACCTATTTTTCTACCATTGCCGGATTGATTTCTGTAGCCCTCTACCAGAAAATAAAGCTGCTTGATAAAACCATTTTAGCTTACCTCGGCGGATTAACTGCCATAATTGTTGGAATCATCTGGTACTTTTCTACACTCGATAAAGATGCAATTACACAGGTATCGAATGTGGCCAGTAATTTTATTTTGTTTACGGTAATTGTGGCTTTTATTCTAATGGCTTTGTTCCGCAAGGTGAATGTTTACGAAGCTTTTATAGAAGGGGCAAAAGACGGCTTTAAAACTGCAGTGAAGATTATTCCTTACCTGGTGGCAATTTTGGTTGCCATTGGTGTATTTCGTGCATCGGGAGCAATGGATTGGGTGGTTGCCGGCGTTACCTGGTGTTTTGAGCAAATGGGAGTTAATGCCGATTTTACCCCGGCTTTACCAACGGCATTAATGAAACCACTTAGCGGAAGTGGTGCCCGCGGAATGATGGTGGATGCCATGACAACCTATGGTGCCGACTCGTTTGTGGGCCGTGTAGCAAGTACGGTACAGGGTGCTACCGATACTACATTTTATATTCTGGCAGTATATTTTGGTGCAGTTGGAATTAAAAATACACGCTATGCCGTTGTGTGCGGGTTAATTGCCGATTCTGTAGGAATTATCGCATCGATATTGCTTGCCTATCTTTTCTTTTATTAGTAGGGCCGGGGAACCTGAGAATCTGCCCGGGGAGCACATAATTTTATCGGTGAGCAACAAAAAGCGTCCGGGGAAAGCTAAACTTTGTCGGTGAGCTCAAAAAAGTGGTCAGGGAAGGCTTACTTTACTCGGTGGGCCTAAAAAAGTAACCGGGGAGCCCCTAACTGTCTCGGTGGGCTGAACAATCAATCGGTGAGAGGGTAAACCTCCCGGGGAGACTATAAAGTGGCCGGGGAAGGGTAAACCCTCCCTGGGGACTAGTAAAATCAAGGGTTTTAGGATTTGGAATAAGACGAATTTTTCCAGCTTTAGGAAACTTGTGTACAATTCTAAGCTAACTAATCCATAGAATCGTAAACCACAACCTTGCTCCAAAGGTGTTGGTTTTCTTCCACAAATTTTAGGTGAATCGGATCAACCTGATACGAATCCTGATCGGCCTGGCTGTCGAACATTACCATATACGATACCGAATAGGAATGGTCTACCACATCACGGTCTTCTGTTGACGCCGGAAAACCAATGTGGCTCAGTTTTATGGTTTTTACCTTGGTGAGTTGGTGTAAAGCCTCAACCAGTTGTTTTTTATGATTCTCATTATCGGCTTCTTTTAGCCAGAAGAATACATGATGTATTAGTGCTCCCTGAAGTTTTACTTCGCCGGCGGTGGCACTTTTACTAAAAGGAAGTAGTGTTGATAAAGTAATCCCCGCAATGGTTTTCTTTAAAAAAGTTCTTCTTTTTTGCATTTTATTGTTGGTTTAATAGTTCTTCAATTTCTGCTATATGCAATTTAAAATGTCGGGGAAAATCCTCAACCATCTCTTTTAATGTAACTAACTGGTTGGTGTCGGCACTCCAAAGCTGGTTAAGTTTATCCGGATTGATATTTTGGATAACATGGCAGAAATGCAAATGTGCATATTTCCAATGGTTAACCAGCAATTTCCAGTCTTCTTCCTGGTAATTCTGAATAGCGATCCACCTGTCGTTGTTGCCATAGGTGGCATAATTGGGAAATTCAACCGGTGATTCGCGATAATGCAAATGTACGACGCGGTGTGTATTATTCGAGACCGAATCAACCATGTGTCCCACGATTTGCCGAATCGAACGATACTGACTATTCCTTCGGTCAGAAATTGTTTGAGCCGGCAAATTTTCAAGCTTATTTGACCAGCTTGTTACCAGCTCATTTAATTCCTCTGCAATTGATTGAAATATCATTTTACCTCAATTGATTAACGGTTTGTTTTAACAAAACCAGCTTGCCTAGAAGTTGCTCCAGCAAATCTAGTCGCAACATATTTGCACCGTCCGATTTTGCTTCGGCAGGATTTGGATGTGTTTCAATAAAAATACCATCGGCACCCACAGCAATTCCGGCGCGTGCAACAGTCTCTATCAATTCAGGTTTGCCACCGGTTACTCCACTGGCCTGGTTGGGCTGCTGCAACGAGTGCGTGATATCAAGAACAACAGGTACATTCATTTCTTTCATTACCGGAATTCCGCGGTAATCCACTACCAAATCCTGATAGCCAAAGGTTGTTCCCCTTTCGGTAAGAGCAATATTATTGTTGTCGCTTTCGCGTACTTTATTTACCGCAAACTGCATGGCTTCAGCCGAAAGGAATTGTCCTTTTTTAATATTCACCACCTTGCCGGTTTTTGCAGCAGCCACCAAAATATCTGTTTGGCGGCATAAGAAAGCCGGTATCTGCAATACATCAACATATTCTGCAGCTATGGCAGCCTCGCCGGCCGTGTGAATATCAGTAACAACAGGAACATCGAAAGTTTCGCGTACTTTTCTTAGAATTTTTAATGCTTTTTCGTCTCCAATTCCTGTAAACGAATCAAGACGAGAGCGGTTGGCTTTCCGGTACGAACCTTTGAAAACATAAGGGATCTTTAATTTTTCGGTAATAGCCACCACTTTTTCGGCAATTTCCATCGCCATGGCTTCACTTTCAATGGCACAAGGACCAGCCATTAAAAAGAAATTCCCGCTATCGGTATGTTTAAGTCTATCAATTTGTGGAATCATGAAATTACTTTTTGCGATAAAAGTAATAAGAATGTTTGGGTTATGGTTTAGGCAGGTGTATAAAACACAAATGGGAACTATTCTGTTACAAATAGCTCCCATTCACTTTCAAGTAACCGAAGTTACTATTGGTGCCAGGTTACGGTTATTACGACCGGCATTGGCTTTTTCTTTCGAATTGGCTTTTGCCCCTTACTTTCCGGCTTTGCTTTCTACGGCTAAGCCTTCCGGTTGTCCTTTCGGTAATCGCGAGTACCTTCCTGAACGAAGTGTCTTTCAGTGTATTCAGTTAATCCCTAAGGATGTCTCTTTTCCAACCAACGGGTTTGAGTTGCCTCGTTTTCGTTGTGCAGTTTCGCAGCTAAGACCTTGATCTTTTTACTTCCTGCCTGATGACCCAATCTTGAAAGAACTTCTGGATTTTCTTCCAGATGATTGCCTGAACTTTGATACTCCAGAATATCGCGTTCAAACTTCGGCTTTTTCATTGCGCCGTCCCGAGGGGCGGGTTGAAATGGATCCGGTTTCAGCTAAGAAACTTTCTCCGTTTCCACAATTTCCGAGCAGCCTTTTATCGCTCACCTGATAGATCAAATATACAGCGAAAAATGAAAAATACAAGTGATTTTCAGTTGTTTATATCCACCGGAAATTAACCGCGGTTATCAACAATTGTTAATAAGGTCGTTTAGTCTTTTATCCGCGAATCAGGTTTATTTAATCCACAACCATTGGAACTTGATTGGATCAGCTTCGGTTGGCAGAATGCTTAGCTCAATGGTGTAATAACCAGGTTCGGGAAAATCGATCGTACCTGTTTTATTCGACTCGAAATTATCGATATGCCAATCCTGATTAGGCTCGCCAACAGTTTGGCCGGTTGGATGTACCGAATGATACAACGATTGTCCGGCAGCCTTTAACACAATCTGGCTGTTGTTTCTGTTGCCCTGAAAACTATACGACACGTCAAATCGTTTTGCACCCGGTTTGTCAACGTATATTTTCCAGCTAAAGTCAGTTACGCCGTTTGCGGCTACATAAGCAGGAACTGTTCCATATTTTGCAGGAGGTGTTATTTTCATTGATTCTGGCTGTGGATTTTGATTTTCCGGAAGCAATGAATAGCCATCGTCGGTTGTTTTTGCCACTAGCCCGTCCGTTATTCCCGGTTTCGATTGGTATTCAACCACAACTACTGAAACATACGGATCCGGCTCGTCAGCAGGCAAAGCAATTTGTGTAAATGCACCGGAGTGCGAAAAGGTGAGCAGTGATTTCTGCTTATCGGCCAGCAAGTATATTTTTTCGGGAGTGGCAGTAATACCCGTTAGATTCAGATGTTTGTTCAGTGGCCAGTTGTATACAAGCAGAAACAATTTGAAGTTGTTTTCATCTTGTTTGCAAGTTATTTTTCCCCAGTCGTGCAAGTCTTTGTTCAGGTCGAAAGCTTCTGCACCGTAAATCGATTCTCCGTTCATCCGCAGCCATTTCCCCATTTCAAGCATGCGCTGCGAAATTTCGTAAGGAACATCGCCGTTGGCACGTGGCCCGATATTCAGCATAAAATTGCCATTCAAGCTAACGTTACCGATTAAGGATTTTAATAATGTTGTTGTTGATTTCCATTGCGAATCTGAAGAGTGAAATCCCCACGAATGGGCAACTGTTGCCGGTGATTGCCATGGGAAATCTTCCTTTTTGTCGCCAAGTTGGTTATCTCCCAGTGTTTTGTAATCAATGTCGGGATCTTCTTCAATCGACAAACCCAAACGAGAATTAACCAGACAATTGGGCTGTAACTCGCGTATCAATGATTTTAACTGAAGTAATTGTTCTTTGGTAACAATACTTTCGGAGTGATGGATCCACATATCAAACCAAAGCATCGAGATCTCTCCGTAATTGGTTAGCAACTCGGTGATTTGAGGTATTACTTTCTGCTGCCAGTATCGGTCGTAATCGCTTTCTGATATTTTATAAATCTCGCGTGTATGATCCCAGCCCAGCGGGTGTTCCCAGTCAACCCAGTGCGAATAGTACAGACAAAGTTTAATACCATGCTTTTTACAGGCTTTAGCCATTTCTGCAATAATATCACGTTTGGGATTGGTGTAATTTCCCAGATCGTAATCACTTACTTTGCTGTCCCATAAACCAAAACCATCATGGTGCTTGGCAGTAATAGTAATGTATTTCATTCCTGACTTTTTAGCCAGAATTACCCACTTTTCGGGATCAATTTCGTCCCATTGAAAGCCGTCAAGAAGTGTAACATATTCGTCTCGATCAATTCTGTTTCGGTACAAGATCCATTCGGCGTAATCGTTGTCGTTACGTAGTTTTTCACCTTTCCAGTAACCTTCGGCACCACTGTAAACGCCCCAGTGAATAAACATTCCAAAGCGCGAATCGGTGAACCATTGGGCGCGTTCATTGGTATTTTTCTGGCCAAATGAAATTAAACTGCAAAGCAGGCAAACAAAAACAATCAGGTTTTTCATAAGTTGGTTAGTTAGTTTTAATATGTAGTCTATAGCTACGACAAGCGGGTTTTAAAATCTTCGTATTTAAATTTTCGAACGATGTTAAGTTTATCGTCTTTTGTCCAAATGGCAATTGCCGGATGATTTACACCATTAAACATGGTAGTTTTTACCATGGTGTAATGAATCATATCGAGGAAGATGATCTGTTCTCCAATTTGCAGTTCGCGCCCAAAGTCATAAGTTTCCATAAAATCGCCTGCCAGGCAGCTTCCACCTCCCAAACGATACAGGTGCTGACTTTCTTCGGTCGGATCTTGTGCACCAATAATTTTAGGACGGTAGGGCATTTCAAGCGTGTCGGGCATGTGGGCAGTAAACGAAACATCCAAAATAGCTGTTTTAACACCTTTATGCTCCACAATATCCTGAACGGTTGATACCAAAACACCGGTTTCCCAGGCAATGGCACTTCCGGGTTCAAGAATTACTTTTACATCGTATTTTTTTCTGAAAGCCGTGAGCAACTGAATTAAATGTTGGTGATCGTAACCTTTACGTGTCATTAAATGGCCGCCTCCCATATTCACCCATTTTACCTGGTGTAGGTATTTGCCGTATTTGTTTTCCAGGTTTTCCAGCACTCTCTCAAGACTGTACGAATCAGATTCGCATAACACATGAAAATGGATACCTTCAATTCCTTCCGGCAATTCTTCTGGCATTTCATCGCTACCTACGCCCAGACGAGATCCGGGAGCACTTGGATTGTAAAGATCTGTGCCAACATCAGAATATTCAGGATTTACCCGAATTCCGCAGGAGATTTTGTGATCGGCAGCCTGCGTGCGTTGGTAATATTTCTCAAACTGCTTGACGGAATTAAAAACAATGTGGCTGCTATAGCTCATCAATTCATCAAATTCATGATCGAGGTACACCGGCGAATAAAGATGTGCGCGGGTTTTCATTTCCTCGAAACACAAACGTGCTTCATACAACGAGCTGGCTGTTGCTCCTTTTAAATATTCGCGTACAATGGGGAAGGCGCTCCACATGGCAAATCCTTTAAAGGCAAGGATGATTTCAATTCCGGCCTCCTGTTGAACGCTGTTGATCAGCTCCAGATTTTTGCGAAGCAGTTTTTCATCGAGCACAAAAGCCGGCGACGGTATTTCTTTATAATTCAAAGTCTTTATTTTTTGCAGTTAAATAAAAAGCCCCAAGTTATTAACCCAGGGCTTGAAGCAAATATGTTGTTATATTTCAAGATCGCCATTAATCTCTTCGTTCCATGGCAGACCGTGTTCTCCGATTTTCTCCATAAACGGATCAGGATCGAATTCTTCAACGTTAAATACTCCTTTGCCTTGCCACTTTCCGGTAAGTACCATCATGGCACCCAACATTGCAGGAACGCCAGTGGTGTACGAAACACCCTGAGTACCGGTTTCTTCAAATGCTTTTTGGTGACTGCAGTTGTTCCAAACGTAATAGGTTTTTTCTTCGCCGTCTTTTACACCTTTAATGCGGCATCCGATTGATGTTTCTCCGGTGTAGTTATCGCCAAGATCTCCCGGATTTGGAAGTACCTCTTTCAGGAACTCCAACGGAATAATGTCGACACCTTTATATTTCACGGGATCGATGCGGCTCATTCCAATATTCTGAATCACACGGAGGTGAGTCAGGTACTCGTCGCCAAAAGTCATCCAGAAACGGGCACGTTTCAAACTTGGGAAGTTTTTGGTTAACGATTCCAATTCTTCATGGTAAAGAACATAAGAGTTTCTGGCACCTATATTTGGGTAATTCAGCGCCTGTTTAATCTCAAAAGGTTTGGTTTTTACCCACTGTCCGTTTTCCCAGTAACGTCCGTTTTGTGTAATTTCACGGATGTTAATCTCAGGGTTAAAGTTGGTGGCAAATGCTTTTCCGTGGTCGCCGCCGTTACAATCCACAATATCAAGGTAGTGCATTTCATCAAAATGATGTTTGGCTGCGTGTGCCGTGTAAATACTGGTCACACCGGGGTCGAATCCACACCCCAGCACAGCCATAATTCCTTTTTCTTTAAAACGATCGTGGTAAGCCCACTGCCAGCTGTACTCAAATTTAGCTTCGTCTTTAGGCTCGTAATTGGCAGTGTCTAAATAATTTACTCCGGTTTCTAAACAGGCATCCATAATCGGTAAATCCTGGTAAGGAAGCGCAACATTAATAACCAGTTCCGGTTGAAATTCCTTAATCAGCGCAACATTATCGGCAACATTATCGGCATTTAACGAGGCCGTTTTAATTCTGCCTTTACCAACTTCTTTTGCTATTACATCGCACTTAGAAACGGTACGACTTGCCAATAAAATTTCTGAAAAAACTTCCGGGTTATCTGCACACTTGCTGGCAACCACGCGGCCAACACCACCTGCTCCAATTATTAAAACTTTACTCATTTTCTTGTTCAATCATTTTAATTCAATAACATAAATTATTCACATGAATATTGTAATTTCGTATGAAGATTACAAAAAATCGGAGACAAATTAAGCATTTTTTTTGATGAGTAAAACAGTCGGAAATAAAGATTTTAACCCCAATGGGGTGGGGCTAAAAAACGGCAACTTTATTGGACTTCCGTTTAATGAGAAATCGGCTGAAGTTGTGCTGTTTCCTGTTCCGTGGGATGTTACAGTTTCGTATGGTGAAGGAACAGCAGAGGCTCCTGAAAGAATTCTGGAAGCTTCGTCGCAGCTTGATTTATTTGATGCGGATGTGAAAGATGCCTGGAAACGCGGAATTTATTTTCAGCCAGTAAGTGATGCGGTTATGAAGATAAGAAATCAGCTTCGACCCAAAGCCACTCGATATATCGACTTTTTAGAGAATGGGGGAGTTCTTTCTGAAAATGCAGAAATGCAACAAACACTCGCAGAGATAAACGAACAGTGCGAGGCTATGAACTTTTTTGTGTATCGCGAAACCAAAAAACTGCTTGATGCCGGTAAATTAGTGGGATTGATTGGTGGCGATCACAGCACACCGCTCGGTTATTTAACTGCCCTGTCTGAAAAATACGAGCGTTTTGGAGTCGTTCAGATTGATGCACATCTCGATTTGCGCAATGCTTACGAAGGATTTACTTATTCGCATGCCTCTGTTTTTTATAATGCCGTGCAAATGCCCGAAATTAAAAAACTGGCGCAGGTTGGAATTCGTGATTGTTGCGACGAGGAAATTGAATTAACAGAAAAGGATGACCGCATTGAAGTCCATTTCGATCAGCAATTGAAAGAAGAACAATTTAAAGGGGCGAACTGGGACGAGCAATGCGACGAAATTATAAGCGAACTTCCCGGTAATATTTACATCAGTTTTGATGTTGATGGTCTGGATCCGAAACTCTGTCCGCAAACAGGAACGCCTGTTCCGGGAGGACTCGAATACAATCAGGTGGTTTATCTGTTTAAAAAGATTTTGAAAAGTGGTCGCCGGATTATTGGTTTTGATGTTTGCGAAACCGGAAATGCCGAGTGGGATGCCAATGTTGCGGCACGCATTATATATAAATTGAGTTGTTTGGCCAGTTGATTTTGATTGGTTTGACTTATTTTTTTCTTTGGAGAAAGGGTTAATATCCGGGTAAAACTGAAAAAATGAGATAGTGTTCTCCTTGTTTGCATTTATAGGCGGATTTATTCAAAAAAAATATTTTTATTTGCGTTTTGAAACAAGTACAAAAACACTAATAATTTTTATGGCTACGTAGATGAAAAACACTTATTTTGATTTGATTGAACAAAGCTACTATTTCCCGCAGGAAGGCTTTGATTTAAGAGGCGATTCATTAACATTTCACGGAATCTCTTTAAAATATCTGATTAAAAAATATGGTACCCCGTTTAGGTTTATATACCTGCCGAAAATTGGGGAACAAATAAAAAAATCGCGTAACTTGTTTAATAAGGCCATTAAAAAGAACAACTATAATGGCAAATACTATTATTGTTATTGTACAAAATGTAACCACTTTTCGCATGTGGTTAACGAGGCTTTAAAACACAATGTAAACCTCGAAACATCTTCGTCGTACGATATCGATCTGATTCTGCATCTGTTTAAGGATAAAAAAATCGATAAGAACCGGAAGATCATTCACAACGGATATAAAACACAGGAATACCTAAAGAAAATTATTGATTTGCAAGGGCTTGGTTTTAAGAATAATATTATTGTTCTTGATAGTATTAATGAGCTGGAGCGGATTGAAAAACTAGCCAATGGCGAAAAAGTAAAAGTGGGTATTCGCATGGCCATTAACGAGGAATCGCAGTCGGCTTATTACACTTCGCGTTTGGGAATCAGACATACCAATATTCCGGAGTTTTTTCAGAAGCAAATTAAAGGTAAGAAAAACATCGAATTAAAGATGCTTCACTTTTTTGTTGATTCGGGTATAAAAGACAGTCTGTATTTTTGGGGCGAGTTCCAAAAGGCGATGAAGCTTTACGTGGAGCTGAAAAAGCAGTGCGACACGCTCGATTCGTTTAACCTGGGAGGCGGTTTCCCAATTCGTAACCATTTGGGTTTTGAGTACGATTATGAGTACATGATCAAGGAAATTGTATCGAATATAAAAACAGCCTGCTCGGCTGAAAATCTGCCTGACCCGGATATTTACACCGAATTTGGAAAATATACGGTTGGTGAAAGCGGAGCGATCATTTTCGAGGTACTGGAGCAAAAACAACAAAACGACACCGAAAGCTGGTATATCATTAACAATAGTTTGATGAATACCATCCCGGATTCATGGTCGATTTTTGAGAAATTTATTTTGCTTCCCATAAACAAATGGAACAACGAATACAAGCGCGCTAATATCGGAGGTATTAGCTGCGATCATTCCGATTATTACAACTCGGAAGACTTTAACCAGGAGGTTTTGCTGCCTTCTTATTCCGACGATGATAAAGAACCATTATATCTTGGTTTTTTCCACACCGGTGCTTACCAGGATGCCATTAGTGGTTACGGTGGAATAAAACACTGTTTGATTCCGGCGCCAAAACACGTAATTATCGATCGCGACGAGAAGGGTAATTTCTTCGATTATGTGTATCGAAACGAGCAGTCGGCGGAAGAAATGTTCAAAATTTTGGGATATACAAAGGACGAGGAATAGTTGATTACGTTCTTGCGTTGAAATAGTATTACCTGAAGCTTTCTGCAAATCGATTCAACTTTTTGTTTGATGTTGTGTTTTCTAAAAAACTAATTTTTTAGAAAAATACGATGTCAGTTACTGAAATTATAAAAAACCGAAGAGCAACACCTCCCCGTTTATTTGCAAAAAAAGACATACCAAACGGCGCATTAGAGGAGTTGTTAAGAAGTGCCAACTGGGCACCCAACCATAAAAAAACGGAGCCCTGGCGGTTTAAAGTGTACCGTGGCGAAGCCAAAGCTAAACTTGCTGCTGATGCGAAAGCTTTACTGCTTGAAAAGCAAAAGGAAGGTTATACGATTGCTCCTGAAAAGATTGAAAAGTTTGTATCAACAATTGAGCGTGTGCCAGTGGCCATTGCAATAATTCTGCAACCCGATTCTGCCGGCCGTTTGCCGGAGTGGGAAGAAATTGCTGCGGTATCGATGGCTGTGCAAAATATGTGGTTAACCGCTACCGAGATGGATTTGGCAGCTTTTTGGGCTACGCCGGGTTTTATCGAGTTGTTTGATAAATTGCTGGAGCTGGAAAACAACCAGAAAAGTTTGGGGTTCTTTTATGTTGGGCAGGTAATGATGGATTTCCCTTCGCCGGGACGCCGCGACTGGAAGGAAAAAATTGAATGGAAAGATTGAAATTGTTACCTTCAGCTTTCTAAATATCTGAATTATGCGAATACTGGGAATCTTTTTATTGCTGGTACTGGGTTTCAATACACAGGCACAACCCTACCGGGATGTATCAACTTTGATAGATGGGAAAGATTTTCCGAATCCGGTTTTTATTACACCCGATCCGCCAAAGCCAATTAAAGGCTGGGAAATGACAAGCGTTTCGGAAGAAAGGGTGCTAAAAGGAGAATATCCAGGTGAGATTACCAATTCCGATTTAAAGGAACCGCTATTGGTATTTTGGCCTACTCCGACAACAACTCAGGAATTATTGAATACAGTCTGGATGGACAGCCCTGGTTTGAGCTTGATGTTTATTCAAGTCAGTCGGATGCAACATTGAAAGGTTTTACGCTGGATAAGGAGTTGAAGAACCGAAAGCACACACTGCAAATAAGGATTGTTGAAAGGAATAACCCTGAAAGTTCAGGAACAACTATCGCGTTACGATCATTCTATTTTAATAAGGAGCAAAAAGAGGAATAAAAGTCCACTAATTACCCGAATAATACTAAGGCCAAATACTTTGGTTGTACGCCGTTCGTTGCAGGTGAATTTTAGTGTAATTTGTGCAATTCGTGGACTTTGAAAACAGTTTCTTTTTTCCTATTCTATTCTTTTATATTTTCAAGCACATCGACAAGGTGTTTCCAGAACTTTTCTGTGGTTGAAATGTCCAGTCTTTCATCGGGTGAGTGAGCTCCTTTTATGGTTGGCCCAAACGAAACCATATCAAGATGCGGGTATTTTTCAAGGAACAATCCGCATTCCAGTCCGGCATGAATCGAACGAACAACGGGCTCGTTTCCAAACAGTTTTTGGTAGGATTTAACTGTCGTCTTTACAATATTTGAATCCGGATTTGGTGTCCATCCCGGATAACCGTCGCTGTGTTTTACCGTGGCTCCGGCAAGGTTAAAGACCGCTTTTACGGTTTCGGCGGCGTAATATTTCCGTCCCTCAATTTCGCTTCGTTGACTGGTGGTTACCACAATTTTGTTGTCGTCGGAAAATTTAATCGAAGCCAGGTTGGTGGAAGTCTCTACCATATCTTCCATACGTGAACTCATTTCCAACACGCCATGTGGACAGGCGTAAACCGCATTTAAAAGTTTGTTTTGCGTGTTGGCATCAACAACAAAAGCCGGTAGTTCCGTTTCAGTACAACTAATTTCCAGTTTTGGCTCAGCAAACTGAAATTCATCTTTTATCGAAGCTGCCATCTTTTCGAATGAAGCCAACACTTCATCTTTATTCGTGGCCGGTATTGTAATAATTCCAAATGCTTCGCGGGCAATGGCATTTCGTAAATTGCCACCGTTAAATTCAGTAAGTCGGATTTCAAAATCCTCGTGCCAGTTCCACAAAAAGCGGTTGAGGATCTTATTGGCATTTCCACGGTTCTTGTGAATGTCGTCGCCCGAGTGACCTCCCAAAAGTCCGCTAACCGAAACTTTTAAGGCAACTGAATTTTTAGGAGTTTCTTCCTGTTGGTAATCAAAAGTTGCAAGCGTATCAATTCCGCCGGCGCAACCAATAAACAATTCTCCTTCGTCTTCCGAATCAAGGTTCAACAAAACCGAACCCGATAAAAAGCCGGGTTGCAGGTTAAAAGCGCCGGTCAATCCGGTTTCTTCGTCCACGGTGATCAAACATTCAATTGGGCCGTGTTTTAATTCGTTTGAAGTTAGTACTGCCAGTTGGGCCGCGATTCCAATACCACAATCGGCACCAAGAGTCGTTCCGTTGGCTTTCACCCAACCATCAACAATTATCGGTTCAATAGAATCAGTGTCAAAATCAAATTCTTTGTCCGAATTTTTCTCACAAACCATATCCATGTGGGTTTGCAGAATAACCACTGGAGCCTGCTCCATTCCTTTACTGGCAGGCTTTTTTATCACTACATTTCCAATTTTATCGGTGTGCGCTTCAAGCTTATTTTGCTCCGCAAAATCAAGTAAGTATTGTCTTATTTTTTCCTCTTTTTTCGATGGCCGTGGTACCTGGCAAATCTCTTCGAAATAGTTAAAAAGAGGTTGCGGTGTTAACGCTTCTAATGTTTTCATTTTTTCGAATTTTAGAAGTACAAAGTTGGAAAAATGAAAGGAAAAATTTGTTGACGGATGACAGGTCTGAGACAGGTTTGTTAATACGAGTGTTTACCGGTATTCCAGCCTTTTTTGCTTAATAGTTTCTTGCCCGATTCTTTTGCTCCGTTCTCAATTTCGGTTCCCATCGAATCGTTCCATCGGTTGAGGTAGCCAAACAAAGCAACAACTCCGGTAATTTCTACAATCTCACCTTCATTCCAGTACATTCTGAGATTTTCTGCAATATCGTCGTCAACACTGTTAGGAATTATGGAAGCCGCAAAAGCAAAATCCAAGGCTGCACGTTCCGCTTCCGAAAAAGCCGGGTGTGTTTTGTAGTCCCAGATATTGTTGAGTTTTTCCTTTTCGGCACCATAACGTTCTGCAGCTCTGATGGCATGTGCCTGGCAATATCGGCAACCTGCGGCATTGCTGCTAATATAAGCGATCAAACGTTTTAATGCACTGGTAACCCGTCCCTGGTTTTCCATAACGGCTTTGTTCATTTCGATAAATGCATAGGCAATTCGCGGCCGGTGATGCATGGTTTTCACGCTATTGGGGCAGAAGCCAAGTGTCTCTTCGTAAAACTCTATCAGTTGTTGTAATTCAGGATCAGATTCTCCGGTTTTTGGAGCTACTAGTGGTTGTTTCATTTTCTAAAAACAGAATTTTATTCGTTAATGGTACCGCGTTGGCTTAATAATATGGCAAACGGTCGTGTACCGGGAAATTCCGACATTATAATAATCAGTATAACAGTGATTGGTACGCTTAGCAGCATGCCTGAAATCCCCCAGATTACACCCCAAATGGCCAGCGTTAGAAATACTACCAGCGGGCTGATGTTTAGCGTGTTTCCCATTAGTTTTGGCTCAATGAAGTTTCCTACTACCACTTGGATGGCGCCAACAATCGATAGGACTAATATTCCCGGAGTTAATTCGCCAAACTGCAGGATCGCAAATATTGCCGGAAATGCTGTAGCAATCAATGATCCGATAGTTGGAATAAAATTAAGAACAAAGATCAGAAAGGCCCAGAAAACCGGTGCATCGATACCAATAAAAAGTAAGGCAAAATAGCTCAGAAAACCTGTTAAGAGACTGGTCAGGGTTTTCAGGGCAATATAGTTTCCAATGGAGTGATCAATTTTGTCCACCAGTTTTTTTACATGCTCGTGACGTTTCTTATCCGGATACATGGCTTTTAGTTTCTTTGGAAATATTGGCTCTTCCAGCAATAAAAACAGAAGATAAAGTAACACGGTGAATGCGTTACCAAATAACCCTGTTAAAGTGCTCAACAGCGACGAAAGAATACTTCCGAAGTTCAGATCTTTTGCAAAATTTCCGGCCATATTCATGAGGTCGATTTCGAATTGCTGGTTGATCTGCTGAGCTATTTTATTTACGTTGGCCTCGTAAACCGGCAAGGTAGTCGACAGCGTTTTAATGTTTTTCGAAATCATGGTAACGGCCAGTGTCAAAAAGCCAATCAATACCAATGCTGAAAACAGGGTGATGATCCATTTAGGCATGCGGCCAATGAATTTTACTTTCACCAGTAACTTTTTAATTACCCGAATGAGGAACCAAAATAATATGGCCAAAATAAATGGGATAATAATTGACTGGGCGTAAATACAAACCACAACAATTGTGATAAGGATTAAGAAAATGTAGATTTTTTTGCTTGTTTCCATGATCAGCGATTATTTGGGGAAAATACAAAAAACTTCGTTGCCTGTTTGTTATTGCTTAACCTGAATTATTCACCATAACTCTCAATAGAGGTTCAGATGTGCTGTAAATCAGCATAATAATCAATATAAAGATTTATTATATGATAGCCCAAATTTGGGTATTGTTTGCCATTATCTTCACGCATCTGCATAAAGCTAATGGCATGAATAATTCCGGCTAAATTTTGTATGTTTGTTGTAATTTTTACAATAAGTATACTATGACCTTTAAAATGAAACATCTTACCGGACTTTTAACCCTCCTCATATTATCAATTTCATTACATGCACAAGTATCGCTTCCATATGTTTTTAGCGATCACATGATTCTGCAACGTGAAAACCCGATTCCTGTTTGGGGATGGGCAACACCGGGCGAAAATGTAACTATAACCTTTGTTGATCAGGAAGTATCAACTACCAGTGATGAAGACGGAAGGTGGATGGCATATTTTGCAAAAATGGAAGCAGGCGGTCCTTATGAAATGAAGGTTTATGAAGGTGAAAATACCAAAGCAGAAATCGTCTTTAGTGATGTGTTGATTGGAGATGTCTGGTTTGCATCGGGGCAATCGAATATGGAATTGCAGGTACAGCAGGCTGATGGTGCCGATATGGAAATTTCAACTGCTTATAATGATAAAATCCGCTTATTTAATGTGCCGCACAATAAAAGCATAAAACCACTTAATAATACTTTGAAAACCAAATGGAAAGTTTGTGATTCAACCAGCGTTAAAGAAACTTCGGCAGTAGCCTATTATTTTGCTAAAAAGCTGCAGCAAACAACCCATATTCCCATCGGTATTTTGCAGAGTAGCTGGGGAGGAACACCTGTTGAAGCGTGGACCGGTAGAGAAATGCTGCTTTCGGAGCAGACAATGAGGGATAAAGTTCTTCAAAACGATTGGGTTACCGAAGATGATTTTATAAAAGACAGCCTCGATGTGGTCGCTTATTGGGATATTATTAATCATCCCCAAAACGGAATGGACACGATTATTCCGCAACCGGATTTTAACGATGACGACTGGACAAAAGTGGATATCCCCGGAAATGTTGGTGATTGGGAACCTGAATATTATGAGGGAATGATATGGCTGAGAAAAACGATTGAATTAGATGCCCGGTTTGCAGAAAAGGAGCTGTTGTTAAATCTTGGCCATCCGGAAATGAATTATTCACTTTATTTTAACGGCAACGAAATTTGTAAAAACCAGTGGAATTCAAACCTTAGTCACGAGTATAGAATTCCGGCAGAACTGGTACAAAAAGATAAAAATACAATTTCACTCCGAATGGCAGCTTTATGGGGAGGGGGAGGACTGAATCCACCGGCCGAAGAAATCTATTTAAGCAATGGAGTTGAAAAAATAAGCCTTACGGGCAAATGGAATTACAAAAAAGATTTGGAACCGGCGATTCCTTCGCTTCGTAGTTTCCAAAATTATCCAAGCTATTTGTACAATGCCATGATTAACCCGGTGGTGCCTTATGGATTGGCAGGTTTTATCTGGTATCAGGGCGAGTCAAACGAATCGGTTGCTTACGATTACCGAACGCTGTTCCCGTTAATGATAAACGATTGGCGCATCAGGTGGCAGCAAGGTTTTTTGCCGTTTTTGTGGGTGCAATTGCCAAATTACAAGAAAAAAGACACAGAACCTGCCGATGGGAAATGGGCAGTTTTGCGCGAATCGCAAACCAAAACTTTGCAACTACCCAATACCGGAATGGCTTGTATCATTGAATTGGGTGAGACAAATAATATTCATCCAACAAATAAAACCGATGTGGGAAACCGTTTGGCGGCAGTAGCACAAAAGTTGGTTTATAACATGGATGTGCAGGCTTACGGGCCGGTGATGAAAGATTATACGATTGATGGCAATGAAATACGTATTCAGTTCGCTGAAGTTGCAGATGGATTGTCTACCTCGGATGGCGAATCAGTTACCGGTTTTGCAGTGGCTGGCGAAGACCAGAAATTATACTGGGCCGATGCAAAGATTGTTGGTGATGAAGTAATTGTAAGTACTAAAGAAGTTGAGAAGCCAGTCGCTGTAAGATATGCCTGGGCAAATAACCCGGATTGTAACCTGGTAAACAGTCTTGGTTTGCCGGCACTTCCCTTCCGCACCGACAATTGGAAAGTGGTTACTCATAAATAATTGGAGTCGACTTTACATGAATCTAATTCATGATTCCTATCTTTGGGTTGGACGTTTAAACCAATTATCTAACTCACAAATATGATGAAAAGAACTCTAATCATTCTGTCCTTGTTGGCGTTTCTTATTTCCTGCATGAATTTGGATTCTGAAACTGAAGAATTGAAGGTTGAAACTTTACTACAAACCACTCAAAGCTGGGATGGAAGCGAACTCCCGGATTATCCCGAGGGAAAGCCTGAGATTTCCATATTAAAAGTAAGCATTCCTCCACATTCTGAATTGGATTTGCATAAACATGAGGTGATAAATGCAGGGATTCTGCTTACCGGCGAACTGACTGTGATTACAGAAAACAGAGACACGCTGCAAATGAAAACCGGCGATGTCCTTTCAGAAGTAGTTGGAACCTGGCATTATGGAGTGAATGAAGGTGACGACACGGCCGAAATAGTAGTGTTTTATGCCGGAGCAGTTGGTACTCCTTTATCTGTTCATGCCGAATAAAAGGAATAAGAGCAGGGAGTTGAGTCTGTTTTAGACCTGAATTTTGATGTCTTTAGAACTCTTTTAGCAAGTTTGCTGATTCGTCCAATCCCCATTCCTCTCTCATGGCAATTCCACGTTTCTCCAGTTCCGATAAAATAGGCTTATAAATCGATTTCGAAACAGGTATATGAACGCCTTTATCAGTAATCTTGCCATCCAGAATCATCTTAACCGCAATTGCTGCCGGTAGGCTAACAGTTCGTGCAATCGATGTATCTTCTTTTGTAGCAAAATCCAACAGGCGCGATTTTACAACTTCTGTGCTTCCATCAGCATTTCCAACCAAAAATGAGTGTAGCATAATAACCATATCACGTGCACCTTCGGGCAGCATCATTTTTTTGAGCATCAGATCGGCAACCATATCAAAGTTCGAACCTTCGTCCATAGCAACCATATAATCGCTGAAAAGTCCCAGCCATTCCATCGCTAAAATTGCAGGGCTGTCGATCGGCAGTCGCAACCGTTCAGCAGCTTTTTCTTTAATGTTGGCCGGATATACATCCAGCTGGCGTGCCATTATCTTTTTATAGGTCTTTCCGGCAAAACTTTGCTTGTCGTAAGTAACCAGACCAAGTGTTTTCATGGCATCCATTATTTCACACCAGTCGGGGTAACGAAAAGTTCCGCGGTACATCGTAGCAACATCTTTTAATCCGTAAATATCTATGTAGGCCAGCGAGTCGCGATTCGGGTAAACCTCCATTTCTCCAACTTCGGAGAAATCAATCTTCAACGGTTTTTTAAAAAGGTCTTCTGTCGGGAGTTCAACAATTTCGCCATCTTTTAAATATCTTGCACCGTTATTTCCGGCCATAATTACTCCTTTTGGCGACCACGAAAATTTGTATTTAAACGGGTTGTTGGTTTCTTCTGGTGCTGCCAGCGCGCCGCACAACGAGTAAAATTCCTTAATCGTTCCACCTTTTTCCTTCACCTTGTCGATAATTCGCATGGCAGTCATGTGGTCGAATCCCGGATCTACACCGATCTCATTCAGAATAATAATTCCGGCTTCTTTAGCTTCCGCATCCAACGCTTTCATCTCGTCCGATACATACGATGTGGTTACCATGTTTTTTTTGTGTTTAATACACAATTTTGCAACTGTTACGTGGTGTGCATATGGCAGCAGACTCACGGTTAAATCGTGCGATGCAATTAACTGATCCAATTGAGTAAGATCATCAATAGTCCATTGAAGCGCTTTTCCGTTGGCGCGGTTTCTGATCAATTTTTCGGCTTTTGCAATCGTGCGGCTGGCAATGGTTAAATATATTTGGTTGTCAAGGATATAATCGGCAAGTGGTTTGGCTACCATTCCGGCGCCAAGTAATAGTACTTTCATTTTTTCTGTTTTCTGTAAGTTTTCAATTATTCAAACGAAATTTTTAAGAATTCGTTCGATAATTTTCACCCTGATTTTTATCTGAATTTATTGTCCTGATCAAAAAAATGGATTTTTAATGGAAGCAATAAACTACTTTTTTTCAGCCCCTTAAGTTGGTGAAAAATTATTTAACAAAAGATGATATCTACCATTTTTATAATTTATAGGAAAAATCATGGACTTCTGACATAAAATTTCATAAATTGTGCACATGGTACAATCGTATTCATGTCCTGTATTCTTCTATCAAGGCATGCCTGAATGTCTCGATGAAGATTCGGTTTCACATTAGCTGCAACCGCAGCAATTTTTATTCCACAACTCTTATTGACGCTTGTCAATACTCATTTACTGTAAATATTTCTTTCAAATCGGTGTCGATAAGACGGA
The DNA here is from genome assembly GCF_963677575.1 of uncultured Draconibacterium sp. Classification (NCBI taxonomy): domain Bacteria; kingdom Pseudomonadati; phylum Bacteroidota; class Bacteroidia; order Marinilabiliales; family Prolixibacteraceae; genus Draconibacterium; species uncultured Draconibacterium sp. The sequence continues at coordinate 4,694,204 of NZ_OY782038.1, forward strand.
TTCGGAATGAAGCGCAACAGCCTTTATACATGGTTCGTATAAAGTTATGTAGTGGCTTTGGAGTGTTTTTATAATTATTCAAAACGTATTTTAATACTTAAAACGAAATGAACAGTACAAAGGAATCATTAAACGTTGCTGAAATGATGCGTGCTTATGATTTTACGCCCGAAACAATACAAACTATAAATAACGAGGAACTTTTACCTATAGGATTAATCCGCCGTCTTGAAAAATGTTATCCTCAGTATTCCCAATTTTCAAAGCAAAAGGAACCATTTTTTAAAGGAAAAACACATTACACCGGATTAATTGGTTTTCGCGAGATTTTGCATGTGCTGAAAGGAAATAGAGTAGAACTTGAACACATAAAAGAACGTGAATTTTTCCTGGAAGTTTACCGTTTTATGGCTACCAAACATATCCTGAATACCATTGATTGGAGCAACTATAAAAATGATCCGAATTATTACCTGGTATTTCCGCAGCCCGATATGATTAACAAAGTGGATGTACAAAAGTATCTGGACGCCAAGAGCGATGAAGAACGACGGAAAGTTGTTGAAGCCTACCAGTTAAAAACCAATCCGCACGACGGTAAACAGAAACTGAATAAACCTTTCTTTTATAACGAAAAGGGGAAAATTGAGATTCTGGAAGGAAGTCAGCACAAATACCCGCCTATAAAACTGATTCTTGATGCCGGAACTCAAAACTGCTTTGCTTTTTGCACTTACTGTTTCAGGCATGCACAGGTTCGTGGAGATGAGGATATGTTTGTGCAGCGCGACATTAGTCAGGTGCATAATTACCTGAAAAAGCACAAAGAAGTTACAGACATATTAATTACCGGGGGAGACGCGGGTTACATTTCTTACAAACGATTAAAAGAATACCTCACTCCAATTCTCGAAGATGAGGAGCTTTTACATATCCGCACGCTACGGATCGGTTCACGTGCTATCACTTTCCATCCTGAGTTTTTGCTCACCGATCAGTTCAAAGAAATACTGGAACTGCTGAAAACTACTGTTGATAATGGCGTTCAGGTGGTTTGGATGTCGCACACATCAACACCGCGGGAATTGATGAATCCCGGAGCAATTGCTGCCATTCAGCGCTTGAAAAAATATGGTATTAAAGTGAAGAGCCAAAGTCCGATTATGAACACAATTAGTTTGTATAAGGATGAAAATGGAAAAGTTGATGTTGATCGTTCGGCACAAAACTGGATCGATTTGGGCAATATAATGGCAATGCTCGGAATCGGTTTCCATTCGATGTACTGCGCACGACCAACCGGCGAGCATCATCATTTTACGGCTCCACTGGCCGACATCACAAAAGTTTTTAATAAGGTGTATCGTAGTCTGGCGTCAATAAATCGCCCGTCGCGTTACATCACGATGACTTCCTCTGCCGGAAAAACTTCGCTGATGGGAACAACCGTGATTGATGGTGAAAAAGTATTTGTGCTCAAGTTCAACGAAGCCCGGAACATGGAGTGGATGGACCGCGTATATTTTGCAGAGTACGATGAACAGGAAAATACAATAGAAAAGTTAAAGCCATACAAGGCCGACAAATATTTCTACGAAGATGAACTGGAAGAGATTGAGGGCAGACTGGAAGAGGCATTAAAAAAGGAAGCTCTAAAATGAAGAGTAAGGTGGTTCGAAGTGTTTGTTTTGCACCGTGCTTTAGCGCGGTGAATCATTGGGGGCATGTCTCAAAGGATTTTTTCGAATTTTATAAATTATTAATTTATAAAATTCGAAAAAATCCTTTGTAATTAAGATCATACATTAACTCACCGCGCTAAAGCACGGTGCAAAAAATATTGTAGTAAGAAAAAAATGAAGCAAAATGATTAACAAGATCGTGAATTCGGCAAAAGAAGCGGTTGCCGGAATTTTCGACGGAGCAACCGTAATGATCAGTGGTTTTGGTGAAGCCGGCAGCCCGGTGGAATTAATTCACGCATTGGTCGATCAGGGAGCAAAAGACCTGACCGTAGTGAGTAACAACGCCGGAAGCGGACATGTTGGGTTGGCTGCACTTATCGAAAACCGGCAGGTGAAAAAGATCCTTTGCTCCTTCCCACGTACTGCTATTTCAGTTGTTTTTCCCGAGTTGTACCGGGCCGGAGAGATTGAATTGGAACTAGTGCCGCAGGGAACATTAGCCGAACGAATCCGTGCCGGTGGAGCAGGAGTTCCTGCATTTTATACGCCTACAACCGTAAATACTCCTTTAGCGAAAGGCAAAGAGCAACGCGAGTTTAACGGCAGGCAATACGTTATGGAAAAAGCCATTCATGCCGATTTTGCTTTGGTGAAATGTGCCGCCGCTGATAAATACGGCAACCTCGTTTACAACAAAACGGCCCGCAATTTTGGGCCGGTAATGTGTATGGCTGCCAAAACAACTATCGTGCAGACCAAACAAGTAGTTGAGCTGGGAAGTATCGATCCGGAACAAGTTGTAACACCGGGAATTTTTGTTCATCGCGTAGTGGAAATTTCCAGTCCTGCAGATGAATCGAAATTAGTTGCCGAAAATGTAAAATACCATGGAATCAGACAATAAAATAATAGGTTGGAACACCGGCGAAATGGCACAAAAGGTAGCTATGGATATTCATGATGGTGCGTATGTAAATCTTGGGATTGGCATTCCTGAAATGGTTGCCGGTTTTATCCCTGAAGGCCGCGAGGTGATCTATCATACCGAAAATGGTTTGCTGGGGATGGGTAAGGTTGCAGAAGTGGGCCATGAAGATCCTGAATTGGTCAATGCCGGCAAAAAATATGTCATGGCCATTCCCGGAGCGGCTTATTTTCATCATGCCGATAGTTTTGCGATGATCCGTGGCGGGCACATCGACATTTGTGTGCTGGGAGCATACCAGGTTTCGGAAGAAGGTGATCTGGCTAACTGGTCTACCGGAAACCCTAACGATATTCCCGCTGTGGGCGGTGCCATGGATTTAGTGGCCGGCGTGAAAACCATTTTTGTTATTACAAAACACACCACCAAAAACGGCGAATCAAAAATTGTAAAACAATGCACTTATCCTTTAACGGGGAAAAATGTGGTGAGTCGCATCTATACCAATTATGCAATAATCGATGTCAGAGATAAACAGCTTTTCGTGAGGGAACTGGCTCCCGGAGTAAGTTTTGAGTTTTTACAAAAACATACCGAAGCAACATTGCTTCAGGATTAAATAGGTAAGAACAGAAAGATGGCTAAAAAAGAAAATAGCGAGGAAATTTATAACAAGGCGCGCCAGGTAATAAGTGGCGGAGTAAGCCGGAATACCGTTTTTCGGATGCCTTATCCGAATTATGCCAACAGTGCTTCGGGCTGTTATATCACCGATATTGACGGCACCGTGCGCACCGATTTTGCCAATAATATGGCGGCATTAATTCACGGGCATTCCTTTCCGCCAATTGTTGATGCGGTTATTGAACAGCTAAAAAAAGGAACGGCTTACACGCTTGCTTCCGAAATTGAAGTTGCTTTTGCTACCCACCTGATCGAACGCGTACAAAGTTTTGAACGCATTCGTTTTATGAATTCAGGTACTGAGGCTGTTATGGCGATGATAAAAGCATCGAGAGCATTTACCGGTCGACCAAAGATTGCAAAAGCTGAAGGTGCTTATCATGGAACTTACGATTTTGCCGAAGTCAGTCAAATGGCAGATCCGTCGAATTGGGGGAAGGAAGATCGGCCCAGCAGCGTTGCGCTTGCTCACGGAACACCGCCATGTGTAACTAAAGACGTGGTTATTTACCCGTATAACAACATTGAGCGAACGCTGAATATCCTGGATAAACATGCTGAAGATATTGCCTGTGTAATTGTCGATCCGGTTCCTCACCGGGTAGGTTTGGTTCCCGGAAACGATGATTTTATAGAAGCGCTTTACAGCTGGACCCGTAAGAACGAGGCTTTACTGGTATTTGATGAGGTGATAACGTTTCGTGTAAACTATGGTGGAACACAGGAAAATTATAGCGTGAAACCTGACCTAACATCGCTTGGCAAGATAATTGGAGGTGGATTTCCGGTTGGTGCTGTTGCCGGGAGAGCTGACGTGATGCAGGTTTTTGATCCGCACGAAAAGAATTTGCTGTTGCCTTATTCCGGAACGTTCTCGGCCAACCCGATAACCATGACTGCCGGTTACCAGGCCATGAAATATTATGATTCGGAAGCTGTAAAGCAGCTAAATCTAATGGCTGATGTGGCGGTTAAGCAGATTCGCGAAGCGATTAAACTTGCAGATGTTCCGGTTTCGGTTACCGGCGCCGGTTCAATGTTTCGTATGCACCTTCGTCCCGATCCGCCCACAACTTACCGCGAGGCTTATCTGGATAAAGAAGGCAAAAAGCTGGTTAATGAATTGTTGGATTACATGTATTACAAAGAAAATACTTTGATGATCAATACTTTCTCTTGCATGCTCTCAACGGTAATGACACAAAAGGAAATTGATCAACTTACAGAAGGATTGCACCGGGCTTTTACTGCATTTAAACCAAGGATTGAAAAACTAAATAATGATTAACGATTTGAGATTAACGAATAATGATTTGAAGATTGTAGGATACCGGTTTCATCCTTCGACCTCGCTCAGGATGATAGGTTGCCTTATTGCCTGTTTCTTCTCATTATTCAAAGTCTCGATACTAAAATCTAAAATATGAATGACGTTTTTATTTGCGATGCAATACGCACGCCGGTTGGAAAATATGGAGGAGCGCTGTCTGCTATCCGGGCAGATGATTTGGCGGCTATTCCCATAAAAATTTTGTTGGAAAGAAACAATCAGATCGATCCGGTAGCTTTTGATGACGTGTTAATGGGCTGCGCCAACCAGGCTGGTGAAGATAATCGAAATATTGCACGCATGGCTTTGCTTTTGGCCGGAATACCGGAGTCGGTTCCGGGAGTAACCGTCAATCGTTTGTGTTCTTCCGGGATGGAAGCCATTGGAATGGCAGCACGAGCCATAAAAGCTGGCGAGGCTGAGCTGATGATTGCCGGCGGGGCAGAAAATATGTCGCGGTCGCCATTGGTAATGCCAAAAGCTACACAGGCTTTTTCGCGAAATGCAGAAATATATGACTCCACCATTGGCTGGCGTTTTGTGAATAACAAGTTTCAGGAAAAATATGGAACAGATCCACTGATTTGTACAGCCGAAAATTTGGCAACGGGATTCAGGATCAGCCGCGAAGACCAGGATCGGTTTGCGCACAACAGTCAGATAAAAACAGCTGAAGCACAACAAAACGGGGCACTGGCGCAGGAAATTATTCCGGTTTCTATTCCACAACGAAAAGGAGACCCGATAATCTTTGAAAAGGATGAACACCCGAGGTTGACATCGCTTGAAAAATTGGCTTCGTTAAATCCGGTTTATGGTCCGGGAACTACAGTTACTGCCGGAAATGCTTCGGGCATTAACGATGGAGCAGCGGCTGTAATTGTAGCTTCGGAAGCCGCAGTTAAGAAGTTCAATCTAACTCCAAAAGCCAGAATTCTGGGTACTCAGGCGGCAGGTGTGCCACCACGTACCATGGGAATCGGACCGGTACCTGCCACCAATAAGCTTTTAAAACGGCTGGGAATGAGTCTGGATCAAATGGACATTATCGAATTAAATGAAGCATTTGCAGCACAGTCGCTGGCCTGTATCCGTGAGTTTGGAATGGCAGATGATGATCCTCGCTTGAATCCGCTTGGCGGTGCAATTGCACTCGGACATCCGCTGGGAATGTCAGGAGCGCGTTTGGTAACCACAGCAATTTATCAGCTGCAAAATTCAAACTCAAAATACGCGCTTTGTACCATGTGTGTTGGCGTTGGTCAGGGACTCTCGATGGTTCTGGAGAAAGTATAGATTGCTTCACCTCCTACGTCGGTTCGCAATGACGGATCGCGTTGAGTCAAAGATGCTGCTGGGCGGCAAAGCCGCCCAGCAGCATCACACTCTCAGAGAAAATTGTCATTGCGATGGAGGAGGAACGACGACTGAAGCAATCTTGAAAATGGATTAAGATTATTATAAACAACTAAAAATAAGACAATGAAAATTGACATCTCAAAAGAATTAAAACAGTTAGGAATTAGTGAAGTTAACAATGGTGTTTGCACCGGAACCGAATGGAAAACAACCTCCGGTGCAGTTGTTGAATCGTTTTCGCCATCGGACGGGGAATTGATTGCATCGGTTAATCAGGCAACTGCTGTCGACTATCACGAGGTAGTGAATAAAGCCAAAGCAGCTTTTAAAGTGTGGCGAATGGTGCCGGCACCAAAACGTGGCGAGATTGTGCGCCAGATTGGGTTGGAACTTCGTAAGTACAAGGAGCCGCTTGGAAAACTTGTTTCGTACGAAATGGGTAAAATTTACCAGGAAGGTCTTGGCGAGGTGCAGGAAATGATCGATATCTGTGATTTTGCCGTTGGTCAGTCGCGCCAGTTATACGGTTTTACAATGCATTCTGAACGGGAAAAGCACCGCATGTACGACCAGTATCACCCGCTGGGAATTGTGGGTGTGGTTTCGGCCTTTAATTTTCCGGTTGCCGTTTGGGCATGGAACGCAATGATCGCGTTGGTGGCAGGTGATGTGGTTATATGGAAACCATCGTCAAAAGTATTTTTATGTGCCATTGCCGTGCACAACATTGTCGCAAAAGTTTTAAAAGAAAATGATGTTCCTGAAGGTGTTTTGAATCTGGTAGCAGCAGGTTCGCGTGAATTGGGAGACGAGTTTTTCAGCGATAAAAATATTCCGCTGGTGTCGTTTACCGGCTCAACAAAAATTGGTAAAAAAGTTGGTGGTCTTGTTGGTCAGCGTTTGGAAAAACCATCCTTGAACTTGGCGGAAACAATGCCATTATAATCACTCCAGAGGCCGATCTTGAAATGGCGCTTCGTGCGGTTGTTTTTGGAGCAGTAGGGACTTGCGGGCAGCGTTGTACTTCTACCCGCCGCATTATCGTTCACGATTCGGTTTACGAAGATTTCAAAAACCGTTTGATCGCCATTTACGAACAATTGCCAATTGGCCACGCTTTGGATGAAAAAACATTGGTTGGCCCGCTGGTTGATCGTTGGGCTGTGGATACTTATCTCGCATCCATCGAAAAGGTAAAAGCAGAAGGTGGAAAAATGTTGATCGGAGGAGAAGTGCTGTCAGGGGAAGGGTACGAGTCAGGTTGTTTTGTTACTCCGAGTATTGCAGAAGTTGAGAATCATTACGAAATCGTTCAGGACGAAACTTTTGCTCCGCTGCTTTATATGATTCGTTTTACCGACCTAGATGAAGCCATTCGTTTGCATAACGATGTGCCACAGGGATTGTCGTCGGCAATTTTCTCAACGCACATGCTGGAAACCGAGAAATTCCTGTCGCATGAAGGATCGGATTGCGGAATTGCCAATGTAAATATTGGAACGTCGGGTGCCGAAATTGGTGGTGCTTTTGGTGGCGAAAAAGAAACAGGAGGTGGTCGCGAGTCGGGTTCCGATGCATGGAAAGCATACATGCGCCGTCAAACCAACACAATAAATTACAGTACAGAGCTGCCGTTGGCTCAGGGAATTAAGTTTAGTGTGTAAAAGAAGTAGGCAGTAGGCAATCTTCAGTATGAAAATTCGCTTTTACAGGCGAACGTCATGCTGTCCGCCAGCTGGCGGATTCAGCATCTATTAAAAGATTCCGAAACGAGTTCGAAATGACGGATTACCAAATGTTTACTGAGAACTCTTGATTGAAAAAGTCTCTATACTCAAATCGAAATATCTCATAGTCTAAAAATATGAAAAACATATTAATATTTGGAGCCGGTAGGTCGAGCGTATTTTTGCTCACCTACCTGGCCGAGCGTGCATCAAAATATCACTGGCGCATAAAAGTTGTAGATGCCGAAGAAAGCGATTTGGCAAAATCGCTAAAATTGCCTTTTTCTATTTTAAATGTGCGGGATGAATTTGCCCGCGAGCAGGAAGTTAGGGAAGCAGATCTGGTAATTTCGATGTTGCCTGCGCGCTTTCATAAACTGGTTATGCAATCTTGTCTGAAATTCTCGAAAAGTTTGTTTACAGCATCATACGAAAGTAAGGAAACACTGCAGGTTGAAGAGGACGTAAAAAGTAAAGGCCTGTTGTTTTTGAATGAATGTGGTTTAGATCCCGGCCTCGATCATATGTCTGCGATGCGCGTGATCAACGAGATTAAAAACGAAGGACACCAGTTGGAGGCTTTTGAATCGTTTACCGGTGGTTTGGTAGCACCCGAATCGGATGATAATCCGTGGCATTACAAGTTTAGCTGGAATCCGCGAAACGTAGTGCTGGCAGGACAGGGTGGACCTGCAAAATTTATTCAAAAAGGAAAGGTAAAATACATTCCGTATAACCGTTTATTCCGCAGAACTGAGTTGATTGAAATTGATGATTACGGTTGGTTTGAAGGGTATGCTAACCGCGATTCGATGAGTTATATCGAAAAATATGGATTGCAGGAGGTACCCACTGTTTTTCGGGGAACCTTGCGTCGCCCGGGTTTTTGCAAAGCATGGAATGTGTTTGTGCAGCTGGGAGCTACCAGCGACGAGCATTACATCGACAATGTGGAAGACATGACCTACCGCGAGTTTATCAATTCGTTTTTGTATTACCATCCGGCTACGGTCGATCTGAAACTGTATCATTCGATGCAAATTCCGATGGACTCGGAGATCATTCCAAAGCTGGAGTGGTTGGGTATTTTTGATGATCGAAAAATTGGTTTAAAACGTGCTACGCCTGCCCAGGTAATGGAAAAGTTACTTTCTGAGAAATGGCAGTTGATGCCCGAAGACAAAGATATGATTGTAATGTGGCACAAGTTTGAATACCTCGATCGCGACAGGAAGGAAAAAGTGGAGAAGAACAGCTCGCTGGTGGTTATTGGCGAGCCGGGTGCAAAAACAGCGATGGCCAAAACGGTTGGATTACCACTTGCCGTGGCAGCTAAATTATTTTTAACCGGCAGACTAAATCAAGTTGGTTGTTTAATTCCAACGCAACCTGATATTTACGAACCTATTTTGAACGAGTTGGAAAGTTTTGGAATCAAATTCACCGAAATGGAGAAAAGGCTGGCAGTATCTGACGTTACCTAAGCATAATAAAAGCCGCTATTGGTAATGATAAGCGGCTTTTAACAGATTTGATTACACGTTATGAACGAACCAGGATTCCTAATTTTTCCAAATATTGTGCTTCATTGTCTTCAAAAATTAGTTTTGCCAAACGTGTAAGTTCGTTACAAGCTTCTTCCAGCTCGTCGAGTTTGGTATTTCTTTCCTGAGTAGCAAACTGTGCATCTCCGCTTTCCCGTTCGCGGGCTTCTTTCAGTCCATCAAGGCTGTTTACTTCCTCGGCCAGGGCGGTAATCGATTCTGCCGTATAACCAAAAGGCATCAATCGTGCAATAACCTCTCTGGTGTTCGATAAGGCCTGGTAGAAATATTTAGCACCCCTTACAAAATCGGCATAGCGGCTAAAATCGTCGCGGTAGAGTTCTAATTTAGCGGCTTCGGGCGATGTACTCGGGTAAAAGAATTTAAGTTTATTACGAATGCTCTTAAAATCGGTCTGTGCCTTTTCTTTTGTGTTCGAAAAAGCATCGCTGGCGTTTTCCACTCGGCTGTTTCCTGCTTTTGTTTGTCGAATAAAGCTTCTGTTTCGTTGTACAGCACTTTTAAACTGTCCATTTTTTCGGCATTATAGCCAAATGGTGCAATACGTGTGCTAATAACTTCGTCTTCGGCTGCGTTCCATATTTTTATGCGGCAGCGTTCCATTAAATCGTTCATCGATTGGTTTTTTCCCATATCGTAAATTTTTAAAGATTAGTATTACCCCTTTAGTGAAGGAGTTCTTTTTTATTCACCGAACAATGAATGAAGCAAGAATTGATCTGAGGGCTTCATGAAACAGTGTTCTGGTTGTTTTGCTACTCAATTTACATAAAAAGTTATATTGAATAAAAGATTTCTTAGTTTGCTTTTTCAAAAAGTATGTATGCTCAACATATTTCTGTCTCTGCTTAACAGAAAAATAGGATTGCTCAGCTAAAATATAATCATGCTCAATAACAAAAGATGTATGCTAAACATATTTTATGGAGAGCTATTTCAATTTCAGGCGTTGCTTTAACCTTTTCCAAAGTTCCGAACTTTGGAAAAGGTTGTTTCGCGTTGTTTTTTTAAGTATTCCCCTGAGAAAAAATAGCAGATTTCCGATTGGGATGGGTAAATTTGACGACAAATTATTTCCCAATGAACAAAGACAGAATTTATATTACAGATTGGTTAGCCCTAAAACCCTATGATACCCAGACTTTAACCGATAGCTATTACCTGAAATTGAGTAACAAGGTGAAACAAGCCATGCTTTCGGGCAACGAGAGTGCAGTTCTTTTTATGTATTTCGACGACGAAGACCTTAATTTGCTGGCTTGTTTTTTTACCGCATGGTTTGAAGACCTTATTTCGGGCACCAATATATGGAATAGCTTTGTACGACAACACAAGCATTTATATAAAAAGCCTTTGCCGTTTTTTCCGGCAGAAGACTATTACGAGGAGGAGATAAACCCCCAGGATGTTAGTTTTCTTATTTGGTACTATACGAATACGGCACAGGACGATAAATTTATTTCGCCGTATAACGATTTTATTCTAACTATCACCAAAAGGGTTTATCCAATTTTTGAGGAGGCCTGGGAATATGCACCCGAAAACAAAGTACTGCACCAGATTTATACGGTAAAACCGGATGCTGATTATTACCAGGCCCGTACGTTTACCGACACGCTGCTTTTTAAAAGCTATTTGTTTTACCCCGATACTTTTTATCGCCTTCTCGACAACGAAGCGGATATAATTGAAGAATATGGAGAGGATGAGAACCTGGTGAATTATTTAAATGAAAACAGGGAAACAACCTTGCAAAACAGTGCAACCCGTTTGCTGGCTTTGAAAGGTAAAGACTGGGTAGCAGAAATTATTGGCGAAAAACACCCGTTACAGCAATCCTATGCTAATTTGTCGCGCAGAATTCGTGGGTTCTTCCTTTATAAAGGGCAGGATGACACGGATATTTTTTTAGAGCACATTGCATCGGGAAAAAGGTTTAATCTCACAAAAAAATCATTCGATAATGGAGACGATTTGCGCGAAATCGATACCATATTATTTATCGGAATTGTGCAATGGGAAAATGAATGGTGGTTTTCTGGCATTTATTATCAGCATGAATTTAATGCCGACCTGGTGCTGGACGAAAAGAATTCGTTCGAAAGCAGGGGACAGGTAAATTTCCTCGATCAGGATAAAAAAGAGATGAAAGAAACGCTGGAACAACAGTATAAGGCTTTTATAGAGTTTAACAATGATTCGCCCATAGCTTTTATGAGCGCGGGTAAATTGGAGGATTTTGCTAAGAAATTCTTTAGCTACTTTAACGATAGCCTTAACCTTTCGGAGAAAGAAATTGAAGAGGCACGCGAAAGAAGCCGAAAAGCAGGATTTTTAAAACCCGACGAAGAGAGCGCCGAAATCGATTTTTCGGAAAATGCCAAATCAGGCCTGGTCTTTTTTAATCCAAAAAGCGGGCTGGAGATGGCTTTATCTGTTAATTCCGCATTTCCTTTGCCCGAAAATCCATTCTTTGAAGAAGTGAATAGTGAAGATCATATTTTTTCACTGCTCATGGATCAAAGTATTTCAACCGAACTAGCGATGTTTTGTATTGAAAACTGTAGTAACAAATTGTCCTTTTTTACCGAAGGAGTGGGGAAATTATATTTAAACGATATCGACTTCTTAATCCGGTTCTGGAAAGGTGAAAAATATTTTTCTGTTCCGCGGGTTACAGCAATCGGGAATGATTAACCATTATTTTACCAATCGAAGCACTGATAAAACGGCACAGTGGTCGGATGCAATTTCATCGCAAATAACTTCTGTTTCCACTACCTGCCACTTTTTGGAGGGCCTGAAAAATATGTAATCGATCTTTATTTCAGGATCTTCGGACGGATAAGTTAACGCTTCATCTTTGTCGCTTGCTGTCCAGTATCTTTTTAGAATTGAGATGGGTTCACTATTGGGTGTAGCATTTAAGTCACCGGCCAAAATTGACGGATATTTGCTATAGGCGAAAGTTTGATTGATCGTTTTTACCTGATCGATTCTGTCCGTGCTGGTTTCCTGGTGCTCCAAATGAGTTCCGATAAAACTGATCGTATCGCCCGATTCCAGCTGCACTAAAACCTGAAGTGCTGTCCGTGGTTCATTGTCGGGAGAATGGGGAAGTGCAACATTGCGACTTGAGAGGATCGGCATTTTTGACAATATTCCTTCTCCGTATCCGCCGCCATCGTATGGCATGGCAATTCCAAACAACGGTGCCATTTTAGTTCGCCAGCCCAACTCGGTAACCAAATCGTAGTTGCGGGCACGATTGGTTTTAAAGTCAACTTCCTGCATCGCTACCAGGTCGGGATTTGTATTCTGAATTATCGATGCGATCTTATCCAGATCAAAATCGTTCTTGGTTGTTGCACCGTGCAAAATGTTGAAAGTCAATACGCGAACCGTTAATTCTTTATCAGAAGGATTTTGAGCAGTAAGTGCATTGAACGTTAAAACAAGAGTAAGTATAGAAAGTAACAGCTTTGTCATTTTCATTGATCATAAATTAGCGGGTTGAAGTTAGAGATTAAATTTTTGAAATTCCATTTTTAATATAACTTTGATTTCAAACAAACTTTACCTGAAATGATGACCAAAAAAATCAACTTTGCCGCATATGTATTTCTCTTCTTTGTGTTTGTATCGTGCCAAACTAAACAACAAAACTGGACCCATTTCCGTGGTTCGAATATGGATGGGCATGCCAATGTAAAAACGGCTCCCTTGCAATGGAGCGATACAGAAAATGTAGTTTGGAAAGTGCCCGTGAAAGGATTGGGATGGTCATCGCCGGTGGTGTATGATGGGCAGGTTTGGGTAACTTCGGCAGAAGAAGATGGAACAGAATTTTATGTCAGTTGTTTCAATCTGGATTCCGGTGAATTGTTGTTTGAAAAGACATTGTTCAATTCTGAAGAACCGCAGCGTATTCATCCCACCAACTCGTATGCCACGCCAACTCCGTGTATTGAAGATGGACTCGTTTATGTGCATTACGGAAGTTTTGGGACGGCCTGTGTTGATACCAAAAATTTTAAGGTGATATGGAAACGCGATGATATGCCTTGCGAACACATGCAGGGACCAGCTTCGTCGCCAATAATTTACAAGGATAAACTGATTGTGCATTTGGAAGGAACAGAAGATCCGTATGTGGTTGCTCTGGATAAAAAAACAGGAGATATAATCTGGAAAAGTGTTCGCCCAAAAGAAATATACGATCCGCTGCAACCGGTTTTCAGGAAATCGTATCAAACACCGATTGTGGTTACTGTTGGTGGACGAGATTTCCTAATCAGTAACTCGTCTTATATGTGTTTTGCCCACGATGTAAATACCGGCGAGGTGGTTTGGACTTTCAAATATGGCGATGATTCAACGGTTAGTCAGCCATTGTATTACAACGGCCTTGTTTTTATAAATTCTGGCTGGATTTTCGAAGATGGGAAACCGAATTTTACTCGGCAGTTTGCTGTAGATCCAACAGGAAAGGGCGATGTAACAGAAAAGCATCAGGTGTGGATGTACGAAGATGAGGTGCCACAAATTCCAACACCGGTAATTGTTGACGGTAAAATGTACATGGTACACGACCGCGGAATGGTAACTTGTTTGGATGCGATGACCGGCAAAGTAATCTGGAAAGAAAAACTACGTGGCAATTTTAATTCATCGCCAATTTATGCCGGTGGAAATATTTACTTTATCAATGTAAAAGGATTTTGTACCATCATAAAACCCGGCGATTCGTTCGAGAAAATTGCCGAAAATGATATCGGTGAAACGGTAAAAGCAGTTCCGGTATTTGTTGGCGATAAAATGCTTTTACGAACACAAAATCACCTTTTCTCAATTAAATCAGTGAGACGATGATTTTGTTTGCAAAATCATTTAGCCGAACTGATCCCGAGCGAGATCGAGGGATCTCATCGATTTTTATTCCCCGCATCCTGATATAAAGAGCATCATTAATAGATTTTTCTATAAAAAAGTCGCGTGAATTTGCACAAAATCAAGGTCGACTTTCATGAACTGTTGAAAAATACAACACCTGTTGAAAAATACAACATGCGTATAACTTGCATAAAATCAATACAAAAGGTTATTTGATAAAAATAACTGTTGAATAAATCAACACTTTGTTTTGCCTGGAATACGATTGTTTTATATGTAAGTGTTTGTGTGTAAGTAATTTGTGTTGTTTGGTATCAAAGTTGGATTAAGCGTTTTTAGCTGGAAGAGAATCTGAAATAGGGTTCATGGCCAGTAAAAAAACGATAAAATTAATTCAGCAATGAGAACCAGGATTTTAACGACCGTAGTGCTGCTCCTGCTACTAATTAGCGGTGCGAGAAGCCAAAACGCCGAAAACCCGGCGATAAATGATCAGGTAAAGATTTTTACAACTCCCGAAATGCGCAATCTCACTGAGGTATGGATAGCTAAATACCAGCAAACCAACACCGATTTTAACTTTGAACTTGCGCCCGTTAGCCGTGCTGAGATTAACAGCAAAATTGCAGAAGACCACTCGATTGCGATTGTTATGCAGCAAGCTGATGTCTCATCAAATATTGGTGAAATGTGGCAGCTAACGTTGGGGCGCGAGGTGGTGGTGCCGGTTCTTAATAAAGCAAATCCGTTGGCAAAAGAATTAGCCGAAATAGGTGTTTCTGCCAATGAACTGGCAACAGTTCTGCAAAATAATAAGAAAAACTGGGGCACATTTACTGGCAACGAAAATCGTCAACCTGTAAATTTTTATGTGTTGGATGAGCCGGAAGTGAAACTGGCAGTAGCAAAGTTTCTCGAAGTTGATCCAACAGCGATCAATACATTGGAAGCCTTGCCGCAGGACAATTTTTTGAAGGCTGTAAAAAATGATGTAAATGCGATTGGCTTTTGCAGGCTGTCGGCAATTGCTGATCTAGAGCAACAGGATTTTGCCGAAAATATCGCGTTACTTCCTATCGATCGTAACAAAAACGGAAGGCTGGATTATTACGAAAATATTTACGCCAGTTCGGAACAGTTTGAGCGGTCGGTTTGGATCGGAAAATATCCGCATTCGATGATATACAATATATATGCTGTTTCTTCAGCTTTTCCCGAAAATGTTGAAATAAATAACTTTTTGAGCTGGATCACTTCTTCGGGACAAGTATTAGTTGCGCAGAATGGATTTACCGAATTGGTTCATTCGGAAAAGCAATCGAACCTCGAAAAACTTACTCCTCCTGTTTTAATGGCAGAGTACGAAACAGCGACTACAAGATCCACTGCATTTTTTTGGATTGTTGTAGCTGTTTTAGCGCTTCTGGTAGTGTTTGCTGTTGTTCGCTATTTCATCCGTAAACAAAAAGCAAAAGCCCCGCTACTCAGTAAAACGAGGTATGTAAAGCTTTTAAACGAGGCCTCTCTCGATTTCCCAGATGGTTTGTATTTCGATAAAACGCATACCTGGGTTTTTATGGAAGAAGGTGGCCGGGTAAAAATGGGAGTTGATGATTTCATCTCGAATGTTACCGGCGATTATACCCGCCTGATCATGAAAAGTCCGGGCGAGAAAGTAAAACGAATGGAACCGGTAGTAACCCTGATCAGAAAAGGGAAACAGATTACGTTGAATTCACCTGTTTCGGGAACGGTAAAAGAGATCAATGAAAGTTTAGTTGCCGATCCGTTTATCATTAATAATGAGCCATACGGAGAAGGTTGGGTGTATAAAATTGAGCCTTCGAACTGGCTAAGAGAAACGCAGTTTTACAAAATGGGCAGTAGTTATCGCGAGTGGATAATTGGGGAGTTTAGTCGTCTGAAAGATTTTCTGGCCTGTTCACTGAATATCATGAATTTGGAAGAGGGAAAACCGGCCTTTCAGGAGGGTGGTGAACTCATGCTTCATCCGTTAAAAGATCTGGATCCCAAAGTATGGGAAGACTTTCAGAATTATTTTATCAATACTGCTGATACACACTAATTGCCTAATAACCATTTAAATTAACAAACCATGAGTATAAACAGAAGAAGTTTCTTCAAGGCGTTGGGAGTAACGGGGGCTACGTTTGTTTTCGGAAAAGAAGCACCGGCAAAACCCGCCAACGAAGAAGTAACAGAATTCAAAGCCATTTTGTACGATTCTACAAAATGTATTGGTTGCCAAACCTGCGAATTTTCGTGTGCCGAGGCTCACAATTTGCCCGAGCCGGAAGATTTCCCGGAAATGGGTGTTGTGCGAAAAACCGATGAAACCCGGCGTACCGTTGTAAATGCCTACGATACTTCAATAGGAGAAGTGTATGTAAAACGCCAGTGTATGCACTGCAATGATCCTGCATGTGGAGCGGCCTGTTTAACCCAGGCGATGCACAAAACCAAGGAGGGGCCGGTAATTTGGCGCGAAGACAAATGTATGGGCTGCCGTTATTGTATGGTTTCGTGTCCGTTTGATGTGCCGAAGTTTGAATATAATAGTCCGAATCCAAAAATAACAAAATGTAACATGTGTTTCGAGCGGCAGGAAGAAGGGAAACTACCGGCCTGTGTGGAAAACTGCCCGGGTGAAGCGCTTCTATTCGGAACCCGGCGCGAATTAATTGCTGAGGCCCGCCGAAGGATCAACGACAATCCTGATGTTTATTACGATCATATTTATGGTGAAACAGAAGCCGGAGGAACTTCATTTTTGTATTTGTCTCCAGTGCCTTTCGAAGAAATCGGTTTCAACACCGGTATTCAAAAAGCTTCGTATCCTTCGTTAACCAAAGGATTTTTGTACAGTGTTCCTGCAGTATTTGTGCTGTGCCCAATGATGTTGCTGGGAATTCAGGATGCCACAAAGGATAAACAACCTAAAACTGAAGATCATGAATAATACCATAAGCGTACCTTTAAACGAAGGAAAAAAGAGCCGTTGGAAATTTTTCCTTGGTGAGCTAAAACCCAAAGGCAAGATGGTTACCTGGTTCAACGTTATCTCCATACCGATAATGCTGCTCGGTCTGGGGTTGATCATTATCCGTTTTTGGAAAGGAATCGGATCAATTACCAACCTCACTCAGGAAGTGCCGTGGGGTTTGTGGATTGGTTTTGATGTGGTAACCGGAGTTGCTTTTGCCGGCGGTGCCTACGTTGTAACCTTCATGGTTTATATCCTGAACATGAAAAGTTACCGTTCTATTGTAAGGGTAACCGTATTGAATGGATTTTTGGCCTATGTATTTTATGCCGGTGCTTTGCTGCTCGATCTGGGCCGTCCGTGGAATGTGATCAATCCGATAATCGGTAACGGATTTGGAACCAGCTCGGTGTTGTTTTTGGTGGCCTGGCATTTTCTCTTGTACATGTTGGCCGAACTCATTGAATTTTCGCCAGCCATTGCCGAGTGGCTCGGAGCAAAAAGAGCCTGTAAAATACTCTCGGGAATGACTTTGGCAGCTGTGATTTTTGGTATCACTCTGTCAACACTTCATCAGTCGGGATTGGGAGCTTTGTACCTGATGGCAAAGGAAAAAATTCACCCGCTGTGGTATTCAGAGTTTATACCCATCCTGTTTATTGTATCCAGTATTTTTGCCGGTTTGTCGATGGTCATTTTCGAAGGATCGATTACGCACAAGGTTTTTAGCGATCAGATCAGTGAAAAAAATCACGAACAGCATCACAAAATTCTACGTGGATTATCAAAGGTTTGTACAGGGGCGTTGTTTGCCTACTTTTTCCTGCAAGTACTGGTGTTTGTGCACAGCAAAAACTGGGGTTATCTGAGTACGCCGATGGGTTACTGGTATCTTTCCGAAATGCTCGGTTTTGTGCTGCTCCCCATGTTGCTATTTTACTACAGTTACCGACGAAACAATATTACGCTAATTAAAGTAGCATCGGTTATAACCATGCTGGGTATTATTATAAACCGTTTGAATGTTACGGTGATCGGTTTCCGCTGGGATGCTGCCGTTCATTACGTTCCGTCGTGGATGGAAATTGTGGTTACCCTAGCCGTAATTTTTACTGAAATATGGATTTTCCGCTGGGTGATCAACCGTTTACCGGTGTTGCGTGAATCGCCATCGTGGGCAAAAAATATGCATTAACAATTAAAAGCGAATAAAATGGAAGGATTTACATATTCAAATCTGTTTGATACAAAAGGAACCGAATACATTGTAGTCATTATATTCCTTTTGTTTCTGATCCCTTTCTGGGTGATCGTGAACCGAAAAAGTGAAGTTGTTCAGCAAATTCAGCAAGGTATTCGCGTGTTAACTACCAACTTTTTGCGTATTCCGAAAGGCTTGTTTTTCAGCCCGAATCACACCTGGCTTTACCTGGAGAAATCGGGCCAGGCAAAAATCGGGCTGGATGATTTTCTGCAAAATGTGTTGGGTGAAATTGCAATTCATTCCCTGAAATCAACCGGCGAAACCGTAAAAAAAGGAGAAGTGCTTGCGATCATCGAGCAGGGAGGAAAACAATTGCGTGTTCACTCACCCTTGTCGGGAGAAATTGTGGCTGCCAATATTTTGCCCGGAGAGAGTGAAACGCCCGGTACGAAGGATCTTGAAGCAGGATGGCTGTATTCAATAGTGCCGGCCAGTTGGCAAAAAGAAACTTCGGGTTTTTTGCTGGGTGCCGAAGCAGCTAATTGGTTCACTGACGAGATAACACGCCTAAAGGATTTTTTGAATATCAATCTGGCGCGGCAGGCAGGCGTTTCAACTGTTTTAGCTTTTCAGGAAGGTGGTGAGCTGGAGCCCAATCCGCTTGCAAAACTGGATGCCGGAATTTGGGATGAATTTCAAAATGAATTTATGGATGAACAGAGCTGATTTGAAAAAGATTCTGTTAATCATTTGTTCTTTTTTGTACCTTGGAGGTTTCTTACAAAAAAACTGATTGACTGACTCGTAATGAATAAAAACGATGATAATAGTACAGCTACGTCCGGCCGGAAACAGCGGGATTCCATTCTAAAATTTATACGGCGTTACCTGAGTTTTCGTTCGTCGATATATGCTCGCGTAATTTATATAATTGCTATCCTTTCTTTGTTTTTGTTTATCTCCTACAGCTTGATTTTTAGGTCGGTTTACGAAGGATATCTCCGTACTGTTATTCGCCAGCAGGGAGACAATATAGGGTCGATTGTTGAAGGGTCGCTTTATTATTCAATGTTGAAAAACGATAAAAGTGCCCTGCAAAGTACACTCGATATTATCAATTCCATGCCGGGCATTGATGAGGTGAATATGTACGATAACGGCGATAGTTTGGTGTATTCTACTTCGATTGTTGCCGACTCGCTGGTGCGAAACGGCCCCAATTGTATGAGCTGTCACGAGAACTTTGCCAGCTTGTTTCCCACACGGCAGAAAGCGTATCGCATCATCGATTTTAAGAGCCCTTGTAACATCGGTCAAACCGATAAGGGACACCGACAACTGTTGGTGCGAACGCCAATTTTGAACGAACGATCATGTTATGTAAGTGCCTGTCATGCACATAGTCAGGATGAGGAGATTCTGGGGTCACTTATTATAAAAGTACCATTGTCGGAGCTGGATTCGGCGGTAAACAAATCATCAACCGAATTCTTTTTGTTGGCCATTATTGTTACCATTATTTTGGTTTCGCTGCTTATCTTTTTTACCAAGAATAAAATACAGAAACCGCTGAACGAAATTATTGTGGCCAGTGAAGAAGTGTCGAAAGGCGACCGTAGCCGACGACTTGAAATTAAACCGTACCTGTTGGAAGACATGCGTTCGGTATCGCTGGCATTTAACAACATGCTCGATAACTTGGATGCTGCCAACTGCGAGTTGGAAAACTGGTCACATCAGTTGGAATACAAAGTGCAGCGAAAATCGGAAGAGTTGGCCGAAATTCAAAATGAACTGATTCATATTGAGCGGATTACTTCATTAGGGAAATTGTCGTCATCGGTAGCTCACGAAATCAATAATCCGCTTTCAGGAATTCTTACGTACAGCAAGTTGGTGGCTAAAAAACTGGCTAAACTTGATTTGCCTGATGAGGCGAAAGAATCGATGTTAAAACATTTGAAAGTAATTGAGAATGAATCAAAACGTTGTGGTAGTATTGTTCGGGGACTGCTCGATTTTTCACGAAAAGACCAGGAGAATTTTGAGCAACATTCGCTGAATCAGATTCTGAAAGAATCGTACAGCTTAATGGCGCACCAAATGCATATTGCCGGCATTCATTTTTACACCGATTTTGCTGCTACATCCGATCTGATTCTTTGTAACGATAACCAGATAAAACAGGTTTGTGTGGCCTTATTGGTAAACGCGCAGGAAGCGGTTAACACAAATGCCGAAGTGCTTATAAAAACATCGAATCCGGATTCGGAACACATAAAAATGGATATAATCGACAATGGAGTTGGAATAGCCAAAGAAGATATTTCCCGGATTTTTCAGCCATTTTATTCTGCCAAACAACGTGCCAGCGGAATCGGACTGGGATTGGCAATCGTTCATGGAATTGTACAAAGCCACAAAGGTAAAATCGAGGTGGTTTCGGAGCCCGGAAAAGGAACTACCATGTCGGTGGTATTTAATTTGATAACCAAATAAGATCAGTGATATGAAGACAAGCATTTCCATATTAATAGTTGACGATGAGGAATCGGTTAGAGATTCGCTCTATAACTGGTTTATTGAGGATGGATACGAAGTTGACAGCGCCGCTAACGCCAAAGAAGCGCTGTCAAAAATCGAGTCGGGCAATTTTGATATTATTCTGGCTGATATTAAAATGCCGGGAATGGATGGACTGGAAATGCACCGGCGTATTAAGGAGTTTGACAGCGCTGCCATTGTAATAGTAATGACCGCTTTTGCATCGGTTGAAACGGCTGTTCAGGCGCTGAAAGACGGTGCTTTCGATTATATTACCAAACCTTTTGATCCGGATGACCTTTCGCACCTGATCCGAAATGCAGCCCGGCAAATTTCGCTGCGAAGTGAAAATGAAACACTAAAAAATAAAATTGTTACGCTGGAAAATATCGAAGATATTGTGGGGAACAGCGAAAGCATGATCAAAGTGTTAAAAGAGGTTGAAAATGTGGCCGCTTCCAATTCGTCGGTAATTATTACAGGCGAAAGCGGAACCGGAAAGGAGTTGATTGCCCACGCCATTCATTCCAATTCGCCGCGTAAATTTTTCCCGATGGTTACCGTTCATTGCGGTGCTTTGTCGGAAGATTTGCTGGAGAGTGAGTTGTTCGGGCACGAAAAAGGTGCATTTACCGGGGCGATGTTTAACCGCAAAGGGCGTTTTGAAATGGCGGACGGTGGCACCATTTTTCTGGATGAAATTGCAACTATTTCGATGAAAATGCAGGTGGAACTTTTGCGGGTACTCGAATCGAAAACCTTTACACGGGTAGGTGGAAACAAAGAGATTAAATCGGATTTCAGGATTATTTGTGCAACCAACAAAGAACTGAAAAAAATGGTTGCCGACGGTTCTTTCCGTGAGGATCTTTATTACCGGTTAAATGTGGTGGATATTGCCATTCCGCCGCTCCGCGAAAGAAAGGAAGACATCCCGATGCTGGTAAGTTATTTCATAAAAAAATACTGCACTTCCATGAGCCGCGATTTGATTACTATTGATCAATCTGCTTTGCAACGACTCGAAGAATATAATTATCCCGGCAATGTTCGTGAGCTGGAAAACATGATTGAACGGGCCATTGTTGTTGGAAACGGGAAGGAGATACGCCTGAAAGATCTTCCGCTGGAAACCGATAGCGTTACCGATTCGAACGACAGTCTGGATGAGCTGGAGAAAAAATACATTCAGAAAACACTGGAAAAATACGATTGGAATATCAGTCGCTCGGCGAAAGTTCTACAGATCGACCGGGTAACACTGTACAATAAAATTAAAAAGTATCAGCTTAGTTCGCCTAAAAATTAGTAGGCTGCTGGGTTTTGATAAACACGCATAACCGGCTGGTTAGCGAAATAAAACACTTATTTTTTTGAAAGAAAAAGGGATAACGCTGGTTGTTCAGGGTAAGTTCGAGAAACGGGTTCTCGAACAAATGACCTGGGACATAGAAATCGCCTTTGGGTGGCCGGTTTCGGTTGTTCCTTTTACGCACGATATTCTTCCTTATTTCGATGCTGCCCGGAAACAGTACGATGCCAACCGATTACTCGAACTGGTTCATCGTGAATACTCTGGCAACTCAGTAAAAACCATCGGACTTTTTCAGGTCGATCTTTTTATCCCCATTTTAACTTACATTTTTGGGCAGGCGCAGCACAACGGAAGCACCGGAATTGCATCTTTGTATCGCTTAAGAAACCAACAGTATGGAATAAAGGGAAATGACCGACTTCTATACGATCGGTTCCGAAAAGTAGTAATTCATGAGTTGGGGCATGCGTTCGGACTCATTCATTGTCACGTGCCGGTTTGTGTTATGCGCCCCGGGACGTATGTGGAAGACATTGACCAGAAAAAAACTCAGTTTTGCAATAAATGCAGGGAGCAACTGGAAACAGCGCTCGCTTCTTTCTGACCTTCAAACTCAGGCTGTATTTTAAGGTGAAATTAGCTCCGAATAACACCTGTCTGTTTTCGCCCATATTAAATCATCCGATAAACCTCGTTATTTAGCGTATGGTTTATCATCCTGTCATCAAAACTTTCTTACATTTGCGCGCCGATTCCGAAGTAAGGTTTTGAGGTCATAAATAATTGATTGAAAACAAATAATACGATTCGGTGTTGGTAAATTGGATTAGAAAAAAGTAAAATGACAGAAATCAGAAACATTGCAATTATTGCACACGTCGACCATGGTAAAACTACTTTGGTTGACCGAATACTTCACCAGGTAAAATTGTTCCGCGAAAACCAGGAGGTTCAGGAACTTTTACTGGATAACAATGATCTGGAGCGTGAACGTGGAATTACCATTCTTTCGAAAAACGTTTCGGTACGCTACAAAGACACCAAAATTAACATCATCGATACACCAGGACACAGCGACTTTGGTGGCGAGGTGGAGCGTGTATTGAACATGGCCGACGGTGTTTTATTGATTGTTGATGCTTTTGAAGGACCAATGCCACAAACCCGTTTTGTGCTGCAAAAAGCCATCGAACTGGGATTAAAACCGATGGTGGTCGTTAACAAAGTTGACAAAGAAAACTGTACACCGGAAATTGCTCAGGAGAAAGTTTTCGATTTGATGTTCAGCCTTGATGCTACCGAAGAACAGTTGGATTTTCCAACAGTTTACGGATCGGCAAAAGCTGGCTGGATGGGACCTGACTGGCAAACACCTACTGAAGATGTTGTTTATTTGCTCGACCAGATTTTGGAGCATATTCCGGCGGCAACAGCAAAAGAAGGAACCGTACAAATGCGCATTACTTCGCTTGATTATTCGTCGTACACCGGCCGTATTGCTGTAGGAAAAGTTACCCGTGGTGAGTTGGTGCCGGGATCGAGAGTTTCCTTGGTAAAACGCGATGGAAGCATTATAAAATCGGTAGCTAAAGAATGCTACCTGTTTGAAGGACTTGGAAAAGAAAAAACAAAAGATCCGGTTCCGTGTGGCGAAATTTGTGCCGTACTTGGATTGGAAGGATTTGATATTGGCGATACTGTTGCCGACGCTGAAGAGCCTGAAGGTTTAACACCGATTCAGGTAGACGAGCCAACAATGAGTATGACATTTGTGTCGAATAACTCACCATTTTTCGGACGCGACGGCAAGTTTGTAACTTCCCGCCAAGTGCGCGACCGTTTGTTCAAAGAAACTGAAAAGAATCTGGCATTGCGTGTTGAAGAAACTGATTCGGCAGATTCATTCCGGGTTTATGGCCGTGGAATTCTTCACTTGTCGATTTTGATTGAAACCATGCGTCGCGAGGGCTACGAAATTCAGGTAGGTCAACCACAGGTAATTGTTAAAGAAATTGACGGCAAAAAATGCGAGCCGATCGAGGCCTTAACTGTTCAGGTTCCTGATGAATTCTCGGGAAAAGTTATTGAGTTGGTTACTGCCCGTAAAGGTGATATTGCAAATATTGAAGTAAAAGACGATCGTGCACATTTGGAGTTTCATATTCCGTCGCGTGGTTTAATCGGTTTACGTAACCAAATGCTTACAGCAACCGAAGGTGAGGCTATTATGGCGCACCGCCTAAAAGGTTACGAACCATGGAAAGGTGAGTTGGGCGTAAAACGAAACGGCGCTTTGATTTCGCTTGAAACAGGAACTTCAATTGCTTACTCGATTGATAAAATGCAGGATCGCGGACGCTTTTTTGTGGAGCCGGGAGACGAAGTTTATGCCGGTCAGGTAATTGGCGAATATACCCGCCAGGATGATCTAACGATAAATATTATCCGTACCAAAAAGATGTCGAACATGCGCTCTTCGGGTGCTGATGAAAAAACATCCATTGCTCCGGCTATCAAATTTTCGCTTGAAGAAGCAATGGAGTACATTCGTAACGATGAGTACATTGAGGTTACACCAAATTTTATGCGTATCCGTAAAATTTATCTCGACGAGCATGAGCGTAAACGCCGTGCAAAAGCTATCGGTGAATAAGAAACATATCGAAAAAATATAGGAAGGCAGGTTGATTTTCAATCTGCCTTTTTTTGTACTATTCTATAAATAGAGTGTGCTGCCCCCTCCTGGCCTCCCCAAAGGGGAGGAAACATCCCCCTTTGGGGGATTATAGGGGGTAGGATTGATCAGAAACCAAAATAATTTTGAACTGATATTTATTACCAGAGATCAAAAATTCAAACAAATCGTACCCCTTTGTTTTTACAATTCAGACATATGTTTTAATTCCTGTTTCACGTCTGCCGAATTGTTAATAATTTCTAAACCAATCCTAAATATATTTTACTATTTAGATAGCTGATAAATTACTTATAATCATTGCTAATGTGTGCTTTTGGTTCTATTTTTAGGAGCAAAACTTAACTATAAAGTCATGATTAGAAAATGTTTATTTCTTGTTTCGGCACTGCTTTTTTCAGTAACAATTCTATTTGCTCAAGAGCCTACTGTTTGGCGGGGACAAAACAACGGTGTTTACGCTGAAACAGGCTTGCTGAAAGAATGGCCGGCCGATGGTCCTGAAATTTTATGGACGGCAGAAGGATTGGGTGAAGGACATTCATCGCCGGTTTTTGCCAACGATAAAATTTACTTGTCGACCATGATCGATGGCGAAGGTTTTATCTTCATTTTTTCGCAAAACGGGGAAGTAATTAAAAAGGTTTCGTACGGAAAAGAATTCGCCGAAAGTTACCCCGGTTCACGTTCGTCGGTTGTAGTGGCAGGCGATTTAATGTATATCTACAGCGGACATGGCATTTTAACTTGCATGGATTCTGAAACCGGAGAAGTGCAATGGCGCAAAAATGCTTTTGAAGATTTCGATGGGAAAAACATTCGCTGGGGAGTAACTGAAACCGTATTGATTGATGGTGATGTTTTGTATTTAACTCCGGGCGGAAAGAAAAATAATATGGTGGCGCTGAATCGTTTTAACGGCGACCTGATCTGGACATCAGCCGGGAAGGGAGAATTATCAGCCTATTGCACGCCTTTGTTGGTGGAGCTTTCTGCACGAAAATTATTGGTTACACACACTGCCGATCATATAATTGGTGTTGATGCGAAAACCGGAGAACTGTTGTGGGATTACCCGCATACCAATCGTTGGAGCGTTCATCCGAATACACCGCTTTATCATAATGGCGACTTATTCTGTTTTAGTGGCTATGGAAAAGGAGGCGTAAAACTCGACCTTAGCGACGATGGCAGCAGTGTTACCAAACAATGGGAAAAAGTGGAACTCGACAGCCGTATGGGAGGAATGGTTGTGGTTGATGGTTATATGTACGGATCGGGCGATAACGCACGCGAATGGCGTTGTGTAGACTGGGAAACCGGAGAAGAGAAATACGTTTCGAAAGATATTGCAAAAGGCGTTACCATTTATGCCGATGGCATGTTGTATTGTTACAGCGAGCGCGGCGAATTGGCCCTGGTTAAAGCTACGCCCGAAGGTTTCAACATCGTTAGCGAAACAAAAGTTGAACTGGGAACAGCTCAACACTGGGCGCACCCGGTAATCAACACTGGGCGCTTGTTTGTTCGCCATGGCGATGTGCTGATTGCTTATAAAATAAAGTAAAAGCAAAACTAAAAAAGGATGTTTGCAGAGTAAACATCCTTTTTTAGCCTTTATTTGTCGCACGTTTTTGATGGACAAAAGCTCAAAAAGTATATTTGAATAAAAATCATGAACGAAAAGCAACTACCAATATTTTTCCGCTACCGTCTTCTGTGGCACCTTTTGTTTTGGGTGGTTGTTTTTATTGGCTATTGGCTCACCTACGGCGGATATCTCGATCATTATTACGCTGAATTCATAATCGGGCTCACATTGTTACCTGCACGAATCATTGGTACCTACACGATGATTTATTTGATTTTGCCCTTTGCGCTGGAGAAAAAGAAGTTCGTAACATTTGGCGTCCTTACTTTAATTCATGCGCTGCTGTTTGGCTTCCTGATTTACATATCGTACTACTTCCCGAATTTGTTTCCCGAGTTTTTCGATTACTCGCAGTTGCCGCTGTTTTACGTGCCAAAAATTCTGAGTAAAATTATTTCAAACTACGGAATCCCGGTGTTGGCAGCTTTTATAATCGTATTTAAAAAGTGGTACATCGACGAGCAAAAAAATAAAAAGCTGGCTGAAGAAAAACTGGCAGCCGAATTGAATTTCCTGAAGTCGCAGGTTCATCCGCATTTTCTGTTCAATACACTGAATAACCTGTATGCTTTAACCTTGATCAAATCGGAAAAAACACCCGATATTGTGCTGAAATTATCCGGTTTGCTCGATTATATGATCTACAAAAGCAACGGTGATTTTGTTCCGCTAAAAGAAGAAATAGATATTATTGAAAGTTATGTGGAACTGGAGAGGATGCGCTACAATAATCGTCTCGATTTAAAATATAATGTTGACGGAGATGTTGATCATCACCGGATTGCGCCGCTGATTTTATTGCCATTTATTGAAAATGCATTTAAACATGGTGCCAGCAAAGACCGTAAAAACCCGATGGTGGATATCAATATTAAGATTGATGAAAAATGCCTGACTTTGCAGGTGGCAAACTCGATCCACGGCCAGCAGAAAGAAGAAACAAAGCAGAATGAGGGAATTGGCTTAAAGAATGTACGCCGGCGTTTGGAGCTGCTTTATCCAGAATCGCATAAACTTACGATTGATAAGCAGGATACGAAGTTTGAGATTAACCTAAGAGTTTGTTATAAATGAGTAAAACAAGGTGCATAATAGTTGATGATGAGCCGCTTGCCATTGAAGTGCTGAAGTCGCATATCCAAAAACTCGACTCGCTTGAAATCACAGGAACCTGTGCCGATGCCATTGAAGCATTCGATTTCTTAAAATCACACGATGTCGACCTGGTTTTCCTCGATATTAACATGCCGGAAATGAAAGGGACTGATCTGGTAAAAACCCTGAAAAATCCGCCGGCTATTGTTTTTACAACTGCCTATCGCGAGTATGCCATCGAAAGCTACGATTTAAATGTGTTGGACTATCTTTTGAAACCCATTTCGTTCGAGCGCTTTTTGCAGGCGGTTGAAAAATTCAATCAGCAAAATATGTTGATAGAAGAGGTTACGCTGCATAAAAACAACGGCGATTCGGAATACATTTATTTGCGCGAAAAGAATGTGATTCACAAAATACCGGTCACCGAAATTGTGTACGTTGAGAGTTTTGGTGACTACGTGAAATTACACACACCCGACCGGGAAATTAACAGCCGTTGCACCATGTCGGCACTCGAAAGAGCACTGCCCGGTAAAGGCTTTGTCAGAGTGCATCGCTCATTTCTGGTCGCTGTAGGCCGCATTACCAGTTTTAGTCCGGTAATGGTAGCCATTGGCGAAAAAGAGTTTCCGATAGGAACGAGATATCGCGAAAAAACCTTTGAAAAACTCGATTATAATTCATTCTTAAACAAATAAAAACCAT
The DNA here is from genome assembly GCF_963677575.1 of uncultured Draconibacterium sp. Lineage (NCBI taxonomy): Bacteria > Pseudomonadati > Bacteroidota > Bacteroidia > Marinilabiliales > Prolixibacteraceae > Draconibacterium > uncultured Draconibacterium sp. The sequence continues at coordinate 4,722,588 of NZ_OY782038.1, forward strand.
GAAGATTGCACTAACACTTTTAATTACCGCATTAGCGTTCTCGATTAGCGCCCAGGTTACGCAGTGGCGCGGGCCAAACCGCGACGGGCATTTTACCGAAACCGGTTTGCTGAAAGAGTGGCCCGAGGACGGACCTAAATTGCTGATGCAGGTTGAAAAAATTGGAAAAGGATATTCGTCGGCAATTGCCGAAGGAGATATGATTTACACCACAGGAATGATCGATACGCTCGATTACCTGACAGCGATTAATCCTGACGGTTCGTTTAAATACCAGGTGTCGTACGGATTGTCGTGGAAAAACTCGTATCCCGATACACGATGCTCACCTGTAATTGATGGTGATCGCATTTATGTGCAAAGTGGTATGGGCCGCGTTGCCTGTATAAACAAAGAAACCGGCGAAGAAATTTGGGCCGTTGAAGTGGATAAAAATTACGAAACGGATTACCATGTTTGGGGAAATTCGGAAACGCCGCTAATTATAGATAATATGGTGATTAGTACACCTGGCGGTGACAAAACCAGTGTTGTGGCGCTTGATAAAATGACCGGAGAACCGATCTGGCAAAGTGAATCGGTTGGTGGAGCACGCGGTTATGCATCGGCAACGGTTTATGAGCTTAACGGTAAACGTTATATTTTGGCTGTAACCGCAAAAGAAATGCTGGCGCTTCTACCTGAAACCGGTGAGGTTGTTTGGCATTATCGTCATTTTGATCCGGAGAAATGGGAATGGCAGGAAAATGGTATGATCTGGACAAATACTCCGCTTGTTAAAGGCGATGAAGTTTTTATTTCGATGGGCTACAATTACGATGCAGCTATGATGAAAATTGGTGCCGACGGCAATTCGGTTACTAAGAAATACACCAACACTGTGTTGGATAATCATCATGGCGGACTCGTTTTGTCCGATGGTTATGTGTATGGATCGAATTGGGAGAATAATAGTAAAGGAAACTGGGTTTGCATGGACTGGGAAACAGGCGACATAAAATACGAATCGGAATGGGACTCGAAAGGTTCGGTGGTGATGGCCGACAGCTTGTTATATTGTTATAACGAACGTGGAAATGTTGGCTTGGTAAAACCGACTCCTGAAGGTTTTGAGGTGATCAGCCAGTTTAAAAATACCGAAGGTGCCGGACCACATTGGGCGCATCCGTTTATCGCAAATGGCAAGCTGTATATTCGCCATGGCGATGTGTTAAGGGTGTTCAATATTAAAGCTTAACCCCGTGTTAACTCAAGTTTGCAGCAAAACCGTTATCTTTCTACTTTTTACCTGAATTAATGACTAAAAGAACCATAAATATCATTCTGATCTCGATCGGTACCATTGGATTTATTTCCATTTTTTGGTGGTTAAATGCCGATCCTACCAAAGATTTTACCGTTAATCTTGAAGGTGCTGACAATAGAGGGAAAGGAGTTCCTCCACAGGAAGTGACTATTGGGGAACATTTCGAGGAACTGGCTTCTGATTACGAGGTGCTGGAAGAAACATGGACCAATTTTCGTGGCGCCGATCATGATAATATTTCGAAGTCGCCGGTAAAACTGGTAGAAAGTTTTGGGGCTGAAGGGCCCAAAATTCTTTGGGCAAAAACACTAGGAGAAGGACACTCAGGAGCAGCAATCTACAAAGGTTTGGCGTATGTGCTCGATTACGATGAAGAGGAGCGTGCCGATATTTTGCGCTGTTTTTCGGTAGTTAGCGGAGAAGAGCAGTGGCGGCGCGGTTACGATGTGGCCATCAAAAGAAATCACGGAATGTCGCGAACTATTCCGGCAGTTACCGAAGACTATATTGTAACTATCGGGCCAAAGTGCCACGTTATGTGCCTCGATCGCGAAACCGGCGATTTCCGTTGGGGACTCGATGTGGTAAAAGAGTATCAGAATGAAATTCCTTTTTGGTATACCGGGCAATGTCCGTTAATCGATAATGGCGTTGCAATTATTGCCACCGGAGGAAGTAAAATGATGGTGGCTGTTGATTGCGAAACCGGCGAAAAATTATGGGAAACGCCAAATCCGGAAGGTTGGAAGATGTCGCATTCATCCATTATGCCTTATACTTTTGGCGGACGAAAAATGTATGTGTACAGCGCAATTGGAGGCTTACTTGGTGTGGCTGCTGACGGACCCGATGCCGGACAGATCTTGTGGTCTACATCGCAGTGGAATCACTCGGTGGTTGCACCGTCGCCGGTTTGTATGCCCGACGGAAAGGTTTTTATGACCGCAGGTTACGGAGCCGGAAGTATGATGTTACAACTAACCGAAAGTAAGGGCGCTTTCACGGTTGAACCTCTTTATGAATATGCACCAAAAGAAGGACTGGCATGTGAGCAACAAACGCCGATTTTCTGGAACGACCACTTATTTGGTATTGTTCCGAAAGATGGTGGTGCGAACAGGAATCAGCTGATCTGTGTAAGCCCAAATGATACAAGAAATGTGGTGTGGACGAGCGGCAAGGAAACCCGTTTTGGACTTGGACCGTATTTTATTGCTGATAATAAAATGTTCATTCTGAGCGACGACGGAACGCTGACTATTGCACGTCCAAGTACCGAAAAATATATTCAATTGGAACAGGTAAAAGTTATTGACGAAGGGCACGATGCCTGGGCTCCTTTTGCGCTGGCCGATGGTTACTTGTTGCTGCGCGACGCGGAAACAATGATCTGTATCTCCTTGAATGTGAATGGATAGATAAGCATTAATGCAAATATATTGTCATGAAGAACAAAGGAATCGTAATATTTCTGATTGTACTGGCGGTGGTAATCGTTGGTATAATGGTGGTTGACTGGTCCTCGAAGCGGCCGGATAATATGGAGGCCAACAAATTTGAGTTCAGCGTGGATGAATTTCGGAATGTTCCGGAGGAGCTGGTGAAATACAAAGAAACCCGGAATTTTAACCTGGGATTTGTTTTGGCTGAGGCGCTGGAAATAGCTAACAATAAAATATATGCAGTTGGCGATCAGGAATTGAAGATCGTTGATTTTTCAGGTACGCTGCTTGGCGAGGTTGGTTTTTTAGACGAACCTCACGGACTGGATGTGGTTGGCGATACCATTTATGTGGTTTTCGAGAAATTTGTGTGGATTGTTGATGATACTGGCACTACCATTCATAAATGGGAAGTTGATGGAAAAGATACTTATTTGACTTCTGTTGCGGTTGATGGCGAGGATATTATGGTTGCTGATGCCGGTAACCGACGCGTTTTGCGATTTAATCACCAGGGCGAGATTGTGAATGTGTTTGAAGGAAAAACCGATGACGATTTGGCGCACGGATTTATTATTCCTAGTCCGTATTTCGACCTGGATATAAATACTTATGGCGATTTGTGGGTGGCCAATCCGGGTATGCACACCATGGAAAATTACACCAAAGAAGGACGCTTACGCGAGTTCTGGAAAGCCTCCGGAAACCAAACCAAGAATTTTAGCGGATGCTGCAATCCTGCTCATTTTTGCTTTTTGCCCGATGGCAGTTTTGTTACCAGCGAAAAAGGTTTGGTTCGTGTGAAAATTTACAAAGCTTCCGGAGAATTCTCGGGAGTTGTTGCGCCACCAACCAAATTTGATGAAAAAATTGAAGGACAAGCACCCGATGTGGCTGTCGACGAAGAAGGGAATATTTATGCACTTGATTTCGATAGAAATGTTTTACGGGTATTTGAACCAAAAATTTCTGAATAGATAATAGCTATTTTATGAAACGAAAAGAATTTATAAGAACAACAGGCCGGCTTTTGCTACTCGGAGGAATTACTGCTTCTGCAGGTTATTTGGTCGTGAATAAAAAGGTGTCTGCCGCTTGTTCGGTTTCCCCAACTTGTAAAAACTGTGGAAAGGTTTCAGCTTGTATAAATCCAGAGATTAAAGAGGAGCGGGGAGAAGTAGAAATAGCTCCAAAGTAATTTGGATTTTATAGCCCCGGGTTTTAACCCGGGGAACGAGTAAGAAGGTGCTTCTGGGAAGTTGATAGAACCAACAAAATAACAAAGTGCCGCAAAAGCAAATTTTGATTAGAAATGACAAATGGAAAATAACAGTAAATCACAAAGCCGCCGGAAATTTATCCGTAACGGGGTGCGCGCCTCATTGTTATTGTCTTTGGGCGCGGTAAGTGTTTCGGCGCTTCGTAAGGTAAGTGGCGATGATTATGTGTGGCAGATCGATCCGTTTAAATGTACGCAGTGCGGGCGCTGTGCAACAGAATGTGTGCTGAATCCTTCAGCTGTAAAATGTATACACGCTTTTGATTTGTGTGGTTACTGTGATTTGTGCGGCGGTTACCTGAAACCGGATGCCAACGCGCAAAGTACAGCTGCCGAAAACCAGTTGTGCCCAACCGCGGCTATCGAACGTCGATTTATCGAGGAGCCTTATTTCGAATATCATATCGATGAGGATTTGTGCATTGGTTGTGCAAAATGTGTGGCCGGATGTACTTCGTTTGGTAACGGTTCGATGCACCTGCAAATCATGCACCATATTTGTGTCAATTGTAACGAATGTTCCATCGCCAGGGTTTGCCCGTCGGACGCCATTAGCCGGGTAAAAGCCAGTGAAGCCTACAACGTAAAAGGCGACTTTACAAACAATCCTGAAGCCTGAATTTTAAAATGAGAAATCAACTTAACCAAAATAAAAACCAAATGAGTTTCGGACTTTTGATTCCGAAGGTTGGACTTAAGTTTAAGTACCTGCTTTTTACTTTTGTCTTTTTCCTTTTTACTTATAATTTGTCGGCTCAGCAGCAACGTTTTCCAAAACCTGAGTTTGATACCGGTTACGAGCAACCATCGCCGGTAACACCCGAACCGCGGGCATTGGCAATGGAGTATTTCGATGTGTTGGTGCTGATCCTTGTTTTGGCGGCAGCAACTTATTTTGCCATAAAAAGTCGTTCGCGACAAGGTATTTTGTGGGTGTCGATTTTTACGCTCGTTTATTTCGGATTTTACCGAAACGGTTGTATTTGCAGTATCGGAGCCATACAAAATGTTACACTTACCTTTTTCGATCCGGCGTATGCCATTTCGATAACGGCCTTATTGTTTTTTGTCATTCCGCTTGTTGTTACGCTCTTTTTGGGGCGAACGTTTTGTGCCGGTGCCTGTCCGTTGGGTGCCATTCAGGATTTGGTGGTGGTAAAACCAATAAGTCTGCCAAAGTGGTTAAACAAAACACTCGGGTTGATTCCGTATTTATACCTGTCGCTGGCAGTGCTTTTTGCAGCAACTGGAACCGATTTTATCATTTGCCGATACGATCCATTCATTGGAATTTTCCGTATGGATGCAAAATTTTTGATGATTGTTTTGGGTGTAGCATTTCTATTGATGGGAATGTTTGTTGCCCGTCCGTATTGTCGCTTTTTGTGCCCTTATGGCGTGCTGTTAAGCTGGATGTCACGTTTCTCTAGACGGCATCTTACTATCACGCCATCAAAATGTATTCAGTGTAAATTATGTGCCAACTCGTGTCCGTTTGATGCTATTGATTTCCCAACCAACGAGAAAGAAGTGGTAAAATCAGGATTGGGGCCAAAACGATTTATAACCTATGCGTTGGTAATTCCGTTGTGGATTGCATTGGGTGTTTTTGTGGGCGCAAAATCGCATACGTTCTTATCGAAAGCAAATCAGGACGTTTACCTGGCAGAATTGCTGATTGAGCATCCTGAATTGAAAAATGATCCGGATAATATTGATGTGCAGACTTTCCTTGCATCAGGAAAATCGATGGAGCAACTGGTAAGTGAAGCCACTGTAATTCGTGAGAAATTTTATATCGGAAGTATGATCGCCGGAGGATTTATGGGATTGGTAATCGGGATGACATTGCTGAATACTGTGGTATTTCGAAAACGCCAGGATTACGAGCCAGACAAAGGAAATTGTTTTAGTTGTGCAAGGTGTATTGACTATTGCCCGGTGGAAAAATAATATTGAATAAAAAAGAAGAACCAAGATAAAATGAACAACCAGGATAAACTAAAACTCTCGCAGAACATTGCTGTAATTGCAGGTATTTTTTGCGCTGCTGTTGCGCTGCTGCTTTTATTGAATTTTTGGCAGATCACAAAAACCGATCCTATTGAAAGTAAAGCATTGGAGGCGTTGGTTGAGCGCTTAAAAGATGATGCCAACAACGAGGAGCTAAAAGAGGAGATTCGCAATTTCGACTTGTTGGCCCGGAAGGCTTATTTTAACAGTCAGTGGCAGGTAGAAACCGGCGCTTACATGTTGCTTTTGGGTGCCATTGTGCTGGCGTTTGCATTGCGGGTTTACTACTCGGCAAAAAGCAAAATTGAAGAACCGGAGAAGGTATTGGAAAATGAAATTGCCAGCAGAATAATTGCCCAAAAGGGAATTATAATTGTTGGAGCTGCGGTGATGGTTTTGGCGCTGTTGGCTTCCTTCCTGTCGGTTAACCAGCTCAAATCGTACGATGCAGCAGCTTTGGTTACTGAAAATGAAACGCGGGCTGAAGAGGCTGTAGAAGTAATAAATGTAGCTCCGGCACAAACTGCAACAAACGAAGCTGTAGAAGAAGCAACTGTTGGAGAAAATGCGACTTCAGAAAATGTGACAGAAGAAAATGCAACTGGAGTTCAACCGGAAGAGTCGTCCTCAGAAACTATTGCAGAAACACCGATTGCAGAACCGAAGCCGGCTGCGGCATCAGGAATGACACTTGCTGAAATTCAAAAAAATCATAACTCTTTCCGTGGCCCGTTGTCACAGGGGGTGATTATGCATAAAGATATTCCAACAGAATGGGACGGTGCTGCCGGAACAAATGTGCTTTGGAAAGTTGAAGTGCCAAAACATGGCTTTAACTCGCCAATTATTTGGGGCGATAAATTGTTTGTTGCAGGTGCAGATAACACTACACGCGAAGTGTATTGTTACAATCGAAACGACGGGAAATTATTGTGGACCGGAGTTGCAGATAACATTTCAGGATCGCCGGCAACACCGCCGCGTGTTACCGACGATACTGGTTTGGCTGCACCAACGCTAACCATCGACGGGAAAGCTGTTTTTGCCATTTTCGCTACTGGCGATGTAATTGCTTTCGATATGAACGGTAAGCGATTGTGGGCACGAAACCTTGGTGTTCCTGATAATCACTACGGGCATTCATCGTCGTTGATTACGTGGAATGGCAAACTTTTTATTCAGTATGATACCAACCGTGGAGGAAAAGTAATGGCACTTGATAATAAATCAGGAGAAACGGTTTGGGAAACACAACGTCAGGCTAAAATTTCGTGGGCAAGTCCGGTATTGGCCGAGGTGGATGGCAAGTATCAGCTGGTATTAACTGCCGATCCGATTGTTGCCGGATACGATGTGGAAACCGGAGAGGAACTTTGGTCGGTTGAATGTATGATGGGCGAAGTTGGTGCATCGGTTGGTTATGCAGACGGAATTGTAGTGGCAGCCAACGAATATGCACGAATGGTAGCCATTGATATTCGCACACAGGAAGTGCTTTGGGAAGACGATTTTTACCTGCCCGAAGCCGCCAGTCTTTTGGCACACGACGGACTGTTATTTGCCGCAACCAGTTATGGTGTTTTTGTTTGCTACGACCTGAAGGAGGGCGAACTGCTTTGGGAAGATGATTTTGGCTCTCCTGTCTATTCATCGCCTGTTCTTGCTGATGGGAAAGTGTACTTGATGGACAACGACGGAGTGATGCGTATCTACGAGTTTTCAAGAGAATTGAAAAAGGTTGGCGAGAATCCATTGGGCGAAATGTCTGGTCCTACGCCGGCTTTTGCAGATGGACGGATCTACATTAGAGGAGAGAAAGACTTGTATTGTATTGGGAAGTAATTTGAAATTGTCATTCCGAACGAAGAGAGGAATCTGTTACAAAAGTTAAAGATGCTCATTCGCTTTGTTTTCGAAATGATGAAGGGAAGCAACATTTATGACAGAAGAAAATAAATATATAGATCAACTCATTCAGGAAAAAGGCGTAACAAAAAAGAGCCTGATTCCTATTCTTCAGGCCATTCAGAAAGAGCACAACTATTTGCCGGAGGAAATATTGAGATTGGTGGCCGAAAAAACGGAGATCAGTCTGGCTGAGATTATTGGAGTGGCCAGTTTTTACTCGCAGTTTCGTTTGCATCCGGTTGGCGAGCACATGATTAAAGTGTGTGTTGGAACCGCATGCCATGTAAAAGGTGCGGGGCAGGTTTACGATGCTTTTCGTCGTGAATTGAAACTGGCAGAAGGGCAGGATACTGAGGAATCGGGGAAATATACTTTGGAGCAAGTGGCTTGTTTAGGGTGTTGCACGCTGGCACCGGTAGTTCAAATCGACGAAACTACATACGGTCATGTGGCATCCGATCAGGTTGGTCAGGTTATTGCCGATTTTGAAAGCCTGAAAGGAACAAAGAGTTCTAAGAAGGCGCGAAAAGCTGATGGTTCCGAAATTCAGGGCGAGATTCGAATCGGGCTTGGTTCGTGTTGTGTAGCCAGCGGAAGTAAAGAGATTCAGGAGGAAGTTGAACACGTGGTAAACGACAGTGGTTTACGTGTCAGCTTAAAACATGTGGGCTGTGTAGGAATGTGTCACCAGGTTCCTTTGGTTGAGGTGGTTCCAAACGAAGGAGAGCCTACACTTTACGCCAAAGTAAAACCCGAAGACGTAAAAAATATTGTTGAAAGTCATTTTCAGGCGCCGGGCTTGTTTACGCGCTTGAAAAATAAATTGATTCATACGGTTGAGGATATTCAGACCGACCGAAACTGGGATGGAATTGAGCGCTACGAAATTAGTATGCGCGAAAAACCGGTAGCTTCATTTTTGGGAAAACAGGTTCCTATTGCTACCGAATACCGTGGAATAATCAACCCACTTGATATTAATGAATACCTGAGTCGCGGAGGTTTTTCTGCACTGGAAAAGGTATTGAACAAAATGGCGCCCGAAGAGGTAATCCGCGAGGTAAAAGACAGCGGTGTCAGAGGTCGTGGTGGCGCCGGATTTCCAACAGGTTTAAAATGGGAGTTGGTAAAGAAACAGGAAGATCCTGAAAAATATATTATCTGTAATGGCGATGAGGGCGATCCCGGAGCTTTTATGGATCGCATGTTGCTTGAGTCGTATCCTTACCGGGTAATCGAGGGAATGATCATTGCTGCTTACGCCGTGGGCATTCATAAGGGGTACTTTTATATCCGAGCCGAGTATCCGCTGGCGGTAAAACGTATTCGTGAGGCTTTGAAAATATGCCAAGCTAAAAATTACCTGGGAGAAAATATTTTAGGAAGTGGTTTTAATCTCGAACTGCAGATTTACGAAGGCGCCGGTGCTTTTGTTTGTGGAGAAGAAAGTGCACTTATCGCTTCCATCGAAGGAAATCGTGGTTTTCCGAGAATGCGCCCGCCATTTCCGGCGGAGAGTGGTTTGTGGGGAAAACCAACACTGGTAAACAATACGGAAACGTTAGCTCAGATTTTTTATATTTTACGTGAGGGGTCTGAGGGATTTTCAAAAATCGGATCGGGAAAAAGTACGGGAACAAAAGTATTTGCCTTGGCAGGGAAAGTGGCCCGTGGTGGGCTGATTGAAGTGCCGATGGGGATTTCCATAAAACAGGTAATTGAAGAAATTGGAGGTGGAATTGCCAATGGGCGCCAGTTTAAAGCAGTGCAGATTGGTGGTCCGTCGGGTGGTTGTATTCCGGCCGAACATTCCAATACGCCCATCGATTTTGAATCGCTGGGAGAAATGGGAGCTATGATGGGGTCGGGTGGCCTTGTGGTGCTCGACGATACCGATTGTATGGTAGACATTGCCCGTTATTTCCTTTCGTTCACGCAGGAAGAATCGTGTGGGAAATGTACTTTCTGCCGCGTGGGAACAAAACGAATGCTCGACATTCTCGACCGCATTGTTAGCGGAAAAGGAAAAAGTGGCGACATTGAAGAACTGGAGCATCTGGCTGAATGGACAAAAAAAGGAAGTCTTTGCGGACTGGGAAAAACAGCGCCAAATCCGGTGTTAAGTACTTTGAAACATTTCAGGGATGAATATGAAGCACACATCAATGGAACATGCCCGACCGGAAAATGTGCTGAGCTGATCACTTATTCGGTGAACGACGAGTGTATTGGTTGTACAAAATGTGTTCAAAAATGTCCGGTTGATGCGATTCCGTTCACACCGCACGAGAAACATAGTATTGATACCGAACTTTGTATAAAATGTGATGCGTGCAGAGCAGCTTGTCCGGTTGATGCAATTGACGTGAAATAATCCAGTATCCAAAAACAAGTATCCAGTATCCAGAAAAATGATTAAACTAAAAATAAATAACAAAGTAGTTGAGGTTGAAGAAGGAACTTCGGTGATGAAAGCCGCACAACAACAGGGGATTGAAATCCCGAACATGTGTTGGCACGACGAACTGGAGCACTTTACTTCCTGCATGCTTTGTATGGTAAAAGATAAAAAGAACGGAAGACTTTATCCGTCTTGTTCGGTAAAGGCAGTGGAAGGAATGGAGGTGATTACTGATGATCAGGAGATTGCCGATTCGCGAAAAACTGCGTTGGAATTGCTTTTAAGCGAACATGTTGGCGATTGTGAAGGGCCTTGCCAAATAGCTTGTCCGGCGCACATGGATATTCCACGAATGAACCGATTAATTGCTGCCGGAAAATTTGATGAAGCGCTTGCAGTGGTGAAAAAAGACATTGCTCTACCTGCAGTTTTGGGGCGCATTTGTCCGGCTCCCTGCGAAGGAGCTTGTCACCGAAAAACGGTTGACGAGCCGATTTCAATTTGTTTATTAAAACGAATTGTGGGAGATAATAGAATTGAACCAACCACTCCAGATGTTGCGAAAACAGGAAAAAGGGTAGCAGTAATTGGTGCCGGTCCGGCCGGTTTGGCAGCGGCTTATTACATGCAACTTAAAGGAATAGATGTAACACTTTTTGATAAAAATGAAAAAGCCGGAGGTCTGCTTCGCACTGAGCTGAGTGAAGAAGTTTTGCCAATGGATGTTTTGGATAAGGAAATTGAAGCGATAATAAAAACCGGCGTTGAATTTCGGGGTGGTCAGTCGATTGCAGCAGCTAAGTTTGATCAATTGAAAAAGGATTTTGATGCGGTAGTCTTGGCTTCAGGAGCAATTTCGGATGATTCAGAAAAGTACGGATTGAAAGCCGGACCGAAAGGAATTATAGCCGATAGGACGACCTATCAAACTTCCGCCGAAAAAGTGTTTGCCATTGGGAATGTTTTGCGTTCATCGAGATTGGCGGTTCGTTCGGTTGGTCAGGGTAAGGAAGTCGCTTTTTCTGTTCTGCAATTTCTGGCCGGACAGGAGATAAAAGGTGAACCGCGTTTATTTAATTCGCGCTTTGGAAAGATGGTAGCCGACGAGTTTGCTGAGTACCTGAAAGAATCGGTAGAAGGCAAACGTAAGATTCCTGAGCAAGGCAAGAATGCCGGTTTTACTCGTGAAGAAGCCATTGCCGAAGCAAAAAGGTGTTTGCATTGCGATTGCCGTGCCATTGATAATTGTAAGCTGCGTGAATATTCCGATCAATATCAGGTGGATCAGAAACGCTTTAAAACCAGCGAACGTCGGAAAATTACAAAACAGATCAATCATGATTTGGTGGTGTACGAATCTCAAAAGTGTATTAAATGCGGAATATGTGTACGTCTGACCGGAAAATATAAGGAGAAGTTTGGTTTCACATTTATTGGCAGAGGTTTTGATGTGGAGATTGGCGTTCCGTTTAACGAGGAGTTGAAAAAAGGACTGACCGACACGGCACGAAAAGTTGCTGAAGCTTGTCCTACTGGCGCAATCTCCTTGAATAATGATGAATAAAGAATGTCGATTAACGATATTAGAATGATCAAATAGCAATAGACAATATCCTAATGTTTCCTATGTGTCTTAAGAAAAATAAAAATGCAGAGTGTTGATTAACGGTTTTAGTAGTAAATCTGCAATCGGAATTCGTTAATCAATATTCGCAAATCAAAGTATTTATGAAGTATTGGATAGTTACGTTTTTGATAATAATGTGTTTTGGGTCATTTGCTCAGTCTTCCGACTCGTGGCCCATTTTCCGTGGAGAGCAGCATCTGACGGGTGTTTCGAAGACAACACTACCTGAATCTCCAGAGCTTTTATGGGTTTTCGAAACCGGCGATAATATCAAATCGGCACCGGTAGTTGCCAATGATAAAGTAGTGATTGGTTCCACCGATGGCTTTGTGTATTGTATTGATACTTCCGGAGAGCTTTTGTGGAAATTCAATACTGAAAATTCAATTGAGGCGCCTGCACTCATCCTTGATAATACGGTTTACGTAGGAAATCTAGATGGGATGCTGTTTGCACTAAATCTCGATAACGGCGAAAAACTTTGGGATTACGAATGTGAAAACCAGATCATCGGCTCGGCAAACTGGTGGACAGAAGATGGAACAACCTATATCTTTATGGGGAGTTACGATTACTACCTTCATTGTGTTGATGCAAAAACAGGTGAGCTGAAATGGAAATACGAGTCGGATAATTTTATTAACGGAGCAGCTGCCTGTGCCGATGGAAAAGCCATATTTGGTGGCTGCGATGGCTATCTTCATGTTGTTGATGTTACAACCGGTAAGCTGGTAGAAAAAATTGATGTGGCAACATACGTAGCCGGCTCAGTTACTATTGAAAATGACAAGGCTTATGTTGGTGATTACGATGGCCGCTTTTTTCAGGTTGATATCGAAAGTGACAAAACAACCTGGGTGTGGTCCGACGAAAAAACCAATTTGCAGTTTATCGCTTCTCCGGCTTTGTTAGGCGAAAAAGTATTAACGGCCAACCACAATAAGTTCTTGTATTGTTTCAACAAAAATACAGGCGAAAAACTGTGGGAATACAACACCGGACGGCAAGTGGAGGCTTCGCCGGTAATTGTTAAAAATAAGGTAGTTGTGGCGAATATGCGAGGCGATTTGGCCATAGTGAACCTTTCGGATGGAAAGCCTGTTTGGACTTATGAAATAGGAAGCCAGATCATCAGTAATCCTGCGGTGGCCAACGGTCGGCTTTTTGTGGGAGCTTACGATGGAAACATTTATTGTTTTGGCGAATAAACCGAACACAAAGACTCGAAGACACTAAGAAAATTTGAGGTTAAGTGTCATCTTGTTAGTATTGATGAAATGAACGGAAGTTGAGAGTCTGGAAAGCATTGTTTAAGTTGATCAATCTTTGTGACTTAGTGTCTTTGTGTTGAAAAAGAACAAGATGAATATAATTCAAATCATACCCGGATCAGGTGGTAGCTTTTATTGCGGTAATTGCCTGCGCGACAGCAAATATGTGGATGCCTTACGAAAACAGGATCACCAGGTGGTAAAAGTTCCAATGTATTTGCCGCTTTTTTCCGATGAACACGACATTTCCGACATCCCGATTTTTTATGGTGCAATTAGTACTTATCTCAAACAGGTTTATCCGATTTTCAGGAAAGCACCGGCATGGTTCGATAAGCTGCTGAATTCAAAGCCCATGATGAAAATGGCGGCCTCTATGGCAGGATCGACTCGTGCAAAAGGACTGGAAAATATGACCATCTCGATGTTGCTGGGCGAACAGGGAGAACAAAAAGAAGAGCTGGAAAAAATGGTGGATTGGATTGCTGAGCGTTGTAAACCTGATGTGATCCATATTTCCAATGCTTTGCTACTAGGTCTGGCAAAACGGCTGAAAGAAAAGGTTGGTGTCCCCGTGATTTGCTCACTTCAGGACGAAGATGTTTGGGTGGATGCCATGCAGCCACAGTTTCAGCAGCCAATTTGGGATTTAATGCACAAGCGTGCCGAAGATGTGGATGCGCTGGTTGCTGTAAGTAATTATTTTGCTGATGAGATGAAAAAGCGTATGCGTCTGGAAGATAAAAAGGTGCATACATTTTATCTGGGCGTTGATGTGGAGGATTATCCCTACATTCCGGTCAAGGAGAAACCGAAAAATGTTGGTTATATTTCGAGGATGTGCCACAAAGATGGTTTCGATATTGTGGTGGATGCCTTTATCGAATTGAAAAAGAAAACCGGTTTTGAAGAGGTGAAGCTAATTGCGACAGGAGGTTTGACCGGTGATGATAAAAAGTTTTTCAAAGAGCAAAAACATAAGCTAAAAGAGGCTGGTTTACTGCATCAGTTTGAAGTGGTTGAAGAGTTTGAAGGCGCTGCTCGTCACGAATTTTTTAAGCAAGTTGCTATGATCTCTGTTCCTGTTCGTATCGGAGAAGCCTTTGGGATGTATTTGTTGGAAGCCATGGCATCCGGAGTTCCGGTAGTACAGCCGGCTTTAGGAGCTTTCCCCGAGATTGTGGACGTTTCGGGTGGCGGTGTGATTTATTCACCAAATACCCCTGAAGAATTGAGCGAAAGCTGGGCTGAATTATTGAATGATCCAGAAAAATTAGAAAAACTGAGCCTGGCCGGTTACGAGGGAACGAGCAAGAGATTTAATATACATAATCATGCAGCCGAAATTGTTGAGCTGTATGAGAGTCTGAAAAGATAAGCTTAGTGTCTTTGCGTCTTTGTGTTTAAAAAGAAATAAAATGCTACTACAACTAAAAAACATATCAAAAGGTTACGGAGAAGTCGGTACACACAGCTTTCGTCCGGTGTTAAAAGAGCTAAATCTTGAACTGGATAAAGGTCAAAAAGTGGCCATTATCGGTCCAAGCGGTTCAGGAAAAACAACTTTGCTGAATTTGGTGGGTGCACTGGATACGCCTGACTCAGGCGAGGTAATGTTTAACGAAACCAATATTACCGGATACAATTCAACACAGTTGGCGGCCTTTCGTAATCTGAACCTTGGTTTTGTTTTTCAAATGCATCATTTAATGCCGCAGTTGAATATGTGGGAGAATGTGTTGTTGCCGCTTTTGCCGCAAGGTAAGGTTACAAAGGAACAAAAAGACTGGGCGGAATATCTCATCAATAAAGTAGGTATTTCGGAGAGACGTAACCAGAAACCATCAGAAATGTCGGGTGGTGAGTGCCAGCGCACTGCTGTGGTTCGGGCGCTAATCAATAAACCTGAATTGATTCTTGCCGACGAACCAACCGGAGCACTCGATGAGGATAATGCTAATGCACTTTCCGAGCTGCTTATTCAGCTCAGTGAAGAGGAAGGTGTGACTTTGGTGACAGTAACTCACTCAGCAGAGTTAGCCCAAAAAATGGATACAAAATTCTTACTGCGAAACGGTAAATTGGAATAGCAGGATTACTAAAAAACAGATGTCATGTTGAGCGGAGTCGAAACATCTGTTTTTCAAGGTAGATATTCTTCGACTACGCTCAGAATGACAGTTCGGAAAAGGCAAACCGATTATGACCCAATTTCAATACATAATAAAATCTTTTCTTCATTATTTTAAAGCCAATTTATTGGTGGCAATTGGTGTGGCTATCAGCACGATGGTTTTAACCGGATCGCTGGTTATTGGCGATTCGGTGAGGCACAGTTTAACCCAGGCGACTTTTTATCGTTTGGGCGAAACAACGCATTTGGTTGCTGTAAAAGAACGCTATTTTCGTCTGGAGATGGCTTCAGAGATGGAAGCTGCAAATCCTGATCTGAAAGCTACTTCTATGCTTTTGTTGGAAGGAATGGCAGTGGCCGATGGAGGCCAGCAACGCGCAAATAAAGTTCAGGTGGTTGGCGTGGATACTGATTTTGAGGAGATGGCAAATACTCCGTTTTTTGCCGAGCTCCAAAATAATGAAATTGCCATCAGCGAAAATCTGGCGGAATGTTTGCAAAAAGGAGTCGGAGATAATATCCTGGTCCGTATAAAAAAGGCCAGTCTGATTCCGATGAACGCACCGTTTGTGTCGGCAGAAGAGACAAGTGTGGCTTTGCGCGCAACCATAAAAAAGGTGGTTGGCAAGGAGGAATTGGGACGATTTAGTTTAAAAAATTCGCAAACAGCACCCTATAATATTTTTGTGTCGATTGAACGCCTCAATCGACTAATGGATTTTGAAGGAAAGGCCAACCAGATTCTGGTTTCAACGGAACTGGAAACAGCAGTGGTTTCAGAGGTGGTGAATACCTGTCTAACGCCTGCCGATGCTGGTTTGACTCTGAGAGAATTAGATGATAAACGTGAAGTAGAGATTTCTACCGAGCGGGTTTTTATGGAACCAAAGATTTCTGATATGCTCGGAAGTTTGCCTGGCGCGGATATGATTCTGACCTACTTTGTAAACGCGATCGAACATGATCAATCTTCGGTTCCCTATTCATTTGTGTCGTCGGTGAACGATCCAAAGCTAGCTTCAAATGAAATAATATTAAATCGTTGGGCGGCCGATGATTTTAATGCAAATATTGGAGATACCATTCGTTTACAATATTTTGAGATTGGCCCTTTGCGCCAGTTGGTAAATAAAGAGGCGGAGTTTGTTTTAAAGGAAATTGTACCGATGGATTCGCCATTGGCAGATCCAACGCGTGTACCGCATTTGCCGGGATTATCGGATGCCGGTCATTGCCGCGAGTGGGAAGCCGGAGTACCAATTGATTTGGATGCCATCCGCGAAAAGGATGAAAAATACTGGGACGATTATAAAGGCACACCGAAGGCGTTTATTTCAACAGAAAGTGCTTTGCAATTGTGGTCAAATCGTTTTGGGGATTACACTGCTGTGCGATATCCTGCCGAGTCCTTTAGCGAGGAAGAATATAAAACTGAATTTGCTGCAACAATTTCGCCTGCAGATTTAGGAATGATCGTCGAACCGATTCGTGAGCAAGGTGTTCATGCTGCTCAAAACGGAACAGACTTTAGCGGACTGTTTATCGGACTGAGCTTTTTTATTCTGGTTGCTTCCATAATTTTGACCGCATTACTTTTCCGTTTGAATCTTGAAAGCCGTTCAACTCAAATAGGCTTGCTGGTAGCTCTTGGATTTCAGCAAAAACACATTCGAAGTTTCTATTTATCCGAAGGTTTTGTGGTGTCGTTGTTTGGTGGAATTGTCGGGCTGGTGATTTCCTATTTCTATACGACATTGGTTTTCCGCATATTAAATTCGTTGTGGTTTGATATTGTTCGCACCAATGTGCTCGAAATTCAATTGTTGCCATCGACTTTGGCTATGGGGTTGGTAATCAGTTTAGTCGTTTCTTTGGTTGCCATCGCAATCTCGTTACGTCGCTTTCAAAAACAAAAAGCGGTTGAACTGCAAAAGCAGATTGCAGTTAAAGAAAGCCATCTGAAAACACGTTTGCTGAATGGCGTTTTATGGGGATCTTTGTTTTTGTCGGTTGCGGCTTTTGTTATGCAATTGTTTGCCAAACAGGCAGACGCTTCCCTGTTTTTTATATCGGGCGGATTAATGCTGCTTGGATTGTTACTGCTTTTCAGAAAGCTGCTGACGAAACGCGAGGCCAAAAAATCACGCGAATTTCAATTCAGTCAATTGTCAGCAATAAATCTTACCCGAAATATCAGTCGATCGACTACCATTGTTACACTTTTTGCGCTGGGAACATTTATCGTTATTTCAACAGGTTCGTACAAAATGGATTTGATTGCCGGAGCCAACAAAAAAACAAGTGGCACCGGAGGCTTTATCTATTTTGCAGAAACCACAATGCCCGTTCTATTTGATATTAATAACAAGAAAAAGAAGGCAGAAGAAGGAATTTACGAAGATTTTAATGTGGTGCAGTTTCGAAAAGTTGATGGCGACGATGCCAGTTGTCTGAACCTGAACCGCATTGCGCAGCCTGCAATATTAGGAGTTGATGCAGCCAACCTGGCCGGCCGATTTGATTTCGCTGCAAAAATGAAAGGTTTAAATGCAGACCCGTGGCAAAGTCTGGAAACTGATTTTGATGACGGAACCATCCCGGCTATTGCCGACCAAACTGTTATTCAGTGGGGGCTCGGCATGAAAGTGGGTGATGTGATAATGTACCAGAACGAACTGGGCGATACATTAAAATTAAAATTGATCGCCGGAACAAAACCGTCTGTTTTTCAGGGGTATGTTCTTATTTCAAATAAACATTTTTTGAAAAATTATCCCAGTAGCTCAGGCTCAAATATATTTTTAGTGGATGGTGATGCAGAAAATGAAACTGCAATTGGCGACGAGTTACAATCGGTATTTCGCGATTATGGCTGGGAAATGGAAAGTGCTGCGAAACGACTTGTGGAGTTTTATTCGGTGACCAACACCTATTTATCGATATTTCTGGCGCTTGGTGCTTTGGGATTAATTCTGGGAACCATTGGTCTGGCAGTAATTCTGGCTCGAACCATCTTGGAACGTCGCCGGGAAATTGCTTTGATGCAAGCCATTGGATTTACCAAAAGTTCAGTTTTTAAATTGCTGAGAAACGAATACTTATTACTGTTGGTATCAGGTGTTTTGCTCGGTTTTGTTACTGCGGTTATTGCAACTTTACCGGCATTTTTGTCTACAAATACCGATGCATCATTTTCAACAGTAGTAATTGTTGTGGCGCTGATTCTTGTAAATGGAGTGGTTTGGGTTGTTGGTCTAAGCTGGTTTTCGTTAAAAAGAAAGATTCTGGTGGCAGGGCTGCGGATTGAGTAGTTTCTTTGTTATATTATGTTACATCCATCTTTTTATTTTCTAGTTAATGGTTAAAACCCTGCAATTTTATTGCAGCTACTTTAGTTTCTATAAACTTTTATTTTATAGGATTTTGATTTGAGTACAGAGCTTTGAGTATTGAGAATCTTATTCGTGTCTATTTTCTTCTCTCACTACTCATTACTTTCTACTCATATCCTATGCTTTGTTCATTTTGAATTTCATTCAATCTTAAACCTATGTACTTTCAGTGCATAGTGGTTTAGTCTTCGAGAACATCAGGCATTGTAAATATTTCATTTTAACAATAACTGTTATAACTTTACAAGTTCGAGTTAACATTTAGTAGTAATGGAAGAGCAGAATGAGAAATTTATGCGGGCCGCTATTGAGCTTGCTAAAAAGGGGATGGATGGTAATCACGGTGGACCGTTTGGTGCCGTGGTGGTAAAGGACAATAAAATTATCGCAAAAGGATACAATCAGGTAACTTCATCAAACGATCCAACTGCACATGCTGAGGTAGTTGCGATACGGGAAGCGTGTAAGGCTTTGAATACTTTTCAACTGGAAGGATGTACGGTTTATACTTCATGTGAACCGTGCCCGATGTGTTTGGGGGCCATTTACTGGGCTCGCCCCGACAAGGTTGTTTTTGGAGCGACTAAGCAGGATGCGGCAAGAGCTCAGTTCGACGACCAGTTTATTTACGATGAACTGGAAAAGGAACTCGATCGGCGACACATACAATTTGAAAATATGATGCGCAAAGAAGCCCGCGAGGTTTTTGACGCGTGGAGTAAAAAGGAGGATAAAAAGGAGTATTAACAGTGTCTTCTTTCCAAAGTGTTTTGTAAAAAGCTACTCAGCGATATTTTTCTTATTTTTATTCCATGACCGGCGAAAAAAATCAGGATCAAAACAAGCGAACCGAAGAGCTGGAGCAAGAGCTTTCGAAACTAAAGCTTGAACTCGAGAATTCCAGATTCCAGGAAGAGCAGGAGCGGGAAAAGCGTTTGTTTTACCAGCTAATTGCCGAGTTCGCTTTTGCCTGGGAGTTGTGGTTTGAACCAAGCGGCAAGATAAAATATTGTTCGCCCTCGTGTTCCGATCTTACAGGATATACCGCAAATGAGATCATCACTTCGCCGGGAATAGCTGCGTTGCTGGTTTACGATGCCGATAAAGAGAAGTACCGTAGCTTTTTAACCGGAGCTTTAAATCAAACCCTGGTTAACCAAACCCTCGAATTTCGTGTGCTTACGCGTACCAAGCAGTTGCGGTGGTTTATGATGAATGTGCGCGGTGTGTACGATAAATTTGGAAAGTATTTGGGGATTAGGGCGTCGGTGTTGGATATAAGCCGCCTGAAACAAGCCATGGGTCATATCTCTGAACTGGAGCGGACAAAAGAATTCGACAGCAGAAATAAACAACGCTTGCAAACCGAGCTGGAAATGAAAGATCGCGAACTGGTTTCATTTCTATTGCAACTGTCTCAGAAAAATGAGTTGTTGAATAAAGCGGTTCATTTGTTGCAGTCGGATGAGGCAACTAAATCGAAAAAAGCAACTTTGCTTGTTCAACAGCTAAAAGAATTATTGGAAGCTAATGCCGTTCAGCCGGTAGACTGGTCGATGGTGGAGAACCAGGTGGAAAAAATACATCCGGGATTTCTCGATCGTTTGAAAAAACGACATCCTGTGGTTTCGATCAACGACAAAAAGTTGTGTTCCTATATTCGCTTGGGCTTGTCGAGCAAAGAAATTGCCGGTCTTCTGAATATTACTTCCAAAAGCGTGGAAATCTCGCGCGTACGATTGCGTAAAAAACTGGGAATTTCATCTAAAACTCGTCTGGTAAATTATCTCGAAAATATATGATATTAGGTAGGTGTTTGATTGTTTTATTTTGTCTGTAATGTAATTGTGTATCTTAAAATATATATAATCAATGATATAAAGTTAAATTGTTAGGTTGTGTGGTGAGTATGGTATGTAATTGTTAGGTTGAATTAGGCTGCGGTGTAGCCTTTTTTGCCATAACTTTGGTTCTCTAAATAGTCCACTTATGACACAATTCACAGAAAGCAATTACCGAAATCTACATGACGAAGAGATAGGACAGCTTGTTCACCAGGGATGTTCTTCTTCTGATTGGAGTTTAATAAAAGTTTCGCGCGATTTTATTCCTGATTGTATTGAGAACAGCAAGTTTTCAGGTCGTATCCGCTTAAACAGTTTTTCCGGATCGGTGAAGCTGATCGGAGGAATTACCTTTAAAACGGGTATTTACAATGCATGGCTTCACAACTGCGAGGTTGGGAAAAATGCCTTAATTCATAATGTTCGCAGTTATATTGCCAATTACCGGATAGAGGAGAATGTGGTTATTCATAACATAACTACTTTAGCTGTTGATGGCGAAACGTCGTTTGGTAATGGGGTAGTTGTTGAAGCAATTAATGAAGGCGGCGGTCGTGAAATTCCTATTTATGATTATCTCTCGACCCACGTTGCCTACATGATGTCGTTATACAGACACCGTCCTGAAGTAGTACGCTCTCTTAAGAGTATGGTTGCCGAATACACGAAATATGTAAGCAGTGAGATTGGAGTAATCGGTGCCGATTCAAAAATACTGAATTGTAATACCATTTTCAATATTAAAACAGGGCCGGCGACCATAGTCGATGGTGCAAAAAAATTACACAATGGAAGCATTAATAGTAATTACGAAGCACCGGTAATGATTGGTGAGGGAGTAATTATGGATAACTTTATTGTAAGTTCAGGATCGAAAATTGCAGACGCCACGTTGGTTTCGAAATGTTTCATTGGGCAGGGATGTATTTTAGATAAACATTATTCGGCTGAAAATTCACTGTTCTTTGCCAATTGTCAGGGATTTCACGGTGAGGCTTGTTCAATCTTTGCCGGTCCGTACACGGTTACACACCACAAATCAACTTTGCTGATTGCCGGTATGTTTTCATTCCTAAATGCCGGCAGTGGATCGAATCAAAGTAACCATTTGTACAAGCTCGGACCAATTCACCAGGGAATTATGGAGCGCGGGGCAAAAACCACCAGCGATTCGTATTTGCTGTGGCCGTCGCGTATTGGTGCATTTTCGCTGGTAATGGGGCGCCACTACAAACATTGCGATACTACTGATTTTCCTTTTTCGTACCTGATTGAGAGTAAGGATGAAAGTATTCTGGTTCCGGGTATCAACCTAAAAAGTATTGGAACCATTCGCGATACACAAAAGTGGCCAAAACGCGATAAACGAACTGATTCGAACCTACTAGACCTGATTAATTTTAATCTGCTGAGTCCGTATACAATCGATAAAATGATGAAAGGTCGTGAGAAATTACTGGATCTGCAAAAGTCTTCAAAAGATAGAGATGAGGCCTATAGTTACGATCGAATGAAAATAGAGAGGCATGCACTCGACCGGGGAATTCAGTTGTACGAAATGGCTATCTGGAAGTTTTTGGGAAATTCGTTAATCACGCGTCTGAATGGTACGGAGTATAATACGGCAACTGATATTCAAAAGGTCCTTCAGCCCGATATGAAATTTGGAAAAGGATACTGGGTAGACCTGGCCGGGATGATCTGTCCTTTTGAGGCCTTGGATCAGTTGTTGCAGTCGATAGAAAATGGATCGTTACAGTCGCTTGAAGAAGTGAATTCGGCATTGGCAACGATGCATAAAAATTATTACAATTTTGAATGGACCTGGGCAGTAGACGTGCTTGAAAGTTTTTATGGAAAAAGTATTTCCGAATTTGAGGCGTCGGATGTGATAACTATTGTAAAGAAATGGAAAGAAAGTGTACTGGGTATTGATCGCTTTTTATATGAAGATGCACGGAAAGAATTTTCGATGAGTAAAATGACCGGGTTTGGTGTTGATGGTAAGAATGGAGCACGTGAACTTGATTTTACTGAAGTGCGCGGCGAATTTGAAGATAATGATACCGTGAAAGAAATTAAGGAACACATGGAGAAAAAGGAACGACTCGGCAGCCGGGTTATTAAACAAATGATGCAGGTGCGGGAAAGTAAGCTAATAGTTGAAAATTAGTGGGAAGTATTCTCCCTCATTCCCTCTTTACGCGTAGAGAGGCACAATCAGGGTGAGTTATCACGGTTTAATTTTATGTTTTGCTTTTGGAGAAAGAATAAATATAGAAAAGGATTATGTGTGGAATAGTAGGATATATTGGCCATCAGAAAGCATTTCCGATTTTGATCGGTGGGCTAAAACGATTAGAATACCGAGGGTATGATTCGGCGGGAGTGGCCTTGTTAAATGGCTCGCTCGAGAACTATAAAAAGAAAGGAAAGGTTTCGGATCTTGAAGATTTTGTTGCCGGCAAAACAAATGACGGAGCCGTTGGAATTGGGCACACCCGTTGGGCAACGCATGGCGAACCCAGCGATAAAAATGCACATCCACATGTGTCTATGAATGGTCATTTTTCAATTGTGCACAATGGTATAATCGAGAATTATGCGCAACTGAAACGCGATTTGGAGGCTCACGGATACACTTTTGAAAGTGATACTGATACCGAGGTGTTGGCTAATCTGATCGAGTATTTTTATTTGCAGGATAAAGAAATGTCATCGGAAGCTGCGGTGCAACTGGCTTTGTCGAAAGTAGTTGGAGCATACGGAATTGCAGTGCTTTGTAAAAAGGAAAGTGAGAAAATTGTAGTTGCCCGAAAAGGCAGCCCGCTTGTGGTTGGACTGGGTAGCGGCGAATATTTTATTGCCAGCGATGCTTCGCCCATTGCGGAATACACCAACCAGGTGATTTACCTGAACGACGAAGATATTGCCATTTTGCAGAAAGATGGTTTTACTTTAAGTAATGTTCAGAATAATCCGGTTTCGTTAAAGATTAGTAATATTGATATGGAAATCGGGGCGTTGGATAAAGGCGATTACGATTATTTTATGCTCAAGGAAATTCACGAGCAACCAAAAACCATTGAAGAAACTTTTCGTGGACGATTACAAAATGATTATTCAGAAATTGTGCTTGGAGGGCTGTTGAATGTTTTTCCAAAAATCGAGGCCGCGAAGCGGATTGTTATCATTGGTTGCGGAACATCGTGGCATGCCGGGCTGATTGCCGAATACTTGTTTGAAGAATATGCGCAGGTTTCGGTTGAAGTAGAATATGCTTCAGAGTTTCGTTACCGGAAGCCGGTGTTGTCTTCTGAAGATGTGGTAATTCTTATCAGTCAGAGTGGTGAAACTGCGGATACGTTGGCAGCTTTGGAACTGGCTAAATCAAAAGGGGCAACTGTACTCGGAATTTGTAATGTGGTGGGATCAACCTTGTCGCGCGAAACCGAGGCCGGTGTTTATACCCATGCCGGTGTTGAAATTGGTGTGGCATCGACAAAAGCATTTACCGCACAGGTTACGGTGCTTACGATGATAGCCCTGAAGTTGGCTAAACGCAAAGGAACCATCAGCGACGGCGACTATAAAATGCTGGTTAAAGAGCTGGCCGAAATCCCTGAAAAAGGACGGGCAATTCTGGAAGATGGAGAAAAAATCAAGAACATTGCAAAGAAATACCATGAGGCCGTAAATGCACTTTACCTAGGGCGCGGTTATCTTTTTCCGGTAGCGCTTGAAGGGGCTTTGAAGTTGAAAGAGATCTCTTATATTCACGCTGAAGGTTATGCGGCAGGCGAGATGAAACACGGGCCAATTGCGCTGGTTGATAATAATTTGCCCGTTGTTGTTGTGGCTCCTCAGGACGATTATTACGAAAAAGTGGTGAGCAATATTCAGGAGGTGAAAGCCCGGAAGGGAAATGTAATTGCCGTTGTTACCGAGGGTGATAAGGGATTAAAAGAAATGGTAAACGATAGTATTGAAATACCAAAATCGCATCCGGCGGTGGCGCCCTTACTGGCAGTAATTCCCTTGCAGTTGCTGGCCTATCATATTGCTTTGCTAAAGGGGTGTAATGTCGATCAGCCGCGTAATTTGGCCAAATCGGTTACAGTGGAGTAGTTTGAAATGGGTCGATAATAATGCCGGACAGCCGGGCTTTCCGCTCTACCTCTTTTGTCAAGCTTGGTTTTTGTAAACGGTACGTGGGCTCCTTTCATCCGCCTCCATCCGTTAACAAAAACTTTGCGCTTGTCTGCAACAGGGTGCCGCTTCTATCCCTGCCGGGATTCCGTTTTAACGAATAAAGGATTCCATCTCTTTAAAAAAGATGGAATCCTTCCAGTTACAAATGTTTACTGGCAGTAATTCCGGAGATTATGTACTCAGCATTTTTTTGGCTTCCTGCAATGGTGCAGCAAACAAGCCAACAAGTTTTTTTGCCTGTTGCAACCGTGCGACAGGCCAGCCAAACTATTTTCTTGCTTGCTGCAATCGTGCGGCATACCAGCCAATAAGTTTATTTGCTTCCTGCAGCCGTGCAACAGCCAAGCCAATAAGTTTTTTTGCCTGCTGCAGCTGTGCAACAAGCCAGCCAACAAATTTTTTTGCTTGCCGCAGCGCTGCAACAAGCGAGCCAACAAGTTTGCTGGCTAATTACACGGCTGCAGGAAACCTGTAATCAGTGAGTTACAAAGGTGTGCGAAATTATTTGGTTCTCGGAACACCGTGTGTGGCAAGGCACAGGGGCTAAAGCCCCGTTTAGAGGGCTTGTGTTTATAAAGCCGGGCTTTAGCCATTGTGTATCTCATTAACAATAAAAATATGCGAATAAAGGATTCCATCTCTTTAAAAAGATGGAATCCTTCCAGTTAATCAAATCCTGAATTGGGAGAGAGATAAATACCGGAAACAACAATTATAACGTAATATTCTGTTCGGTTAACGATGTTACAGGGGCGGTGGTCGATAAAATTAGAAGCATAAAATCATTTGCGTAACTTTACTATCAGATTATTTATTGACTTTTAAACCTGTTTTATAGATGAACGGCAAAATAGCAATACCCAAAAAGTTCTATTTTATCTTGTTTGCTTCGGTTATTGCTATTTGCCTTTTTTCGTTTACCATTGGCCGCGAACTTTATGCCGGCAAAACAGAAAGTATTTTCTCGTTCGGATTAATCCATTTTTCAGGCTACCTGTTCTTTTTGCTTATGCCGGTTGAGCTGGCTTTTATTTATTATTTGCCCTATTACTCCGGCTTAAACCTGATTGCAACAGCAATGGCCACGGCAATTGCTGCGCAGTGTATCGATTATATAATTGGGCGCTTGTTGCGTCCGAATAAAATTATTGAACTAATGGGGCAGAAGCGAATTGAAAAAGCCGAGCGCAAAATTCAGCAATACGGAATGCTAACCATATTTGTGTTTAACCTGTTCCCGCTTTCATCGCCAATAATAGCCCTTGCTGCCGGAATGTTGCGATATAATTTCAGGCGTTTTTTGTTAGTAAGCACACTGGGGCTTTTGCTAAAATACCTTGTTATTTATTTTGTATTTAAAGGTTAACGAGTTGCAAGTTACAAGCTGCGAGTCACTAGCTTCCAGTATCCAGTATCTAGTATTCCGTATTAAGGCAAAAGGCAAAAGTAAAAAGGCAAAAGGATTGCAGGTATCGAGCATCCAACATCAAGTCAAAAAGTCAAAAGTCAAAAGGCAAAAAAAGATTACAAGCATCAAGTATCCAGCATCCAACATCCAGTATCTAGCATCCAGTATCAAATCCCCACAATATTGTGCTATTTTCAGAAGTGCAGTGTTTAGCCTGTTGTTTGGATCACCTGAAAAATCCGGTGGCTTAATTTAGAAATTGACAATAATTTCATGCCTGCCGGCGGCCTTCATTTTTGTCTTACCCCAAAAACGAAGCAAAAAACGCAAGGCTGCTTTTGGTCACTACCCTGCGTTTTTATAAAACCCAAGTTCGGACGGGTGATCTCCTCGTCTACTCGGAGCTTCCCGCTCTCACTACGGTTTTATTTTAACTCCGGGCAACGACCAAAAGAGGCCGTCCTCTTAAGCAACGTCACTGCATCGGAGCAGGGCCTCGGCCGGTGAGCCGGAAAACAAGTGGTGACGACGTAAAAAAATTACTGCTGTTTGAGGAGGTACGACGAGTTCAGTAATTTTAGTCGGCATCGCGTAGCTTTTCCGAGAGAGGCGGTCGCAGCCTTGGGTTTTCTGTCTATCTCTTTGGGCTAAGCCAAAGAGTAGAATCCGGCTGATAAGCCAAAAGAATGTTGCTTATTTCTGGTAGCTTTTATTCAATATTGAAACTTCTGGGTGAGGTATTTTTTCTTCTCCACCTACTCTTTAATGTGATCCTGTTGTTTTCCTAACTCTCGACCCAAATAACCCGATGTTCGATTCTGTTTCATAAATTTTGTCAAATTATTGGCAATGGTGCACAAAAGGATTTTGTCCTTATAAATTTAGTGTAACTTTGCCGCCGGATTTTTAAAAAACTAAAAAATTATGAAGGCATTTGTATTCCCCGGTCAGGGAGCGCAGTTCCCGGGAATGGGAAAGGATTTATATGAAAATTCTGCTGAAGCAAAAGCATTATTCGAAAAAGCAAACGATATTTTGGGTTTCAATATCACCGACATTATGTTTGAAGGCGAAGTTGAAGACCTGAAACAAACAAAAGTAACCCAACCTGCCATTTTCTTACACTCGGTATTGTTGGCAAAAACCTTAAAGGATTTCGCTCCTGATATGGTTGCAGGTCACTCGCTGGGTGAGTTTTCGGCGTTGGTTGCCAACGGAACGCTGAACTTTGAAGATGGTTTGAAACTGGTTGCGCAACGTGCCATGGCCATGCAAAAAGCATGCGAGGTTGAGCCATCAACAATGGCCGCCATTGTTGGTTTGGAAGACGACGTTGTTGAGGCTGTTTGTGCCGAAATCGACGACGTGGTAGTTCCTGCAAACTATAATTGCCCTGGGCAGTTGGTAATTTCTGGTTCTGAAGCCGGAATTGACAAAGCTTGTGCGTTGTTAACTGAAAAAGGTGCAAAACGTGCCTTGAAACTGGTTGTAGGTGGTGCTTTCCACTCGCCGTTTATGGAGCCTGCACGCGAAGAGTTGGCTGCTGCCATTGAGGCAACAACATTTAATCAGCCAACTTGTCCGGTTTACCAGAATGTTGATGCAAAACCGGTTTCTGATCCTGCTGTGATCAAAGAAAACCTGATTGCTCAGCTTACTGCTCCTGTAAAATGGACACAGATTGTGCAAAATATGATCGCCGATGGAGCTACTTCGTTCACTGAGGTTGGTCCTGGAAAAGTTTTGCAGGGTTTGGTTAAAAAAGTGGATCGAAAAATGGAAACCGTTGGAGTTAATAGTTACGAAGGATAGATAATAAGATCATGACAAAATAAAAATCCCGGGCTGTAAAGTCCGGGATTTTTTTATGCTGTTAATAGTCTGATTAATCCATGTGTTTTTGGAGCATCCGGTAAATGGTAGATTTTCCGATTCCTAATTTAGATGCTACCAGTCGTACATTCTGATTGTATTTATTCAAAAAGAATTTTACGATTTCGTTGTTGTATTCCTCCAGTGATTTTTCCTGGGCAAGCAGGTTTTGTACACTTTCGTCAACGTTCATATTTAAGTGGCTCGGTTTAATCAGGTCGCGGCTGCACATTACGCAGGATAATTCCATAATGGCTTTTAGCTCTCTGATGTTGCCGGGATAGTGAATAATTCGACAACATTTGTTTTGCTTCCGACGAAAGTGTTTTTGGCTCCATTTCATTTTCTTTGCAAAACTCGTCTACAAAAAACTTGGCTAGTAAAATCTTATCGTTTCCACGCTGGCGCAAGGGCGGAATTTCAATGGGTAAACCCAGTAAACGATAGTAAAGGTCTTGTCTGAACTGGTCGTCGCCCGACAAAGTGGCCAGGTTTTTATGCGTTGCCGAAATAATGCGTACGTCAAGTGGTATTACATCATGTCCTCCCAGGCGTACCAACTCTCGTTCTTGTAAAACGCGTAATAGTTTTGCCTGAAGGTTTAAGTTTAAGTCGGCAATCTCGTCGAGGAAAAGTGTACCGCCGTTTGCTGCCTCAAATTTTCCGATTTTTTGAAAATCAGCACCCGTAAAAGCACCTTTTTCGTGACCGAACAATTCACTCTCGATCAGTCCGTCGGGGATAGCCGACACGTTAACTGCGATAAACGGTTTGGCACTGCGTTTCGAATTGTAGTGAATCCCTTTGGCGACCAGTTCTTTACCGGTTCCGGTCTCTCCTGAAATTGATACGGAAATATTTGTTTGAGTTGCTTTGTGCATTAACTCAAAAACATGCTCAATTTCGCGACTGTTACCTTTAATAAGGTTCTTGAAATTATATTTTTCAGCAACAGCTTCTTTTAGATTGGTGTTCTCTGTTTGAAGCTGGTCTGTTTTATAGATATTCCGGATAATGTTACTCAGCTTTTCCCGGGTGTCGGGTGCTTTCATGATATAATCGTAAGCACCGTTTTTCATCAGCTCGATGGCGGTAGAAATATCATCTTGCGCTGAAATTACGATTACATTCGTATTCGGTATTTTTTCCTGAATTTTTGCCAGTACTTCTTTCCCTGTCATATCGGGAAGCGTGTAGTCAAGCGTTACTACATCAGGCTTTTCGCTCATTGCATTAATAAAGTC
The DNA here is from genome assembly GCF_963677575.1 of uncultured Draconibacterium sp. Taxonomy (NCBI): domain Bacteria; kingdom Pseudomonadati; phylum Bacteroidota; class Bacteroidia; order Marinilabiliales; family Prolixibacteraceae; genus Draconibacterium; species uncultured Draconibacterium sp. The sequence continues at coordinate 4,751,941 of NZ_OY782038.1, forward strand.
TGTCCCGTTGTGAAACACCTTTACCTGTAACTGATCATCTAAAAGCTGCTTTTTAAGCACTCTGGCATAAAGCACATTGTCTTCCACAATGTACACTTTGTAGTTGTTTCTGAGTTTTTGGTTGGCCATTTTCTTTTATTTAGAGTCCTTAAAAATAGTCAAATGTGAGAATTTATCAAATAAAATGTCCAAATATTGGAAAATATTCAGTGGTGATTCCCATATTTAAATTATTTGTCCCGATTTTCCTTGATTTTACAAGGATTTGTAAGATTTACCTCTTATGTTTTGCGTGCCAAAATTTTATTCATTTCAGCAACATTTCTTTAAAAGAGGACTTCTCCTCTGAATTCCGGCTTCATTTTAGTATCGTTAATTCGAAAAACGACGTTCATTTTTTTTGTTGCCTTTGTAGAGGACTTGTATAAAATGTTGGAATTTTAAAAGTGTAATGGCAGGCGAAATTGAAAATGTATTGTTAAATTTAAACAAACGAATTTCAAAAAAAGAAAGAATGAATTATTCCGCATTTCACAAACTAAGTTATGGCCTGTATTTAATTGCTACGGAATTGAACGGCGAAAAAGCCGGGTACGTTGCAAATACAGCTTTTCAGATTACTGCCAACCCCTCGAAAATTGCCATAAGTTGTAATAAAAATAACTACTCCGCCCAAAAGATTATTGATAGTAAAAAGTTCTCCATCTCGGTGCTGAAGAAAGAAGTTGATACTTCGTTGATCGGTAAATTCGGATTTATGTCGGGGGCCGATATTGATAAATTCCAGGGAGTTGAAACCATTACGGCGAAAACCGGTGCTCCAATCGTTGTTAATTCGTCGGTGGCGTGGTTTGATTGCGAGGTTATAGATTATGCCGATGTTGGATCGCATTACCTGATAACTGCAGAGGTGGTTGACGGCGATAAACTGTCGGATGAAGAACCGCTGACGTATGCATACTACCATGCCAAGTATAAAATGCGGTCGCCGAAAAATGCGCCTACTTATATTGATAAAGATAAGCTGGAGGATGAGCCCGAGCCGGTTGTTTATGATGAGGTGGTTGAAGAGCCGGCAGAGGCTAAAAAAACGGAAAGTGAAGATGGGATTTATTCGTGCAATATTTGTGGTTTTCAGTACGATCCTGAAGAAGGAGATCCTGCACTTGGAATACCTCCGGGAACGCCTTTTGAAGACTTGCCTGACGACTGGAAATGTCCGATCTGCAACGCTTCAAAAGACGATTTTACGAAGGTTTAATAAGCTGTTAAATGCTATAAGGTTCGGTGGGTGCCATCGCAAAATGGCTTATTTTTGGAATGTTTGCATTGACAAAGCCAAACTTCCTTTTTCTCAGCGATATCGAATGGCAGTGGAGTAAATTCCGTTCCCTGGTGCGATCCGTCGCAAAAGGGTTGGTTTTTACTTCGTCCACAGGCGCACCAATAATAGGTGCCCGGCTCAAGTGTAAGTGCTTTTGGTGCTTTTTCAGCTATAACAGGTTTTTTCATACATTAAAATTTTTGTTATCATTGGCACTGAATTGAATCATTCAAAAAAGAAACTTCTTTGGGCAGATTCAATTTCGTGCAAACTTTTTGTTTTACGTTCAATAAATATACAAATATGTTGCGTAATATTTTGTTTAATTGCCTTTTAATTTTTCTATGTGTAACTGCCGGATTCGCACAGGAAAAGCAGCTTTTTTATGTGGGGACTTTTACTTCCGAAGGGGCAGAAGGAATAAACTACTGTAGTTTAAATACCGAAACCGGTGACATTGATTTGCTCACTACTTTTAAGGGTATTGATAACCCATCGTTTTTGCGTTTAGGACCCGATAAGGAGTTTTTGTATGCCGTTTCGCGTACAACGCCCGAAGTTGAGCCATCCGGAGGGTATGTAGTTGCCTACAAACTCGACGAGAAGGGAGGATTGCACTTTTTGAATAAGCAGATCGCGAATGGAAGCGGACCGTGTCACGTTGATGTTTCGCCCGACAGAAAGTATGTGGCAATAGCAACCTATGGAGGAGGAACTACATCAATATATCCGGTGAATGAAGATGGTAGCCTCGAAAAAGCACTTACTGTTGTACATAACTCCGGTAGCAGTGTGCATCCTAACCAAACTCAACCACATGCTCACTCAATAAAATTTTCGCCAAAAGAACCGAGCATTTTTAGTGCCGATCTGGGGACTGATCAGTTAAATATTTTCCATTTTCAGGATGGAAATTTAGGACGTTACGATCAGGAATTTGTAAAACTACCGGCCGGTTCCGGTCCAAGGCATTTTGTTTTTCACCCAACCGAAAAGGTAATTTATGTGATAAACGAGCTAAATTCTACCATTTCTGCGGTTCGTAAAACAGGAGAAAAGTGGTCGGTATCTCAAAATATTTCAACCTTACCCAAAGATTTTGATGGCGAGAGTTATTGCGCAGATATCCATTTTTCAAAAGACGGGAAGTATTTGTATGGATCAAACCGTGGACACAACTCCATAGCTGTTTTTAAAGTAAACGCCGATCAGGAATTGACCTACTTAGGAACAGTTCCGGTGGAAGGTGACTGGCCGCGAAATTTTGGAATTACTCCTGATGGAAATTGGATGTTGGTTGCCAATCAGCGTAGTCATAATATCACCGTTTTTAAACTTAATGTTAAAACCGGAATGCCAAAATATAGCGGGAACCAAATTAGTTTGCCGGCACCGGTCTGTATTGAGTTTTTGTAGCTTTTAGCTTAGCTTGGTGCTAATCAGTTTGATAAATTCTTCGCGGGTAGCTACCTTTTCAAAAGCACCTGTAAAATCCGAAGTGGTTGTAATAGAGTGTTGTTTTTGTACGCCACGCATTTGCATGCACAGGTGTTGTGCCTCAATTACAACGGCAACTCCCAGAGGTTTTAATGTATCCTGAATACAATCTTTAATTTGCGTTGTTAACCGTTCCTGCACCTGCAGGCGGCGGGCAAACACATCAACAACGCGGGCAATTTTGCTAAGTCCGGTAATCGTTCCGTTGGGAATGTAGGCAACATGTGCTTTCCCTATAAACGGAAGCATATGATGTTCGCACATCGAATAAATCTCAATATCTTTTACGATTACCATTTGGCGATAATCTTCCTTGAACATTGCCGAAGTTAAGATTTCAACAGGATCCATTTGGTACCCCTGCAACAGAAACTGAATGGCTTTCGCCACTCGTTCCGGCGTTTTGTCGAGACCTTCGCGCGAAGGATCTTCGCCAACTATCTGTAAAATTTCTTTGTAATGGGCAGAGAGTTCTTCGGTTGCTTCTTCGTTGTATAAATCGGTTCGCAGGTATCCGTTTGAGTTGTTATTCTTTAATGAACACATTGTTGTTAGAATTTTAATAGGTACAAAGATTAACTTTTTTTTATAAAATCAGTATGAATGAGTATATGGATTTGATAAGAAGTGAGACGATGACTTGTGATAAAAGCAAGGATGAAATACAGATTTGGTGTTGTAATGGACATTGTTTAGAAACGTATCGGAGGCAGAAAATACAAAATTAAATTTATGGAAATTTTGATTGTAGCAGCCACTACAATGGAAATAAAACTGATTGTTGATGAGCTGGAAAAAGTAGAGGAAGAAAGTCATTTTGTAAAAACTTACCGATTTGGAGACTTCAATATTGATATTTTGGTATCAGGAATAGGAAGTTCGTTTGCTACTTTTCATTTAACAAATGCACTTCGTGAGAAAAAATACGATGTCGTTATTAATATTGGTTTGGCAGGAAGTTTTACCCAAGAGCTTAAAATTGGAGAAGTTGTGAACGTGGTTAGCGAAGAATTTGCAGATTTAGGCATCGAGAAACAGCACGAATTTCTGACGCTATTCGAATCGGGATATATTGGTATGAATGACTTTCCGTTTGAAAATGGCTTGTTGAAAGCAAGTAATTCAAACGGTTGGATAAAGCTGAAAAAAGTAAAAGGAGTAACCACCAACAAAAGTTACGGGCGCGATACCAGTATTGCTGAAATGCGGGAGAAATTCACGGCGCATGTAGAGTCGATGGAAGGAGCTGCCGTTTTTTATGTGTGCAACTGGATGGGCGTAAAATGCTACGAGATACGATCGATATCGAATTATGTGGAACCCCGCGATTCGGCAAAATGGAATATTCCTTTGGCACTTGTGCACCTTAAAGAAGCATTATCAGTAATTCTAAAACAAGTTCCTGCACCTGTGGGTTAAGATCGATTGTCATCAAAAATCTTATAGTATACCAGATACAAATCTCTTTTTATTTATCCAAAGTGTAAACCTTTAGTAGGAAAAGCAACCAACTTTACTCCGGGTGCATCTGTTTATCTACAATTTTTTTGCAATTCGGAAAAGTTAAATTTATTTTGCGATGTGTACAATAAAAACCAAAGAGGCAGGTTCTTTATTACATAGCCATATTTTCAGAAAACAGAGTTTTTTGCTGTACCAAACGAAACCGCTTTAAAATGATAGTTGTAACAGGAGCAGCCGGTTTTATCGGAAGTTATTTAGTAGGAAAACTCAACAAAGCAGGATACAAAGATCTGATTTTGGTTGACAAGTTCGATGACCCCTGGAAAGATTTAAATCTTCTGAAAAAAGATTACCGCGAGTATATTGACCGGGATGAGTTTTTTAAATGGTTAATTAAAAATGCACCGGATGTGGATTTTATTTTTCATTTGGGGGCGCGTACTGATACCGTAGGGCAGGAGCCCGAGCTCTATCAGCAACTAAACTTAATATATTCGCAACGCCTTTGGAATATTTGTTCCGAAATTCAGGTGCCACTTCTTTATGCTTCGTCGGCTGCTACGTATGGTAACGGCGAAGATGGTTTTTCTGATGAACATAAAAAAATCAGGGATTTACGACCGCTGAATCTGTATGGTTGGTCGAAACACGATTTTGATGTGTGGGCGCTGAAACAGTTTCGCACGCCTCCGTTTTGGGCAGGTATGAAATTCTTTAATGTTTACGGGCCAAACGAATACCACAAAGGACGAATGGCGTCGGTGGTGTTGCATGCTTATAAAACCATAAAAGAAACAGGGCACATGCAGTTGTTCCGTTCGCATCATAAAGCTTATAAAGATGGCGAGCAAAGCCGCGATTTTATTTATGTGGAAGACATTGCCGATGTGATGATGTATTTTATGGAGAACCAGGATAATTGTGGTATTTATAATGTGGGTACCGGGAAAGCTCGTTCTTTTCTTGATCTTACCAAAGCTGTTTTCAACAGTATGAATGTAAATCCCGATATCTCGTTTATTGACACACCCGTTGATTTGCGCGGAAGATACCAGTATTTTACCGAAGCTGAAATGCAGAAATTACACGACGTAGGTTACAAAAAGCCTTTTGTTGAATTAGAGGAGGGCGTTAACGAGTACGTAAATAAATACCTGATGGCGGAAGCCTGTTTTTAAGTTCTGGTTTCGTTTTTTACCCGAATAATTCTAATTTTACCTCAAACAGCGATTGATGAAAAAGATTTTTCTTCACTTACTTTTTGTAGTAATTGTGGCAGCCGATTTAATCGGCGAATATTTGCAGGATTCCCAACTCGATCATATTGCAAAGCCTTTACTTTTAATATGGATTGCAGGTTATTTCTTTTTACATTCAAAAAATATCGATAAAAAAGTGTTGCAGCTTGCCGGCGCAGGATTTCTATTTTCCTGGATAGGCGATTTGCTAATGATGTTTGCTGCCGATTTTACCTGGTTTGTTATGGGGATTGCTTCGTTTTTGGTGGCGCAGGTATTCTATATTTTCCTGTTTTTACGAACCATCGATCTTTCGGGGAAAACACCGTTCTTGAAAAAGAAGCCCATGTGGTTGATCCCATATCTTGCGTTTGGATTGATTGTTTATATCGTGCTTTTTCCACAACTCGACTTAGTACTTCGTTTTGCCATTTTTGTATATATGGTTGCCATTTTAACCATGTCGGCAATGGCGCTTAACCGTTTTGGAAATGGTCATCCAATAAGTTTTAGCCTGGTGTTTGCGGGTTCGTTATTTTTTGTTTTGTCCGATTCGCTGATTGCTGTGAATCGTTTTCTGGTAGAAATTCCTTATGAAGGTCTATTTATAATGACAACCTACATTGCTGCACAATACTTAATTATGTTAGGGCTGTTAAAGCAGTACGAATAAAAAATCCCGACTGATCAGCCGGGATTCTCATCCAATATATTTAATAATACTTAGGCAAATATTTTGCTGTTTGCACTAATTATCTTGTCGATGAAGATAAGTACAGCAAATGCAATGGTTATACCGGCAATACTCAACGGCAATGTTCCTAATTTGCTGAAGAACGAATCGTAGCCTTCTGTTAATCCTTGTCCGGCCTCGGGTAGTAGTTGCCCTATTTGGCTGTCGGCCTGCATGCCGGTGTTGCTTACAACGAAAATGGCTGCCAGTAACACCACAAAAAGTATCGAGATAATCCAGAAACCTTTTCCAAGTATCCTTTCCGATTTAATTTGTTCGAGTGCACTATTCTCCTCAAAAATCTTATTCATTACCTGAACCGTAAAGCCGGAACCTGGTTTCTCCAGTTCCATGTTTTGCAGGAATGCTTTTAATTTTATGTCTTCCAATTCGTTCATAATATAGTGTATAATTCATCTTTCATTAATTCATTCAAAATAGTATAGAGCTTTTTGCGAGCTCTGAAAAGCTTCACTTTTGTATTGCTCTCCGAGAGTTTTGTTACTCTGCTGATCTCCTCGATCGATTGTTCCTCGAAATAATACAAAAGTATCAGAGTGTATTCATCTTCCGGCAGTTTGTCCATGGCTGCCTTAATGGCTTGTGCCCTGTTTTCTTCCGGTATTCCATCCAGGTTCATTTCTGTTGCTTCGTCGGCAATCTGCACATCATCGGTCGATGCAAAATGTATTTTTCGCTTCCTGACCTCCGAAATACAATTATTATAGGTAATGCGGTAAAGCCAGGTCGAAAATTTTGCGGTGCCTTTAAAGGTGTGCAACGATTTGTAAGCTTTTATAAAACTCTCCTGCGCCATTTCCTCGGCGTCTTCACGATTTTTAAGAACTTTCATTGCAATGGAAAAGACAATATCCTGATATCGTTCAACGATATACGAAAAGTAATTGGTCTGTCCGCCCTTTACTTTTTCGATGTAATAGATATCATCTTTCTGCTCCATTCGCTCTTTTGACGTAATAATGAATTGCAGGTTACAAGTTACTAAGAAAATATTTCATGCAGATTATGCTGATATCGCAAATTCAATAATGATAAAGGGGGGGTGTATAAATTAACGATTAGTACTCTGTTTTCTTATCGTATTAAAATCCGCGTTTATCTGCGAAATCTGCGTGAAATGATTCATCTTCAGGAAAAAAAATCTGAAAAGTTGTAACCGCAGAAATAAAGTGGCGTCATAAGAGCGAAAACAGAATAAAAAAACAAATTAAAATTTAATATCATGGAAGGAATTTTCGTACCAATCGGGTTTTTTCTGGCAATCTTCGCCATCTTGTATGTTTACTGGACAACACGTACAAAAGAGCGCCTGGCGCTGGTAGAAAAAGGGCTCGATGCCGGAATATTTAAAGGTGAATGCTCGCAGCTCTCACTGGTTAAATGGGGAATCTTTTTAATTGCAGTAGGTTTAGGTGTACTTGTAGGTTTTGCGTTATCAAACGTAATCGATGAAGTTGTTGCCTTCTTTACCGCAATCTTAATTCTTGGAGGAGTTGGCTTAATTGTAGCTTACGTTATTACTTCGAAATTATTGAAGAAGAAAGAGGAATAATAAGTAGAGGGATACAATAAAAAAGCGGATGAGTCATTTAGCTCATCCGCTTTTTTTGTTTTATTCCGAATAAAATCGAATAACTTTTCGGATAGCCTCCTGGCAAACCGGGCAAAAACCTTCGGCTTCGTTGGTATTCATGCGGCAATCGATATGCGGGCTGTAAATCCCTTCGGCCATGTAACCTCCTCCTTCGTATACACCAACAGTATTTCTATATTTATCTTTTCGTGGTGTTGGAACCGGCGTGTCTTTGTCTATCATATCTTTCCATTTCTTATCGAAATCAACCAGGGTGGTAATGTTGGGTTCCCAAGGTTCAATTTCAAGGTTGTAAAAATCTTCGTAGGCCACGGCCGAATTGTAATATTCGTCGCCCAGTCCGCCAAATCCATGGCCAAATTCATGAACGATAATTTTTGGCGTCAGTTCATTGTCGGCAGTGCAAACGGTAACAAAATTATAGAATCCGCCACCGCCGTAACGCTCGGTATTTACCAAGACATAAATCTGGTCGTAAGGAACACTGGCTGCAGCATCGTATACCTTTCTCATATCGGTAGTGGTGAGGTAGCGCGGCAAATCGAAGGTGTAATAACTGGTGTTAAAATAAGTGTTTTTGTAAATGTGTTCGCCCGGAACGTCAGTACCTGAATCTTCCGAAGCGGCAAAAACAGCATGCACATTAAAGTTTGCTTTCTCCGATTTAAAAGGTTCGGTATCGAATAAATAACCCGAAACTTTTGCGGCATCAGTATAAAAATCTTCCATTTCGGCAACGGTGTAACCTTCGGCCAGAATGGCGATATCTACTTTTTTTGCCGGATCGCCGTTGTTAACGATGTCTTTTGTTTTAAAACCGGGCGTTTCTTCCTTCAAAATGAAATAATCTTTCGGGTCAATATCAGTAGTATAAATTGTTTTAAACGTTCCGTCCCATTGGCGGGCATCAATTTCAAGGCGCACATCGTTTTTCGGAAACGGAAAAAGTGCTGCCTGGTAAAACGTTTTATTGTTTGTTTTGGCATCGGCAGTGGTTTGCCATTCCTGGAAAAGGGTGCTAAAACCTTTGCTGTAAATCAGCTCGTTGCTTTTCACATCGAAAACCCGGTAACGGTAACTTCCGTAGTTAAATACGTCGATGAGGTTCTTTTTCGAACCACCCCAAAACGGCTCCTGTTTCATTTGCTGCGGATACACCACAGCCTCTTTACTGTTTCCTCCCAGCAGAAAATCGAACCGTAAAGTTTTGTCCTTAAAATAGGTGTTGAATTTGGGTTGTGCGAACGATAAAAAGGGGATTATTAATAGAATAAAAGAAAACTTCAACTTCATTTTATGCTCATTTATTATTTTTGGCTGAAAATAAGGATACATTTAGACACAAAGTATGACATATGCAACCAGTTTTCTATTAACCAAGGTTATTAACAATCTCAAGTTGTCGATATTATTCGTTTATCAGAATAGATAGCGTTTTTTAATCTCAACTATTAATAATAAATTGATGACTGATTTTTTAGAAGTGTTTGTATTGCACGACTTTTTGAATAAACCGAAAAAATAATCTTTAAACCGAATGAATATCATTTACCACTATTTGCTTGATAATATCCGGGAAATCGGAATAATGGAGATTTTGGCTAAACCTTTAGCTGCATTAATTTGCCTGGTGCTTATTGTTTTTGTGGCCTGGTTGGCGCATTTTTTCACGCGAAAGATCTTTTTAGCGATCGTGCAGCGTATTGCCCGAAGAACAAAAACACACTGGGATGATATTTTAATTGAAAACAAGGTTTTTAGAGGGCTGGCGCATTTGGTTCCTGCATTTATATTGTTTTATTCTGCCGATTTTTCGTATCCCGATATTCATCAGCAAGTGAGTGAGTTGGCTCCTGAGGTTTACAAGTCGTTGTCGAAAGATTATTACTGGGAGCTTACCGATTTGTTGATGAAAATTTCGCGCATTTATTTTATTGCGATTATCGTTTTTGTGGCAAATTCTACTTTAAATGCTGCATTACAGATTTATAACACTACTGAATTTGCCAATAATCGCTCGATAAAGGGCTATGTACAGCTGGTGAAGATTTTTGTGTTTTTTATGGCAGGCATACTGCTGATCTCTGTTTTGCTGGGAAAAGATCCAACAGTTCTTTTGGCCGGTTTGGGAGCAATTGCCGCGGTTTTGTTGTTGGTTTTTCGAGATACGATACTTGGTTTTGTGGCTTCCATTCAATTGTCGGCTAACGATATGGTAAAAATTGGCGACTGGATTCAAATGGAGGGGCACAAAGCCGATGGAACGGTTATCGATATTACTTTAAATACGGTAAAAGTTCAGAACTGGGATAAAACCATTACTACCATTCCAACATACGCACTGGTTTCTGAGTCGTTCTTTAACTGGAAAGGTATGGAAGAATCGGGAGGCCGTCGCATAAAACGCTCGGTTGCCATCGATACCAACACCATCAAATTTTGCGATGCTGCCATGCTGGAGCGTTTCGAAAAGTTCGACCTGATTCGGGATTATGTAGCTGAAAAGGAGCGGGAACTGAAAGAACACAACAAAGGCAGAAACTTGAAAGATGAGGACTTTATAAGTGGTCGTCATCAAACCAATGTTGGCATTTTTAGGAAGTACCTGGAAGTGTATCTTCGTCAGCATCCAAAAATCAAACAAGATCTTACATTTTTAGTACGCCAATTACAACCGGTAGGCAAAGGTTTACCCATCGAAATTTATGTGTTTAGTAATGATCAGGAATGGGCAAATTATGAAAGTATCCAGGCCGATATTTTCGATCATATTTTTGCCGTTATTCCAGAGTTTGAACTGCGGGTTTTTCAAGAGCCTTCAGGCGCTGATATTGAAAAGATTGCGTGTCGGTAATCGTGTTTTTTAAAGTCCGGGGTTATACTTTTTTAAAAAATTATTTTCTTACAAATTGTAAGTAATAATATGTTTTAAAGCATCCCAGATTAGTGATTGTAAATTTTATCTACATTTGTGCTATAATTTGAAACGAACTCAGAAGATTTGAAATATGAAGGCAAATGATTTTTTAGAAGAGAAACCAGCTGAAATTGATGAGTTGGACGAAAAGATATTAAAGCTTATTACAAAAAATGCCCGAATACCTTTCTTAGAAGTTGCCCGTGAATGTGGAGTTTCAGGTGCAGCTATTCATCAACGTGTTCAGCGCCTGTTAAATATTGGTGTTGTGCACGGAAGCGAATTTGTTGTTAGCCCGCAAAAACTGGGTTACAACACTTGTGCTTACATGGGAATTTATCTCGACAAGGCCAAGTACCACACACAGGTTGCCGAAGCTTTGCGGAATATTCCGGAAGTAGTTGAGTGTCATTACACAACAGGGCCTTATGCAATTTTTGTAAAAATACAAACAAAAACCAACAAGCATTTAAAACGTCTGATCGACGAGCAATTGCAGGACATTGAAGGAATTGCCCGCACAGAAACGTTCATGTCATTGGAAATGGACTTTAAACGACAAGTACCTATAAAATAAAAAAGGCCGGTTTTAATCGGCCTTTTTTATGTCTCAACTTATTGTATATTAATCTTCTGTGTAAACAAAATTATACGACTCGTCGTGTTGACTAATGTCCAAACCAACTTTTTCTCCATGAGGAGAAATACGCATCGGAACAATCATATCGGTAATCTTGTACATCAACATCGATCCTCCGAAAGTGAAAATTCCAACAATTACCAATGCCAGTAAGTGATAAAGGAAAGTAGTGATCTCTCCATGAATCAAGCCTACTTCGTTGGCAAAAACAGCGGTAAACAACATACCTGTAATACCACCCATTCCATGAGCAGGGAATACATCCAGCGTATCGTCCAGTTTCGATTTTGTGCGAAGTGTAATAGCGTAGTTACTAATGATAGCCGCAATTACACCAATAAATATACTCGATCCGACATTTACAAATCCGGCGGCCGGAGTAATGGCAACCAAACCTACAACAAGTCCGATGGCAGCACCAACTGCAGATGGTTTTTTACCTTGTGCAGCGTCGAAAAAGATCCAGATCAACATGGCTGCTGCCGAAGCAGTGTTGGTATTCACCAGTGCTGATGCAGCAACTGAATCGGCTGCCAATGCAGAACCGGCGTTAAATCCGAACCATCCGAACCAAAGCATACCCGCACCTAATAAGATGTAAGGAATGTTTGCCGGCTTAATTTCTTTGTTAGCGTCTTTTCTTCTTCCGAGGAACATTGCTCCTGCCAAAGCAGCAAAACCTGCCGACATGTGTACTACTGTTCCACCGGCAAAGTCAAGTACTCCCCAGTTGCGCAGGAATCCGTTCGGGTGCCAGGTCCAGTGGGCCAGCGGTGCATAAATAAATAATATAAAGAGTACCATAAATAACATGTAAGCTCTGAAACGCACTCTTCCGGCAAATGAGCCGGTAATAAGAGCCGGGGTAATAATGGCAAATTTTAACTGGAACATAGCAAATATTGCAAAAGGGAATGTGGGCGAGAAGTCGGGATTGGTTCCGCCGCCAACACCCCGGAACATAAAGTAGGTTGCCGGGTTGCCAAACAGGCCAAAACCTTCGCCTCCAATACTGTCGCCAAATGCTATACTGAAGCCGACTACTACCCACAACACACTTACAATTCCCATGGCAATAAAACTTTGCAGCATGGTCGAAATAATATTTCTCGACTGAATCATTCCTCCATAGAAGAATGCTAATCCCGGAGTCATTAACAATACTAAACCTGTTGCCGTTAGCATCCAGGCCGTATCTCCGGCGTCGAGGTTTGAGGTGTCAATTTCTCCAACTCCGGTAGGTATTATTACGCCGAGAGCGGCAACAATTACCAAAAGAGCCAGAATAAACCACCAACTTGTTGAATTTTTCATGTCTATAAATTTTAAGGTTACTTATTTTAAGTCTGTACAGCATCCTACAACTCAAAATTTTAAGTTGAAATTGAGTTGTTTTTTGTTGCTGAAATAAAGCTGTCTATACCTGTTTTAGATTTTTATTGCTGTCTGTTTTTATAAAAATCTGTCATAAAAGTATTAATTAACATTAAAATGGTGGTTAATTGTGGAAGATTGAAAGTAATGGAGGGTTTAAATTAACAAACTGATAATATTTTTGCGTTTTTTGCAAGCCTGGGGTACTTTGTTGTGATTTTGTTACTATATTGTGTTTGCGCTTACTTTACTTTGAAATTATGTTAGTTTTTTGATACTTTTGTAGAAAATTGTTAAAGATGACTTTGAGGAATAATTTAGACGACTGGGATTTAAAAATTCTGGATATAATTACCAAAAACGCGAGGATACCTTTTAAAGATGTTGCAAAAGAAGTGGGAATTTCACGTGCGGCTGTACACCAACGAGTTAACCGAATGGTAGATTTGGAAGTGATCGTTGGATCGGGCTATCACATTAATCCCAAAAAGGTTGATTTTAAAACCTGTACCTACATTGGTATCTACCTCGAAAAAGGAGGTTTATTTAGCGAGGTGGTAAAAGGTTTAGAAGATATCCCTGAAATCGTTGAGTGTCATTACACCACTGGAGCATACGCCATTTTTATTAAAGTTTATGCCAAGGATAACGAACACCTAAAAAATATCTTAAGCGGAAAAATCCAAAAAATTCATGGTGTTGCCAGTACTGAAACTTTTATTTCTCTTGAAGAATCATTTAAGCGTACTATTCCTGTTAATGCCTAATTTCGTTGTCTGACTGCTTCGTAAATCATCAAAGCAGCAGATACCGAAACATTTAAAGATTCAATTTGTCCTAAGATCGGAATTTTTAATTGTTCGTCGGCAAGTTTCAGAATTTGCGCAGAAACACCTGTGTCCTCTGATCCCATAACAATAGCCAGTGGCGATTTCATATCGGCATTCGAGTAAAGTTTATCGCCTTTTTCGGTGGCAGCAACTATTTTAATACCTGAATCTTTCAGAAATCGGACCGTATTGTACAGGTTATTTGTTTTGCAGATTGGAATGTTGTGAATAGCACCTGCAGATGTTTTTACAGCATCGGCACCAATACGTGCCATACCTTTTTCGGGAATGATAATGGCCTGCACTCCGGCACACTCGGCCGAGCGGGTAATGGCTCCGAAGTTACGTACATCGGTAATCTGGTCTAAAACAAGAAGGAGGGGAGTTTTACCTTCTTCGTATATTCCAGGAATTACGTTCTCAATATTGTCAAACTCAATGGGCGAGACAAATGCCAGCACTCCCTGGTGATTTTTTCGTGTAATACGGTTGATCTTCTCGATAGGAACATACTGAACGCCAATCTCGCTCTCTTTTATCAACTCATGAAGTTCGGTAATCAATTCGTTTCGCAAACCCTTTTTTATCAGGATTTTGTCGATTGTTTTGCCTTTTTTAATGGCTTCGATTATGGCTCTTGTTCCAAACAAAAAATCCTCTTTATTTATTCCTTTTTGTCTCATCATTTTTTATTTACCAGGTCTTTTTAGCCTTCCAGTTTTCCAGCTCTTCGTGGGCGTTTTCCCAATCAAACATGCTTTGTTCCAGATTCGATTTTAATTGTTCGTATTGCTCAAAAACCGAATGGTCATCAATATTCTCCGGATTGGCAAGCAGCTTGTCCATTTCTTCGATTTCGGTCTCCAGTTTTGCAATCTTTTCTTCGGTTTGGGTTACACTTTTCTCCATTCGCGAAATCGTGCGGTTTATCTCTTTCTTTTCATCGAACGAAAGCTCATCCTTTTGTTTTTCCGAAGTTACAACTTTTCCGGGTTTTGTATTTTTTTTCTTGTTTTCCAATTCTTTCAGCGACTCCATTTTCTTACGGTACAGAAAATCGAAAATGCCGCCCAAATGTTGTTTTGCTTTCTTATTTCTGAATTCGTAAATGCAATTCACCAAGCCATCAAGGAAATCGCGGTCGTGTGACACTACAAGTACAGTTCCTGAAAAATTTGCCAGTGCATTTTTTAAAATCTCTTTCGAGCGCATGTCGAGGTGGTTGGTCGGCTCGTCGAGAATAAGAAAGTTTACCGGTTCAAGCATCAGCCTGATCATTGCCAGACGCGATTTTTCGCCACCACTTAATACTTTTACTTTTTTGTCGATATCTTCGCCGCGGAATAAAAACGCCGCCAGAATATCTCTGATCTTTGTGCGGATATCGCCAACAGCAATCTCGTCTATCGTTTCAAAAACCGTAAGTTCTCCGTTTAAAAGTTGTGCCTGATTTTGAGCAAAGTACCCAATTTTAACGTTGTGGCCCAGCTTCATATTACCGCTGTGCTCCAGCTCGTTCATAATAATCCGGGCCAGTGTGGTTTTACCTTCTCCGTTACGCCCAACAAACGCTATTTTATCGCCATTTTCAATGGTAAGGTCGATATCGTCGAGCACATGTAACGAATCGTAATATTTGCTGATGTGTTTGGCTTCAACCACAACACGCCCCGAGCGCGGTGCCGGTGGAAAGCTGATCTTCAGTGCCGAGTTGTCTTCTTCTTCAATCTCAATCCGATCCAGTTTTTCCAACTGTTTAACCCTCGATTGCACCTGTACCGCTTTTGATGATTTGTACCTGAAACGTTCAATAAACCGTTCGGTATCTTCAATCATCTTTTGCTGGTTGGTGTAGGCTGCCAAATTAATCTCGCGCTGCTCAGCTTTCCAGTCCATAAAACGAGTATAATTCATTTTCTGGTCCGTGATCTTGCCCAGCGAAATTTCTATGGTGCGGTTACAAACGGCGTCAAGAAAAGCTTTATCGTGCGAAACCAAAATAACGGCTCCGCTGTATGTTTTCAGAAAATCTTCCAGCCACTGAATCGATTCAATGTCGAGGTGGTTGGTTGGCTCATCCAGTAAAAACACATCGGGCTTTTTTAGCAGCAGTTTTGCCAGCTCAACACGCATACGCCAACCTCCGCTAAATTCCGAAGTCATCCTGTCGAAATCAGTTCTTTCGAAGCCCAATCCCAGAAGCGTTTGTTCGAGTTCCGCTTCATAATTGTCGCCACCCAAAAGTTGGTAACGCTCGTTGTATTCAGTAACCAGGTCGAGTTTTTTTAAATATTCATCAGAATGATAATCTTCGCTTTCGGCTATTTCCTGGTTTAAGTGCGCTATTTTCTTTTCAATTGCGAGTAGCTCTTCAAAAGCCTGTGTAACTTCATTTTTAAGCGTGCGTGTATCCGAAACTTTCATTTGCTGAGGTAAATAGCCAATGCTTGTTTCTTTCGGAATGGAAATTACGCCGGCCGTTGGTGTTTCGGTGCCTGTTATAATTTTTAGCAGCGTACTTTTTCCTGCTCCGTTTTTACCAATCAGTCCAATTCTGTCTTTTGGATTAACCAGAAAACTGATTTCTTTAAACAGTTCGAAACCACCAAAACTGAGATTTATTTTATCTATGGATATCATTTTGTACAAAAATTGCCCAAAGATAATTATTTCGTACAGACGAGACTGTGCAAAATCGGGAGTGTAAATAAAATACTGTTTGGTATTTAAATGTTTAATCCGTAACTTGTGTATCGTAATTTAAAAAGATAAATTATAAGGGTAGGACTTCTGTATCTTGATTGGTTTATGTTTAGGGGTTTGTAAAATTATCAATCATCTTCAAAAAGCGTCCATAAATGTTCTACCCTTTTCTTGAACTACAATCGAAATAACATATAGTTAGTCTTCAACTACAAACATTAGTGGTAACGAAAAGAGCTTCAGTTGGATATATAGATCAACAAATTTGGTCGAATCTGGCCAATTTTTAAATGAAATTGCCTTGTTTCAAGATGTCGGAAAATTCGAAACGAGCTAGAGATTGATAGCACTTTCTAGAAGTTGTTAGTTTCGTTGTTTAGTGCTGATGTTCAGTACCATACGGATTTTGACCTCATCGCATTTTATATGCAAATTATATGCAAATAAAAAAGGTTACAACTTTTTGTAGTTGTAACCTCTTGATTTTCAGTAGCGAGAGGCGGGCTTGAACCGCCGACCTCATGATTATGAATCATGCGCTCTAACCAGCTGAGCTACCTCGCCATTTGTTTTTCAAAAATGCGGTGCAAATATAGTATTTATTTTTATTACGACTAACCATTTTTGCAATTTTTCAAAAGAAGTTTCTTTAGCCGATTTTAACTAGTTGTAAGTTACATTCTTATTAATTATATTGCCGAAAATCAAACTTATGACTAGTAAAGTAAAAATCAACCTGGAATACTTAATTAATTGTTCTCCGAAAGTGCTCTATAACAGACTAAGCACTGCTTCCGGGTTAACCGAATGGTTTGCCGATGATGTTCGTGTTCGAGGTAAACGATATACTTTTATTTGGGACGGATCGGAGCAAACTGCTGAAATGACACTACACAAAGAAAACCGTTTAGTACGTTTTAACTGGATTGATGAAGAAGATGAATCGTACTTCGAATTTAAGATAATGCGCGATGAACTTACGGGCGATGTTTCGCTTTTGATCACTGACTTTGCCGAAGAAGATGAAATTGATGAAACCCGTGGCTTGTGGGATTCGCAGGTAGCCGATTTGAAACATGTTTTAGGTTCGTAATTCGTTTTTTCAAAACTATTAACAGTTGTGTTCCAGCGTTGATAACGTTTCTTAACCTTTTTTACTTTACTAATTCCTAAAATAACTTAGTTTTGTAAGCGTTTCCAGAATGAAAGAAAGTACATGAAACGTCTGCACCTTTTTGTTATAAAATCATTTCTAGGGCCATTTTTTATGACCTTTTTTATTGTGGTCTTTGTGCTGCTCATGCAGTTCTTGTGGAAATACGTAGACGACCTGGTTGGAAAAGGGCTTGATTTTAAAGTTCTCGGTGAAATGATGTTTTACGCATCGTTTGCGCTGCTTCCGCTGGCTTTTCCTCTGGCCATGCTGCTGGCGTCGATAATGACTTTTGGGGCACTGGGCGAAAATTACGAGTTGGTGGCAATGAAAGCTTCCGGTATTTCGCTTTTCAGGATTATGCGACCATTAATAGTTATTGCAATACTAATTACCGGAATCGCTTTCTATTTTTCAAATAATATTCTTCCGAAAACAAACCTGAAATTTTCCACACTTTTATACAGTGTTAAAAAACAACGGCCCGAATTGGTTTTACAGGAAGGCGTTTTTACCAACGAAATGGATGGTTACAGCATTAAAGTTGGCAAGCGAGATAACGATACAAAAATGCTGTACGACCTGCTGATTTACGACCATACCAAAAATAAACCTAACGAAAGTGTTACAGTTGCCGATTCGGGATTGTTGCGCATTACGGAGGATAAAAAGTACATGGTACTGAATTTGTTTAGCGGAGTGACTTACCAGGAGCAGAAATCGCAAGATCGTAGTAAAAAAGAAACGTATCCGTATCAACGCAATCGTTTTGAAGAACAAACGATTCGGGTAAAAGTACGAAATTTCGATTTTGACCGCAAGGATGAAAGTATTTTTAAGAATCAGTACCGTATGCTTACCATCGATCAGTTGGCGACTGCTGACGACAGTTTAACGGATGATTATTATGATCGTGTGCGTAATTATATGATGCAGATTAATATAAACCCGACAATTGCGCGGCGATTGTATAATTTGACAGCAAAAGCCGATTCACTAAAACGCGAAACAGAGGAAATTACAGCAGATTCGATATTTGATTTTGATGCATATTATTCCGGCCTCGATAAATGGGTACAGGCCGATATTGCCAAAACTGCGATCGATCGTGCACGAAGCAATATGCAACAGGTTAATATGTTTCAGGGGCAGCTTTATAATAAAAAGAAAACGTTGAAT
This sequence comes from uncultured Draconibacterium sp., assembly GCF_963677575.1. Classification (NCBI taxonomy): domain Bacteria; kingdom Pseudomonadati; phylum Bacteroidota; class Bacteroidia; order Marinilabiliales; family Prolixibacteraceae; genus Draconibacterium; species uncultured Draconibacterium sp. The sequence goes on from NZ_OY782038.1 coordinate 4,770,608, forward strand.
AAATACCGCATGGAGCGACACCGGAAATTTACCCTGTCGATTGCTGTGCTCATTTTCTTTTTTATAGGGGCGCCATTAGGAGCAATTATCCGAAAAGGAGGATTGGGAATGCCGGTGGTGGTGTCGATTTTCCTGTTTATTTTATATTACATTGTTTCTATGAGTGGCGAAAAAACTGCCCGTGAGGATGTTTGGGCAATGTTTAACGGAATGTGGTTTTCTTCTTATATTTTTCTACCCGTAGGGGTGTGGTTGACGTATAAAGCAGCTACCGATTCGGCAATCATGACGGCTGAAGCTTACTCTAAGTTTTTTGCCCGCCTGGGGCTCGGACGGTTTTTCAAGAAAAAGAAATCAAACGATTAAACCCGAATGAACATATTGCAGGTAACAAATAAGGTTCCTTTTCCAACCAAGGATGGTGGGGCCATAGCCTGTATGAATTTGACGAAAGGATTTGCGAAGCTGGGAAATAAGGTAACCGTGCTGGCAATGAATACCTTAAAACATCATGTTCGGCCGGATGAAATTCCCGGGGAAATAAAACAGTTGGCAACATTTAAGTTGGTTGATGTTCCGGCTAAAATAAATGCTTTTGCTGCTTTAATAAATCTTCTCTTTTCGCGAAAACCATACAATGCCGTTCGTTTTATCGATGAAAACTTTCGTGTAGCGCTGATAAGCTTATTATCCGAAAATGAGTTTGATGTTATTCAGTTGGAGGGACTTTATGTTTGTCCATATATTTCTTTGATACGAAAGCATTCCAACGCAACGGTGGTTTATCGTGCGCATAATGTTGAGTTTGAAATTTGGGAGAGAGCTACAAAACTATCACGAGGTTTGAAAAAAATATACCTGCAAAATCTTTCAAAAAGGATTAAAAGGTTCGAGACTGAATTATTGAATACATACGATATTTTGATTCCGATTACCGCCCGCGACGGAGAGATCCTCGACTCGCTGGGGAATGTGAAAGACAAACAGGTTTCTCAAGCCGGTATCGATTCGTCGACTGTCGTTCCGGATACATCCAAACTCGAATTCCCATCACTTTTTCACATGGGGTCGTTGGAGTGGGCGCCCAACCAGGAAGGTCTTTTGTGGTTTCTTGAAAACTGCTGGACACGGATTCACAACAAATATCCTGATCTGCGTTTTCATGTAGCCGGAAGAAATGCACCTCAATGTTTAATTGACAAATTAAATGTTGACGGAGTCGTTTTCGAAGGAGAAGTTGCCGATGCATACCTGTTTATGAATTCGAAAGCTGTTATGATTGTTCCGCTGTTCTCGGGTAGTGGAATGCGCATTAAAATTATTGAAGGAATGGCGCTCGGAAAAAGTATCGTGTCAACATCAATCGGTGCAGAAGGAATTGATGTTACCGATGGCGAAAATGTTTTGCTGGCTAACGATGCATCCGGCTTTGTTGAAGCTGTCTTCAGCTTAATTGAAAACCGTGACAATTTTGAGCGCCTTGGAAAGAACGCAACCCTTTTTATCCAACAGAATTTTGATAATTTAGCAATATCGAAAAAGCTAATCGGATTTTACAAGCAATACACTAAATGATCTTAAGCGTTTTATTCTGGGTATTTTTATTTATTCTGTTCTATACTTATGCCGGGTATGCGCTTGTATTGTGGTTTTTTGTGGGCTTAAAAAAGTTGTTTGGCAGCCGTAAAAATGCAGAGGGAAGCAATGTTTATGAGCCTGAAGTATGTCTGTTTGTAACAGCATATAACGAGAAGGACTACATCGACCAGAAAGTAAAGAATGCTTTCTCGCTCGATTATCCCAAAGATAAGATTCAATATGTGTGGGTTACCGATGGCTCGGATGATGGAAGTCCGGAGCTATTAAAGAACGTTGATGAGCTGGAGGTTTATCATCAGCCGAAACGACGTGGAAAGATGCATGCTATGAACCGGGGGATGAAATTTGTAAAGGCGCCTGTTGTGATCTTTTCTGATTCGAACACGGTTCTTGGAAAACAATCCATTCGTGAGATCGTAAATTGTTTCAGCAATCCGGAAGTTGGTTGTGTGGCAGGGGAGAAGCGCATTGTTCAGAAAGATGAAGAGGCAGCTGCCGGTGCCGGTGAAGGTTTGTATTGGAAAATGGAGTCGTGGATTAAGCGAAAAGACTGGGAATTGAATTCAGCAGTTGGTGCGGTTGGTGAACTGTTTGCCATACGAACTGAACTTTTCGAGGATGTGGAAACAGATACTTTACTAGATGATTTTATTATTTCTTTGCGTATTGCTCAACGAGGATATAAAATTGCATACACGCCAAATGCCTACGCCGAAGAAACTGCTTCGTTGAATGTAAAAGAAGAGTTGAAACGTAAAGTAAGAATTGCTGCCGGAGGAATTCAAACCATTCTGAGATTGAAGGGATTGCTCAATCCGTTCAAAAACGGAATATTGAGCTGGCAGTATTTTTCGCACAAAGTTTTGCGTTGGGCATTTGCTCCTCCGGCTTTGTTCCTTTTATTTATTATAAATCTACTGTTGGTAGTAAATGTCAATAATTGGAGTGCGGGTAATTTTTATGTGCTTGTGCTGTATCTTCAGGTTTTGTGCTATGTTGCAGCGGCGTTTGGTTGGTATTTCGAAAACAAAAAGGTGCGGTTGAAAGCACTGTTTGTTCCTTATTATTTTGTAATGATCAATTATGCGTCTATTCTGGGTATTGTTCGATATGTAAAAGGGCGCCAGTCGGTAAATTGGGAAAAATCAAAAAGGGCAGTGTAGATTTTAGGTATATAATTAAGAGTCTACAATTAAATTGTTGCAACAATTTAAGTAGTCTTTGCAAGAAAACGTCAAATGCTGCGTTACTCTCGGTTTGAAAACGGTCGATTACGAAAGTAAACTCCCTGATTTCCAAACCTTCGAAAGCCTTGCCTTTGACGTTTTCTTATCAAAGACAAAGAAATAGCTGAGTTTTCTGGCAAGCACTAAGTATGTATGGTTTCCACAAGTTGTGAATTTAGAATGACGATTAACAAATGCTGAATGCCGAAATGAATCTCAATCCATCTTGGTTTTCTTAACAATCGTCAATCAAAAATCGTTAATCGAAATTCATTATTTAATTAGTGCTGGCTTTTCGGTTGTAGAATGGTAGAAGATATTAAACTTATCTATTTTTGAACCAGTGGCTTAAATTTTTTTGTTCTCCTCCCAAAACCGTTTTTCAATCAGTTCACTTCGTTTAATGGTCTTTCGTATCCATTCCATTTTAAGTTCATCCTTTTCTTCGTCGCTCAATTGCCAGTCCAAATCTTTGCTATCTCTCATTTTCATCGTAAGGTGATGCAAAATAATTGCTGCCGAAACTGAGATATTGAAACTTTCGGTAAAACCATACATCGGAATTTTCAGGAATTCATCGGCTTCCTGCATAACTGTTTCTGTTATTCCGGGTAGCTCCGATCCAAAAACCAGTGCTGTTTTTCCTTTGGTAATATCAAAATCCTGTAATTCCAGGTCGTTATTGTGTGGAGTAGTTGCAACAATTCGGTAGCCTTGCTTTTTTAGGGTTCGTATGGTGTCGAGAGCATTATGTTCTTTACTATTATATTTATGTAGCGACAACCATTTTGAAGCTCCCATGGCAATTTCGCGGTTCACCTGAAATTCGTTGCGGTCTTCGATAATATGTACATCCTGAATGCCAAAACAATCGCAGGTGCGCAAAACGGCGCTTGCATTTTGTTTCTGGTAAATATCTTCCAAAACAACAGTGAGATGTCTGGTGCGTTTGTTTAATACTTTTTCAAAAAGTTCGCGGCGTTGTGGAGTAAGGTAACCGGCAAGGTATTCAAGAAGTTTATCATCCATTTTCGTTCAAGTTTGATAGCGTTAAATAAAAAAGGGAAGCATTTGGCTTCCCTTTAATCAGTTTTTTTTACCTACTCGTATAAGTTACGATACAGCATCTGCTAATTCAGCACCAGCTTTAAATTTAACAACTTTTTTAGCTGGAATAGTAATTTCTTTTCCTGTTTGAGGATTTCTACCAGTTCTGGCACCACGTTCTGAAACAGAGAAAGAACCGAATCCAATAAGAGCAACACGGTCTCCAGCTTTAAGTGCATCAGTAGTAGCACCTACAAATGCATCAAGAGCTTTTTTAGCATCAGCTTTACTAAGGCCTGCTTTTTCGGCCATCGCATCAAGTAATTGAGCTTTGTTCATAAGGCAAAATTTTAAATAATTAATTAAGTGATTGAAAATAAATAACTTAGTTCTATGTACTTTGTAACGAATATTCTGAATCTATATACTTTTTCAAGGGTTAAAATTCGTCAAACATTCAGTAAAATCAAGCGTTTCAGAGAACTTTTTTAAGTTTTAGCTAAATTCATAAATATGTTTTAAAAAACCAAACCCTAGCACCCTTTTTTTTTAAGTAATTTCTGAAATTTTTATCTAAAAGTGTTTTGTACTTTAAAAAATTAATCTACTTTTGCACCGCATCTGGAGAGATGGCAGAGTGGTCGAATGCGGCGGTCTTGAAAACCGTTGTACCGCGAGGTACCGGGGGTTCGAATCCCTCTCTCTCCGCAACAATCCATCAGAGTTTTCTGGTGGATTTTTTTTGCTCCAATCTGTTGATAACTTTTTGTTTTGTGAAGGTTTTAAGTGGTTCTTTTTTAGGGAAATATGGCTCTTTTGAATATAATTTTGATGACATACTCAGAAATTATGTTTTGAAATGTGGATTTTCGCACTCTGAAGCAGCCAAAAGCAACGAAATTTTTCTACTGTTTATGAGTTATGTTTATTCTTATTTACTATTAATGCTAGGCGAAAAAAACGGAACGATTATTCCTTTCGAGGCGATTGCCGGTATTTGAAATTATTTCTTTCGCTGGCTTAGGTAATTTGAATTGAATTACTATATTTGCACTCGCAAAATGAAACACGGGTGTAGCTCAGTTGGCAGAGCACTGGTCTCCAAAACCAGGTGTCGGGAGTTCGAGTCTCTCCTCCCGTGCGAAAGCACAAAGGTCTTACTTTAGTAAGGCCTTTTTTATGATATAAATTTCTGTGGAAAACATTTAAATCTTCAGCTTTTAAGTGTTATTTTCACACCAAATTCGAGCCAATGCAAATCGACGTTTTTATTCCTTGTTTTATCGATCAGTTTTATCCTGAAACTGCAGAAAGTTTTGTAAGCCTGCTGGAAAAGGTAGGATGCGATGTGAAATACAATCCAAAACAAACCTGTTGTGGGCAACCGGCTTTTAACAGTGGGTACTGGAATGAGGCAAAAACTGTGGCCAAGAAATTTCTTGATGATTTTGAATTGGCGAACGTTGTTGTGGCTCCCTCAGCCTCGTGTACAGGCTTTATTCGGAACTATTACCATAAACTGTTTGAAGAAGATGAGGAGTTGCTGAGAAAGACAAATAGGACCCGAAAAAAGGTGTTCGAGTTTACTGACTTTTTAGTCAATCATTTAAAAGTTACTGAACTGGGAGCGACTTTTAATCATAAAGTTACCTTCCACGATTCGTGTGCCGGTTTGCGTGAATATGGTATTAAAGAGGAACCCCGAAAATTACTGAGCGAGGTAAGAGGCCTTGAGCTGATAGAAATGGAAAATCTTGAGACCTGCTGTGGTTTTGGAGGGACTTTTGCAGCCAAATTCCATAACATTTCAACGGCAATGACCGAACAAAAAGTTGAAAATGCCCTAAAAACCGGTGCCGAATATATTGTATCAACCGAAGCATCGTGCCTGATGAATATGGATGCCTATATTAAAAAACAAAAACTCCCCATAAAAACTATTCATTTGGTGGACATTTTGGCTGGATAAATCAGGACTGTTACATTGTCAAATTGCTAAACGGCTAAATTGTTAAATTGTAAAAAACTGTAGCCCGAAACCGGATACTTGAAACCGAATTCCTGATTCTTAACATTGAACTTGAAAGTAGCAAGCTCTTGCCAGTACTATCAACTCGTAGCCAGTAACTCGCTACTCGCGGCTAAAATCAAAACATCTGCATTCCATGTAATTTTTTATAGCGACCGCCAAGCTCCATTAGCTCTTTGTGTGTGCCTTGCTCCACAATTTTTCCTTCGTGTAGTACACAAATCAAGTTGGCATGTTTAATCGTAGATAAACGGTGTGCAATTACCAGTGAAGTGCGGTTTTTCATCAGGTTTTCCAACGCCTCCTGTACCAGTTTTTCCGATTCGGTATCCAAAGCCGAAGTGGCTTCGTCTAAAATCAGAATTGGCGGATTTCTCAGAATGGCACGAGCAATTGAAAGGCGTTGTTTTTGTCCGCCCGAAAGTTTATCGCCGCGGTCGCCAATTACGGTGTCGTAGCCATTTTCTGTTCCCAGGATAAAATCGTGTGCATTGGCAATTTTTGCCGCCTGTATTACCGCTTCGTCACTCACATTGTCGATGCCAAACGCAATGTTATTTCGTATGGTATCGTTAAATAAAATAGGTTCCTGGTTAACATTTCCAATCAGGTTGCGTAGTGATTTTAGTTTCAGGTCGCGAATATCGGTGCCATCAACTTCAATATTTCCTGATGTAATGTCCCAAAAACGCGGCAACAAATCAACCATTGTGGTTTTTCCACTGCCCGAAGATCCTACCAACGCCACTGTTGTTCCTTTCGGAATATTCAGGCTAACATTCGAAAGAATTTCAGCTTTATCGTAAGCAAAACTTACATTTTTATATACAATATCTTTTTCGAATGACTCGATGTTTCTCGCATCTTTCTTATCAACGATCGTTACCTCTGCAGCAAGAACATGATCGATTCGTTGCATTGATGCAAGTCCTTTTTCAACACTGTAAAGCGCTGTAGAAAACGCTTTGGCTGGATTTATAATTCCGTAGAAAAATACCATGTATCCGATGAATTCTGCAGCAGTGAGCGACGAGTCGTTTCCTCCAAGAATAATTCGACCACCATACCACAAAACAACAACAATAACAATGGTGCCCAGAAACTCACTGGCCGGGTGTGCCAGATTGCGGCGCCACATAAGGCGATTCATGATCAGGCGGTAGTTTTGGTTTTCATTTTGAAAACGTCCTATAGCTTTTTCTTCCGCATTAAACGATTTAATGATACGCAATCCCGAAAGGTCTTCTTCAATAATCGACAGAATTTCGCCTAGCTTATTTTGTCCTTTGGTTGACACGCGTTTCAGGCTGCGGCCAATTCGCCCGATAATTAAACCGGTAACCGGCAACATAATAAACACAAACAAAGTTAGCGACCAGCTCATGTATATCATTACGCCCAAATAAACGATTATCAGAATCGGGTTTTTAATCATCATTCCCAGCGAGTTGGCAACCGAGTTTTCTACCTCCTGCACATCGCTGGTAATACGTGCCATAATATCGCCTTTTCGTTCTTCCGAAAAATAACCGAGTGGCAAACCAATTATCTTCTTATAAATAAGCGAGCGGATATCGTAAACAACACCATTACGCAAGGCAATAAGCACAAAATCGGCAAGGTAAGTGAAGCCAACTTTAAAAAGGGTGGCGATTACCAATATTAAACCAATAAGCAGTAACGAATCCTGTTCGCCGTGTTTACTAATAAACAAGCTGATGTAATAGTTTGCATTATTGGTAATTGAATCAGCAGTAAGCGCCCATTCTGCTTTCTCGGTTACCAGTTCTTTTGTCTTGAACAAAATATCGAGTGCCGGAATAAGCATTGCAAACGAAAAAGTTCCGAAAAGGGCACCTAAAATATTGTAAATAATGTTCATGACGACTTTCCCCCGATAGGGTGGAACAAATCGTTTCATGAGTTTAAAGAAGTCTTTCATGTAATAAAGTTGGAAGTTTGAAGCCCGAAGTTCGCAGCGTTCTATTTCCTTATGTTATTCTTTAAAATATGCCTGTATAATTCTGTGGCGTAATCGCTTTTAGCTCTTCTTTTACATCATCACTAACGTCTAAACCATCAACAAAATTGTGTATGGCCTCTTTGTTAATCACCTCGTTTTTACGGGTTAGATCTTTCAAGGCCTCGTAAGGATTTGGGAAAAACTCGCGACGCAAAATCGTTTGAATTGCCTCGGCAACTACAGCCCAGTTGTTTTCAAGATCATTTTCGATTGCAGCAGTGTTGATCAATAATTTGTTCAACCCTTTCAACGTCGATTTGATGGCAATTAAAGTATGACCAAAAGGAACACCGATAAAACGGGTGACAGTTGAGTCGGTCAAATCGCGCTGCAAACGCGAAACCGGAAGTTTCTGTGCCATCTGCTCAAAACCGGCATTGGCAATACCTATGTTTCCTTCCGAGTTCTCAAAATCAATCGGGTTAACTTTATGTGGCATGGTTGATGATCCCACTTCTCCTTTTTTAATTTTTTGCTTGAAGTAATTCATCGAGATGTAACTCCAAATGTCGCGGTCAAGATCGAGGATGATATTGTTGATCCGTTTCAGTCCGTCGAAAATGGCACTGTGGTTATCGTAGTGCGAAATTTGCGTGGTGAACTGCGAGCGGTTCAATCCCAGTTTGTCTTTCAGGAATTTATTGGCAAAATCTTCCCAGTTAATATCGGGATAAGCTACATAGTGAGCATTAAAATTACCGGTTGCTCCACCAAATTTTGCGTCGATGGCAATGGACTTTAATTGGACCAACTGCACCATAATTCGCTCGATAAATACCTTAATCTCTTTTCCAACTTTTGTTGGAGAAGCTGGTTGCCCGTGCGTTTTAGCCAACATCGGAATGTCTTTCCATTCAGAGGCCATTGTCAGTAATTTTTCGATCAGGTCCTGTAATAGCGGGTAATATTCTTCTTCCAAAGCATCTTGTATCGATTTTGGAATAGCGGTATTGTTGGCATCTTGCGAGGTAAGCGCAAAGTGAATAAACTCTTTGTACTTGCTCAACTCCAGTTTGTCAAATTCTTCTTTTATAAAATACTCAACAGCTTTAACATCGTGATTCGTAACGCTTTCAATGTCTTTAATGCGCTGTGCATCTTCGAGCGAAAAGTTAAGGTGAAGCTCACGAAGTTTGTCCAATTTCTCTGCAGGGATATCAGCAAGTTGTGGCAAAGGAATTTCGCACAAAGCGATAAAGTATTCTACCTCAGTAAACAAGCGGTATTTTATCAGGGCGAATTCGCTGAAGTATTTTCCCAATCCTTCTACTTTGTTACTGTACCTGCCGTCAACCGGCGAAATTGCTGTTAATGTATTAAGTTCCATTGTCATTACTTATAATTAAGCTGCAAATTTATAAAATTAAGTGGACTAGTGTCAAGTCAGGCCTGCTCTATCGCCCCAAGTATTGTTCTTTTTCGTTTTTACTCATCATAAAAATATTCACGTAGCTACGGCTATGCTTACTTTTTCTGATTTCGAAAAATTCAAAAAATAACTTCAACTTAGCCGACATTTCAGACTTGACTTAACACTAGCTATTTGGCAGCCGACTGAATTTAATATTCTTTAACCGCAGTGCAGATTTGCGATGGTATTATTTGCTGAACATGAGTTTTTAGTTTTTGTCATTCGCGCATAATACCGATTAGAAATCAGAATAAGACTTTGGTTCATTAATTCCCAAAGTCTTTTCGATTTTCTATCGGCATTAACCATTGTAATTTCATCGTTTCGCCAATGGCTCACAATGAAAAACAATTGGTATAAATTGTAATTTGTTTTTTGTATTTTGGAACTTGAAAAAAATCAATACCATGAAGCTGAAAAATTTCTGGATTTTGTTATTTGTACTTGCCACTTTAGCTGCTTTTGCGCAGGAGGCAAACAATAAAAAAGTATTTCTTCTGAATATCAAATCCGAAATTACACCGGCCACACGACGCCAGGTGAGCCAGGCTTTTACAGAAGCTGATTCGGCTAATGCTGACGTGTTTCTGATTCACATGAATACTTATGGCGGCACCGTTGTTGATGCCGACTCAATACGCACACGAATTCTGCAAAGTAAAATCCCGGTTTACGTGTTTATCGATAATAATGCGGCATCGGCAGGAGCATTGATTTCTATTGCCTGCGACGGTATTTATATGCGTCCCGGAGGAAGCATTGGTGCGGCAACCGTGGTCAATCAAACCGGCGCGGCCATGCCCGATAAATACCAGAGTTACATGCGGTCGACCATGCGGGCAACTGCCGAAGCACACGGAAAAGATACCACAATTACAACCAGCGGTGATACGATTATAGATTGGTTTCGCGATCCGAAGATTGCCGAGGCCATGGTTGATGAACGAATTTTTATTGAAGGAATTTCAGACACGGGCCAGGTGCTTACGTTTACACCTTCGGAAGCGATGGAAAATGGTTTTTGCGAAGGAACAGCCGAAACTGTTGACGAAGTGCTGCAACAGTTAGGAATCAACGACTATGAGTTGTTTGAATACGAGCCAACTTTTATTGAAAAGATTATCGGTTTTCTGGTGCATCCAATGGTGTCCGGTTTATTGATTATGGCTATTGTTGGAGGTATTTATTTCGAGATGCAGTCGCCGGGAATAGGTTTTCCGCTGGGAATTGCCATTCTTGCAGCCTTACTCTATTTTATGCCGCTTTACCTCGAAGGATTGGCCGAACATTGGGAAATTGCTCTTTTTATTGTCGGGCTAATACTTATTGCGGTGGAAATATTTGTGATACCGGGCTTTGGAGTTGCCGGAGCCCTCGGAATATTATTTGTTTTTGTCGGTCTGGTTTTGAGCCTTATCGACAATGTAAACTTTGATTTTGAAGGTGTTCAGATGGAAGGTGTGGGGAAGGCAATTGCCACTGTCGTTATCGGTGTGTTTAGTGGGTTTATCCTGGCACTTTACCTCGGAAAACGCATGTTTACAGCACAACATGGTATGTTTAAAAACTTTGCCTTAAATACAGTTCAGCATGTTAACGAAGGTTTTGTGAGTGTTGAAACCAGACTTTTTGACTTGAAAGGTAAGAAGGGCATTGCGCAAACCGTTTTACGCCCCGGAGGAAAAATAAATATTGAAGGCGAAGTTTACGATGCAATTGCCGTTAATGGTTTTATTGAAAAAGATGAAAAAATAGTAGTTACAAAGGTTGAAGCAACACAACTTTATGTGGAGCTGGATGAGCAATAGGTTTTCAGTAATTGTTTATTTAGTCTTTGCAAGAAAACGCCAAATGCTGCGTTACTCTCAGTTTGAAAATGGTCGATTACGAGAGTAAACTCCCTGATTTACAAATCTTCGAAAGCCTTGCCTTTGACGCTTTCTTATCAAAGACAAAGAAATAGCTGAGTTTTCTGGCAAGCACTATTTATAGATATCCTGTTTTATCAGCCAGGTAAGTTAATAGTAAGCACAATCCAAATGAGATACACGGTGCAATTACCCACATAGTGAAGAACCGTTTTACCTGTGTTCTTTTGAATATATTTTTAGTGCCAAGTTTGGCTACTCCAATACCCAAAATGGCAGCAACATTTAATTGAACCAAAGATGTTGGTACTCCTTTGGTTATTGAAGCAAACAATAAAAGACTGGCAGAAATAAAAGCAATAATAACCGCTTCAAATTTTCCAAAAAGCACAATTTCTTTTCCTGTGTTCTTAACTATTTTATGTCCGAATATAGAGCTGCCAATTCCAAAGCTGGGTGCTATAATCAGTGTCGATAATAGTATTATCAGAATAAAATTGTTATCCGCGGAAATCCCAAGTTCATTTGCTGTCATTATCGCAATCGGGCCGGCAGCATTGGCCACATTATTCGCGCCAATGGCAAAAGCAACATATAACGACATTAATACCAAAATGGTGTTATACACCGGTTTTAAGTTTTCGTTTTGGGCTCGTGGCATCGTTAAACCTCTTCGTCGCATCGGCTTATAAACATATTTCCCAATTAAAAGACTTAGAAAAAATGATGCAACAGGAAGGATGAACCATGTTGGAATTATCTCAACAAAAAGTTTTTGTGTATTCAAATCGTTAAAATAGAGCGCTGGTGCAGTAACCGCTAAAACTGTTGCCTGGCTTGTTGATTGTGGGATTCCGGCGAGGTTGGCAATCACCAGCGAAAATGCAATGGAGAAAAGAATGATCGATACCAGTGTAAACGACATCAGTTCAGGATTAAGCAAGCCTTTTCCCATGGTCGACGCTGTGCCTTTTCCTGCGAGAATTGCTCCCAGGAAAACCATTATTCCGAATAATCCGGGTATTAAACTTTTTCTGATCACATTAGCTCCGTACGCAGCCGAAAAAGCCGGTGCTGTTCCGCTTCCCCCCATTGTCATAGCTAAAATCATAGCTATGATATATGGTATCAACAGCTGATTAAAAATCGGTGACATGTTAATCGTATTAGTTGCTAATCTTTAATTCAAAATCCGTTGCAGATTTCGATGATCGTCTGCGAAGACAAGCATGGCGGTCATGAAAAGAGCGGCGGCAAAGGTTGATTTAATCGTCGCAATTTACTATAAATACTCTTTCAGCGCTTAACTTATGTTCGATTTTTTATGCGATAAAACATGAGTTCTTCGTCGTCATCGGGCAGGGTAACGTGTTTGGAAAAACGTAGTCCAAGCCTTTCTAATAGTCGTTGCGAACGCAGATTATATTTCGCAGTTATTGCAGTTATATTCTTAATTTTAAAATCTTCAAGCCCCGCTTTTTTTAGTCTTTTGGCAGCTTCAAAAGCATAACCCTGTCCTTCAAATTCCGGGAAAAAGGCAAATCCGATATCAATACCTTCCAGTCCTTCACGATCATAAAGTCCGCAGGTGCCCAGCTTAGCATTGTCAGTTTTTCGAATGACCACGTAGTTACCATAGCCAACTTTTTTTAGCTGCGGATACATTTTCTCACGAATGTATGTGCGAGCTTCTTCCTCGGTGTAAACACCACGTTCGCCAATATATTTCAGCCAATTTTCGGAGCGGAACAGACGTAGAATAAAAAGTGCATCACTTTCCTGACACGGACGTAGCATTAGACGTGGAGTCTCAAAAGTTTTATAGGTTTCGCCATCAATAATAACCGACATAATTTGTGTTTTTGTAAAGAAACAAAATTATGTCGGAAATGGGGAAGTTTATCCCGAACTCACGTTATATTCTTAAACCAGTTTTTCTTTGAAAAAATCAATGGTGCGACTCCAGGCCAGCTTTGCGGCGTCTTCATCGTAACGAGGAGTCGTGTCGTTATGAAATCCGTGGTTCACTCCCGGATACATGTGGGCTGTGTATTCTTTGTTGTATTTTTTCAGCGCGGCTTCGTAGGCGGGCCAACCGGCGTTAACGCGTGTGTCCAGTTCCGCATAATGCAGCAGAAGCGGCGCTTGAATTTGTTTTGTTTGCTCTTCCGAAGGCTGACCACCATAAAATGGCACGGCAGCTTTTAAATCAGAAACTTCAACTGCTATCATATTCGAAATCCAGCCGCCAAAACAGAACCCAACTACACCAATATTTCCGTCGCATTCAGGGTGCGATTTCAGGTAATTAAAGGCAGCAATAAAGTCCTGCAGCATTTCGTCTCTGTCGCGCTCGCGTTGCATGGTGCGGCCATCATCGTCGTTTCCGGGATAACCTCCCAACGGACTAAGTGCATCGGGCGAAACCGATATAAAACCGGCCAGTGCAGCACGGCGGCCCACATCGGCAATGTGTGGATTTAAACCACGGTTTTCGTGTACAACAACAATGCCCGGTAATTTTTTAGTATTTCCTGCTGGTCTCGATAATTGGCCACTTATTTTGCCTCCACCTTTGGGTGATTGGTATTCGATTGTTTCTGTTTTTAACCGCGTATCATCTGCCTTAATCTGAATTTTATCTTGGTAATTAGGCATTATAAAACTCATGAGCGACGATACAGTTAATCCTCCAACAGCATAGGCTGAAAGTCGTTCAACAAATTTTCTTCGATTTATTCTATTGTGTGCATAGTCATCGTAAAGGTCGAAAACCTTCTGGCTGATCTGTTCTTTTTTTATTGCTTTCATTGTTAGTTATTTATATAGAAAATAACTGCTAATGTTCCGGCTTTGTTCAATTGAAAATCAGTAAGACTATGATTTTGTAAGAAAAATTATCTAGCCGAACTGATCCCGGGCGTAAGCCGGGGGATCTCATTGGGTTTTATTCCCCGCATCTTGATGCGAAGAATTTTACGATTTAGTTGTTGTTTCGGTTCACTAGTGGGTATTAAAAATTAATAAGCGTTCTTTGAAATTCTTTGTTAGTCGTACTTGTAGCGATTTTTGATAGCGTGACGATTTGAATTGAAAATACGGATTTTTGCATGCAAACAAGCAATTATCCATGAACCAAGGCAAATATATCTTCGCACAACTTACAGATTTTTTACCCAGACGTGTATTTGACAGAATTGTCAGCAAACACAACGGGAATAAGTATGTGAGAACTTTTACATGTTGGAATCAAATGCTATGTATGGTATTTGGACAGCTAACTTCAAGAGACAGTATGAGAGATCTACTCTTAAGTCTTGAAGCTCATAAATCTAAATATTATCATCTCGGATTTGGTTCAACAATAACTCGAAGAAACCTTGGCAAAGCCAATGAAAAACGTAGTTATAAAATCTTTGAAGATTTTGCTTATGTTCTCATAGAGGAAGCACGCAAAAGCTGCTACAGATCGGATTTTGAAATCAACGTTGACGGCAATATTTATGCATTTGATTCATCAACAATAGATCTTTGTCTTAGCGTATTCTGGTGGGCTGAGTTTCGGAAAACAAAAGGTGGCATTAAACTGCACACTTTGTATGATGTTAAAACATCTATACCTACGTTCTTGTATATCTCAAATGCCAAAATGCACGATGTCAATGCACTTGATTTAATCTCATATGAGCCTGGAAGCTTTTATGTGATCGACAAAGCTTACATTGATTTTAAAAGGCTATATCATCTTCACCAGCAGCGGGCTTTCTTTGTTACACGGGCAAAAGATAACATGCGATTTAAGCGGTTGTATTCAAACCCCGTTGACAAAGCAACCGGAGTGAAATATGATCAAATCGGCAAGTTGGAAACTTATTACCCAAGCAAAGATTATCCAGAGAAGCTTAGGAGAGTAAAATACTATGATTGTGAATCAGATAAGGAACTAATTTTCCTTACCAACAACATGGAACTTAAACCTACCGAAATAGCTTATCTGTATAAGAAGCGTTGGGAAGTAGAACTGTTCTTCAAGTGGATGAAACAGCATCTGAAGATAAAATCCTTTTGGGGAACAACTATTAATGCTGTAAAAATCCAAATGTATTGTGCGATCATCGCATACTGTCTTGTTGCCCTAATTGGTAACAGGTTGAAAGTTAACCGCTCAATCTACGAAATCCTACAAATCCTTAGCATATCTCTACTCGATAAAACTCCTGTAAAAGAAGTGCTTACGAAATACGATTACAAAAATATCAAAGAACTAAAAAATAAACAATTAATAATCAGCGGGTTTTAAGTGCCCGCTAATGGTTTCGGTTTTATAGTAATAATACCAAATTGAACACATAATGCCACATATAAGCTTGTTCTTTTCCTTTTTCTCATCATTGAAAAATTGTAACGTAACTTTGGCTATGTTAAAATTTTTCGCCTCAATTAAACGAAAAATAAAGGCGCTTCCAATGCAACATTATATATTCAAATTGGTATAAAAAAACGGCCTTGTAATTCAAGACCGTTTTTGTTCCTGGTTTAGATTAAAGTCTGCCTTTTCTATTTTGTATCACGATAAATTTGTTGCAAATCTTTAGCTTTCGATAGCGGAACCAGCTTAAATTCATAGCTGTACGCTTTTTCTAACAAGCGGTATTTGTCGATTGGGCGCGCATTAATCGACCACGAATCGTTACCCCCAACACCAGCCATTTTGTTGCTGATATTCACCGTTAAAGCATCTGCCTTTTCCAGTTCTGTAGGGTGTTGTGCCTCATAAATATTTTCGGCAGTGTATGGCCAAACTGAAGTTTGCAGTGGAGTTTCGCCAAGGACCATCAATCCCGAGTTCGTATTGGTAAGTGCCAGCCAGCGCACACAGGTGTGGTTGCTGCTTTCCTGCGGTTTAGTGTAATTGTAATAGAAATCATCCACAGTGCCGTCATAAATCTCTACATCGGCGCCACCATTTCTGTCCGAATAATTTTCAAATGGACCTTTGCCATAAAAGCTCATTTGTTGCAGTTGGGTTGAAACTCCCATACTCATGCCTACGCGAATTGGCTCTGGCATTTCTTCCGGTATCGACAGATCAAATTTTACATCAACAGTTCCGTTGTTGGCAAAAGTGTAGCGTAATTTTAGGCTCAATTCCTCGTAAGCTAATTCTACAGAAATACTCGCAGAAGAAACATCAGCATTCATATCAGTTACACTTAGCATTCCGGGAAGATCTTTCCAAATAGCAATGCGTTGTTGTGCCCTCCAGCCACGTTCGTCGTTGTCAGTTAATGGTCTCCAGAAATAAGGTTTCAGCGCTGATGTGATGACTTGCTTATTTCCTGCTTCGTAGCTCTCGATCAATCCACTTTTTTTGCTGATACTCGCTTTAAAATTTTTACCGCCTATAATAATCTCTTCATCGGTTTCATCGAAAGTAATATTGTTGGAAGCTATTTCTTTTATAGTAGCTTCTGTCTTAAATGGAAGTTTAAACTGTTGTTTAGCCAGTTCATGACCAGTTCTCGCCCAGTTTTTATCCTCCTTAAGTTGAACACTTATTCGAAGCCAATATTCGGTATTTTCTTTTGGATTAATATCATTAAATGGAATTTCAACCACTTTGCTGGCTCCCGGATTAAGGCTCAAACCTTCCAACGTTCCTGATTGAATTTCTGTTGCATCTTCGCTTAAAGTCCAGCTGACTTTGTATTCGTTTAAGTTGGCAAAATTGAAACGACTGAGTAAGCGTATTAATCCGTTTTTCAGATCAACAGCAGTAATTTGTACAGGCTGCATTACATATTTTGCCTCCCAGGTTTGTGGTTTTGGTGTGCGGTCGGATGCAATTACTCCGTTCATGCAGAAGTTATTGTCGTTAGGCTGATCGCCAAAATCGCCACCGTAGGCAAAAAATTCTTTTCCATTCTCATCGGTTGTCAGTATTCCCTGATCGATCCAGTCCCAGATAAATCCTCCGATCAAATTCGGGTAGCTGTGCATCAAATCCCAGTATTCCTGGAAATTACCCAGCGAGTTACCCATGGCGTGTGCATATTCGCACTCCATAATCGGACGACTGATATACGGGCTTTTTGCCAGCGCTTCCAAATCCTCAAGATTCGCATACATGCGGCTGATTACATCAACATAAAGCGGATCGGTAGGATTGGCGGTTCTTCCTTTTTTTCTGAACTCCTCCGAACCGTAAGCGGTGTAATCCGGATGCTCTGGTTGCCCCTGTGCTCCTTCGTAATGGATAAAACGTGTAGGATCGAAATCTTTTACCCATCCGGCAGCTCCGGCGTGGTTTGGTCCTGATCCCGACTCGTTACCAAGCGACCAGCCAATAATCGACGGGTGGTTTTTATCGCGTTCTACCATACGAACTACACGATCCTGAAATGCCATGTGCCATTCCGATTGGTTGGTGAGATAGCCCATTAAACCGTGTGTTTCAATATTGGCCTCGTCAAGTACATAAATTCCGTATTTGTCGCACATGTCGTAGAAATATGGATCGTTAGGGTAGTGGCTTGTACGAACTGCATTAAAATTAAAACGTTTCATCAGCAAGACATCATTCTCCATATCTTCGCGGGTAACTGATTTCCCACGTTCGTGGTCGTGGTCGTGACGGTTAACACCATATAATTTTATGGATTTTCCGTTTACATACAGCTGCCCGTTTTTTGTCTCTATTTCGCGGAACCCGATTTTTGCAGAACGTGCTTCAACAACATTTCCATCTGCATCTTTTAAAGTGAGAACCACAGTATAAAGTGTCGGTTTCTCTGCCGACCACAATTCAGGGCTGGTGATTTTTTCTTCCAGTAAGCCGAAATACACATTGTCGCGTTGCGGATATCCTTCGTAAATTATATCGTTAACATCTTTGGCGATCGGCTCTGTTAAAACCTTATTATTTTGCGGGCAGTACAATTCTGCTTCCAGTGTCCAACCTTTTGTGTCAACATCGGCTCCGCGTGTAAGTGTTGGTCTTATTTGCAGCAGTGCATCCTGGTAATTGGCATCCAAACGGGTGCGAACAAAAAAGTCTTCAATGGCCACTTTGGGTTGTGCCATCACCATCACTTCGCGGTGAATTCCACTCATGCGCCAGTGATCCTGATCTTCCAGGTAGCTGCCATCGCACCAACGGAAAACCTGCACAGCAACTTTGTTCTCGCCCGGCTTTACAAATTCTGTAATATCAAATTCGGCAGGCAGACGGCTGTCCTGACTGTAACCCACTTTTTGCCCGTTTACATAAACAAACATAGCAGAACTTACGCCACCAAAATGCAAAACAATTTTTTTATCGCTCCAGCCTTCCGGAATGGTAAAAGTACGAACGTACGACCCAACCGGGTTATCGCGTGTAATATAAGGCGGATTTGGGACTACTTTTGAAGCTACATCGGCATAAAAACGACGGTAGAGTTCTTCCATCGAAAGGCCGTCCGGGACATCATAGTTTTCCTTGTACCAGGCAAGCGGATCTTTTTCAATTTCGGCAGGTAGTTGCGGACGGAAAGGATAGCCGGCGTTTACATAAATAGGTGTGCCGTAACCTGCCATTTCCCAGTTCGAAGGAACTTCGATATCATTCCAGTCCGAAACATCCTGTTTATAGAATTCCAAAGGACGATTTTCCGACTTCTCAACAAAATTGAACTTCCATGTTCCGTTCAGTGAAATCATTCTCGACGTTTCGCGATCGCATTTTAAGGCGTCGCCAGCTGATTTGTATGAATAGGAAGTGGCTCTTCCGGGAAGTTTGTTTTTTGCAATATAAGCGGGGTCTTCCCAAATTTTGTTTTGGGCAAAAAGGGTGGTGGCACACAGGCAAAACACCAGGGTGAGCAGTTTTTTCATTTCAACGTAATTAAATTCGTTATCATTTTTCAAGACGAGATAAAACAGGTTTACACCTATATTTTTTTGGATGATTCGGGGAATTATTTCAGGATTTGTTGCTTATTTATAAATGCGTCGTTCGTTCAGTGCATCGCGGTATTTTTTTGCATTCCGGTTGTGCTGACTCAAGGTTCGTGCAAAATTGTGGTACCCCGAAAAATCTTCGCGGGCACACATATAAAGATAGTTGTGATCTTCGTAATTCAGCACAGCATCAATTGATGTAATTTCCGGGAAACAAATCGGCCCCGGTGGCAAACCTGCATATTTGTAAGTGTTGTAGGGCGAATCTATTTCGAGATGTTTGTTCAAAACCCGCTTAATGGAGTAATCGCCAACAGCATATTTAATGGTAGGATCGGCTTGCAATGCAATACCTTTATTAAGGCGGTTGATGTACAATCCGGCTACTGTTTTTAACTCATCAGGTTTTATGGTTTCAGACTGAACGATTGAAGCCAGCGTAACCACCTGCTGCGGTGTCAGGCCCATTTTAGTCGCCTGCTTTGTGCGGGTGTCGTTCCAAAAACGATCATATTCGGTTTTCATACGTTGGGCAAACTCTTCGGCCGATGTTGTCCAATACATTTCGTATGTGTTTGGAATAAACATGGCACGGAAATTTTCTTCGGTAAATCCCCAGTCTGCAATCTGTTGTTCATCTGAAAACAGTTGTAAAATTGAGGTCGAGTCGGCTTTGATGTATTTGCTCACTTTCCCGGCCAGTTCCTCTTTAAAACGAACATTGTTAAAGGTGATATCTACCGGCGATTGTGCACCGCTGCGAAGCATGTTTACTAATTCGTTGGTGTTCATTCCTTTCTTCAACTCGTAACGGCCAGGGCGCATGTAATCGGTATATTTTTTCTTTTTGGCTACCCATTTAAAGGCTTTCATGTTCGTTAAAACCTCATCCTTTTCCAGTTTCTCGCTAATGCTTTTCAGATCATCTTCGTCGGTAATAAGTATTACGTAATCATGATTTACATTTTCTTCAAAAATGTAACGGTAAAGCTGATAACCTCTTGCTCCGGCAAGAATAAAGGCAATCGCAAAAAATATTATAATGAATTTTCCAACTCGCGGGAAAGTCATGGCACGGCTTTTCTGTTCAATCGACATAGTTCTAATTTGAATTCTAGTCCAAAGATAAAATTCTTTCAGATAGAGGAGAAAGATTGATATAAAGATTGAAGGAGATTGCGAAAATCAGCGATTAGTCACAAGTAATCGCAAGTTGCGAGATTGCTTCTCCGCCAGCTGGCGGATCGCAATGACAAGCATTTTATAGGATTGGGCAGCGGACAACAATACATCTTGCCGAAATGAAGTCTTTCATTGTCCGCTGCCGGGTAATTACTACGAACTATGTCATTGCGAGGGAGGAACGACCGAAGCAATCTCATTCAATCCTTCAATCCTTCAATCCTTCAGTCCCTCAATCCCTCAATCCCTGCCTTCTCCTAACATTCCCTTAACCCAAATTCTAAATAAGGGGAGTAGAGAATTATTTTATATGCTGTCAGCCGAAATTCACTAATTTTGTGCGTGTTTTGAAAAATTGATATAAAACTGAAAATTATGCTACAAGTAAATCTTGCAGAAGATATTTATTATTTGGGATTTAACGACCGCCGTACTCACTTGTTCGAGAACATCTGGCCAATCCCGCACGGGGTTTCGTATAACAGTTATTTGATTGTTGATGAAAAGATCGCTTTAGTTGATACTGTTGAGCGTGCGTTTATCGACGATTACCTTGATGCTATTGAAGAGATTATTGGCGACCACGAGGTGGATTACCTGATCATTAACCACATGGAACCCGACCACTCGGGAGCGTTAAAAGCGATCGTTCATCGTTACCCGAATATTACACTTGTAGGTAATAAAAAGACTTTTGGTTTTGTGGAATCATACTACATGAAACCTGAAAATGTACACCTGGTACACGACGATCATGTGCTTGACCTGGGAAAACACAAGTTGCAATTTCAGATGATTCCGATGGTGCACTGGCCGGAAACTATGGTGACTTTCGAAGAAACCAACCAGATTCTGTTCTCGGGAGATGCTTTTGGTAGCTACGGAACTATGGACGGTGGTATTTTCGACGACGAGATCAACCTTGATTTCTACGAAGTGGAAGTGATGCGTTACTTTACCAATATTGTTGGTAAATATTGCCCGCATACACAGCGTGCCATTAAAAAACTGGCTGGACTGGAGATTAAAATGATTGCGGCAACGCACGGTCCTATCTGGCGTAGCGACCTCAATTGGATTTTAAAACGCTACAACAAATGGAGTTCGTACGATTTAGATCGTGGGGTTGTTATCGTTTACGGATCAATGTACGGAAACACCAAAAAAATGGCGGAAACCATTGCCCGTCAGATTTCGGTGCGAGGTATCAAAAACATTCGTGTTTACGATGCTTCAAAAACACACTCATCGTATATCATCAACGATATTTTTAAATACAAAGGATTTATTGTGGGTAGCGCAGCCTATAACAATGCTATGTTCCCGAATGTGGAGACATTGCTTACAACTATTGAGCACATGGCGCCGAAAGACCACCTGCTTGGTATTTTTGGTAACTACTCGTGGAACGGCGGTGGCGTGAAGAACCTGAAAACTTTTGCCGAAAAAATTAAGTGGGATATGGTTTACGAACCTATCGAAGAAAAAGGCAATATGAAGGTTCAAACTCAGGAAGAGTTGATTAAACTGGCAGACGCAATGGCTGATAAATTGTTGGAAATGCCTGCGCCGGAAAAGATTTAAGATCAATTTTATCAGATAAATCAAAAGCTGCTCTTCGGGGTGGCTTTTTGTTTTTTATCTGGACCCTCCTAACACAAACTTCATAATAATATCATACTGAATTGTCTCTTTTGGAAGAAAAATAGTTCATCTTCGTACAAATTTGAAAAAGAAATGGCTACAGAAATTACAATAATACGACACGGAGAAACGATGTGGAATGTGCAGAAACGCATACAGGGGCAGCGTAACAGTAAACTCTCTGAAAATGGGATTACACAGGCTGAACTTGTTGCAAAGGCACTGGCAAAACGTGAG
This sequence comes from uncultured Draconibacterium sp., assembly GCF_963677575.1. Classification (NCBI taxonomy): domain Bacteria; kingdom Pseudomonadati; phylum Bacteroidota; class Bacteroidia; order Marinilabiliales; family Prolixibacteraceae; genus Draconibacterium; species uncultured Draconibacterium sp. The sequence goes on from NZ_OY782038.1 coordinate 4,792,815, forward strand.
TTCGATGTTCTTATAAGCAGCGACCTTGAGCGAGCTCTGGAAACTGCAAATATTATAAACAAGCAACTTTTGATACCGCACAAATACAGTGCAAATTTACGCGAGCGTTCTTTTGGCATTTTTGAAGGAAAGAACTTTGCCGAAATCGAAGAAAAGTACCCCGAAGAATATCGACGTTATAAAGAGCGAAATCCCGAATTTGTAGTTCCCGGTGGAGAAAGTCTTCAGCAACTTTATCAGCGTGTAACATCTGAAATTGAAGCTATTGCCCATAAGTTTAAGGATCAGAACGTACTGATTGTTTCGCATGGTTTGGTGTTAGAGATGATGATGTATAAAACCTTTAACTTAAAGTTGGATGAGCCACGGACTTTCTCAATAAATAATTCTTCCATCAGCTCGTTTTACATCGACGAGGACAATTGGTTTTTAAAAGAATGGGGCGTAATTGAACACCTGTTTTCGGTGAATGTATTGAATGAACTTTAATATTCCTGCCCCTTAAATCCGGGAATAATCAATATTTATCTGCGAATTTCTGCGTAATCAGCGAGCGATAAAAGTTCTCGCAGATGCTGCTGATATCGAAAATTATTCAACTTCACCGGCTTTCTTCAACGATAATCGTGAGGAGATCGGGCCAATAATTTCGTGGATCAGAGCGGCTCCGATTACGACACCCATAATCATTGAGCCGGTGTCATTAAAAACGGGATCTTTGGTTAGCAACAGCGCTAACCCAATTACAATCCCACCTTGTGGAATTAGTCCGCCGGCCGTGTATTTTTTTACTTTCGGGCTGGTACTGAATAGTAGCGAACCACTGTAAATACCAGTAAACTTCCCGATTATCCGGGCGATGATGTAAATTACGATCAGCAAATAACTACCGCTAATTGAAGATAGTTGCAAATGCAAGCCTGAGAGCGTAAAGAAGATTACAAAAATAAGTTCATCGGTGTAGCGTTCAATAAGTTTAAATATTTTTTCTGAGAGTGGATTAAAATTGGCAACAACGGCTCCCAATGCAATCGTGGAAAGCAGCGACTCAAAGCCAAAATATTCAGCGATTCCATAACTCAAAAGTATGGCTCCGAATGTTAATACGATCAGCGTTCCTTCTTCCTGCTTGCTAAAAATTTTGGTGATAAGCTGAAATACAAAACCGATTATGGCTCCAATAAGAATAGCTCCGCCAACATCGATGCCCAAATCCAAAATGGTTTTGCCAATATTAATATCGGTGCTGCCCAAAAAGAAAGCGGCAAATGCGGTAACGAGCGTGTAAATGACAATTCCCACAATATCGTCGAAAGCGGCAATTTCGAGCATGGTTGAACTTACCTCTCCTTTGGCTTTGTATTCGTGAATTACGGCTAGCGTTGCCGACGGATCGGTAGGTGCCGCCAGCGACGCCAATACCAAACTAACGGCTAGCGCTACACTTATAGATTGGAAAGCCGGCATAAAAAACCGAAGGCTGAAAAACATAAACAGAAATACCATGAGAAAGGCAAAAAGCGATTCGAACAGAGTGAGAAAAAATATGGTTTTCCCGGTTGCATGTAGTTTTTTTGCCGATAACGAACCGCCGATTGAAAAGGTGATAAACGATAATGAAATCGAAAGCAGGGGATCGGTGTGCCCGACAAACTCATCTGACATGATTCCAGACAGATCGGGATTTAACAGAATACCTGCAAGGATGTACCCTGATATTTTTGGGAGTTTTATTTTTTCGGCGAGTTCGCCCAATAAATATCCGGTGAAAACTAGGAGCCCAATACTTAAAATTACATTCATAACTATTGTGTTTTCTGGTCTCTTTACGGGCCATTATAAAATAACCATTCAGCTTGCAGATGGTTTTCTGATTTGTGGTTTATTCTATTAAAAGTATTGCAATCCGGTTCATATCGCCTGGATTATTGGTCACCACATTTATTTTCATGCCTACTTTTTGTACGGTTTCGTACACATCAACAGCAAAACTCTCGGGACTTGGCCGCGCGTTTCTTTTGTCGTGGCAATTGAGGCGGTTGCCTGAGCAATCGTTGCACAAGGTGCAACAGGTTTGGTTAAGCAGAAAAACCTTTGGATGCCCTAACAGAAACACAGCACGTTCAACGCTCAATAGTTTGTTGGTCATTTCTCTGGACCAGTTGGATGGATAGTCATTTTTATTGGCAAATTTATTCAGTTTAATAACCAGCGCGCTTTTATATTCCTTAAAAAAACGCTCGCATTCGCTTACCGACGGTGTATTGGGTGGGCACGAACCAAGTCCATAGTCACTGCAGCCAAAATAACACTTTACACGCACCCATTGTGCTACAACAATTTCTTTTGGATCGATCCATTTGTAATCGTTAAGTTCTTGTTCGCGGAGTAGCTCTTCTATTTGGTTTTTGTTAGTCATTTTGTTGGTTTGTTTTATAATAAAGAAATGTTATTGGTTCCCGCTCTTTATTTCTTTTGTTTCTAAATCAATATAATAATCATGTTTATTTGCATAAACTGTAAACGGATATTCGAATTCAAAGTATAGTTTTCGCCCCGTTACTTTTTTGAAAACAATTCCATCGAACGTAAATTTTACAGGGATTGGCATTTTTACAACGTGGAGTTTTTCGTCAATGAAATGCAAACTCTGCCAGTTCGAAACGAAGAATGTATTTGTTTTTCTATCTGCGTAAACATCTGTTATGCGCGGAATATCTAGATCTACTAATTTTTCTTTTTTAAAAATGTCAATGATAATGGCGTGTCCACCTGAAACAATACATGCAATTCTTTTTTCCGGTAAATCGGCATTGCAAAACTACCCCTAAAATATCTTTCTCTGAAGTGTCCATACCAATTGGTACCATCTGACAGCGTAAATTTCACGAAGTTCCAATCTTGGCCTCGCCATGATTCAGGCAAGTCAAAAATGACTTCTTCAGTCTCTCCGGAAATTGGTATTGTATTTACTTTTTCAAGTTTTGTCATTAAAAATAAATCTAATTTAGAAGAGAGTTGAAAACAATTCTAAAATTTACTTCACCCGCAATATCTTCTCCATCTTTCTGCCTTTTGCCAACTCGTCAATAAGTTTATCTAAATACCTTACTTGTTTGGTCAGAACGTTATCAATTTCCTCTATACGGTATCCGCAGATTACCCCCTTTATTAATTCGGCATTTGGATTCAAGTTCGCTTTCTCGAAGAACGTTTCAAATGTCACCTTCTCATCGATCATTTTCTGAACTTCTGCTTTATCAAAACCGGTCAGCCATTCAATTACCTGATGCAGCTCTGCCTTCGTTCTTCCTTTTTTCTCTACTTTGGTTACATAGTGCGGATATACTGCCGCAAATGTCATTTCTGCTATCCGCTTGTTATGTTCCGACGTAGTTTTCATATTCATTCAATATTTTCAGTATTGTTCGTGTTTTCTACCTTAAAAGTAACCATATTTCTATTAACCTGAGTTCGATCTTAAAATGGCTCACAGCTTTAGCTATTTTTAGTCAGAAACTGCCTCCGGTTTTCGAAGTACTATCGGGATAATACGAGAAAAGTGGGGGCAGTTTATGGCAAAAAGAGCAAAGCCAAAAGTGGAAAGTCCTTCTCACGCCATCTTTGCACTTAAAATTCTTTGAAATAACCCGTTATTGCTGCATAATTTTAAGTACAAACCTGACGCAATTATGACTTTCTGTGAAAATATTTTAAAATCGAACTCAGGTTATTACACTGGGAAAAACAGTTTTTTGTAATGACTAATTACACTGAAAAACTTTGTTGCCGGGCTTAATCATTTAATTACGGGGCAAAAACTTTGCGGGAAACATTTAATCATTTAATCGCGCCCCGGAAAATTAGTGGGAGGTGTTTAATCATTTAATCACGTGTAGAAAACGTTGTGGCGAGGTTTTAATCATTTGATGATGAACCAAAAACTTTGTGGGAAGCGTTTAATTATTTAATGACGGGGAAAAATCATTTTAGGCAATGATTAAACATTTAATGATGGGTTGAAAACACCGTATTGAGCTTTTGATCATTTAATTAAGAGGCACCTACTTCCCGGCCTGCATATTCTCATAATGCACAAGCCGAAACATAGCGAAAGATGAATGATCTTGTTTACTTTACCCCAAAGCAACATCCAGCAACATCATGGTAGCAAAACCTACCATGGCTCCAATGGTCGATAAATCGGTTTCATTGCCTCGTTGGGATTCGGGAATCAGCTCTTCAACCACCACAAAAATCATTGCTCCGGCAGCAAACGACAAGGCATAAGGCAACAAAGGCTCGATAGTCAGAACTAGGTAAGCTCCCAGCACTCCGGCCATCGGTTCTACAATTCCTGAAAGTTGTCCGTAGTTAAAAGCCTTCCAGCGCGAGAGTCCCTCGCGGCGCAACGGAATAGAAACTGCCGCTCCCTCGGGGAAGTTTTGCAGCCCGATTCCCATGGCCAAAGCAACTGCTCCGGTAAGAATTCCAATATCGGGATTATTGGCCAGCGCCCCAAAAGCAACGCCCACAGCCAGTCCTTCCGGAATATTATGGAGAGTTATGGCGAGCACTAAAAGTATACTTCGTTGCCATGTTGTTTGAATTCCCTCGGCTTTATCGATAGATAAACCCATGTGTAGGTGAGGCAGTATTTTATCTATTAATAACAGAAAAGCACCTCCGGCCAGAAATCCTATTACTGCCGGCTTCCAGGATAATTCGCCTTGTGCTTCTGCCATTTCGATTGCCGGTTTCAACAGCGACCAAAAACTGGCAGCAATCATTACACCCGCTGCAAAACCCAACATCGAATTCAATATCTTCTTATTAATCGATTTAAAGAAGAACACCATTGATGCTCCGGCGGCTGTTAAAAGCCAAGTAAACAAGGTTGCTCCAAGGGCCAGTAATATCGGGTTATATTCTAATAATTTTTCCATTTGATTTTTGTTTCTAATTTATCGAATAGGCTAAAACAAAACTAACAAAATTATTGTTCAGCGTTTTTATCCGATCTCACAATAATCAATGAATTTGGTTTTTATTAATGGTTAATATATAGTCTTGTCTCCTTTAATATGTTGGTGGTACAAAACGAAATTCCAAACAGCAAGAATCAAGAGGCATATCGCCATAAAAAACCCGACAAGAAAGAAATCGGAAGTAGCCAAACGCAGCGTCAGCAACAAACTTCCCCCCGAAATGATACCTGCCATAAATGCGTATGCTTTGTTGTTGTAATACCAGGCATAAGGGAAGAAGTGTGCCCCGGTAATAATGGCGTAAGTCATCAGAAAATAATCGGGGTGTTTTATCAAAACAAATATCAGAAACGGGAAATAGAATAGCTGGGCGAAATTTAACCATAAACCCAGCGGTTGCAAGGGATTCTCCGGAATTTCCCAGCTTGTTTTTAACAATTTGGATAGGCCAAAAGCAAATGGAAGCAGGAAACTTCCGGCAATAAATGTAAAAACACTTCGGTCGTATGCCGAAAAGGGGAGCATCCAAATAACGGCAATCATACTCCAAATAATTGTTGCTGCCAAAATAAAATCGATTCCGTTTTTAGCTTTTATGCTTACATCAGTTCTTAGGGCGTCGAGTTGTGTCTTTGTCATCATGTTTTTTGTTTATGAAATTAGTAGTGAAAATTGCATAAGAATTGCCTTACCTTCGTTTTCTCAACGAGGTCAATAGCTTGTTTTTATGTTGGTTAATTTATTGTTCCAGCAGGTCTTTCCGTAATCTTTTGATTTCGTTCAGGGCTTTCATTTCGCGACGAATTGCAGACCGAATGAAATAGCTGAAAATTAGTGCAGCCAGAATATACGATACATCGATGAGGACGATCAACCAAAGCGGAAAATAGTTGGCGAATTCAGGAGTTAGCATATAAAATCCAATGCTGTAAAGTATAATAATTGCAAGAGTAATGCTGCCGTGAATTTTCTTACGGAAGTTGTAATAACTGAGAATTGTATCATTGCTTTTTAGTGCGGCTTCGCATAGATCAATTTTTTTTGCATAAAACATACTGGCCAGTTCAATCCCAATTCGGAGTACAATACTTCCGCACATCAGCACTTCTCCAATATGGCTCAGTGTGAATTGAAAATTGGCTACCAACAGGAAGTATGCCAGTAATCCTAGAACAACAAGCACTAAAACTGTAATATTTGCCAGTTGAGTTCTTGTGGTACTTCGTTTTTTCTGCTCAGCCAGTTTTATAATGGCTGATGTATCAGGACTGTTTTGTGCAGACGTTTTGTCTTGCTCCCACAGTTGTTTTATGTCGTTAAATTCAGTTTGCATTGTTCAAATGATTTTTCAGGTTCTTCTTAATTCTGTGAATTCGTACACGCAGATTTCCGGTGCTAAGACCCATTACTTGTGCAATTTCGTCGTAATCGATCTCGTTGAGCACCATCATAATGATCAGCCTGTCGATTTCGGGTAAAAGCCCAATTGCTGTATACAACTTTGCAATTTCCGATTCAAGTTTCTGCGAATCATCGGTATGATTTTGCTCAATCATTTCTATCGGAATATTTGCCTGTTCTTTTTTGTTGCGCAGGTAATTCAGGCAGGAGTTTACGGTAATTCGGTAGATCCAGGTTTTGTAGGTTGAATATCCTTTAAAGCCGGGAAGTGCATTCCAAACATTAATAAATACTTCCTGTGCCAGATCTTTTGCCAACTCTTCGTGGCCTTTCATATAACCGCGGCACATCTGCAGCACCATCGGGTGGTATTGTTGATATAGCTCTTCAAATTGTATTTTGTGCGCTCTGCTACTCATTCTATTCAAGTAATTTTCCCTTTGAACCTAAAAAATTGGATTTGTTACAATCTATGCGAAAAAAAGTGAAATATATTATGTTTGGTTTTTTGTGCTTGCTTGAGAATAGGTGTAAGATGTTTATTCAATGTGTTTTAATTGTTTTCTGTCGATTTTGCCATTTTCGGTACGTGGAAGTTTTTCGATAAAACAGATGTCTTTTGGTTGCTCGTATTTTGACAGTAATTTGTTGCATTGCGCTTGAATGTTGGTTTTAATTGCTTCACCAGCATCGCCTTCAATTAGCAAAATTATTTTCTCTCCAAGATGTTCGTCCGGTACTGAGCCGATGGCGTAGGGCAAAAGCATTTCTTTTGCCAGTTTCTCCTCAATTTGCTCGGGCAGAAATTTAATACCTCCGGAAATGATGACGTTATCAACGCGCCCCAGCACTTTAAAATGATGACTATCTTCTAATTCGCCCAAATCGTTGGTTTGAATGGCTCCGTTTTCAAGTCCCGGCATCAGAATGCGTATACAATTGCGTTCGTCCAGTTCAACGGAAATACCATCAAGACAAGTGTAATAATCAGTTTGGTCATCGCCATTTAAGTTGCGTAGTGCAATGTGAGTTGCTGTTTCAGTCATGGCGTAACTCGAATAACATTTTGTTGAAATTTGTTGTAATTGCTCTTCTAAAGGTTGCGGAATTGCAGAGCCGCCGATCAGCAGATTTACAATGTTTTGCTCAGGTAGTGCCATATATTTTGTTACCTGGTTAATAACCATGGCTGTAAATTTTATGTGTTTGTCAAATTGCAAAATTGTAAAATCAGATGCCGGATCAATAAGATTTAAATCGAGTTTGCCGATAAGGGCACGCACTATCATTAGCTTTCCTGCGATAAATTGACTGGGCAAACAATGTAAAACACGATCACCTTCTTGTAGATTAAAAAATCGAATGGTGCGCAGGGCACTGGCTGCTACAAAATCCTTTTTCAGCGTAATGGTTTTTGGGGTTCCCGTACTCCCCGAAGTTTGTACTTCTACGTAATTATTTGCATTGTACCACTCCTCCAAAAAGTTCAACCAACTCTGTTCCCAAACGCTCCCGGGTTTTTGTTGCAGCAACTCTTTTATATTTTGTGGTTGCCCGTTTATGGTGATATGTGACGGGAACAGCTCCATTACATTTCGAAGGTTTTTGAGCTATTAAACCACAGTTTTTCGCCACGAATCTCAAGCGGAGACGCAATGTTATTGGTAAACAATTGTCCGGTTCCCAGCCCCTGATGCATTGACGTGTCCTTTGTAAAGGTCCACTGTGCAATGGCGTTTAGCCCAATATTTGATTCCAGGTACGATGTAATCCACCAACCGATGGAACGTTTGTTAGCCAATTCAATCCACTCGTCGCAACCCGAAATGCCACCGTGTAAACTTGGCTTTAATACCAAAAACTGCGGACGGATTGTTTCCAGTAGTTGTATTTTTTTCTCGCGTTCGTTGATGCCAATTAACTCTTCATCAAGAGCGATGGGCAGTGGAGTGGTTTTGCATAATTCTGCCATCTTTTCCCATTGTCCTGCTCGTATCGGTTGCTCAATGGAATGAAGTTGTAATTCTGCAAGTCTCTTCAGTTTGGTAGGAGCTGAATCAGTATCAAAAGCACCGTTGGCATCTACCCGTAGAATAATTTCATCGCTTGAGACACGCTCGCGTACAGCTTTTAAAAGTGCCAGTTCCTGCTCAAAATCTTTTGCTCCAATCTTTAGTTTTATACATCGAAAACCGGCTTCAAGTTTATCTTCTATCTGGCCTTGCATATTTTCGACCTCATTCATCCATATCAGTCCATTAATAGGAATACCGGACTCTCCACTGGTAAATTCGGATGGAAACAGTTTCCTTTTTCCACCGTTTTTCAGATCCAACAGAGCCGATTCCAATGCAAATGTCAGCGATGAAATATCTTTTAACAAGTCAATATTATTTATGAAAAGCTTAGGATCAGCGCAGATTTTATCCAACTGCACTTCAACTTGTTCAGGCGTTTCAATACTCAATCCGGTTAGTGGCGCACATTCACCAAGTCCTGTCACTCCATTCTCTTCCAAAAACAAATACCAAACCGTGCGCGTTTTTAACACCCCACGAGAAGTGCCGGCAGGTTGCTTAAAAAACAGCTCATATTTTTGGTAGCGTGCTTTTATCATGATAGTATCAGTCCGAGCGAAAACAATAGTGTTAATGCCAAAGCTTGCAGTGCCAGCCGTTTTAAAAACGGGTCAAGTTGGCGACCGTCTTTTATACGGAATATTTTTATGAGGTCGATAATTGAAACCGGTAATACCAACAGAAACAACCATTGCCATGCTGTTTTTTGTTGCTGAACTGTAAAAATGATCAGTGCAATCCATGCCAGCCCAATAAGCATGGAATGGTAAATGCGGCTTTTTAGCGGTCCTAGTTTTACAGCAATAGTAATCTTTCCTGATTGTTTATCGTTTTCAATGTCGCGGGTGTTGTTAAGGTTCAAAACTCCTGTGCTGAATAATCCCATACTAATGGCCGGTAACCAAACCGCGCTTTCAATAACATTGTTGTGAAGGTAAAAAACACCGATCACGGGCAGCAAACCGAAAAACAGAAATACAAACAAGTCACCCAATCCGATATAACCGTAGGATTTTTTACCTGCCGTATAGAAATAAGCAGCCAAAAGTGCTAGTATTCCCAGTCCTATAAATACAAAAAATGCAGTTGGACTGTGGTGCCACGTTCCTGAATAAACCAAAACAATTCCCAGCAAAAAACTTAATCCGGCAACAACAAGCATACCGGATTTCATTTCTTTGATGGTGATCTCGCCGCCCTGCATCGTTCGTGTTGGCCCCAAACGCTGATGATTGTCGGTGCCTTTTTGGAAATCGCCGTAATCGTTGGCAAAGTTCGAAAACACCTGTATTAATGTTGCGGTGAGTATTGCAAGTGTAAAAACAATCCAGTCAAACCCATGCCAGAATGCTGCCAGTGCCGAGCCCATCAATATGCCCGATAATGCCAATGGGAGAGTGCGTAACCGTGCTGCATTTACCCAACTTTTTGCTGTTGCCATACTTGATGCTAGATATTAGATTCTGGATACTGGATACTGGATTCTTGATGTTTGATACAGGATACCCCGACGCTGCGGTCGGGATTTGGCTGTGGCCGATTTTCAATTCGCTTCGCCAACTCGTAACTCGTGTCTCGTAACTTTATTACGGAAATTTTGGGTATTTCTTAAAGTCCGGTTTACGTTTTTCAAGGAAGGCATGTTTTCCCTCTTGTGCCTCTTCAGTAAGGTAGTACAATAATGTTGCGTTTCCTGCGAACTCCTGAATTCCAATCTGTCCGTCGAGTTCAGCGTTTAATCCCAGTTTTAGCATGCGTAGTGCCAGCGGACTGTGTTCCTGCATTTTTTGTGCCCATGCAACAACTTCATCTTCCAGCTCATCGAAAGGAACAACTTTGTTTACCAATCCCATTTCAAGTGCTTCGGCAGCCGAGTACTGACGGCACATAAACCAAATCTCGCGGGCTTTCTTTTGTCCCACAACACTTGCAAGGTACGATGATCCTAATCCTGCATCGAAACTACCCACTTTAGGTCCGGTTTGGCCAAAGATGGCATTTTCGCTGGCAATACTGATGTCGCAAACTACATGTAGCACATGACCACCACCAATGGCATATCCATTCACCATGGCAATTACAGGTTTGGGCATGCTGCGAATTTGTTTTTGCACCTCAAGAATGTTCAGGCGAGGAATACCGTTTTCGTCGATGTAACCACCTGTGCCTTTTACATTTTGGTCGCCACCTGAGCAAAATGCCTTATCACCGGCACCGGTTAGCACAATTACATTAATACGCTGGTCTTCACGACAAAGGTGCAGAGCATCGCTAATGTTGTTCACGGTAGTTGGACGGAAAGCATTCCGTACCTGCTCGCGGTTGATGGTAATCTTGCCAATTCCATCGTAATAATCGAAAAAGATATCCTCGTATTCTTTAATGGTTTCCCATTGTCTTTTTGTACTCATTGTATGTTGTTTTATTGTTTTACAAACTTAAAAAGGCCCCGGAAAGTTTTTGTATTCACTTCCGCATCGGTGAAAACTTCCAGAATTGTTGTTTTTTTTCTTGTTGGCGAATACAACTCCGTAATCGAGTTTTTTAATTCTGTTTCATTCTTAGCACTCAAATAATCCAGCCCAAATGTTAGGGCAATACCTTTTGCTTTGAATTTGTTTTCGGCATAAAAATGCTGTTGGAAAGCGGGTGATTCTCCTGGTCCTTTTATCAGGCTAAAAATATTTCCACCGCCGTTATTGATTACAATGATCCGAAGATTTTCGCCAATGTAAATATTCCACAGGGCATTTGAATCGTAGAAAAACGACAAGTCGCCGATCAACACAGTATTAATTTTTTCAGAGGCAGACGCATAACCCACAGCAGTTGACATCGGTCCATCGATTCCGCTGGTACCACGATTACTTAAAAAAGTGGTGTTGGTTGTCCAATCTGCAATTAAAGCATAACGCACCGGCGAACTGTTTCCCAAGTGCACAACTGAATTTTCGGGAATTGATTGGCAAATTTCCGCTATTACTTTCAAATCAGAAAACTGAGTTTTCCAAATATATTTGTCTCGCAATTCGTTTACCTGCTTTTCTTTGTTTTTCCAACGTTGCAAATATTCCTGTTGTTTCTCGCTTACTTCCGGAAGCATTTGCGAGAAAAAGGTTTTTGCATCGGTTTGTACCACTTCGGTAAGTGACTGGTAAGTATCGTAATGATCATTAGCCGGCGAAAGGTGCCAGTGTTGGGCAGCTCTGTTTTTTCTCAAAAACTGTTTTAATGCTTTCGAAACAATATGCCCGCCAAAAGTGATCAGAATATCCGGTTGAAAATCAGCAGGAACATCAGCTAAAATAGCTGCCATTATTGTATCGATATTTCCGCAAAAACTTTCATTATTCAGGTTTGCCAGATGTTCTTTTAAAACAACGGCACCGGTTTTTTCAATAAACTCCGCTAAAAGTTTTTCCAGTTCCGTATCGGCATTTTGCTGCCCTGCCAAAATCAGCACTTTTTTTGCTGCATTCAACTCAGCAGCAAACTTACTCAGACTTGCTTTATCAAGGTATAAAACTGATTCTTTAGCATCGATCGCTTTTATTGTCGGTAATTCTTCGTCCAGTAAATCATGCAACGGTTCCTCCAACGGAACATTAATATGCACTGGTGCTGGTTTCCCCGATACGGCTGCATTCAAACACTCATTTATTTCGCGTGCCGCTTGCCACAACTCAGTTTCCGATTCCTCCAATGGAAAGTTGTATTCTTTTTTTACAAAGTTCGAATAAATACCTTTCTGGTTGATGCACTGGTTTTCGATCTGGTCGATCCAGTATTCGGGACGATCGGCAGTGATCACGATTAGTGGTATATTTAAATAAAAAGCTTCAGCAACGGCAGGTGCATAATTCAATGTCGCCGTTCCTGAGCTGCAAACTATAGCAACAGGTTTGTTCAGCGCCTGTGCCAAACCCATGGCAAAATAAGCTGCACTGCGCTCGTCAACTACATTGCGGCAATTAAATAAACCACTTCCCACAAAAGTGTTAATCATTGGACCGTTTCTCGATCCGGGAGAAATAATCACGTCATGAATTCCCTTCTGATGAAGGAGAGCTGCCAGTTGTTGAACGTGTTTTTTAGTTGAGATCATTCTGTCGTATAGCTTCAATTGCCGATAACAAGGTTTTTGCTTTGTTGTTGGTCTCTTCCCATTCTTCTTCGGGAACCGACCGCGAAGTAATTCCGCCACCTGCATAAAGCATGTATTTCTCGGGAATTATTTCCATGCAGCGCAAATTTACAAATAATCTTACTGAATCTTTAAGTTGCCACGGACCAAGAAAACCACTGTAGTATCGCCTGTCGTGTTTTTCGATGGTATGAATGAATTTGTCGGCTTTCGATTTTGGAAATCCACAAACCGCCGGAGTTGGATGCAATTCCGCAATAAAGTCTCCAAGACAGTCGTCCAGTTTCTTTTTTGCAAACAGAAAACTGGTAAACAGGTGTGCCACTTTTCCGCTTTCCAGTGTTTCCGGGCCGCGTGTGGTGTATCGGTGAATATCAAACCGGTACAACAGATCAACCAGGTAGCGCGAAACAAACGCTTGTTCTTCAATGTCTTTGGTACTCCAGCCGTATTCAGTATCCGAAACACGGGGCTGCGTTCCGGCCAGCGAAACGGTTTCCATTAATTTGCCTTCTGACTTTAAAAGAATCTCGGGAGTTGCACCCATCCACAAACCGGCTTTTGGCAGATTTACCATATACACAAAAGCATTTGGCGTTTGTTCGAATAACTGGGTGTACAATTTTCCCAACGATTCATTTTTTCGTTCTACCGGAATAATGCGCGACACAATGGCTTTTGCCAGCTTCGTATTTTTTATAGTGTTGACTGTTTGCTCAATGTCTGACAAATACTCGTCTTTCTCAATTACATAATGCGATGTGTAGTTCGTCTGTTCTTTCTGGCAAACTTTAACATCATCCATGTTCAGCTTGAGGATTTCCTCAATTCCCGTTTTGTAAATATCCGGTTTTAATAGAATCAGCGGTGTTTCCTTGCTGATGTGATAAGGCGCAAAAACAAATCCTTCCTGCCCGTTTAAGCGGCTCACCTCATTGGGATAAATCATCGCTTCCTGGCATGAAATAAGAAGCTCAAGCGTTTTATCGCCGGGCACAGACCAGAGGGCAAATGAGCAGTTTTTGGTAACGAGTTCGTCGATCAGATGTATTAATCTTTCGTTATCGGTCATTCTTTTCAGTAATCATATTGGTAACACGTACAGATGAAATCAATCTCCCTTCTTCATTGCAAATATCAACATTCCACACATGCGTTTGTTTGCCCCGATGAACGATTTTTGCAACCGCCAGCGCCTTACCTTTTTTTAATACGCCTGTGTGATTGCCGTTTACCATAATTCCGAGCACTTCATAAGTTTTCATATCAACCAATAACATGCTGCCTAAACCGGCCAGTGTTTCGCCCATAGCCAGGTTGGCACCGCCGTGTAAAATACCTCCCGGACGCGAATTTTTAGCAGAAAGATCTAACATTCCTTCAACTTGTCCTTCTGCAATTTTTGTGATCTCAATTCCGAGGCTCCCAACCAGCGTTTCCTTTATAGCCTGGTTGATTAATTCAACCGGCGTATCGAATGATAATTGTGTAAAATCCATAGTGCTATCCAAAAACGAGACTAAAATAACGGATAGTTTTCGAAAATTGCCAAAATGGGTTTTGTAATTTTTGTTTGTATTTCGATATTATGGTGATTCCGGACTAATTTAGCTACGGTATAATGTTAAACAGCTGCCATAATTTATTTACATTTGTTTTTCTAAATCAACTTAAATGTAACCAAATGAGTATTTCCAGAAGAAATTTCTTATACAAATCAACTGCAGGAGCAGTAGCAGCTGCAAGTATTTCGAGTATTGTTGCAGCGTGTGTTGCTGAACCGGAACAAAAGAAGGAATCAATTTTTGCGAAAGGTAACACGGTGTTGTTTCAGGGCGATTCGATAACCGATGCCGGGCGCGACAGACAAAATGAGTCGCCCAACCGGGCCTGGTCGTTCGGAAACGGTTATGCGCTTTTGGCAGCTTCACAACTATTAAATACCTATCCTGAAGAGCAGCTTACCATTTATAACCGTGGTATCAGTGGAAACAAGGTTTTTCAACTGGCCGATCGTTGGGATAAAGATTGCCTGGAATTGAAACCGGATGTACTGAGTATTTTAATTGGTGTGAATGATTACTGGCATACACGCGATGGTAATTACGACGGCACCATTGAGATTTACGAGAATGATTTCCGTGCATTACTGAAACGTACGCAGGAAGCTTTCCCCGGAATTAAGTTGGTTTTGTGCGAGCCATTTTATGTGTTGGAAACAAGTGCTGTTGACGAAACATGGATTGAGCCAATGCAACAATACCAGGTTGCTGCGAAAAAGATTTCAGACGAGTTTGAAACGATTTGGGTACCTTTTCAGAAAGTATTTGATGAGGCAATTAAACATGCGCCAGGAACCTACTGGACACCTGACGGAGTGCATCCATCAATGGCCGGTGCAGAATTGATGGCTGCGGCCTGGCTAAAAGCTGTTGGTGAATAGAGAGAAAGAAATTCTCAATATCCAATATCCAATTTTGAGTATGTGATTATTCTAAATTAGGTATTGGATATTTTTTATTTCCTAACCAATACTAAACTTTCTTGCTTATTGGATTTAAAATTCTTTTTCGATAGAGAAGAGCAAGTATTACTCCCCTCGAAAACATAAAAAGCAGCATTCCCATCCAAAGCGCATGATTATTCCAAACCGGATTTAAGAAATAGTAAACCGGTGCAAAAATCAGAAAAGTTGAAATTAACAGGCTGTTTCGCATGGGCCGCGATGCTGTTGCTCCAATATAAATCCCGTCCCAAATAAATGAGCCTACACTAGCAACCGGAATCAATACTATCCAAAACAGAAATTGTTGTGCACTTTCAATTACGTTTTTCTGGGAGGTGAGCAGTTTTAAAATGAGATTTGTTCCTGCGAGATAGAGTATTGTAAATAGAGCGGCTAATCCAAGTCCCCAGTAGAGTAGAAGCGTTACAACTTTTTTTAGATTCTGTATTTCTTTTGCTCCGATAAATTTTCCCACAAGCGCTTCTCCGGCAAAGGCAAAGCCATCAATAAAAAAGGAGAAGAACATTAAGAACTGAAGAAGGATTGAATTAACGGCAAGTATGGTGTCGTTGATGCTGGCTGATTTCGAGGTGAAAAATGTAAATACAACTATTATACAAAAGCTGCGGATGAAAATATCTGTGTTTACCTTAAAGAAATTCGTCATGAACTTTAGGTCCATCACACCGGCTTTTGTAACCAGCGGGAGCATTTTACGGTATTTTTTGTACAACAGAAAAATTGCGGTCAGTAATCCGGCGTACTGCGAAATTACTGTTCCAAGTGCTACTCCGTCGGATTTCATTTTTAAGCCAAAAACAAAAAATACACTGAGCAGAATATTTACAACGTTAACCAAAATGGCAATAATCATAGGGTAGCGTGCATTTTGCATGCCCAGAAACCATCCGCTGAAAACAAACAGACTTAACGTTGCAGGAGCCGCCCAAATTCGTATTCTGAAATATTCGTTTGCCAAAGTCTCTACTTCGGGACTACCGCCAATTAATTTAAAACTTCCCCAGGCAATAGGGGATTGGAGCAGCAAAATAATAACACTTACTGATAGTGTTAAAAGCAATGCACGTATTAATATGGTTATTGCTTCGGCCGATTTTTTTTCGCCAAAAGCCTGTGCCGTGAAACCGGAAGTACTCATTCGAAGAAAGCCAAATCCCCAGTAAATGAAATTAAATATTACACTTCCCAGCGAAATTGCACCAATGTATACCTCTGATCCGAGATGCCCCATCAGAGCCAAATCGATTAATCCCAACAGCGGAACAGTAATGTTGCTGATGATATTGGGAACGGCAAGTTTTAAAATGCTTCTATTCATTTTTTGCGAATGAGGTGGCAAAGGTAGCATTATTGATAAAGCTATTAAATGGATAGAAGTAAATAAATATTTCTGCTTCTCTTTTTTTCTTTCAGCCTTGGTTTTTAGCCTGCTTTTATGGTTTAATTCCTTGAAATTCTGTATTTATTAATTCCTTCTATGAACAATAAAGGATTTCAATGTGTTTTATTATTCGAAGATTTGGAATAATTCTAAATAGCGTATACTTTTGCTAATAAGAAATAAGAATATTTAAATCTTTTAAATAATATAAAATGGCATTTGAATTACCAAAATTAGGATACGATTACACGGCACTGGAGCCACATATTGATGCAAGAACAATGGAAATCCATCACAGTAAGCACCATGCTGGTTATACTAATAACCTGAACGGAGCAGTTGAAGGAACTGATCTTGCAGTAAAATCGATAGAAGAAATTTTAAGTGGAGTGTCAGGTCAATCAACTGCGGTACGTAACAATGGTGGTGGTTTTTTTAACCACAATTTGTACTGGGAAGTAATTGCACCGGGGGGTGCACCGGCTCCGGAAGGAGTTTTATTAGACGCAGTAAATGATTCATTTGGAAGCATAGAAAATTTTCAGGAAGCCTTCACCAAGGCAGCTTTGACTCGCTTTGGGTCGGGTTGGGCATGGTTGGTTCTTCAAAACAATAAGCTGGTGGTTTCGTCTACGCCCAATCAGGATAATCCGCTGATGGATGTGGCCGAAGTTCAGGGAACTCCAATTTTGGGGATCGATGTATGGGAACATGCATATTACCTGAACTACCAAAACAGACGTCCGGATTATGTGAATGCATTCTGGAATCTCATCAACTGGGATGAAGTCGCCAGGCGGTTTAAAGGTTAGTTGATTTTTGGTTTTTTCCCCGGGGCAGAGGCTCCGGGGTTTTTATTGCTCCATTTTACTTATTTATGTTAAGTTTTTGGCCGAAAGGACATAAGCAAGAGGCTATATTTGATAGGCTTGAATGGTGATTTTTGTTCGCTTAAATATTATTTAAACTCCTTCCAAATTAAAGAAACAACTAATCTTTTTTGCTCCAAAAATGTTGTATCTTTAGAAATCAAAAAAATCAAATTAACAATCTTTAAACAAGAAGAATTATGGCATTTAGTTTACCAAAACTTCCATATGCAAATAATGCATTGGAACCAGTAATAAGTGAAAAGACAATCGAGTTCCACTACGGAAAACACCACCAGGCTTATGTGAATAACGTAAATAACCTGATTGAAGGAACCGAGTTTGAAAATGCAAGTTTGGAGGACATTATTAAAAAAGCCGAAGGCGGTATTTTTAATAACGGAGCTCAGGTTTGGAATCACACATTTTATTTTATGCAATTTAGTCCTGATGGATGTAAAGAACCAAAAGACGAATTAAAAGCGGCTATCGATGCTAAATTCGGATCGTTCGATGCTTTTAAAGAAGCTTTCTCAAAAGCAGCTGCTACTTTGTTTGGCTCGGGTTGGGCTTGGTTGGTAGTTAATGAAAAAGGCGAGTTGGAAATCGTTCAAACCAGCAATGCAGGAAACCCATTGCGCGATGGGAAAAAGCCACTACTAACTTGCGATGTTTGGGAACATGCATACTACCTGGATAAACAAAACGCACGTCCCGCTTATGTTGCTGATTTCTGGAAAATTGTAGACTGGAAAGTTGTTTCAGAACGCTTTGCTTAATAAGTAGAAAATGAGTACGGAAAAAGTTTTGGCGGCTATGCAAGCTGCCGGAAAACCTATGAAGGCCGAAGAAAAAATTGTGTCACCAAAACGATGCTTTTGGGAACCAAAATAAAGGAAACAAAAAACGGGATTTTTTAAATCCCGTTTTTTTATCGTTTCAACTAAAAACTATTTCTTCCAGAGACTTTCCATCTCCTCTAAAGTTTTTCCTTTTGTTTCGGGTACCATCTTCCACACGAAGAAGAACGATAGTAAACTCATTAATCCATAAAAACCATAAGTTACAGCCCCGCTAAACTCCATCATGGCCGGATAGGTTGATGAAATAAAGTAGTTAGCTGCCCATTGAGCAACAACTGCAATTGCAACTGCACGACCACGAATTTTATTCGGGAATATTTCTGAAATAAGAACCCAGCAAATTGGTCCCCACGACATCATAAATGAAGCCGTATAAACAATAATGAATACCAGTGTGCTGGTCCCAATAATTTCAAAAAAGGCTAAGCCTGCTATGGCAAACATTCCAACAGCCATCCCAATTGATCCTACCATCAATAATGGTTTGCGTCCCCATTTGTCAACCGTTAATATAGCCACAACGGTAAAAACAACGTTCACCAATCCCATTACAATGGTCTGTAACATCGACGCGTCTTTAGCCGCTCCCATACTTTCGAATATACGTGGAGCGTAATATAACGCCACATTAATTCCTACAAATTGCTGAAATACAGAAAGCAGAATACCGATAATAATCACCAGTTTTCCGTACGACCATAATTTGCCTGAATGGCTTTCAACGGTGGCTTTAATATCGTTAAGAATTTCTTTTGCCCTGCTTTTTCCATTAATTTTTTCAAGAATAACAAGAGCTTCACTATCTTTTTGTTTCAAGGTGAGGTAGCGAGGTGTTTCGGGAACGAAAAACAGTAAAATTCCAAATAGACCTGCAGGTATCGCTTCCGACAAGAACATTCTTCTCCACCCGATTTCGTTGATCCAATCTAATGATTGACCGTTAGCAATTCCCCAGTTAACAAAGTATACCACCAACATTCCAAAGATGATGGCAAACTGGTTTATCGAAACTAAGCGACCGCGAATATCTTCAGGTGCAATTTCACCAATATACATGGGAACTATAGCCGATGCCATACCAACGCCAATTCCTCCAATTATACGGTAAACATTAAACATGTATAACAGCCCCAAAGTGGCCTGGCCTTTTTCGAAAAATAAAGTTTCGGGATAACCGGAACCCAGCGCTGATATAAAGAAAAGCAGAGCGGCGATCATCAGCGATTTTCTACGGCCAATTTTTAATGCAAAAATACCCGATATTCCGCCACCAATAATACAGCCAATTAGGGCACTCGAAATGGTTAAGCCATGAATTAGAGTACTTAAGCCCTGGCTGTCGATAAGGAAAGCTTGTACCGATTTTTCGGCACCGGAAATTACTGCAGTATCGTAACCAAAGAGCAATCCTCCGAGTGTTGCCACAAAGGTTATAATCAGTATATATGCTTTATTGTTCTTCATAAGTTGTTTTTCATTGGTTTATTAATAGGAAATAGTCCCGTTTCAAATATAATGAATCGGGACTATTGAACGTTTTATTGAAAAACACTTATTAAATGTACCAGTTGATTAACTGTTCTATTAGCTCTTGCTTTCCGCTGATCTGAGCTGGTTCGCCAACTTCTTTTGCAATAGCGTACATATCTTCAATTGTTAATTTACCGCTTTCAAATTCGGCTCCTTTACCTTCGTCGAACGAAGCATAGCGCGCAGCGCGCATAGCGCAATATTGTGAGTCGTTCAGAATCTTATCTGCAATTACCAATGCACGTGCAAATACGTCCATACCACCAATGTGTGCGATAAAGATATCATCAAGATCGGTTGAATTACGACGTGTTTTTGCATCAAAGTTAATACCTCCATGAGTAAAACCTCCTGCAGGCAGAATCTCAAGCATGGCTTCAGTTACTTCGTAAATGTTAGTTGGGAATTCGTCGGTATCCCATCCGTTTTGGTAGTCACCTTTGTTGGCATCAATCGATCCAAGCAAACCGGCGTCAGTCGACATTCTCAAGTCGTGAGCAAATGTATGACCGGCAAGTGTAGCGTGGTTTACTTCAATATTCAGTTTGAAATCGTTTTCCAAACCATTAGCTCGAAGGAAGCCGATAACAGTTTGCGCATCGTAATCGTACTGGTGTTTTGTTGGCTCCATTGGTTTTGGCTCGATAAAGAAAGAACCTGTAAAACCTTGTTTACGACCGTAATCGCGTGCCATGCGCAGGAATTCTCCCAAATGAGCCAATTCGCGTTTTGTATCGGTATTGTGCAGGCTCATGTAACCTTCGCGTCCTCCCCAGAAAGTATAACCGGTACCACCTAACGCAATTGTTGCATCGATCGCATTTTTAACCTGAACAGCAGCATTTGTCACCACATTAAAATCAGGATTGGTTGATGCACCGTTCATATAACGAGGATTACCGAATACATTGGCAGTACCCCATAATAATTTAACGCCCGAATCAGCTTGTTTCTGTTTCGCGATCTCAACCAGTTTTTCCATTCTTTTTTCGATCTCGAAAACTGTTCCGTCGCCGGCAACGTCAGTATCGTGGAAACAATAGAATGGAGCGCCTAATTTTGTAATGAATTCGAAAGCAGCATCCATTTTTTCTTTGGCAGCATCCATTGGATCAGCAGCACCTTGCCATGGGAAAATTTGTGTTCCCGGTCCAAACGGATCGTCGCCTGTTGCACAGAATGTGTGCCAGTAAGCTACTGCAAAACGCAGGTGCTCTTTCATTGTTTTTCCGGCAACAACTCTGTTCTCGTCGTACCATTTAAACGCCATTGGATTTTTTGAATCAGGACCTTCGAATTTAATCTGGTCGATTCCTTTAAAATACTCTTTGTTTCCTTTTAAAACTTCCATTTTAATAATTTTATGAATTGTTATTTTATCTGTTTTATATTTCTCGTTAGTTCGAGTTTCGTGCTATTTTATTGCTTTTTCAAGCTCCAATTTCCAGTTTTCGTATGCTTCCTGATAAGCCGCAACTTTTTGTGCGTCGGGCTCGATTATATCCAGCTTCTTCAGGTTCGAGAAAGCCTCGTTAAACGATTTGTAATAACCCGATCCAACACCGGCACCGCGCGCTGCACCAACCGATCCGTCTGTATTGTACAGCTCGATAGTTGCACCAGAAATTCCGGCCAGCGTTTCTCTGAAAATAGGGCTGAGGAACATATTGGCTTTACCGGCTTTAATTACCGATGCATCAATTCCAATATTTTTCATGATGTCCATACCGTATTTAAACGAGAACACAATTCCTTCCTGCGCAGCTCGCAGCAAGTGGCCTTTTCCGTGTATGTTAAAGTTGACGCCCGAGAAAATCGAACCGATATTTTTGTTCTGAAGAACACGCTCAGCACCATTTCCAAAGGGTAGGACAGAGATGCCATCAGAGCCGATAGCCACTTTTGAAGCCAGCTCATTCATTGCTTCATACGAAAGATCTTCGGCCACCATTCGTTTCAACCACGCATTTAAAATACCTGTTCCGTTAATACACAGCAGAACGCCAAGTCGTGGATCTGCCGGAGTGTGATTAACGTGCGCAAAAGTGTTTACACGCGACTGCGGATCGTATTTAATTTCGTTGCTTACACCATAAACCACTCCCGAAGTTCCTGCTGTTGTGGCAATCTCGCCAGGATTAAGCACATTCAGCGACAGAGCATTGTTGGGCTGGTCACCTGCACGGTAACTTACTTTTGTTTTAGTTGATAGTCCTAATTCAGCAGCTGCTTTGGCGCTTACCTGACCCGATGCAGCAAAAGTTGGAACAATTTCAGGAACAATGTCGGATGAAAAGCCATAGTTGTCGAACAACATTTTAGCCAGGTCATTTTCTTTGAAATTCCACATAATTCCCTCAGAAAGACCGCTGATAGTAGTTTGTGCCTCGCCGGTAAGTTTCATGGCAATATAATCGCCCGGAAGCATAATTTTATCAACTTTTGCAAAAGTTTCGGGCTCATTTTCTTTTACCCACTTTAGTTTCGATGCGGTAAAGTTACCCGGCGAGTTCAACAAGTTGGTTAAACAACGCTGCCCACCAATTTCGTCAAAAGCTTTATCGCCATAAACAGCGGCACGGCTGTCGCACCAAATAATCGACGGGCGCAAAACTTCCTGATTTTTGTCCACCATAACCAAACCATGCATTTGATACGAAATACCGATCGACTCAATGTTTTCTTTATCAATATTAGCCGTTGAGAGAACATCAGCAAGCGCTAACTTCAGGTTTTCCCACCAAAGCTCCGGCGCCTGTTCTGCCCAGCCTGCTTTGTGAGCGGTAATTTTCATTTCCTGTTTTGGGTAAAACGATGAAGCTACTACGTTTCCGCTGTTTGCTTCTACCAAAGAAACCTTAACTGAAGAGCTTCCGATGTCTAGTCCTAATAAGTGCATGATTATAAGTGATTTTATTTATTTAGTCTTTAATCTGTTCTGTTCTGATATGGTTGCAAAAATAGATGTATTTTGTATTATCTCAAACTTTTAAAAAAATGTTATAAAACATATTTATAGAGATGACCTGAGTTTTAAAGTTGTTGGAACCTCAACATTTATAGTCTTTCCTTTTAATACAAACTCGGCTGCTTTTTGCCCCATCAGCTTAAAATCGGTTGATATTACTGTTATGCCTTCTTTAACGTATTTTTTCATCGGAGTCTCGTTGTACGATATCACACCGACTTCTTGTCCGGGTTCAAATCCCTTTTCAGTACACTGATCGAGAAAACTTGCCAGCGTACGGTCGCTTACCAGAAAATAAAGGTCTCCTTCCTGCAAATCAAATTCATCAAAGGTGGTTATAACCCGGTGGTTCAAATTATACTTTTTACCAAAGCGTTCGAAATTATCCACAACCTCTCGCGGGTGATAGGTAAATTCAGGATAAAAAAGTGTAAAGCGTTTGTATTTCGAAATGGCGCTTATATTTTCATCGAGGCAATTATAAACGGTTTCTCCAAAATTCTGATAAACACATGATTTCCCTTCACCATTAATTTTCCAGTCGATAATAAGCAATTGTTCTTCCGGAATTTTATCAATAATTTTTTTCACCTTTTTATGGTCGAAATTCATTACTATATATTTGGTGTAGCGTCCTACACTTTCGGTAATAATCTTGTCGAAAAGGTGGATGTTGTAATGGTGAAAATGCAAATCGACACTGATATTTTTGGGCAAGTGATTCAGAATAGAATGATATAGCACTTCTTTGTAAGCCTTAAACGTGTCGAGGAACAAAAATACCTTGGTAATTTTTCGGGTAACAAAATACCCGCGGTTAGGAACTGATTCTACCACACCACGCTTTTTTAGCTCGGCATAAGCTTTAAAAACGGTATCTCTCGACAGTTTGCAGTCCTTCATAATTTGATTTACCGAAGGAAGCATGTCGCCTTCTTTTAGCTCGTTTCGGCTGATTGAGTCGAGAATGGCATCAACTAATTGTTGGAATTTCAGAACATTAGAGTTCTTTTTGATGGTGAATTTTATGTTCATAGTTTGCTTTATTTTTAAAACCCTATTCTGTTCTGTTCCACGAATCTAGTAATAATAATTGTAATAACCCTATTGAATTAGATGTGCTTAATAAAATCTCCATTCTACATTTAACATTGATTAAAGTTGTCTGGCGCAATAGTTACCCGCAAAATACGTTTTGGAACAAAAGGGTAGAGTGAGGTTATTTTTTCTAGTGGTTAAGTTTGGTCAGCAATTCTTTTTTAGCCTCAGGTTCTATCCTTTTTTCTTTTAATTTGAATTTAGGTTATTAATTTTGATTCAGAACAAGAAGCAAAAATCATGATCAAAGAACTTATAACCCGTAATCGCAGTTATCGCCGGTTTGATGAGGCGGTAAAAATTTCTTCAGAACAAATTATCAGCTGGATAGATCTGGCAAGGCTATCGGCCAGCGGACGAAATGCACAGCCGTTAAAATATGCTATTGTTACCAAAACCGAAATGTGTGAAAAGATTTTCCCTTTTCTGGGGTGGGCCGGCTATTTATCGAACTGGAAAGGAGCGACAGAAGGTGAGCGACCAGTAGCGTATGTTGCCGTTATTAACGACCACAATATTGCCGATAACCATTATTGCGACGACGGAATTGCCATGCAAAGTATTTTACTGGGGGCTGCCGAAGATGGTTTTGGCGGTTGTATGATTGGTTCGGTAAATAAAGCCAAAGTTGCAAAATTGCTGGAGCTCGATGAGAAACTGGAGTTACTTTATATTATTGTGTTGGGGAAACCGGCGGAAGAAGTAGTTATTGATGAGGCCAAAGATGGTAATATAAAATACTGGCGCGATGAAAATGGCGTACATCATGTGCCCAAACGACCGATTGAGGAGATAGTTATTTTAAAAGATTAGCAGCATAAAAAAAGGATGGCACTGCCATCCTTTTCCGTTTAACTCCTAAAAATTACCCCCTTATAAAAAGTGCCTTAATTATATGTTGAGCCATTTTTGGATTCTCTTTTAATCTCCTGGTCGAATAGTTAAACCATTTCTCGCCAAACGGAACATAAACACGCATTTTGTGTCCGTTGTCAATGATCAGTTGGCGTAGATCGGGTGTTACCCCGTACAACATTTGGAATTCGTACATATCTTTCGGGATATTCATTTCCCTGATCATCTTCATCGATTCCTCAACCAGGAATTTGTCGTGAGTGGCTATTCCCACGTACATTTTATTGTCGAACATGTATTTTAAATCCCTTAGGAAATGCTGGCGAACTTCGTCATACTCCTTAAATGCAATATTTTCGGGTTCAACGTAGATACCTTTGCACAGTCTGAAACTGATGGGGTAGTTAGTGTTGTTCAGGTCGTTCAGCACTACCAAATCACTTTCGGTGCGGCGTAAATAAGCCTGAAGTACCAAACCAACATGTTTTGGAAATTCTTTTCTCAAACG
Source organism: uncultured Draconibacterium sp. (assembly GCF_963677575.1). Taxonomy (NCBI): domain Bacteria; kingdom Pseudomonadati; phylum Bacteroidota; class Bacteroidia; order Marinilabiliales; family Prolixibacteraceae; genus Draconibacterium; species uncultured Draconibacterium sp. The sequence goes on from NZ_OY782038.1 coordinate 4,818,025, forward strand.
GCGAAAAATATCCAACTCCATGTCAACACACTGCGAGTCCTCCATATCAATACGAATGAAAGAATCTTTCTCGGCTGCAAACTCTATAACCTCGCGTAGTAGATTGTAACACACTTCTTTATCAAGAAGCATCCCAAACATGGTTGGTTTTATCGAGAAACTACCTTTTACATTCTCCGACGTAAATCGTTCGATCACTTCCAGGTATTCGTCACGATTTTTTTCTGCTTCATCAAGAGTGGTAATAAATTCACCTAAAATATCAACCGTAACTTCAATCCCTTTTTCATTCAGTAGTTTCGAGGCAAGCAAACCTTCTTCCATCGATTCGCCTGCAATGTACCTTTTCGAGAAAACCCAAACCAGTTTTTTGGGCATGAAAGGCAACATATTTGCTATTAACTTATTCAACATTTTATAATTTAGGTAAATACTATTTTGCGCAGCATAAAAATACGATATGCAACTCGCCTCGTGCAATGATGTTTATCATTGGCAGAGCATGATTTTAGGCAGCTTTTATATAGAACTGGTTGATTATTAATAACATCAAAAAATTGTCAATTAGAGTAGGGCATTTCCGCTAAAAAAGTATCTTTGTCGGGATTTAGAAAGTTGAACCTAAAAGTTTATTGGAAATAACGGTTGCCAGAAGCGCAACTTATTTTGAATAAATTGATGAAGTAAAAAATAAAAAAAGATGAAAGGAACATCGTTAGTAGTTAGTGTAGTGCTTTTTGTTGCGATTGCAGTTTTGTACGTTTTGCATTTTACCGGAAGCGGAGCCAGTGAAGGAACACCTGTTAAAGCCGCTGTCGGAACCGGTGGCGATCTGAAAATCGCTTATATTAAAGCCGATTCAGTGCTTTTAAATTATACTCTGTCGCAAGATTTGCACGATGAGTTTACAAAACAACAGGAAGCTTATACAACTGAATACGGAACTAAACGTCAGTCGTTTGAAAAGGAAGCAGCTGCTTTCCAGGAAAAACTTCAGCGTGGCGGCTTTTTAACTGAACAACGTGCTGTACAGGAGCGTGATCGTTTATTGGGTAAAGAGCAGGAGATTCAGAAACTGGATCAGGAGTTGTCGACAAAGCTGGCTAAAATTCAGCAGGACAACAACAACCAGATTCTTGACAATATGATGGATTACCTGAAGCGTTACAACGAAAAAGCCGGTTACGATTATATTTTAAATGGCGCAAACGTTTTGATTGGACCTGAAACAACCAATATTACCGCTGACGTTTTAACAGCATTGAACGAAGAATACGATGCAACAAAAACAGAATAATTAAGCACATAACATAAATGGAAATCCGGGTTAGCGCCCGGATTTTTTTTGCTTTTTATTGTAACCTGAGGTCGACTTTAAAATAACTCTTAGCTTTGTTCTATGTTTGCCGATAAATACCTGGAAAAGAATCAGCACAAAAACCTCATCAACGAGTTGTCGGTAATACCTCCGGGAATAATAATTGTAATTCCGTGTTTGCGGGAACAGGAATTGTCGAAAACATTGAATTCCCTGAATCAGTGTGATTTGCCTGATTGTATGGTGGAAGTTATTCTGCTTATCAATCAATCGGAGGTGGCCGACGAAGAAACCAACCGTTTAAACACTCAAACAAAAGCTGAGGCCGACGAATGGATAGCGGAGAACCCAAAAAGCGGTATTCGTTTTTATGCTGTTGGCCCGATAAACCTGAAGAAGAAATGGGCAGGAGCCGGTTTAGCGCGCAAAAAGGGAATGGACGAAGCCATCAGAAGATTCAACCTCACGGATAACAAAAACGGAATTTTGGTCTCGTTAGATGCTGATACGCTGGTAGCCAAGAACTACCTGGTTGAAATTGAGAAGCATTTCAAGGAACATCCGAAACAGGTTGGCGCGACACTGGCTTTCGAACATCAAAAACAACAGTTGGATGAAAAGCACCGCGAGGGCATTGAATTGTACGAACTGTACCTCGATTATTACAAACGGGCACTTCATTATTCCGGTTATCCGTATTCGCTGTTCACCATTGGTTCTGCCTTTGCTGTAAAAGCGGAAGCCTACGTTAAACGGGGTGGAATGAACAGGAGACGGGCAGGCGAAGATTTTTATTTTCTGCAAAACCTGGTGCAAATTGGCCGGGTTGGCGAAATAACAAGCACAAAGGTTTATCCTTCGGCACGTTTGTCGAACCGGGTGCCTTTTGGTACCGGCCCTATTCTGCAGAAATGGATGAAAGGCGAGGAGGATCTTTCCTTGACCTATAATTTCGAAGCGTTTAAAAATCTGCAGCAGTTTTTCGCTCATAAAGACCGTTTGTTTAAAATTCAACCAAACGACTATTTAGAACTTGTTAGTGCTCTAAACAGACCCGTAAAGGAGTTTCTTGAGCTGGATAAATTTAGTGTTGAGCTGGCGGATTTGAACAACAATTGTTCGCGTTTAGAAACTTTTGAGGTGCGTTTCTTCCAAAAGTTTAATGCCTTTAAAATCCTGAAGTTTCTGAATTTTGCCCATGAGAAGTTTTATCAGAAAGCGGATTTGCGGGAACAGGTTGTTTTGTTAGATAAGGAACAATAAACTCAGTACTATTACTACTATTCCACCAGTTATACCAATTATGAAAATGATTAGGCTATTTTGCAATTATTTTCATAATTGGTATAATGCCGATACTGAGAAATTAAATCATTGCAAGTAGACGAAACAATGGCTCACTATTTTTCGTCATCGGTATTATTTAGTCTTTGATAAGAAAACGTCAGATGCTAAGTTGCTCTCGGTTTGAAAACGGTCGATTACGAAAGTAAACTCCCTGATTTCCAGACATTCGAAAGCCTTGCCTTTGACGCTTTCTTATCAAAGACTAAGAAATAGCTGAGTTTTCTGGCAAGCACTATTTAGGTGTTCGCCATATTCTTTGGCGGATGGAAACCATTCAACATCAGAATTATATGTTGGCTAAATCATGGTTTTTCAATTGTAATAGAAAAATTAACAAAAAGAAGATTAATTGAATATTAATATGTGGATAGGTGTTAATGTGTTGATTAATAGTGGATTTGGTGTGCTTACTGTAAAACATGTCAATTAAATGTTTTAAGAACTTTGATTTTATACCAAACTTTGTACTTTTGCTGAAAACGATAATGTTTAACTTAAAAATTCATTGTTATGGCATACAAAATTTCAGATGAATGTATCGCATGCGGTACTTGTATCGATGAGTGCCCAGTTGACGCTATTGCAGAAGGTGATATCTATACCATTGATGCAGAGCTTTGCACAGACTGTGGTTCATGCGCAGAAGTTTGTCCGGTTGAAGCAATTGCTATTGAAGAATAGTCCGCTCAGCATAAAGACATTGAAGCTCGCGCATGCGGGCTTTTTTTATGCCCAAACGCAACCTTTCTCACATACTCCCCGTCTTGTAAATATGAAAAAGCTAATCCTGTATTGTATTTTATTGCTTGGTTTATTGACAGCCTGCAATACTGATAATATAGAATTTTCAGACCCTGAATATCCAAGCAGGTATTATATTTTAACCGACGCAGAACGTAATGATCTGTTTAATGATTTTCAATCAGATTTAAAAATGTATTTCGAGGTTGACTCATTTGGTTTTTTGGAAAGAAAAAATGGTGCACACTGGGGAAGTGAGCTTTTTTCTGAAGAAATCAATGACTTAGAATCAGTAGAGGAAATTATTGCATCTTTTGTTCACGTTAATCAAAAATCTTATGGGGTTTCAGATTTTTCGCAATTGAACGCCGAGTACGTTTACAGTGAATGGGCAAGTTACGGCGGAACACTGGTACAGGAAAATGAAAACGACCGAAATCGTTGGATGGTACGATATGAAAAACAGGTATACAATGGCATTGAAGTTTATGATACAAAAATAGGAATGTATGTTTCGGGAAAGGTGTTTACCAAACTTACGGTCACTGGTATTCGGCTATTCACTTGCCACAGAAAGAAGATGTTTCTTTTGATGAAGCAAAACAAACGTTAGTTGGACGAAAATTTCAGTATTATGATTGGGGAGGCGGAAAGGAAACGGTAATTACTGCTGATGCGTTTTATACCGACGATAATCCCGAAATGATCATCATTCCCTATCGAAGTGGCAATTGTATTGAAATGCGTTTATGCTGGAAGATTACCTCGAAAACAATCTGGAATTTTTATGTGGATGTAATGAACGGTGAACTTGTATTGAACGAACAAACAGTCATTTTTTAATTTTAGAATCAGAACATTCATTTGATCCTTTAGATTTCTTTTGTTTAAAATCCATTCAACTCCATAAAAACAGTTGGCAAGATCAACAAAAAGCCAATGATGATCAGCATTAAAGTAAACGAAGCAGCCCACTTAAACCACTTTTCGTAAGGAATACGTGCCACGCCCAAAACGCCAATTAATACACCGCTTGTGGGAGTAATCATGTTGGTAAATCCATCGCCCAGTTGAAAGATAACTACGGTCGTCTGTCGGGAGATTCCAATTAAGTCTGATATCTGCGACATAATCGGAATGGTAAGTGCCGCCTGTCCCGATCCGGAAGGGATAAAAACATTCAGCATGGTTTGTATCAGGTACATAACTCCTACAGTTCCAACCTCTCCAAAGTTTTGCATTGAGTTGGAAACATAAAACAAAATAGTATCGATAATTTGTCCGTCTTCAAGAATAACCACTATCCCGCGGGCTAAACCTACTATCATAGCTGCCGGAAGAATATCCTTCGCACCGTTTAGAAATAGTTTGGTAATAGCATTGGGCGACTTGTTGGCCGCCATGCCTGCAAATATTCCCATGGCAAAGAAAATAGTAGCAATTTCTTTAATGTACCAGCCGTGGCCCATTACTCCAATTACCAGGAAAACAATGGTAAAAGTGAGTAGCGTTAAAATAAAATATTGCACCGATCGCCACAGCGTTAAAGCGCCCATAACAATAAAAAGTACGGTAGCCACCGGAATAGCAGGAATAGTAAATACATTGTTTCCAATGGTAATTGAACTTTGCGGGATGATGATTGAAAAAACGATTAGTGCAACAGCAACAATGGCCATTGCAAACCAGGCTGCAGTAGGTTTTATCTTTTCAATTTTTACGGCTGTGGTTTCGTTACGCGACCGCCAGTAAGCGTCGTTATCGTATACAACCGATTTTTTAGGATTCTTTTTTATTTTGGCGGCATAACGCAAAATAAATGCAAACCCGAAGAAGTTGATCACTACCCACATCAGAATTCGGTATTCCAAACCTGAAAACAATGGGATATGAGAAAGTCCTTGGGCAACGCCAACAGTAAACGGATTTAAAAAAGCGCCGGCGAAACCCATTGCTGCAGCAATAAAACACAACGAAACACCAACAATCGAGTCGTAGCCCATCGAGATAGCCAGCGGAACAAAAATTATGGTGAAAGCAATCGTTTCTTCGCTCATTCCAAAAATGGCTCCAAACAAGCTAAAGATGGTCATTATAGAAACGAGTACAATGTTTTGCACGCCAACAAAAGCCAGGAATTTCGATCGTTCAAGACGTTTTAAACGTTTCAAGAAAGTGTAGATACCGATGTCGATCGATTTGCTGTCGTTAAGAATCCAGAACGAACCGCCAATCATTAAAATAAGTGCTATAATATTAGAGGTGCTCAAAACACCATCGAAAAAGGAAGAGAAAACCTGCCAGGTTTGCAGTTGACTGTTGGTTTTATGAAACGATCCGGTTTGTATTACACTGCGCTCAACGCCGTTAACAACAACACTCTCGCGCTCAAATTCGCCACCCGGGATAATCCAGGTTAGCAAAGCACAAAAAACAATCATAAAAAATATGATAACATAGGTATGAGGAACTTTCTTTAACATGCCTGAATGATTTAAAAACGTAAGATAAGAATTTAAAAGAGATCAGTGGGAAGTTGGATTTGGCTTTCGGTCAAGAATATTATGACAAACATTATGAAGTGTTCATAGTATGTTTTGGCGAAATCTTTTACTTCTCAAAAAATTATTTGGCAAAAGGATCTTGAACCGGATAATTCATAACAGGTAAACCAGGGAATTTGGTTGTTGCTATTTATAAAAATACTATTATTTTAAGGCAAAAATTGAAATTTGAGCAATAACTACCTGCACAGTATGGGAGCAACCGAAGGAAAAAATAAAAAAGGAGCATGGAAGCGTATTAGTCTGATCGTACTACTTAGTGTGATTGTAATCGTGGTGGTTGCATTGGCACTGGCTCCGGGTTTTATCAAAAATTACATTAATAAAAATAGTGTTGAGCTCTCGGGCCGTAACATCAGTATCGAAAAAATAAAGTACAATTATTTTACTTCTACTTTGCAGGTTTATAACATGGCCATGTACGAGCAAAATAGTACCGATATTTTTGTTGGTTTCGATACGCTTTTGCTTAACATGAAACCTCTGCGTTTTCTCAAACACGAAATAAATGTGCAGCAATTTCAGTTGGTGAATCCTTATTTGCAGGTTATTCAAACCGATACGCTGTTTAATTTTACCGACCTCATTGAGTTTTTCAACGCCGAAGAAGTAGAGGTTGATGAAAATCCCACACAGACAGAACCGTACCGCCTGAACCTGAATTTATTGGAGATAAAGAACGGGAGGGTGAAATACACCGATACCGAGCTGGTAAATACAATAAAGATGGAGAATGTTAGCTTTTTGATTCCGCAAATTTATTGGGGTGGAGAAGCTAGTTCGGCCGATCTGACTTTTGATGTTGGGCGGGGAGGCAGCATTAGCACCACATTTGATTTCGATTCAAAAACGGGGGATCTTACGGGTGTAGTCAATTTTAAAAAACTGGCGATGGAAATTGCCTTGCCATACATACAGGAGTACATGGATTTTAAAGAAATGGGGGGAACACTGGATGCAAAAGTGAGATTCAGCGGAAATAGTGATAGTCCGAGTGAACTTTTGTTGAGCGGAACTGCGCAGGTAGATAGTTTGATGTTTACCGACCCAACAGGGAAAAAGGTTTTAGGAGTGGCGGAAACGGTAATGGAACTGACAAACGCAAAGCCTTTGTTGTTTCAGGCCGAGGTTAAGAAAATAGAAATTACGGAACCATACGTATATTTTGCTTTGATCGATTCCTTGTCGAACTTCGAAAAAATGATGGTGCCGTTTGAGGAAGAATCTGTTACTAACACCATCGAAAATGAAGAAACAGAACCTTACGATATTCTCATCGATAGGTTTGTGATTGATAGAGGATTGATTGATTTTAGTGATCAGCGTTTGCAGGAAATCTTTAACTACGAACTTTCGCAGGTACATGTCGATATGGATTCACTTTCGCTAAACAGTAACTGGCTGGAGATTACATCAAGCATGAAACTCAATAAACGCGGGAATTTGGAAGCCGAATTGGGATTGAATCCTTACAACCCGTTTCAGCACATCGAGTTGAATTATGTGTTGTCTGATTTTCAGTTGCCCGACATAAATATTTACTCGAAACACTACGCCGGGTTGCCCATTTTGTTTGGCGAGATGTATTACCGAAACGAAACGTCAATCATCAATAAACAGCTGAACAGCGAGAATGAGCTGGTAATCCGGAATGTTGAAATGGGCCGCAAATCAGGCGGATTGTACGATATTCCGATTAAGTTGGCCTTGTTTATTCTTAAAGATAAGAATGGTGATGTGAACCTGGATATTCCGGTAACCGGGGATCTCTCGGATCCGAAAACGAATGTGGGAAAAATTGTGTGGAACACTTTCAAAGGATTTATGGGAAAAATTGTATCCTCGCCATTTAGGGCACTTGGTAATTTGTTGGGAGCCGACCCGAAAGAACTGGAAGAAATTACCTTGGTGTACAGCGACACTACTTTAACGCACAAACAAATTCGTTCGCTCGATCTGTTGTTGGAACTGGAGCAACAGAAACCGGAGCTGCTGATTGAAATGCAATATTTGAACGACCGGAAACTGGAACGGATTGATGCCGCTTCGCAAATTGTGCAAAATAATTTCACCGAAAAAACAGGTAAGAACCCGATAAGAAATCGGAAAGATTACCTCGGGTATTTAAAAAATGAATCGCAACGTGATTCGATGGTAATGCAGGATTACGAGCGTATACTGGCTTCTGCAACAGAAGTTGACAGTGTAATTTCTTTTCGCGAGAACCATCGCCTTAAAATGGTGCAGAGTTATTTGAATGGGAAAAACGACTCAACTACTATTCGTGTGCTGAAATACAACGAAAATGAGGTGATGAATATTGGCAGCCGGCCACAATTTAAGATCTCTTATAAGCTGGCCGAAGACGAAGCTGCAGTGGAAGTTTCTGAAGATAGGCAGTAAGTCGGTTATTTGTTTTAATGAAATGAATAAAGGATCGTTCCGAAGTTCGGAACGACCCTTTATTATGTGGCTATTTAAGTTTCCTGTTCAACTTAAATCTTCCTACCAATATAAAACACGTAGCCGTAAAAATCCTTGTACTTGTTGTACAGTTTTTCTTCGTGCCTTTGGTTGGCAACAAAATCCTCAGCGGCTTTATTGCCGGCGTGTTCTTTCAGAAAAAGTTCCTGTGTCTTGGCATGTAGCGCATAAAAATGCTTGAGCCAGCAGTTCTCGGGTAAAATAAATGACGCCACAGGTACATAGCCGGCTTGCTGCATTTGTGCCAATTTATTCGGAATGGTGTCGATTCCGGGATAGGCGTCCATCCAAAAATCATGGATTTCCTGAGGACGTTCTTCCGTGAACCACGATGCTTCGCTCACTGCAACGTATCCTCCCGGTTTCAGAAACTCTTTCCACTCTCGCAGGCCGCGTTCAAAGCCAATGTTGTAAATAGCTCCTTCCGACCAGATTAAATCTAACTCTTCCGACTGAAAAGGCAGCTGATCCATCGAACCAACTATTCCTTTTACTCGCTCCTGCAGGTGGTATGTCTGCGCATTTTTGTTAAACAGGTCGATAAAAGTGGGGAAAAGGTCGAGGCCCTTTATTTGCCCCGGCGTATGTTGAGCCAAAACCATGGTTTGCCCGCCGGTGCCACAGCCAAGGTCGGCGATCTTGGCTTCTTTGCCAAGCTTTTCGATAAAACTCAGCGCTTTAATCGTTACTGCCGGACTTCCCGGTCCCTGGCGTTCGAGGTGTGAGAAATATTCGCAAATTAAATTTAAATCGAATTCGTGTATAGATGAATTATCGTTACTCATTTTGTGAAAAATTGTGCCTAAAACCACGATATCTAGTGCTTTTAGGTTTCAGGCGGTTTTTAATAAGAAAGAAATAAAAATACCCCTGACAGGAAACTGTCAGAGTTTAACGAATGGATAACCAAAGGCCAACTGCCAAAGGTTATTTACTTCACGGAATCCAAATTAATTCTTAACATGCAAAAATTTTACAGGCGCAAATTTAGCTATTTTTGTAAGAATAGAAAATCTGTAATTTTACGCCCTGATAAAAGAGAACAATGCCACAACGCTATTTTTTACAACTCAGTTACAAGGGAACCAATTACCACGGTTGGCAAATTCAGCCCAATGCTGTTTCTGTTCAGGAGGTGATGGAAGACGCATTATCAAAAATTCTGCGTGAAGAAATAGCTGTGGTTGGTGCCGGACGAACTGATACCGGAGTGCATGCTTCGTTTTTTATCCTGCATTTCGATTCCGAGAATGGTATTCCTGAAAAGTTGGATATCGTTTATAAACTCAATAGCTTTCTGCCATCCGACATTGCTGTGCAAAAAGTGTGGCCGGTTGATGAGGAAGCACATGCGCGGTTTGGTGCTACTTCGCGCACTTATCATTATTTTATCTCCACCGAAAAAGATCCGTTTGTTACTGAAACGAGTCATAAATACCTGAAACCACTGGATATGGATAAAATGAACCAGGCAACACAAAAGCTTTTTAACTATACCGATTTTACCAGCTTTAGCCGCTTGCACACCGATGTAAAAACCAACAATTGCAAAATTATGCAGGCCGAATGGACGCAGTGGGGCGAGCAATTACAGTTTACCATTAAAGCCGACCGGTTTTTACGTAATATGGTGCGTGCCATTGTTGGAACGTTGCTGGAAGTGGGGCAGGGCAAACTTAGTATTCAACAATTTTGCGATATTATTGAAAAGCAGGATCGTGGCGCAGCAGGAGCATCAGCCCCGGCGCAAGGTTTGTTTTTGGTGGATATTGAGTATCCTGAATCAATTACACAGGGCCGCGATTAAACTTTTTGCGGTATTGTAAAGGTGATACGCCGTTGATTCGTTTAAACTGTCGGTTAAAATAGGAAATGCTGTTGTAGCCACATTTAATGGCGATATTCCCAAAACTTTCGTTGCTTCCGGCTATTAATTTCCCCGCATATTCAATCCGCATGTCGTTCAGAAATTCAGAATAAGCTTTGCCCGTACGTTGTTTAAAATAGCGGCAAAACGAGTTGGGTGTCATGTTTGCAACATCGGCAAGTTGCCCCAGATTTACTTCGTTACGAAAGTTTTTTGACAGAAAATTAAAGATAACGTTGATGCGTTCGTTATCCGATTCGCGGGTTGGCGTACGGTAACTCACTGATGATAAGGTGCGCAAATCTTCTGACAGTGCAAACGTATTAAGGATGCTCAGCAGTAGTTGAAAGCGCTTAAATCCATCGGCATCGGGACATTGTTTTATCCATTCAATCAATTTGCTTTTATCCGGTCCGTCAATTTTAATTCCCATCGAAGCTTTATCCAGTAGGTGTTTTATATGTAGCATTTCCGGTATTTCGAAGAACTGGTTACCAAAAGTTTCATCTTTAAAAAACAAGGAAATGCTTAACACTTCCAGGTTGCTGTCGGGGTGGTAATAAGTTTCATCGCATTTGGTTACATGAGGTACATTTTTCCCTATAAAGAACACGTCGCCCGGCTGAAAACGTTCCACATGGTTCCCGATAAAACTGGTGCCTTCTCCTTTAACAATATAAGTTATCTGGTGCTCGGGATGATAATGAATGCTATCATAAAACCGCGCTCCATCGTCAATTTGGAGCCGGAAAGAGTTTCCTCCTGTTTTTGGAATTACAAAACGTACTGCCTTCATTTTTTATCGTTCCGTGATATATAGTTAAAAATTGTTCTGAATTACCATAATAATTTACCATGAAACCTCAAAAGGGTAAAATAGTTCAAAAAATGGATAAAATAAGAAAACAAAAAGGTGTTTAACTCTTTTAAATTTGTCTTTGTAAATAGTCATCAAATAATTAAGAAAATATGAGACCAACATGGACAGGGGTTTATCCCGCAGTTACAACAAAATTTAAAGAAAACGGAGAACTGGATATTCCGGCATTTATCAAGAACATTGAATTCCAGATTGGATCAGGAGTATCAGGAATTATTATCGGTGGTTCGCTGGGCGAATCGAGCACGTTAAGTAACGACGAGAAAGTTGAATTAGTAAAATCACTTCAGCCTTATCGCGAACAGGTGCCGGTAATTATGAACATTGCCGAGTCGAGCACAGTAAATGCCGTAGAGGCAGCAAAACAAGCAGAAGCAAACGGTGCTGATGGTTTAATGTTGCTTCCACCTCTGTTATACAAAGCCGATGCCGACGAAACAGTGGAGTATTTTAAAACTGTGGCCGAAGCTACAACGTTGCCAATTTTGTTGTACAACAACCCGGTTGATTACAAAATTGAGATCACTGTGCCGATGTTCGAAAAACTGAAAGATACACCGAATATCGAGGCAGTAAAAGAATCAACCCGCGACCTTACAAACATTACACGATTGAAGAATGCTTTAGGCGATCGTTTTAAAATTCTTGGTGGTGTTGATACACTTTGTTTAGAGTCACTGTTGTTGGGTGGCGACGGTTTGGTAGCCGGTTTGGTTTGTGCTTTCCCAAAAGAAACAGTGGTATTGTACGAGTTGGCCAAAGCCGGAAAAATCGATGAAGCACTGGAATTGTATCGTTGGTTTATGCCGCTTTTCGAAATGGATATCCACGCGAAACTGGTACAATACATCAAACTATGTGAGGTTTACACCGGTATTGGAACTGAATATGTACGCGCTCCTCGAAAAATGATCACAGGAGCAGAACGCGAATCGATCATTGCAACTATTGATACTGCATTGGCAAACCGTCCAAAATTTTAGAGTATGGCAGAATTGAAAGACCAAATTAATGAGATAATGTTGGAGGCTTCAGAAGCCTTCAACGTGTATAAAAAAGTTTCTGCTGAAAAGCGCGCTGCTTTTTTGCGGACGATTGGTGAAGAGATCATGAATATTGGCGACGAATTAGTGGAAACGGTTATGGCTGAATCCAATTTGCCGGAAGCTCGTGTTCGCGGAGAACGTGGACGTACTGTTGGCCAGCTGAACAAATTTGCCGATCTGATTGACGAAGGATCGTGGTGTGAAGCAACTATTGATGTTGGTAATCCGGGACGTGAGCCTCTGCCAAAACCTGATATCAGAAAAAAACTGGTGCCGCTTGGTCCGGTTGTGGTTTTTGGCGCCGGAAATTTCCCGTTGGCATTTTCTGTTGCCGGTGGTGATACTGCTTCAGCTTTGGCCGGAGGAAATCCGGTGGTTGTAAAAGGTCATCCTGCACATCCAAAAACGGGGGAGTTGGTGGCAGCAGCCATTAACAAAGCAGTAGAAAAATGCGAATTGCCTGCCGGAACTTTTGGTTTTATCGACGATGCAAGTTATGAGTCGGGCCAGTTATTGGTAAAACATCCTGTAACAAAAGCTGTCGGATTTACAGGTTCGTATCAAGGCGGAATGGCACTGGTAAAACTGGCTGCTAATCGTGAGGAGCCAATTCCGGTTTTTGCTGAAATGGGAAGCATAAATCCGGTGGTTGTAATGGAGGAAGCGCTGGCTAACGACCATGCTTCAATTGCATCAAAACTAGTTACCTCGGTGAATGTTGGAGCCGGCCAATTCTGTACCAATCCCGGATTGCTGATCACCACCAAAACAGATGGCTACGAATCATTTGTGGAAGAACTGGCAAAAGAGGTTGCAGCAACTAACGGTTCTCAAATGTTCAGCACATCGGTGCTCCGAAATTACGAACTTAACAAGGACAAAATGTTCTCGCATTCGGAAGTGAAACTGCTTGGAAAAGGAATCGGAGAAGAAGAAACAGGAAATGTACCTCCTGCTCTTGCAACGGTTTCGGGAACTGATTTTATTAAAAATCCGCATCTGCACGAAGAGGTTTTTGGCCCGTTCAGTTTGTTGGTAGTTTGCGAAAACAAAGCTGAACTCCTTGATGTGGTGAACGGCTTAAAAGGCCAGTTAACGGCTACTGTTCATGCTAAGGAAAGTGAGTTGCCCGATAACCAGGAAATTGTAGATGCCTTACTCGAAAAATGTGGACGATTGTTGTTAAACGGAGTGCCAACAGGAGTTGAGGTTTGTGCAGCCATGCAGCACGGCGGACCTTTCCCGGCAGCAAGCGATTCGCGCTTTACATCGGTTGGTGTGAGTGCCATAAAACGTTTTGTACGTCCGGTGGCTTACCAGGATTTTCCTGACGGTTTATTGCCTGCTGAACTACAAAACAGCAACCCGCTAAAAATTTGGAGAGTAGTAAATGACACGTGGACTAATGCCGCGGTTAAATAGAATAGTTATGATTTTATAGAATCTGACAATGACAAGAAGATCATTTTTTTGTATCGATGGACATACCTGCGGCAATCCGGTGCGGGTAGTGGCCGGTGGTGTTCCCCGCTTAAAGGGGAAAAGTATTTTTGAGAAACGCGAGCATTTCCTCGAGGAATACGATTGGATTCGCACAGGTTTAATGTTCGAACCCCGTGGGCACGAACAAATGTCGGGGAGTTTTATTTTTCCGCCGGAAAATCCGCACAACGACGCGGGAATTCTTTTCATCGAAACAAGTGGTTGTTTGCCCATGTGCGGGCACGGAACCATTGGCACAGTTACCATTGCTGTTGAGGAAGGGTTGATTGTGCCGCACACACCGGGAACCGTTCGTTTGGAAACGCCTGCCGGATTGGTAATCGCGCATTACAAACAGAATGAAAAAGACAAAGTAACGTCGGTGAAGATCATCAATGTTCCGTCGTTTTTATATGCCCGAAACCTAACCGTTGAAAGTCCTCATTTGGGGGAGTTGACTGTTGACGTGGCATACGGTGGAAACTTTTATGCCATCGTTGATGAGCAGCCGAATTTCTCGGGCTTACACAATTTTACTGCCGACGAGTTAATCACTTTTAGTGGCGCAATTCGTAAAGGGCTGAATGAAAAATACAGCTTTGTACATCCGCAAAACGAGAAAATCTGTGGTTTGAGCCATGTACTTTGGACGGGAAATACAAAAAGCGAAGAAGCCGACGCGCGCAATGCTGTTTTTTATGGCGAAAAAGCCATCGATCGTTGCCCCTGCGGAACAGGAACTTCAGCCCGGATGGCGCAGTGGTTCTCTAACGGAAAACTTCAATTGGGCTCGACTTTCCTGCACGAAAGTGTAATTGGTAGCCAGTTTATTGGTACCGTTGAGCAGCAGCAAAAAGTTGGCGATTTCGATGCCATTGTTCCGGGAATTGAAGGCTGGGCAAAAGTTACCGGTTACAATCATATTATTATCGACGATGAGGACGATCCTTATGCCCACGGATTTAGGGTGGTAGGAAAACTTTAAGGAAAGATGAGCAAGAAAATTATTGTTATTGGAGCGGGAGTAATAGGTTTGCATTGTGCCTGGTATCTGAATCAGGCTGGATTCGAGGTGGAAGTGATTGAAGCTGGTAGTGAAAACAATGAAGCTGGTTGTTCGTACGGAAACTGCGGACTGTTGGTGCCAAGTCATTTTGTGCCTTTGGCGTCGCCCGAAATGTTGCGCTCCGGTCTGAAAATGATGTTTGACAGAACCAGCCCTGTTTATCTTCCACCGGGTAAAAATATTTCTTCGCTCCCGTGGTTTCTGAAGTTCATGACGGCTGCGAATAAGAAAGCTGTTGCCCGTGCCATTCCAACTTTGTACAAACTAAATGACGAAAGTCGCAAGTTGTATGAAGAGTTAAGTGCTCAAAACAGGAACCAAAGTGGTTTCACGAACAAAGGACTGCTAATGGCTGCAACAACTGAAAAAGGTTTGGAAGAGGAAGTTGTTTTGGCCGAAATTGCCAACGATCTTGGTATTAAAACGCAGCTGCTTGATCAACAACAACTGAAAACCATTGAGCCGGAAATTGACTTGCAGGTTGCCGGAGCAGTTCTTTACAAAAGCGATGGAAATGTTTCGCCGGAAGGGCATCTGCGTTGGCTAAAAAGTTACTTAAAAGCTAGTGGCATTGTATTTCGATACGATACCTCTGTTAATCGTTTTCAAGTTGAAAATGGTAAAATCAAAGCAGTGGACACCAGTTTTGGGAAACTGAATGCAGATGAGTTTGTGTTGGCAACAGGATCTTATTCAGCCAAGCTTGCCGCTTCTGTTGGTGTGAAAGTCCCGGTAATTGCGGGTAAAGGTTACAGTTTCGACTTGCAAAAAGACAGTCTGAAATTACAAACACCTCTGATTTTAACAGAAGCCAAAGTGGCCCTAACGCCTTTTGAAAATACTGTGCGTTTGGGTAGCGGAATGGAGTTTAACGGAACCATTGGAGATATTTCATACAACCGTGTTCAGGCGATTATCAACCGTACACAAAAGGCTTTGCCAAACATGGAAAAACTGGATGCCAAAAAACTGGATATCTGGGAAGGATTAAGGCCGGTTACTCCAACCGGAGTTCCAATAATTGGCCGAACAAACAAGTACAACAACCTACTTGTGGCAACCGGGCATGCCATGATGGGCATGAGTCTTGGCCCTATAACCGGGAAAATTATCAGCCAGTTGGTGGCGGGTGAAAAACCTGATTTCGACATGGAACTGATGAGCATATAATCCTCGCATAGAGAGTTGTTAACCCCCATAGCACTGCAATTCTTATCCTCAAATACAGAAAAGAAATCAGAAAACTTTCCGGCAGAAAAGATTCTGCTTATATTTGTCCGCGAGTTTGGTTCGATGGTTTATAGTACTATAAACACGATGAAAAGGGAATCCGGTGAAAATCCGGAACTGTACCCGCAGCTGTAAGTTCAAGCATTTCTTATAATTTGCGAGCAAAACGAAGTAAATTGTTAGAAATACTGAATCCTGATAAAGGTAGAACAAAGTGAAAACTTTCGTCAGGATTGATTAAAAAACTGGCTTTATAAATAACCATTATCCGCGAATTTGAGGATGAGAAGGTGAAAGTCAGAGAACAAGTCAGAAGACCTGCCAATAATATAGATGAACGAACTTCGGGAAGAAAGTTTCGGGAATCAATCAATTGATTTCTGCACCTGATTTCCTGTTAATTTTGAACGGATGAGAATTAAATTACTTGTAGTATTGCTGCTTGCCGGTTTTTCGGTGCTTGCACAGGATGTTAAGCGCGTAATTTCACTCGCACCGTCGATTACCGAAAACATTTATTTGGTTGGCGGAAAAGAGAAACTGGTTGGATGTACAAGTTATTGTGTGCAAGCCGTAAGCGATGGAATTGAAGAAATAGGCTCTACCGTTGATGTAAATGTGGAGAAAATTTTTGCGTTGAAACCAGACCTGGTACTGACCATGAAATTGACTAAACCGCAAGATATTGCCACTCTTGAAAAGTTGGGATTACGTGTTGTGGTATTGGAAACGCCACGAACATTTGACGAAATTTGTGAGCAAACACAACAAATAGCCAACCTTATCGGTTGCGAAGATCAATCTACAGAAGTAGTTGCAAAAGCCCAAAAAACAGTAGCTGAAATTCAAGAGAAATCGAAGCAACTCCCTCCTTCAAAAATATTTTTTCAGATTGGTGCTAATCCTGTATTTTCGGTGTTGGATAATACTTATATGAACGATTTTATTCTGTTATGTAATGCAACGAATATTGCGTCGGGATTAACGCATGGAACTTTAACACGCGAAAGTGTTTTGCTTAAAAATCCTGATGTGATAATTATTGCCGAAATGGGCGGTTTTGGCAATGAAGAACAAAAAGTGTGGAACAGTTACGAAGGGATGGAGGCCGTGAAAAACAACAAGGTTTTTCTGATTTCTTCCGAAACATCGTGTAGCCCTACGCCGGCAAATTTTGCAAGTGCACTGCAAGATGTTTACCGTTTTATAAGCGAGTAAGCCCAATATGTAGAATCAAATGAACAGTAAATATTTAAAATGGATACTTTTTTTAGCTGCACTTTTGGTGTTGCTACTGATGGCTGTTTTGTTGTCTTTATCAGCTGGTGAAGTAAAAGTGTCGCTGTTGCAACTGCCGCAAATTTTGTCGGATAAAGGCAGCATCGAATATACTGTTTTAGCAAAAATACGTATTCCCCGAATTTTGATGGCCATTGGTGTTGGAGGAGCTTTAAGCCTGTCGGGAGTAGTACTACAGGGCATTTACCGTAATCCGCTGGTTGAACCTTATACCCTTGGAATTTCGGGCGGTGCTGCATTGGGAGTGGCCGTTGCCATTGTTTTCGGATTAAATACCTTGAGCT
This sequence comes from uncultured Draconibacterium sp., assembly GCF_963677575.1. Taxonomy (NCBI): domain Bacteria; kingdom Pseudomonadati; phylum Bacteroidota; class Bacteroidia; order Marinilabiliales; family Prolixibacteraceae; genus Draconibacterium; species uncultured Draconibacterium sp. The sequence goes on from NZ_OY782038.1 coordinate 4,835,633, forward strand.
TCTTTTCGCTTCCTGCATTTGGTTTTCTGGGGGCGCTTGTTACGCTTATCATTGTATATCTGTTAAGTACTAAACGTGGCGGATTGAGTATCAACAGTATGTTGCTGATTGGTGTGATGGTGAGTTTCGTGTCATCGTCGGCCATGATGTTTTTAATGTCGATTTCCACCACCGAAAACCTGCATAACATTGTTTTCTGGGTGATGGGCTCGCTTGATGAATCTAATAATTCGCTTATTGCAGTTGCTTTTTATTCGTCGCTTGCCGGGCTGGTAATTTCATACTTTTTTGCACAAACACTAAATGCACTTCGCCTGGGTGAAGTAAAAGCTCGGCACCTCGGAATTAACACCGGAGTAGCTATAAAATTGCTGTTTTTTGTGGCTTCGTTACTTACCGGAATTGCTGTGTCGGTGGCCGGAGTTATCGGCTTTGTTGGTTTGGTAATTCCACATGTTATCCGATTGATTATTGGTAATGATTATCGTATTCTTTTGGCCGGATCGTTTTTGGGAGGAGCTATTTTTCTTATTCTTTCCGATACTATTGCCCGAACCATAATTTCGCCCAACGAACTACCGATTGGTGTTATTACCGGTTTGGTTGGCGGTTTGGTTTTTATTATTGTGCTGAGCCGTTCAAAATCACATTTCAAACTGAATTAGCATGGAACAGTTTTTTCAAATCAATAATTTTTCATGCGGTTATCCCGGTAAGTTTTTACTGAAGGATGTAGGTTTTAATGTGGCGAAAGGCGATTTTGTGGGAATTATCGGTCCAAACGGCTCGGGAAAAACAACCTTGTTTCGTGGAATTTCTGGCGAACTTCCGCCGTTAAACGGTAGTATGAAACTGAAAGGGCTGGATACGCAAAAAATGAGTCTGAAGCAGCGCGCCCAGAATATTGCCATTGTTACGCAGAATATTGAAATCGGCAGTATGACAGTTGAGGAATATGTGTTGATGGGCCGTATTCCTTATCACAAACAGTTCCAGTTTTTCGAGACCAAAGAGGATTTTGCCATTGCAGAAAAATACATGAAGCTTACTGGTGTTGACAAGCTCAAAGGAAAATATATGAATGCTTTGAGTGGCGGTGAGCAGCAGCTTGCAGGAATTGCGCGTGCTTTAACGCAGGAGCCCGATCTGCTTTTGCTCGATGAGCCAACTTCACATTTGGATATTACGCACCAGGTGCAAACGTTGAACCTGATACGTCGGTTAAGTCGCGAACTGGGATTAACCGTTCTGATGATTATTCATGACCTCAATCTGGCCGGCGAATATTGCGATTCGCTTATTATGATGCAAAAAGGAAATGTTCGTAAAAAAGGCCTGCCAACTGAAGTGTTAAATTACAAAGATATTGAAGCGGTTTACGAAACAGTTGTTGTTGTGCGTACCAATCCTATTTCAAATAAACCTGTGGTATTTTTGGTATCGGAGGAGGTTATCGAGAAAAAAATATAGGTATCCCGTTTTACTATCGTACGATCACAGGCCGGTATACCAGCATCGTTTGCAGCGATTCAAATTCTAATGGTTCTTCCCGTTCAATCTCCCGAATAAAACGATTCATCAGGTTATTGCGCCTGATATTCAATTTGAACTCCTTGTGATTTCTTTTTTTTCGTCTTCTTGTTTTCATACTATTTAAATTAATTGTTTTCAGCGAGTAAAAACAACTTTCGTGCAAGTCGTCTTCCTGTTTACTAATTTTTAGGATTTTTCAGATTTATTTAGTTATTGATTAGAAAATCTGGCGAACTTTAATTCAATATTAACGTTGAAATTAGTGGATGAGGGAGTTTAGTAAATAGCAGTAATTTAGTTGGTTGGAGTGTTGTTGTCGGGCTTATTAATAAAAGCTGATGTTTGTTATGTCATCTTTTTCAAATAAATCATGGTTGTTAAAAAATGTGACTATCTTTGTCGGTGAATTTAGGTTCTTAAAATTTCTGTTTCAGAAATAAGATGAAAAGGGAATCCGGTGATCCGTCAACTGATGGAAATTCCGGAGCTGTACCCGCAGCTGTAGATCCTATCCGTCGGTTGACGGATTGTGTTATTGAATCAGAAGCCACTTTTCGGTATAACGGAAGGGAAGGCATCAATAACCGGGATGAGCCAGAAGACCTGCCATAAATTCAACAGTTATAAATTAAGCTTCGGGATAAAAGCTTGAGAAATATCATCCGTATTTTTCACACGTTTATCCAAAGCTCCTTAAAGGTTGTGAATGAGGAGGTTGGTAGTTAATGGAATCGTATTATGGGTGCTGACTCAAAGTGTAGCAGCGCAGCAACATTTTACCGTGTTCGACACCGTGCAGGTAGAAGAAGTGGTGAGTTATGGGAGGCTTCAGAAATATCAGTCGGGAGCAAAAATAGAACGCATTAATGCCCGGCAGTTTTCGTTGGCGCAAGACGGAAATCTGGAGCAATTGCTCTCGCGCAGTTTGCCCATTGCCTTTAAAACCAATGCAGGTGGTTTGGCCACTATTCGTATACGTGGCTCGGCGCCCGATCACACCAGTTTTAATTTTGGTGGCATAAATATTAACTCGCTTACGCTGGGCCACTCCAATGTAAATAACGTCCCCATTTATTTGTTCGATAATATTGGGGTGCAGTTTGGTAGTGCCAGTTCTGTTAATGGCTCAGGAAGTATTGGTGGAGCCATTCATTTGGGCCTGCAAAACAACTGGACCAAAGGTTTTAAGGCTGAAGCCCGCATTGCAAACGGTTCGTTTGGGGAGCAGCTTTACGGCACAAAACTTTTTTGGGGTAACGGAAAGTTTGAAGCGGTTACACGTGCATATTATTATGCGAAGACAAACGATTTTAAATTTACGAATCCCAATTATCGCGATTTTGAAAACGACATTTTTGAGATAGAAGATAAGCAGCAAAATGCAGATATCGAAAACATGGGATTACTGCAGGAGCTGAATTATAAGTTCAACAAGGATGAGTTCTTCATTTTTAATGTTTGGCTGGAAAAGGACTGGCATTTGGTTCAGCAAAACATGCAAACCAACTTGAGTAATCCGGATCTGCAAGAAGAGTATAAAGATGATCATGTGCGCATTTGGACAGGTTATAAAAACCGCAAAAATCCTTTCAAATTCGAGATTAACGGCGGATATGTTTATGATAATGCCGTAAGCAACGAAAATACTTCTGATACCATTTCAACTCAACGCATAATTGGAGAGGCTTTTATCGAGCACGATTTTTCGCCCAATGCCAGCTATAAAGCCGGAGCAAAAGCTACTCGTATCTATCCCACGGTTTATGCTTATTCAGCATCGCTTGATCACGAGGATCGGGTAGATTTATATGCTTCGTATTACCAGCGTTTTTTTGATCGTTTAACCGCAACACTGAATTTGCGCTACGGTTATGTTACCGATTTCGATGTTCCGTTTACACCTTCGTTTGGCCTGAATTATCTGGCACTTTCAAAAGAAAAGTATGTACTCCGTTTTACTGGTAATATTGCCCGAAGTTATCGGGTTCCAACGTTTAACGACCGCTTTTGGGTACCCGGCGGAAATCCCGATCTGAATCCTGAAAAAGGAATGAGTTACGAATTCGGTTCAAAGTGGAGTTACTGCGTTGGAGACGTTTCAGGGAATGTAAAACTGAATGCTTTCCTGATGAATGTTGACGATTGGATTTTGTGGAAAAACGGTGGTTCGTATTGGTATGCAGCGAATGTGGAAAATGTACAAAGTAAAGGGTTAGAGTTTATGACTGATTGGAATTATACCATTTGGGGATTGAAAGCAAATTCGGGTCTGAACTATACGTACACTTCTGCAGAGCGAAAAAAATCGCAGAATAATACGAATGCGCTAAACCGGCAGTTGGAATATGTTCCGCTGCATGCTGGTAATTTCTTCACAACGGTGGCTTATAACAAGTTCGATTTTACAATCGACGGAAGTTACACCGATGAGCAATTTACCGACGAGGAGCAGAAGAATATTCTCGACGCCTATTTTCTTATGAATATGGCTGTTGGTTACAGCTGGAAAATCGATGGTCAGAATCAAATCCGAATTAACGGAATGATTAATAATCTGTTTGATATTAATTATCAGGCAAGTTGGGGCTATGCCATGCCGGGCATTGCTTACCGATTAAGTATTACTTATAATTTTAAATAAAGACAATAATCAATATCAATTCAATTAAAATGAAAAACTCAATTAGAATTTTTATGTTTCTGGCCGTTCTGGCCTTTGCTTTTACTTCTTGTGAGGATGATGATCCGGTAAATGTAGTTGTATGTTTTACTTTCACCCCGGAACAAGGAATCAAGATTGGAGATACCGTATATTTTGAAAATTGTTCTTCTGAAGCCTTAGAATATGCATGGAGCTTTGGTGATGCAAGTACTTCAACTGAGGCTGAACCTTATCATATATATACGGAATCTGGCAGTTTTGATGTAACACTTATCGCTTCGAATGGTGGAATTGCAGAGACTGTAACACAAAAAGTAAGTGTTTCGAAAGAAGTTGTTGCATGTTTTACTTTTTCGCCTGAAGAAAGTGTAAAGGTTGGTGATACCGTTTATTTTGCTAACTGTTCAGAAGAAGCAACAAGTTATGCCTGGGATTTTGGAGATTCGGAAACATCAACAGAAGAAGAACCATTTCATATTTATTCTCAGCCAGGAACTTATGATGTGAGTATGGTCGCATCAAAAGATGATGACAGCCAAACAGCTACATCAACTATTGAAGTGGTTGCAGACTTAAGTTTTATTATCAACTATGGTGGTTATAGTGGCGATAAATCAACAATATCAGCTTTTAATATTTATACACAAGAAATAGAGAATAACTATTATACTGGTGTAAATGGAGCAAGTATGGTATCGAACGTGCAATATGCCTACGAATACAACGGAAATATTTACATGATGGGTAATAATTCTGACCAGGTATTTTGGGTGGACGGTAAAACCTTTGAACAAACAGCCAACGGTATTACTGATGATATTGTAAAGCCTCGTAATTGTGTGGGGAATGGCGATTATTTATATGTTTCTTGTTGGGGAGGCGATATCTGGGCCGACGCATCATTGTCTTATATCGCAAAGGTTGATTTAAACAGCAATACAGTTGAAAAGAAAATACCACTCCATTACGGACCGGAAGGCTTGGCCATTGTTGGAGATAAATTATATGCGGCTCTTAACTATACGAACAAAGTAGCTGTAATGGATCTGGCAACAGAAGAAATCTCTTATATTGATCTTCCCGCTGGAAATATTCCTTCCTATTTTGAGCAGGACAATACAGGAAATTTATATGTAAATCTTGGTGTAGCTTATGGCGATGATGTAACATCAACAGGAATAGGATACATAAATACTTCAACCAACCAAATGGAAGCCAAGTATGAGCTGACAGGAGTTAGTAGCATGAATTATGTTGATGTTTTTGAGTTTAATGATGATTTTTCGAAATTGTACATTGTAACTACCGGTGGCTATGGTGAACCCGGAGGAGTTGCAGTTTTCGATGTTGCTTCTGAAAGCTTTGAAGCTGAAAAGATTATTGATAACGTAATGGGAATTAATGGACTTGGTTTTAAAAATAATTCACTTTTCTGCTTCTTTTCAGAAAGTACAACAACTAATGGAAAGGCGGTTACCTACACCGAAGACGGAACGAAAATTAATGAATACGAAACAGGTATTGCACCGTTTATGCTGTTAGATGTTGAATAAGCCATGAACAAATTAAAAATATTTTGCCTTAATCTGCTGTTGGCTTGTTTTATCGGATTATCGGCTTTTGCCGGCAACGGAGAAAAGGTTACTGTTGAAATAGATTTTGGATCGGTGAATCATCCAAAACTGAAAATCGAGACAAATTGGAAAGAAGGGCTTTCAGCTTTGGAAGCCCTCCAGTTTGTTGCGGAAGTAAAAACACACCCCGTAGGGCAATATGTTTTTGTCGATGAAATTGATGGAGTAAAGGGAGAATCAAACAAAAGTGTTTGGTATTACGAAATTAATGGAGAGCCTGCCAAAAAAGTTGCTATCGACCAGCCCCTTGAAAACGGTGATAAAATAACCTGGATTTACAAACAAGATGTTTGCAGTCCGGGAAAAGAATAAAAGCGATATCTGTAAAATATAGCAGCTTCTGCCCTAAGTGTGGCACTCAAAGCACATGATAATGATTCTTACCCTTGGTTACGAGCCGGGGGTTTGGCTTTTGTAACTACTGAGATACAATTTTAAGAAATGGCACAAATTACGTTTATAACAGGCGGTCAGCGCTCGGGGAAAAGCAGCTTTGCACAAAAATGTGCTGAAGAAAACTCGGATGCACCAGTATATTTGGCAACTGCACATATTTGGGACGAAGATTTTCATCGCCGGGTAAAACGACATCAATCCGATCGTGGTGAACAATGGCAAACCATCGAGGAAGAGATTGAGATCAGTAAACACAACCTGGCCGGAAAAACTGTTATGCTTGACTGTATTACGCTGTGGCTGACCAACATTTTTTATCAGAACAAAAATGATGTAGATGCCAGTCTGGAAATAGCCAAACTTGAGTGGGATAAATTTATCAATCAGGACATGGAGCTTTTTGTGGTAAGCAATGAGCTGGGAATGGGCGTTCATCCCGAAAATGAAATTGCCCGCAAGTTTGCTGATTTACAAGGCTGGATGAACCAGTACATTGCCAAATCGGCAAACAAAGTCTTTCTGATGGTTTCGGGAATACCGGTTCAAGTCAAAAGTAGAAAGTAAAAAGGCAAAAGTTAAACTTCGTGTCTTCGAGTCTTCGTGTTTAAAAAAGAAAAGAATTTCGAATGACGATTAACGATTTAAGATTTCAGAATGAATATGCAGTAGGCAAAAAACAATAAGTAAGATCTACTGTGTTCTATGTACCTATTGTGGTTCAAAATTAATTCGCGCGAATCTGCGTAGTCTGCGAAAAACAAAAATAGAACAAATAAAAATGACATTAAAAGATCAACTACAACACAAAATCGATAACAAAACCAAACCACTCGGATCGCTTGGTCTGCTTGAAGAATTGGCCTTGCAAATAGGTATGGTTCAAAATACACTGTCGCCAAAAATTGAAAAACCGGCGCATCTGGTTTTTGCTGCCGATCATGGTTTGGCCGATGAGGGAATCAGTCCGTATCCAAAAGATGTTACCTGGCAAATGGTGATGAACTTCTGTGCCGGCGGAGCATCTATCAATGTTTTTTGCCGTCAGAGCGAAATGGAACTAAAAGTTTATGATGTAGGTGTTGACTACAATTTTGCAGCAGAACTTCCTGTGATAAACGCAAAAGTTGCCAACGGAAGCCGTAATATGCGAAAAGAACCGGCCATGACCATTGAAGAATGTAAAGCAGCCATGGAGGCTGGCGCAAAAGCGGTTCGCGAACAGGCTGCCAAAGGTTGCAATACTATTGCTTGTGGCGAAATGGGAATTGGAAATACTTCGCCTTCGTCGTTATTGATGCACAAATTTACAGGCCTTTCAATGGAAGACTGTACCGGCAGAGGTTCGGGTTTGGGAGATGAGCAGGTAGATCGTAAAACAAGAATCCTGAAAGAAATTATTGAAAAATACAATCCCATCACACCTGAAGAAATTTTGGCAACATTCGGAGGCCTTGAAATTGCTGCAATGACAGGAGCTTATCTTGAAGCAAAAAAGCAAAATATGCTCATCCTTATCGATGGTTTTATCGCCACTGCTGCCGTACTTACTGCAATTCAAATGGAGCCAACTGTAAAAGATAATTGTATCTTTTGTCATAGTTCCGACGAAAAGGGGCATAAATTGATGTTGGAGCATCTTGATGCTAAACCTTTGCTTCAACTGGGCATGCGGTTAGGCGAAGGAGGAGGAGCTGTAATAGCTTTGCCTCTGGTAAAATCGGCTGTTAATTTCCTAAACGAAATGTCTAGCTTTGATAATGCCGGAGTAAGCAATAAAGATTAATTTCGTTTGAAGTTAAAAGTTAATGTTCCCGTTTTAAAGAGGCTTGTAGCTAGAATTTATGAAACGACCATGAGGATATTTTTCACACAAACGTGAATGATTATATCCATGGGAGTTCCATCTGTTACATTAAAAATAGACGATTATAAACAGATGAAAAACGAGATAAAAATATTCCTCACCGCGCTGATGTTTTACACCCGAATTCCGGTGGGAAGAATCGAAGGTTGGTCGGAGAAGATGTTAAACAAATCAACGCGTTACTTTCCGGTAATCGGATGGATTGTTGGAGGAGTGGGGGCATCGTTATTTTTACTGTTTGGAGTTGTGTTGCCTGTTACTTTGGCAGTTGCACTAAGTATGGTGGCCACAATTTTATTAACCGGCGCATTTCATGAGGATGGTTTTGCCGATTTCTGCGATGGTTTTGGTGGCGGCTACACACCCGAACGTATTCTGGAAATAATGAAAGACAGTCGAATCGGCACCTATGGAACTGTAGGGTTGTTGTCGGTTCTGGCAATAAAGTTTCTGGCCCTATCGCATCTCGATGCAATGAGAATTCCTTTCATATTAATTGCCGGTCATGCGCTCAGCCGTGTTTTTCCGGTGTTGCTGATCTATTCTTCCGTCTATGCACGGTTAGATGCAACAAGTAAAACGAAACCAGTGGGGAAAGCTGATTCTTTATTTTCGTTGTTGTTTGCTTTGGTTAGTGGAGGATTATCATTACTGTTTCTCGCCTGGCAGGAAACCGTTTTGGTTATTGTTGTTTTGCTCCTTGTAACTTTTTTCTTCCGAAATTATATTACACGCAAATTAGGCGGCTACACCGGTGATGTTTTGGGTGCCCTGCAGCAATTGTGTGAAGTGTTCTTCTATTTGTGTATTCTTGCTTATCAGAATCTCGTATGAAGATTTACGCAATACGACATACCAGTGTGAATGTTCAGCCTGGCATTTGTTATGGGCAAACGGATGTTGGTGTGGCTACCTCGTTTGATGATGAACAAAGACGTGTTACGCAAGAATTAGAGCAGGTGAGTTTTGATACAGTCTGGTCGAGCCCGCTGCTGCGTTGTCGGACATTGGCAGAAAGTGTTTTCCCCAATGACGAGATACTTTTCGATCCGCGTTTAAAAGAATTGAATTTTGGCGACTGGGAAATGTTGGCCTGGGATAAAATTTATGCGCAACCTGACGGAAAAGTTTGGATGGAAAATTATCAAACATTGCCAACAAAAAATGGTGAATCGTATCCTGAAATGGTGGAGCGTGTTTCAGCTTTTGTACTAGAAATTGAAAAATTGAATACTGAAAATATTGCAGTTGTTGCACATGCCGGAGTAATCCGCATTTTAAAAAGTGTGATTGAAAAAGTTACTATTTCCGAGCTTTTTGAAAATTTTAAACCGGCTTATGCCAGTGTTACTGTATTCGAAATAAATAAGAATGACTAAAACAAAAATATACCGCCCGATAATGTTTGTGGGAACCGGTTCAGATGTTGGAAAAAGTGTTGTAAACGCAGGTTTCTGTCGTATTTTTAAACAGGACGGTTTGTCGCCGGCACCTTTCAAAGCACAAAATATGTCGTTGAATAGTTTCCCTACTCCCGACGGTTTGGAGATTGGTCGTGCACAGGCTGTTCAGGCCGAAGCATGTGGTATTGATTGCCGTGTTGAAATGAATCCGGTGTTGTTAAAGCCAACTGGTTACATGGATTCGCAAATTATATTAAATGGCAAACCATGGGCAAATAAATCTGCTAAAGCTTATTTTAACGAAACCGATCGTGATTTTCTGTTTAATGAGGCGATGAAAGCTTTTTCATATCTGGAGAAAGATTTTAATCCAATTGTAGTAGAAGGAGCGGGAAGTATCTCGGAAGTTAATCTTTGGCAAAAAGATATCACCAATATGCGGGTGGCTGTGAAGAAAAATGCCACAACTTTTCTTATTGCCGATATCGATAAAGGCGGTGTGTTCGGAAGTGTTTACGGTACCATGTTGCTGTTGCCGGAGCAGGAACGTAAGCAGGTAAAAGGAATTATCATCAATAAATTCAGGGGCGATATTTCGTTGTTTGAAGATGGCGCAAAAAAACTAGAGGAACTTTGCGGGGTGCCGGTGGTGGGCATTATTCCGCACTTTCGCGACATTTATATCGATGATGAGGACTCGGTGGTTGTAGATAAAAAACAGTTTAAGGCTGTTGAAGGAACAACAAATATCGCTGTGGTTTTACTGCGACACATGTCAAACTTCACCGACTTTAATTTTTTGGAACAATTGCCGGAAGTGAATCTGTTTTATGCCGCATCGCCCGAAGATATTGAGGAAGCCGATATTGTGATTTTGCCTGGCTCGAAAAATACCATTTCAGATGTTTTGTTTCTTCAAAAACAGGGAATGGCAAATGCGGTGAAAAAAGCGCACGAACAGGGAAGAGCTGTTTATGGCATTTGTGGCGGTTTTCAAATGATGGGCGAGTGGATTGCTGATCCGAACCATGTGGAAGGCCAGATTGAAAAAGTTCCGGGTCTTGGAATTTTGCCCGTAGAAACAATTCTTACTGATGAAAAGGTGACAGAACAATGTTCTTTTACTTTTCAAAACGGCGAAGAAGGAAAGGGCTATGAAATTCATATGGGAGAAACAATTGCAAAACAAGAAAGTCCTGCTTGTATGGTTAACGGGATTAAACAAGATGGATATTACCTGAATGATCGAACCTGGGGAACTTATATACATGGCATTTTTGATAATATCAATATGGTGCACCGAATTTTAAAAGATTCAGGGAAGCAAGTTTCAACTCAATTGGATTTTCAACAATTTAAAGAAACACAATACGATAAACTGGCTAACCTGATCCGGGAAAATGTAGATATGGAATACATTTATAAATCGATGGAAATTGAATGAGCATTTTGATATAATTCTACCGCTTCTGTCAGGTTTTGGACTTGACTGTCTTATTGGCGATCCATATTTTCTCCCGCACCCGATCCGTTTGTTCGGCAAGGCAATTTCTGTAGGAGAAACAAAGTTAAACCGTGGCCGAAACAGAAAGATAAAAGGAGCGTTGCTGGCTTCTTTGCTGATTGTTACTACTTATTTTGTTTTGAAACTGGGATTGACGCTTCTGTCCACTTATCAAAATCTGTTCTTCACTGTTTCTTCCCTATTTGTTTTCTATGGATTGGCTAACCGGTCGCTCATTCAGGAAGCATTGCATGTAGTAGTAAAATTGGAGAAGGAAGGACTGGAAGCTGGGCGCCTGCAATTATCTATGATTGTTGGGCGCGAAACAGCAGAATTAAACGAAAATCAGATCAGAACAGCAGTTTTGGAAACGCTGGCAGAAAATCTTAGCGATGGTGTAATTGCGCCACTGTTTTTCTATTTCATTGGAGGCGTTCCTGCTATGTTTGCTTACAAAATGGCGAATACGCTCGATTCTATGATTGGCTATAAAAATGAGCGTTACAAGGATTTTGGCTTTTTTACAGCCAAGCTTGATGATGTGTTCAATTTTATTCCTGCACGATTAACAGCGGTTTTAATGGCTGTTGTAAGTTTTAACTTCCGGGCGATCAAATTCATTCTTAAATACGGCAGTAAACATTCCAGTCCAAATGCCGGATATCCAGAAGCTGCGTTGGCTGGTATATTAAATTGTCGTTTTGGCGGCCCAAACCGTTATCACGGCGTATTAGTTGAAAAGCCTTTTATTGGAGAGAATCCAAGGCCGGTATCTGTGAATGATGTTTACAAAGCTTGCGTAATTAATGTGGCGGTAACACTAGTATTTATCGGTGTTTTCATTATTTGGTTAGTATAAACAAAAAAAGGATGGGTCAACACCCATCCTTTTCGTCTAACTAAACCAATAAAACTAATCAAACCTAAACTTATGAACTAAAACTTATGATACAAATGTAGGGCGTTTCGATGAAATAGATATTACCCAAATGTTAAGTTGGTTCAAATCTAATTATAAATATTTATCAGTGATAGATGTTGTTTATGTCTTTGTATGTGCATAAAAGCTGTCAAAAAGAAAGTTTAAGTGGCATTGTGCGGCAAAAAGACAAAGGAGGGGATTGAGAAGGGTAAACAAAAAAAGGACGGGGCAACACCCATCCTTTTCACTAACTAAACCAATAAAACTAATCAAACCTAAACTTATGAACTAAACTTGTATGACAAATGTACGATGAAAATCTGAGTTGCAGGTTATCCGAATGTTAAAAAATGTGTTCTATAACATATTTTAAATCTATTACTACTTAGGGAGAATCTATTGTGAGATTTGCGATCGGGGCTAAATGCCTTTATTGATATAGTGTTAGGTATATAAAATAAAAAAGGACAGGTCAACACCTATCCTTTTGTCTAACTAAACCAATAAAACTAATCAAACCTAAACTTATGAACTAAAACTTATAGTACAAATGTAAGGGGTTTCTCCGAGATAAAAGTTAATCAAATGTTAAGTGATCAAATATCTTATTGTTATTTTTTATGGGTGATAAATGTTATATATTGTAAGTATTTAAGAAATGAGATGTGAAAATGAAATTGTAATCGCATTAGAGCTGACAAAAAGATATTGAAGCTTTAATTTTGGGCAATAAAAAAGGACAGGTCAACACCCATCCTTTTCACTAACTAAACCAATAAAACTAATCAAACCTAAACTTATGAACTAAACTTGTAGTACAAATGTAAGGTGAATATCTGGATGGGAGGTTATTGGAATGTTAAAGAATATGCTCAATAACATATTTAAACTTTATGAATCATCAATCAAATTGATCGGCTTTATTTTGTTGTGTTGCTAAATGTCAGTATATCAGTCTTGTATGTGTTTTTTGAGAAGTGAACAGAAGTTGATGAAGAGTCTTTTTATGGAGCGTTGGTGTTAACCCGGATGTTAAATACATATTAAGTTGGAAGAAAATATTTCGTTATTCGGATTTAACAGCTGTGTTGACAGAACCATACAACTTTGTTCCTTTAGATGCGGACGGTCTGATGAACCTTAAAGAATTGGTTTAACACAAGTATTCTTTCTGTGTTTATTGAAATAGGTAAATTCTCAATACATACATTAAAGGAGAGATAAGGATTAAGATCTGTTCTTATGAAAAATGGCTAAGGAAGAAAAATCAGTTGGCGGGCAAATAAAATGTTGGTCGTGTAATTACTGGATTGCATTCAGAGTTGTATTTGGTGTAAAATAAAAAAGGACGGGTCAACACCCATCCTTTTCACTAACTAAACCAATAAAACTAATCAAACCTAAACTTATGAACTAAAACTTATGCTACAAAGATAAGGTGTGTATGTGAACCGGAGGTTATCCAAATGTTAAAAAATGTGTTTTATAACATATTTTTAATCTATCCGATCTTAAAGAAAATCTATGAGGTGAAAATAAAGCTGCAGGATAACTTGTGGGGCGGAATTGTATTTGGTTTAGAGAATAAAAAAAGGATGAGTCAACACTCATCCTTTTCACTAACTAAACCAATAAAACTAATCAAACCTAAACTTATGAACTAAAACTTATGCCACAAAGATATGCTGAAAAACATGTTCTGGTATCAAAATGGATCAGAAATCGCTTTGAAAGACATATTTTTTAACAAACGCATAAGCTTCGAAAAAAATTTTAGAAACATATGCACTAAAAAAGCCCGCTACAGATTGCAGCGAGCTTTAAAATTTTAAGATTAATATGTTTTATTGATCGTCTGTTTTGCCTTTATCTTCGCCAGCAATCGAATCACGCATACTGGTATCAGCCATTATGTTTTTGTATTTCATGTAATCCATAACTCCAAGGTTTCCGGTACGAAATGCCTCAGAAATAGCCAGTGGTACCTGAACTTCAGCCTCAATAACTTTTGCGCGGGCTTCCTGTGCTTTAGCAATCATCTCTTGTTCCAGTGCAATTGCCATAGCTCGGCGTTCCTCTGCTTTAGCCTGTGCAATGTTTTTATCGGCCTCGGCCTGATCGATTTGCAACACAGCTCCAATGTTTTTACCTATGTCGATGTCGGCAATATCAATCGATAATATCTCAAATGCAGTTCCGGCATCCAACCCTTTTTCAAGTACTACACGCGAAATAAAATCAGGATTCTCCAATACGGCTTTGTGCGAGTGCGACGAACCAATCGACGAAACAATACCTTCACCAACACGTGCAAGTACGGTTTCTTCGCCGGCACCACCCACTAATTGTTTTATACTGGCTCGTACAGTTACACGGGCTTTTGCAATGAGCTGAATTCCGTCTTTAGCAACTGCAGTTACCGGAGGAGTATTAATTACCTTAGGATTTACCGACATTTGAACGGCTTCAAAAACGTCGCGACCGGCCAAATCGATGGCGGTGGCCATATTAAATGGTAATTCAATATTTGCTTTTGATGCCGAAACCAGGGCGTGTACTACATTTGCCACGTGTCCGCCGGCCAGGTAGTGGGCTTCAAGAGCATCGCGACTTAAGGCAACGTCGGCTTTGGTCCCTTCAATCATTGCGCGCACAATAACTCCCGGAGGTACTTTACGGAAACGCATTAAAAACAACTGTAACAGCGAAATTCGTACGCCGGATACCAACGCCGAAAACCATAATCCTATCGGGATAAAATAAAGAATTATAAAAAGTAAAACGATGGCCCCAATAATTAATCCCCAGGCACCTACTGCTTCTACCATATTTTATTTATTTAAAGGTTCTACAATAATTTTATTGGATTCTATTTTTAATATTTTAATCTCGGTGTTGTGATCGATAAACGCGCCGGTTGATTGTGCTTCAACAGTTTCGCCGTTAATTTTTACTTTACCTGTTGGTGCCAGTCGCCCTATTGATTTTCCGGTATCGCCAACAACAATCTTTTCCTTATTAATAAGGTCTACTTTTCCGTCGATGTTTTTTTGCAAGATCATCTTTTTCCCCATTCGCGATTTAAAGAAGTAGTAAATCATTGCGGGGGCAAGAATAAGAACGGCGGCCAGTGTTATAAAACCGGCAAGCGTTCCGTATTCGGCAAAAGCCACATATACTGCTCCTCCTAAAAGAAGAAAACCGCCAATTCCGGCGATGGTAACTCCCGGGATTACTGCAAACTCAATAAGTAGCAGTACCAGGCCGAGAAGAATAAGCAAAATAATAGCAAGAATGCTCATATGTTTTAGTCAATAGTTGCGTTTAATTCGCGCTCGATCAGTGCATCTTTCAACGGTTTTAGTGCATCAAAAACTCCTTTTTTAACATCGCATTTCCCTTTGTAATGAACCAGCATCGTGCATTGGGTTGCCTGTTCGTAACCATGGTTGCAAATATCAATCAAAGCATCGATAACATAATCGAATGTGTGCACATCGTCGTTATGCAAAGTCAGGAAATTTTCTTCAACAACTCCTTCTCTGAAATCCCCTTTCGGGATTTTTTTAGTCTCTTTCTGCGTCATTTGTCGTTTTCAATTTCTTTAGCTTCACTCAAAGTTATTCTTTTTCCGTTAAAATACGGCACAACATAGGCATCTTCTACACCTTCTCTGCGCACTTGTTCCTGCATCTTTACTGCGTCGTCGTAGTTGGTAAGGTTTCCGGTAGTATAAACTACAATGCCTTTTTCGTCGGTGTAATTCTCAATTTTACGAATATATGATAACTTGTCGAATAATCGTTTTACATAGGCTGGTAATCCGCGGCTGTAGGCGCCCAGCTGAATTTTGTAGATCAGTTCGTCTTCAGTTGTTTCTTCGGTTTCGTTGGTTGAAGTTCGGTTAACCGGAGCAATTGTTGGCGCCACAAGGATAATCGAATCCGGTTTTTCCGGGATTGACTGGGAATTGTAGGTCGTTAAATAGTAATCAGCCTGTTTATGAAATGCTTCTATTTCCTCGTATGAAGCGTCTTGCCAGAACGCATTTTCTTCCTGTTGCGCCTTTAGCAGCAGTTTCTCGGCAGCTGCTCGTAACTGAAAAGTGCTGGTCTCTTTATCGAGAATTTGTTTCCCCAATGTTTGTCGTTCGGTGTAAGAGGTTGTTGCACCGTATTTTTTTCGCAGCTCGTCTGTATTGCTAATTGTTTGCTCCAGTTCTTCTTGTTTGGCCGTTCCTTCGGTATAAAATTTTAAACCTTTTTTTGTTTTGAAAAAAGTAGTGTCGGGATAGGTAATCTCGGCATTCACTACAAAATTTATTGGCTCCGGTAAAACTTCAACTGGTTCTTCAATAATTTCCGGCTCCGGGATAATTGAATCTGCGATTGTTGAGTCAACTATAACTGAATCATTGGCAGCAAAAATTTCTGTTGAATCAGTCACTTCAGAAGCGATAACTGTCTCGCCAATAACCGGATTAAATGGTTCGGGTTCTGTTTCGCGCGGAACTGCTGCCGGCATAACATCGGCTGCATCGGTTTCAGCTGCTTCTTCCTGTTGCTCAAATGGATTTATTTTTTCGCGACATTGCTGCATTTTTTCCGCAAGACCAACTTCCTGCGCGGTTGCATCGTCGGTTTTATTCTTAAATAAAGTATAGTAATTTAAGGCCTCCTCGAAACGGTTTTTGGCGTGGTACTGAACACCAATATAATAATCGGTTTTTAAAGGCGCTTCACCCAAACTTCCATTCAGCAGGTAAATAATTTCGTTGGTGCCGTAATGCCCGTTTTCGGTACGGCAGGCACCATAATAGTAATTAACCATCAAGTGGTCAGGTTTTTCGTCCAGTAACTTTTTCAGGATAACTTCAGCATCGCTATAATTGCCTTTGTCGTATAAGCGAATAGCCTGCGATAACGGATTTTCCTGGCTGCCTCCAAAAACACTGTTGGACGCAAACAAAAAAATAGTGAATATTGTTAGTAGTGCGAAAACCTTTCTAAAAATCATATAAAAACCAGTTCTGTTTTATGTTTGTAAAGCTACAAAAAATCAAATTTTTTCAGAGATTAAATTATACTGAAGTAGCAGCTAAGATAAAGATTTGAACTGAGATTTATCATTTATTAAACTATATTTGTAAAATTGAATAATTCGTAAGACATGGCAGATTTAAAAGTTGGAGACAAGGCACCGGATTTTGAAGGTAAAAATCAAAATGGAGAGAAGATCGCTCTAAAAGATTTTGCCGGGAAAAAACTGATCCTTTATTTCTACCCGAAAGACAACACTCCTGGTTGTACAGCCGAATCGTGTAATTTAAACGACAATTACGATGTATGGCTGGAAAAAGGTTTTGATGTGGTGGGAGTGAGTCCGGACAGTGAAAAATCGCATCAGAAATTTATTGACAAATTTGGTTTTAAATTCAACCTGATTGCCGATACAGAAAAAGAGATTTTGGAGGCTTATGGCGCCTGGGGACTGAAAAAAAATTACGGTAGAGAATACATGGGCGTTTTACGAAAAACCTTTGCTATTAACGAAGAGGGCGTAATCGTCGAAATTTTTGAAAAAGTAAAAACAAAAGATCACACAAATCAGATTATTGAAACTTTAAATCTATAACCTATATCTGAACATGACAAAAGAGGAGAGAGCTCAAATGAATAAGGAAAAGCTGAAAGCGCTTCAGCTAACAATGGATAAAATTGAAAAGAGCTATGGTAAAGGCTCGATAATGCGCATGGGCGACCAGGGAGAGCAGGATATCCCTGCCATTTCATCGGGGTCGATTGCACTTGATGTAGCTTTGGGGGTTGGCGGATTTCCGAAAGGCCGTGTAATTGAGATTTACGGTCCTGAATCGTCGGGTAAAACAACCCTTGCTATTCATGCTATTGCCGAAGCTCAAAAAGCCGGTGGAATTGCTGCAATTGTTGATGCCGAGCATGCTTTTGATCCATACTACGCCCGTAAACTGGGTGTTGATATTGATGAACTTTTAATCTCGCAACCCGATAACGGTGAGCAGGCTTTGGAAATTACCGATAACCTGATTCGTTCGGGAGCTTTGGATATTGTTGTAATCGACTCGGTTGCAGCATTAACTCCAAAAGCTGAATTGGAAGGCGAAATGGGTGACTCAAAAATGGGGCTTCAGGCACGTTTAATGTCGCAGGCGCTACGTAAACTTACGGCTAACATCAACAAAACAAAAACCTGCTGTATCTTCATTAACCAGTTGCGCGAGAAAATTGGTGTGATGTTCGGTAACCCGGAAACTACTACCGGAGGTAATGCACTTAAATTTTATGCGTCGGTGCGTTTGGATATTCGCCGAATTGGCCAGATTAAAGATGGCGACGAAGTGAATGGTAACCATGTTCGCGTAAAAGTGGTGAAAAACAAAGTGGCACCACCTTTTCGCAAAGCAGAGTTTGATATTATGTATGGCGAAGGAATTTCGAAATCGGGTGAGATCATCGATTTGGGCGTTCAGTTCAACATTATTAAAAAGAGTGGATCGTGGTTTAGTTATGGCGAAACAAAATTGGGGCAGGGACGTGAAACAGTACGTAACCTGATTATCGATAATCCCGAGCTTGCTCAGGAATTGGAGACGAAGATTATTGAAGCCATTACCGGAAAAGTAACCACAACCACAGAATAGATTATACTGATATAGACAGAATATACCGGGTGAATTGATTCTGTCGATTCATCCGGTTTTTTTATAAGCATGGATAATGCTTAAAGTAATTTTTAGAAATACAAATAGTTAAAAAAAATCGTATGAAAGTGTTAAAGTTTGGAGGAACATCCGTAGGTTCCGCCGCGAACATTAAACGTGTAAAAGACATTGTACTAAGCCAGAACGACGATGTTGTTGTGGTAGTTTCGGCCCTTGGTGGCATAACCGATAAAATTCTAACGGCAGCGCAGAATGCTGCCTCAGGTACAGGCGACTTTCATTCGGAACTTACGGAAATCAGACAAAGACACGACGAAACATTAAGTGAGCTTTTTAACGGCTCAGGATCGGTAAAAGCTAATGTTGATGCATTGCTCGACGAGCTGGAGAAATTACTTACCGGAATTACTTTGGTGGGCGAATTAACTTCGAAAACACTCGATCGTATTGCCGGTCTTGGCGAGCGTATTTCGTCGCATATTGTTGCCGAATTTATTGGCTGCCCCAGAAAAGATTCGTCAGAGTTTATTCAAACCGACAGTAACTTTGGTAAAGCCACCGTTGATTTTAGCGTGACAAACACCAAGATCAAGGAAACTTTTGCCGGTTTTAAAGGTGCGGCAGTAGTTCCCGGTTTTATCTCGAAAAATGCTAAAGGCGAATTTACTACGCTGGGGCGCGGTGGTTCTGATTTTACTGCGGCTATTTTGGCTGCGGCACTCGATGTTGAGATCCTGGAGATATGGACCGATGTAAATGGTTTTATGACTGCCGATCCGCGTGTAATTCGCAAGGCATATACTATTCCGGAAATTACATACTCGGAAGCCATGGAGCTTTCGCATTTTGGTGCTAAAGTAATTTATCCGCCAACTATTTTGCCGGTTTATCAAAAGGGAATCCCAATTCAGATAAAAAATACTTTCGATCCTGAAAACCCGGGAACCAAGATTGTAAAAGGCGTAAAGAATGGTTTCGATCGCCCGATTAAAGGTATCTCATCTATTTCAGGAATTACTCTGGTTACTTTGCAGGGCATAGGAATGGTGGGAGTTACCGGTATTTCAATGCGTTTGTTTACTGCATTGGCAAAAGTAAACGTAAACGTGATTCTGATTTCGCAGGCGTCTTCAGAAAATTCCATCAGTGTGGCCATTGAAGAAAAAGCACTGGATCTGGCCGAGGCTGCAATTCGCGAAGAATTTGAAAAAGAGATCAACGCCGGGCAGGTAAATAAAATCGAGCTTGAAAGTAGCGTTTCGGTTGTGGCTATTGTTGGCGAGAACATGAAACACACTACCGGTATTGCCGGAAAACTTTTCTCGACGATGGGAAAAAGTGGTGTGAATATTATTGCTATCGCGCAGGGAGCATCGGAGCTGAATATTTCGTGGGTGGTTAAAAACGAAGACCTGCGAAAAACGCTGAATGTGGTGCACGAATCGTTCTTCCTGTCGGAGAATGTGGAACTGAATATTTTTCTAATGGGAATTGGTACTGTTGGTGGAAACCTGCTTAAGCAGTTAAAGCAGCAGCAGGAGCGACTTTTAAAAGAAAATCACCTGCGACTGAAATTGGCCGGAATTGCCAACTCTAAAAAAATGCTTTTTAACCGCGATGGAATCGAAATTGAATCGTTTAAAGAGCAGTTGGATGCTTCGGAGAAAACATCTTCGCTGCAGGGATTTGTTGATGAGATCAAAGAAATGAATATCTACAATTCAGTGTTTGTGGATTGTACTGCCAACGACGCAGTGGCTGAATTATATAAAGAAATTTTAAGCTCGAACGTTTCCATTGTTACGGCCAATAAAGTCGCTGCTTCATCGGAATACGATAATTATGCCGAGCTGAAAAAGATCGCCAAAAAGAAAGGGATTAAATTCCTTTTCGAAACCAATGTTGGTGCCGGTCTGCCAATTATCAATACGCTGAACGACCTGGTAAATTCGGGTGATAAAGTTTTGCGGATTGAAGCTGTTCTTTCCGGTACACTCAACTATATTTTCAATACAATTTCGGCTGATATTCCTTTGAGCAAAACCATTCAGATGGCGAAGGAGGAAGGTTATTCTGAACCAGATCCCCGTGTTGATTTAAGTGGTGTTGACGTGGCTCGTAAAATACTTATTCTTGCCCGCGAGTCTGGTTATAGAATTGAAATGGAGGATATTTCGATCAACCGTTTTGTACCCGAAGAACTTTTTGCCGGCACGCTTGAAGAGTTTTGGGCTGGTGTTCCGGAGTTGGATGCTAAGTTTGAAACTGAACGTCAACGACTGGAAGCTGAAAATAAAAAGTGGCGCTTTGTAGCGAAATTCGAAAATGGTAAAGCCGAAGCCGGTTTGCAGGAAGTAGATTCTACTCATCCGTTTTACGACCTGGAAGGAAGCAATAACCTGGTGATGTACACAACCGAACGTTACCACGAATTTCCGATGCTTATTAAAGGATATGGCGCCGGTGCTTCGGTAACCGCGGCCGGTGTATTTGCCGATTTAATAAAAGTGTCGAATATCTAGAACAAAGTTGCTGCTAAAAACATTCTTATAAAAAACGTAAAAAACTTTGAAGACCGGTTGCCAACTGCTGTCACCGGACATCGGTCTTCCATTATTTTCTGAACAAGATGAAACATATTATAATCTTAGGCGATGGCATGTCGGACGAGCCACTCGCAGCCTACGGCGGAAAAACTCCGCTTCAAATGGCGAATAAACCGCATATCGACTGGCTGGCAAAAAACGGACAGTCGGGCTTGTTAAAAACTGTTCCCGAAAGTATGCATCCGGGGAGCGAAATTGCCAACATGGCCGTGATGGGCTACGATGTTGAAAAGGTTTTTGAAGGCAGGGGAGTGCTTGAAGCTGCCAGTATGGGAGTTGAATTGCAACCCGGAGATTTGGGTTTGCGATGTAATTTGATTTGTGTGGAAGACGAGAAAATTAAAAACCACTCGGCAGGGCATATTTCAAATGAAGAAGCCGAAGAGTTGATCGCATTTTTGGATGAAAAACTCGGAACCGACAAGATAAAATTCTATCCGGGTGTTTCGTATCGTCATTTACTGGTGATTAAGGAAGGGGTGAAAGATTTTGCCTGCATACCTCCGCACGATGTGCCGGGAACACCTTTTGCCGATTGTTTGCCAAAAGCCAAAACTGATGCAGCTAAAGAAACTGCTGATTTGGTTACTGAGTTGATCTTAAAATCTCAGGAACTGTTAAAAGATCATCCGGTAAATCTGAAGCGTAAAGCTGCCGGAAAAGATCCGGGCAACTGCATTTGGCCATGGTCGCCGGGTTATAAACCGGCAATGCCAACCTTAAAAGAAATGTTTGGTATCGAGAATTCGGCGGTAATTTCAGCGGTTGATCTGATTCACGGAATTGGTGTGTATGCCGGAATGAAAGTGATTCATGTTGAAGGCGCAACCGGTTTGTACGATACCAACTACGAAGGAAAAGCACAGGCTGCAATCGATGCATTAAAAGAAAACGATTTTGTGTATTTGCACATCGAAGCCAGCGATGAAGCCGGCCACGAAGGCGATGTGGAACTAAAAACAAAAACCATTGAATACCTCGATCAACGTGTGGTAAAATACATTCTGGAAGAAACAGCTAAAATGGACGAAGAAGTAGCCATCGCGATTTTACCCGATCATCCAACACCGTGCGCACTAAAAACACATACCCGCGACGCGGTGCCGTTTAGCATTTACAAACCCGGTGCTGAAGCCGATGACGTTGAAGTTTACGATGAATTCGATCCACGAAATGGAGTTTTCGGTACTTTGGAGCGCGACGAATTTATTCGTGCATTTTTAAAGTAGGTTTCCGTTTTTGATAACAAAAGGTGTTAAATTTCTGATATATGTCATGTTTTTGAGATAGGGGGAGTCGTGCCTTCATCTCAAAATTCTATTTTTGTGCGTGTAATGAAACGAGCTTGTAAAATTATTTTTCATTTATGCAGAAAGTTATAAGCGAGTTACATCGAACGCCGCTAAAGCTTTAATTGAAGTGAGATGAAATACTATAGTACAAATAAAAATACCCCTGATGTTTCTTTAAAAGAAGCCGTTGTAAAAGGTTTGGCGGCCGATAACGGGTTGTTTATGCCCGAGCGAATTGAAAAGTTCGGGCCTGCTTTTTTCGACGAAATTCAAGACCTGTCGTTTCAGGAAATTGCTTTTGAAGTGGCAAAGAAATTCTTTGGCGAAGATATTGAAGAGGCCAAACTTAAAGAGATTGTTTACGATACGCTGCAATTTGATTGTCCGGTTGTGAAAGTTACCGATTCTATTTATTCGCTGGAACTGTTTCACGGGCCAACGCTGGCATTTAAAGATGTTGGTGCGCGGTTTATGGCACGTTTGCTCAATCATTTTCTGGGTAAACAAGAGAAGTTGGTAAACGTTTTGGTGGCCACATCGGGCGATACCGGAAGTGCTGTTGCCAACGGTTTTCTTGGAGTTGACGGCATTCATGTTTATGTACTTTACCCGAAAGGAAAAGTCAGCGATATTCAGGAATCGCAGTTTACAACACTGGGACAGAATATTACGGCGCTTGAAATTGACGGAACTTTCGATGATTGTCAGCATTTGGTAAAAACGGCTTTCCTCGATGATGAGTTGAATGAAAAACTGGTGCTAACATCGGCAAACTCTATAAATGTTGCACGTTTTCTTCCGCAGGCATTTTATTATTTTAATGCTTATGCCCGCCTGAAAGGAGCTGGAAAATTAGATAATAACGAGTTGGTTGTTTCGGTGCCCAGTGGCAACTTTGGTAACCTTACTGCAGGATTGATTGCATCAGAAATGGGATTGCCGGTAAAACAATTTATTGCTGCCAACAACGAAAACGATGTAGTGTTTGAATACCTCAACAGTGGAGAATACAAACCGCGACCATCGGTAGAGACTATTGCCAATGCTATGGATGTTGGTGCACCAAGCAATTTTGCCCGTATTCTTGATTTGTACAACAATGAACATTCGGTAGTTGCCAAAAAAATTATAGGATACCGCTACTCTGATGAAGAAATCAGAGAGGTGATTTTGAAGGTGTACAACGATTGCAACTATTTATGCGACCCGCACGGAGCATGTGGGTATCAGTCGTTAAGCGAATATTTGTCGGAGAACGAAGTTGGTGTTTTTTTAGAAACGGCACACCCGGCAAAGTTCACCGAAACTGTGGAGAAAGTGATTGGAAAAGACAAGGTGGAGCTGCCTGAAAAGCTTGCTGCCTTTATGAAAGGCGAAAAGCAAAGCGAGCAAATGACCAGTGTATACGAAGATTTTAAAACATATCTTCTGAATCGGCCGGTTTAAAAGGGAAATTGCAGATGAACTGTTGATCGATTTTTGTGTTTTAGTTGATGATGATAAATTTAATAGGAAAATTATTAAATTTAGAGTGTTACTTTTATCCCCAGAAGGTAATATATATTATATAGATTATCATTTTCAAAGAGAATTAATGTTAACAAGAACAATATATGAGACAACTAAAAATTACGAAGCAGGTTACTAACCGCGACACCCTCTCGCTGGACAAGTACCTGCATGAAATTGGAAAGGTGGAGTTGTTGTCTGCGGAGAAAGAAGTGGAGTTGGCCAAACGCATTAAAAAAGGAGACCGTGAAGCTTTGGAAACGCTGATAAAAGCAAACCTCAGGTTTGTTGTTTCTGTTTCGAAACAATACCAAAATCAGGGGCTTAGTCTGCCGGATTTGATTAATGAAGGAAATTTAGGTTTGATAAAAGCTGCAGAGCGATTTGATGAAACCCGCGGTTTTAAATTTATTTCGTATGCTGTTTGGTGGATTCGCCAATCGATATTGCAGGCCTTGGCCGAGCAGTCAAGAATTGTTCGTTTGCCTCTGAATAAAATTGGTTCGATCAATAAGATCAACAAAGCGTTTAATAAGTTGGAGCAGGAATTCCAGCGCGAACCAACTGTTGACGAGATAGCTGAATTAATGGAGTCAAAACCGGATTTAGTCGAAGATTCGATGAATTTTTCAAGCACGCATGTTTCAATGGATGCGCCACTTCGTGAAGAGGAAGGAAACAGCCTTTACGATGTGATGCTGAATGAAGACTCGCCAGATCCTGATGAAGAACTGATAGATAATTCGCTGCGTAAAGAGATTGAGCGTTCATTATCGACATTAGGCGAGCGCGAGGCAGAAATTCTGCGGTATTACTTTGGTTTAAAAGGATACCAGCCGCACACACTGGAAGAAATTGGAGACGTTTTTGGATTAACGCGCGAGCGTGTTCGACAGATAAAAGAAAAAGCAATAAAAAAACTAAAAAACCAATACCGAAACAGGTTACTGAAATCATACCTGGGTAAATAAATTTAACTTATGAGAGCTTTGGTAGCACCCTCCATTTTATCAGCTGACTTTAACAATCTCGGAAAAGATATCAAAATGATCAATCAAAGTGAAGCTGATTATATTCATTTTGATGTGATGGACGGTGTGTTCGTTCCGAATATATCGTTTGGAATCCCCGTAATTGAGCATGTAAAAAAAATCGCCGAGAAGCCGCTCGACGTACATTTAATGATCGTTGATCCGGATAAATTCATTGAGCCTTTTGTTGAGGCCGGTGCGACTATTATTACCGTTCATTACGAAGCTTGTCGTCATTTACACCGCACGGTGCAATTAATAAAATCGTTTGGAGCAAAGGCTAGTGTGTGTTTAAATCCGCACACTCCTGTAGCCGTTTTAGAGGATATTATTGGCGATTTGGATATGGTGTTGCTGATGTCGGTAAATCCGGGTTTTGGTGGCCAGAAATTCATTGATAATACTTACAAGAAAGTTGCACAGTTGCGTCATATGATTGACAATACAAAGGCTGAATGTAAGATTGAAATTGATGGCGGTGTAAACTACGAAACAGGTAAAAGGTTGCTCGATGAGGGCGCTGATGTACTTGTTGCCGGAAGTTTTGTTTTTAATGATGAGGATCCTAAAGAAATTATTTCAGGATTGAAATCATTGTGATGACGGTACCACATTGTCGTGGCACTCTTCAATATTTTTTTCAATAACCTTGCGAGGTAAATCACGCAAAGCACAGTCGCCTGCAGCGCATTCGGAGCAGTTGTGTACCATGGTTATTTTATCCTTCTTAAAATCTGTTGTTTTTGGTTTTGCAGCCGGTTTAAAAAAACGACGGTACACTTTTAGCCCTGCCCAAAAAACGGCAGCAGCAATAATCAGATATGTCAGAATTTCCTGAATCATTTTAAATTAATAACATTCCGATATTATAAGTTACAAAAGCGGATACCCAAGCCAATGCAGTGGTGTAAAACACCGAAAAAGCAGCCCATTTCCACGAACCCGATTCGTTTTTAATGGTGGCAACCACTCCAATACAAGGGAAATAAATAAGGATGAAAATTATAAACGCAAGAGCTGCTGGTGTGGAAAATACCGCCTCACCTTTATGTTTGCCTATCTGGTGAACTTCATTTTGTAATTTTTGTTGCA
Organism: uncultured Draconibacterium sp.; assembly: GCF_963677575.1. Taxonomy (NCBI): domain Bacteria; kingdom Pseudomonadati; phylum Bacteroidota; class Bacteroidia; order Marinilabiliales; family Prolixibacteraceae; genus Draconibacterium; species uncultured Draconibacterium sp. The sequence continues at coordinate 4,861,781 of NZ_OY782038.1, forward strand.
GGTTGATGGTTGTTTCGCCATCCTGCGTTTGGTAAAGTACGCCCATGGTACTCACTACAATTTCTTTTGCGGGCAGGCCGGCCACCACCGCGATACTCATCTTCCAGTCGAAACCGAGCGGACTCATTATCGGTTGAATCAGTTTTCCTGTCCGGCCAAGATATGAGTTTATCAAACGGTCGGATTCCATAGCATGGTTCACCTCCGTAATGTGTTCTTCTTTTTGTACTTCAGGTAGTTCTGAGCTTTTTATTTGCTCAATTTGCTTCTCGAAACCAGCCGTGCTTTCTGTTGTTCGCGGAAAATATTCCAGCGCCCAAATAATAATCACACCCAGCAAAATAATGGTCCCAATCTTTTTCAGGTAATGTTGCGTTTTGTCCCACATATGATACACCACATTTCGGAATGTGGGTAATCGGTAGGTAGGGAGCTCCATTACAAAAGGCGTCTCTTTGTTTTTAAATACCGTTTTATTGAGTATCTGCGCTGTGATAAAAGCAAATACAATTCCGGCGGCGTAAATACCGATTAATACCCAGGCTTCGTACTTCTGGAAAAAGGCGGAAATAATAAGTATATAAACCGGTAGCCGCGCACTGCACGACATAAACGGAATAATAAGCATGGTAAGAATCCGGTCGCCACGATTTCGCATGGAGCGGGTTGCCAGAATGGCCGGAACATTACATCCAAAACCCATTATCATTGGGATGAACGAACGTCCGTGCAAACCAAAACGGTGCATAATATTGTCCATAATAAAGGCAGCTCGCGCCATGTATCCCGAGCCCTCGAGCAAGGATATGAAAAAGAACAGAATGAGGATATTGGGCAAAAATACCAGTACACTTCCGGCTCCACCAATTATGCCGTCAACCAAAAGGTCGTTCAGCATTCCGTCGGGGATTAAGTTACCCACAAAATTACCGAGAGCCACTACTCCCGCATCAATCCAGTCCATTGGGTAAGCACCCAGTTTAAAGGTGGTCCAGAAAATGAAAAACAGGAGTGCAGTAAATATCGGAAATCCCAGGTAGCGGTTCGTTAAAATACTATCTATTTTCTCCGATTGGGTTTTCTTTTCCTTGCGTTTGTTACTGTATGTTTCGCGTAAAGCACCGGCAATAAAACTGTATTTGGCATTGGCAATAACGGTTTCGCTATCGTCATTTTCCAACAGTTCCATTTTCTTTATCTCTTTCAGCGTAACTTTCTGTATTTCGTCGAAATTGGAATATTTCGACAGCAGTTCAATTACCTGGTTGTCTTTTTCAAGCAGCTTAATGGCCAGAAAACGCGACGAGATCTTATCCGTGATCGGTTTGTCTTCTTTTATCTTCTGACGGATAGTGCGGATCGATTTTTCAAGTTCTTTCCCATAATTGATATGAATATGGCGCGAGAAGTTGTCGCGGCCCTCGAAAACCTCGATAACCTTTTCAATTAACGAATCAAGTCCCAGGCCTTTTGAACTGACTGTTGGTATAAGCGGAATTCCAACCAGTTTCGATAATTCTTCCTTGTCCAGTTTAAGCTTGTTCTTTTCCAGCTCGTCGAACATGTTCAGGGCCATAATAACCCTTAAATCCATATCTATTAATTGTGTGGTAAGAAACAGGCTTCTCTCCAGGTTGGTCGAATCCAGCACATTAATTACAATGTCGGGAGTTTGTTCGTAAATAAACTTCCTTACAAATATTTCTTCTTTCGAGTAAGCAGTTAAACTGTAAGTGCCGGGCAGGTCGTAAAAGTTAAATGTATACCCGCCACTTTTAAAAGTTGCTTTATGAATATCAACCGTAACACCGCTGTAGTTTCCAACTTTTTCCTTCGATCCGGAAATAAAATTAAACAGCGTGGTTTTTCCGCAGTTGGGATTTCCAACCAGGGCGATATTGATGGTTTTGGTACGTGCCGACTGGTCGATTAGATCGATATGCCGGTCGATGGTACCTTCGTAATTATCGGTCGATGTTTTTTTGAACTCGGAGGCCGGAATAACCTCTATTTGGTCGGCTTCCGATTTTCGCAGCGTAATATTGTAGTTCAGAATTTTGTATTCGCTGGGGCCTTTAAACGGGGAATTTTTTATGGCCCGAACTTCGTTGCCACGGATAAATCCCATTTCAGTAATCCTCTTCCGGAACGAACCATGACCTAAAACTTTGGTGATAACCACCGGCTCATTATTTCTTACTTCGCTTAATTTCACTCTCCCCTGCTTTCTGTATTTAATTTAAATAAAAATAAGCGTACAAATATATTTAAATTCCTATGATAAAAAATAAAATATATTTGTTCTTTACATAGTTACAACAAGTGACTATTTTTGTTCGAACGAAGGAGGTAAAATGGAGGAAGATAAATTTTATAATAATATTCAGAAAGCGTTGGACGATCTGCCCGATAACTTTAGTATTCTGGAAGAACAGATAGATGTTGGCATTCAGATGAAATATTTTGAGTTTGCTAAGCTGTTGAAAGACAGAGATATATCGGAAGAGTGTTTTGAGACTAGAGAAGACCTTTTTGATAAGGAAGTTGACGAAGAACGTAAAAAGGAGATACTGACAGCCATAGCAGTATACGACGATGTAAAAGCGTACCGAACACTTGAAAAGTTTGTTGATGAGGCTGAAGGCGACCTGAAACAATGGGGAACACTGGCGTTGCAGGAGAGCAGAATGCTGATGCATAGTTCTTTACTCGATGAGCAACAGGTGTTTATCTCGACCGGATTGGGTGGGAAGGGCAAAAAATTGAGGTATTTTGTGGTGTTTCTTTCGGTTCACGAAAACGAAATGTTAAATGAAACCCAACAAAAGCTTCTTAAAGATGAGTTAATATTCGAGCTCAATAACCAGGAAGGTGTGTTTGAATCGATGGACTTTATGGAAGGTTTTTCATCGGCTTTGGTAATGTTGCCGATTACCGCCGAAATCAGAGATACATTTCAGAATGTAATTAACGAATGCAATCAATACGGTGGCTTTTTGCGCGAAGACATGGTAATTACGAATGTTAAGATTTTGTCTCGCGGAGAGATCATTCAATTAATTCATCAAAAAAAGAATAAGAGTAACGATGAGTTGGAAGACGAATAAGATAAATGTGGCCATTCAGGTACTGCCTGAAGGCGATGGAAAAGAAAAATACGAATTGGTTGACAAAGCGATTGAAGCCATTCAGAAATCGGGTTATCGTTACCAGGTGTGTCCGTTTGAAACAGTGGTGGAGTGTGGTTTTAACGAATTACCCGCATTGCTGGAAAGTATTCATGCAGCTTGTGGTGCAGCCGGAACACAGCGAATGATCACCAATATGAAACTGCAGGTGAACTTTGAAAACGATGTGGCCATTGAAGATAAAATGGAAAAATACTCATAATGATGCTGTTGTTGGCGGTTGAATTTCTCGCTGAGAAATGAGGATGAAAAGGAATTGTAATAAATTTCAATAAAATTCTTTTGTGGACTTGCTTTTATACAAATAAGCGTTATATTTGCACCGCTTTTAAAGCAAACACGTTCTGGACCTGTAGCTTAATTGGATAGAGCACCTGACTACGGATCAGGAGGTTAGGGGTTCGAGTCCCTTCAGGTTCACCAGAAAACCAAAGAGTTGTAAGATGTATTTCTTGCAACTCTTTTTTTTTAGCATAAAGCTATAATCTTGATCCATGAAACTGCATAAAGGAGGATCACGGATTAATGATTAATAGCTAATCAATCTTGCTTTTCCTTCTCTTAACGTTTTGGGTATTAATCTTTCTTAAAATATATAGGCTACCCAAATCAATGAGTAGCCTATATATTTTTATTCAAATTTTGAGCGAATTTTCCCTCACTTAAAATTTGAAATCAACCGAAAATTCCATAGTTCTTGGACGGATTGCCCCGGCTACGATACTACGATTGATATAAGCCTGGTCTGAAGTGATCTGAGCTGCTCCCTGAACAGTGCCCCTGATACCGGCCTGATCCAGGAAGTTCGTAACCTGGAATTTAAGATTCACTTTACGGCTCATACGATATTGCAGTCCGCCAAAGTTTTCCCACCATCCATTGTATTCAAATGCATTTGTTTTGTTTCCGTATTGTTTCCCGAAATAACGCAGGCTAACCCAGGCTTTTAATTTACCTTTCATCATTGTATAACTCGGGTCAATTTCCAATAATGTTTGAGAAAGTCCGGGAATGATGTTATTACTGTAATCGTAGGTAACATTAAAAGCGCTGTAGCTAAAGTTGCGAAACTCCGGTTTCTGTAAGGTAACCAAAAAGTGAAGATTAAAGTTATTAAAAGGAGTAGTCACAATATCAGTTGTCCATCCTAAAGTATTAATATCGTAGAAAATAGGATCAAAAGCCTGTCGTTCATTCGGATTTTCAGGATTTGTAATATTCATTCCTTCCGACTTAATTTTCTTTTTCGAAATATTAGTCACCTTAGACACAATACTTAGCTTTTTCCCTAAATTAAAGAAAACACCTCCGCTATATAACTGGACATTGGTTTCAAAATCGTTTGGAACAGTCCGTCGCGGAGCATCTTCACCTTCTCCGGGAATTGGATTGCCGTTTTCATCACGGGCAGTAAAGTCCCAGTAACTGTCATACCACGAGTTATAAGTTGCATCAGCCACCAATCCAAATTTCTCAGTTAATTTAATAACTGCATTTGCTGTAAAAACTTTATTGAATTTATTATTGAAATCATGCTCAACCAAAGGTTTATCTCCTATAACCTCATTAATGTACGGATTATTTACTTCGTGCTTATTCTGGTGCTCAATACGTGCTCCAAAACCAAAGTCAAACCTCGAAGAAACCTTAATGTCATCAGAGAAGTAAAGAGCTGTTTTCAGGTACTTTTTTTCGTTGTAGTCGCCATACCCCGATGCAGCTCCCGGCATTAAACCCCCATCTGTCATTTTTATATTGCCACCAGGGAATCCCGGATATAAATAATCAGGTGGGAACATTTGGTAATAATCTAATATTTGAGGATTAGGTTCTACGGTATGAATCATCATTCCTTTGTATGTGGTCATTGTAGAAGAGTTAATCTGACTGGTCAATCCAAATCGCAGGCTGTGCTTATTCACTTTTTTATTTAACTCAATCCTCGATAATAATGATTTATTTTCAGATTGAGGGATCAATTGGTTAAAAGTCCATTGTATTGATCCGTCGTAAGGAACATCTGTGCCGTAATAATTAAAAGAAGCACCCTGCGCCAAATACTGATCAGGATCCATTACCATCAGGCTAAGCGGAAACGAAGTAAAAAGAGGCGTATTCATATCCTGGTACATTGTTGAATAATCTAATTTCCAACCATTGTCAAATTTATGGTCCCCGGTTAGATAAATGTTGTGTGATTGCGATCTCATCATTTCTTCATCAGTTATATTCACAAATGCTTTTTCTCCGTTCCAGGGATTAAAATGCGGATACATTCCATCACTCAGGTAGTAAGAATCTTTTCCTGGCCTGAAATTATCAGTAGCTTCTGTTTCACCATTTCCTTTATAGGTAATAGGGCCATAATTAAAAACGAAGCTTTTCGAATCGACATATTTATATAATAAGCGAACCGAGCCTTTATCGTAACTCTTTGTTATTGCTCCTTTAAACATTTGAGTACGATCATTCCATGGTGTAAACATATGGTTGAATCCATTTCCTCTGTCGAAATTTTGATACATGCTTATCATGTAACCCCATCCGTTTTTATTAAAAGGGCCGGTTAAAGTAACATCGTATCTTGATGAACCGTGACTATTGCCGTATACTGTGGCAAATCCTTTAAATTTGCGGCTAGCATCACGCGAATCGGATTTAACGGCATAACCTACCTTTCCCCAGGTTAATGCACCTTCCGAAAATGAAAGCAATCCTAATCCTGATAAGCTGTTGTCCATTCTCCATGCTGCAGTTGGAATGGTAGGTACGAAATTGAACACTACCGGTACATCATTTTCAAGAATAACAATATCTCCGTCAAAAGGCAGCCCGATATTTACATTGCGGGGGCCGGTATTGTTCTCTGCGTTCAACATTACATTCCTGTTCTTTTCTTCTTTTGTTGAAATCAGAGAATCAGCCTGCAAAGTCACATCCTTTTCCTGGCTTTTTGTTTTCTGCGCATTTGCCATATTGCTTATCATCAGCAATACAACCGACACAATTAATAGTGCTTTCTTCATTAGATTAAATTTTTTGTTTAAAAACAAAGTGTGAATTATTGAATAGTTATATGAGTTAGGCGGATAAATTTGATCCGTTTCTTTCATGTATTTTAATGAATTGGAAATAAGCTATTATACTTTGGGATTATTGAACAACCACTCTTACCCGGCCAAGATTCTGTATACGGGCATAAGGTGTTTCCTGGTCACCTTCTCTTTGCGAAACCCCTCTCAATGCAGGGAAATAGGTTCCGGGTTTATCGAATGTGTATGTTCTTATTATGGTCATTTTAGTTCCATCCTCACTCAGCTTACCTTTCTTTATTTTTTCAGCAACAGGAAAAATCCCTTTCTCATCAAAGTCCCACTCTGCTGCAATAATTTTTCCTGCATGTGGCGGCACTTCAATAGTAGCTTCGAAAGTAACTTTATCGCCTACTTTTACATCTGCCCGTTCACAGCCATTAGCTTTCACATTAACTACAGGTTGTATTCCCTTACGCTCCGTTGCATTGTCGGGAACAATAACCTGGCAATCTTCTATAATGTGCCCGGTGGTTGAGGGAGGAGCAACTCCTTTTTCAACCCAAAGGCTTAAATCGCGTAAAGCCTGCTGTAATATACCAAGGTAACTTACAGTTCTTGTGGGGTCTTTTTGTTCGGTGAAATCACCATGCAGCGTATGGTCGTTGTACCAAACAACCAGCCTGTTGTCGATATCATCGCCATAAAACTTTTTTGCATTATTGTAATACCAGTCAGCCTGCCAGGCATAAGCCTCTTTGTCCCATAAGTTCTCAACAATAATCATTTTACCATTGAACTCGCCGGTTATCAGCTTGCCCGAAGCAAAACTGCTAAACATAGGCCCCAAAAGCATCGGGCGTTGTGGATATAACGGATTTCCATCTTTGTCGCAAAACTGTCGCCAGGCTGGGTATTCGTTAAGATCCTCGGGCACACAATGCCTGTGATAAGATTGTGCTGCCAGGAAATTAGAGTTGTCGACTACTACCTGGTCGCCGGCATGAACTTTTTTCAGCACTTTTTCATCTGCCTGGCCAAGAATCACGTAATCATCTTTTATCTCTTTTACAAATATCGACTTGCGCCTTGCACTACCTGATTTCATTACAATATCACCTCCCAGGTAATCTTCAGGATTAACAGGTACCGCCTTATTCAACTGAAAGGCAACCGGCATATTCTTTTCCTTTTCATCTAACGACTGCCAGGCCAAATCGGCCGATCCATCGCTTTTTTTCTTTCCTTTCCCTTTTTTCTCCCCAGGTTCACGACCAATATCCAGGCCTATTTCCATTGCTTCTTCGGCAGTAATTACTTTTTTAATAAATGTTTTATGCTGAATGCGTGATTCTAAAAGAGATTTCGTTGGGTTCGCTCCCTCATAACCCGGCACTTCCCAAAAGTCTTTGAAATACAAGCGGTCAGAAATAACCATACCTCCATACAAGGCGGCGAAAGCATGTATTCCCATTGTTTTATAATCGTAAAACGATTTTACCGGAAATCCCATGTGATAAGCTTCCTCAAGGGCTTTATGTTCTTCTTCGTTTAAACCGGCATACATATCGCCACTTCCTCCTGGTTCTACAGCATCCAGAATTTGCGGAAATTTGTCTTTCAATACCCTCATGGCCTGTACCCGAACTGTGAAAGCACTTGGCATAGCCATATTTGAAGCGGTAACAAACGGAACGGCGCCATCCCAAACTCCTTTGGTATTTTCCATCCCTCCTATTGTGCGTAAAGAACCACCGCTTCCCCCAAAGCAATAACCATACGGCCTGTTACCGCCATACATTTCGCGTGCTACCTGCCGGGAATACCTTGCAGCCGCAGCATTTGCCAGAAAACCACCGATCTCAGGGTTTACTTGTTTACCTGCACTGGCAGTAGCATCGGTACCTCCACCGTTTGTTTCAATAAAATAAGCACCACTGCTTAACGAGAAGCCAATTCTGTCCTCTTCTCCCTGTGCCCCCTGCGACAGGTATTCACTATCAGGTACCGGGGTAATATATTGGAAAAAGCGCCCCTTGTACTTTTCCGGTGCCGGGAAATAGTAAGAAAAACGCAAATCTGTTCCTTTGAATCCTCCGTGTACATACCTGTGTTTTACTGGTTGCTCCCGCCATTCGTCCAGGTCGATATACGGCTCAACAAATATGGTATCTTTCACCTGTTCTCCTTGTTCAGCATTTGGAGAAGATTTGACACTTGCTATGGCTAATATGCTTCCCAGAAAGAATAAGGAGATACAGAATAGTATTCTTAGTTGTATTTTTTTCATACTATTAAAATTGTTTAATTTTTAAGGTATAGTATGGAACTCACAATGAATTTTAATCATTTTCATGCGTGTATTAAAATGTTAAACTCATGTTCGCTTCATAGTAAAATTTTAAATATTTTGTTTATTGATTCAATCACCTGTCTAAAATTCTTTGTAAACCGGTGCCATAAATTTTCCCTACTAGGATGTTGACAGGTTTATCAATCATCATCTTTCCGCAACGCTGTTAAGAAAAGCCTGGAAACGAGTTAGGGCAAAGCAATAGCAGGACAAAAAATTCTGCCTTTTGTGAAAAACATTAACATATAGCTTGTTGTGCACAACAGCTACATAAAGTTGAAAATGTTCTTGTGCCTGTTTACAAAGAATTTGTAGTTCTGGTATCTTGATAGATCAGACTTTTTTAAAGAATACTTTATTCTTTTATACGTGTCCCCTCTACATCAAAACTGTCGACCATGGTTCCGACAACCGAATCCTCACTGTCTTCTTCAAGAAACAGGTAAACGCTGTAGCCGTCAGGTGTTACCCAATACATTGCAATACCACCATCTTCTTCTTCTTCTACCCGGTCGAATTTGCTAGGTTCTTTATCGCCTTCAGTAATTCCCAGCATCTCGCCTGTCCACTCTCCATCTGCTTTTTTCAATGTAACATGAATTACAGCATCGCCTTTAGGAGTATCCATAATGGTTACTTCCCATTTTCCGGCAAAAAAGTCATTGTCAGAATCTTTGGCTGAAGATGCCAGGGAAATAAGTAAAACACTTAGTAATAAATAAATTGATTTTTTCATGATTAAATAATTTTAGTTCATAAACCAACCAGTTGAATGATCCTGCTTGTTGTTTACTTCTAATTTGTTTCTATCATTCGCGTGGTAGTGCTAATTGTTACTTCGTTTAAAACTTAGCAACGACAAACTTATAATGCTGTACAGAAGAGTTGGTTGCATTAAATATCCCGATCCAGAAGTACGTTCATTTAAATTGGCAATTGCAGTTCGCTTTTATTAGGGCACACAAAATCAAATACTTACAAACACCCAAATAGTAAAGGATTTTTGAGCGTTTAAAAACATTTTAGTATCCAATTAAATGTTAAAACAAGGCAGTAACGAATTTTTTTTAATTTTACTCTATGGGATTAGCGGTAGTATATTTCGGAATTTCTCAATCACTTTTCGCAGTAATTTTAATGTTTATTAAAAAGCCGTTAAGTATTGCCGATAAAATTCTTGGTGTTTGGTTGTCATTTCTATCAATTTTCTTCGTTGTTAATTTAATACAGTTTAATGCAGGAGTAACGGATAGAGGAGGATGGCCGGCAATTCTTAGTACTTCGCTGACTTTTCCATCATTTCTTTATTTATATTCAAAGTACATTACCAAAGAATACGGTAAATTTAAAAGAAGTGATTTGTTGCATTTTTTACCTGCAGTTTTTGGGTTTCTATTTGCCGCGATCATATACAAAAATGAGCATATCTATGACTTGCAAAGCTTTGATTCGTATTATACTCAGAAGTCGATAGAACTGACAATAGTCGCTTTCCTGCAATTTGCCTGTATTATATTTTATGCAGGTATGGCTCATATAAGTATAAAACGTTATCGAAGGCAAATCAGTAATTTCTACTCTTTTCAATCGCATAGGATTAGTTTGAACTGGCTCCGTGTAATACTTATTTCATTTTTGCTGCTTCATTGCCTCATTATCCCGATGAGTGTATTTTACCGGGAAATTCCGTTTTCGTTCAACCTGCACACCTTTAGAAATAGTGCCTACCTTGTTTTTATTTATGTTTTAAGCCTTTGGGGGCTAAAGCAGCAACAACTTATCTCCGATTTTAAGCCGCTTCTGTTAAACCGCGAAACCGATTCTGAGGTAAAAAATTCAACGCGTTATCAGAAGTCGGGTTTAAAAGACGAGCAGGCTGAAGCTTATTTAAAAGAGTTAATTGATTATATGAACAGCTCTGAAGCGTGGAAGGATTCAGAGTTGTCACTTGCTAAAATTTCCAATAAATTGAAGATTCCCAAGCATCAGATTTCTCAAATATTAAACGAAAAACTGAAAAAGAACTTCTATACTTTTGTAAATGAGTATCGTACCGAATACGCTAAAAAGCTTATTGTCTCCCCTAAACATAAAAACTGGTCATTTTTAGCTATAGCATATGAATGCGGGTTCAATTCAAAAACAGCGTTTAATAATTTTTTCAAGAAATATACCAATATGACGCCTACCGAATATAAAAGCAAAGCTACAGAATTAAAAAAAAGTTCGCCCCTGACCTGAATACTCAAAAATTTAATTCACAAACACTAACTGTCATAATCCGGGGGCAAGAATACTATTCCTAATTGAAATAAAGAATTTCATTGTCTTCCGAAATATTATAATTCTATTATATTTGCAGTTGCTTGTTTTGTTTACTTCATTTTCAAATAATTATATCTTGTAAAATGAAAAAAACAATATTTTACTCTCTCGTTACAGGACTGCTCGCATTCGGAGCCTGTTCAAATCCTGAAGAAACACCTTTAAAAGCACCAAATGTAATTGTAGTATTTGCCGACGATATGGGTTATGGCGATACCGGCGCATTTGGGCACCCAACAATTCATACGCCTAACCTAGACAGAATGGCTGAAGAAGGCCAGAAATGGACCAATTTCTATGCAGCGTCATCGGTTTGTACACCCAGCCGGGCAGGTCTGTTAACAGGAAAATTGCCAATTCGGAACGGAATGTGTGGGGAAACAGAAGACAGGAGGGTTTTGTTCCCCGATTCTGACGGCGGGCTTCCTCAATCAGAAATCACAATTGCCAAAGCATTAAAAACAAAAGGCTATTCAACTGCCTGTATTGGCAAATGGCACTTAGGGCATTTACCTCAATATATGCCTCAAAGCCATGGGTTCGATTATTACTTTGGAGTTCCGTATAGTAACGACATGGACAGGCCTGAGGGAATTGACCATAAAGCATCCTGTTTCAATCCGAAAATTGAATATTTTCAGGTTCCATTATATCGAAATCAGGAAATTATAGAGAGACCGGTTAACCAGTTAACCATTACCAAACGATATACAGAAGAGGCCCTGAAATTTATTGATGACCACAAAGCACAGCCATTTTTTATTTACCTGGCGCACTCAATGCCACATGTACCATTGTTTGCCTCAAAAGATTTTGAAGGTAAAAGCAGAAGGGGCAGGTATGGCGATGTTATTGAAGAGATTGACTGGAGTGTAGGTCAAATCATGCAAAAATTAAAACAAACCGGGCTTGATGAAAATACGCTTGTGGTATTTACTTCAGATAACGGTCCCTGGTTGTTGTTTGATGATTTAGGTGGTTCGGCAGGCCTGTTGAAAGGAGGAAAAGGAAGTACATACGAAGGAGGCATGCGTGAACCCAGCCTTTTCTGGTGGCCCGAAAAACTTGAAAAGAAGGTTGTTATGGATATGGCTTCCACGCTCGATTTGTACCCGACAATATGTAAACTTACAGGTGTTGAAATATCCAATGCTTCAGAAATTGACGGTTATGATTTATCACCGGTTTTGTTTGGTAATGGCAAAAGTAACCGGGATGAAATATTTTATTATCGTGAAACCGAAATATTTGCAATCAGGAAAGGAGCATATAAAGTACATTTTAAAACACAAACCGGTTATGAAGGAGATGCACCGGTAGAACATAATCCTCCTTTGTTGTTTAATCTTGAGAACGATCCTTCGGAAAAATATAATATAGCCGCAAAACATCCTGATATTATTAAAAAAATGGTAAAACTTAAAGAGGAACACATAAACTCGTTTACTCCCGGAGATTGCCAGTTAATAAAAAGAATAGAGAGCGCAGACATCAACCAGGGGGATGTTAGTTTGTAAATAGAAGATTATAGAAGTTCCATAATATCAATTAAGCTGCCCGCTTCCGAAGCGGGCAGCTTTAGAAAAAAACATATATACAATTCAGGTATTAATTGAAAAATAAACAATCATGTCCAAAAATATAGAAGTCTATTTCGACTCAGCCAAAATCTCCTCTTCCCAATAAATTTTTTGGAGTTCGTTTAACAGCGAATCTTTTACAGCCATGTAACGCTCCATATTTTCGTCTTTTACCGGAGCAACCGGATCTGCTTTCATTTTTAAGGGATCAATCGGTTTTCCATACATGTGCACCCTGAAATCGAGGTGAGGGCCAGAAGCTAAGCCTGTGGCTCCCACATAACCAATTACCTGTCCCTGACGAACCTGAACTCCGGTACTAATACCTTTGGCATATCCCGACAAATGCATATAAGTAGTTGTGTAAGAAATATTATTATTGGCAAAAGAAATTCCGGCAAAACGACTCCTCATTTTTTAGTAAAAATGACTTAAATAACGTCAGTTCGATGTAAGCGAAAGTGGAAACTTCAGTCTGGTCAATAATTTCATCCATTCTAAGGGTAGGTTTTTTAGGTAGGAATGAATAAGCGATCAAGCCTGAAAGCAGATTCGTCAGGAAGTTTTCAAAGCTTCGGTGCCTGGTATGTTCGATTTGACAGATATTCTTTAGTTCATCATTAGCTGTTTCAATTAATGCCCTTTTGCGAAGTAAAATTTTATCCTGAGTCAACATTAATGAATTTTTCATGTTCTTGCGAATCCTGGTAATCAAATGAATACCATCAATAAACAAGTCGTGAAACAAATTTTTGGATATATAGTCTTTGTCGGCGACTAACTTTCCGAATATTTTGTCATGAAAGTTTTTGTTTTTCAATGGTTCCCTGTCATCAACGTTACCTGGAGTGAAAAGAAAGTCGAGGATTTCCTCCTTGTCATTAATTACAATGTGTAGTTTGAAACCGAAAAACCAGCCCATTAAGCATTGGCCCTTTGTGGCCAGCACTTTAACGGCCTTCTGTTAAAGCTCACGCCTTATATGACAAACCCGAATAGGAGTAGAATCGATAAACGAAACACCTGTACATTTGCCCAGGCAGCATAGTTGGAGAAACACAGCCATTGGATTAAAGCCTTTTGTTGTAGCTCCACAAAACGGTTGTATGCTACCGTTTTCTGAAAGTCAGCTTGTATATGTTCCTGAACGTGCATGATGTAAAAATGCGTTAAACAGCGGTATTTCTTTAGGTGAAACAAGACTACGATGGTAATAACCTCGCTATCGGACATGGTAAATTTGCGCTTTCTTCGTTTTACAGAGGTTTTCTCGGTGAGGATATGGCCCTCCTTGTTTTTTTCAAATTCTTTGCAAAATTCATCAATCAGATAGAAAATTTCGGTAATTTTAGAATCCATATTAGAACAAGGTTTCGTTTGTTATGTGTTTAAATGTGAGATACTTAAATGTAATCAGAGCCTTGTTTCTTTTCTAATGTATAATTGTATTTCTTACATCGAACTGACGTTAATTAAACTAAAACTTATGCGAAAATCAATAAAACGAACTACAATAGCTCTAATATTTACTTTTCTGTTCGTTGGTTCATTTAATGCCTCGACTCAGGAACAGAACAACCCTGTAAAATTGAATCTTTCCAATCTGAAACAAGTTGCCGAAGTTGAAGAACGCTACCAATCGGTAAATGTGGAAATGTGTGAAGTTGTTGGAGGCGACTTTTGGATTCCTTATGATCTGGTGGATCGCGAAAAAGTACAAGCAGAAGGTTTTGCTGCTTTAAAGAGAACAATCCCTGCAGTGAATCTTTATGATAAAAAATTGCGCACGCTTGCCTCGGCTTTGGGGCCGATGTATATCCGTGTTAGTGGAACCTGGGCCAATACAACCTATTTTCAGGATAATGATGATCCAAAATTAGAATTGGCTCCTGAAGGTTACGAAAACGTACTGACAAGAGCAGAATGGAAAGGTGTTATCGATTTCTGCAAAGCAACCAACTCTAAACTGGTAACTTCTTTTGCGATTAGCGATGGAATTCATGATAAGGCTGGAAACTGGACTCCGGCACAGATTGAGCCATTAATTAAATTTACAAAATCGTTGGGCGGCGAGATTTACGCGGCCGAAATGTTTAATGAACCTTCTCATGCCGGTCATGGTGGAGCACCCGAAGGATACGATGCAACCTGGTATGCTAAGGATTTTGCAGTATTTAAAGATTTTGTTGAGGAAGCTTATCCAGAAATGAAAATTCTGGGACCGGGATCAACAGGCGAAGGAGGGATAATTCCGGGAGGAATTATCTCAACGGATGATATAATGACGGCTGCTCCCAAACCGGAATTTGAAGTCTTTACTTATCATTATTATGGTGGAGTATCGAAAAGATGTATGGGACAGCTGACCCCTGAAAACGCTTTGACTAAAGATTGGTTGAGTAAAACCGAATTGGGATTAAAATATTATGAAGATGCCCGTGATAGATACGCTTCAGGCGCTCCCATTTGGCTTACAGAAACTGCGGAAGCTGCTTGCGGTGGAAATCCGTGGGCAGCAACCTTTGTTGATTGTTTTCGTTATCTGGAGCAGTTGGGAAGACTGGCAAAAAAGAACGTTCAGGTAGTGATGCACAATACCCTTTGTGCCAGCGAATATGCGTTGCTGGAGCAGGAAACACATGTGCCGAGGCCAAATTATTGGGCAGCTTTGCTTTGGAATAAATTTATGGGAACTAAGGTGTACAATCCTGAGTTGCCAACTGAAGGACCGGATATTTTTATTCATAACCTAAAGAATTCAAAAGAAGGATTTGCAGTGATGGTGGTAAATCCGGAGAATAGAGAATCTTTCATTGAAATTCCTGCAAAAGCAGAAAAATATTTGCTTACAGCCGACGAGATCTTATCAAAGTCTGTGCGATTGAATGGAGAGATTCTTAGATTAAATTCTAACGATACATTACCTGAAATAAAAGGAGAAAAAATGAAAGCAGGGAAAATTGAAATTCCCGGACAGAGTATTTTATTTCTTACATTCAGCGATAACCAATAGGGACTTGTTATGAACCTGAATAATAAACTGATAATTGTAACCGGCGGCGGTAGCGGAATGGGCCGCAACCTTGTACTTACATTGTTGAAAAAAGGAGCTCGCGTGGCTGCTATTGATATCAACGAAAAAGGACTGGAAGACACAGCCGCATTGTCTCCTGAAAAGAAAGAAGCATTAGCAACTTTTGAACTGGACATTACCGATAAACAAGCGGTTGAAACTATAATCGGTCAAATTATTTCGGAGATGGGACCGGTGGATGGAATCATCAATAATGCAGGAATTATCCAACCTTTTAAGAAATTGAATGAATTGGATTATTCGGTTATTGAACGGGTGCTGAATGTAAACTGGTGGGGAACAATGTATATAACCAAAACATTGCTGCCGCACCTTTTATCCCGGCCGGAAGCGCATATTGTAAATATTTCTAGTATGGGAGGCTTTTTTGCTTTTCCCGGGCAAACCATTTACGGTGCTTCAAAAGCTGCTGTTAAAATGATGACCGAGGGACTAATACAGGAACTGAGCAATACCAATGTAAATGTTTCAGTTGTTTTTCCGGGAGCGGTGAATACGAATATCATGTCAAATTCAGGACTCGAAAATGCAGTTAATCCCGAAGAAGCCGGCAAGCAAAATATGATGCTATCGGCTGATCGGGCAGCAGAAATTATCATCACCGGCATTGAAAAGAATAAGAAAAGAATTTTTGTGGGTAAAGACGCGAAAATTATGGATATCCTTTATCGTCTGAGCCCCAACCGGGCAGTTAGTTTCATTGCTAAAAAGATGGGGCATCATTTGCCCAAAGACTAATCAAAATTGAAACAGAATAAAACCATAAACTTATGACACTTCGTAAAATTACAACGCTGTTTTTTGTGCTTAGCATTTTCATCAGTAATGCGGTGGCACAGAATTTAGTGAATGCTCAACTTGCATTCGAAGCAGCCGAGACAATCTTTAGCAAACCTTTTATAGATATTGATGAATGGCGCGATGTGCCTGTTCGTCATCATTATATTCATGGTGGTTTTGAAGGAACCGACACGCGTTTTTCGTTCTATTTTCCTGAAAAGAACAACTACGAGGGGCATTTCTTTCAGTATGTAACTCCTGTCCCCGACAGCGAAAATCTTTCGCAGGGACAAGAAGGAGAGGCCGATAAAATTGGTTTTTGTGTCACCCACGGAGCTTATTTTATCGAGACAAACGGAGGTGGGGCAACCTATACTTATGGTTCGAGTGTTGATCCGTTAATCGGAGCCTACAAGGCAAATGCAGCCTGTGCACAGTTCTCAAAAGTAGTTGCTGAAAAGTTGTATGGAAAGCATCGTACTTACGGTTACATTTTCGGCGGCAGCGGTGGTGCTTATCGTACAATTGGTGCTATTGAAAACAATGTAGGAGTTTGGGATGGTGCAGTTCCGTATGTGATCGGTTCGCCAATGGCTATACCAAATATGTTTACAATCAGGATGCATGCGATGCGTATTTTGAGGGATGACTTTCCTCAAATCCTTGACGCTGTAGAACCTGGAGGAAGTGGTGATATGTACGCCGGTTTGAATAAAGAACAAAAAGAAGCACTTGAAGAAGCCACAAAAATGGGCTTTTACCCACCATCATGGTACGCTCACGCAACGATGGGGATTCATGCTTTTGGTGTATTGTATCCGGGAGTGGCAATGGCCGATCCTACTTATTTTACTGATTTTTGGAACGTGCCGGGATATTTTGGACACGATCATCCGGAGTCGTTTAAAAACGATCGAATTCAGCACGAAGCAAAAATAGCTCAGACCTTAACTTTGGCAGAAGCGCAGAAAATGGATTTACCTGTTGCTGCCATGCCGGGGCAGGCAAGAGGTACTGCCGATCAAGCCTGGCAAAATATGGAGCAGAAAGAACAGGAGATCCCGGTTGCGCTGCAGCTGGAAACAAAAATGCCGGAGGTGCAGTTTCTTGGCGGAGATCTAATTATAAAAACCGGTGACGCTGCAGGTCAGAGCATTCCACTAAGAACGATAACTGACGATGTGGTTGTGTTTGGAGCTGCATCTGAGGACATTTTATCAAAACTAACAGTTGGCGATGTCGTGCAGGTTGATAATTCGAATTTTTTGGCGGCACAAACTTATCACCGTCACCAGGTTCCAAAAGAAGGTTATCCAACCTGGGATCAGTTTCGCGATGCCGACGGAAATCCTATTTATCCGCAGCGACCAATGGTTTTGGGGCCGATGTTTGCAATGGGAGCTTCAGGTGTAATCCCGAACGGAAGTATCAAAGGGAAAGTAATTGCCTTGGAAAATTTGTGGGATACGGAGGCTTTGCCCTGGCAAGGTGACTGGTACCGGCAGCAGGTGCAAAAAAGTCTGGGTGAAAAGACCGATGATAACTTCCGGCTTTGGTATTCCGATCATGCCAACCATGCTGATTTTCCGTTTCCGGGAGATCCCAAATATATTGTGAGCTATCTTGGCGTATTACAGCAGGCGCTGCTCGATTTAAGTAACTGGGTGGAAAAAGGAATAGAGCCGGCTGTTACCTCTAATTACAAAGTGGTTGACGGGCAGGTTATAGTTCCGGAAACCGCTGATGAAAGAGGAGGAATCCAACCCGTTGCAGATGTGACTATTAATGGATCGAAAAGGGCCGATATTTCTGCAGGCGAATCGGTTACATTGAAAGCTATTGTTGAAATACCAAAAGGTCAGGGAAATTTGGTTTACGCGGCCTGGGATTTTGATGGTTCGGGAGAATATAAAGATGTTGTTGATCTGGAAGATGTTAAAGTTTCAGATGATGGTTCACATGTGGAGTTTTTGCAAAAGCAAACGTTCACTAAGCCGGGAACACATTTTCCTGTATTGCGAGTGGCAGCGCAACGAAAGGGTGATGCTGAAACTCCATTTGCCAGAATTTATAATCTGGATCGCGTTCGTGTTGTTGTTGAATAAAAGAATGTTTGAAAAAGAGAGAACTCTTTGGTTTAAATAATTAAATAGCTAAAGTTTTCTCTTTTTTGATTGATGCAACAATGATATAGACCAACAGCGATCCTGCAATTCCAAAAATGTTAGCATCCAATTCCAACGGGAGGTCTAATCCCGACAGGATTAGGAATAATGTTAGCGAACCTCCTGTTAACATGGATAACAGTGCTGCTATTTTATTCGGATTTTTGGAAAACAAAGCTGCCAGCACCGGAATGATCATACCCGAAACCATAAAGGAGTAGGAGTGGAGCATTAAATCCAACACACTGGTCATTTTTAAAGCCAGCAACAGGGCGATTGAACCAATTATTAAAGTTAGTAACTGCGAAAGAAATAAACTCCTTTTCCCGTTATGCAAACGAAATACATCGGTTAACAAGTTGCCTGATGCAGCCATTAGACAGCTGTCGGCAGTTGACATGATAGCCGAAAAATAGGCCGATAATACAATTCCGAGAAAACCAACCGGAAGTATTGTTTTCAGTAATACAGGAAGTCCCATTTCGGCGTCGAGGTTGGCAGCGTTATAACCGGGCAGCAATTGATTTTCCATGGCAACGCGGGCAAACATTCCTAAAATTACGCCAATAAAAGCCATTAACGGGTATTCAAACAGTCCGGCAATAAACCAGCCTCGTTGTGCTGTTTGCGTATTTTTTGCCGCGTAAATTCGCTGATAAAGTGTCATCCCGATAAACCAGATTGGAATAATGGTAAACATCCAGTTAACAATTTGCTGCCAGCTTACCGAACGAAGTGACAGAAATTCTGCCGGTAATGTTGCTGTAATGGCTTCGATACCACCAATACTGGTATAGGCGAAAGGTAGTCCAACAAATATTAGTCCGGTCATAAGAATTATCCACTGGATGGTATCGGTATAAATTACCGCTTTTAGTCCGCCCAGCACAGTATAAACAACGGCAATCGTACCCATTATCAGCAGCGCATTATCGATGCTAAGTCCATCGAAAGTAGAGGCAGCCAGTTTGGCGCCAGCCAGAATTTGCGAACTGGTAAAACCCAGGTACCCGATAGCAGAAATCAGCCCGGCAATGAGGGCTACTCTTTTATCGAAAACGTGCTCGAGGTACTGCGGAAAAGACAAGAATCCTTTCCGGCGTGCCAGCCCCGAAACTTTGGGGATGAGTAGAACGCCACTGAGCCAGGCGCCCAACAATCCGGTAAACAATAACCAACTACCCGACAATCCCATGGTAAAACCCAACCCTCCCAGGCCGATGGAAAAACCTCCGCCAACATCGGTTGCTACAACCGATAAGCCAATGTGAATACTACTGAGTCTACGTCCTCCAACAAAATAGTCGTCTGTATTTTTATTTTTGCGCAGGAAATAAACACCTACACCAAGCATTGCCAACAGGTATACGCAAAAAATAGAGAGATCAATCCACCCCATTATTTAATATCAACATTAAGTTTGAGGTACGATGATTGATCAACACGCTTCACAAGACCTTTATTTATGAGGGAATGAATTAATATCTGGCCTTTTCTGGCCGACAGTTTAAGGTCTTTGATTATGTCGCCATAAACGTATTTTTCTTTTTCGTCTAATAATTTTAAAATGTCTTGTTCAAATTGGTTACTAATTTCCTGAATGTCGATTGTTCTTCTACTCATAAATTATTTCTACTCATTATTCTTTCTGATTTTCCTGTTCAGTCAATTCGTTAAATCTGCTACAGTTTTTCCAGCCTTTCATTCCACGGTTACAAAACACGTTTCTAAAAAGTGGCAAAGGCATATCCTTTGATTTCTCCTTTCCTTTGTAGAGCGGGCAGGTTTTTGCAAAATGACATCGGTATCCCAGGTTCATATCAAATGTGTTTATATAAAACGTTCATACTTTCTATTTTGCCGGCAATGTGCGTATTCTTAATTAGTGTACCCGAATACGTGTAGTTTAGTTTCAGAAAGGTTTTGTTCATTCCCAATGAATTTAACCGGGCAATGGTATACAAGGTTGTTATGCCCTGTTCTTTCATCGATTTTTCCATGGTACTTAACAAAAGCAAAGCCAGGCTCCGGCCACGATGTTGAGGCAGGGTGGCAAAGTCTGTCATTTCTGCATTTTTGCCTTTTTCGTCAACTTCTGCAGATGCTAAAGCAACTAGCAGTCCCTCTGCTTCAGCTCCAAAATATTGTGTACCATTCTGAATTGATTTAAGCACAAATCCCGGGTTGTAAATCGGAAACGGATAAGTAACGAATACCTCGCGGTAAATTTCTGTTATTTGCTCGTAATCTTCTTTTTCCAGTTTTCTGATTTTAACTTCCGGAATCTCTATCGGCTTCGTTAAAGTTATCGAATCCTTATCTTGAAGCATTTTGTTTAAATCTACTAACCGGTCGGTTTCAATTTTCAATAATCGGTCCGAGCTCAGAAATTTCGATACAAAAAATGCTGTTTCCTTGTTGTTGTAAAATGCCGGTATTTGTGCCTCCGGTAAAAATCCGTTTGCTAAAAACAGCGGAGCCGCATATGCGGGAATTTTACAGAATATTTTTGTGTAACCATTTTCTCTGGCCAACTTATTAATTTGTTGAATAATAGTGGATGGGCAATCCGTGCTATCTAATTTCATCAGATAAATACGCTTATTTAATTGCCCGTGTTGAATTATGCTTCCGTTGCCAATTTTTTCAATTTTATCCTGCATCTTCTTCTCTTCTTATCATTCGTTCGTTATCTTCCGGTATCAAAGATATGGCATCATCGGTATCCGATAATAATTTTTCAATACCAATTGCATCGGTTTCGTCAACTTCTTCAATTTTCAGATCGAGGTTGCAATTTTCGCAGTCGCGGTCGCACATTTTCGGTTCGTAAGCGTCAGGTTCTTTATAAGTAGTAATAACTCCTTCGTAATTTCGCAGAACAACCTTGTTTGTCGACCATGAAATTAAATAGTTTGGCATTATCGGAATTTTACCGCCACCGCCGGGTGCATCAATTACATAAGTTGGGCGGGCAAAACCGCTGGTGTGTCCGATAAGGCTTTCCATAATTTCAATACCTTTTCCAATTGGGGTTCTGAAATGTGATAATCCCTCAGAAAGGTCGCATTGGTAAAGGTAGTATGGTCGAACCCTGTTCTGCACAAGTTTATGAAGCAAGGATTTCATTATTCTCGGACAGTCGTTTACATCGGCTAGTAAAACCGACTGATTCCCCAATGGAAATCCGCCATCGGCAAGTTTGGCCAACGCTTCTTTTGATGAGGCGGTAATTTCTTTTGGATGATTAAAATGAGTATTTATCCAAAGTGGTTGGTATTTTTTTAATATCGATACCAGGTTGTCGGTAATACGGTAAGGTAAAACTACCGGCATTCTTGTTCCAATACGTACAATTTCAACATGAGGTATTTCGGTGATTTTTGACAATAACCAGTCTATTTTGCTATCGGGTAGCATAAACGGGTCGCCTCCCGATAATAAAACATCGCGTACATGCGGAGTGTTGGCAATATAGTCGATTCCCTCTTGCAATTGTTCTTTAGATGGAACATAGTCGATATCGCCAACTTTGCGTTTACGCGTGCAATGGCGGCAATACATCGAGCAAATATTACTTACATGAAATAATACGCGGTCGGGATAACGGTGTGTAATGCCTTCAACCGGGCTGTCGCTGTCTTCCGATAGCGGGTCTTCCAATTCAGATTTTAATGTGGTAAGTTCTTCAATTCCTCCAAACGATTGTTTAAAAACCGGGTCGTTTTTAAAATCTTGTTTGTTAATAAGCGAAAGGTAATAAGGCGTAATCGACAACGGGAATTTGTCGAATGTTTCTTCCAGTTTCTCCCGTTCTTCCTGTTCAAATTTAACGCCTAATAGTTCTTCAAACTTTTCCAATGTTTTTATGGAGTGCCGTAGCTGCCATCTCCAGTCTTTCCATTTCGAAAGTTGTGCTTCTGTTTCAATTTTGTGGGCAATAGTCTGCTGTCTGTTATTATAAATCATACATATTTTTTTACTCAAAAATTAGTTTTTGAGCATGTTATGAACTAAAGTGATAAAATCAATATCTCCATCGAACTGCATTAGTTTGGAATGTACATCAAACGGATATTAAGAATGTCGTTCTCAACAATTACTTTTTCTGCTGCACTAAGGTTGGGTTCGGGGACGATAATGTGAAGTTTTCCGTGTCGTTCTTTTGTGAAATGCGCGAAAAAGTTCCATTTTTCTGTATTGATATTATTGTTTAGCTGGATTTCGTAAATGTTCGTTTCACCGTTTTTTTCGGTGGTAATAATATCAGGAGTAAAACCATTATCGGCCGATTGCGTTGTAATAGGTGACGACGGGGTATAATTTTTAAGTACCCCGGTTTGTAACCACATTTCGTAGGTCTGTTCTTCCAACTGGGGAACAATTGATTTTGCTACCTGTTTTTTTGTTAAAGAAGTTATGTTCATTCTTAAAGATAGTTTCTATGCGAACAAAATTACAAAAAAAAGCCGGCATGCAAATTCGTACAGGGTTTAAATTCATTGTTAATAATGAATTTACATATATGGGATGTAACTTACTGCGGATAATAATATATTTGTAAATCAGAAATAATTTCTATAGAAATAATAGACTATGAGTAGATTAATAATAGCCTCAAACAGGTTACCTGTGATGATAAACAGAAGCGCAGACGGAATGACTATAACTCCTAGCGCAGGCGGTTTGGCAACAGGTTTAAAATCATATCACAAAGACAGCGACAGCATATGGATTGGCTGGCCGGGCCTAATGCCCGAAACAAAAAAGGAGGAAGAGGAGGTAACCGGTTTACTGGAAACCGAACAGTGCCTGCCCGTATTTTTAAACGAAGAACTGATTAGTAATTATTACGACGGATTTAGTAATGCAACGCTTTGGCCGCTGTTTCACTACTTTGCCGAATTTACCGAGTTTAACGAATCGTACTGGGAGTCGTACTGCAAAGTAAACGAGATGTTTGCCGATGCCATTATTGAAAATGCAGAAGAAGGCGACGTGGTTTGGGTACACGATTATCAATTGCTGCTTTTGCCCAACATTCTTCGCGAAAGGCGCCCCGATTTAACCATCGGATTCTTTTTGCACATTCCGTTTCCATCGTACGAGTTAATACGTATACTCCCATGGCGCGAACAAATTGTGAATGGATTACTGGGAGCCGATCTGATTGGATTCCACACTTACGATTATGCACGACATTTTATTAGTTCGGTGAAGCGTTTGTTGGGTTACGATGTCGATTTTAACCAGATAAAACTGGAAAACCGCCATGTAATGATCGACGTATTTCCGATGGGAATTGATTACGAGAAATTTGAATCGCATGCGCAGGAAATACAGAGTAAACCTATTCAGGATCGTTCGAAAGAACATCAGGATATCGACCGGTTTTTATTAAGTATGCCAAACCGCAAATTGGTGCTTTCTATCGACCGTTTGGATTATACCAAAGGTATTCCGCAGCGGTTAAATGCATTCCGCGAATTTTTGGAGAAACACCCCGATTACCGCGAAAAAGTTTCGTTGATTATGCTTACGGTTCCATCGCGAACAGATGTGGAGCAGTATCAAAATCTGAAAAACGAGATTGATGTGCTGGTTGGTAATATTAATGGAGAATTCGGAACATTGAACTGGAACCCGGTAATATATTTCTATCGATCGGTTCCGTTCGAAAACCTGATCGAATTGTACAGCTCTGCCGACGTGGCTTTATTAACACCACTCCGAGATGGAATGAACCTGGTGGCCAAAGAATATATTGCATCAAAAGTAAACAAAAAAGGTGTTCTTATTCTGAGTGAAATGGCGGGTGCATCTAAAGAGCTTGGAGAAGCCATTTCTGTTAACCCAAATAATATTCCCGATACAGCCGACGCAATTTATAGGGCACTTATCAAACCCGATGGTGAAAGGGAGAAAGCTATATCGGCTATGCAACAGCGTATAAAACGTTACGATATTCATAAGTGGGCATCGGAGTTTATGAAAGCGCTACACAATACTATTGAAAAAAAATCGGAGCATCATGCACGTAAAATTACAGCCAGAATAAAAAATAAGATCTTTTCGGATTACAGCGAAAAGAAATCGAAAGTGTTGTTTTTGGATTACGATGGTACTTTGCAGCGTTTCTTTGACAATCCGCAGGCGGCTAAACCAGATGAGGAATTGTATAAATTGCTCGATAAAATGGCAGCCGAAAAAAATACCAAGCTAACATTGGTAAGTGGGCGCGACAGAGAGACTTTTGAACGCTGGTTTGGGAACAGAAAATACAATTTAATTGCCGAACACGGTGCCTGGTTAAAAGCGCAGGGTAAAGGATGGGTAGAACGAAAACCCGTTCATACGGAATGGAAGGAGAGCATTTTGCCCGTTCTTGAATCGTATGTCGACCGCACACCGGGAAGTTTGATTGAAGAAAAAACCTATTCGTTGGTTTGGCATTACCGCAAAGCCGATATCGAATTAGGCGTGTTGCGTGCCCTCGAATTAGTACACGATATTTCAAACCTGATCTTTAACCAGGATCTGGAAATACTGGAAGGCAAAAAAGTTGTGGAAATTAAAGTTTCGGGAATTAATAAAGGAACTGCAGCAACTGAATTTTTACATACACATCCTGCTGATTTTGTGTTGGCAATGGGCGACGACTGGACTGATGAATTCCTGTTTAAAGAGTTACCCGAAGAGGCGCATACAATAAAAGTAGGTACCGAAAATTCGGCTGCAAAATATTTTGTAAGCAACTACAAAGAGGTGCGAGGTTTTTTGACTGATCTTGTAAAATCATAGTTAAAAATACCTTCGTTAAAAAGCTTTCTGTTAATACTAATTCAAAAATCATTAGGTTGCGGCCATGGATAATTTGAACTACTCGATAATCGGAAATTGCAAAAGTGCTGCATTAATTTCCGACAAGGGATCGATTGATTGGTGTTGTTTGCCCGATTTTAATTCATCGTCGGTGTTTGCAAAGATACTCGACGAAAATAAAGGCGGGAGCATGGAGTTCCTGATAGACGACAGTTACGAGATAAGGCAGTCGTACATCAGAACAACAAACATTGTTTCTACATTTTTTCAGAATGAAGATTCGTGTTTTGAGGTGGTTGATTTTATGCCGCGTTATAAAACAAACGAGTTCGGATACTTTACTCCGCCCGATATTGTTCGGTATATTAAGTATAAATGGGGAAAACCAAAATTCAGGATTAGGTATAATCCAAAGGTGGAGTATGCCCGGTTTAATACAAAAACAATTGCCGACGAGGAATACATTAAATGTTACACCACCGAAGGCGATTACGACTCGTTGTATTTGTATACCGATCTCGACAAAGAAGATATTTTGCAGGAAAACGAAATTACCTTAACCGATAATGCGTTTATCCTTATTTCGTACGATCAGAAACTGCTGAACCAAACACTCGACAGGCAGTATCTTAAACTTCAGAAAACAAAAGTTTACTGGTTGGAATGGGCCAATAAGCTAACGTCGTTTAAAAAATATAACAACGAAATTGTTAGAAGTGCGCTTGTTTTGAAGCTGTTGAGTTACGATAAATCGGGAGCCGTTTTGGCGGCCGCTACAACTTCTCTGCCCGAAACAATTGGTGAAGAGCGGAACTGGGATTATCGTTTTTGTTGGATCCGCGATGCGTCGATGGTAATAAAGGTAATGTCGGGCCTGGGGCATTTAAATACCGTAAAACGTTTCATGAAGTTTATTATCGATATTATTCCGGATAAGGATGAAAAGATCCAGATCATGTACGGAATAAATCGTGAGAAAGTGCTTGAAGAGGAAACGCTGGACCATTTAAGCGGTTATAAGAATTCATATCCTGTTCGTGTTGGAAATGCGGCCTATATTCAAAAGCAGAATGATATTTACGGAATTCTGATGGACGTTATTTACCAACAGTTTACCGAATTTAAAATTTCGCTTGAAGACAGTGAGTCGCTGTGGACAATTGTGCGTAGCATTGTTAAAACAGTAGCAAATAACTGGACCAAGCCGGATAAAGGGATTTGGGAGATCAGAACAGATGACCGACATTTTACATTCTCGAAAGTGTTGTGCTGGGTAGCCATCGACAGGGCCATAAAAATTGCCGGATTTATTCACAAAGAAAGATATGTGGAAGAATGGCAGCCACTGGCCGATACCATAAAAGAAGACATTTTTGAAAATGCCTGGAACGAAGAAGTTGGCGCATTTACGCAGTCGTATGGATCGAAAGATCTCGATGCTGCAACGCTGTTGATGCAATCGTACGGTTTTATCGATGGAAAAGACGAGCGTTTTGTAAAAACTGTTTTGGCCACCGAACGAGATCTTTGCGAAGATGGATTGATGTACCGCTATAAAAATGAAGATGATTTTGGTTTGCCGACTTCGTCTTTTACAATCTGTACTTTCTGGCTCATTAATTCGTTATACGCCATTGGTCAGCGAAAAAGGGCAAAGAAATTGTTCGATCAGTTGTTATCATACAGTAATCATGTGGGACTTTTTAGCGAAGATATCGATTTTAAAACCAAACGTTTGCTGGGAAATTTTCCGCAAGCTTATTCGCATTTGGCCTTAATCGAAACGGCTATAAACTTCTCGAAAGGAGAGACTACTGAGGACGAACAAATCCTGGATGCGATTCACTAAAGTTAATTGCTTGATGTTGAAATTATTGTTCGCCAAGGTCCGAATCGAGTGTGATTAACGGCGAAGCTTCAACTTTTTCAATATCAAGTATTTTTACCAGCGTGTTCAGTCCGGCTTCAACAATCTCTAATTCCTTGTCGCTAAGCTGCAAGAGTTTTTCCGATAATTGTTCGTGCAATAAGGATGGCATTGTGCTCAACAGTTGATCGCCGGCCGAAGTAAGAGCAATATTCACAACGCGTTTATCACCCGATTTGGGAAGACGGGCAAGATATCCTTTCTTTTCCAGGCGGTTAATAATACCGCTAACTGTACTCGGATTCAGGTTTAGAAATTTGCGTAACTCACCTTGCGTAGTCTGATAATTATTCGATTCGCTCAAAAAGTTTAAACAAAGAACTTGCGGAATACTTACACCGTGTTCTTTCTGAATTTTCTTTGACTCGATGTCTACCGAGCGAACTATCTTTCGGATTTTGATTAAAATATCTCGTGTTTCCATTCCTTCCGGTACAAAATTTTTGCTAATATATTAAGAAATAATTAGAGCCGCTATGTCGTGGAATAATGAATAAATAATTAAAGATCTAATTAATTCCACGACTTCGTTATTTTCGCATCGTATCAGGGAGACAAAATGGCAACAGCAAAAAGTCGAAAAATAATACATGTTGATATGGATGCATTTTTTGCGTCGGTAGAGCAGTTGGATAATCCAGAACTGCGTGGAAAGCCTATTGCTGTTGGCGGGACAAGCGACAGAGGAGTTGTTGCCGCGGCCAGTTACGAAGCCCGAAAATACGGTGTACGATCGGCCATGTCGTCGAAAGTGGCAAAACGCAGATGTCCGAACCTGATTTTTGTGAAACATCGTTTTGAGCGATACAAAGAAATATCTGCGCAAGTACGAAGTATTTTTCTGGAGTACACCGATTTGGTTGAACCGCTGTCGCTCGATGAGGCTTATCTCGATGTAACATATGCGAAAAAGGGCTTGCCTTCTGCAACATTGATTGCCAAAGAAATCCGCCAGCGCATTTTGGAAGAAACGGGGTTAACAGCGTCGGCAGGAGTTTCGTACAACAAGTTTCTGGCAAAGGTGGCTTCCGATATCAATAAACCCAACGGAATGTTTGTAGTAACTCCCGATAAGGCGCAGGATTTTATTGACCAGCTGGAGATCCGGAAGTTTTTTGGAATTGGAAAAGTAACGGCAAAAAAGCTCAACGATATTGGTGTAAGATATGGGCGCGATCTGAAATTGATCGACAGGTTGGAGCTCACCCGAATGTTTGGAAAAGCAGGTAATTATTACTACGATATCTGCCGTGGTATCGATAATCGCGAGGTTAAGCCATCGCGCGAACGGAAATCGGTTGGTGCCGAAAATACCTTTCTGAAGGATTTGTTCTTAGAGGATGAACTGAAAAAGGAACTTTTGGTAATTGCAGAGAAAGTTTGGGAGCGGGCCGACCGATCGGATGTAAAAGCCAAAACGGTGACCTTGAAATTTAAATATGCCGATTTTGAGCAGCATACCCGAAGTAAAACGATTGAGCCATTCATTAATACAAAAGAACGATTTATTACCGAAAGCCTGAAGTTGATGAAATCGGAAGGTGGATTTGTAAAAGGAATCCGCTTGCTGGGACTTACGCTCTCCAATTTTTTGCACGAGCAAGAGGGCGAAATTGGAGTTCAGCTGGTAATTGAATTTTGATAAGGTATGAAGAAAAACTGTTTGTTGAATTACATTATTTCCTCGAACTCTCGTATCTTTCCAATGAATTAATAACAATGCAGATCGATAGGAAAGAAAAATTCCCAGTTCGGTCTGTTGACCTTAAATTTCATCATGAAACGAATAAAACGCTTTTTACTGATAGTGATTCTTTTGGCGATAATTGCTTACCTGTTGGGACCAAAACCACCAAAGCCCGAGTTGAATAAGGACCTGCCTTCGCTATCGGCAAGTATTGCAAACATAGAGACTTTTGTAAAACGAAAAGAAGCTGCTTTTTCGATAAAACCAGCTAACGAAGCCCGGATTATCTGGGCCAACGATTCGATAAAGGAACGCACGGATTATTGTGTGTTGTATCTGCACGGATTTTCTGCATCGTGGTACGAAGGGCACCCGGCGCACGAACGATTTGCACAACATTTTGGCTACAATTTATACATTCCGCGATTGCACGATCACGGATTGGTCACCGAAGATCCTTTGATTGATATGACTCCCGATAAGTTATATGCTTCAGCAAAAGAAGCATTAATGGTTGCCCGTAGTTTGGGACGAAAAGTGATAATTATGAGTACATCTACAGGAGGAACGCTTAGTTTAAAACTAGCTGCCGATTTCCCCGAATATGTTGATGCACTGATTATGTATTCGCCAAATATAAAGATAAAAAACAGCTCTATGGTTGTATTGTCGAGACCGTGGGGCCTGCAAATTGGGCGAAAGGTGATGGGAGGTAAATACCGTATTTCTGACGACGATCCGGAGTCGGAAGATTGTAAATACTGGAACTGCAAATACCGTGTGGAGGCACTGGTTTATTTGCAACAACTGCTTGATGCCACCATGACAAAGGAAACGTTTAGCCGCGTAACAGTGCCCGTATTTCTGGGGTATTATTATAAGGATGAGGAACATCAGGATCAAACAGTAAGTGTTGACGCCATGCTTGATATGTTTGATGAACTGGGCACCTTGCCTAATCAAAAGGTGAAAAAAGCATTTCCTGAGGCCGGCAACCACGTTATTGCTTGCGACCTTACTTCTGGTAGCGTAAAAGAAGTGATTGCTGAAACTATTCGTTTTGGCGAGGGAGTTTTAGGATTAGAACACAGATAACACAGATTATTGGGATTTATACAGATAAAAAATCTGTGGCGATCAGAAAAATCAGTGTTATCAGCGTTCGGTTTTACTGAATTTGAGCCGCCGCCTCGTCGTCCAGAAACCAGGTTAATATCCCGTTTTTAGGCGAAATATAGTATGCCGGCAATAATTGGGCTGCATCATTATCATTCATAATTTCTGAAACCCGCAAAGCTTTATTCGATCCTGTTACCAGGAAAAATATCTGGTTGGCATTATTCAGTACATTGCCGGTAATAGTAACACGTTTTTGTCCGGTAAGCGGGTGAACTGCAACAGCACAACTTTGTTCATCTTCAAATAATTCTAACTGGTCGGGGAAAATCGAGGCAGTGTGTCCATCGTCGCCAAGCCCCAAAATAATCAGGTCGAAAACCGGATCTTTACCGCGCGAGTTTAAGCTTTGTTCCATCTCTTTCGAGTAGCGCAATGCTTCTTGCTCGGGATCTTCCTCGCCTTTTATGCGGTGGATATTTTCTTTAGGAATAGAAATATTTGAAAGCAGGTAGTCAACCGTCATTTTATAGTTGCTTTGCTCGTCGGTTGGAGGAACACAGCGCTCGTCACCCCACCATAAATGAATTCGTTCCCACGGAATTCGCTCGGCGTATTTTTTACTGATCTTTTTAAAGAGTCCTTTTGGAGAATTTCCGCCGGACAGTGCAATATCGAAGATTTCCTGATTCGAATTTTGTACCATCTTTATGAGTGCTTTCGCGATGGCCTTGTAAACATCTTTCGGTTTCGAATAGATTTTTACTTCTGTAAAAGTTTCCATTTCAGATAGTTTATTGCTGTTAGATAATACTATGCAATATGCAGATTAAAGTTCACAATACAAGCCGTCGTTGTGTAAATTTTTACATGGGTAGCGCCAATTTCCGTTAACGATCAGTTTATCGGAATCTTCCGGTCCCCAACTTCCGGCCGGATAACCATAAATTGGAATTTCAGGATTGGTATCCCAGGCGTTAATTATTGGCTGAACAAACTCCCAGGCTGCTTCAACAGCATCGCCACGCGAATAGAGTGTTGCATCGCCCTGCATACAATCCAGTAACAAACGTTCGTAAGCTGCCGGAACTTTTTTATCTGCCAAATCAGAGTAATGAAAATCCATGTTTACCGTTTGCACTTTAAATCCTGCTCCCGGTGTTTTCATGCCAAATTTCAGCAGAATTCCTTCGTCGGGTTGAATTCGGATAATAAGCTGATTGTTACTGTTGGAAGTGGCATTGCCAAACAAATGATGAGGTACTTTCCGGAAATGGATAACAATCTCGGTTACGCGTGTAGGTAATTTTTTCCCTGTGCGAATGTAAAATGGCACACCGGCCCATCGCCAGTTGTCAATAAAGAATTTAAGTGCCACAAATGTTTCGGTGCGCGAAAACTTAGCCACGCCGGGCTCTTCGCGATAACCGGCTACTTTTTTACCACCAATTGTTGAGGCAGTATATTGGCCGCGAATAACGAATCGCGACACTTCATTTTCTTTAATAGGTCGTAACGACTGAAATACTTTTAGCGTTTCATTTCTTATAGCATCGGCTTCCACTACTACCGGAGGTTCCATGGCCACAAAACCCGCTACTTGTAGCAAATGATTTTGCAACATGTCGCGTAAAGCTCCGGAGCTTTCGTAATATCCGCCACGGCCTTCAACACCCAGGCTTTCGGCTGATGTAATTTCCACCCGCTCTATATAGCGTCGGTTCCAAAGCGGTTCAAAAATTCCGTTCGAAAAGCGGGTTACCAACATGTTTTGTACGGTTTCTTTCCCCAGGTAATGGTCGATACGGTAGATTTGTTCCTCCTCGAAATAATTCAGTAGCTGTTTATTTAATTCTTTTGCCGATTTCAAATCTGTTCCAAAAGGTTTTTCTACAATCAGTCGTCTGAAATATTTCTCCGATTTTGAAAGACCATTCTGGCAAAGCATTTTCGGAATTACCGGGTACAATGATGGGGGAGTTGATAGATAAAACACATAATTCTGCTCAATCCCCAGTGAGCCTGAAAGCTTATCAAGTCGCTCTTTTAACGGGATAAAATCGTCGGCTTCGTTATTCTGAACCGATTGATAAAACAATAGCTTTTTAAAATCTTCGCGGCTGTCATCGTCGGGAATAAATTCATCGGCTCGTTTTCTGAATTCTTCATCAGAAAGTGCCGAACGGGATGCACCAAGCACTGCAAACTTCTTAGGTAAAAGATTTTGTTTGTAAAGTTCGAAAAGTGCGGGGATTAATTTACGTTTTGTGAGGTCTCCCGATGCCCCGAATATGATGAGAATTTGATCTTCTGTTTTCTTCATGGTTAAATTTTAATGTTGAACGCAATAAACCAGAATATTGTTTTTAATAATGCGAAAAAATAATTCGTAGTTCGCTTTCTTGTCAGGATGCCGCAAAGCCCCGGAAAAATTAGATTGCGCATTGTAATCGAATGGCGTAATTGCAATTTGCCGGTTAAACTGAACTCCCTGAATTCCACAACATTTAAAAATAGCTTCTTTTGACGACCAAAGCAATATTTTTACCAATTGTGGATCGTTACTTTTTTCAATAAATTCTATTTCTTCAGGACAGGCAAAACGGGTAACTACTTTATCGATATTCCGATGACGTTGCTCAACGTCGATTCCAATATTTTTTTCGGATAGAATAATGGCCGCCAGGTCAGCAGAGTGAGTGATACTAATGTTTAAATCGGAGTTTATTAATGACGGTTTGCCATATTTATCCCGGTAAATAATTGCCGGACATTCAGGCAACAGGTTTTGAAGCAATAAGCGACTGGCCAAAAATTCTTTTCGGCGCTTTTCCGCTTTAAACGATTCCAAACGCTCGGAGTCGGTGGAGTTTAATTTGCAATCTTTTAATAAATCATCAGCTGTTTCTTTCAGCTCCCATACACCGATTGTGCCGTTTTTGTTTGCTATTTTCTCAATCAGCGGCATTATTTCCAGCTTGTGGTTTCAATCATGTGTATCACGTCGGGTTCGATAAAGTTGATTACCGGACTTAACGAATCGATGTCGGGAACTTCGCGAATGTAAAACGCACCGCGTAAAAAATGCCGGGTGCTGTCGGTTAAGAAAAACTGCATAGGCGACGCTGCATTTCCTTCTATGGCATAAATGGTTCCGTATACTTTTTGGGCAGGATTCATAAATAAACGCTCGTCAATGGCATCGGCTTTTATCGAGTGTTTGTAGGCCAGCGTACGCGTTTCTTCCATAAGCTCAGCCAAAAGTTTGTAGTCGTCTTTCTGGCTGTTCAGGTCGTAATACGAAATGTGTATTTCCACTTTATTTTCGGGTACAGCAACATTTATCCAGTATGGTTTTTCGCGGTTTCTGGTGTCTTTTTCAATCTTCGAATATTTCGGTATTTCAAAATCGTACGGGAATGAACGGTTGAGTGCTGTGTAACTTTTTTCAGGAAAATCGATGCGGAAGTAGCCTCGCGGTTTGGGCGTGTAATCATCTTTACAACCCACTAAAAACAACAATAATAATAGTGTATATGCGAATCTCATCTTCCCCAAATTTTAGTCACATTTACTGATTAACAACCACCTTAATTTGTTTAATCCGGCGGTTATCAACTTCTTCAATAGTAAATGTGAACGGTTTGCATTTTACTTGTTCTTTTAACGAAGGAAT
Organism: uncultured Draconibacterium sp.; assembly: GCF_963677575.1. Lineage (NCBI taxonomy): Bacteria > Pseudomonadati > Bacteroidota > Bacteroidia > Marinilabiliales > Prolixibacteraceae > Draconibacterium > uncultured Draconibacterium sp. Next base: position 4,895,526 of record NZ_OY782038.1, read on the forward strand.
CTCGCCTTTTATTTCAAGAATAAGGCCAGCAAGCGTATCAGCATCGCCTTTAACTTCGTCAAAAATGGTGTCGTCGCAATTTACAACCCGGTAAAAATCACCCAGTAGAATCTTGGCGTCGAACAAGTAAGAGTTTTCTGACAACTGAGTAAAGAAACTTTCTTCATCATCAAACTCATCGGTAATGTCGCCAACAATTTCTTCCAGAATATCCTCCAACGATACAATGCCCGAAGTTCCTCCGTACTCATCAACTACAATTGCAATGTGCACTTTGGTTTTCTGAAATTCTTCCAAAAGCGAACTGATCTTTTTTGTGTCGGGCACATAAAAGGGCGGCCTAATCAAAGTCTGCCATTTAAATGTTTTGTTTTTATGGCTGTGTTGAAGTATATCTTTAATATATAACAGACCGCTAATTTCGTCGAACGAATCGATGTAAACCGGAATTCGCGAGTAGCCCGAGTCGTTTATAATTTCCAGAACCTCGTCGAAATTTGCTTTTATATCAATGGAAACCACATCAACGCGGGGAGTCATAATTTCTTCCACGCTTTTGTTCCCGAATTTTACAATTCCTTCCAGTATTTCTTTTTCGTCCGAAAGTTCCTGGTCGGATGTCAACTCAAGCGCTTGCGAAATCTCATCCATCGAGATATTCTTCTTATGTTTCAGCAGGCGGCGGTTTACAAATCCGGTTGAGTGGATCAAAATCGCATTTATCGGGCGGAATAATTTTTCTAGCGTTTGTAGCGGCAATGCCATAAAACGCGCAAAACGCAAAGCAAAATGCGTTGCATAAACTTTCGGAAATATCTCGCCAAAAAGCAACAGGAAAAACGTAATGAGCACTACCTGGAAAATGAATTGCAGGGTTGGTGCATTTACAAACGATACCAAATTGTTTGAAATAAAGGCTGTTAAAATTACAATGCCAATGTTTACAAAGTTGTTTGTTACCAGTATGGTAGCCAACAGTTTTTCAGGGCTTTCGAGGTTGTGCAATACACGCTCGTTGTTTTTGCCTTTATGCCTCAGTTTCTGTTTTTCGCTGGCCGACAGCGAAAAGTAAGCTACTTCAGATCCACTTATCAGTGCAGACGTTAATAGTAAAAGCAATACGATAATAGTTGAAACTATTATTCCAGGACTGATCGGGTGTAATTGAATTTGCCAGGAGCCGATAGCGGCTAAACTTAAAAGCGGTTCTGTTTCCAAGTTTAAAAGTTTTGGTTAGAATGGAAGATCCTCATCTCCCTCCGGTTCTTCAATGTCGGGTTGCGAAACCTGCGGAGTGGATGCAGCGCCGGAGTTTTGCATAGCTCCACCCTGGTCTGATGAACCCTGGTTATCACCGCGGTTACCAAGCATTGTCATTTGGTCGCCATAAATCTCAGTAACGTAACGTTTGTTACCGTCTTTGTCGTCGTAGGAGCGGGTTCTTATGCGTCCCTCAATGTACAACTGGCGGCCCTTGGTAACGTATTTTTCAGCCACTTCGGCCAATCCTCTCCACAATACAATATTGTGCCACTCGGTTGTGGTAACACGCTCACCGCTTTTCGAGTTATAACTTTCTGATGTTGCCAATGGGAAATTGGCTACTGCAACACCCGAATCTAGGTGACGTACTTCAGGATCTTTTCCTACGTTTCCAACAAGAATTACTTTATTTACTGACATAATCTAAAATTTATATGGTTAACATTTTCAGGTTGTTACTACGCTGCAATTATTCACCGGTTTTTTATTTATAGTCCCAATCCGGCCTCGTGTAAAAACTGTTCAACCAGTCGGGATACAGCAAATTTAGAAATATCTTTTTTATTTACCCGAATTAGAGGCGACGGATTATTAAAATTGCCCTGAACTTCAAGATATATCAATTTTGCGTGAATAATCTGGTGGCTCAAAACATGCTTTTTTTGCCCGCTTATACTTTTAATATTAACCTGCGACGATGTAACCGGAGGATCAGCTTCGAGCAACTCCGAATCAGACAGTGCTTTTTCATGCTCGACCAGTGGTAATTGATACAGGTTTTGCCAGATATCGTTGCCCGATCTTTTATCCAGCAGAATCGAATCGCCCATATCATATAAATAATAGTAGAAATAGCGGTGCCGTTGTTTGGTCTTCTTTTCTTTAATTGGTAATTGGCTAACAAAGCCGTTTTTTAAAGCAAAGCACGAATCTGCAACCGGGCAGTTTTCGCACTTTGGCGATTTAGGAACACATTGCAAAGCGCCAAATTCCATAAGCGCCTGGTTGTGCATGCCCGGATCCTGGCCCTGAATCAATTCTTCGGCCAGTTCCTGAAACTCTTTTTTGCCTGCCGAGGAATCAATCGGCGTTTCAATTCCATAATATCGCGACAGTACTCTATATATATTACCATCAACTGCAGGGTAGGGCAGGTTAAAAGCAATGGATGCAATTGCTGCCGCTGTGTACGGTCCAACTCCTTTTAATGCTAAAATACTTTTATAATCGTTAGGAAAAATTCCGTTGTACTGCGACGCAATAATTTTTGCCGAAGCATGCAGGTTACGGGCGCGCGAGTAATAACCTAATCCCTGCCAGAGTTTTAGCACCTCGTCTTCGTGTGCATTAGCCAAATCATTTACTGTAGGGTAATTCTCTATAAAGCGGTAAAAGTAGTTTTTGCCTTGCTCAACACGCGTTTGTTGAAGTATGATTTCCGAGAGCCAAATTTTATACGGATCACGGTCTTTTCGCCATGGTAAATCACGTTTATTTATGTTGTACCATTTGTAAATGGTGGTCAGAAAATTGTCCATTTTACGCTAACTGGTTAAAAATCTTACAGAAAAACAAAAATAATTTATTTGAAATGCTTTCCGGTTTTATAATATTTTTTATTTTTGCATCCTCGAATAAAAACGATTAATATATTGAAAATTAAATATTTTAAGAGATGACTAAGGCAGATATTGTAAATGAAATTTCGAAAGAAACGGGAATTGAAAAGGTAACTGTTCAGAAAACAGTGGAAGCTTTTATGGAAACTGTAAAAGATTCACTGGTTGATGGCAAAAATGTTTATTTAAGAGGTTTTGGTAGTTTTGTTGTTAAGAAAAGAGCAGAGAAAACTGCACGTAATATTTCTAAAAACACAACTATTATCATTCCTGCTCACAATATTCCTTCGTTTAAACCAGCGAAAACATTTGTATCAGAAGTTAAAAATCAAGTAAAATCATAGAGTTATGCCAAGCGGTAAAAAGAGAAAAAGACACAAGATGGCCACTCATAAGCGCAAAAAAAGATTGCGTAAAAACAGGCACAAAAAGAAAAAATAAGATTTTAGTGAATTAATTTCTTATAGTTAATGATTAAACCTAAAGCATTATAATGCTTTAGGTTTAGTCTGTTATAACGATTAGTATTAACCAAAAGAAGTAGATGATTTAAAGGTTGTGAGTAGCGATTTAATAATTGATGTAACTCCATCCGAAATTGTTATTGCCTTACAGGAAAAGAAGAAGCTTGCAGAATTATCAAGAGAGAGAAGCGGGGCAAAATTCGCTGTCGGAGATATATACCTCGGCAAAGTGAAAAAAATTATGCCCAGTTTGAATGCTGCTTTTATCGATGTAGGCTACAGTAAAGATGCTTTTTTACATTACCTCGACATGGGGCCACAATTCGCGACATTAAATAAATTCCTGCGAATTGCCTCATCACGAAAAAACAAAATTTCTTCTATCTCACGGATTCATTCAGAACCCGACATTAACAAAGAAGGTAAAGTAAACGAGCTGCTAAAAGTTGGTCAGAAAATTTTGGTTCAGGTAGCAAAAGAACCAATTAATACAAAAGGCCCGCGGTTAACATCCGAAATCTCCATTGCAGGAAGAAATTTGGTTTTAATGCCGTTTAGCGACAAAATATCAGTGTCGCAAAAAATCAGATCAACCGAGGAAAAAAACAGGTTGAAAAAACTGATCCAGAGTATTAAACCGCGCAAATATGGAGTAATAATCCGCACTGTAGCAGAAGGTAAAAAAGTAGCAGAACTCGACAAGGAGCTTCGACGTTTGGTAGAAAAGTGGGAAACCACCTTTCAAAAGCTTCGCAGGGCACAGGCACCTTCGCTGATTATTGGCGAAATTGACCGAACAACAGCTCTGCTGCGCGATATTTATCATCCCGACTTCAACAGCATTATTGTAAACGACCAATCGGTAGCGTCAGAAATTGCCGATTACATAGGTAGCATTCAGGCCGACAAGAAAAAAATAGTTAAATACTATAAAGGACGTCAGCCAATTTTCGAACACTACGGCATTGATAAACAAATAAAAGCCTCGTTCGGAAAAACCGTATCATTTAAAGATGGTGCCTATTTAATCGTAGAACACACCGAAGCGTTTCATGTAATTGATGTAAACAGCGGGAATCGCGCGAGAGCCGGAAACGACCAGGAAAAAAATGCCCTGGAAGTGAACCTGGCGGCCTGCGACGAAATAGCAAGACAATTACGGTTGCGAGACATGGGAGGAATCATTGTAATTGATTTCATCGACATGCATGTCGCGGCCAATCGCCAAAAAGTGAACGATCACATGAAAGCGATTATGGCTGACGACCGGACCAAGCACAACATTCTTCCACTCAGTAAGTTTTGCCTTATGCAAATTACCAGGCAAAGAGTTCGTCCGGAAGAAAAAGTGGAGACCGCCGAGAGCTGTCCTACTTGTAAAGGAAGTGGAAAAGTTGTGCCTACTGTGTTATTTGCCGACGATATTGACGGTAAAGTAAACTACGCTCTAAAGGAATTGAACAAGAAGAAACTGAATCTGAAAGTTCATCCTTATACAGCAGCATACCTTACAAAAGGTTGGAAAAGCCAGCAAAATAAATGGTTTTTCAAATACCTGAAATGGGTAAACATTGAAGCTGTAAATTCATATTCCTACTTGGAATATCATTTTTTTGATGAGAATGAAGAAGAAATTATTTTATAAAAGGAAAGCCGTTCATTATTGAGCGGCTTTTTTTATTTTCGCAGTAAGCAAAGATATTCTGATGGCATTAAAAAAACTGGTTTATATCATCTTTTCTCTTTTTATTGTAAGTTCCTCCAGCGCACTGGAAATAAAAGGGACGATTGATTTATCGGAGAAGTGGCAGCCAAAGGTTTTTCTTGCATTACTAAATTCACCCAATGATATTTTTGTTGCATCACCAGATTTTATTATTGCCGAAACATTTATAAAACCGGATGGCAGTTTTGAAATTAACACGCAGTCGGTACCCGACGATGAACGTTTTTACCGCCTGTATTTGGTGCAGGGCGATAATGCATCGGTAGAATTTAGTGCCAGCCAAAACAAAAACTATTTTCACTTACTGTTAAACCGGCAGTCGGAAATTGAGCTGAGTGCTACAACCCGGAACAATTCGCTCGAAGTAACAGAATTAAGTGGTAGCGATGATACAAAAGCAATTTTTGATTTTGATGAAAAGTTCGAGGAGCAAAGCAGCGAGTTAAGAGGTCAGTTGCCAAAAGCGCAAAGTACTTTTCTGTCGCAGGAACTGGAAACCTTTATTCATCGTGTTGTTGCCGATGCCAAAAATCCTTACGTCGGACTTTATGCATTGTATCATATCGAGGACAAAGAGACTGACTTTTTGCGTAACAGCGACTTTTATTTCAACTTTCAAAAACGTTTGGATGATGAACTTCCGATTACACCGTATACCGAAAATTATTCAGCATTGTTGAACGAATTGATTGGTTTTCGTGAATTTGTTTGCGAAATGCCGGGTGTGCAACCCAAGTGGAAAGACTGGTTAATGATAATTGAAGCAGTTATTATTCTATTGCTTCTTGTCATTTTGATTGGTTTCTACAAACAATTAAAGAAAATGCGAAAGCGGGAAAACGATCCGGAAAACAATTTGAAACCGCTTTATGAAGGGTTAACTTTAAAACAGCAGGAAATTCTGAGCCTTTTAGCCGCCGGAAAGACCAACAAAGAAATTGCACAGGAACTATTTGTTGAGTTGAGTACTGTGAAAACCCATATTAATAACATATACAGGCAGTTGGGTGTGTCAACTCGTAAAGATGCTGTCGACTTTTACAATTCCGTAAAAAAGCAATATCAGGGGGTCTAGACCCTATTTCAAACCCAGTCTATACTCTTTCTGTTAAACAGATTGAGGCATTTTGTTGTTTTCCATCATAAATTTGTGCTATTCGTAAAAACGCAAAAGTCGTAATAAGCGATTCAAATGTTTAGCACAACTTAGAAAGTAAAACAAAGTTTATTTATAAAACCAGGAAAAGAATGAAACGCGTACTGTTTAGTGTCTTTTTACTCACAACCGCTTTACTGGCCTCATCTCAAATTGTTGAGCCGGTAAAATGGAGTTTTTCTCAAAACAAAATTTCGGCTAATGAATTTGAGTTGGTTTTTACCGCCAAAATGGAAGAAGGTTGGCACATGTATTCAACCGATCTGCCTGAAGGTGGCCCGATAAAAACCAGTTTCTATTTCGAAAATATTGAAAATGCAGAGTTGGTAGGAGAGCCAACACCAAATAAAGAAGTAACTGAAGAGTTCGACCAGTCATTCCAAATGGATCTTCGTTGGTTTGAAGAGGAAGTAACCTTTACTCAAAAGGTAAAAGTATCGGGAACGGGAACTGTTGGCGGGTATGTAGAGTTTATGAGTTGTAACGACGAAACCTGTACACCACCCATGGAAGCTGAGTTCTCGTTTGAATTAACCGGTGGAGCACAACAAATAGCAGAGGCCGGAACAATGGAAGATAGTAGTAACAGAAATTACTGGAGTATTTTCTTCCTGGCATTTTTAGGAGGTTTTGCAGCTTTGCTAACGCCTTGCGTTTTCCCGATGATACCAATGACGGTAAGTTTTTTTACCAAACAAAGTAAAACAAAAGCCAAAGGGATTAAAAACGGAATCTGGTACGGAATATCAATAATCCTTATTTATGTAATTCTCGGAACAGTAGTAACCGCCGTATTTGGTGCAGAAAGTCTGAACAGTCTATCCACTAATCCGTGGTTTAACCTGTTTTTTGCTCTGTTGCTTTTTGTATTTGCCTTCTCGTTTATGGGAGCTTTCGAGATTATATTGCCAAGCAGCTGGGTAAATGCAGTGGATAAAAAAGCCGACAAAGGTGGATTACTGGGAATATTCTTTATGGCCTTTGCATTGGCACTGGTTTCATTCTCGTGTACCGGGCCAATTGTTGGAGCACTGATTGTTGAAGCTGCCCGAAGCGGTGGTTTGGCACCGGTAGTCGGAATGCTCGGATTTTCGCTGGCATTGGCTATTCCATTTGCCTTGTTTGCCGCTTTCCCAGGCTGGTTGAACTCGCTGCCAAAATCAGGTGGTTGGTTAAACTCGGTGAAAGTTGTTTTAGGTTTCCTTGAATTTGCTTTTGCTTTCAAATTCTTATCAATTGCCGATATGGTTCTTGATCTGCATATTCTGGAACGCGAAGTTTACATCGCCATATGGATTGCCATTTTTATGGGACTGGCGCTGTACCTGTGGGGCAAAATAAAATTGCCGCACGATTCGTCAACAACACATTTGCCGGTATCGCGTTTTGTTTTGGGAACAATGGTTTTTGCCTTTGTAATTTATATGATTCCCGGATTGTGGGGAGCCCCCGTTAAACTGATCAGTGGTTTCCCGCCACCGGTTGATTATGCCGAATCGCCACTTGGTGTTGGTCGTACTCAGCCTGCAGGAGCAGTTGCTACAGGACATTCTTCGGGAACAATGACTGCAGGAATGCACATCGGGCCACACGGAATTCCATTGTTTGACGATTACGAGAAAGCATTGGCACACGCCAAAGAAACCGGAAAACCATTGCTGATCGATTTTACAGGGAAAGGTTGTACCAATTGCCGGAAAATGGAGGACAATGTATGGGTAGAACAGGAAGTTAAAAACATGTTTCTGGAAGATTTTGTGGTGGTTTCGTTGTATGTTGATCTGAGGGAAAAATTACCGGAAGACGAACAATACGTTTCGGAAACAACCGGAAGAAAAGTGAGGTCGGTAGGTAATAAATGGACCGATTTTCAGATATCGAGATACAACAGAAATACACAGCCTTATTATGTGATACTGGACAGCAACGAAAAAGAATTGGTAAACGGTTACGGATACGATCCTGATGCCGATGATTTTATTGAATGGCTGAACAGCGGATTAACTGAATACAAAAAATAAAAAATACAAACTGATGAAGAAACTAATTTTCTTGCTGGGTTTTATTGCTGTTGCAGCAATGTCTCAGGCACAAATGATGGAACCCGTAAAGTGGGATATCGTTATAAATCCATTAAAAGGTGGTAACCAGTATGAGATTGTTGCTACGGCAAAAATCGATATGGGCTTTAAACTTTATGGTGTAAACATGGAAGACGGTGGTCCTGTAAAAACTTCTTTCAATTTCGAGACACTTGAAAACTGTAAGGAGTTTGGAAAAGCTGTTGAAGTTACACCGTCGCATAAAATGCAGGACAAGATGTTCGATATGGAGGTAACTTATTTTAAAGGTGAGGCGGTAATTTCGCACAAAATCTGGGTAACAGAAAAACCTGCTAAAGTTACCGGTTATATCCAATGGATGAGTTGTAACGACGAAATGTGCACACCTCCAACCGATGAAGAATTTGAGTTTGCGATCGAGTAAAATCGTTCGCTATTCAGATATTTAAAAGTAAAAACTGCACTAAGGCCGGGAGCGAAAGTTTCCGGCTTTTTTTGTGAATGTATTTTTTTGTTTATGAAGATTTTGCACCGTGGCTTTAGCTCGGTAATAAAATAAGTATAGTAAAATTGGCTCTAGCCATTAACTCTCTTTAAAGGCTGAGCCTGTTAAAGTTTTAGAGCGTTTCGCCAAGCTAAAGCATGGCGCAATATTTTGTGGCAGTACAACGATTTAACCCGGATAATTCATTTGATTTTAGCAATAGTCATGTTTCTCCGGGTTAATCCCGACTTAGTTGAGTCCATTTTTGAGTGTCAAAAATGGGCACGAAACTTCGTCGCATTAAACTATTTTGCTATTTGTGATGAATAATGCGGATTAATTCGTTACCAAAACCAATAAAAAAACCGGAGTGAATAACCCCGGTTTAGATTTATAATCTTTTTTATCGAATGTCTATTCTACCTTTTTCGGTAGAAACACCACATCTACTACATCAGCATCAGTATAAAATGCTTTTGCAAATTTTTGAATCTGTGCAGTAGTTAAACCTTCTAAAATGTCATCGAAGTTTTCTGCAGCATCGGTATTAAATCCGTGGTAGTAGTCATTGTAAAGCGCATTCAGCCAGTAATTGTTATGTTCTTTTGCCTGGGCACGCTCTTTTTTCATGTTTAGGATTGTTTTGTCGAGATCTTCCTGTGTTGGGCCATCGGCAACAATTTTGTCAATCTCGCGGAAAATGATTGATTTCAGGTGATCAGCTTTTTCCGGATCGGTATCGAACGAGATTTGCAGTGTTTTCCGTTCGTATGGATATTGGTTCGACGATGCGCCAACACCAACACCGTAAGTGCCTCCTTCTTTTTCACGTACCTCTTCGGTGTAACGCAATTGCAGGATCGCTTTTAATACATCCAGTTCAATATTGCTAACAGGTTGATAAGCCAGTTCTTTGCGAATAAGAATAATTACCGTTCCTTTTTCGGTTTGCAATGGCACTTCAATTTTCTTTTCTGTAATGCCTTTTGGTATCCTTACTTTATGGTCTATCCACTGTTCTTCGCCAGGCAGATCTTTTAACGACCCGATGTACTTCGCAGCCATTTCTTTTGCCAGTTCCTCGTCGATATTTCCAACGATAAAGAACGTGAAGTCACCCGCATCTTTAAAACGGTCCTTGTACAGATCTTCCATTTGTGTAAAAGTGATTTCATCGAACATCGAAGCCGACATTAGTTTTGTACGCTCGTTATAACCGGTTGCGATTAACGAAAGTGAATCGCTCATAATCTTTTGCGGGTTATTAGCCATATTTTGCAGGTAGGCAACGTAGCGGCTTTTTAGCGCGTCGTAGGCTTCTTCATCAAAACGAGGATTATTGAATTGCAGGTAAAGCAGTTGCATCATCGTTTCAAAATCTTTCGGCGTACTGCTACCATTAAATCCTTCGGTAAGATCTTCAAGACTGGTTGCCACTGCTGCCGTTTTTCCGGTTAATATTTTGCGTAAGGCAATGGCATCGAAATCGCCAACACCAAACGACCCGATAAACTGTGGAAGCATTCCGGCAGCCTGAAGATCGTCGGTGCCCAGCAACGAGTTTCCACCAGGACTGTAAGCGCGCAACGAAACTTCATCTTTTTCGTAGTCGGCATGTTTGAAAACTACTGTGGCGTTATTGCTCAGTTTCCATTCTACGGCGTCAAGGTCTTCCAGTTTTTTTGTCGAAACAACCTCTGCACCCGGCAATTCGCCTTCAACTAATGAAGCCGCTTCGGCTGTATCTTCATAAGGATCGATTGTTGAATTCTCAACCTCAGACAAAATAGCAAAAGCTTCGTCTTGTGTTAGGTGATTTACGCCACTATCAGGTCCGGTGATTACGATTACTCGGTTTTTATCAACGATCATATCGGTAGCTAGTTTGTTTACATCGGCCAGCGTAATGGTTTCCAGAATTGCCTGCCCAAATTGCCAGTCGAATTCTGCATCGGTCAGCGGTTCTCCCTCAAGGAAATAGTTTTGAATGCCACTTACATATTGGGCGTTGCTAATTTTGTCGCGTTGTTTGTACGCACTCTCCATCGAAGTAAGCAGGTTTACTTTTGCGCGGTTTAATTCGCCCTCGGTAAATCCATGGCGAATGATGCGTTGCGCCTCGGTATAAATCGCTTTCAGGCCTTCGTCTTCTTTGTTGGGGTTGGCTGTAGCTGAAATGAAAGCAGCATCGTAACCTCTTACAAAACCTCCAATCTGAACACCTCCTGAAATAAAAGGCGGATTTCCTTTTTGCAGCAGCTCCGAAATACGTTCGCCGCTCATTTGGTTCAGAAGAGTGGCAATGTAATCTTCGCGCAGGTAGCCAATATTTTTGTCTTCGCGTGGCGTGGCTTTGTGTTTGATGTAGATTGAAATGCTCGAGTTTGTAGCTTCCTCGTCGGTTGCCAAAACAAACTTCGTTTCGTCGTGCTCCGGAATTTCAAACTGTGGGCGTGGTTGTTCGTTTTCAACAGCCGGAATTTTCGAGAACAGGTCTTTTACTTTCGTTTCAACCTGGTCAACGTCGATATCGCCAACAATGGCAATGGCTTGTAAATCGGTGCGGTACCAATCGTGGTAGAAACTACGCAAAGTTTCCGGCTCGAAGTTTTTAATGATGTCCAAATCGCCAATTACATCGCGTTCGGCCCATTTCGATCCTTCGAATACCACCGGAAACCACTGGCTGCGCATTCTAAAACTTGCATTGCGTCGTGTTCTCCACTCTTCCGAAATAACACCACGTTCCAGGTCAATTTCTTCTTCGGTTAACAATAGGTAGTTCGACCAGTCGTTCAGCACCAAAAGGCACGAATCAATCAACCCTTCGCGGGTAGCAGGTACATCACTCAGGTTGTAAACCGTTTCGTTGAACGAGGTGTATGCGTTGATATTACGACCGAAAGCCACACCGTTTTTTTCCAGGTAATCTAAAAATCCTTTACCCGGATAATGCTCGGTACCGTTAAAAGCCATGTGCTCGAGAAAGTGCGCCAAGCCGTTTTGGTTATCGTTTTCTAGCAGGGCGCCAACATTTTGTATCATGTAAAAACTCACCCGCTCTTTGGGCTCTTCGTTATGACGGATAAAATAGGTCATCCCGTTTTCCAGTTTCCCTGTTCTAATCGCGGGATCAACCGGTACTGCTTGTTTGAGCATGTCTTGTGCTGACACAAAAATTGGGGCAATTACTAAAAATGCCAGCATCGATAAAACAAATTTTTTCATATTTTCTTTTTTGTAGTTCGTTGTTGAACTGTGTTTGAATTTAAGTATTACTCTGTGAGTATAGTATTAACAAGTGAAATTACAGAAAGGATGAAAATAGTAATTAATTTTTTGCTCTTCTAATTTTAATAGATAAGAAAAACCAATAATTTTAGATGACGAAAACAGTGAAGTTGAGGCTGGAATTGTACTCGACACTAAAATAGCAGTAAAATGGAAAACGAGAAACTTATATTTTGGAACGTTGATACACAGGTAGATTTTGTGGAGCCTGGTGGCAAATTATATGTTGAAGGTGCTGAAAAAATAAAACCGTTGTGGCAACAAATTACCGATTTTGCGAAGCAGAAAAATATTCGGGTGGTAAACACGGCCGATTTTCATTATCCGGAGTCGGCAGAACTTTCGGATAATCCGGACTTTGTAAATACTTTTCCGCAACATTGTATGGCCAATACTTCGGGGGCGGAATACGTTGCAGAAACACAACCTGAAGAAGCGGTGGAATTCGACTGGGATAAAGACTACGATAGTTTTGATGCAATCGAATCGGCTCGAAATATTGTTATTCGAAAAGATGCATTTGATGTATTTGCCGGAAATCCTTATACCGATAATATGCTGCAGGTTCTTTCGCCTGAAGCTGTGGTGGTTTATGGTGTAACAACAAACGTTTGTGTAAACGATGCGGTTGTTGGCCTTTCAAAAAGGGTGAAGCGTGTTATCGTTTTAAAGGATGCGATAAAAGAACTGCCCAACATTCCTTTGCCTTTTGACGAGTGGGAAAAACTGGGTGTTGAAATGTTGGCGTTTGAAGATTTAGCGGTCCAGCTATAAATTGTTATTTCGAACGAAGTGAGAAATCTGTCATCTAAAATGCTAAAGATTTCTCAGTCGTTCCTCCTTCGAAATGACATAAAAAAAGCCGCATCAAATAATGAAGCGGCTTTCCCGAACTGTGACCAACCACAGTGATTATTTTTTACAGTCTTTACAAGCATTGTAAATACCGTTGAACATTTCTTTTACATCAGCAGCTGCTACTGCCGAGAAAGCAATACGTAATACGTTACCCAGTGCAATTAATCCGATTCCGTATTTTTTAATCAGCAGCTGGCGAACTTCTTCTCCAACCAATCCTTCTGCCAACTGAACACACATAAAGTAGCCCGAGTTATATGGAATTGCCTCAAAGCATTCTTTGTACTTTTCTTCTGTTAAAGCTGCTTTTACCGCATCGTAACGTTTTTGCATGATGTGGTATTTCGCTTCTTTCTGCTGTGTATATTCTTCGCTCTCGAAAGCTGAAAGCAGCAACGATTGCGAAATATTGGCAGCATTCGAAATATTTCCACGAATGGCACCGGCTGTTTTAGCTTCCAGTGCGCTATATAATTCGGCATCGCCACCTTTAATTCCGTAAGTGATAAATCCAACGCGGAATCCCCAAACGTAATCTTCTTTTGTTGCGCCATCAACTTTTACGGCCAACACATTTTCGTGTAACTGGCTAAGCTGTGAGAAAATACTTTCGGTAGCAATTCCTTCTTCGTAAACCAATCCGAAATAAGCATCGTCGGTAATGGTAACGATTTTGTTACCGGCTTCGGCAGCTTTTTTAACGATGGCTACAATGGCATCCTGCTCTGCTTCAGTTGGTGTATAACCCGATGGATTATTCGGGAAATTCAGAATAACTGTTTTTTTACCGATTCCGCCTTCGTTCAATTTGGCTTCAAATGATTCCAAATCGAAACCACCATCTTTAAAAAGATTGAATTTGCCCAGCGAACAACCGTAAGCATTTGTAAGCGTTAGGTTGTAGTTCCCCCAGAAAAGATCGGGAACAATAATTTCATCTTGAGCATCGGCAAACATATAACCTGCCATACTGATACCGTGCGTAAGTGCGTTGGTAACTACCGGCAGACTCAACTCAACTCCATCAAGTGACGGGTTTTTTTCATAGATCATGCTTTTCCATTTTGCCCTGATATCGGGCCGGCCAAAACTTGGCGCATAAGGAAAAACCAGCGATGGATCCATATTGATCTTTGAAGCCACAGCTTCCAGTCGCATAGGTGTTCCGTCGTCCTCAATTGCGGCTCCAATGGTTGCATTAATCTTTGTTCCTTTAGCTTCAGCTGTTTGTCCCAGAATTCCTTTTTTAGGGAAGAAAATGTTCTTTCCTCTTTCAGAAAGCAGTTCAAAAACGGGTGTGCTTTTCGCTTGAATTACGCTGTTAAGTTCAGCAGCCTGTGGATTCATAATCAATAAAATTTGTCTGTTATAATTTTGGTGCAAGATAGGAAAACCCCTAATGAAAAACGAAGTTTTTTTAACAAGTTAAATTGATTTTTTATAAATAACTAACATATTGAAAGTACAGGTTGGAGGAATGTTTTGAATATGCCGAAAAAAAGCAGCGCAAACTATACCGAACGTACAGCTCCAACAACAATAAAAAAGCCAAGTAGAGCTACCAAACCTGCCAAAACGGTGAATAATCGGTATTGTTTTTTATTCAGCCAATCGAGGACTAAAGCGGCCAATGCCAACACTGCTGAACCTATAAAACTGAGGTAGGCGGGCAGTAGTTGCGCTTCAATGGGCACTTCATTAATAATTTCGTCGTTTAATTCCTCGTGCATTACCTCTTCGGGAGTTAAAAATTGTCCGGGTGCCAGGTAGTCGCCTAACAATACGTACAACGAAAACAAGCCCAAAGCGATAAACGCAGCCAGGCCAACCAAACGAAACGCTTTTTTGTTTTCAACCCAGCCGTAAATTATGCCAAACAATGCGGCGAAAACGATCCACTGAGGAAATGTGTAAAGAAATACTTCTGTCATTGATTATTAAATTACCGGAAACAAAGGTTAAAATTTTTCTTAAATGTAAAAAGCCTTTCGTGCTTACATGTTGTAAAACCTTATTTTCGCCTGAAATAAGAAGAAAACAATGCAAAAATTAGAGATAGATCCTAAAGCCAAAGGTTTAATATTCGATTTAGATGGTACACTGGCCGATACCATGCCGGTACACTTTGTTGCTTACCAGAATATTCTTGGAAAGTACGGTGTCGATTATTCAACAAAAATGTTTTTAGAATTGGCAGGCGTTCCGGCTGTGGAAACCATTGTTAAAATTAATGAGGTTTATGGTTCGTCGCTGAATCCGGAGGAAGTGGGGCATGAAAAAGAAGCCGAATACGAACGTATGATGCACGAAATGAAACCCATCGAGCCTGTTGTTGATTTGGTAAAACAATACCATGGGAAATTACCAATTGCAGTGGGAACCGGTGGTTATACGCGTCTCGCCTGGAAAACGCTCGAAATTATAGGTTTAAAAGATTATATCGAAATACTGGTTTCTGCCAACGATGTGCAAAACCCAAAACCACACCCTGAAACTTTTTTGCGTTGCGCAGAACAGATGGGTGTTAAACCCGAAGATTGCCAGGTTTTCGAAGATGGTGAACCCGGAATGAAAGCCGCACACGCAGCCGGAATGATGGCTACTTTGGTGACTGATTATTATGATGTTTTTAAAGCATAATCTATCGCGATTGTAATGTAGAAATTAGCATTCATACAAGTTCGTTGTGCGTAAAAATCGGGAAAAAGAATATGTAGGTCGTTTTATTAGGACTAAATTTGAAGGGAATAATACTTAAGATGTCGAATGGATTTTAACGTAGTATCAGATTATAAACCTACCGGAGATCAACCCGAGGCGATAAGGCAACTGGTTGAAGGCGTGGAGAGCGGGGAGCGTTATCAAACCTTGCTGGGGGTAACCGGATCGGGAAAGACATTTACCATGGCCAATGTTATTAAAGAAGTGCAACGCCCTACTTTATTGTTGAGCCATAACAAAACACTGGCCGCTCAGTTGTACAGCGAAATGAAACAGTTTTTCCCCAATAACGCCGTGGAGTATTTTGTTTCGTATTACGACTATTACCAGCCCGAAGCGTATTTACCAACCACCGATACTTACATTGAAAAAGACCTCTCGATTAATGAGGATATTGAAAAACTACGTTTGAGTGCAACCTCAGCCTTGCTGTCGGGGCGGCGCGATGTTGTGGTGGTTTCATCTGTTTCGTGTTTATATGGAATTGGAAACCCCGAAGATTTTCATGCTAACGTTACGAAGGTAAAAATTGGCGACGAAGTTTCGCGAAATGCTTTGTTGTACAATTTTGTTGAAGCGTTGTATAGTAGGAGCGAAGTAGAGTTTAAAAGAGGCAATTTCAGGGTGAAAGGCGATACGGTTGACATTTTTCCTGCGTACGCCGATGTGGCTTACCGTATAACTTTTTGGGGCGATGAAATTGAAGAATTGTCTAGCTTCGATCCGGAAGACGGACTAACCATCGAAACACTGGATGAGATTGTTATTTACCCGGCAAATATTTTCGTTACCACAAAAGACCGCATGAAATCGGCCATTCATCAAATTCAGGATGATTTGGTAAAGCAGGTGGATTTTTTCAAAGAAATTGGAAAGCCGCTGGAAGCCAAACGTATTTTGGAACGTACCGAATACGATATGGAAATGATGCGTGAACTGGGTTATTGTCCGGGAGTGGAAAACTACTCGCGTTATTTTGATGGGCGCGCACCCGGCACACGTCCTTTCTGTTTGATGGATTATTTCCCCGACGATTTTCTGGTGGTAATTGACGAAAGCCATGTTACCATTCCGCAAATACGTGCCATGTATGGCGGCGATAATTCAAGAAAAACAAACTTAGTAGAATACGGATTTCGTTTGCCTGCCGCTATTGATAACCGCCCGCTGAAGTTTGAAGAATTTGAAACGCTGGTCAATCAGGTAGTTTATGTAAGTGCTACTCCTGCCGACTATGAGCTGGCAAAATGCGAAGGTGTTGTGGTTGAACAGATCATCCGGCCAACAGGTTTGCTGGATCCGATAATCGATGTGCGTCCAAGCACGAATCAGATTGACGATTTATTGCATGAAATTCATATTCGTATCGATAAAAATGAGCGTGTACTGGTGACCACCCTTACCAAAAGGATGGCCGAAGAACTCTCGAAATACCTGGTGAATATGGGCGTGAAAACCCGCTACATTCACTCTGATGTTGATACCATGGAACGCATTGAAATTATGGAGCAACTGCGAAAAGGAGAGTTTGATGTGTTGGTTGGTATTAACCTGCTACGTGAAGGACTTGATTTGCCGGAGGTTTCCCTTGTTGCTATTTTGGATGCGGATAAGGAAGGCTTTTTACGCTCCGAAAGATCGTTGACACAGACGGCAGGACGTGCAGCGCGTAACCTGAATGGAATGGTAATTATGTATGCCGATAAAGTTACCGACTCGATGCAAAAGACCATTGACTCGACTAACTACCGCCGCGAGAAACAGTTGAAATACAATGAAGAAAATAACATCGTACCAAAAGCAATTGTGAAACCAACACGCGAGATTATTGGTTACGAATACCGTAGCGACAAAAATCAGGAGTACGAAGGCGGAATGGGGCAGCCCGATATTGCTGCCGATCCCGTTGTGCAGTACATGAGTGTTGAGGGACTGGAAAAAGCGGTGGAAAAAACGAAAAAACAAATGCAGGCATCGGCTAAAGACCTTGACTTTATTGAGGCCGCCCGTTTACGCGATGAGATGTTTGCTTTGCAGGCTTTAATTCAGGAACGTAAACAAGGTAAAGGGAAAAAGTAAAAAGGCAAAAGTAAAAAGGTAAAAGGATTGCAAGTATCCAGTAACAAATCATCATTTTATCAGTTTAACAATTTTTAATTTGAGGGCAAGGTCTATAAATAGCATGTTCTTTAAAAAAGTGTATTTTTGCCGCAAAATTGTGAGGGATGGAATTTTCATTTTCAAAACTTTTAAGTGACGTTAAGCTGATACTTGTAAATCCGAATGGATTTTGGGTGGAGCAGAAAGAAACGGACGACAGTAAAAAACTATGGCTGTCTTACTTGTTGCCAATTGCATTGACCGGGGCAGTTGCTGTTTTTATTGGCGAGTTCTTTAAACGCACCGATTTTTTTATTCAGTTCCCCTTATTAAAAGCAGCTCGCGAAATTTTGCTTTTTGTTCTGCAATACTTTATCAGTGTGTTTTTTACCAATGAGTTGATGAAGACTTTTGGCGGAGAAAAGAATGTTGATTTGGCGCGGAAACTGGTTGTATATTCGATGACACCAATGCTTTTGGTATCGGTAATTACCGGTTTGTTCCCGTTTTTATACGTCGTCGATATTCTTGGAGTTTACAGTTTTTACCTGTTTTGGATAGGTGCAAAAGAGTTGCTGACTTTTCCTGAGAACAAGGAACAGAGCTATATTTTAATCACAATTGTGGTTAACTTTTTTATATTTAGTTTTTTAAGTGTATTCTTGTCGAAACTGCTACTGATTTTTTAATTTAGCCGCCGGAAATATGTCACATAAGCCACAGCAAAATATTAGCATAAAGAACCGTAAAGCCTCATTTAATTATGAGCTTATCGAGCGTTTTGTGGCCGGACTGAAGTTGGTTGGAACCGAGATTAAATCCATCCGCAACGGGAAAGTTAATCTCACCGATTCGTACTGCACGCTTATCAGAGGCGAAATGTATGTGATAAATCTGCACATTGCCGAATACGAACTGGGCACTATAAATAATCATATTGCCAAGCGCGACCGAAAATTATTGCTCAACAAAAAGGAAATTGAAAAGCTCGATAAAAAGGTAAAAGAATCGGGGCTTACTATTGTTCCCACAAAACTGTTTGTTAACGACCGTGGTCTGGCAAAACTCGAAATTGCCCTCGCTCGTGGTAAAAAAACATACGATAAACGCGAGACACTAAAAACCAAAGACGCCAAACGCGACATCGATCGGGCGATGAAATTCTAGTGTTTTTACCCATTTTTCGTCCCAGCAACTCCCGGTATTTTACCATTTAGTTCATCATTAAGCTGTTTTACGGGCTGTAAACTTACGTTTGTAATATTTTATGTAAATTTAAAAGCAACCTTTTTTACTGCAAATGCATCTTAACCGAAACAATACTCAAAAAAAACAAACTATGAAAAAAATCCTCTTTGCTGTAATCGCACTGCTCATTCTCGCATCGTGTACCGATGAAGATAAGAAACAAAAAGTCGAGATTGATTCGACATATGAAAATGTAAGAGTAGAAATCATTGAATAATAAAGCTATGAAGAACTATCGTCCCAATAAAATTGTGCTTGGTTTTATCTTTTTATTCGCATTCGTTGTTTTAAAATCTGATATAATCCCTGAAAATTCGCATCAGGTTCAACGAACGGTACTAATAACCAATTGCAGCGATTTCCCCGATATCCAATTTGTCGGTTATATAACAGGTCCAATGGCTGATGAAAACGATTTTTACCTTATAGAAGATGATCAGCTATTGCATAAAGGTTACAAGTTTAATTCTTTATATGTTTTTGGAATTAAAAAGAACAGTTTAACAGAACTTGGAGGTATAGAAAATCTAACCGAAGATTATGTATTGGAAAAGGTTGATCCTGGAGCTATATTAAGTTCTGCAACTCTATATATCGACAATTCTTCGATGCTTGAAAAAGACGAAATATATTATGAAATGGAGAAAATTTCAGAAGATGTTTTTGTAGCAAAGCTGAAAACGCAAATCTCGTATTTCTCTGATAATACAAAAGATATTGAGGAATATTAATGGAAGCTTTTCAATACGAAAAAGATTTTATAAGTGCACTGCTAATTACCATTTTAGCTGAGGTAATTTGTTTCTTTATTTTAATTCGCAGCCCTTATTTTAAAGAAATTCGCAAAAACGGCTGGCCAAAAATGCTGGCCGTTGTTGCTTTGGCTACCATTACAACATTGCCTTATTTATGGTTTATTCTGCCTGCTTTTGTCTCCGATAAGCTTTGGTATCATATTATTGGAGAAATAGGTGTGGTTGTTATTGAGTCACTAATATTTTTCTTGTTCTTTAAAATCCATTACCGAAAAATGTTATTACTGGCTTTCCTGTGTAATCTGTTTTCTTACTTACTGGGTTTGCTAATCTAGTTTGGTTTCAAAGCGTTTTAAACGCTCTCTAAATTCTCAAACGGAATAATTTTATCGCCTTTGTATTTTAGCAGTAGGTTGGCAACGGCCATTGTGTCTTTTTCGCAGTAGGTTACAATGCGGTCAATATCGTTTTCTTCCCAGTAAACTTTGGCCACCTGGCTACCATCGATATCGTCTTTTGGTGTGGGAATATTAAACAGCTCGCACAACAACGATAAAGAAGTATAATGTTTATAGTCGCCAAATTTCCATAGTTGCAGGGTATCGATCAAAACATCTTTTACTTCCCAGGGTTTGGCACCGGCAATGTCGAGCACTTTCGGAAGCGTTAAATTATTCACCAGAGCTCTTCTCGAAATGTACGGGAAATCGAACTCCTGACCATTGTGCGCACAAAGTCGGCGTTTACCGGCACGCGCAAAACTATCCAATGCATTAAAGAAATTCTGGATCAGCTTTTTCTCATCGTCATCGTAAAACGATTTCACACGAAAATAAGGTTCTCCTTTTTTCTGAACAACATAACCGGCCGAAATGCAGGCGATCTTACCAAACTCGGCATAAATTCCGGCGCGCTCGTACAGCTCGTGCGGTAGTTTGCCATCGTTGATCTGGAATTGCATTTTGCGCTCCCAAAGTTGTTGCCATTTTTCGTTTAGCTCGGTATATTCCGGTGCAAGCGGAACGGTCTCGATGTCGAGAAAAAGAATCTCTTCGATGTTTAAGTTTTTAAGCATCAGGTTTTGTTTAAGGTTTGTAGTATGTGATTAGTTAAAATTTGGATGGCAATTTTGTTCTTGCCACCTTGTGGAACAATAATATCGGCGTAACGTTTTGTTGGTTCAATAAACTGTATGTGGCTTGGGCGAACCGTTTTTTTGTAGCGTTTCAACACCTGCTCAACATCCCGGCCACGCTCTTGAATATCGCGCTGTATTACGCGTGCCAGCCGAACATCCGAGTCGCAATCAACATAAACTTTTATGTCCATCAAATCGCGTAATGCTGCATTGGTAAGGCACAAAATTCCTTCAATTATCAACACGTGTTTTGGTTCAACAATATTTGTTTCTTTTTGTCTTGTGCAGCTGATAAATGAATATACCGGTTCTTCAATCGATAATCCCTGTTTAAGTTTTTTTACGTGGTCGATCATTAAGTCGAACTCGATAGAATCGGGGTGGTCGAAGTTTTTTTGTCTGCGTTCTTCCAACGAAAGATCACTGTTATCGTAGTAATATGAGTCGTGTGAAAGTATCGCCACCTCGTTATCACAAAACTTTTCGCTAATTTTTTTTACAACCGTAGTTTTTCCCGAACCCGTGCCGCCTGCAATGCCAATTACCAGCATATTGTTCAATTTATTTGTTAAATGATAATTGAAGATTAAAATTAAACGCTAAGAAAACACTATTTTCGCAGCCATAAAAGCACAAGTTACAAAAAATAGACAGCAATGATTAATCACGTCGTTCTTTTTAAATTGAAGAATTATCCGGCCGAAGAAAAAACGGAAATAATTGCCGAACTAAAAGCAATGTTATTGGGTTTAAAAGATAAAATCGCCGAATTGAAGCACATTGAAGTAGGCGAAAATTATGAATTAGACGCAAAAAGTTACGATATGGCCCTGCTTACACATTTCGAAAGTGTTGAAGATCTGGACGTATATCGTGTGCATCCTGAGCATTTAAAAGTAGTAAAACGCATTGGCGAAACTACCGATGCACGTGCTGCTGTTGATTTTAATTTTTAATCCAATTTTTAAATTATACGATAATCCGTACCAACTATGAGTAATCTGTATCCTATAAAATTCGCACCTATTTTTCATGATAAAATCTGGGGTGGAAACCGAATGAAAACCATCCTGAACAAAGATTTTGGCGATATGCCAAACTGTGGCGAAAGCTGGGAACTATCAGGTGTTAACGGAAATATTTCGGTGGTGAGCAACGGCTTCTTGGCAGGTAACGACCTGAACGAGTTGATTGAAATTTACATGGGAGACTTGGTGGGCGACAAAGTCTACGAAAAATTTGGAAATGAATTTCCATTACTCATTAAATTTATCGATGCGCAGGACGATCTGTCTATCCAGGTTCATCCAAACGATAAACTGTCGAAAGAGCGACACAATGCCTACGGTAAAACTGAAATGTGGTACGTGGCCGGAACTGAAAAAGGAGCACTTATCAATTCAGGATTTAACCAGGAAGTTGATCGCGAGAAATACCTGGAATATTTTAATGCCGGTAAATTAACCGATTTGCTACATTATGATGAGGCCCGGGTTGGCGATGTTTTCTTTATTCCCGCAGGGCGTGTTCATGCTATTGGTAAAGGTTGTTTGGTAGCCGAAATTCAGCAAACATCGGATGTAACCTACCGTATTTTCGATTACAACCGTAAGGACGATAAAGGAAACGAGCGCGAATTGCATACCGACTTGGCATTGGATGCCATCGATTTTTCGTACTCGAGTCAGTATAAAACAGATTACAAAACCGAGGAAAATAAAGCGGTAGAAATTGTAAGCTGCCCGTATTTCACTACAAATATTATCGAATTCAATAAAGAGCAGGATAAGGATTACAACCAGCTCGATTCGTTTGTTATTTACATGACAATGGAGGGAGATTTCGAAATTGTTACCGAAGGCGGATCAGAGACAGTGGCGATGGGAGAGACCGTTCTTTTGCCGGCCAGCCTTGAGTCGGTGCAATTGAAACCAAAAAGCGAATCGGTAAAAATTCTCGAGGTTTATATCAAATAGCAGAATATTTCTTACCTTAAGAAATCATTCTAAAAACGCACCTTTTATGGAGATAAAAGAAGCTCAGTTTGTGATGAGCAATACTGCAGTTGACAAATGTCCGGCACCCGATCGGCCGGAGTACGCTTTTATAGGCCGGTCGAATGTGGGCAAGTCATCGTTAATAAATATGCTCACCAACAAAAGATCGTTGGCAAAAATTTCGGGCAAACCCGGAAAAACACGCCTGATCAATCATTTTCTCATTAATAAAGAATGGTACCTGGTTGATTTGCCCGGCTACGGTTACGCACAAGTTCCAAAAGCCGAGCGCTTGAAATGGGAGAAAATGCTCAAAAATTATATCCTGAAACGAGAAAATCTGTATTGCCTGTTTGTGCTTATTGATGCAAGACACGAGGCACAAAAGGTAGATCTTGAATTTATGGAGTGGCTGGGCATTAGCGAAATTCCTTTCAATATAATTTTTACCAAAACAGATAAACTGAAACCCCAAGAGCTGGAAAACAATTTGAAAGCCTACGAAGAGAAGATGTTTGAAGTCTGGGAAACAATGCCCGGTTATTTTATATCTTCGGCTGAAAAGGGAATTGGGAAAGACGAAATTCTGGGGATGATAGCAGACATAAATAAGCAACAATAGATTTTTGTTGAATTGAACAAACTAAATGAGCTAACAATTATTTAAGAAATAGGTAAAGTTGTTAACTTTGCAAAATCTTTAATATTGAAATAAACCAAGATGGCGAAACGTAAAGTAATGCTGAATTTTACTTCTGAAATGTGGTTTTATAAGCTCGCCATATCTACTCCAACACAATTTATTGAAACAAAAATTATTAAATAAATGGAGATGAAAACTCACCCACTTAAAATTTTTACCGGACGAGCAACCCGACATTTAACTGAAAAGATTTGCGATAGCCTGGACGTCGATCTTGGACATTCGTCGTGCCCGGTTTTTGCCGACGGCGAATTTGAACCCTGTTACGAAGAGACGATTCGTGGCTCGCATATTTTTATTGTGCAGTCGACACCACCAACAGCTGATAACCTGTTGGAACTTTTGTTAATGGTTGATGCCGCAAAACGTGCCAGTGCCTATAAGGTAATTGCAGTGGTACCATATTTTGGTTATGCACGTCAGGACCGTAAAGACAAACCAAGGGTTTCTATCGGGGCAAAACTGGTTGCCGACCTGCTTTCAGTTTCCGGAATCGACAGGCTGATTACCATGGATTTGCATGCCGACCAGATTCAGGGATTCTTTGATGTTCCGGTAGATCATTTATATGCATCAACACTTTTTGTTCCGTTTATCGAAAAAATGGGATTGGATAATGTAATTATCGCGTCGCCGGATGTGGGGGGTACAAAGCGTGCCAATACATACGCAAAAATGTTAAACACCGGTATCGTTATTTGTCACAAAACAAGGGCGCGTCCTAACGAGGTGGGTAACATGACTGTTATTGGTGATGTTGAAAACAAAGATGTGATTATTGTTGATGACATGATAGACACAGCCGGAACAATTACCAAAGCTGCCAACCTGATGAAGAAAAAAGGTGCAAGAAGCGTTCGTGCTTTTGCTGCACACGGAGTATTGTCGGGGCCGGCATTGGAAAGAATTGAAAAATCGGAGTTGGAAGAAGTATATTTTACCGATTCGATTAAACCAAGAACAGGCTGCGATAAAATAAAATATATCTCTACAGCAGAGGCTTTTGGTGAAGCCATTCGCAGAGTTTATAAAAATCAGTCAATAAGTTCGTTATATTATAAATAATTTCTATTTTTGCACCGCTTTTTCCATAAGCAGATGCATTAATGATGTGTATGCTGTTTGCCCGACCCAAAGGAAGGGAGGACTGAGTACCATATTTATTAACGTAAATTATTTAAAATGAAATCAGTAGTAATTAAAGGAGAATTGAGAAATTCTCTTGGAAAGAAAGATTCCAAAAAACTTCGCGCAGAAGAGAAAGCTCCTGCGGTATTGTACGGTGGCGACGAGCCAATTCACTTTGCAGTTTCTTTTGCCGAGTTGAGACAATTAGTTTATACACCAAGCGTATACCTTATTGACCTTGATATTGACGGTACTATGCATAAAGCAATTATGCAAGACATTCAGTGGCACCCGGTTGACGAAATGGTTCTTCACATCGATTTCCTTGAAATTAAAGGTGACAAACCAGTAAAAATCAACGTTCCGGTAAAAATCGGTGGTTTTGCTAAAGGTTTAAGAAAAGGTGGTAAATTGAATACTACACTTCGTCGTTTGAGTGTAAGAGCATTGGCTGAGAAATTACCTGATACAATTGATATTGATGTAACAAAACTTGATATCGGTCAAAGTATTAAAGTGGCCGACGTGGATATTCCTGGAGTTGAGTTATTGGATCCTAAATCGAACGTTATCGTTGGTGTTGGTATCACAAGAGCTGCAAGATCAGCTGCTGGTGGTGACGCTGAGGATGAAGAAGAAGAGGGAGCTGAAGCTTCAGAATCTTCAGAAGAATAAATTCTGTGAAATAAGCTTCGTGAATAACGGAGCGAATTTCGTACGATACCCAAATTAAAAACAGAATCGTATGAAGTACTTAATTGCCGGACTCGGTAATATAGGACCAGAATATAAAAATACTCGCCATAATATTGGCTTTCAAATATTGGACGCACTCGCTGAGGCGTCCAATATTAGTTTTAACGATAAGCGTTACGGCTTTGTTGCAGAGTACAAATTCAAAGGCCGAACGTTTATTCTCTTAAAGCCAACTACATACATGAACCTGAGTGGGCGGGCAATAAATTACTGGTTACAAAAAGAGAAGATCGATATAAAAAACATGCTGGTGCTGGTTGATGATCTGGCATTGCCGTTTGGCACGTTAAGAGTACGCGCAAAAGGTGGAGCTGGTGGCCACAACGGGCTCGATAACATTAACCAGGTGCTGGGACGAAACGATTATGCGCGTTTGCGTTTTGGTATTGGCGACGATTTCCATAAAGGACACCAGGTAAACTATGTTTTAGGCGAGTGGTCGAAAGAAGAGCAAAAAGAATTGCCGTTTAAGATCGACGATTCCATTGAAATAATAAAAAGCTTTGGAACGATAGGTGTTGAACGTACAATGAATTTTCATAACAAAAGATAAATGTCTGAAGGAGTTCGCATAGATAAATGGTTGTGGGCCGTGCGGATTTTTAAAACCCGCAGTCAGGCTACCGAAGCTTGTAAAAAAGGCCATGTAACAATTGATGATTCGCCGGTAAAAGCTTCGCGAGAAATTCATGTTGGCGAGGTAGTGAAAGTTCGGAAGTCACCGATTACCAAAAGTTTAAAAGTGCTGGCACTTTCAGGCAAGAGAATGGGAGCCAAACTGGTTGCTGATTTTGTAGAAGATGTAACACCGCCGGAAGAAATAGAACTGCTCGAGATGCAAAAACACATGCGCTGGAGTGCACGGGAAAAAGGAACCGGGCGTCCGACCAAAAAGGACCGCCGCGATTTGGATGACTTTTTTGAATGGTAGATCGTTGTTAAGGGGTAAAGGACTGAGGGATTGATTTGTTGAAGGGGTGAGGGACAGAATGCTTGAATGCGGAAATGCTTTAATGCTTTAATTTCTCGAAACTCGCGGCCCGTAACTCGATGCTTGTAGTTTTTGCCTTTCTACTTTTTCCTTTTGCCTTGGGACTGAAGGATTGATTTGTTGAGGGATTGAAGCTGAGCACTGAGACTGGGAGAAAGTGAGCGTTGAGACTTTGTGAAGGTTGGGTTGATAGCAGGTAAACAAGTGCTTGATGCCGGATTCTTGCAACTTGTAACTTGCAGCTGGTTTTCTTAGCTTTTTACTTTTGCCTTTTTACTTTTGCCTTTTTACTTTTACCTTGAGTTATAGAAACATAAAACATAAGATATGCTGATTGCAAAACAAAAACGTAAAGAGAATATTGCCGAATACATCCTGTATTTGTACCAAATTGAAGACATGATCAGGGCTTTTAAAATGGATATGGAGCTTATTGAAGAGCGTTTGGTGTCCAGTTACAAAGCCGATGATAAAACAAAAGCTGCCATTACCGACTGGTATGCCAATTTGGTGCTAATGATGGATAAAGAGCAGATACGGGAAAAAGGGCATCTGCAATTTCTTACCAACCTGGTTTTGGATGTTAACGATTTTCATTTGAAACTGATGGAAACCTCGAAAGACGGTATGTATGTGCAAACCTACAAAACTGTTGCGGGGCTGGTATCGGAGTTGAAAGAGAAAAACCCGGAGGCCAAGAACGATGTAGACCTTGGAATTACCGCTGTTTACGGTTTCCTGCTGCTCAAAATGCAACAAAAAGATATTTCGATAGATACACTGGAAGCCATAAAACGCATTAGCAAATGGTTAGGCGATCTATCAAAACTATACCGCGATTTCGAAAACGGAGATTTTAGTTTCTAAACAAAATTATCCTTGCCTACCCCCAAAACGTGTAGCTAATCCCTTTTGATTTTTAGTTACTCCTGCTTTTAAAATATGGCGTGCGAGGTAGTAAAAATGCCTGGCGAGTAATAAATACAGGCGTGCGAGGTATAAATAATAGTCTGCGAGCAATAAAAAAATATATGCGAGCTACCCAGAAACAGGTGCGAGTTATACTCGCATGGTTATAATAGTTACTCGCACAACAATATATATTGCTCGCACTATATTAAACTTCCCTCGCACGTAAATATTAATACCTCGCACTACTGATTAATATGCTCGCAGGGTGATAGTATATGCAGGAATGGTTTTTGTATGTTAAAAACTACGGCAATTACTTCGTTTCCCAAACCACTTGTAGCGTTTGTTGGCCACATAGCGATACAAATTATCACGCCAGCTTTTAGGAAATATTTTAAATGCAGCGAGCCAGTTCCATGGCGATTTTAGGTGCTTGCAGATTTCTATTACCGCATCTGATTCTGAAAACACCTGGTTGTTTTGAATAAGTAGCACGGTGTTTATTTGAAGCGATAAATCAAACTCCTTTAAGATTTGTTGGCCTTCTACCGATTGTAGCGCAACAAGTTTAAAATCGCTCTCCCGCGCTTTTTCCATAATAAAATCCACTGCCGAATTGCAGAGATTACAAACACCGTCGAATAGTAGTACTATTTGTTTTTGCCTCACACAAGTATAACAAAATGTAAATGTTTAGGTTGAAAGAAGAATTGAGGAAGAGACGGTGAGTGTTGATAATGTGAGACTTAGAGATTGAGAAAGATTGATGGAGATTCTAAAATTGAACACGTACTGAACTTGCAGGTGCCGGTTTTTGAACTCTAATCTACATTCTCTGTGAAACTCCGTTAATTCTCGGTGTTTCTCTGTGGTAAAAAGAATCGGACAGATTAATAAACTGATACTCAATACTCGTTACTCGGAGCTTTCAACCCCAAAGCTATGGCCGGGATTCTCTGCTTTGTTCCACCTCATACTGAATTATTTTATTTGTTTGTTTTGTAGTCGGTAATTAAACCAAGCGCTAACCAGTTGGCCACTGCCTGACGGTTATCGGGAATAACCAAACGTTTTACATCACGTTGGTGATTCATATTACCCAATTCAATAAATACTGCTGTAGGCCAGGTATTTCTAACTACATACAACGGTCGGGTTGATACCGTGCCTGTGTAACCGCGATTGGGTTGGTGTTCGCGATATTTATCTTGTATCGTATTTCGAAGAATTTTACATGCTTTTTCCCCTGTTTCGCTGCGTTTGTCGTGATAGAAAAAGATATCGATATTTTCGCCTTTTCCTCTGGAATCAACATGTATTGCAATCATACGCTGAAATGAGCCCTTGTGCTTTTTGTAAAGCTTATTAACCGCATCAGTTCGTTGACGCAGTCGTCGGGTCTGATTTAGCGGAATCCTTAGGTTCGGATAACAAACTTCGTCCTTATCAGCTTTCAGGCTGTATTCGTCACGAATTCCGTCGTTCTTGTCACGGGTGATCATATATACTGTAGCTCCATTTTCAATAAGCTTTCGTGCAAGGCGTAAGGTTACATCGTAAGCATATTCATCTTCATAAACGTGGTAGCCATTGTATTTTCCAACAGCTCCGGGATCCGGGCCGCCATGTCCGCCAACCAGGTAATAGACCGCTCCTTTCAGGTCGTTACTTAGAATCTCAACATCGGCCTTTTTACTGCCAAAAATATCGTAATGCACAACTCTTCCGGTTCCTTTTGAGGGAGTGGAGCTTGTTGATGGCGTTGCTGCTAAGCTTGCAGAATCAGGAAGCTTGTATTTTACACCGGCAAGTAGTGTGTTATTTCTTCCCAGGCTACTTTTATTTAAGGCGATAAAATCGTCCATGTATTCAGACGATGATAAGCCATATCTGGTAAGCAAACGGTAAATTCCATCGCCTTTTAGTGCAACAACTTCCTTGGTTTGCGACAGGCTGTTTAAGGGAAGCAGAAATATCGCCAAAAATAATATGAAAATTATTTTGATAACTGATTTTATATGTAAGTTTGAACCGAACATGTTTAGTACTATTTTGTTTCCTTTGAACAACATTAATGCTAAAATAGAATTAACGGAAAAAATTATAATTTATTTATGCGACAAACTATCAGCTATCTGTTGTTAATAACTTGCCTGTTATTCACTTTTTCGTGTAAAACACAGTTTGTTCAAAAAAGTTATGAAATTGAGAATGTTTCTGTCTCAGAGGAGGTTGGAACAATGGATAGTACTATTGTAAAGCTTTATACGCCATATAAAAACATACTTGAAAAAGATATGAACCGGGTGTTGGCCGTCTCTGAAAATGAACTGGTTAAGGATAAGCCTGAAAGTCTGCTGACGAACTTTTTGGCCGATTTATTACTTGAACAGGGAGCTGTTGTAGCCAACGATCAGCAACTCGATCTTACTCCTGCTGTATCATTTTTTAATTACGGTGGAATTCGGTCGGCACTTCCAAAAGGAGAAATTACCGTTGGAAATATTTTTGAGTTAATGCCTTTCGAGAATGAAATGGTTTTACTGGAACTGAAAGGCGACAAAATGCAGGCTTTTCTGGATTATATTGCTGATCATGGTGGAGGAAGTGTTGGCGGAGTGGAAATGGTTATTTCCGGCGATAAAGCCACTGATGTGAAAATCGGTGGAAAGAAAATTGATAGGAATAAAAGTTACTGGTTGGTTACTAACGATTACGTGGCAGCTGGTGGCGATGGTCTTGAAATGTTAGCAGAAAATAAGCAGTTTATAAATAGCGGAGAGAAAATACGTGATGCGATAATTGAGTATCTCGAAGAATTGGCCGATAAAAATCAGCACGTTGATCCGAAATTGGATGGGAGGATTAAATAATGAACAGAAGAAGATTTATAAGAAACGTGGCCGCCGGAACAGCGGGAATCTCTTTAGGAGCGGTACCCTACGAATTATTTGCTAATGAAGATTTTACCACGATATCGATACTGCATACCAACGATATTCACTGCCATATTGAGCCATTTACCGGCACTAACGAACGCTATGCCAATAAAGGTGGTTTAGCGCGAATTGCGCAACTGGCCATGCTCGAGCGGCAAAAAAATCCGAATACTTTACTGCTCGACGCCGGTGATATGTTTCAGGGAACGCCCTACTTTAACTACTTTAAAGGTGAGTTGATGTTAAAAGTGATGAGCGAGGCCGGTTATGATGCAAGTACAATTGGTAACCACGAATTTGATAATGGTTTGCAAGGAATTAAAGATCCGCTGCCAAATGCCGAATTCCCGATCATCTCTTCGAATTATGACTTTTCGGATACGATTTTATCTGGAAGTTTCCCGGAGTACAGGATTTTTAAACGTGATGGCGTAAAAATAGGAATTTACGGTGTCGGCATCGAATTAGAAAATCTTGTAGGAAATAAGAATTACGGGGCAACAGTTTATAACGATCCGCTGGTTGTTGCACAAAGAATGGAAAGTTTCCTGAAAAATGATAAGAAGTGCGATTTGGTGATTTGTCTTTCGCATTTAGGATTACGTTATCGCGACAACAAGGTAAGCGACATGGATCTTGCGGCAGAAACTTCATTCACCGATTTGATTATTGGCGGACACACGCACTCGTACCTTGAAAAACCGCTGGAAGAAAAGAATAAACTCGGACAGCCTGTAATTGTAAATCAAGCCTGGTGGGGTGGACTTGTGGTTGGAAAGGTTGATTTTGTTTTTGAAAAATCAAAAAGGAATAAAAAAGCGGTTTATTCCGACCTGCTATAAAAACTCATTTGCCTATGAAACGATTTCACAGGCTATTACTTTCGGTTAGTACCGGTGTATTGTTAAGTCTACCCTGGCTGGGATTTCCCGGTTGGGTGGTTTTTATTGCATTTATTCCGCTACTTTACCTCGATAATTTCTTTTTCAAGTATAAAGAAGGCTTTCCACCGGTTTCGCTGTGGGGACATGTTTTTCTTGCTGCATTGATATGGAATATTTTGGCTTCCTGGTGGATGGCAAAAGTTTCGCTGGTTGGAGTGGGAGCTGCCATGATTTTCAATGCCTTTTTGATGTCGTTGGTTTGGTGGGGCGCTCATTCCATTCGACGAAAATTATCGTCGCCACTGGGCTATATTTCGCTGGTTGTTTTTTGGATTTCATTGGAATATCTGCAGTTTAAATGGGATATTGAATGGCCGTGCCTGCAATTGGGAAGTGTATTGGCCAATAATGTAAAAATCATTCAATGGTACGAATACACCGGAACTTTTGGCGGATCGCTCTGGATCTTACTTTTGAATCTATTCCTTTTTCAACTTTTGCGGAATATTCAATTAAAAAGTCCACTAAAAAAGAAGATAACCAGCTCAACCGTTTTACTGGTATTGTTGATCGTTCCGCTGATTATTTCTTTTCGGATGTATACTTCATACTACGAAAAGAAGAAGCCAATAAACATTGCCATTGTTCAACCCAATGTTGATCCGTATAACGAAAAATTTGACCTTGAGGCTGAGACGCAGAAATTGGATGATTTTCTTCGTTTGGCAGCAGAAGTAACAAACGATAGTACCGACTTTATTGTTGGCCCGGAAACGTTGTTTGAACACCAAACGCTATGGGATGAAGCAACTTTTGAATCGAATGCTTTTTTGAATCGTCTCGAAAATTTTCTTCAACAGTATGAAAAGACGAATATGGTGTTTGGGGTTTCGTCTTTCGAAGTGTACGATAACGAGGAAGATATTACTTATTCTGCACAGAACAATAATGGCATAACTTATGACCGCTACAATACGGCAATGCTTTTCACCAAAGCCGGAGAGATACAAGTTTACCACAAATCGAAATTAGTTGCCGGAGTTGAAAAGGTGCCCTATCAAAAGTATTTTTCCTTTCTGAAGAACAACTACATTGATTTGGGAGGTACTTCCGGATCGCTGGGGAGACAAAAAGAAGCCTCAAACCTGACCGCTGAAAAAGCAGTAATAGCGCCGGTGATTTGTTTCGAATCGGTGTTCGGTGAATATGTGACTGATTACGTAAAAAGAGGGGCCGATGTAATTTTTGTGATCACGAATGATGGCTGGTGGAAAAATTCGCGCGGTTATAAACAGCATCTGTTGTTTTCGCAATTGCGGGCAGTTGAAACACGGCGCAGCATTGCACGGTCGGCAAACACCGGAACGTCGTGTTTTATTAATCAGCGTGGTGATGTTTTACAAGCAACAAGCTGGTGGAAGGAAGCGGCTATTCCCGGATCGATCAACAAAAATGAGGCACTGACATTTTACGTAAAACATGGCGATTATATTGCCCGCACTTCGGTGTTTATAAGCGTATTAATGGTATTGCTGGTGTTTGTGAGAAGGTTCGCATAAGGACAAAAAAATCCGCACTAATCCATTGTGTAAAACCCCTGTATAACAGGATTTGAGCGCCCGGTTGATCAAACTTCCACCGGTCCGAAGACTCACCCCGATAAATCGGGACTACAAGGCCTGCTTTTACAACCATAAAGAGCTTACTCGGTTAAATTTTTTCTGTTGAGTTTACCAATTTATAGATCAATGCGGAAAATATTTTTTCTCTCTCAATGAACTCGTTTTGTATAAGTCAAATGTAGCTGTAAGCTTTGGTATATGCAAATTTTAGAGGTTAATTTTGATTAATGAAAAGTTAATGTATTGTTGGATAGTTTATTAAATAGTAACGATTTTTATGAAATTTTCATAGTATGATATATGTTGTTTTACCAGTTAGATATTTATGATATATAATTGGGGATATTGGCCCGTTTTTGATAAGAGAAATTAGGAAATATCACCTCATTTCTTGAGAAAATGGCGTTTTATCAGTTTCATTTTAGATACAAAAATGGATCTTATTAAAATTGTTTGTTACTATAAGGTATAAGATGGAACTCGCATGATTTTAATTATCCGCCTATGTGTGAAAATTTTTTTACATTAGAATCGGAAATCAACGCCAAGGGCCAATACGTATGATTTATTCGTTACATCAACAGGAATCCCTGCACTTAAAGACTTAATACTTTCATCATTCCAGAAAGTACGGCCCAAACCTAAATCAATCTGAATATTGTTTGAAATATTATATCCTGCCCCCAATCCAACATTTAAGTTATCGTATTTTGGGGCTTCGTAAAGTCCCATCTGGGTATAATAAAGCTCCATATCGTCGTAGTTAAATGCAGTGAAGCTACATCCGGCACTTACTTCCAGTTTCTTATTTAGCATATAAATGAAACCTAAATTTGCCGTATAACAATTTCCGGCCAGATCCGATAAGTCTTTAACCGTACTGTTACCATATACGTCGGCTAATACAATATCTCCCCAGTCTGCATCAGTTTGAAAATAGTAGTTAAAATCGGCTTCGGCACTTAACTTATCCGAGATTCTATAGCGGATACCTGTATTTAAAGCAGCCGGTAAATCGCGTTGGCTTTTTGTTCCGTCCTCAATTAAAGTAGCACTTCCTTTGTTATCAGATACTTCGAACTCTAAATTTACTTTCGTTTCGTAATGCACAGCAATATTTAATTTTTCAGAAGGTTTGAAGTCAATGCCTATGATTCCTCCAAATCCGCTTGCTGTTGATTTATAATCAACACCAAGAGCTAACTGGGAAAAAGCAACATTTGCTTCTGTTTTATTAATGGCCTTAACATATCGGCTTCCTACCGAAAATGAAAAATTATCGGATATAGCATAAGAAAAGTTCAGGGGTACGGTTAAATAGTAAGAAGACGCTTTTAAGGACTGCTCTGTAATCTGATTTCCGGGAGACAAACTGGCTCCTATCAATAAAGTTGTAATTGATCCATTAGGATAATCAACAGTTGCACCACCTCCGGAAATATATACGCCGGATGAAACTGCATATTTATTTTTCTTGTATGCTGCATAAAACATGGGCAGAAAAGGATCCATGCCATCTTGCTCGTATGCCATTTCTGTTCCGTAAAAATTGAAACTGTGTTGAGGATGGCGAAATAGCATCTGGTTGCTAATGCTTAAATAAATTCCATCGTCGAGCATTGCCAAACCGGCAGAGTTATAATTTACCATATCTGCACCTCCATCGAGAGCTGCGTTTCGAACATTTGACCGTATCCATTTGGCACTCATATTCGCCAAATTGTCCATTTGTGCATTCGCAATAACAGTAATGGCAAGCAATGCAATAATCGGGATAATTGCTTTTTTATTCATCGTTTTAATAAATTGATTTATGTTAAAATAATCTTCAAAACTATAAAAATACTGTTATTTGAAATAGAATTTTACAATGAAATGCTGATGCTAATAAAGTTCTTAATCTTTATAATTATTGCTTAACAGTAGACGAGGGGAAGTATTTCATCTGTGAAGTTAATCCGCATTATTCATCACAAATAGCAAAATAGTTTAATGCGACGAAGTTTCGTACCCATTTTTGACACTCAAAAATGGACTCAACTAAGTCGGGATTAATCCGGAGATACATGACTATTGCTATAATCAGATGAATTATCCGGGTTAAATTGACCCAGTGAATCCCACCGGAAAATGTCGAACTTTTTGATTGAAGATTATGAGGCCGTTTTACCGTTTATAAATACTGAAAAGCAGAGGAAAAGACTCAAATTGTTGAGCTCAACTAGAAAGCGTACGCGATTCATTTGGCAGACAGGCGAAAAAATTGTGTATGAGCTACTTCAATTAGCTTTCAAAGTCAATTTGCTTGGGGTACTTCTCTTCCTTCCAATTCTTTTATACAAGTATTATTAAAGGTAATAACTAGAAAAATAATCATATAATTATAAAAATAGTTTTATGATTATAAATATAGTTATATATTTGCACCGTCTGCTATAGAATATTGAAAATAGAATTACACCAATGAAAGAGTTGACAAAAGCTGAAGAACAAGTTATGCGATATCTGTGGGAACTCGATAAAGCCTTCCTGAAAGATATTGTAGATCAATTTCCCGAACCAAAACCCGCCTATACAACAGTACAGACTGTAGTCAGGGTTCTTACCCAAAAGAGTGTTATCGGGTACAAAACGTTTGGGAAGACCAATCAATATTATCCGATTATTAAAAAGGATGAATATTTTAGGACGCATTTTAAGGGCGTTGTAAAAAACTTCTTTAATGGCTCTGTAAGTAATTTCGCTTCTTTTTTTACTGATGATAATGATTTAAGCCTTTCGGAACTGGAAAGAATGAAGCAACTCATCGAATCAAAAATTGATAACCTGAAAAAAAGCGATGATTGATTTTCTGTACTATTTGCTGAAAGTGAGTGGGATATTTTGTATCCTGTATTTGGTTTATTTTATCAGCTTCAGCAGGCTGACATTCCATAAACTAAATCGTGCCTGTCTGATGGGCATGTTGCCACTGTCTTTAATCCTTCCGGTTTTAAAAATAAAATTCAACCCCAATATTCCGGTTGCTAAAGATCTACCCATTTTATTTAACGATTTTGAGAATTTAGTCGAAAAGGGAGGATCAGCAGATACGATCAATCAATTTGAGTTGAACTTTGGCAACTTGTTATTCATTGTTTACAGTCTTGTATTAGTATTATTTTTAATGAGATTATTATTAAATGCTTTTAGGTTGATTAAAATCAAACGTCAATCAACAACTCAAACAATTGGAAAATTTTCAGTCATTCGTATCAGGGTATCTTCTGCCTTTTCATTCTTTAACTGGATATTCCTTCCGCAAAATATAGATTGCGAAATTGCTGAACAGATTATTGAACATGAGAAGCTACACGGAAACTATAAACATACGCTTGATTTGATTCTGGTTGAATTATTTGCGGCATTCTTTTGGTTTAATCCGTTGGTTTATCTTTTTCGCAGGGATCTTAAATCGGTTCATGAATTTCAAATTGATCAGCGGCTTCTAAAGGGGAGTCTTAAAACTTCCGATTATTTAAGGCTGCTGCTGAATTACCTGGAGCGATCGGGGACAACAATTGCTTTCTGCAATAATTTTAATGGTTCAACCATTGAGCAAAGGATTAAAATGATGACAAAAGCCAAAAGCACAGGATGGAAAAGAGGAAGGTACCTGTTACTTGTGCCACTTGTTGCTGCGATAACTATGGCATTTTCTGATCGTTCAGGCAACAACGATATCCCGGATATTTATCCAATCAAGGCAGGGGCATCATTCACCATAAGTTCAGGGTACGGTAACCGGATTCACCCTATTGCAAAAGAAAAAAGGTTTCATTACGGAATCGACTTTGCAGCGCAAACAGGAACACCGGTTGTAGCTACAGCCAGTGGTGTTGTTACACGGGTTGTATTTCTTGAAAAAAGTTATGGGAAATTAATTGAAATAGACCACTGTAACAGTTATGTCACGCGTTATACCCAGTTGAATGATTACGCAGTAAAAGAAGGGGATAAGGTAACGAAAGGGGATGTTATTGGATACGTTGGTCAATCAGGGCTTTCTATCGGCCCGCATTTACATTACGAAATCTTTAAAGAAGGTAAAAATGTGAATCCCCAGGATTATATCACCAAATAGTAAGCTAACTTCTAATGAAAACAATTCAAATTTTTGCCATCCTGTTGCTTACAGGTGCTGGTTTAAGGTGTTACAGCCAACAGGATACGATACCGGTTTATGCCAATACCTTAAAAAATACCGTATTGGACACAACCTCCCATGAAGCATTATCAACTGGTCACTTTTCCGAATTTCTGCTTCCCGGAAACAATGGATATATCCTTAGCCGGTTTGGACCTCGTTGGGGACGAATGCATTACGGAACAGATATACGGATGCATCGGGGCGATACCGTTGTTGCTGTGGAAAGCGGAACTGTTGTGCGTTCGAACTGGGGAACAGGATTTGGCAGGATCATTATTATCAAACATAAAAACAATATAGAAACGTATTATGGGCACCTGTCAAAATTTTTGAAAAAGAAGGGCGAAAAGGTTAGGCAGGGAGAAGCCATAGCTTTGGCCGGAAGTACAGGAAATGCCAGGGGGCCTCATCTCCACTTTGAAATTCATGAGAAGGGAAAAGCATTTGATCCGGAATTGGTTTACGACTTCAAAAAAAATAAAATAAGAGATGAAGCTCAACAAGAAGAATCACTGGCTGCGGTTCGTAAAAAACTAAGACCTGAAGCTTATGCAAATAACATAGCCATACCCGAATTTTATAGTGTTCGTAATGGTGATTCGCTTTGGAAAATTTCACGTCGATACAAGATATCGATCAGCACAATTTGCCGTCTAAATCATATTTCAGAGAATAAGGTCTTACAAATTGGACAACCTTTACGATTATACTCGCGCGAAACCAACAGTAACCCTGAATTTTATAGTGTTCGTAAAGGTGATTCGCTTTGGGAAATTTCACGTCGGTACAAGATATCGATCAATACAATTTGCCGTCTAAATCATATTTCTGAGAATAAGGTCTTACAAATTGGACAACCTTTACGATTATACTCGCGCAAAGCCAACAATAAAGACAAAATCTAAAACCAGATGAAACGAGCATCTCAAATTTTTGCCACACAACTTGTCCCGGATAACCGGGAGGAGAATGATGAAAAGCGAGTTCCATGAGTTACCTTAATCAATAAACAATTTTAAATGAATGAAAGTATTAGCTGTAATTATATTCTTGACGCTTGGGTTAGTATCATTTGGACAACAAACAACAAATATGTTTTTTATTTTATGATTTACTTGTTGTATGCAAGTGCATTAGAGCAACACTAAAACCAGATTAATTGACAGCTATAAGAATGGATTAGGTTATAAACAGAAGTATAGGAATAGATATTTTACGAGGATTGGCAATATTATCGGTAATTCTCTTGCACCTAAATATACGAGTACCTTTCTCCGATACGTTTGCTGGAAAATTGCTACCCAAAGAGGTTTACAAAATCCTTTTCTGGAGTGGATATTATGGTGTCTTTATGTTTTTCGTTATTTCAGGTTTTTTAATCGCAAATTCTTCATTAAATAAAAGGGGGCAACTTCCAAGCATTAGTCTGGAAAATTTTACTGGATGCGTTTTGCCCGGATTATTCCGCTCTTATTAATCCTGCTTACAATCTCATCAGTTTTGCACATTGCAGGAATTGAGGGTTTTGTAATTAATTTTATCTGCACTTTTGGGTGAAATAGTTGCTCGTCTCTTTTCAAATCCAGTC
Organism: uncultured Draconibacterium sp.; assembly: GCF_963677575.1. Taxonomy (NCBI): domain Bacteria; kingdom Pseudomonadati; phylum Bacteroidota; class Bacteroidia; order Marinilabiliales; family Prolixibacteraceae; genus Draconibacterium; species uncultured Draconibacterium sp. The sequence goes on from NZ_OY782038.1 coordinate 4,934,121, forward strand.
AACAGATATTTGAGGCTACAGTTCAATGTAAAAAATAAATAATGAATTAACTTTTAACAACAAACACTAGCATACAACATCGGTTTTGTATAAGTAATGGCAGGTGATGTAGTAAATATTAAGGTTTGTACACGTTCATTTCCACTTCGAAATTCCATTGTATGAATTAGATTTATTCAACAGACATTTCCGAAGAGTAAATAGGATAAAAACAGGAGTATGTAGACAAATCATACCCCTGCTTAGACAAATTGACCACGTGATCCCAACCAGAAAATGTCGAACTTTTTGACTGAAGATTTTGATGCTGTTTTGAAGTTTATGAATGAAGAAAAACAGAAGAGGAAAGTCAAATTATAGTTTAATCGATTATTTTAACAACCGTGTTGGAGAATAGCCAAACTGTTTTTTAAACGCAAACGAAAAATGCGACAGGTTTTCAAATCCTACTTCATAACATACGTCTGTTGGTTTCGACTTATTTTGCGTTAAACGATAATGTGCCAGTTCAAGCCGTTTTTGTGTAAGCCATCTTTGAGGAGTAGTGCTAAATGTTTTTTTGAAGTCTCTTTTGAAAGTTGTTAAACTTCGGCCTGTCAGATAACCAAACTTTTCAAGCGGAAGATTAAATATAAAGTTCTTCTCCATAAAATCGATTAAATCAACTTTTCCCGGTTCCTCAAAGTTTGCTAAAACATTGTCAATCTTTTTGTCGATGCTCCTGAGGATGCTGATGGCCTCTGTTATTTTTAATGAGGCAATTTCTTCCGGGATATCAGTCATTTCAAAATAGGGTATCAAAGAAGAAAGACAACTTTGCAATAGGGGATGGTTATTATAACTTAATATCTGTGGTGAAACTGAAGGCAAAGGATGGATATCAATTTTGGAATAAAATTCTCTTAGCCTTGCCGTGGAGAGATGCATTACAACTGTTTGGTGCGGTTGTCCGTTTTTGGGATAGTTAATTATAGTGGCTAACTGATTTCTTGGGATTAAAAATATATCTCCTGTTTTGAAATAATAAGTTGCATCCGATTGCACAATTTTCGTTTCGCCGGAGATGAACCACACAAGCATGTGATGGTCAAACATAATGTCCGACTTAAAAAAGTTATCCTCATAAGAGGACAACTTTATATCATCGGTAATATATTTTGCGGTATATTCCATTTATTCCTTTATTATCAGTGCTGTCCACTTAAAATAAGCTGAGGGACAGCTGTTTATAATTTAGTTCTTTGACATTTTTGTAATCTATATTTATAAGCAACTCATTTATAGGTGTTTTGTCCAGTAGGGATATTCCAAAAATCTGTAATATTTCGTAGGTTGAGCGTTCAATTTTTAACTCTTTACCTACAATGGCAACTAAACAGTAGGCTATAATCGCAGAATAAATTTGTATCCTGACTGCGTTTTCTGACGTACCCCAGAATGCTTTTATTTTCAGGTGTTGTTTTATCCATTTAAAGAATAATTCAATCTGCCATCTGTTTTTGTATAGAAGCACAATCTCTTCGGCTGCCAATTCCATGTTGTTCGTCAAGTAAACGAAGTAACGGTTACTTTCAGCATCAAAAAATTTGATTCTCCGTAGTTTATCAGGATAATCTTTTGAGACATAAAAACCAGACAGTTTCCCAACCTGATCGCAAATCAGACCTGATTGTCTGTCGACTTTATTTGAGTACATCCTGTTGAACTTTAGATTTGCTTTTGCTCTTACTACAAAAAATGCAGAAAGCGTTGCTATACGGTAAAGGCGCTCAAAGTCAACATATCCACGGTCAAAAATGTAATATGCTCCTGTTTCGTATGGTATAGCATCCATTGCATTGACATCGTGAACCGAAGTTGCTGTAATGTGGATAAATGCTGGTATTTGTGTGGTAATATCGTAAAGCGTGTGGAGTTTTATCCCTCCCTTTGTTTTTCGAAAACTTGCCCACCAGAAAATACTTAAACACAAATCGATGGTTGAAGAATCGAATGCATAAATTTTTCCTTTGATTTCAAAATCATCGTTAGCAAGCTTTTTCCTAGCTAAGTCAATCATGTAATAAGCAAAATCTTCAAAGATTCTGTAATTGCGCTTTTCGTTCGCTTTGGCCAGGTTGCTCCTTGTTACTGATTTCCCAAAACCAAGATGATAAGCTTTGTTTCGGTGAGCGTCAATAATGACAATCAAATCGCGCAAGCTATCACGGTTGGTCAATTGACCGAAAATCATACAAAGCAACTGGTTCCAGCAGGTAAAGTGCCTAACATATTTATTGCCCGAATAGTTGGCAACAAATTTATCGAATACCCTTTGTGGTAAAAAACTTATGAGTTGAGCGAAAACGTATTTGCCGTTGTTCATGTGAATTTAAAATCCACGAACTTAACTGATTCAAATCGTCACGCTCAAAAAAGCCGCGTAAAGTATAGATTTACAATTGTTTCAAAGAACGTTATTTAATTTTTAGTGGACACTAATGCTTTATTATTGAAATCAACAACGTAAAAATAGTCGTTAGTGTTTTGAAATATTGAATGCTATTCCAGTCAGCTCTTCACTCAACGCCCATAATCTTTTCGCATTAGGTTCATCCAGAGAGTAAGTTTTTACTCCCGATGAAAAGGTTTGCTCGCGATTTATTTCTGCAATATTAACATCTTCACAGTAAACACCGCCAATGTTATTAAGCAAAGGACTTGTTGCTGCCCAAACGGTTGTTGCGGCCCCCTGCGGAATTGTTTTTAATGAAGCTACAACTTCTGGTTTCATTTTTCCTTCTTCATCGTAAAACCCCATTTGTTGAAACAGTTCTAATGAAGCTTCTCTTGCCAGCTCCGTTCCGCCAATAGACCCCGGATGCAATGAATAAGACCTGACATTGAAATCTTTAGCTCTATTGTCCAATTCCATTGAAAACAAGTTTACTGCAGTTTTCGATTGCCCGTATGCTGCAAGTGTTTCATATTCCCTTACCAAAAAATTAGGATCCTCAAAATTGAAAGGCGCGAATTGATGTCCTTGTGAGGAAACGTTAATAACTCTTGCTCCATTGGCTTTTTTGAGTGCAGGCCAAAGCCTCGCCGTAAGTTGAAATTGTGCCAGGTAATTTGTCGCCAATTGTGATTCAACTCCACGACTATCTCTGCGTAAAGGAACCCACATAATTCCGGCGTTGTTAATGAGCAGATGAAGTGGCCTTCCCGAATTCAGAAATTTATTTGCAAAAGAATCGATCGACTCCGGGTCCATCAAGTCCATTGCTTCAATTTCTACGTTAGAAATATCCTGTAGATTACGTTTGGCCTTGTCTGTATTTCTTGCTGGGACAATAACCACTGCGCCTGCATCAGCTAATGCTTTTGTCGTTTCCAAACCTATACCAGTATTGCCTCCTGTTACGATGGCAATTTTACCTTCAAGGTCAATTCCCTTAATCACTTCGTCTGTTGTCGATTGTGCGTTAAAGCTATTATCCAGTTTTTTTTGCAACGCTTCGCGATAATTGTTTTGTTCCATTATTTTATTTTTAAATTGTTTTGATGAAACAAAGATAGAGCGGGACGAACCAGCCAACTTTGTTTAAAAGGCCGAATGTGCTTTGTTTAAAAGGTCAAAAAGAATTTGCAATTAGCTCATTATATCAGCCTTTAGCCCCCGGGTTCCTTTTTTGTCTTGTCAGTTCTCCCGGTGTTTGTCCAAACTGCTTTTTTGTGCAAAAAAATACTACAGTTTTACAAACCCGACTTCCAGATATAAAGGGTTGCAATAATAAAAAAAGATAATGGGAAATATAGACCTTTACAAATTCCAGAAATTAGAGACAGACTTGTATTGAAAGCAATATCTATTCTATTAGAAGAACAATTGAGTAATGTATTGAGTGAAAGTGACGATGTTAGCTTTGCATACCAGAAAGGTAAGGGAGTTAGAGAAGCCGTCTTAAAAATGAAAATGTCTTATTCCCATGGAGATGTAATACTCAAAGCTGACATTATAAACGTTTTTGAAGAAGTAAAAAAAGACAAACTATTAAATGAGTTGATATACCCCAATCTGACAGACAGCTCAATTAACGAGTTAATCGAAAAGGCGATGTCTCAAAATTAGGGGGATTAAATAGAATAAAAAAGGAACAGCACGGACTATTTAAAAATGTGGGAGCTGGCATTCCACAAGGAAACCCTCTTTCTCCTTTGTTATCAAATGTTTATCTATCAACCTTTGATAGATGCATTAAAAAAAGATGGTTACCAGTTAGTTCGATATGCTGATGATTTTATTGTAGTTTTCAAATCAATAGATGAAGCCCAGAAAGGTTATGAAATAATATTTACTTATTTGAATGAGAAATATTCATTAAATATTCATCCACTGGAAGCAAAAAATGGAAAAACAGAAATAATCAATCCACTGGAAAGAGAAATATCTTTTCTATCAATAAAATTTGATGGAACTAATATTTGTCCTTCGAAAGAATCGCTGAGTTTTTTAAAAAGCACCATAAGAATATAGGGTTTGTATAATAGGAAGGAAACTCCCGTTGCCTTCCTAAATTTTCTCATAAGCCATCAATAATCTCTGCGTATCAATCCCATCAATAACACAATATCTCCTAATATTATCAAATCTTGATGCAACGCATCCATGGTCTTATAAATCTCCGCTTTAATATAGTGGCAGTGTTGAAGAACTAACATTTCCGCTGGTTCATCAAACAGTCGAACAATTTGATTTCCATTAACACCTAAATCTTTAACTGTCATTTGATGGAACTTTGATGGTCCTTTTAGCAAGAACGCAGCATTGTATCTTTTTCCAACGATATGAATATGATTGGTAAATAAATCCGAAGATTCACCTCCCCAGTCTTTAGGAATATTATTTTCATATAATATTTCTGCAATTGAGTGTTTAATTCTTTCTTCTGAAATACCCTTGTTCTTTTGAATATCAAGTTCTTCGTAATCATGAGGAACACATTCTACTTGATTAAATTCGTCAATTTCACTAATATCAAGTTTTAATGAAGGTGAATCATATAAAATTTCATCTTTCAAGAATCGATCACTAATAGACATTGGCCTTAATACAATTTCATTTTTTTGTATTCCATCAATATGCCACTATGAATTTACTTTTATGTCCAGATAACCTATCTGTTGCACTACACCAATGCACGTGTTCATAGTTGTATTTCCCCTTTATGGTTTTATTATATCTTTTGAGATGGATGTGAAATTCCGCGTAAGCAGGTAATTTCCCTTTTTCAAAATCTTTACTTGTCTTTACAATCCCTTTGAAATAAAAATTATTATTATACCGATTTAGTTATTAAATGCCGCATTAAATGCATTTAAGAAGTGATGATTTCCTGTAATCGATTTAATTGTTTCTGTTCCCATATTGTTTGATATACGCCACAGCCATTGCCTTAGTTTTTCCATGTCCTCAAATAGTTGGTTTTTGAACCTTGTTTTAATGTATTGCCAAACTTGTTCACATGGATTTAACTCAGGGGTGTAAGGTGGAATATTTAGCAAATATATATTGTCCGGTACCTCTATATTCTTTGTAGAATGAAACCCCGCATTATCAATAACTACAATCTTATATTCTTCTGGCTTGTGTTTAGAAAAGGCATTTAAGTAAGCCTCGAATATATTCACATTGACACCATCGATCTCCCAAACAAACGAATCACCATTAACAGGAGAATAACTGCCATACAAATAGGTAGATGCAAATTTGTGCTGGTAGCTAATAACCGGCCTCACCCCACGGGCTGTCACACATTTTCCAATATGGCTCATCAGCCCAAAGCGGCTTTCATCTTGAAAATACAAGTTAACACTGTTGTAGTTATTTTTATCCAGACTCTTTCTAAGTGCGTGGAATGTGTTTGGTAGTTTTTAAAAAGGCTTCTTCGGCCTGTTTGTCTTTCTTAATATGTGATTTCCGTGGGCTTTTTACCTTGGTTTTGAAATGTTTTATCAGGTATTCCCGGATACGTTGATATTTTATTTCTACCCCATATTCCTGATATACCCAGTTCTGGGCATCCCAATACCCCTGGAACGGATTATGCGGGTCATTGACTCTTTGCTCAAGACCTTGATGAATTGCAGGCGTAATAATTTTTGATCGTTTGACTTTTGGCTTGTCGGATAGCAACTCTGAAATACCTCCGGATTTGTAACTATTGATCCATCTTTCAAGAGTCCTTTTGTGCACACATAAATAGTCTGCAAGTTCTTGACGGGTACTAAACCTGCCGGATTTTATTTCAATTAAACTCCTGAGCCGTTTTCCTGCCTGAAATGATTTTTGTTTTACCAACAGTTTTTGTAGCTCAGCTACCGATTCTTTTATCTCCAAATAGGCTTTCTTTCCCATGATCGAAGATAATAAATTTATGCGGCATTACATAACGATATTGGTATAAAACCAGATTACCTACCCCTTTTTTAGTTTAGAGTTGGTTAACAATAATTCTTCTATGAATGGATTTATAACAATCCATCATCAGCAAAACTCAGATAGCTTTCATCTGTAACGATCAGATGGTCCAGAAGACTTAAGACAGGCATTTTTTAGTTTTTCGGTTATTTTAACATCAGCCGCACTTGCGGTAAGGTTTCCGCTGGGATGATTGTGTAAAACAATCAATGAAGATGCGTTTGCTTTTAAAGCCAGTTGCAGAATTATTTTTACATCGACAACGGTCCCGGAAATTCCACCTTTTGAAATACAGGATACTCCAAGAACTTTGTTGCCACGATTTAACAGCATTACATAAAACTCTTCATGGTGCTGAATACAGTCTTTAAAAATGTGTTTGAAAATATGAGCGGCATCTTTTGATGCGCCAATTTGAGGCCTTTCAGATGCTTTTACTTTGTCAGTATAAGACACTTTAATTTCGGAAACTTTGAAATAATCAATTTTCATAACAGTAAGCTTTTAAATTGTTAAACAATAATTTTATTGCTTACCATTCACAGGATCGCAGGGACTTCAGGCAAGGTTTTGGTTCGGAATACGCTTTTCGTTTTTAGGAACTAAAAGGAAGATTCTGAATCAAATCCAGCGGATTTAACCTTGTTATTTGTCCATGGTACTCCTGTATTTTGCGATTAAAATTAAGGGGGCAATCATTATCAACAGGATCCTTTTAAGAAGGTTTTTTGCTTCTTTTTAACCGCACAGGCTCATGAAAAAAGAAGCAGGGCGGTGGCCCTGCATTATGATGTATTAAAACGATTCTTCTGAACAACTAAAGCGCTATCAATCCAAAAAACATGGCAAGAGTTACGGCAATAACTATTGCAATACCAAGGATAACAACTATCATATTTTTGGCAAATTCAATCAGGAACAGAATTGCGATATAGGCCAGTAAACAATACCAGAAACTTAATCCGGTAATATAAGATGCAAGAACAATAACAATGATCCTAAAAATCCATCGAAACGGTAATTTGTTAACTTTCTTTCTCATCTGGGCAGTTTTAGAAGGTTGATAATTTCGATGTTATAAGCATTGCAAAAACAATTCCAAACTCACTTATGCGGATTCCGGAGGGGAGTGAGTTTTATTTTTCATTACTCACATTTTCAAAATATTTATTGCTATTCTTCTTTTCCATTTTTCATTCGTTTAAGATTATGCGTCTTTCCATCGGGTCGGTTGTTGTTGTTTTGTGGCCTGGTTAAAAAAAGAGTGTTGGACCTGCAAGTTTTTTGCAGAAAATACTATTCGACGTTAGGAGGTTGGAGATTTTCTGCAAAACAGCAGGCCTGAACTTGCAGGCTCCAAAAACACTGTCTTTATTTTGCCAACAGAACAACAAGGGCCGGCTGGAAAGCATATTCTTAAATTGGAATGCGGGAAAGAAGGATCGATAAATTGAGTAAAATGATAAAAGTACTTTTTCAAAAGTCAGTAAGCTAAAACTCTAAATTAGGGGGAGGCAAAAACAAGTGTAAGGATTGAATGTACCGAAATGAGGTCTGTGAGAACAGGGTGAATGGAGGGGAATGAAAGCCTTTCTCGTGTGTGCGGTGCCGTAGGTTACTGAATGAAGGGAGTGTTCCGGCTAGGCTCGGAAAAACTTCCCGGAATGAAGTTCCAGGAGGCACAGGAACTGTAATCTGAATTTTAACGGGACGGGCAAAAGGCAAATGTATCCCTGAAATAAAATGCAAGGGATTCTTTTGCCGTGCGATGTCAAAGGCTTTTCGATTGAGCAGTTTCAATCCTCCGGGAAACTGTGAATCATGAGCAGCGGTGTGGTTGAAAATGCGATTTGAGAAATGCCGGGGCATGTGAGATGATGATATTTAAGATTTTTGGTCTGTTGCTTTCCAATAGCCACCTTTTGCCGGACCAATCCGTGTCAGTAAGCCATCTTTTCTCAGATTTTCAATGTTCCTTTCTATCGAACGCTCAGATACACCAACGATTTCAGCCATTTCAGGAATAGAAATGTATTTGTTCTCCTTGACAAGCTCCAGAATTTTCCCCGACGTTTTCCCCGACGTTTTCCCCGACGTTTTCCCCGACGTTTTCCCCGACGTTTGTGATACACTGTCATCGGATTCCATTTTAAAATCAACTATCACAGAATCAAATTCGATTTGATAATCCGGTATCGTGGAATTGTATGCTTTCCAGTTTGTATCAATTTTGTCCAATCCAAAACCAATATTCTCAGCCAGCTTGACCATGCGAAAAAGTTTGGCAATGATAGGATTTCGTGGCAAAGAAATATCCTTCCCTTTTAGTTCCTCAAAAGGTTTTGGTAGCCCTCCAGGATTATAAAACTCAATGTGATTTGTAAATATACGTACACGCGGACAGGCCGGAGAAAAGTAGTCAGCGTGCATTAAAAGATTAACCAGAGCTTCACGGATACTTTCAAGTCCGGGAGACAATTCCTGCCCAAATCCTTCGGCTGTCAGCGAAAACCGTACATCAACTTTTTGTTTTAAGCGATGAAAACATTCAAAGTAGTATTCCCAAAGGTTCTCTTGTTCTTCAACACGAAAAGTATAGGTATGTCTGGCATCAGCGTATGAAGTTCCTGGAATTTCCACTAAATCGATACGAAAATCGGGAAAATGCTTTTCTATTGCTTCCCGTTTTCCAAACATGAGCAATCCGGCAAAGGTACATTTGCCATTTTCCATAATGCGAAGCTTTCTCAAAAACTCATCTTCGTCAAAACGGATATAGCTTGCATTTGGGTTAAAACGAGCCATATAATCGCGATAGCGATTTAATGATGTATTACTTAAACAGTCGCGATTTGTTTCCGGTGCTATCTCTGCTGTTTTTGTCCCAAAAGCCCTGTCACGTAGCATGCTGTCTATTTCTTCCTGTGATGCTCTTTGATCAGCACTTCCACGGCGGATAAAGGTATTGCCCTGATGATTAAAATACACGGGTTTGTTTTTGTGTACAGGTACATAAAATGCCAAAACTATTTTATCATCGAATTGGTATAACTCCTGTTTTGTACTAATGAAAACATTGAATTTGGTACCCCGAAGTGTATTTATAAAATCTTGCTCCAGTTTTTCCCCATTTTTTACACCGGTTATTTCAAAGCTATTGCCTTTCTCTTTTACACCTAAAACAATCCAACCTCCGCTGGTATTTGAAAATGACGATACTGTTTCCCAGATCGATTTGGGTAATTCACTTTTGGCGATCTTCACCTCAAAATCTTCCCATTCAAGGGAAGAAAGTTGTTCTATAAGTTCATCTTTGGTCATTCTAACTCCAAAGATAAGTTTTTCCTTTCCTCGCACAAGGAAGTAACACGGCTGTATAGTAATTTTCAACAATAAAATTTCGGCATTAACGCCACCTCCACCCAACCAAAGCCAAATGCTGCCAACCTTAAAATAAACAGCCCAATCAACGATACATTCGCTTTTAAATCATTAAAAGAAATGTATCATGGAACAAAAAAACAATGACCAGGAAGTATTACTGGTTAAAGAGAAAAACGAAAACAAACTAAAAGCCGTAAGTGGTTTTGATGAAAAAGGCCAATTAAAAACAGAGGCTCCCAAACAGGCCAATGCAGGTAGTTTCTTAAAAATCGACAGGTACAGTAATCCGCTGGAGAATTTTATTGCCAATTTCAATCGCCAGTATAAAAATCCTACCGATTTTCAGTTTTACAAAGTACCTGCCAACCTGGTGGAGAAGACGGCGACAGTTCTGTAAAAGATGTTAAAGAATCCGGAAACACCGTCCAACAAAGAAATGTTGGAAAGGCATAAGGTAAAAACCGGCGATTTTTCGAAAGAACAAGCTACGAGAAAACGTCCCAATCTGATTGACGAAAATAAAGTAGACTGGAAACAACTAGAAATGCTGGGCGTATCAAAAGATTTTCTTAAAAACACAAAAAATCTGGAGCCCATGGCTATTTCGGTCAGACCGTGCCACACATTTCGATTGAAACCGTGCCACTTTGAGAGATGGTGCAATTATACAAAAAAATTAATTTTCACTCTTTAAAATTCCTTTTCTCAGCGATTCCCCTTTCAGGTCAATACGGTGAGATGAGTTGACAATCCGGTCGAGGATTGCATCGGCAATAGTACCTTCACCGATAATATCGTACCACACAGAAACCGGTATTTGCGAGACAACAATTGTAGATGTTTTGTTATACCTGTCATCGATAATATCCATTAGTGCTTCGCGACTGTGGTTATCTAGTGCCTGAAGGCCAAAGTCATCGAGGATAAGCAGGTTTGTTTTCTGCAACTTACTGAGTTCTTTCAGGTAAGTCCCATCGGTTTTAGCCAGTTTCATCCGGGCAAACAAACGGGCTGTGTTTGAATACAAAGTTTTTAGCCCGTTAAAACAAGCCTGGTGTCCAAGTGCCTGAGCGAGGTAGCTTTTTCCAACGCCCGAAGCCCCTGTAATTATCAGGTTTTCTTTACGTTTGATAAAATCAAGCGTTGTCAGTCGGTTAAACATGTTACGGTCGAGGTTCCGTGCTGGCTCAAAATGCACTTCCTCTACGCTTGCTTTTTGACGGAAAGCTGCTTGTTTTAAAAGCCTTTCGATTTTCTGGTTCTGCCTGCTTTCCCATTCATGGTCGGTAAGCAAGGCCAGGTACTCATCGGGGGTGAGCTCTTGTAAACCATTGTTTTTTACATGTTGTAAATGTAGGTCGGCCATTGCGCCAATGCGCATCTGCCTTAGTTTTTCAACTGTTTGATTGTTGTTCATATTATTAAATTTTAGAGTTATTTATAAGCCGCTGCCCCGCGCAGGTTGCTGTGTGCAGGGATATGCGGAATATTGCTGTTTTCTTTCGGGAAAGGAAGTTTGTCTTGTTTATTTTTTAAGATGTTACCAATACGCCTGTAGGAATGAGTTCCGGCAAGAAGGGCCAGTTTACAAGCGTTATTTAAGCGCTCTGAACCGTAAGCCTTGTGAAGCTGGACAATGCCCATGGCACTTTTGTAAGCTGTTTCAGGATAGTCGCAAGTGGTCACCAACTGGTCAACGAGTGTCAACACATTTTCTCCATGTTTGGCAGCCATACGCTTAAAGAAATCCGGGTTCCAATCGGTCCGTGCCCGGTGGGTACTGCTTAAATGCTCTTTGATGGTATTATAACTTCCTATGGTATAGTTACGTTTGTGAAGGGCAATACGCTGGTGGTTATAATACACTTCAACAGTGGATGCCGTATAGTGGATAAGTGTTGACTTACCGATATACCGGTACGGAACGCTGTAATAACTTTTTTCGGGTGAAAAATACACATAGCCAATTTTCTGGACCTTTGCCCTGCGGTAATCTTTCATCTGATAAGGCGTGTCGGGCAGCGGTTTTAGATAGCTGCGTTCCACCGATTGAAACAGTTCCCGGCGGCTGGCCTGTTTTCGTTGAAACAGCAAGTTGTTGTAGTCTTTTAAAAGTTTTCTTATCTCGCGGTTCAGGTCGTCAAGCGAAAAGAAATCCATATCCCTTAGCGGATAATAAATACGCTGATAGGCAAGATTAACGGCGTTTTCGACCAATGCTTTGTCTTGCGGGGCATAGCTGCGTGTTGGGTTGATAACACAGCCGTAATGACAGGCAAAATCTTTAAACGTACGGTTTATCTCTGCTTCGTATTTACTTGCCCGGGTAACGGCCGATTTTAAATTGTCCGAAACAATAGCTTTGGGCACACCTTCAAAGAATGAAAGGGCACCGGCAGTACAAGTAATAAGATCTTCGCGTTTTTGGCTTAAACAGGCTGTAACATAGGTATATTGACTATTGGGCAGGATCGCAACAAAAACTTCTACCGGGATAAGCTCCCCGGTTTCTTTATTGATGATATGCAGTTTCTTTCCTGCAAAATCGATGTACATCTCCTTTCCTGCCTCATGTTCCAGTTTCATCGAACCTTTCACCTGGTCGTATTTTCGGTGGTAATGTTCCATAAACTGGGTGTAGCTGTAAGGGTTGGAAACCTGGCCCTGGTATTCCTGGTAGTGGTACATAAAGGTAAAACCGGGGTGGTTGCGTTGCTGGTTTACTTTGTCGAACCAATCCATCAGCTCGTCATACCGGTCAGTAATAAGCGTGGTGTGCGCCGTAAAAAGCTCATCCAGTCGGTGAGGATCCATTGCCAGCAGTTCCCCGATACTGTAATCGCTAGCCCTTGCCAGTTTGATATAATTGTTGACGGTGTTGCGCGAGATACCTAATATCCCGCCAATCTGCCGGTTGCTTTCCCCGTCGTTGTGCAACGATAAAATCTGTTTTAAATCCATCGGATCAAGTTTGTTTGCCATATCCAGAAAAAAAAATCTGCGATATAGCTGTTTTTACCTGATCTCCCAAAGTGGCACAAAACGAACCGTTAGAGTAACCAGCCTGAACCGGAGTGGCACAAAACGAACCGAAAAATATCCGCTTTTTAGCTATCCGGTGGCACAGTTTGAACCGAAATCACTGGCACAAACCACTCCGAAATCGGTGGCACAAAACGAACCAGAATAGCCAGCCCATGTTAAACTACCAAAAGTCGCCCGGATTAATTCCCATTACCATTAAAACCGATAACCTTAACATCCGTACCGATGCACGGCTGGCCTTTCGCCAAGATGAAAATGGAGATTTTAAATTGGCTGTTCATGCCGTTCGCAACAGTCCTGAACTCGACCGTCCATATTTTGGCGTCACCTTAACTGACGAGGATAAACAGAACCTGCTGAAAACCGGCAATGCCGGAAGAATTGTACATCCTCAGTACAAAGAAGGAGAGAGCACACCGGTATTTTTATCTGTTGATAAACTCACCAATGAACTTGTTGCCGCACGGGCTGATAAAATAAAAATCCCTGATGAAATTAGAGGCGTGAATCTCGATGAAAACCAAAAGAAAGAGTTGGCCGAAGGACGTTCAATTTATGTGGAAGGAATGACTGCCCGTAGCGGAAAAGAGTTTAATGCACATCTGCAAATTGATGCCGATAAACGTGGTATAGGTTTCCGATTTGATAATCAGCAGCAACAAGGACAAAACAAGAATGAACAAAAACAGGTACGTATTCCCAATTCTCTTCTGGGAAAGGAACTTACTGAGGACCAGCAACAAAAACTGGAAAAGCGGGAAACCATTTATGTTGCCGGAATGAAAGATAAAAAAGGCGAGGAATTTAGCGCTTACATAAAGGTCAACGACGAAAAAGGCAAGCTGGATTTTTACAAATGGAATCCTGATAAAGCCCAAACAAAAGGAGCAGAAGTAATACCTGATAACAAGAGCAAAACCCAGGTAGAGGTTAACTCGGAAGGTAAAACCAATGAAGCGACCAAAGATGTAAAAGAACCGCTGAAAAAGGACCAGGTGAATCCGTCCGAACGGCAACAAACCACAAAACGAAACCGGGCCAAATCGCACTCGATGTAAAATCCAAATCAATAGAATTACCTTTTTATCAAAGCGTTCGGATAAACTCCGGGCGCTTGTTTCTCCCACTTCATAGGTCTACTATTTTATAATTCAAATTTCAAAGTCATGAAAACAACACCAACAGAACTCTCATGGTTTAAGTTGTCATTGCTTCACTTCTTATACGAAAGTCATCCGGAATTAACGGATGATAACGATCTTCTGAACACCCGTAGTGATCTTGCCGCAGAATGCTATATGCAGGTTGTTAAAAACGGGCACAACCGCCAGGGAGCAGAAGAACTGGCACATAAAGAATTATACAAAGGGCTTCACTTTTTCTTAAAATAATCACTATTCTTGAACTATCAATCCATTATGAATATTGATAATATTTCAGAATTCTCAATATTGAGTCCTTGTTTTGTTGTGAATTTTGAAAAAGTACATTTGGGTTTACTATAATGGGTCCTTTTTATAATTTATACGATGATCGATTTATTATATTGTCAGAAGAGTGATAGTTATCGGTTGGATTAAGAGTTGTTTGTCTTTAATGTAAATTCTGCTATCATTTATTTAATATATCGCTATAGCTTTTCGATCAACCAATCGAATTAGAAAGCTTAAACATAGGTAAATACATTGCTATTAGCATTGCTCCTACCGTTAACCCTAAGAAAATAATTATTAATGGCTCTAAAAAAGTATTTAGTGCATTAGCTTTCATATCAACTTCGTCCGAGTAATATGAATGTAATTTTTTTAAAAACTCATCAAGTTTATTTACTTCTTCACCAACCTTTAATAAAGAAATCATTTTTGCATCAAAAATTTTATGGTTAGCTAAACTCTTATGGAATTCATTACCATTAATTAGATCTACCTCAATTTGATTTAAAGCAATCTGAATAGGGTAGAAAGAGATCATTTTTTTTACCAAGCTGATTGATGTAACTAAGGGAATTTTCGCTGAAATCAAAAGAGACATAGCGGAACAGAACCTTGCCATGTATATACTTTTAGTCATATTACCCAAATAGGGGACTTTAATTGTGATCAACTGTCTGGTATTTTTAAATTTGTTGTGATTCCAAAAAATTCTAAGCATAACCGATATCGAAGTGATAATGAATATAATAGATAGAAGGTTATTCTTTAAGGAATCTGAAATGTTAATAAATACTTTAGTAAGAACCGGCAGATCACTTCCAAATCTTTGAAATATATTTGAAAACATAGGAACAATGAAAGTTATCATAAAACCTGTTGCAACTAAGGAAGAAAGTAATATAACAATTGGATAGGAGATGCTTTTTACAATTTGTCGGATCATCTTAACCCGCTCAGAAAAAAAATCCGCTAATTGTTTCAATACATCCATTAGTCTTCCGCTTTCTTCACCAATTTGTACGCAATAGTATTCATATGCAGTAAATTGTTTGGAGTTTTGCATACTTTGAGAAAGAGAACTCCCAGCAACTAAATCAATGACTAAATTTTCGAAAATCTTTTTTTCTTCAGGTTTATTTTGTTGTCCAATAAAAACTTCCAAAGAATCTCTAATATCCATACCTGCATGTAGCATTGAATAAAGTTCAAGATAAAATACTTCCTTTTTTTTATTATTCATCTTATTGCCAAAAATGTCTTTGGTAATAAGATGAAAGAAAGAATCAAAATTGAAATTTTTTCTCTTTTTATGCCGTTTTAGAACTAATCCCTGAGAATTCATCTCTTTATTGAGTTATATATAAATTTTGAATCATATTCTTTAGAAAATACAAGTTTGAGTTCTTCTTCCTCATTTAATTGCAATATTATATTGATCGAGCTAACAGTTGAGCTTTTTTCTTCATTTAATTCTAGATACTTATAATTTATGTTTGTAATATTTAAGGCAAAGCTATCTCTTCTTCCATTTGTGTTTCTGATAATAGAGTTATCATTAATCATATAAGTTAGTTTAATGGTGTCTTCTGTATAGATATTAATTTCATTTCTGTTATTCAGAACAACATCAGCTTTCTTAATATCTGATCTCAGTTGTTGGTCTAATAATGCTATTTCACGCACCCACTGGTTTTTGTTATTCCATTCGTTATAGTGTTTAGTAATAAAATAATAGCCAGTCCAAATAAAAATTATAAGCAAAGAGCCAACGATCAGTGATACGGTTAACTCAATTAAAGTATATGCCCTAATTCTTCTCATTCCTTATAAAACATTTTAAATCTACAAGTTCCTTACCAGTTCGGTCTGTAACATAAATATCAAATAGCAAAAGCCCTGGTTCATTCTCTACCGATTGAACTTCTTTTTGTAGATTAAGGTTGCTAAACTCAATGACCTTGCTTTCGAAATTTTTTTCTAACACTTCTTCGGTTAGAAAGCTATATGCTTTCAAATGTGCTTTATACTCCCTAATCATAAAGTTCCCACTAAGTGAATTCAGAATAATTGAAAAAGAAAAAAAGAAAACAATGTTTGCAAGGAGCAGTGCAACAATGATCTCTAAAAGCGTAGAACAAGATATTCTTCTATTAATTTTTTTGTCTTTAAATGTGCGAATTATCCATTTCATTAACAGTACTTTGTGTAATAATTTGTATTTACTGTAATCGAGTTATAATTTCAGGACGTTGCATATCTGAA
The DNA here is from genome assembly GCF_963677575.1 of uncultured Draconibacterium sp. Taxonomy (NCBI): domain Bacteria; kingdom Pseudomonadati; phylum Bacteroidota; class Bacteroidia; order Marinilabiliales; family Prolixibacteraceae; genus Draconibacterium; species uncultured Draconibacterium sp. The sequence goes on from NZ_OY782038.1 coordinate 4,950,705, forward strand.
GCTAAGATCCCTGGAAAAAGATATGTTTCTGATAGAGAAAACCGATCGACAACCGCATTAAAAAGGTAATTAGGATGTTGGCCGGAGTTATCTGTTATTTCAAAAGAACTACACAAGATTTGCCCATAAACAGTTCCATGGTGCTCTATGGAACCATTGGTTATTACCTGACCTTCTATTCGAGAACCAGAACTGATAAAAATATTAGAGTTTAGATTTGTATCTCCACTTTGAAAGATAACACCTTGGATAATTACATTTTCTGAGATTCTTATTTGCGAATTTTCTGTTGAGCTTGTTATTAATGCACTTGGGTAAAGCAGCTTTACATCTGAGGCCAAATCTATAAACTTGCCTGCAAAAGCCTGTACGCAGCCTTTAAAACCCGATTTAAATTTTATTACAGGGGCGACTAAAATGATATTGTCAAGATTTGAGTCTGCATCTATTTCAATTTCCAATTCTGAAACTACTATTATATTTCCTTTTAACTGAGATTGGATTATGATTGGCTCTTGACTAAAAAGAATTTTCACCTGGTTGTTAAATGAGTTTTCCATTTTCTCAGGAACTTTCTTTACCCGTTCTACTTTTGAGTAAAGCAAACTAAAGACTTCTTGGAGTTTTAGATTAATCTCTTCATCAAGTTTTGGGAGTTTAAATTCACTTCTCAGGGTTTTTCCTAAAACAAGTTCACTTCCTGAGAAACCGATGCGGTTATATGTACCAGCCTTAATCCCTTTGGATGGAATCCAAACATTACCTTTGATTTCTGTGTTTCCTGCTAAGGTAATAGCAGTAGGAGTTCTATTGCATACATATAGTGCTAGGTTATCTTGTCCTCCAACATAAGCAATAAGCTGGTTGGTATTGTGTTTGGATTTATTTGAATATGCTTCTATCGATAAAAGATTAAATATTCCCCATGCTTTTTTTGAAATGGTTACAGAATCTCTACCGTCCCCAAATAAATCGGTAGATAAGGAAGTGTTTAAAGGTATAGATGAAATTTTATTGTTTAAAATATATTCGAGGGCAGAATGAGCATTTAGTTCCAAACGGTACGAATTTTTGGTTTGAACCCATAGCAGGTTGCTGTAATATGCAAGTAATATGGCTGCCATACAGAATAAAGCCAAAATTAGACTGACAGATAACGTAAGTGGCAATATTCCAGCAGAAATTTTTTTCTTAAAAATTCTATTCATTGTTCCGTTTTATATCAATAACCTGTTTATTCCATTTTACGCGTATCGAATCATTCCAGAGATTAATCACTTCCAAATTATTCACTAAATCACCGACTTCAACCATATATTGTTTTCTGCCAGTTAAAATGAACCCGACCTTTTTACCCGCAGATGCATTGCAAATCATTCCAGAATAAGTAATGGTTGGCATCTTTGCCATATCAGCAGGTAATTTTTTAGTATTTACTTTTTTTGTTGAAATATTCGAGTTGTTTTTTGCTCCCTTTTGAGACTGGCTCCTGAATTCTTCTATAAGAAATGGATCGGGATAGTTTAATAAGAGTTGAAAGTCAGTTTTATTAGTTGAATCTTTTTTCTTATTAGTTATTTCCGGTTGATAAGCTATGTAATTATTATCAGGATTTCGCAAAGTGAGGAAACGAACAATAATCAATGACCAAATTAATATTACCGCGATCAATAATATGTACATTGTCTTTCTATTTTTCATCACTCTTCTTATTGCAACATTAATTGTTATTTAATTCAGATATTGTGTCAGTTACCAATTCTATGCTAAAGGTTAAATATTTATATTCTGTATAATAATAGCTATTCTCTCCTGAAATCCGCCATTCATAATTTCCTTGGGGTATTTCTGTTATATAGCTGTAATTATTTGTGATGGTATCTACCACAAACTTTTCTGCTAAATTAAAAGTTGGAGATACTATTTGAATATGATAGTGTGTTGCACCTTCCACAGGATCCCAAAGAAAACGAACCTCAGTTTCTTTCAAAATACTATTGTTATGTGGAGCGATGATGTTTAATTTTTCATCGGATATATCAGGAGATAATATATCCTCGCAACCTGTTTGATAAACAAGTAGAAAGAAAAAAAATATCAGGAGTTTTATTTTTGTATAAGATTTCATCTACGGATATTTATGATATTGTAATTTATTATTTATTAGTTTACAGCTAATTCGTTTTTACAAACTATTCATTGGTTTTGAATCATACTTTGTACTATTAATTTTAGCCTTAATTCATCAATCCTTTTTTTTCTGTTTTTAACCATTTCAAATGACGAGGACAAAATATAACCATATTTCATTTTTTGTTCAAGATGATTGAGAGTTTGTACCAGTGTTTTGAACTCGCCGGTAAAATCAATTTCATAAGTATTTATAGTTATTTCGTTTTCATTTTTTTCATCAATGCGTTTAATACCTTTAATGGTTACTTTACTTAGGTTGCCCGTTTGGTTTAATTCATCGAAGATTCGCTGCTGAATTTCATTGAGACTCACTTCCGATAATAGGTTTTTATTCCATCGGTTAATCTTTGTTTGCAAACTATCAATCTGAACAGGAGCAGTTTGTGCCATTAAAATTTTTCTATCAAGATTCTTTATAGACTTAGTAATTTCAATAGTTTTACTAATTGACATTACATAAGTAAGCAACAATAATAAGATTGTGCCTGCGAAAAGAAACAAGCTCTTTTGACGATATGAAAACCTATCTAATTTCATGGCTGAATTACTCTTAGGGTAAAACTGAAATGCCCTTTTTCATCGTAGTCATTTAGTTCGAAAACCTGATTATCGATTTCCTGAATAAATGATTTTTTCTCAAGAGCAATAAGCCAACGGTTTAGGTCGGATGAAGAATTACATATGCCCGAGATATTAATAATGTTCTCCTGAAAAAAGATCAAATTTTTTCGTTGATCATTTGCAATTGGATTAATCACCAGTGAAGTTAGTTTTATCTCTCCAATAATAGTCGCAGCTATCCTGTCAGCATAGTAAGAATAGTATTTGTAATTATTAAGATTTAACTCTCCCAGAAACTTTTGCTTATCCTCAAAGTCTTGTTTTAGTTTATCTAATTTCGTAAGTTGCCCTTGATGATGGGTTAATATCTGAGAACGTTCATTAAATACATCTGTTTTAACCTGAAGAATTATAAAATTTAATAGCAGGATAAGAAGAATGCTCCCTAAGCTCAATGGTAATCCTTTTTTTACAATCATTTTGTGTTTATAATTCATTGCTAACTGTTTCCAGTCGCTTTGTATTAAATTCGGATTCTCCTCATTTATACTTATAGTCGCAAGAACATTTGAATAGGGAAGAATAAGATCGGATTTAATCTCAGTTGTTCCGATTTTTAAAGAGGGCCTGTCTTCAACATCGATTGGAAAAATTTCTGAAATTCCTTCTTTATCAAGTCTAATCTTATAATTATTGATTACAAACTCCTTTTCCTGATTATGATTGATATATTCTAGTAAGTGAGAAAAACAATATGCCTCCAGTGATATTGATACAATAATTATTTGTCTGTCATAAAAGGTTGAAATAAATTTCTTAAAATTCTCTTTTCTTATTACAGATAGAAATCTGAAATTACCTGACTGAAATAGCTGAACATGAAATTGTTTTAAATCAGAAACATGTATTATATCATCAATTGAGACGTTAGAGTTAAGTTCTATCCGTTTATATAAAATATTATCACCGGAATAACTAATACTAACCGGTATTTCTCCAAACTCGATTTCATCAAGTCTGTCAAATGAATCCAGGCGGTGTTCTTTTAAAATATTCAGAACTCCTTTTTTGTATTCTATTAATATTACGTTTAACTGCACGGTTCTACTTGTCTCAATAACATGGACTCCCCAAATCTTTTTAAACCTGATTATATGTGAAACAATTTTATCAATCATTATTAAAAGACAATTTCAGGACTGATTAAAATTAAGAGCTTACTTTCAGAATTCTTTGTGGTACTTCTACTAAATAGCCATTTTATAATTGGAATCTTTGAAAGAAGTGGTGTACCGGAATGAAGTTTTTCTTTCGATACTTCTTCTAATCCTCCCAAAAGAATAGTTTCCTGGTTAAGAATCCTGATTTGGGAAACAAATTTACGGGTTGCATTACCAGGGGGGGCATCTTCAATTTCTGGGGGAATGAAATCAGAAAATTCTGCTTCTATATCAAGAGTGATATTATCATTTCCTGAGACAATAGGAACGATTCTTAATGAAAGATTTGCATCAACTTTGTTAAAGCGTGGGCTTGTCGTAATTATTGGATTAACACCTCCAGTAACATTTTGGGTGCTTTCTTTATAATATACAGAACGTCCTATTGTCATTGTTGCTTCGTGACCGTTTAACGTAGATAATTTTGGTGTTGAGTTTACTTTTATATTACCATTTTCTTCAAGAGCCTTTATTGTTAGGTAGAAGTTTGAATTTACTTTCCCAAGATTAATGAAGTTATTCATATGAACCTTTTCTAAGAAAGAGTTTATCGTTTTTGCACCAACAGTTACATTTGCATCAGGGAATACATTTCCCCGAGTTGTTTTGGTTGAGTCTCCGAAGGCAGCAGATATACCGAAATCAGTAGTTTTGTTTTTATTAACCTCGATAACCATAACGCTGATCATTATATTGGGCACCGGTTGATCTAACTCTATTAGCAATTTTTCAACTTCCTTTATTCTACTTGAACTTCCACTTAAAATAAGAGCGTTTAATTCTTCAAATGGCAATATCTGAATGTCTTCTATTAATTGGGGAGGAATTGAAGCCTGAATTTCCCACATAGTACGGTGTTGGAACTTAACAAGTTTGGTCGTTCGAAATCCTTCGTCAAGTCGATTCCCAATAATATATACATCCTTTTGGTTAATATATGTGTGATTGGTCCCTTGTAGTAAAAAATCTAATAAGTCAGAAAAGTTTATGTTGCTTACTTTTAGGAAAGTCGATCCTTCGGGGACCGAGAAAAAAATGTAATTTTTATTTGATTCATAGGCTGCTTCATTAATGATATCCGCTACGGGAATGTTAATTGCTTCTACATTAAGTAAAGAGTCGTCAGTTAGTTCAATGAAGAGATTATCGGGTAGATTATTTTTTCTTGATTGAGTATTTTTATTGGTTTGTCCACGAATTCCTGCGCCTCTTATTGTTATCGGCATTTCTTCAGTAGATTCCGTTTGCTTCAGAATGTAAAAATCTTCTTCTTCACTTTTCTCTAACACGAGGCTATTTGCAAATGCTATTTTCTCCAAACCAATATCAAAAGGGACAGCTTTAATCAGCCCATTCATTGGCTGTTCTTTAACATTTGGTGCCAGTATTATATTTTTCCCGGATATAGTTGTAAGTTCCCGAACAAAGGATGTTACACTATCATTTTTTAAATCAACGGTTAATAGATCTTTTTCATTATCATAGATTATATTAGGCGTAGGGTTTATGATAGGAACTTCTTCTTGCGGAGCCTCATAAGGATTAAAAGACATGATGTTCCCAATGAAATCTATGTCCAACTCATATTTTTCACATAGAAAAAGTACTAGGTCTTTTACCGAGACGTTTGTGAAATTATTGGTTACTTTTGATTTGATATCTGGCGATACGCTTACATTTAGTCCATATGCTTCAGCAGCGCCACGAAGTAATTCCTGTATAGTCGCACTAACAACTGAGAACTCTGCCATTTCTTTGAGACCAGGAACCTCAGATCTGGATAATTTGGTCAGAGTCGAATCAATTTCAGTAAGACGTTCTTGAAATGGTTCCTGAGATACTACTGTTAAAGGAACCAGAAAGAAAAGTATAAATATTGTTATCGATTTATTCTTCATATCACTTAGTCGGAAATAAGTAAGCTATATACTTCATTCACAGATGTTTTTCCAGATTTGACAAGGTCAAATGCCTGTTCCTGAATTAATTTTACCTGATTATTTTTCAGGTATTCGCCAATCCCAAGGTTTGTTATTTTTATATTTTCCCGTAACTCTTCATCAATGCTAATAACTTCAAAAATTGCACAGCGGCCTTTATAACCTGTGTGAAAACAATTCTCACATCCATTTGCGGTAAAATGATACTCGGGAATGCCCTCTGTTCTAAAAGATTGAGGCAGAATGTCGTTGTTAAATGGTTGCTTAACTTTACAGTTATTACATAAAAGTCGAACCAGCCTTTGTGCAACAGTGAGATTTAAAGTGTTGGCAACCATGAAAGACGGAATTCCCATATCTATTAAGCGAGAGACCGTACCCCATGCAGAGTTTGTATGGATTGTAGATAAGACCAGATGCCCGGTCAAAGCTGCTCTAATAGCCATTTGAGCAGTCGCGACATCTCTGATTTCGCCAACCATTATAATATCTGGATCTTGTCGTAAAAATGTTTTTAGAGCCCGTGTAAAATCAAGACCAATGTCTTCTTTTAATTGAACCTGGTTAATTCCTTCCAGGGTATATTCTACCGGATCTTCAATGGTAAGAATATTTTTTGTGGCTGTATTTAACTTTTTTAGCGTTGCGTATAAGGTAGTTGTTTTTCCAGAGCCGGTAGGACCACTAATTAGTATTATTCCGTTAGGCTTTTTTATCCCTTCTTCATACCGATATAAATCAATTTCTGAAAATCCCATTTTTTCAAGCTCTAATCCAGAAGCATCATTACTTAAAATACGCATAACAACTTTTTCTCCATACAAAGTTGGTAGCACAGAAACTCTTATGTCAAATTTGTGATTATCACGGTTAAAAAAGATCCTGCCATCTTGTGGAAGTCTCTTTTCTGAAATATCAAGCCGGCTCATTATCTTGATTTTATTAAGTATTCCCGGATATATCTCTTTGGGTATACTATATCTTTCAATTAGCTGTCCGTCAATTCTGATTCTAACTTTACTTTTTTTTGCAGATGGTTCAATATGGATGTCACTACTCCCCAATATTTTTGCTTCTTTTATGAGTTGGAAAACAAAATCTTCAGCCCCAACTTTTACCGAGATGTTCTCATTGGTTTGTGTATTTCTGGGATAATACTTCGTAAGCAGCTCTGAGAGTTCCGTTTCTGTCAATTCTTCAAAATAAATTTCTTTTCCGGTTATTATTGAGAGTTCATTTTTAATTTTAGCCTGTTGTAAGCTTTGGTCGATATACAATTGGAGTGTACCGTTTTCTGCATATTTTGGTACAACCCGATATTGCCAAGCCATTTCAGTACTAATTGTTTGACGTAAATTAGTGTCTATCCTGATATCTCTAATATTAATTTCCATACACCAACTTTGTTATCCAATAATCTGAATATAAATTTAGTTCTACACCTGCTAACTGTACACCGTAAATAACCAGGATGAATAAGCTTTGCAGCCCAGCCAGTGGTATTAGCTTTGATTCAGGTTTTTTGAAAAGAAAATACAGGATAAGAGAGCATAAAGTAGAGAGTATAAAGAATATTATATAGTTTATTGGAGAAAAAAGGAGGGTTAATATAATCCAGGTAATGATGTCACCCAAGCCAATATGTTGGCAGATTTCTGATAGCTTCAATCGTTTCAGGAATAGATAAAGTGTTGCAATAGCAAGTTGTATTATTATAAAAGCAAGATTTATGGCTACATGTACAATCTGACCTTCCTGGTAATAGAACTGTATGGAAAAAAACACAAAAAGTACTACAAAATAATACCATCGTACCGCTCGAAACCTCATATCTTCTATAAATATTAGTCCGAGCAGAAGAATTATCATTAATTTTAGTACATCCATATTGTTTGATCTTATTGTTAGTCTTTAACAACCTCTATCAGTTCTCCCAATTCATTGATCTCCCATACATTAAATTGTCCGTCGCCGTCAAAATCCACTACAGCAGTTGCCTGAGCTGTAAAAGTATTTGGAGATACGTCGGTTATTTCAATTATATATTTGGCACTACCTCCTTCTTCTGTGACTGGTTTTTGATGTTCAAATCCAATTTTATCTAACTCTGTAGTGTATTTTGCATATTCATAAAAATGAGTTTTTTCAAGTGTTTGAACCATCTTTAGTGCATTTTTTGCTTCCATACTGTGTGCCCGGGTGACCAGTGGCATCAGCTCCGGAAGCGCCAGAAGTATCAATATCCCTATTATTACCAATACCACTAACAGCTCAGTTAAGGTATAGGCCTTAATCCTTTTTGCTTTCATCATCTTTAACCTTTTTGGAATTATTTTTTCTAATTTTTTTTTGTTTCGGCTGCTCTGGTGAATCTGGAATTATTTCCTCCTTCGATTCCTTTTTATTAATACGTTTTAGTTTTCTTTCTTCTGACTTAGCCTTTCGATGCGTCTTTTTTTCTTCTTTCTTTAGTTTTCTTTCATTTTTTACCTGTTCTTTATCTTTTGGTATTATAAGTTGCCATTTTTTATCTTTCCATCTGTACCTGGCGGATTCTATCCCTTTAAGGTCATATTCTATTTTTTTCCCAACAAGTTTCCCTTTCCTCCATCTAGTTTTTGAGCTGATTTCTCCATTAGAATGCCACGTATACCAGGTCCCATTTTTTAAGCCAGACTTAAATTCTCCTTGTCTCAGTAATCTTCCCTTACCAATAAAACAGGTAAAATTGCCATCAACTAAATTGCCCAAATAACTCCCGCGACTTTGTCCTAATTCCCTGTGAAATAAATAGTGATACATCCTTTTCTTATTTGGATTTCTAACATCTTTGCCGGTAATTTTAAATACAAAACTTGTATCTTCTTTGAGTATGGTAACCGGACGATTTTTTAGATAATCAGGAATAAATTTCTGGGATGAACCCTTTGTCGGGATAAAAAAACAACATAGAACAAGAAGAACGGAGGTCATTTGTTTTGTTGTTGTATGTAATATGATGGGTTTCGGATTCATCATTGCCCTTTGGATATAAAATCGGCTAATCGTTATTAATTAATATTTGATAATCATTTGCCCTGATAGCTCTTTGTCATCAGCTAAAATGGAATAGGTATAAACACCAGTTGGAACCAATACACTATCAGTTGTATTTTTCCCATCCCATTTTAACTCAACACTATCTGTCTTAAAAACCAGATTATTATTGATGTCTTTAATTTCGAGCAGATACTGTGTAATTTCTTCAGTGCCTGAAACCTCCAGGAAATCATAAAAGCCATCGTCATCGGGTGAAAAATATACACCGTCTTCCAAAGTGAGGTTTAGGTTTGACCAAACCTTTCTGACAGGCAGAACAGGATATAGTGAGAGTTCCGAATTATTAACTTCATAAAAGAATGGATGAATTTCTTTTTCTTCCAGGCCCGATTTGAGCTTAAGATCATGGATTGTACCGTCACTATTCACTTGGAACTGGTATCCAACACCAATTTCTGTGTTATTTTTTAATATATTTAATAAAATGTTTGCTGTTAAATCAGGGTGTACAATAACGAATCCTTCTCTTCCTCCAAAAGGAATTGTATCGTTCAGTTCAGGAGCAATAACCTGGTATTGTGTTGCCTGATAGTCTAAGCCATTATTTAATTCTGTTGTGTTTATATAAAATCTAATCTCTACATAATCTGAGATTTCTATACCTATTTCCTTTGTATAAAGAGTGAGGCCTGGCACTTTTGTATTACTGACAGCACATCTGTATTTTCCCAAAATATCTTCTTTAATATAATTTTCTACAGTATATACAGAATCTGTTGCTCCTTCAATATCGACCCATTCAATTTTCGCACTTTGGGCTTTATTATTCCCTTTATCTACATTTTTCAATTGCATTTTTTGCCATTGGTAGGTATTGTAATCTCCGGGCGTTTCAACACTAATACTTACCGGCATCCCGTCGTAAAAGGTTAATTCCTGAGTTTCTCCAATTTCAGCCTGGTCCATATAGCTCAGAAAACTAACGATCGATTTACCATTATCATCAAACAACGGCTCAAGATCTCCAAAGTCTAAATTGTTGTTATCTAACTGAAGTTTAATTTTTCCTAAATCAGGATGTCCTGAAAAATCAGGAAGTGAAGTAAACTTATTATTATTTAGTTTATAGTGGAGTAGGGTTTCAATATTGGCCAATTCCTGAGGGATTGCTCCTGCCAGATTGTTTCTTGCAAGGAAAAGTTTTTTTAAGCTGGTTAAATTTCCAATACTATTTGGTAATTCCCCTTCCAGATTATTATCATTCAAAATTATTTCAACTACATCTCCATTTTCAATAAATATTCCAAACCAAGTGGATAAATCAGGGCTTAACCAATTTGTATTGTCTGTCCAATAGCTACCATTTGTGCTATTAAAAAAATCAGTTAAGGCGCTAATCTCTGTTTGGTCTTCAACATCAGGGAAATAGGCATTGATTGCAACGGTCTGTTTTACATGTATAGCAATTAGAGCCATTGTTATGAAGAGCGATGCGATTTTTATTGTTTTCATATTTGTCAATTTTTGTATTATATGTGGTTCACCGAGGTGCCGTTTATTTGTTGGTATATTCAGAAATAAGTTTTATAAATTCCTATTAAGTTTTTTAGCTATAAATTTCCATTCTCTTCTTCCTAGCTTAACTTTCTTGTTAAAGTTATTCCTGTCAAATTCTCTTATATTACTATTCTTCATTCCCTTGTGTAATATTGCCGCACAGCAGTACCATGATTCAGAATCCCAAAGAGAAAAGTGTTGTGCATAAGATTTGCTTATAACATCCGTTGAAACCAGAGGAACAATATATCCGGGTATCCCTTTTTGAATAATATCTGCATATTCTTCATCGGAGCATATTTCTACACTGTTTTTGTATTTGGCCCTTATTTTCTCAATCCCAAACTTTTCATCGTACAGAAACTCGGGTATTATTAATGTTTTGTTTCTTAAGTAAGATATGTCTCGCTTTTTATTATTATAAATTTTTCTGTGGCTGGAAATAATACCCGAATCAATTTGGTTTATCATTTCCTGAAGACTTCTTACTGAAGCGGTTATTGAAGTTTGATTTAAAAAAATGGAATCAGGGGTAAAAGGAACCGGAAAAGCAATAGTTTTTCCTGAAGACATCGTTACACGGGCAGCTGCTGAATATAACTCAACGTTAATGTCATGGGGAATATTTGAATCTTTTAATTTATACGAAACGGCTTCATAAGTTCCTACGGATAGTAAGTGACAATTGCATTTTGATTTTAATGCTCTTCGGGCATCGTTACCATATTTTTCATCTGATATCGTACTGGTGGTCCAGTATTTATCCATTACATCACTAATAATCCTATTGCTGTCATCATAAGATGCCTGTAACTCTGCTTTATTCTTTTTCTTTGGGCCTTCCTTTAGGCTAATAATTGCCTTTTCCGTCTTCATTTGCTCAACAGTGTCCGCTGTAATTTTAAAACCGCCAAAACATGATTGCAGTGTACACAATATGGCACCCGCTACAACAAGTTTAATTATACTCCGCATAACCATTTTTTCTTATTTAGTTTGTTGACTGAAGATTTGAGGTACCCTGATATGTTTTCTGGAAATTGCAACCTCCCGGATGTGGTAAGACGAGCTAATGGGATTAAAATCACTTGAATGCGATTGCAGGAAAGAGTATTCATGATCTTTCTATTTTTTATTAAAAAAGGTGTGGGGCAGTAAACCAAATACTTTAGCGGGTAAAGCTTACCGCCCCTTTTTTATTTATTTCATTTTAATAGTAATCAAATCAAAATTGCTACTATTAATTGGTCTTGTTTATTTCTGTGAATGAATTTTATGTTCAGGCATCTATTAGCGACTATTTTGTGTTTTAACTTAGGCCTCAGGTTTTAAAAGTATTTGTTTTTTACTTAAAATACAAATAATAAATTATTTTTTGTTTTCCTGTCACCGATCCTTGTTTGGTGAAGGCTAAAATCTGATTATATCCATATCTTTCTAATTTTAGTATAGTTTTTATTCTCGCACAATTTTAAACTATCTGTAGGAAAATAAGAAGCTATAATAATAAGGTTTTCAATATGCCCATATTGTGTCCAATTTTACGCTGCTAATTTCATTTCGAAAGATGAAGTTTTATGGAACGAGGCATCAGTTGCTAAAAATTTAGTCCTACTGTAAAATTAAGGTTGGGCATTTTTGTTTTTTTATGCACCATTTCTTCCTCATTAAATGCATCAATATACTGCTGAAAATAGTAGCCTTCAAAATCGTCGCTTTCAAGTTGCGGACTAATGGTGTTAAACTCGATGCCTAACATTAGCATGCCATAACGAAAATTTACCCCTGTTGAAAAGCCAACCGGCAAATAGTCAATGAAGTAATCATCGCCATCGTCAATTTTTTCCTCGTACGGAGCAATTAAAGCCACCCAGGCAATATCTGCTTTTACATACACATCGAAGGCCAGATTTTCTGCAGGACTGTAGGTAAACGAAGGCCCAATCTTTGAACCAACCCTGTAAATACCTGTATTTACACTGCCCAGTTCGTCTTCATACTTGAAGTTATTAAAATTTGTATATAAAAATACGGCATCAATACCCAGTACCATTTCTTTGGATTGTAAGGCGGAGTTAATCATAAAGATTGTACCCAATTCGAAATTAGCACCGTACTTACTGGTTCCTTCACCCCAGAAGTCTTTATCCTGATCGAAATAGCTCCACGAAGGGCTGGAATACCCCGCGCGAAAATAAAAACGGTTGTCGAAATCTTGTGCTGTGCCTGAAAGCCAGAAAAGGATTGTTGTAAAGGCAATAATAAATTTCTTCATAATGAGTGTTTTACGGTTGTTTATTAATTATTTGACTTTTTAATTGCAACTAAATATCATCGCTCTTGCTTCCCCATTCCTGATTGTTTTTGAGTTTCCATTACCATCATAAAGCGTGCAGTTAAATTTGGCTTTTACAACTTTTGATGCGATTGGGAGGTCGAGGTCAACGTATTCGGTAATTTCGAAAGCACTGCTATTTTGTGTAGCAGGCGAAAGCCCCGACGACCAAAAAACACCTTCGTTGTCAACATAGTATACTACTCCTCCGTCAATCCCGTTTTCGTCTTCCGATAACGACGGCATGCCGAAGTTTACAGAGCCTTCACCAAAAGACTAAACCATATCGGAACAGTTTCCCGGTTCTGAAAAGGTTTTACTAAAAAATATACCGGCCGAATTCGCCGTTGTAAAACCATTCATAAAAACAGTTCCGTAATCTTCCTGGTAACCCGAAGGGGTTGTTGTAAAACCACTGGTTGTACCATTGTAATACCCATCGATACCATGTTGAAAAACAATTGTATTGTCATCAATGGTAGCGACAAAATAATAGTCGGAAGAAACATCAAAATCCGAATTATCTTCGGTTTCATCTTTTGAACAGGAAAAGACCAAAAACCCGATGATAAAAAGGTGTAATATTTTTTTCATAATGATGGATTAAATATATGTGCTAAGTTTTGCTGGCACTTTACTTCGTATTTTTGTATTTTATTTTAGACTGTCTGGATTATTGCTGTGTTTGTTTTTAATCTTTAATGCACCTAACATACAATCCGTAATTTTTCGAGAATCCGGCCCTTTCTACTTCATCCCAATGTGCCCAAATGTATCGGCAATAAGCATGCACTGCTGTTTGCTCTGTTGAGCTCCACCAGAAAGCATCCTCTTCGTCATCAAATGTTCCTTCAAGATCGCGGCAACCACCCGGCAGTGCCGTAAATCCCGATGAATTATTAGTATTATAATCCATGCCCGGAAAACAATCGTTATACGTATACGAGGTCTCCCAATTGCTTTTAGCCGCCAAAGCTGAAGTAACACCACAAGAATTACCAAGATTATTGGAAACATAATTAATCAGCTCTGTCCATTCTTCGTCAGATGCAACATGCCATCCTTTTGGGGCAATGTTTCGGTTGTCGTTTACGGCGAACCAGTTATATAAAAGACCATATTTATTAACATTATTTTCGTTGTTACTAAAATTGCAGTACGCACCGCTTGAAAGCTCATCCCAGGCTACATTATCGGTTATATCCGGTATGGCATCACCATTTTGATAATTGGTTGCCTTTAGGTTTTCGGCCATCCAAATTTGGTTGCCTATCCTTACCCATTTATAGGTATGGTTATCGCGGGTATCTGTAAAAGTTCCCGAATCGCCTGAGAAATCCTGTTCAGGAGTTTCGGTTTCATCTTTCGAACAGGAAAAGGCCAATAGTACAATGGCTAAAAAGAATAAAAATTTTTTCATGATAATAATTTTAATGTGTTTTTAAGTTATTTAATATGCTGAACCGATTAAATGTCATTTACTTTCACAATTTGCAGTTTAATCGAAGCTTATCGTGATGAATATATTTCAAATTAAATAACTCACCCTGATTGCGACTATGTCACAATCTTCCCTCTCTTCGCGAAGCTACCCTTTATACACATCTTTTAAGAACTTCATTGCTACAAGGTAGCCTTCATATTTGTTGTAAAAGACATCAAGTCCGTTCTTAACCGATATGTACCCTGGTGGGCCATGGGATTTATAACCGCTCCAGCCACTAAGCCGTGCTATTGCCCAGGCACACCATGCCAAGCTTTGGCAGGGATATGGGTTTTGTTGTTTCTTCGTTTTCCCTTCTATCTCATTTTTTAATAATAACCCTATAAACTTTATTTGTTGTTGGCTAAAGACCAGTTCAGCTTTTATTGCTTCTTTATTGTTGAGCGATAACTTAAGTACCATTATCGTTAATGCCACCTGGAGTGCCATGACAACCTGTTTTTTCAATGCTGCACCAGTTTCAAGTTGCGAGGCTTCAAGTTCAAAGCCCTTGCTTTTCATTATCCTGAAAAGTTCTTCAATAAACCACCTGTTGCCGTACCATTCAAGGCATTTCATTGCCTGGCTTGCCCCGGTTATTGGGTGTGTAGTCAATAACCTCCAAACTATCGGGGGTTCTCCCCCGGGAATTGTTCCCGGTTGTTCCCGGGCTTCAATAGCCCATAATTCAACATATTCAGGAAGGTTCTTGTCGCGTAACCTTTCAGGCCTTTTTATTTTAACCTTTACATATTTTAATGCCATCTTTGCTGTACGGGCTTTTCGCTTTTTATTCCCTTTTATCTCTAAACCATAAACAGCTTTTTGTTCTTGCCCTGATAGCTTTTTATAAAGTTTCCCGTCCCCTTCTGCCAATTTCCTGTCTATTCTTGAACGCACCAGTAAATGGGTTCGTTCATCCGACACAAGGGCAAACTCGCTAAAAATATCGGATTCCCTGTCCCCAATGATGGTCAACAGTGGTGCTTTGTCTAAAACAGATTGTGTTTTTCGGGCACTTTCAACCCAACGGTACGATTCCTTTTCTGCGATATCCTGTTTCCAGTAACTTCGCTCAAATTTATCCTGTTTGTCCCAGTTACGGTTCCACAATTCTATGCTTGACAGGCCAATAGGCATTTTGTCTCCTTCGTTTACCACCAACATGGGATGGCAAAAGAAGCCCGCGTTGTCGTTCTTTGTTACCGGGCCGATATCTTTGTCTTTTTTCCCAATCCGTTGCAGATGGTTGGTAAAATTAAACTCTGTTGTGTCCTGTATGCAAAGAAGGTGTGCACCGCCTTGCTTGGCCTTGCAACTGGAAATTACACTTTCCGTTAGTTCGATATGGCTGAAACTATTATTCCCAAACATACGATATGCCCCAATTTTTTCTGTATTTGTTCTACTAAATTTGTTTACTACTGCTTTGCCGAAGTTAAGCATATCTCCCATAATTTTTTCTGCACGTTTTTCTATTCGGACATCAGGTAAAAAACCGCTAAAAAAACCCTTAAACTCCTTGACTATCACAGCTTTAAGATACGAAAAATCAACCAGAATGCCAATATTATGCTGTTGTTAATCAGACTGTTAGTTGTGTTTTTATCAACAATTTTATGTTAGCCCAACAATAAATCAAAGAACGAATATTTGTGTATAAAGGGTAGCTTCGCGAAGAGAGGGAGTGAGGGAGAGTGAAAGCATAAGATCAAAATATTATGTGGTAATATTCCAAACATACAAATTATTTAATGCGTTGCTTGTATCAGTGTGCGGTTACAATCTACAGTAGATTTACCCATCGTTGCAAAAGAGGGGCAGGTGGGGCTTAATTGTTCTTTTTGTGGTGGAATTAGCGAGGTGTTGTTCATGTTCTTTCTGTTTTTTATTAAAAAAAGGTGTGGGGCAGTAAACAAAATACTTTAGCGGGTAATGCATACCGCCCCTTTTTAATTTATTTTATAAATAAGTTGTCATTAATACATAGGATTTAACTCTTAACCAATTTCCCCAGCGACTCTAACAATTGCGGGTGGTCTTCGAGGGCAATACGGGCTACGGCATAAAATTCGCTCATCCAGTCGTCCATTTTGGCCATAGCCTGGTCTTTGGCCTTTGTGGCATCCTGCGATTCGCCTGTTTCGCGGAGGTAGATTGTGCGTGCCGCATCAACCTGGGTTACCAATGCGGTGCCCGATGCTAAATCGTCGGCGGTAATTTTAAGGCGCAACAGTTTTGCCTGTATTTCTTCCGATTCGGATGCCGTGCTGTAAAATTTGCGGATGGTTTCGAGCCAGTTTACGTATGCTTTTGGCATGCTGCCCGTAAGCGCAAGTTGCTCCAGTGTTACGGCATTGTTGCGGAAAACTATTTTTGCTTTTTTGCGGTGGAGGCCGTAAAAGTCGGACAGTTGTTTTTTTACGGTTTTAAAGTTCTCGCTGGCCTCAGAGGTTTCGTCGTCTTCGGTTTGGTTAAAATTGTAGGCCTGCCGGGTTTCGTTCAATAGTGTTTTTCCCTGGGCAATTGTTTCGGCAGTAATGCCCAGTTCGGCCATAAGTGCTGCAATTTTAGGTTGTGCGCCTGCATTTTCTAATGCAACCCTGTATTGTTCGAGGGTACTAGCTTCCGATGTTGTTTTGTTGGTTACCATAGTTATTTGTTTTAACGGTTTAAATTTATTTTATGGTTTTTATGTTCTTAATGGTGCTTTTGTGCCCCTTATGGCTTCTTTAGCACTTCTTAAAGCTGCCCGGCTGTTCCTTTCTGTTGCTTATATGTTCCTTACGCTGTTTTTTGTACTCCTTATAGTTACCCAGGCATTTTTTAACGTTGCTTTTGTATTCCTTATGGCTGCTGGCCTGTTTTTTATTTTACTTGCAGCCTTTGGGCTGAGGCACAGTTTGCAAAACTGCGCCAGTATGGGTATTATTTTAGTTGTAATTGATGTAATAAGAAAATTTATGGTTCGAATAATAGCTCAACTCTTGGCTGGAATAACATTTTGGGTGTGCTTTTCTAACAAAGAATGTAAAGAAACTGCAGCACTCAATTGAAATTGTTTCTTTTTTATAGTTAGAAATTACAATATTCAACGAATTCTCGTTTTTAACGATAGTATCATTCTTTGTAATTAGTGAATAAATATCCTCATTGTTATTCGGGGTTAAGATAAAATTCGTTGTTTTATCATTAAAATCTTGTATTACAATTTGTTTATTTGAATGATTTTCAACATTTATATATTTATCAACCACCACTCCGTGAATACTAGATCTATAAAAATTCATAATTTGTCTTTTCCTTAATGCCTCAGGATTCATATAAATTGCTATGACAAAAACAATAATGACAAAAAATATAGATATAGCCCATCTAATTCGAACCATCGCTGTCTGTTTTTTCTTCGTACTGAATTTCTAAACTTTCCCAACTGGAAACATTAGGTTTTCCGTATAATTTAGATTCTTGATATTTGAAAGTAACATCAATCGGTATTGGCCAAGGTATTGGAGAGAAACTAGCTCCAGTTGAAAAATACATATAGTTTTGTCCTGGTTCTTTTGTATCCGCGTCATAATCA
This sequence comes from uncultured Draconibacterium sp., assembly GCF_963677575.1. Lineage (NCBI taxonomy): Bacteria > Pseudomonadati > Bacteroidota > Bacteroidia > Marinilabiliales > Prolixibacteraceae > Draconibacterium > uncultured Draconibacterium sp. The sequence goes on from NZ_OY782038.1 coordinate 4,968,616, forward strand.
AATCCTCCTTCCATTGACCCAAATTTATAGGAAACATTTAATCCCATAGAATAACCTTCAAAATCCTTAAATGTAATTGGGTTATCACTTGTATTGATAAATTTGGTTGCAGCAGTTCCGATCGAAGGAACTGGATTACTTGTTACTACCTTGCTGATCGCCCCATAAGCTTGTGAATTACCTTTATCGTCGAAGACTTTCCCGGCTTCGAAAGAAAACCCTAAAAATGGAGCGACTGTTAATTCGGTACCAACTGCATTTGAGAGTTCTCCTATAACAGGATTAAGCTTTAAAGGCTTGCCATCGAGTGATGGATCCAAATCATAAGGTTTTGGTAAGTCATTATTTAGTTCTGAATTTTCGAAGTAATCATATTTAAATGCATAATCTGCAATTCCAGGATTTTGATATAAGAAGTACGGCGAGTTCCAATTGTACCAATTAGGATTTTTAACACCAAGGAACTTCATTACACTATTCCAAACATACGCACCATAATTTGGTTTTGGTTTTAATCCATCTCCATCCAACATAAAAATTGGATTATTCAAAGCAAAATTGTAAGGACTAAACGATGGAAATTCTCTGAAAGCAGGGTCGATACTTAGCCAATTCCCAATTCTTGTATCATAAATCCTTGCCCCAAAATCATAGCTGTTACCAAAACCTTTCACTTCATTGTCGCGTTCCATGCCATTAAAACCAAATCGGTAATCACTTTCATCAGAGAGAGTACCTATTGTCATTCCAAACGGGTAGTAAGTACTTGAGCTTAAAAGGTCAGCTTCGTACACACCATTGTTTACTGTTAAACGGTCGCTAATGGTTGCCCTTACATTACCAAGGTGGTCGGTAATCTCGTAAATTTTGTTACCCAGTGTACGGGCATAAAGCAGTTGCTCTTCTTTTTCTTTATCAAATATAAGCTGGTGCTGGTAGGGCATGGTTCCGTTTACCACTGTACCGGGCAGCCCAATTGCAGAGGCTGTCAGGTTTTCGCCATCGAGCAAATACAAATTGTTTAAGCCAAGTGCATTGGCATACACCCGGTGGCTGGCACCCCGCGCCAACGAGGCCGGTTTTGGCAACACATCGGCATAGGTATAGCGGCTTTGCCCAAAGGCCTTACTGCGGTGCAGTTTGTAAGCGTTAAATACATCCATGGTGGCGTAACACAGGGTTACATGGTCGGCATCCCATTCGGCGCTGTTTACCAACAATTCGCCTTCAATCGGTTCGGTTTTTACCAACTCGGGCGTGCGGCTGTAATCGTTTATACTGTAGTAGCGTATTTGTGCACCGTCTTGCGCCAAACCATACAGCGGGGCGGTATACCCTTTGCCCATAACCACGGCCAGGTGCTTGCCATCGCCTGCCATGGCAATGGTAGCCGGTAGCCAGGTGTTAAGGCTAAACAGTGGTGTTTTGTGCAGCATTCGTGTGGCAAGGTTCTCGTCAACCAGCCAGGTTTGCAGGCTAACCTGTGTACTGCTTTCGCGGCGCAGCAGGTACACCAGCAGCTTTTCGGTGCCACCGGTGTGGTCGGCCAGTACGGCCATGGCATTTAAAAATGGCCCGGTAGCCAACAGGCGGTTTTTGCTTATAATTTCTCCGGCAGGTTCGTTAACCGTACCGTAACCCGTACTGTCGGTATTAACGGTATGTGCCAGCAGTTTTCCTTCTTCGGCAGTGGTAATTATTAACCAATTGGATTCGGAGCCCGGTTTTTTAACCGTAATAGCGGCCCCTTTGCTCAGTGCCATTGGGCGTTCGCCATCGGTTTCTTTCATAAGCAGGCCGCGGTAGTCGTACACCAGTGCTACGTTTGCCTGCCCGTTAAGGCTGTCGGCCACGGCAAAGGTAAACAAGTGGTTTCCGCTGGTGTCGGCAGCCATGGTAACCGGTGCAAAGTTGGCAGGCCCCATGGGGTAGAGGGTTTTTTGCGGAGTACCGGGTTGGGTACCGCTCATGTCAACCGTAAGCAGGTTGGCCGTTGCCTCGTTGTCGGCTATTAATGCCCACGAGTGGCTGTGCCCGTGGTACATGGTATTGTCATCGCCAATGTAATAGGGCGCCACACCGTTTATTACCCGGCGGCGTTGCAGTTCAGCTGTTGGGTCGCCCAATTGCATACCCAAACGGCTGCTCCCGTAAATCGGTTGCTCGGCAAGCCCGGCAATTTTATCAATCCCACCATCAATTTCTTCTTCGGTTTCGTTGTAGGTGGCCATAATATTTCCGCTGGCATCGCGCACATAATAGGTAGCTGTTACCAGCCCACCTATGGTAGTAAGTTCCTTTTTCACGCGGTTGCCCATTGCATCGTAGTCGAAACGAATGAGTGTGCCATCGGTTTTGGTAATGCTGCTTACTTTTCCGGCAACTGTCCAGTTTATGCTGGCAATTCCTTCGGCTTCATCGGCCGTTAAATTACCAATTTCGTCGTACGTATAATTTTCGGTTGAAGTTTGGTTGTCGACATCGCTGGTAAACTTAGCAGCATCAACAGCATCGGTTACCTGTTTCAGGCGGTTGGTGTTGTCGTAATACTGGTAAGTTAAGCGGTCCATTTCCTGTTCTGTTTCAGTTGTTCCGGCAGCATTGCGGTTAAGCGCCAGCAGGTTCCCGTTCGGATCGTAGCTATAGGTACTTTGGTACTCTCCGGTGCTGCGGTTTTCAAATTTACTACTTTTTATGCGGTTTAGCACATCGTAAGTAAATTGTTGCCCGTTAAGGTGGCTGTAATCAAGGTTACCGGGAGTACGTGCTGTTGCATGTGTCCATGCGGCTATGTTACCGTTATACAAACTGCGCCCGGTTTCGGGTTTGGTTTCTGCTGCCAGGTTAATACTGGCGGGGTTACTGTTTACAAAGTCGCCATCGAAATAGCTCAGTATCATACCAAATACATCGCGGCCGGTGTTTGTTCCATCGTTACCGGGGTCGAGTGTTGGGTCTAATCCCGGATGGTTAATGGCTTTTAGCCAGCCCTGCAGGGTGTATACATAATCGAGCCCCTGTACTTTGTCTTCGCCCAGTTCGGTACGTTTCAGAGGTCCGTGGGCGTAGTATTCGTAGCGGGCATCGCGTTCCCAAATTACCCCGTTTGGCGAGGTTTCGGCCAATATTATACGGTTGTCCTCGTCGTATTGGTAACGGTGGAAAAACTGGTCGGGCTCGCCTTTGTTGTAGGCTACCTCGCGCACATTTCCGCTAATTAGATCGTACTCGTAAGCAATGGTTTTGGGTTTAACACCATCAATGTATTGTACCATCCATTCCACATTGCCGTGCGGATCGTAGCTGTAATAGGTAGCAGCCGGGTCGGCGTTGTTTGAGTTGTAGTGTAAAGTATAGCTCACACGGTTTAACAGGTGGCGTTGCGTTTGCCCGTTACAGGTAATACCGGCAGTTGGTGTGCTGTAGTATGTAAAAGTTTGCTCGGTAGGCGCCTGTGCCGCTACAGGGAAGCGCTCTTCGGCAGGTAGCTGGGCATAACTTAGTGCATCGGCCGGAACCAGAAGTTTAAGATTTTCGAAATTTTCAGCCGTAATGCTTATTTCCCCGGCTGAATATGTTGAGCCGTTAAGTACAGCCTGACCGGTTTCAATTACACGCCCTTGTGCATCGTATTTCGAGTACGAGAATGTTCCTTTACCTGCCTGCTTGGCATTTTGCGAAAAGCGCAACTGCCCGGCATTATTGTATATAAATCGCGTGGTATCGGCATCGGGCGTGGTTTGGATAACCAGTTGCCCAAGGCTGTTGTAATTGTATTCGGTTAGCAAAGTATGGTCAGGGTAATTCATTCGGCTCACCTGGTCGCCGGTTAATGGATTTACGCCTGCCGGAGGAACTGTTTTAACGAGGTTTCCTGCGCGGTCGAAGTAATACAGCGTGAAGTGATAATATTCTACATCGTATTCAATGGTAAGTTCATCTTTCAGGCTATCTGCATTTAAGCAGATATCTTCAAAAGAAGCTTCGGCACGTTTGCCGGCAATGGCTCCGCATTCAAGTGCTGCATCCATTAGGTCGTAGGCAATTTCAGTGGCGGTAATCGAGGCCAGAAGATTATTGTTGTTAACGGCAACCGTATCAGGATCAACTTCAATAGTCTGAGTTTTCCAGCTAAAACACATATTATATTCACGTTCAACTTCTACGTTATTAATTTCAAACAACTCGCCCAACTGGTGCCCGTTAAAGGCAGGCAGATTTTGCAACAAGGTGTTTTGCACACAACCTTTGCTGTTGGTAACTGTAATGTAGTAATTGCCCGGAAGAATCGTGTTAAGGTCGTTTAGCGAGGTGGCTATGGTTTGTCCTTCTTCTACGTAAATGTCATCAGTAAAGCTTACGTTTTCGTAACTATCGATTGAATCGCCAGCAAACATTCGTAACCATGGATCTTTTACTTCTTCAACCACACGAACCCAACGGAAAGTGTATGTTTCACCCGGCTCAACACCTGTAATACTAGCCGAAACATCGCATGTTGTTCCTGTGGGAGTAGGCAGGTCAACGGTTATGGCATCCATAACATCGCCGTCGTTAATGGTAAAGTTATACTGTTCAAGCATCTCACAACCACGGCTGTCCTGTACTTTCAGGAAATAGTTTCCGGCAGGAAGACCGGTAACTTCGGCATCGCGCGAGAGCAGTTCACTTCCATAGTACCAATAGTATTCGTAGTTGGGGAAACCTCCTTTAACATCGGCACTAGCCCCGCCATCCCATGCTCCTGCACAGGTAACATCGTAAGTTGTTATTTCAACTTCAAGCGATGATGGCTCAGGTATAATAAACGATGCTGTTGCTGAGCAGTTGCCATAAAACAGGTCGGAAATACTCGACTCAATAACATACTCACCAATAGCGAGGGTTGTAGGGAAAATTACCTGGTTTGAACCATCGCACCAACTACATGGTACGGGTATACGGTTTCTGGTTTCTTCATCCAGTTTAAACAGGTTGACGGTGTAAGTTCCTGTGATTTCCGGTGAACAAGAACTTCTACCTAATACGAGGTCGGCTACAATGTTATCGGGTAACTCTTCGTAACAACGTTCAAATACATTTCCTTCGCCATTTAAAACTATATGGTAGTTAACGGGAGTAAAGTTTAGAGGATATTCTGCACTTTCTCCGGTTCCACCACATGGGCCACTCAGCTCAACATATTGCAGAAAGTATTTCTGCCCGTGTACGTATGGGAAGGTAACATGTGTTACTTCTTCGTAAAAGGCCAATGTGTCAGCAATAACCAAAACATTTCCATAACCATCCTTAATTCTAAATGCAAACTCGGAGGTGGATGTTAACGGACGTGGGCGGTTCAGTACAAAATCGAATGAAAGATCGATTTGTTCTCCTTCCTGAATATCGCAGGGCAGGGAAGAGGTACAATCAATTTGCAATACCGGGCTCCCCGAATTTATGGTAAAAGAAGTGGAAGAAATACAACCATTGGGACTGGTGGCCTCAAGTGTAAATACACCTGTTGGAAGCTGGGTAAAAGTAGCTTCTGTAGCCCCGGCCACACTATCAGAATGTAATACAGTGTTTAGTCCGTCGATAATTTGATAAGTATACATATCGCCGGTGGGGTCGTTAATCATAAAACGAACCTCGCCGTCCGCACCGTTGGCACAAGTTGTTGGTGTTTGTCCGGTTATGGTAATACTGTGAATTGGTATAATATCCTCTGCTTTAAGTTCCAGATTACGGGTTAAGCTTTTCCCTGAACCATCTGAAACTATAACGGTGTATGTTCCCAAAGCTTCGGTGTCAAAATTCGATATTTCGAGGAAGTTTTCGGTGCTTGATTTAATTTGTATTCCATCTTTTTGCCAGGTGTAGGTAAGGCTTGTTTGCTCAATCCCCGTAGCTGTTGTCTTTAATTGCAGGTTTGCTCCCTGGCATATCGGTAATGTAGTGTTTGGAACAATGTCCACGCTAGCCTGGTTGCCGTAATCATAAATATAAATGTCTGTTTCGCCTGTTGTTCCAGTTAAGTTGCAGCTAGAACCATCGGCGGTACAGATGGCTTCACCTGTCATTTGCGACTTAATGCTTACGAAGTGCTTCGATGCAATAGTGCCTGAACGTAGTAGCCCCAATGACAACGATTTTGATTCGCTAGCCGCAAGGTATGAGGCTGGTAAATTCCATTTCAGCGTAGCACCTGATGGATTTGTAATAACTTCAGGATCATCAAGCCCTCCGTTACTTATTACTGAACTCAATTCAATGCCATCTGGAAGTTCCAGTGTCATTTCCTGACCTGAAGAGGGCGCTTCGCCAATATTGCTAATACTTATATCGAGTATTGAGTTTGAATTAAAGAACGAGAACGGATTAGCTGTCATAGGAAATTGCAATTCATCAACCGCGAATCCTTCGAGTTTAATTTTACGTTGGTCGCCATAACGAATGGTATCGTTACAGTTGGTTATCCCCTGCAACTCGAAACGTATTGGTAAACCGGGGTCTATGTTACAGTCGGGGGTAAAACCAATACGCAGGTGCATTTCGTTAACAGTAGTACGCGTTCCGGGTAAGTAATCCTGACCTAACATGCTGGCGACACTAAAAGTAACAATATTGTTGTTAACTGTATATGCTTCTGCAGGTACAGAAGTAAATGCATTACTGGTTGGATACTGGAATTGTAAAAAGGTAGTATCCAATGCAACACCATCTGGTAAATTAATATCCAATGTTAAATCGTGCATATCTGCATACTTCGAGCTTAAAATATATACATCGTAAGTATGTGGTTCGCACAAATTTCCTTCTTCTGCACTTACTTTGTTTATCTGCCATTGCATATCGGCGGTTTTGTACCGAACACTTAAAATATCACGCTGTATAGGAAATATGAATGTTTCTTCATCCAATATAGTGTTCAACCTTCCATTAACATCTATCTGACCATCCCATTTCCAGCCGGCATAAATATCAATATCCTGGGTAAAATCGTCAATACAATTTTCGTATCGGCCAACAACATAAAAATCTTTTTGTGTATTGTTTACCAGAGTTCCAATGTTGGCAAGCATATAGCGTTTACTTCCCTCTACGTCATAATAATTGTCTTCTCCATAAAAAGTGACTGGTATGGTAATCCCATTTGCATCTTCGATACCGATAAGTACAGTACTTTGGTCTTCGGGCCTCAATTCAACAGCAATGTAGGTATTTGGAATATCTCCGGTGTTCCCATAAGCCTTAACCTGTATTGGCCAACGAATGGTATCGGAGAAACCTTCCTGTATGTCGTTTGTTGCAAGTTCCAGACCTTTGTTAAGGTCGAAATTTATATTTAGGTCTCTTGAACTGTTTTTAGAGTTATGTTCGTTTTCAGGCAGATAAGCGTTATCACTATAATTGCAACTCAATTTAACTTTGTAATATTGAGTTTGTCCTAAAGGTGGGAGAACAAATGTTTCTTCATCAATATATAGTTTTACATATTGGAATTGAATATAGTTAGCAACAAAAGCGTCGCTGCCTCTTTCAATTGTAATGTTCTTTCCTTCATTTGTTATGTTAATTTGTATGGGATCTGGTGTCTCAGAATAAGAGTAATTTGTATATCCATAACTTTGGCAAGTAGTACCTTCGGTAACAAATTTAAAACCATTGGGTGCTAATCCGGTAAAGGTTTTAATATAGTTAACTGCCCGGAATTCATTGGGAAAGAAAGCTTCATCGCGGCTTATAAGGCCTCCATATAATGATGCACCACTACTAATGTTGTAAGTTGCTGAATTACCGTATAAATAGGAATAGAGTTTTTTGTAATACAATCTTTCACCTATAAAATTTCCATTGAATTTATTTGCTCCATCAGTTATCGCAAGATTTCCAGATAAGCCTGAGATTATATTTTTGTCATATAATAATCCCGAAGTGGTATAGTTTAGTTTAAAGTTACCAATAAATTTAATTACGGTACCTGCCGAAAAATTGCCTCCACCGGTTATCGATGTTGGAATACTGAATATCATACTATATCTTCCATTAGAATTGATAATCTCTGGAGATATAGAGTTTAAACTATATGAATTATTATTGATTAAGATTTCGCCACCCTTGTAATTAAACAGTTCAACATTCGTAGCGAAAGGTTTATAGTTAACCGTAACTGTTATAGAGTCATAAGTACCCGCATTATTAATTAATCCTTCTACAGTTGCTTCTACATAATCTTCAGGTAGTACCAAGTCCAGGCTCTCACAAGTATCCCTGGTTAGATAGGGTAGAGAGTTGGGGCCAAAAAAGTCGTAGTAATGGTACGTACCATCTTTTGGATACAGCCCGTACAGATCCCTTATCATATTAAAATCAACTGCTTCCATTGTTCCTCCACCACAAAGGGGATATACATCGAAGTTATTATACCCCATATAATAACGTTGCCCGGGGCAAGCATTGTTATGGTAATAGTACCATTTCCATTGTATCTGGTTATAAATATTTGTTGATGAGGGACAATTGTAAGCAAAGGTGACAGTTAGGTAGTTATGAGAATTGTTCTTAATTAGAGTTGTATTTGATTGGTCGCTACTATTTATGGTTAAAATGTTACCACTTTGATTGAAAACTAAAGGTGTTAGATTTCCATTGCTATTATACTCTACTTTTTCACAGACTAATCCTTCTGGTACTGAACATTCAACAGATATATTCTGGTTGGAAACATCAATAACTCCACTACTACTGGTACCTAGTGTTCCACCTGCATCGACACCACCACTAAAGTATACTTCATATACGACCGTATCCTGGTTCTGAAAATCAGTAGGACCATTAACAATAATCTCACCACTATTTTTGCCTATGCGAATTTTATAATAGATATTATTTGTAATCGTTTTTGTTGAAAACAGTCGGCATACTGTATGATATGTGGAGTTATAAGCCAGCAAAGTGGGGGCATAACCTGTACCATTTTCTAAAAGCCTATTTCTGGGATAGGAATTAATTGTAAAATCAACACTTAGCTGCATTTTAACTTGTGAGCCTGAAATGAGATCATCAAAATATCCATCTTTATCAACATCTTCTAATCCATATCCGGAACCATCAGGATCTGTTTGGAAATAATTTTCAAATGAAATATAAAAATTATCACCTGATTGTTGAATTAGACTGGTAAGATCATATTCATTCATACCATTTACATCTAATAATTTAGCATATAAAACATTGAGAGAAAAATAACTTGAACTACGTGTTATTTTCATTCCATAATTAAAGGCTGCATCTAAATCAGTATTAAGGGTGCCAGATCCTGAATTTTTATTTATGAAATCAATGATTAGCTCATTCTCACATAATTGAGTAGGTTGAACTACGTCCCAGGAAATTGACAAATTAGGTGTTCCCGTGGGAATATTTATGTACGCATTTATTTTTGCATCACTATCAAGTTCATTGCAAAAAGTATTGTTGCATCCCCATCTTGCCTGATATTCGGTTTCATATGAGGGATTGCAACCTGATAAATCAACAAAAGTTTTATCAAGAAGAAAAATGGATTCATTCTGATCAAACCAACCGTCATTGTTTCCAATTTGACTAAAATCTTCAATTCGATATTCAAGATAGTTATCAGTAACCAAAGTTGGCTCAATGGAGTAAAGTGTTGCATTGGGCCTTATGATCCCATTAGCTTCCATACTGCCATCAGTCCCAGTGGTTCCGTCAGTTAAATACAATGTTCCAATTGTTAATCCGGCATCTTTCGATATAGAAAAAGTTATGCTTCCTGTCGATCCGTTTCCACTGTTTGTAATTGTAATGTGCCTAAAAAATGGTCGGTCAGTTAAATAGTTACTTTGATGTCTTTCTCCTTCCGGAACAAACACTTGTATCTCCGGACTTAATACACTGTACGATTCTGAACCATTAGGTTCAATAATATGCTGAGTAAGTCCATTCAATTTAAAATCCAATTCTGTATTGTGAATCACATAACCATCCTTACCTGTAACAGGATCAATCGTTAGATTATCTAAAAGATCACATTCAGCTCTAACCAAATAGGTAATACTTTTTGATTCGCCGGCTTTGATTGAATCTCCTATAAGCTCAAAAGCAGGGTTTGAAATGTTTAAATCTGCCGGCTCTGACATACCATTCACAGAATTATCGAGATAGAAAATACCATCAGGCAAACCAGTATACAGAAACACATCTGTAATTGGTAGTGCCTTATTGTTCGTTATTGTAACAGTTATCTCCTGGGTTCCATTACAAATACTAATTGGACCGCTTGAAACGGTGCGCAATACTATCTCAGAGTCTTGTTGTGCTAAAGTAGAAATACAAGAACAGATTATAATGAAAATGGTTATTAATTTCATAACTGACAGTTTGTAGAAGGTTATTGAATTTGAGAGAATTCTGCTTGATTGGTGTTAATTCCTTGTTTGTCAACTCCTGTGAGTTTGTACACTATTTCTTCATTTAATAAAATTGGATCAATGGCAATATGCATTTGAACTGTACCATTTTTAATATGAAAATGGTTATTTTGGATAGCCAAATAGATGCCATTTTCTTTTTCAATAATTTCGAGTTGATATTGCGTTAGGTTCACTTCCCCAGTATCAATAGGAGTTTCAACTTCGAATGTCAAATTCGACAACATATCACTATTGGAAATATTAAATTCCAAAAAATATCCTTCAACCTCCATTGTTTCTAGGTTGTTAATAATTTCGGAGACCTGAAAATTGTTTATGATTACTGATGAAGTTGAATCTGATTGTCCAAAAACATTTCCCGATTCACAGATCATTATTGATAGTAGACTTATGAGAAGTATATTTAATTTAAAGTTTTTCATATTACTGATTTTGGAGTTATTGATTTGAGTTTCCGGTAATAACATTAATAATTTGTGCTGGGGATACTACAGGAATTGTTAATCCATTATCATTTTCATCTGATATTAAATTAGGATTTAATTCGTATGTTTTTCGATCAACAAAATGATCTGGATTGTCACTGCAGTCAGGTAATTCGTTGGTAATGTCGGTACACTTATCCGGTAACGTTATATCAAAATCCCATTCGCCAACCTGCTTTAAGTGGATATACTGAAACCAGGAAGGATTCCAGTCTTCGGGAACGCCGTCATGATTGGTATCAAAACGGTAGCGAATAAAGTTGGAATTGAATGAGGCCGGTTGTGCAAATGTAGAATCATTGTCCTGATAGTTGTCAATATTGGGATTGCTGGCTGCCATACCACCCATACCATATTGTAGTTTGATTGTATTTTCAGAACTTCCAAAAACAATTTTGCTAATGTCTAAGTTTCGGGAGCTCAGTTCTTCAATTGAAAAGGTGTTTAAAATGCATTGTTGTTTCATATGCTCAATAATGGCATCTTCCAGCTCCTGAACATCTTGTATTGGAATAATATTGGAGGTTGATGGATCATCAGTTCTGCATTCTCCAATCTGATAGCACCTGTCAACAAAAGTCTGATATAATTTATTGCGAACTTCACCTCGTCTTTGCTCACTTTCATAAAGGCAGTTCTGAACAAGATCGTACATGTCCTTTTCAACCATAACAAAGCTTGAATCCGCATTGGCATTATCATATGGCATTAAATCGTAATTTAACTTATCAGATACATTTAAAGTGTCATACATTCTTTCGGGAATCAGGTAGTCCAGGTTTTCATTTTCCCCGCCTGTGTTTAAGTACCACTTGGTAGGATTAATTAAATCTTCCAAGGTAATATCCATTGTTCTATCCACATCAATTCCCAATTCTTCCTCAGGAATGTAACTTTTTAGCAAACTAAAGAAGGAAAACAACTGACCTGATGACCATTGGTCGTGGTAATATGGACAGGTAATCCGGCCAATATCTGTAAATTCTCGTACGACCCATTTCCCCGACTGATTAGGATAATTCTCATCATAATAGCATAAAGCACAATCTTCAGGAGTAGCACTGGAGGAGGTTAGACAGCATGGAGCGCTTTGAAACTGCCATGTTGTTATTCCTAAGGAATCAACATAAGCGTCAGCTATATAGAAACTATCCTGATCGGTTATAAAACAGTCATTCGGATCAATAAAACATGTCATCCCTTCAATGGCGGGATTTAATCCATAAGCATCATAATGGAAGTATTTGTAAGCAAATAATGGATTTTTAATATTTGGGAAGAAAGGTTTTCCTAATGCATCAACCGGCCCCCAGTTTGCAATGGGAGCATAATAATGAGTACCATCACTCTTTGTCCATTTTGGATTTGCAGAAGTTGAATAATAATCAGTTTCATTAACATACGACAACTCAATTGGAATTGGGGGAGAATAAAGAGGTGTTTTTACTTTGCTGTAAACAAAGTCGTTATCGAATAGATAATCCTCATATAAAGGATTTGGATCGGCATGAGTAAGTACTTTCGCAAATTTATATCCGGTACAGTTTAAGAATTCAACTACCAAGTGAAATTCCTGAATTTCGCTTGAAATTACTGGTTGAGAATCGGGACCGGCAGATTTTTGTGCGTCTCTTATTCGTCTTGATATCTTCTTTTTGGAAATCCAGAGGCGCATCCACCATTTAATCTTAAATCCTTCGTCAAAAGTGCTATCATGGTCTTTTTCATACTTGTCCTCTCTTTGATCATTTGCATATTGCTCATCGTAGGCTTCAGAGACTGTTTGGTCAGTTTTTGCACTACGTTCAAAGTTTAAACATCCGGGCAACATGTTTTTTAGCTCATTTACTATCGAGGTCCAGCAATTGTAAACTTCATCGCAAGTGTACTGATGTTGTACTATTCCGTTAGGAGCTGAGGCATATTGGTCATTCAACATATTATAGACCATTTCGTTAAACATGCCTTCTTTCCACCCTTTTAGGTACTCGTTGTATAGAAAGTTTTTAATATCAGTTGGGCTTGATGGTAATCCTTTTAATATTAGTGTTGCTTCAATACAGTCACTTAGTACATCAATGGCGTACTGTTCATAGTCAGGCCAATCTCCGTTTTCATCAGGAGAGCAATCAACAGGAGGTTCCCAGTCTATTGGGATTTCCATGTCCTGACAACAAGGAGTATGTAGTACCAGACCAATTATTTTGCCTGTTTCTATTTTATCAATTTGCATATCGTACAATTCCTTTTGTGGCTCGTAAACAGAACTTAACCAGCCTGCATCAAATTCTGTTACAAAATCTGATGATAATGATTGGTTGTGAAGCGAATTGGCGAGCACTTCAATATCGGATAATACAAACTGTAGTTCTTCAGCTGTAAGCGCATTTAATAGCCACCCCTGAATAAGATGAACAATTGGTCCAACTTGCTCAGATATTTTTTCTTCATTTGCCGATATGTTCGTATCCAGACCTTGTGGGATAAGTTCTTTTTGTATAATATATGTCCCCGATGACAGTTCTGTTTGAATAGGACTAATTTCAAGACGTGATCCGTCCTGACTCTCATTCAGAGGAATATTCTTAAACTCTTGAACAACAGATGTTGTGTTGTCTTCTTCAATCTGAATTATTTTTATACTTAATTCATAGTTACAATCAAATTCGGTACTCAAACAGAGACTTTGTAATTGCCGCAATTCAACAAAGTAATTGATGATTACTTGTTCAGGGATAAGGAGGTTTATCCGTTTCGAGCTGATGAAACCGCTATCTGTGCGACTGCTGGAACTAAGTTTATTAATAACATCTAATTGAATTTTATTTTCATCAAGTTGTTCCAACGCACTACTGTCAGATTCATAAAATGTAAGACATGTAATTATTACCTGTCCTTCCTTATTAGTGTAGGTTATTGTTGCAATATCATTCGGATCAATCGTAATGGTTTTAAATACATCGTTAGGATTAGGGGCTTCGCCTCCAAGCAAGGTAACAAGTTCTTCTTCTGTTGCTGTTTCATATAAATATCTTGTAGTTCTTTTTTCTTGTCCACTCTTTATACGGTGTGTTTCACCAACTCCACTGACTTCTTTTGGTCTTCCTGTACCATCGTTGTAGAAACGGGTTCTGGTAAAAGGATATCCCTGCGCATCTGGAATATTTTGTTGGTTTCCATCATAATAATTTACACCATTTGTATTTCCGAATGGTTCAGGATTTAAAAATGTGCTATCGCTGTCAAAATGTTCGGATGAATATAAATCACCATTCTGGTTTTGTATAAATTGCTCTTTATATCTAATGTTCTTGCCATCAACCGGAACTGGCATCGTTACTAAAGCAGGTCTGCCAATGTTATCATTTACTGTTTGAGTAAACAAAGTAACGTTCTGCGAAGGAAGCCATGTTGCAGTTTGTTTTATTTGATTTAAATGATTTGCATAAGTAACCGATTCTTTTATTTTGCCTTCCTCTGTATATACTTTCGAATAGTTATAATTATTGTCTTGTTCATAATCATCAAAAAAGAAATATTCATTCGCTAAATTTTCGGCATTTAATTCAACCTCACCTAAAAGCGGGGCTTCTGACCAGACGGTTTGTGACTCATTGTAATTTGGCAAACCATTTTTCAAATAATCGCTGACTGGTCTTACCCTCCATACATAAAAGCCACTTCCTTCTCCAATTGTATAGTTGTAGGTATAATTGTTTCCGAAGGTATAGTTATCATCTGCCTTAACGATAAATGTAGCAGCTTTACTCCAGTCTATGTTAGTGGTGATTTCTCTTTCTGAAACATTTTTGGTTTTATCAGAATTGAACAATCGCAAAACCTGAACCTGAAAGTAGCTTAGCTTTTCAGAGAAATTTGAGTTCCAATTTAAGGTAACTTGTTTAGAAGTATTATCGGTACTTGTTACTTTCAAAATTGTTAATGGAGGAGTTCCGGCAAGGTTGTAGCCATATCTAAACAATGAATTGAATTCCAAAGAAATATTTAATCCGCTACTTGAAATGTTTTCTTCGATTATGTTTATCTGAATTTGCTCATAAGGCAGGACCTCATTAGCGTTAACTTTTTGCACTTGTTGGGTCAGATTTTTTACTAAATAGGCCTTAGGTTGATTGGAATTTAATTCCAAAGTAAATACCTGATTGTCGAAGACACTTGAAACAGGAACACCTTGATTCAAGGCATTTAATGTAAATTTGGCGAAAAAAGATTGGTTGGTACCGATACTGCCTTCATTTAACTGAAGAGAGAACCATACATCTGCCCTTGCAATCCTCTTGTCGGGCTCAATTGCCTTAGTAATTTCAATAATATTGATGCCAGAGTTCAGATCTATAGCGGTAGAAACAGCTATTTCTTCTAAGTACTGTGCATTTGCGCTTGTGTTTACAACACATATTAGAATGAGGAACACATATATAAATTTATTGATTTTTTTCATGGTTAACTTCTATTATCGATAATTTGATACCCTTGATATTTTTCAATTAATTCGCCCGATTTTTTGAAGATATAGCTTCTGACAGGACTTTCTTCAGTATTTTCATGGTTTAGTTCCAACGCGTTATAAATAAATTCCTGACTTTCAATCTGATGATTGAGTCCGTACTTTATTTGAATTTTTTTAATAGTATGAAGCTTCTTATTAAATAGAAATACAACTTGTTCAATTCTTGTGTTTTTGGTAAAAAGTACTTGAGGCTGTAGAACAATGTTCAGAAGGGCATCATTATTTTTATCTTGATGTACACTTAAAATCTTCCCGGTTTTGATAAGTTCTAGTTGAACGCCGGTCAAATTATTTGTAGTATAGTTTTTTTGCCAATCTTCTTCAGCATCTGATAAATAAATTGTTTTTGCTGAATGAACTATAGCCCAAACTTCACTTGAATCCTGATATATCGAAAGTAAATCGGAATTGTATCTGAGCTGGTTTCGTGTTAAATAAGCTTCAAAATTTATTAGCGCTGGACCATCTTCATTTTGCCTGAATTGATTTTTTACGGTCATATTTAGATAATAGGTATTACCTTCTTTGGGCAGCCTAACATCCCCCATTTCACTGACATATGATTCAAGTAATTTTTTAGCTTCCTCATTCTCGTTAGTACCGATAAACAGAAGTATGCTTAAAATGTATATTATTGGTTTCATAAGTATTTCGCTATCTTGATTCTTTGTGAGTATTGTAATTCATTTCCTGAACCGTTAGTTTTCCCCTTTCTGTTTCCAGTATTTTTCGAATCAGCTTGCCTTCTTCATCATATTGATAATATGTCCCGAAATGCTGGTCATCGAATTGGGTGAGAAGTTTTAAATCGTTTGTATCGTACACAAAGCAGTTCGCACTGGCAAGTTTTGGCTGAAACCTTACATCATCAATAAAAACCTCCTCAGATGTTGAAGTACTTAATGTGGCAGCTAGCTGACTGTTTTCAGCTGAGGACTCAAAATAGGCTTTGTCCAAACTTAATTCATATAGGTTCCAATTTCCTACGGAAGCTGTTTTGGTAAGTTGCATGCTGTTGTTTTCATCCTGTCCGCTTTGAATATTTAAATAGAAATCCGGCATAGTGTTCGAATCATAATAAACCCAAACCTTAAACAATCCTCCTTGTTCTTTCAGGATTTGGCTAACATAAACTTTATCCAGAATATTACCCGCTGTTGACAGTGGAATTGCCCTTTTCCCGGAGTGGGCTACTTGGCTGTTTCCTGGGGAACCGGGAATTTCAAAGTCATTAAATAAGATGCTCTTATTATTAGCATTAGCTGCAACCATTACAGGAACATTATTCCCATATTGGTAACCATATGTTGCAGCACTTGGTATATTTAAAACATCAATTTCTTCCAGACTTTCTCCATTAGGAGAATAACTAATAACTTCCGAAGTCTTAATCCATTGCAATGGTGGCTCCCCATTACTATCCCAATTGTATTTATTTGCACCAATATCAAAATAACCCTTATTATAGATTCTATTGATCTGATTTGGTAATTCTTCGTTTTTATAAGAGTACGAGGCATGAGGCATCCAGACATTATTTATGGCTTCCTTCTGGTCTATAATTTTTTTCTCGGAATAAGAATTTCGTAGTTTCTGATTAACTGCCATTATGTCTCCCCATCCGTTCTTATATGTTTGAACTGCTGCTTGTATTAAGTTCGTTGGATTTTGCCACCAAGCAGCATCTGGTTCAGTTTCATATAGACTAAATGTGGCAGTGGAGGCCGTTAGCTGATTAGTATAGTTTGTATTTTCAGACTTTTGTCCCATTTCTTTATACATCCACGATGCGGGAATATTGAAATTATAAATGCTTCCTTCTTTGTGTGGTGTGCCAGCTATTTGAACCCCCTCAAAACTGTCGGTTATTTTTGTTATAACAGGTTCTCCAGTATGTTCGTTAAAGGCAATATTTTCATTTTCAGAAACTATACCGTCAGCCATTTGTGTTACTTTCTTAACTATGGCCGGATAGTTAATTATTTTTGAGGTAGAGTGTGTTGCCAGAAGGTTTTCAGTGTAATGAAATTTTGGGAATGCATTACCAAAAATTTGAATTCCTACACTAATGGCTATACTAATATCAAATTCCACATTAAAGTCAAGTGCTACATCTTTAATTTGTTTCGATTCGCGACACATATCCATTTCTTTGCCCGGAATGGTTTCTTTTGAAACCAGATTCCCATTGGAGTCCATGTTTAAAACTTTAACATATTCACCAGGTTCGAAATAATCATATTCCTGATAGGAAGTTAACGGATTAGAACCAGTGTGATCATAAGCTCCACCATAGGTCGCTATACGTTTGGGTTGTCCAGTCATATTTGTATGAACGAATCTGAATCCCTGTGTAATCCAACTTCTGGCAACAATGTAATTGAAAAGCCCGGCTAAGATGCGCAGATCGTCTCTTTTTTCTGATAGTTGACTTTTAGCATTGGCACTGCCGTTAAAGTCAAAACCTTCTTTTGTATCCGGATTATAGATTTTATCAAATGGATAGTCGTAAGAAGTATAAAACTCATTTTCGGTATAACCATTACCCGTTAAACCCGTATGAATGTTTTCAACAACAACACGTCGGTGTCCTATAGAAGGAGCAGGAAGTATGGTTTCTCCCAGTGGCCCTTCTGTCTGTTCCAATACTTCTCCGGCAATAACCTTGTCCCACCATTTTTGTCCTTTTACAGGTAAAAATCCAACTAACGGATTTTCTTCCCTTGCTGAAGCAGGTTCATTGGTTGCTATACCACTGCTTGTGCCGTCGGGCATTTCGTAACGGTATGTAGTACCGTTCAATACTTCGTCCCCTGATTCCATACCATTGTCGTGCATAAGAATGGCTTTAACACGAGCTCCTCCTCCAACTTTGCTGCTTAGTACCGGCAATTTTAAAAATGAAAGTTCTGTGTTGATTTGGTTTCCAATATCATATTTTGATGATTCGTGATAGGCTAGCAAACTAAAATCAACAGCCATTTGTGCCATTAGACGTAAAGAGGTAGTATATTTAGAGGTACCTTTGCCATCGTCACTGTTATTTGCGGCCTCAACGAATAGGGGATCATATTTTCTTTCGTAGTTCGGTTCGATACAATCTCCACTTTTAACTTTACCCTGACGTTGATTCTCAACAAATTCACGACATGCCTGACGTGGAACCAATGCCCTTTCACCATCATTACTATTTTCACTGCCTAATGAAATCCTAATTCCATATGTCCCATCATCTAAACTAACTTTTTCTGCCCCATTAAAATTGGCATAGCCACTAATATATTCTGATCGGTTATTACTTAATGATGGGCTTTCATTGAGCAATGAGAATAAAAATTTATAATAGATCTTTTTACCATAAAAAAGTGAATCTGTTTCTTCTGTTTGGGGGTGAAAGTGTAAATTTATTTTCTCAACCAACTGATCAACCTGAAGATTATTACTCGGATCGCAGCCCAAATCAGCAACATTGATAATGTATGTATCTTTGTCATATTTAGGAAAATGTTCTTTTTCTCCTGAAACTCTGGCCATTGCCATCGCTGTTCTGTTTTGAACATGTGTATAATCCTTAGCTTCATATTGAATATGAATTGTTCCTCCAGAAGGAATTTGAATGGATTTGAGCTGGTAGGCAGCTGGATCGTAATATTTTCCATTCTTATTTTTCCCGTAAACATGACTTTCTAAAAATGCCGATTGATCAGTCCAGAAAACACCTTCTTTTCTCCTTTCTTTTCCATTAGGAGTATTATTACCCCATGCATCTAATGAATACGGTGAATAGCTTGGATTTTGTGCTTTCCCAGAAGCAAGAAATTCGTAACCTCCATTTGAAAAGTATTCATAGAGCTTGCTGTCTGAGGCAGGATTTGGATAATAATAGTTAAATACATAAGGACTTATTTTGGCAGGTACTACTCCTTGATATTCGGACCATACCTTTTTCAAAGTTAGCTTGCCGGTGCGATCAAGCATCGAATTACCATCATCGGCATAATTAAAATTACTATTCAGGTTATTGACAACATTGGGCACTAAGCTATAATCATATTCAAAATAGGTTGTTTTCAAAGGTTTTTGCCCATCTATGGTCCCATCACTGTTTTTAGCATAAAGCACAATTTTTTCCAAATACTCTAGCTTTGCTAATTCTGATTTATCAATTGATTCATTTAAGTTTGCAGCGGGATCATATTCTTCATTTAGATCAGGTGCACCAATACCATCTAATCGTTCGTTTTGAGAACCAGATAAGTAAGGGTTGGATTCGTTTGTGGTCTTATTTGTTATGAAGTAGGCTATGTGTGTTTTGGTTTCAATTGTATGTAGGTATTTTACTTCTTTTTCTCCCGTAGAAACAGTTCCTTTATCATCGTGGATGTCAGAGATTGAGTTTTGCTGATAGAGTAGTCCATTGTATGGCATCCGGTACCTGTACCAATTATCTCTGTTTTCACCATAAGTCTTACGATAGTTAAACCTTGTCCAGCCACCAAAATCATCATTAGAGCCCCCTGGAATGGTATCACAGTCTATGTAGTTAGGAGTACGTACTTCTGTTAACAGAAAGGTGTTGGCATATTTGTTTTTATTAATTTGGCCAATAACCGATTTATGATAATTATTGTGTAAAACTGAATCTGAAACATTATAGAAACCATCATTTTTACTCAGTTTTAATTCTTTAAATGCTAAATAGTTATTTTCTTCTACTTCTTCAGGAATAACATCAAAGCTCAGCGATGTTTCATTTTGAATAAAAACAGGCTCTTTGTAATGATATTCCATTCCTTTATTATCTATAATCTCAAAACCGGTAAAAAGACTATCCTCCTGATTGTATTTAATAAAAGAAGACTGACCTATATTATCCAGGGAGTATAAAGCTGAAGCATTATGGGATGCTGACTTAAATCCTGGAACAGTTGAATTAAAATCTGACTTTGTTCTGGTAATATCTGTACCATCATATTCTATCGTTCCTCCTTTATCGTTGTTAAAGCGAAGTATAAATTCGGAACTTGTAGAATTTGCATCTCCCCAAGGTTTTACAGTTGTTCTTGAATGTCCTATTCCAAAATCCATTCCTATACCATTATTGACGCCAAACATGGCTTCGAAGCCAATTTGACGGATTTTGGTTTCACTTTTTGTGCGTTTTGGAGTTATTTGACCCACTTCTTTTTTGTAGGCTCTAAACCCACCAATTACTCCTTCGCCACTAACCCGAAACATGTCATTGCTATTAAATGGAATGCCAATAAATAGGTCTGATTTTTTGAAAGGCTGGTCTTTCTCAACATAATAGTCCGACATTAGTTCTGCTTTGGTCTGATCAGTATACAAATATCCGTTAACTGAATTGATTGTGTGATATGGACTATATCTGAAAGATACACTTCCACTTCTACTTAGCCCCTCAAGTCCGACGGGTACGTTTGATGGATTAATTTGTACTGAAGCTGACCAATTAAGGCTGAAGCCCGAATATTCAGGAAAGTTGTAAGGAGCAGGGGGACGTACCCAGGGAGATAAAGAAAAAGAGAAAAGACTTGAACCAATATTTGCAGAACCTTTCCCTATGCCATAATTGTAGCCATACAAGTTCGGAGTTGATTGTTTTTCGCTATTTTCTTTATCTTTCTTAAAAAAAACTAAAGGTGAAACAGATGGGCTAAATGTTGTTCCATTTGGATCCAAGGTGGCATCTATGCCAACCTTCCCGTCAAAGTTCATTCCAAAGGAAGTTATATTCTGGTAGCCAGAATAGTTATTTATTCTATGATTTGAAGTAATATTTACAGATAAACTTGTACTATCTGTTGCTTCTTCTGCAACCGTTTTTGCAGCATCTGCAATGACGTCCTTTGCAATGTCTTTTGAAAAGATCTCCAAACTTGCCCCCATCCCAAACACGGACGTAGCTGTCCAATTAGGCCTTGTTTTATTGTAATAATCAATTTGCTTTCTATCGTATTCATCAGGAAACCCACGAAGCTCCCTGTTTATCGCACCGGGATTTAGTGTCCAGCCTAAACCAACCCATGATGCTTCGGTTTCGGAGGATGAACCACTATTATACGAAAGAGATACTGCATATCCACTGTTATGTGGCCCGGGTATCTCAACAATGGGAATGTTGTAATTGAAATCACCTGTAAACAAGTTAACCATCTCAGTGGAACCTGCGGGTGTAAAACTTGAGAACTCAGGGGAATCAGGTCCCGAAGTTAAACCCCATGTAACTGTTGGTAGAATTAATGAGGTAATAAAATTAACCAGTACAAAAACGGTTAAAACCTTAAAAAAACGTGAAGATCTGAATTTCATATTTTTAGGATTTTTTTAATTGGGGTATTACGATGATACTTTCTTTTTTAAAATAAAATTTACTTATCCCGGTTTCAAAGTATGGATCCTCAAAAACTAGAGCAAAATCCCTTTCATCCAGTATTAAAGATGATTTTGAATCAGCAATAAACTTTAACCGGAATACCAACTTTCTGCTATCTACAAAAGTTCTGTCAACAGTGTATAATTGCGGGGAATATATGTTGTCTCCAATCTTAAGTTTGAAATGTTGGTCGAATTGGCAGTCAATGTGTTTTTCACGATTCTTAAGCTCTGTTTTGGACTCAATTTTAAACCAGAGAAGATTAGGGAGATTATTATGTCCATCATTTTGCACTGTAAATAGGAAGGTCTTACTGTACTTATTTTGAGTTATAAGGGAATCAATCTGTAAGTCCTTTGTGCCTGATTGCCTCTGCTCTAAAGCGCATAATTCTGGCGGAATATATTTGGCCTCAAATGAAAATCCATTTACTTGACGAGAACAAACAAGTCCATTTTTACTTTTACTAATAAAAAGTTGATAATCAGAAATTTTCTCAAATTCTCTCTTCCTATTACAGTTGTCAGAAGGAGAACATCCTATAAAAAAAGTTGAAATTATAAAAAAAGCTAAAATTCTATAAATACACAGAATTCTTGGAGATACAATCTTTGAATACCAAGAATAATCTATTATCTTTGGCATAATCTTTCTATTAAATGATTTTTATTGAAAGAGGTGTGGGGCAGTAAACGAAATACTTTAGCGGGTAAAGTTTACCGCCCTTTTTCTTTTATTATATTAATCGTCTTGAATTTATGTCATTGGGTATATGGGTATAGTTTGATAAATGAGTGTATTATTTTTTGTACTTGGTTATCATCGTGATAAATCTACAACAATAATTTTTATTAGATAAAGTATATAACGATATTTCCCGAAATATGGAACGAATCTAAATAAGGCCGATGCACTTGAAAAATGATTGTCCTATTTATTTGTCAGGAACTTTGTTTTTTGGATTAACTTGTTAATGGTTATATCTTTAAGTGGAATAATGGGATCTAGATTTATAGAATCCTATAAGCTGATTTTGTAGCGAAAATAGTTTCAGCTTCTGGGAAGGAATAAAAAAGGGGATTCCATCAAAAATGATAAAATCCCCGCTTTGGTGACCCCAAGGGGATCAATTTCGAACTTTTTAGCTGAAGATTTTGAGGCTGTAATGAAGTTTATGAGTGCCGAAACACAAAAGAAAAAGCTCAAATTGTAACAGGTTGCTTCTGTTATTTTATTTCGTTTTGATATAGTCATGCTGTGCAAATCAAATTTTATTTAAGAAACCAAACCTAATATTATAGGCTTTATAGGCCTTTTCAAAGGTAGGTATCCTCTTTTAAAGAGACTTTGGTGTTGCCCTGGACAAATGCAGTCATATAGAGGACAAATGGAACAATCAGAATTATCAAGGAACCCAGATTTTCTGAGCCATTAATTCGAATTTTTCAGCAGAAATCAATGTTGCAGTAATTAAAACCTTCTCCAAGATTAATGTTGTCGGTCTTTAGAAATTGAAGAAAAAGATAAAATACACACATAACGTGAGAAATAGTAATTTATAACATAACTTTGGTTGACAGATAACAGAGTTGTGTGCAATTTAACCCGACTGCGAATTAAAACGATTAAACATAGAATAAAGATCAGATTCCATGTACATATTCGATTTAGATAAATTAATGGTAGGAGACATTATTCTTACCAGGCAGAACACACGGATTTCTCAATTAGTTAGACAGGTAACTGGTAGTCAATATTCTCATGCAATATTATATGTTGGAGTTGCTAGCATTATTGATTCAGATGGTTTAGGAGTTCAATCAAATAATATACAGAGAAAATTGATTGAAAATCCTAACGATGCTGTTGTTTTAAGACTAAAAGATGCCACTGATACAGAAATCCTAATGGAAGCAGAAACTTATGCAAGAAGAATGATTGGGATGGCTTATTCAACAAATGAAGCAAAGATTTCTCATTTGACAGATGAACTTGAAGCAAAAGAACCAAACCGACAATTTTGTACGCGATTTGTTGCAAAATCATATGAATACGCAGGTGTTAATATTGTAAATAATCCGAATTATTGTACTCCTGAAGATTTGTTGCAATCAGACAAATTGATAAAAATTGATGATTGTTTAAGGATAGCAAATGAAAAAGAAATTGAATTTGCCAATTCTGAAAATCCACTAGAAAAGCAAACTGAAATTCATAATGCAATTTTCGTAAAAGCAAGAGAATTAACAGGAAAAGATGTACAGACCTTTGAGCAAATAAACGAATGTATAGTTGAGACACCAGAAATTGATAGTGAAATGTCTGAATTTGTTAAAGACTCTGGATACTTAGATATGATGGAAAAGGATGAAGAAATAAATCCTCAACATTATAACGCTGAAAAGATGATTGAATACTACAAAGCCCCTGAAGTAATCTTTGAGGTCGCTATGAAATTTGCAACAACGGAAAGTCATACTAGAGAACGCTTAGAAATGACAATTGCACATTTAATTCAATTGGACAAATTATATCCACGTGATTATTTTAAAATGGAAATTGAATTATATAGAAAGCTTATTGCTTATTCATATAAAAGAGAAACAGAGGCAATTAAGGTTTTTAAGCATTTATAAAAACTATACAAAACAAAGAATATTATATGCATTGGAAGACAAAAAGGAAAATATTAAGCACTGAGAAAATTTATTTGACGCATAAAGAACTTGGTTCAAAATATTGTTACGAAGTTAGATTTCAATTACCTGAAAGTGAATATATACTAATCGACTTAAGGTATGAATTGCCTTCAAGAATCAGAAATGAAAGCTTGATTCCTCATGGATTTAAGTATAACGAGGATACAGATAATCCTATTCAAATTTATAACAAAAGGAGAACCTTAGAATTCTTGGAGAATACCAAAGAGGATGAAAAAGGCAATCAAGAAACAATAGAAATTGTGATTGATTTAATCAATGAAATGCAAAATTTAGTTTTTAGGTAATAATTAAAAACTGCACACAACACTGGTAACCGTTGCACAACCCCTTAATTTTAACTCGTGGTTTTCCTTTTGCCAGAAAAATCGTTGGCCTGCTGTTTTTTTGTCACGGGTTTGGCTTGGGCTGATATTAGAACTTTATTTCCCGGAAAGCTTCAAAACAAGGCTAAAACAGCAGATACAGGGCCAAACGCCGGCAAAATTGGAAAGGGTAACCCCTGCCATTGTTCCGACATCATTTTTGACAAACTTCAGCATCTTTTTCAGGTTGTAGGCACAGGCTGCCATTTACATTACCTTGTTGGCCTGCTGAATACCAATGGTATTGCCTTTCCGCAGCCCATAAACTGGGTCAGTGTCCCCCAGACCGGTTCAACGGTAGATTGTCGTTTACTTTTCATCTCATTTAAAGGGTAAATGGAACAATCAAAATTATAAATGAACCAAGGGAGCTGGATTTCCTGAGCCATTAATGAGAATTTCTCAGGAGGAATCAATGTTATAGTAATCAAGAACCTTACCCAAAATCAACGTCGTCAGTTTAGAGAAATTGAAGAAAAAAAATAAAATATATACATAACGTGAGAAATAGTAAATAATAAGATAACTTTGGTTGACTGATAACAGACGTTATGGCGAAGCCTAAGAAACCAAGTACATTATGGAACAGCATAAAACGAAAATAACATCAAAGAGTATCGCTCAATCAGGTTTACCAACTGATTATAGAAAGGCAATAGCAGAATATATCTGGAATGGATTTGATGCCAAAGCTACTCAGATTGATTTAAAGTATGACTCAAATGAAACTGGGTATATCTTTAATTTTTCAATATCCGATAATGGAGAGGGGATTTGTATAGATAATATAGATGAAACTTTTGGACATTTTTTGGATTCCAATAAACAAACGACTTATGATAATGATGGATTTGTAAAAGGGAAGATGGGCAAAGGTCGTTTTTCTTTTAGTGTATTTTCAAACAAGGCTATTTGGCAAACACGATTTTTAAATAGTGAGAATGAAATATTGCAGTATGATATTCTTATTAGCAAATCTTCTCAAGACACTTTCGGAATTGACAATAAAACTAAATCAAATTTAAACCAAACAGGGACTACCGTAACCTTTGAAGACTTTCATTCTCTAACTTCAGACCTTTTAGACACAAATAAGTTTGACAATTATTTAGCAAGTGAATTTGGTTGGTTTCTATTTCTAAACAAAGAGAAAGATTATTGTATTACAGTGAATGGTCGCAAAATAGACTATTGGGATATAATTGACGATTTTGATGAGTTTGATTTAGAACTTGGAGCTTTCAATTTTAAGGTAAGTTTTTTACGATGGAAACATAAAATAGGTGATAAATACTACTATTACCTGCTTAACGATGAGCTAAAGGAAGTCTACAGAAAACATACATCGTTTAATAATAAAGCAATTGACTTTCATCATTCTGTCTATGTTGAATCTGAATTTTTTAATGAGTTCACTTATACCAAAGTAGAAGCTCCTGTTTTAGGCCATACAGGTAAGAACCAATCGGCAATTGAGTACAAACAGCTTATTCGTAAGCTAAACTCTTTTGTGTTTGAAAAAGAAAAACAGTTTATACGTGAACAGCAAGCAGAGAAATTAGTGTCAAGATATTATTCAAAGAATATCTTCCCAAAATTTAGAAATAACACCTACGAGAAATATAGAAAAAAAGACCTTGAAACAGTTGTTAAGGAGTTATACTGTGTTCAACCAAAAATATTTCAAGGATTAAAGGATACACAAAGCAAAACTCTTGTTGGATTTTTAAATCTTCTATTGGATACAGACCAAAGAGAACATGTTCTTGAAATTATTGAAAATGTAATCAAGCTATCAGACGAAGAAAGAGAGTTGCTTGCTAAGTCATTAAGGAAAACAAATTTTTCGAAAATCACTAAACTAATAGGACTTTTGGAGAATAGGTTTCAAGTAGTTGAGATAATAAAATCATTAGTTTTTGACCTTGAAAAATTTGCTACAGAAAGAGACCATATTCAAAAAGTAGTTGAAAATAATTATTGGCTATTTGGAGAGCAATATCATCTTGCATCGGCCGATGAAAATTTTGAAATAGCATTAAATAATTATTTGGCACACATTGAAAGAGGAGATAAGATTCCAGAGAAGATAAATGACAAAAAGAAATTAAAACGTCCAGATATATTCTTGTGTCGACAAATTGAAGTTTCTGACCCAAATACAAATGAGTATAATATCGAAGAAAATATTATAGTTGAATTAAAAAGACCTAAAATAGTTATTGGTAAAGAGCAATATTCACAAATTGAGGACTATATGAATTTTATCAGAAATGAACCTCGATTTAATAGCCAACTTCGTAAATGGAAGTTTATTTTAATCGGTAAGGAAGTAGACGATTATATTGTAGGTAAATATGAATCTCATAAATCAAAAGGAAAAAGATATTTAGTAGAAAGCATAAGAAATTATGAAATATACGCAATGACATGGGATGACATCTTTAAAATTTTTGAGAGTAGGCATAAACATTTAATTGATAAGCTTGAATTTAGAAGTTCTGTAATTGAAGAACTGAAAGAAAAAGGAATAGTTCTTAATCTAGATACAGCAAATGAATTAACAGAGATAGCTGTAAATCTGTAAAGGTCAACCACAACCAAGACAATGTATAAAAAAAATAGGCGCAATAGTAGTAAATTAAAGGTATGTAGCACGCTTCAATATTGTAACGGTTTTAATAAGCCAGAAGCCAGCAATCGCCCGCGTTTGGATATGTTTGTTCGTTATAAGCGATATTAAATGAGTATATTACCATATTTTGACATCAGACAAAATAAAAACTTTCATCCCCATGTTGTGATACTTGGAGCAGGTGCAAGTTTCGCAGCTCAACCTAATGGAGATAAATATGGAAGAAAACTACCTACGTTAGGAAATATTGTGGAAATAACAGGAATCGAATCAAACCTTAAAAAATTAGGAGTAAAATTGCCTGTAGATGACTTTGAAGATGTTTTTGATACATTACAAAAAGAACAGGCAGAAAATCAATATTTCATAGAGATAAAAGATATAATCTATAATTACTTTTCCAACATTGTGATTCCCGACGAACTTACACTTTATGATAAATTAATACTTTCACTAAGAGAAACTGATTTAATAGCAACATTTAATTGGGACCCTCTACTATGTCTAGCATATCAAAGAAATAGACATATAAAAAAGTTGCCAAACTTGGCATTTTTGCATGGTAATGTATTTGTTGGACGATGTGAAGAACACGGTACAACAGGCTTTGTTAATTGTGCTTGCTCAAAGTGTTTCCAAAAATTTAAGAAGGTTGATTTATTATATCCAATTAAAGAAAAAAATTACAATCAAGATAAATTCATAAAGCAAGAATGGGAAATGTTACAGCATTTTCTTGAGAATGCCTTCATGATTACAATATTTGGTTACAGTGCCCCAAAAACAGATATTGCAGCAAGAGAATTGATGTTTAAGGTGTGGTCGGACAATAAGATTAGAGATTTTGGAGAAATCCAAATCATTGATGTAAAACCTGAAGATGAAGTTCGAGATAATTGGTATGAGTTTTTTATACGACATCACTACTCAATAATAGATAAGTTCTCAGATTCATTTTTAAATATCTTTCCAAGAAGAAGTTGTGAAGCATGGGCTTCTGCAGTTCTTCAAAATGATCCATGGGGAGATATTAAACAATACGAAGGAAATTCATTAAAAGAATATCAAGCTTGGATACTAAGACTTATTGAAAGTGAAAATAAAAATACATTAGATGAGAAAACGCCTTTATCAAGATGGTAAAATACAGCTTATTTGTTAGAGTTTACGAATGTAGAAACGCAGAAAAAAGACTCAAATTATAATAGAATGAGCACCCCTGATTTTCATGTGCTGTAAAATTGTTTGAGTCATTAATGTTTTCTTTTTTAAGCATTATGAGGCCACGCTTATACGAATCTGATTAAGTCTAAAAGTTATCATAATTAATGATCTAAATACTTTTTTACCAGCTCTGCGGGCCAACTAATGTAACCTTCATTTATCTCTATAATGCTATTACATATTCTTTTCAATGGTTCATTTAATTCTTTACGTCTTAGTTCAAATAAGTTCGTCAACAAGCTTTTTAGGTCCTCATCCGGCCTTGGATAGTACTTATTAATAATAAGCTCAATAAGGGAACAGATATAGTTACAGGTCTCTAATCCATCATCCTTTTTTAAAAACCTTTTAAGGTCTTTTAAAAAAGCTCTTGTACCTACAGACTCACAATCTGACTCTAATACAAACATCAATCTATAAAATGATTTTTCATCAATTGTTTCTATGTATTTGGATAAATACAATGTTTCGGCAACTACTTTTAACTTTTCAGTCCCAGTTCTATTTTTTAGTTCCTCAATTATCATATCCCACAACGGGATGATACGTTCATATATTTCCTTAGTTTTTTTAACTTTCTTGTAGTCTAAACGTACTAACTTAACTAAGCCATCAAGCTTTTCTATTGAAGAATTTTTTAAAAAGGTATTTAGTACTGGTTGCTCTAACTCCTCATAACCCCAATAATAGGCAACTAGCACTTTTCGGGTTAAGCCACTATTCTGGGATAAACCACCAATATCAAAATTTTCCTTAATAGCTCGTAAATAGTGAGGAGATAAAACTTTATGCAGTTGAGGAGAGTAGCCTCTATAATCCCAAAACAGCCATCCACCAAAAAATGATTTCCAGTTTTCACTATCGAGATTCAGAAATTTCTTGACCTGACTAAGCGTAAAGGATTCATCAAAATAAGCATAACTGGTAAGATAGGTCCCGAAAATAATAAATGCATCACGTATTTCACTTGCCAAGCATTTTGAGAAAGATAGCCTAAATTCATCTTGAAACCTGCTGTCTTCGTCTTTTGTTGCGAAAGCAAATCTACGACTAAGAATAAAATTGGCATGAAAAATTCGCCCCTGATCCGAGTTTAAGGAATGATTTAACGTATACTCTCTATTATTATCAGTCTGAAAGGTTGATTTTGGCGGAGTATATTCAAAAAGCTTAATATTATTCGTAAGCAATAGTATAATTGCCTTGCACCTTTCCCAATATTCCTCCGGGAAATAATAATCCTTTGACTCGTTACCGCGCATAATAAAGTGAGCTATATCACCAGCTACGGTCTTGTGGTCAACATACGATTCAGTCTGAATTATTAAGCTTTCACTTTGTTCCAGGACATTAGAGATATATCGCTCAATAAAATTGAATGATTTTGGTAAATCAACAAGAGTTGGCCCAACTGTATTGGCCCAATTTTCATCTAACGCTGATATTATCTGGTCTGCGTAAACATATGGAAAGGTGAAATCTGTTTCAAGTAGATCATAAAATTTAGACGGATTTATTTTTAGCAACTGACCAACTGATACCGCTAATTGCTTCACACTCCCCATTTCCCACTTTGAGTCTGAATCCGGAGAAAAATTTCGGATGAAATCGATTATCTCATCATTACTCATTTTATTTAAATTGTCAGGCGACATAGGAGTTTTTTCTCCATAATACCTTATGCGCCCCGAATCATCTAATTCTTCACTACTATAGCTTTTCCCTTCACTTAATTCATCAAAGCGATTCTTAAAAAGAGGATCTGCCTGTAGACTATTATACCATCTGAGTTTCCAATATTTAATTGAGATTTCTTTATATGATTCTCTGTAGCGATAAGGGCCATTATCAATTTTATCGATTATTGCAGTTTTGTGCTCTGCCGATAGTTTATCGATATTTCTTTTTAGAAATATTCGAAAATCATTTTTCAAAATATTTTCTTCAAACGTGATCTCAGTTTTCTTATTCATTATATCCTGAATAAAACTGGAAAACTCCCAATTACCATCAATAATAAATAAGGCTAGCTGAACAAAGAACCCGTGTCTTTCTCCAATAAAACTGTCCAATAAATTCTTTATGAACTTTTTTTCAGTAAAGGATCGTTCCTTTAAAATATATTTTAGGATTGTTGCTAATGGCTTAATATTGTAGTCATAGCTTTCATGATCATTAAAAATGCTGAAATCATTTTCATCTGGGAAAGTTTCGTAAAATCTTTTGCCAAATTCACTAAAATTCTCAGTTATACACCTAGCCTGTGCCGCCTTATCTTTCTCAACTATTTTAATGACTTGATGAGCTAGTTCCTTACCATGTCCTTTGGGATCAAAGGAAATTGTTGATCCAGAACCATTTTCGAGTTTCTCTTCGAAAACACAATCTCCTTTATAGCTTACTTGTATATTTCTATTTTGGCCATCCAGTTCATAAGATATTGTATAAAAATATTTTTTTACGAGAAAATCCTCTATTTCTCGAATAATAAACTTGATAAATTGATTTGAGAATTTTTCAGCAATAACCTTGTATAAATTTTTGCTTTTATCATTATCTACAAAAGCAGCAGATAAATAATGTTCTGAGATAATTTCATACTCCAAGGTCTCATGAATGGCAACCTTAAATAACACCTCTGCTTTTTCCCAGGCTCTTGGATCATTTTGTATTATTAGGCTACGTAATAATCTCGCATATAATGGATAACCGAGGTAATCAGTTGCATCTTTTCCTTTTATCCAACGTCTTATGTCATTTTCAAATAATTCATCTGATAGAAATACATAAGGCATATTTGAGAGTATATCGATAAAGAATGATCTGGTCCTAAGGCTCAGTTCTCGCCCCTTTTCTTTTGCCAGAGAGGAAATAGCAAGTATCATATTCACTAAATCTTCAGAATACCTCTTATTATCGACTACCCCCTTGCCAATCGCTTCAGATAGTCTTTCGAAATAAAAAACAGGCGTATAAATAAACTGGTTGGCATCCCTCTGGTATTCAGGTGGAACAAGAAACCTTTCGGCTGAAAAAATTCCTTCGGATTTAAAATCATTCCAATGCTCAAAATCTTTCAACTCAACAAATAAATGATTTAAGGAATTAGAGTCCCTTTTAATAACTCTTATTACATTTTCGATATTAGATCCACTCTCCAAGAAAGAATCAATTATATCGATATTATTGATCGGTTCAACAGCAATCATTTTCTCCCAACTTTCCAATACTTTACAGATACGAAAAAAACCATCGTTATCCAGATAATATGGAATAGCTGTTATCCCTAATTTGTCAAAATATGTTTTCTGCACGTTGAAATAGCTAATATCCGAAAAGTAGGTAGGTAAAAGAATAAAATGCCTTTTGGCTTTTTTACTATTGGGATCTTTTTTAGGTGAAAATATTCGTTCTAAGATTGGAAATTCAGCTAATCCATAGCTAATAAAAAGGACTGTTTTTTCATGAAATAACTTTTCAAGAAAAGGCCTGAT
Source organism: uncultured Draconibacterium sp. (assembly GCF_963677575.1). Lineage (NCBI taxonomy): Bacteria > Pseudomonadati > Bacteroidota > Bacteroidia > Marinilabiliales > Prolixibacteraceae > Draconibacterium > uncultured Draconibacterium sp. The sequence continues at coordinate 5,000,906 of NZ_OY782038.1, forward strand.
TCTTCCATCATCGGAGAAATATTCAGTAATATAATCTTCTGTGGTCAGAACTAGTTCCGAGGAATTCTTGATATTCCCGTGAAACATGTAAATTCGATTTCGCAGGAATTCTTCTCCATCTTTTGTCGTTTTTATGTAGCTTTCTGTTTTTCTTGATACATCAGATGTTTCTGTTAAATCTGTAGCTGAAAAATCAAGAGATATTTGTGGATTTTCATGTTTCTTCTTTAATGCTTTTGCAAATTCCAAGTCAAAATTTGATGTTACTTTTATAAAATCGAAAGTTTCGGAACACAATAATTCATATGGATTCGAGTAATTTGATTTTTTTGAATGATTGAAAGCAAAACTCTGTTGAATGAATTCATCAAACTCAGTTGTTTCCTTTCCTCGCTTTCCGCCATTTTCTAAATATTTTTCAAAAATTGAAAGTTTTTGCTTGGGATCACCTATTTCTCTTATGAGTCTTTCCTTTTCATAAAAGTTTATTTTTCCCTTCTCTTCAAGAAAACCTATTGCATTATTGGCAAGTTCACTCCAGAGTGGATATTGTCCTGCAACCAATTTAGATAAACCGGCTCCTACAAAGACAGCGACATCTTTCTGTTTAATAGCCTCTAATAATTCAGCAGGTATATCGTCTAAATCACTTTGTATTCGAAAAACTTTTTTCAGGTGACTATCAATATCATCATCAATAATAATTTTTTGAATCTCTGCTTTTAACAGCTCAAAACGAAAGAATTCCGGTCTTAATTGAAAATACTCATGAGGAGAATATTGAGTATCGGTAAAGATTTTTAAAAGCTCAATACGTTGTTCTTGAGATGCCTTTAGGTTAGAACATAAATTATCAAATTCGCCTTTGTATATTATTTTTCTCACAGATCTAATAGAGTTGAATCAAAAACTCCAATTTACCAAAATTAAAGATATCCGCAAGCAGTTAATATTCTTGAATTCATCTTAATTGAGTTGGTAACAGTCTTGTAAGACTTATACAATATCATTTACTATATTTGATATAAAACCGAAGGTAAAATATTTCTAAATGACCCAATATCAACAACTATTATCCTGTTGGCACAAACTTGAACACTTCAGCCCGGCAGATATTCCTAAAAACAGCAATACACAGCTTTTGAAAACTGTTATTCCATGGTTAAAGAAAGAGACTCCATCATCGAAAGAGAAAACCATAGAGTATACCCTTTATTTGGCGGTAATCAGTTCTGCAATTGTAAATGATTTTGTCAAGGAGTTTTTCTCTGATACAGAGAAAGAAGTAAACCTTCGTAGTTCCAAAATCTGTATGGCTTCTTTTAAAGTGGATATAGACGGGAGTTATATTCCCAATTCCTTTGGAGCATCTACTTTGCCTTGGGCCTTGAAGCAATTACAAAGTCAAAAGATAGAAGATAACAATTGGGCTGAAACTTTTCTAGCTGTTCAAAACAAATTGCTGGAGGATCTGGAATATCAACTCACAGGTAAAATAAACTTAGATGCCATTCTTGAGGTTCAGAGCAAGGTAATAAAGTCGCTAAGCTGGACAACAGATTTAATGTTGGAGATTTATATAAAGCGTGAAGAAAAATATAAACCTCAAATTAGACCGACAGACGAAGAGCAAAACAATGCTGAAATCCTAAACAGTTTTTTTGTAGATGATATTGAACAGATTATAACAAAACTAAATCGCAAAAACATTCCTCCTGCTTTTAAGAAATACCTTGATGGCAATTTAAATAAAGGAACGACACGAAATGATTTAGGACAGAAAATTGGGTTATTAAAAAAGAGTTTAACACCAGAAAACTATCCTGATGGAGCATGGCCTTCGAAACATTCGCTTAGTCTCATGCAACAATTTGCGGTTAATACCATTGTTAACCAAATGAATAATAGTCACACGGGCGATTTAATGTCTGTAAACGGGCCTCCGGGAACTGGGAAAACAACCTTACTTCGTGATATTATTGCAGCAATTCTTGTAAATAGGGCTAAAAAACTTATTGAAATAGACGTCCCAGGCTTTGCCTTGTCAAAGATTGGAGAATTTCAAACGGGTAAAGGATTTAATCCATTTATCTATCAATTAGATGAGTCCCTTTGCAACTCCGGTATTGTAGTGGCGTCTTCAAATAATGGTGCTGTAGAGAATGTATCTAAAGAATTGCCCTTAGAGAAGGAAGTTGATAACTATGCTGAACAAATAGGATACTTTAAAAGTGTAGCAAAAAACTGTATTAATAAGGATTATTGGGGGTTAATCGCGGCGGTACTTGGCAATAAAGAAAACAGAAGTAAACTAGTCTCGTCGTTGTGGTTCAACAGAAATGAAGAATTTGATGATTTAAGAAGTTATTTACGGAATTATTCCGCTGATTCAAAAGACTGGACACAAGCGGTAGAATGTTTTAGAGAAAAACTTCATGAGGTCAATAAAGAGCGAAAAAGACTAGTTCAAGTTCATCATGAGTATATAAAATACCTCGAACTGTCAAATAGTTACAAGGTTGTCAGGGAGGAGTACGGGGCGTTGGAAAAGAATTTATTAGAATGCAAAGAGAAGAAGCAAAATGCAGGAGAAGCATTACGACAGGCCGAAAAAAAGAAAGAAAATTCTCTTGCCCATTTGTCAACAATAAAAAGTACAAGACCAGGATTCTTTTCCCGTTTATTTAATAAAACGGTTCGGCTATCATATAAACAAGCGTATGCAAAAGCCTATACGACCTACATTCTGGCACAGGAAGCCTTTGAAAAGGTTGATGTGTTGTTTGATACTGCCAAAGTAGAACTAGATAATGTAGCAACAGTCTTTAGTCGTTGTAGCTCAAAGGCAAACGAGATAAAAACCGATTTGAGAGAAACACAAAGAAAAGTACAGCAGGATCGGATAAACTTGAAAGCTAACTTCGCAGATGATGAGTTTTGGCAGAATATCGAATCTAAAGAATCACAGGAGGCATGTCCCTGGTATTCTGACGAGTTCAAAAAGCTACAATCAGAATTATTTATTTCGGCAATGAAAGTGCATGAGGCATTTATTTTGAATGCAAATTCACGTTCAAAAGCCATTGAAACATCGCTTTCTGCATTCTTTGATTATCTGAAAGGAAACTACGAAATTAAGCCCAATAAGAATGAGATAAGAGCCATGTGGAATGTTTTTTTCCTTGTCATACCGGTTATCTCATCAACATTTGCATCTGTTGGCAGAATGCTTGTTGATTTAGATAAAGAGGATATCCCTTGGTTATTTATTGATGAAGCAGGGCAAGCTGTTCCGCAAGCAGCAGCAGGTGCAATTTGGAGAGCAAAAAGAGTTGTTGTAGTGGGTGACCCACTTCAAATTGAGCCTGTAGTGACCATCCCTAAAACGGTAACCAACAATTTACGTACTCATTTCAACTTGGATACAAATATCATTAATTCAGAATTGTCGGTGCAAGTAATGGCAGACCGAGTCAATCCACTTGGAATGAGTATTAACAATGCAGGCTACGATATCTGGGTAGGTATGCCTTTAAGGGTACACCGTAGATGTATTAACCCGATGTTTAAAATTGCAAACAATATTGCTTACGATAACAAAATGGTTTTATCTACAATACCTCAAGAAGTCAAAATAAAGCTTGAAACTTCTTTTATTGACGTAAAGGGAGAAGTTCAGGGAAGACATTGGGTAGAAGAACAAGGCCTACGAATTTCTGAGCTTTTAACCGATGAGATCCACCACGCAAAAGGATTCCCAGACATATTTGTGATTTCACCTTTCACTGAAGTGCGATTTCAACTGAGTAAAATACTGTTTAAACCAATAATTCAGAATGTTCAGAAATATGATACAACGGTTGATTCCAAAACGGTTGGAATATGGCTTAATTCACACGTTGGAACAGTACATACTTTTCAGGGGAAACAAGCCGAAGGAGTCATTTTGTGTCTCGGTCTGGATGGACAAACAAAAGGAGCAGCCAATTGGGCAGCATCTAAACCAAATCTTCTTAACGTTGCATTAACCCGTGCTAAATATCGATTTACAGCAGTGGGGGATAAGGATATCTGGTTAAAGGTGCAGTATTTTAAAGAACTGACAACCCTTAATAATAAATGGGAAAGCTGAAGAAACTTAAACAATAAAAGCAGTTGTGGGCAATTAGCCCGCTTCTTTTTTCATGAGCATCAGCGAGAAAAAAGTAACAAAAAACCTTTGTGGATATTCATAACTAATGACTGACTTCATCAATTAAATCCTGACAAAGTTATTAATCACCATCCGGAAAAGTCAAGGGCGGCTGAGGATTATCTATTATAAAAGGCCAGCCGTCCTTCGGATTTGTTCAGTTTTTTCCGTCCTAAAGCCTCCCGTGAAAAACTGACATTCACCCTTGACAAGAATCCATCTGGCTCAATGGCATAAGCCAAAATTTAATGGCGAGCCAGTAGCCCAAATAAATCCCAAAGGCATGGGTATTTACAAATGGATAATTTACTTATACTAAATGAGATTACTGTTTCATATTCTCACAAATCAAAACCATCGGAATTGCCAAAAATATCTTGCTCGAAAGATGTTTACGAATTAGTTTACCCATTATGGAAAACTGATATCGATTACAGGGAATCATTTAATGTATTATTGCTTTCAAGAGCCAATAAGGTCCTTGGATTCTCAAATCTTTTCACTGGCGGACTTGCCGGAGTAGTTGTTGATCCAAAGCTTATTTTCCAATTGGCTCTAAAATGTAATGCGGCATCCATTATAGTGATGCACAACCATCCTTCGGCAAATCTACAGCCAAGTAACGAAGATATAGCGTTAACAAAAAAGCTTAAAGAAATAGGCAAGCTTCTTGATCTTCCTGTATTGGATCACATCATAACAACAAGTGAATCATTTTATTCGATGGCTGATAATGGCATAATGTGATTGATTCACATGATATAGTTTATTGGAAGGCTTTCCCTTCCAATAAATTTCAAATTATCGAAAAAGCCTTTTAAATGAAATAAATTAATAAACAAATCGTTAAATTTAAACACTTAAAAGTGTTTAGTAAATATGAATTGTTTTAATCACCCAGCTGAATCTGCTGTTTCTCAATGTACAGAATGCGGAAAAGGATTGTGTTTAGAATGCACTAGTCAGTTTTCAAAACCAATTTGTTCTGATTGTTATTCCACATATAGAAAGAAACAAAAAAGACAAGTTATAATGGGGATACTGCTTACTCTTTTGATCGGATTGCCTGTTAGTATAATCCTTGATCTTTTAGTTAATGACACCTATAAAACCCCAGATAGTTTCTGGGAAAGTTATCCTTTCTTATTGTACATGGGACTGGGACTTGTTTCCGGCTGGAAAGCTCTTGGAAGAGTAACCCCACAAATATTTCTTTTTTTACCGATATTGGGCTGGGTTATTTATTTTTTAATAAAAGTTGTTTTAGCAATGTTTGTTGGGTTGATTGCATTTCCTGTTAGAATAATCAGGAATTTGGGAATACTATTCAAATAAATAAATGCCACCTCAATAGTCGAGGTGGCATTTTTCTTATTAATTGCAGCAATGACATCGCAGCTTGTCAATTTCTCTGGCTTTTACCAGTTCAGCATTCTTAACGTCAAATCGCTGATGCCTACCTCCGTTTTTTTCAAATAGCTCAACAATAAGCACCTTATCATCAGAGATGGTAAATTTCTCAAATGCGTAAACCATATGCTCTGTGGATTTCCCATTGATTACAGTAACATCATTAAACGCCTTTACCGGTTTTATAATTGTTTCCTGTATTGCTGTCCGTCTTGTTACTTTTTTATCTGCTATTTTGAAGGTCATAAGATCAATGTCATAACTCAGGTGAGTTTTATTTTTGAGCTCGATATGGAAATACAACATATTGGAATGGCAATAGATACTTTTGAGGTCGCACTCTATCCCAAACTTCTTGCTATCAATATGTTTCACCTCTCTTTTGTTCTTTTTGTAAATGGTCTCCATTATCAGCTTCATAGTCTTGGACGATTCACTATCAAGATCGGTTAGATACACTTCCTGTCTATTGTTTGGAAGATCCGAGATGTTGTTGCGATGAGTAAAATCCTTCATTTCAAAACTTAGTTTATCAGGTCTGGAAGCATAAGACACATTGAACGAATAGAAATCACCGGCTGCTGTTATAACCGAAAAATTGGTTTCGTCCGTAAAATCTTTTACGGAAGCTTTTACCCGGACCACATTTTCTGCACCATCGGCTTTCCCTGCAATGATATTAACACTTCCCAAATCAATGTATTCTACCGGGTCAGGAAAGATGATATGAACTGTTTTATCAAAACAGACTTCAATATTGTAAGGGATGATTATCCTGTTTTTAGATATTTCACGTGTATTGGTCTGGCCTAAAGCCATGTTTATTCCAATGATGATAAATGCTATAATGAATTTGAATTTTTTCATGATGATTGAGTTTTAAATGATTTATTGTTGTTTCGGTAAAAGCATCAATTGATAACCTGCTTTCAGTTTAATTTTTACTGTTTGCAGGCGTTTGGAAAGGTACTGGCTCCCTCCCTGCATAATGTTTCTCCCTAAATCGGTGGCCAGTTGCTCAGTAGCACTTTGCTGGTTAATACTGATGCTACTTTGGGCGCTACTTCCCATATTCGACAATATGGATTTGACGGCATTTCTACCCATTGAACCAGGCACAAAAATGCCCTGTTGCCCGTCTGTATCATATACCGTCATTTCAACGGGGACAATCTTTCCCGAATATTCCAACGAACTGACCAAAATATTCAGACGTTCTCCCTGAAGGGATGCAGTACCCGTGATAATTTCATGCCGGGGAATAATGAGGTTATCTGCCTGTATAGCATCCAGCAAACGTAATCTTACATTTTGCCCCGGTGTGATAACCTGATCGCTATGTACACAGGCCTCTATGGTATTTTTCTGAATCTGATTTTCGCTGCTGACTCCTGCTGTAAAAAAGCAACTGTTAAGTGGTTTGGTACACCTGTCTGCAAATGCTGAATCGCTAATTGTTTGAGGAAGGGCGCTAACAACACGACTTTGGCTAAGTCTTGCAACCGGAACTATTTTCCTGTTTGTTTCAGCGGAAGAAGTATTGTTATTTGTATGTATCTCGGGCTGAGTTTGTCCCTGCATGGAAGGCATGTATTTTGCAGCCATTTTGTAGCTTTCTTCCATTACCCGAAGTTGCTGATCCAGTAGTTCATCCTCACCGGTGTCCTTCTTGTCCAATTCTGCCTGTAGCTGTTCAACTTTGTTTGCCAATTCCTTTTCTCTTGTGTTTTCAGCAGGCTGATCGTAAAAACTGTTCAAATTACGGTTGACGCTTTTATAAGTATTGGCAGATAAATGAATGGATGATTCCGGGCGTTTTTGCGTAGTTGCAATTGACTGGACAATAACCTCGTTTTTTGTCGTGTCAGGTGCAATGCCAAAATCTTTAAGCGATAGCATTCTTTTGTCCTTCCTGCTTTTCTCAAGAAGTTCCATTTCATAAGCCGTCTTTTTATTATCGATAATCTCTGTTTTCGGGATAGGCAAATCGGTATTCAGTCCTTCTTTTTCTTGATTACTTGTTACTGATGGTTTAAAGATGAAATACATGGCCAGGGCAAACCCTGCAAACATCAGGGGAAAGATGACCAGCTTTTTTCTCTTTTGTATTTGTTCGGGGCTTAACGTTTTATTCGGCTGCCTCTTTTTAATATTTATATCCATAATCTTTGTTTTTAAGTGAAGTAGTATCGTTTGATAAATCGGGTGGGTCTATTTGCCCGTAATCCGTTTGTTGTATGCACATAGATGAATGACAGCTCTGCCAGATGGAAAGGATTGAGAGAAAGGCAAAGGTTAGTAGCAAAGCAATAACAAGTGCTTTTTGCTGTGTTTGATTCAGCCTGCCACACCTTTCTTTCAAGCTGTTTTCAATCCTTTGTTTGATGTTGGTTTTCTGCTTTTCCATAGCTATCTCTCCCATGTGGATACGTCCTTGTTTTCTACGATCTCAAAATTCTCGATAATAAAGCCATGCGGGTTGTTGTCGCTACGTGAGGTATTTCTGAGGCGGCATACTGAAACCAGGTTTCGCTCTGTAATTGATGACTCCCTGATAAGGTGCTGCCGTGCAAAAACTTTGGCTTCATAAGGGTAAGCATTGAAATTGCATTGGAGGCTGTCTACCCAAATCCGTTGGGTCACATTGCCCGAAATAATCCGGTTGTAATAACCACTTTCTACCAAATCCTTATAAATGGTGAATGCACTTTTGTCGGCCAGGTAAAGGGCACGGTTGATGTTGTGCTCAATGGCCTCCTTGTCCGGTGACAGTGTGAAAAACAGTTCGTGAAAACGCCGGATATGATCTTTAGCTTCAACCGGCCTGTTTTGTGCCAAGTCCTGCGACAGGGCCAGTATTAGTGACTTGCCTTGATCGAGTACATAAATCTTCTGGCGTTGCTTTTCTGCGAAACGGTACGAACTCCATACCGAATAAACCGTCACAATGCAACAAACGCACACAAATACGATAGTAAACAGGCGTATTTGCTGAAAGCTGTCTTCAATATTCTTTAAAGGTTTGAATTCCATAAAATCATGTTTTTTAACGTTTAAAAATCCGGCCTGTAATATTCCCGGAACCGGCTCCCAGTGTAGCTCCCGTAACAGAAGTCCCTTTGGTAGCAACTCTATTGACATTCCGGCCATAGTTACCCATTCCACCAGCCTGTACAATCCACCCGGCAACACTTGGAATAGTGAAATAACCAACAATGCCAATGAGCATGAAGGTGATATAGATGCCATTTGTGCCTTGCGGGATGTAGTTTGGATCGGCAGCCATTTCAGCAATATCTTTTTGAAGCATTAAAGCCTGTAACTTTGCCAGTACAGTAGAAAAGATATCGGCTACCGGAAGCCACAGGTAGATACTGATGTAGCGGGTGAGCCAGGTTGTAAGCGTGCTTTGAAAACCATCATAGACGCTAAAGGCAAATGCAATTGGCCCTAGTATGGACAATACAATCAGAAAAAACGTTCGTAGGCAGTCAATGACCAGTGCTGCCGCATTGAAAACGAGTTCAAGGAAGTTCAGAAATGCCTGTTGAATCGATTTTTTCATGCTATACATAGCCTTTTCTGCGTACATACCTCCCATGGTGGCAATGTCTTTGGGGCTCCAGCCCAACTCATCAAGGGCTTTATCAAAAGCTTCGTCACTGACCAAATAGGCTTCTTCCGGGTTTCTTAGTTTTATCTCCCGTTCAATCCTGTCCTTATCCTTTTTGAGTTGCTCCAAATCCAACACCTGGGATTCCAGCATTTGGTTGGTACCTTTCACAATTGGGCTTAATACGGCATTCATGGTGCCCAGAATAAGTGTGGGAAAGAACAAAATGCAGAAACCTATGGCGAAAGGGCGCAACAATGGAAATACCTCAATAGGTTCCGCTTTTGCCAATGATTGCCAAACACGGTAAGCCACATAGAAAAGCGCACCCAGCCCCGCAATTCCTTTGGCTATTCCTGCCATGCTGGAACAAAGGGGGATCATTTCTGAATAAAGCACACGTAGTGCCTGATGCAGATTATCAAATGTATCCATAGTCGTCTTTTATTGATTACCAATACCTGTCTTCAGTACTACCGTAGAGTGCCAGTATCCGTGCTGTATTGCCTTTTTCTTTTGAGCGCAGATAAGAAACCGAGATGTTCTTATTGGTGTAGTAGCGGGTCAGGTTCCGGTAGTCCCTTATTTCGTAATAACATCGGTTGACAATATCCATTCGCTCCTTATCTGTCATCGACAACCCCGTGATGCTTACCACATTTTTTATCTCCTTAAGGATGAAATTTCCTTCTTCCAGTAAACGGGTATATCCAAAGGCAATAGCATCTAATTCATCGGAACTATAGTTGTCGTCCTGCAGCATCTTCTGAAAGGAGTTAACGTAGATATCTGATATCTCACGAAGCATCAGAACACTCTGCTGTACCCGCCGGGCATCTTTCACAAGGTTATTGACTGACCGTAACTTGTCGTAATAAGCTTTTCCCTGTTCGTAAATTTTAACCGTCTCTTTAAAATTACTGACCATGTTGGAGGCGGTCTTGGATGTCTGGATGATTTCTTTGGTGGTGTTAACAATACCTTGCGCCAAATTGGTGGGATCGGTTACCACCCATTGGGCTTGAAGTGTTAAAGCCCACATATTCATTAGAATAATAATGCCTGTTAGTTTCTTCATAACTTTCAATTTTAAATGTGATTTCTTTTCTGATCGGCAAGCTTTTTAATAGCCTGCTCAATATTTCCTCCCATCTTATCGCACATAGCGTGCAACTCCATTTTTTCGCTTTCCTCGGTAGTGTAGGTTAAGTATTCTTCCAGACTTACCTCCGTTGCATAAACAGCCGATTGTGTGCCCCCCAAACCAATCCACACCTCTTTGTATTTGCGTTTAGGATTGTTGTCCAGGTTGATGGAAAGAATTTGATCTCGCTCTTTCTCAGTCAAGCCCAACAATGCTTGTATCTGATCAAACTTGTTCATATACTTGCGTTGGTCGAGCAGGATTTTGCAGTCGGAGTTGTTAATGATGCTGTCCTTTACAATCGGGGAAGCAATGATGTCGTCCACTTCCTGCGTAACGACTACAGCCTCACCAAAGAACTTGCGAACGGTCTTAAACAGGTACTTGATGTACTCGGCCATTCCTTCTTTGGCAATGGCTTTCCATGCTTCTTCAATCAGGATCATCTTGCGGACACCTTTCAGTCGCCTCATTTTATTGATGAAGGTTTCCATAATGATGATGGTGACCACCGGGAACAAAATTTTATTGTCCTTGATATTATCCAGTTCAAAGACGATAAAGCGTTTGTTGAGCAAGTCCAGTTGCTGGGACGAATTGAGCAAATAGTCGTATTCACCTCCCTTATAATAAGGCTCAAGAACGTTCAGAAAATTATCCACATCAAAGTCCTTTTCCCTGACATTCTTAGATCGCAACTCATTCCGGTAATCTCCCTTGACAAACTCATAAAAAGTATTGAAAGACGGTTTTATCCCTGTATCCTTTTTAATGAGTTGAATAAAACTGCTGACGGCATTAGACAATGCCACCTCCTCAGACCGTGTCGGGATTTCACTGTCTTTCTTCCAAAGGGTCAGGATAAGGGTTTTAATCGATTCCCGTTTTTCAATGTCAAATACACCGTCGTCGGTATAAAAAGGATTGAAAGCAATTGGGTTTTCTTCGGTATAGGTGAAATACACGCCGTCATTACCCTTTGTTTTATGATGGATCAGGTCGCATAACCCTTTATAACTGTTACCTGTATCGACCAGTAAAACATGCGTACCCTGCTCATAATATTGCCTGACCATGTGGTTGGTGAAAAAGGATTTTCCGCTACCGGATGGCCCCAAAACAAATTTGTTCCGGTTGGTAATGATTCCCTGTTTCATGGGCAAATCCGAGATGTCCACATGCAGAGGTTTTCCCGTTAGCCTATCCACCATCTTAATGCCGAAAGGAGAAAGCGAGCTTTGGTAATTGGTTTCTTCCGTAAAGAAACAACAGGCCTGCTCGATGAACGTGTAAAAGCTCTCTTCCGAAGGAAAGTCACCACTGTTTCCCGGAATTCCAGACCAGAAAAGCGTTGGTGTGTCCACCGTGTTGTGACGTGGCTTACATCCCATTAGCGAAATCTGTGAGCCGATGCTGTTTTTAATCCGCTTCAATTCCTGCTGGTTGTCCGACCATGCCATCACATTGTAATGCGCCCGGACAGATGTCAGTCCCTGGGCATGTGCTTCGTTCAGGTATAGGTCTATCCATTCCTTATTAATCAAGTTACCACGCCCGTACCGCGCCAGTGACTGCATATTACGTCCCATCTTTTCAAACCGTTTGAGGTTCTCGTTATGGTTGTCAATAAACAGGTATTGGTTATAGATGTGGTTACAGGATAGCAGCAGCCCGACAGGAGAAGCAAACGATAAACGGCAGTTGCTTTTATCCGTTGAAAGGCGTTCATATCTGCTGTCGGTAGCTACTTTTCCCGGCAGGTCACCAACGTCTGAAATGGTAAACAAACACATGGAATTATCCCCAATATGCACTTCGTTCGGATCGATTCGGATGTCTTGCAATGCTGAACTATCATTCTGGCTTAACGAGAGGTATCGCTCAATAATGCCGCTTGCGTTTGCCGTTCCTGTAATTTCACTGGTTGAAAGCCTTTGCAGTTGCAATTGATTGCTGTCGTTGACAATCCTTTCAAACTGGCTAACGGCATCCTGAAACTTCATGAACACCTCTTTATCTTTTACCTCTTTAGGAATGATAAATCCACGGGCAAGACTGTTATACGTGCTTTGCTGCCGCGACCGCTCTTTGGTGGTTTTGGTCAGGAACAAATAACAATAGTGGTTCAGGTATGGGCGTTCGTTAAAATGCCGCTGAAAGCTCCCGGACAGAAAAGTTGTTTCGCCCATTTCCGAAATCTCAGGGGCATACTTTTCTTCGCAATACCAGTCCTGTTTGTGTACAATGCTGTAATCCGGTAATACCTTTATTGCTTTGCACCAGGTGGCGTGGATTATTTCATACTCATCTGCCGTTACCGTAAATAGTTCCGGCAAGATAAGCCTGAAAGCAACCGTGATGTCACCATCTTTGGAAAGGATACAACCGTTCTCAACAGCCATTAACGGAAACTTTCGTTCCAGTGTAGTGGTTTTTAATGTGCTTCTCATAGATCCGGTGATTTTACTTGGTGTAACTGAATAATTTCCGAACACTTCGCCTGTTAATCAGCCTTCGGGGATATCTCTTGATAGCCTGCAACTTCATCAGCCCGTGTGTGCCGTACTTGTTGTTAAATGAAAAGGTTTGCCACACAAGCAAAGGGGCTGAGATAATTGCAAAACCGATGCAGACAATTTGCGGGATGCCACTGATGTACATCACCAAAAACAGGATGATGATAGCAAGCAACCCAACCGCAAAAATCATCAGGTACTGGCTTCTTAAACCCATAAACTCCACAGGCTTATTGATTCCTTTATTGATTGAAAATTCTGCCATCGCTTAAAGGAAAAATGAACGTAGGATGGTAGCTGCTACAATCAGGAAAATACAGGCTCCGAACCATGAGGCTGCTGTTTTGGAAGTGTCGGGATCACCGCTACTGAACTTGTTGTACACTTTCACTCCACCAATAAGACCAACCACTGCACCAATGGCATAAATCAGCTTGGTAGCCGGATCGAAATACGAAGTAACCATCTGGGTAGCTTCATTGATTCCTCCAACGCCATTCCCTTGTGCAAAAAGGGCAAGACCGGAAAGGACAAATACTAAAAACGAAATTGCTTTTTTTACCATACTCATAGGTTTTATGCCAGGCAAAACATGCCCAGGCGATTAATACTTTCGCAAACCTATGTTTATTCTGTAATGGATTTATTTTTAGTGTATTATGTGTCTTTGATTGACGTGGTTTGTCTAAGGCCGGGGGGATAATAAGAGGAAGTAATCGATACATTTTTAAATATTGTAATTGACCATTAACTATAAAATATTTAGATTTTTTAATATGTAATTACGATCATATTAATTTCTATTTTAATTTTATGGATAATTGTAAAGTTCTAATGCATTGTTGCATGCAAGCCTTCAGAGACAGAATAGACAAGAACTAACTTGTCTATAAAATTGAAAAAGTGAACTAACAAAATAAGAACCTTAATGGAGGCAGGTGCAAGATTTTTTAAGGCTGCATTTATGACTAGGATTTCAGAATATTATAACAAATTGTTTCAGCAGATAGAGACTTATCTGAAAAAAGAATATAATAGCTTAGGAACCGTAAATTTTGAGCAATTTGATAAGGTTAATTTTTATCTGATTGACAAGGCATTAAATAAGAATCAGAATTTACATATAAAAACTATCCAAAAGACTGAGAAAGCTAACTTTTATATTCCAATCGTTATTTCAACTGCTATATCATTGTTCTTTAAAAACTATTGTGATTCAGACATTGTATATAAAATCGGTGATGTTCTTCAAAAAGCTGGCAGAAGATATAAAATCACTGGATTTAACAACGGAAAGTATAAATTAGAATTCACAATTAGCGGAGTAACCTCAGTTGCAGAATGCTCAGAGCAACAAATCCAAAAATATGATATTGTGAAGGGACATGTTTCTAATCGACGAGTAAAGGTTCGATTGGATGATTATAAAAAACTATTTAAAGGAATATTTGGAACTGAGAATTTTCCAACAAATTTTAAGTACAAAACCGCTATAATTCTTGATTGGAACGATTTTCAAACAGAACTGAAAGAGCAAAAATCGGCTGATTTAGATTTATTGAAATCCATTCCAATGCAACGCATTAACAAAAATGGTGGTGAATACGACTGTACGTTGCCGATTGACCCAATGATTTATATTATTCCAAATTATTATGTCTTTCAGGATTTTGTAAAAGACAAGTACGAAGTAGATTCTTTAATTTTAATTGGAAGAAACAAATACAATTCAGACTATTTAGAAGCCCTTGCAAATGACATTTATAACGAAGAGATAAAAAAAACTATAATAGTTGGAAATGAAGAGTTTCAAGACAACACCGAAACTTTTATTAAATGGAACTGGACTCAGCCAGAAATTTCGTTTTTAAAGGAAGAACCAATTGCAAAATTAAAATCAGAGCAAGTTGAGGATGATGATTTTATCAATGCAATCGAAGATTATTATAAATATATCAAGAACTTTGAGCAAAAATATTTCACAAAGCTTTCTGATTTAATTAGGTTTAAGAAACTTCTTTTTAACCTGATTTTACCTAATGAAAATAGCAGGTTGATAAACTATCAAGACTGGGTAAAAGATTTAATGCTTAAAGAAACAGAAAATGCAATTAAGGATGTTTTAATTGGGCAAAATGAAAACTACTTTGAGCAACTTAGTGAAACTGAGAAGTTGATTGAAAAAGTATTTTCATCATTTGCAAATACAAAACTCTCTTTCATTAAGAGACAGCAAAATTTCGAGATATTAATAGTACCTAAAAGAAATTTGAATATTTGGCAAAAAGATTTTCAACATCAATTTTTGAAAATAATGTCTATAAGCCAGTTTATAAAGAAGCAACCCGATTTTCAAAAAGAAAAGAAAGTCCTTTTGCTTAGTATATTCGGATATGAATATTCGCCACACGATTTAATAGAACAATTGTCAAGTTTTCCTCACTCATATAGCTTTATAAGCTATAAAGAAGAAATCACAGCATTACAGGAAATAAAAAATCGCTGGTCAAATATTTACAGTAAAGAGTATTGTTCAACAAATCGAAAAAAGCTCACGGGTTTAGATTTTAATTATGAAGAAAGACCAGAGAATATTTCCGATTTAATTGAAAACATAGCAGAACGAGCTGAAAGAGAAAGAAAACAATATGATTATGGAAGCCAAGAAAATGTTAATTACGCACTAACTTTTGAGGAAAATAGTGATGAATTAATATTTGATGGAAGTAAATCGGTGCTTCTTCATTTGGAAAACAGAAAGGAAAAAATCTTTAATCTATTGGTTGGCGATAAGGTTAGGATTTACACCAATTATACCAAAGAACGACTTTATGAAATTGCATTGACCGAAGATTCAGCCGGTAAGTTTAGCGAAATTGATAGGTTAGCAACTCTATGGAAAGAAAGTCTAAAACAATACTTTCAAAAAAAACAGGGAATAAATGCTAATTACAATGAATCAGATTTGTTATCAGAACTCAATACATGCGGGTTAAAAGTTAAATCAATTCTAACTATAAACAATTGGCTTTTCAAAGAACGAGATAAATTCCCAAGTTCTGAAACCAGTTTGTTGTCAATTAAGCAACTAATAAATTGTTCGATTTTGAATAGCAATTTCAAACAGGTTATTGAAGCTCGCAGACTTTACAGAGGAATCATGTTATCACTTGGTCGTAACTTGAGTGATGAAGTGATGGATTATGTACTTTCAAACAAGAAAATTAAAGGTAAGATACTCCAAACTTTTACTGATTCAGAAGTACATACATTTGTTGATAAATCTTTGCCTTTGCTGACTATTAAAACTAAAATCAAAACCGAGGAGGAAGAAACTGAATAATATGGATGAACAAATAAGACAGGTTTTTCAAAACCGAATTCAAAAAGGCTTACATGGCCCTGGTTCTGATACTTGGGGATTACCTGATAGTGAGGAAATTTTATCCGATTATCCGCTAATTCGTTATTTTACTGGCATTGTCTTTCCTGATAAATCAATCTGTAAGAACGAAGATGAAGCTGATTCTGCCAATATGCGTAATGTTTCAGAAGATAATGAAGATGATGAAAACTTGATTATTGAAAAAGATGATAATCAGGAAACCACATCAAAAGCAAAGGAAATTGACGAAGATAAATTAAATCACAACAGCTTTTTCCCAACAAACATTGGCATTTCAATTTGCCTACCCAAAAATATTAATGAACTACAATGTACATTCTCATTCGGAGTATATCACCAAGTAACTTCGCCCAAAGATGTAAAAATCAAAATAAATAGAGCTGGATATGATTCTTTTTTTGAAGAACAGATACCTTTTCAATTACCATTCAAAGATGTGCTTAAATATGATGGGGAATACATGTATCTGGAACGTGCATTAAAGGGATACAAAGGAGGAAAGAATAAACGAAGTGAGGAATACGTTGCTTTTGATGAGTTTAGAAAATCTGCAAATTTGAAAGATAGTTCTGCAAAATATTACATTACATTTCTTGAAAAGTTAATCGGTAGGGCGTGGCAACGTACTGAAATAATAAAAGAAATTTCCGTTCCTGTAATTTCAACAAAACAGCCCATTCCAATTGAATTTGAATCGGTAAACAAACATCCAAATGCAGCTTATAATGTTAAAGTCATTGAAAAAGACTCCTTTAAATATGTAAAAGTTCAGCTTGTGAATGTTTCAGAATTACAGGCGTCAAACAGGTTTAGCAATAAAAATGAAGTACTAAATGCAAAGTGCTTATTTCAGGCAAAAATAAAAGTTCATTCACAGAATTTATCAGCTTTTAACGAAGGGCAACTAAGCACATTTGACATGAACAGCGAGTATGCCGATGTAGAAGCAATTGAATTGGATTTCTTATATCGAAACGTTAAAAAGTATGCAGTTGGTCATAATTGTTCAGCCGTTTGGGATGAAACTAATCCAATAATTGCGGAGACTACTTTTTTACCTGAACAAAACATCAAAGACACTATAAATAGCTTTGAATCAGATAATCCCAAGCTGAACCAAGCTTTAGACATTAGAAATATGTCTGTTTGGGGTTTAAAGAAAGAAACAGTAATTGAAAATCTCAATTACTTTGTTAAAGATTACAATACTTGGGTTAATAAGCAAATTGAAAGCAATTCAACAAGCGATATTAAAGACAAAGAAATAGGTCAGAGAATTGTTAACAGGCAAAAAGCAAATCTTGAACGTCTGTACAAAAACATTGAACTATTAAAGGATGATGATACTTTCAATGTTTTTCAGTTGGCAAATACTGCAATGCTCATTCAGTTGATTATTTCAAACGATAAAGATTTCGGTAGAGAAGAAAAAGAGTTGTCTGATGCTAAAACTGAAAATCTTGATAGCCTTGCTTTTTTTGAGAATTACAATGCAGAACAAAGAAAATCAGAAGGAAAAATTAAATTTATTCCAGCTTATAGACCGTTTCAATTAGCTTTTCTATTATTAAGTATTGAAGGAATTATTAAACCAGATTCTAGCGAAAGAAACGATATAGTTGACCTTATTTGGTTTCCAACTGGTGGCGGAAAAACAGAAGCATATCTGGCTGTTGCTGCATTTACTATGATAAATCGGCGGATTTCCAATTCGGAAAACTATGATGGCACTTCTGTAATTATGCGTTATACACTTCGTTTGCTAACTGCTCAGCAATTTGAGAGAGCATCTCGATTGATTTCAGCTTTAGAATTCATGCGTAAACACAGGCTATCTCCAAATTTAGGTAATAAGTCATTTTCAATTGGATTATGGGTTGGTCAGGCTTCAACTCCAAATGATTTAAAAGATGTAGCGGTTAAAATAAAAATTATTGATGATGAATGTAAGAAAAGATACAGAGGCAACGAATTAAATGGAAGACCAGACGAAAAGAATGTTTTTCAAATTAGCAGTTGCCCATGGTGTGGCACAAAATTTATTACAAAAAGCAAAACTCCAAGTGGTAAGGAAATCTGGGGTCATGGTTTTAAGCACAGACCAAACAAAGAATTCAAACTCTTTTGTGTAAATAAGAATTGTAGTTTCCATTCCGAAATACCTGTTCAGGTCGTTGATGAATTGCTCTATCAAGAACCTCCAACTTTGTTATTTGGTACAGTTGACAAATTTGCAATGTTGGCTTGGAGAGAAAACGCTCATCGGTTTTTCAACAGCCTTGATGACAAAGGATTGCCACCAGATTTAATAATTCAGGATGAGCTTCACTTACTGAGTGGCCCTTTAGGTTCTATTACAGGTTTGTATGAAAGTATGATTGAACTTCTTTCAACAAAAGGAAACCAAAAGCCTAAAATAATTGCATCAACCGCAACTACCCGAAATACTGGCAAACAAATAGAAAACCTTTATGGTAATCGAACAGTTAATGTGTTTCCACCAACTGGATTAACTTATAACGACAGTTATTTTGCAAGAGAAAGTACAAAAGCAAGCAAGCGCAGGTATCTGGGAATAATGCCAACAGGAAAAACATCAATTGATACCCAACTACATATTATAGCTCATTTACTTGTTGCAAGGTTAATAGCATTGAGAGAATTTGAGCAAAAACAAAAAGTGAACATTAATAACTATTGGACGATAGTTTCATATTGAAGTTGTTTAAAGTTTCCGCAGTAAAATCACGGTAAATGCTATTAAATTCAGTGCTTTCCAATGTATAGCATTTGTTTCAAACCGTACTAAGATTGCTTTAAATGCATCAAGCCATGCGTTAGTGCGTTCCACAACAAATCTGCATTTATACAGTAAGTCGTCGAATAAGTATTCACGATTTATCCCATTGCGTTTGTTTTGATCAATATTGCCAATAATTTTTGTTTCCGAACAATAACGGCGGAACTCTCCTGTATCGAAGCCAGAGTCAGCATTTAAGAACAATCCATCGGTGTGTATCCCTGAGTTTTCCAGAACGGCAATCATTTTCTTTGCCGTTGGAACCAGGTTGTATGCATCATTGTGGTTCCCGTCAATAGGGTCGCTACAAGTTAGAGGGATGCCTTGGCTGTCCGTTAAAATCAGCATATTACTTGTTTTTGCTTTTTTCCTCCCCTGATAGGCAACTGCTTCTCCTCCACGTTTAGTTGGAGTATGTGTACCATCGAGCTGGATACTTGACAAGTCCAGCAAGTGTTTGTATTTGTTCAGGATGTTTTGCCACATCTCATCCCAGCTTCCGTCCTTGCACCATTTTTGATAGTGGAAATACACACTTTGCCAGTTGTATTTGCAACGGAAGAATTGTTTCATAGGTAATTGCCTCCATTGACACCCTGTTTTTAATCGATATAGTATTGCTTCAAGCACCTGATAATCTCTTACTTTTGCATTATTCTTTGAATTCCCAAATTTTAAGTAGGGACAAATCTCTTTTTTATTATACTTTTACTCAACACGATTTTTTGAAAGAATGATATAAAATGTTGTGTCTCAATATTGAAATATCATTCTTTCTTTTCAACAGTTAACTTTTGACAACTTCATTACAATAGCTTAAAGGATGTTGGCAGAACTTTCAATAAAATAGTTGATGATATTTCACCTAAAGTTTCAGCTTTACAGAATCTTTTGTCAACATTGCTTTCACCTCTAAACGGTTCTCACATTCAAAACTACAACTTCAACTTTCGAGGTTTGTCAAGCAGGACAAAAGAGCTAACAAGTAGAATTGAAAGTGCCAAAATAAAAGCAACATTAAAGGAGCTCGAAAACGAGTTTTCTCAAAACAAGATTGAACAACATGAAAAAGGTGGAAATTATTTGCAAGATGTAGTTGATTTGGTATTAGCTACAAATATGATTTCTGTAGGTATTGACATTGGACGTTTAAATATTATGCTAATAAATGGCATTCCGAAAAATATTGCCGAATACATTCAAGCATCAAGTCGTGTTGGAAGAAGTACTCAAGGTCTGGTAGTAACACATTTTGACCCTAATCGAGCAAGAGAAAAATCATATTTTGAACATTTTAAAGGGTTTCATCAAGCTTTTTATAAATCAGTAGAACCGCTGAGTGTTACACCCTTTACAGAAAATACGATTGAAAAAATGATTGCTTCAATTATGGTTACATATGTCAGAAATAAGGTTCCTGGAATGGCTCAAAATATTAATGCAAAGTATTTTGAAAAGGAAATGATAGACGGGTTGAAATCCTTTGTAAAACAAAGGTTTAGTTCAATGGGTCATGAATTGCATGTTTTTGAAAGAACAGTTGATGAACTTTCTTGGGACTGGATTGAACGAATAAAAAATAATTCTGAAATTAAATATGAAGAATTGTTGCAACGTCCCTCTTCTGGTGGTGGTAATTGGGAGATAATGCAATCAATGCGTGAAATTGATACAAGTACTTGGTTACAAATAAAAGAGACTTTTTAAAATGGCAGAGCATAAATATATAGAAACTCAAACACGAAAGATAATAAGTGCTTATGGTGGCGTTGGTTCTATCATTGAAAGTCCACATGGTGCTTTAAAAATTGAAGAATTCGACAAATGGCCATATTATCAATCATTAATTGAAGACCCTTCAAAAATTGACGACTTCAAGCTTACAGATAATCGATTGCTAAAGCGTTTACAGCACGAAAAAGGTTTTCCAAACTTAAAAGAATTTATCTCAATACCTGCAAATACAGCAAACTATAAAGTAAAAAACAAACCATCTGATACAAATTTGGTTATTGGAGCAGAGTATTTCCCTAAGTGGTTTTATTGTAATAATTGCGATAGATTTCACTCATTAAATGATTGGTGGAAAAAGTGGCAACAGACTATGGAAAAATACCATATCACACCAGATAAATCCGATTTCGTTCCACCAAAATGCTATCACTGTTTTGATGAAGCCAAACAAAGCAATAAAAAGAAATTTTATTTTGAACTTGAACAAGTTCGGTTTATAATGACCTCGCCAAGTGGCGCAATTAAAGATGTTCCTTGGGAAAGATGGAATAAAGCAATTATTGATAAAAAGGACGAAGATTCTGAGGCAGGTCAGATTAAGATTGATTGGGATAATCTATGCTGCGATAATCAGGATTTACGTTACATACAGTCAACTAAATTTTCTGACCTGACAGGGATACAAATTAAATGTAAGAATTGTGACACAAAAAATAATATATCAGGTTTGTTTGGATTACGTCTTAAAGATTACAATAAAGATTCTTATAGGAAGCCTGTAATTAGAACAAGTAACAGTGTATATTATCCAATTATAGTAAACAGTATTTATCTACCTACAAAACGAGATATTGACTTAGAAGACCAGCAGGCAATTAACGAATGGGTTGAAGAAGGGGAGGATATTGATTTTATGTATAAAGCTTTAAGAAAAAAATATGAAAAAGAAAAAATCGAATCATATATCAATAATGAGATACATGGAACTTATGAGCCTGAAAATGAATACCGTTTAAGAGAATACAATTTCATTATTGATAATGAGCAACCAAATGATGACAACTTATTGCTTGAACCACAAAAGACTGATAATATAGATTCATTTGGCATTGATAGATTAACTGCAATAAAAAGATTAAAAGTAACTACAGTTCAAACAGGTTTTACAAGACAAGAACCTTTAGATAAAGATATGTTTTTGAGCGGGGAAAATTTGGAAAATGCTCCTGTTGAAGCAAAATTTACATCTTCTTTTGGCAATCAGACAAAATATTTGCCAGCCGTTGAAAATTTTGGAGAAGGAATTTTCTTATCAATCTCAGATAAAAGAATCTCAGATTGGTTGAATAAATCGTTTCAAAACACTGAATTTAAGGATAGAATAAACAAACTTTGGGACAATAATGCAAACAGAGAGTTTGGCATAAAGAATTTTGTGGACAAACCTCATTTAGCAAAATTTCTATTAATTCATACTTTGTCGCATTTAATTATGAAAGAGTTGGAATTCCTTTGTGGATATGCAACAACATCATTGAATGAAAGGCTTTTTATTGACCATGAAAATATGCAAGGTATTTTGATTTATACAGTTGCTGGTGCAGAAGGTAGTTATGGCGGTTTAGTAAGTCAAGCCAACAATAAAGATTTTTTCAGAATTTTAAAATCAGCATTTAATAGAGCAAATGATTGTTCGTCTGACCCGATTTGTTTTCATTCAGACGGTCAGGGCGTTGGCGGTTTAAATTTAGCGGCATGTTATTCATGTGCTCTTTTACCTGAAAATGCTTGCGAAGAATTTAATTCGTTTCTGGACAGGGCAGTTCTAATACATGAAGATTATGGATTTATTAATTGTTAAGAGCCAACATGCATAGTTGAGCGTCTTTGGAGTTCATAGAGGTTAAACCTTTTATAAAATTGTAGTCAATCCGTTATAAGTAGTCCCCAAGATCAAAGTTCCCTAAATCTTTGATTGGGAAATTTCTGTCAGTGGTTTCATTCAACTCAGCCTCATACAAATCTAGGATAGCAGTTACTTGTTGTTCTCCGTTTTCTACCTGCTTTATTCTTTCCACTTCCTCATATTTAGCCATCCGTTCTAACGATAGTATAGTAAGTGCTTCTTCCTTGGCCTTGCTTTTGAATGAGGTTCTCATTAACTAGTTCTGAAAGAATTTCATACGTTTTAGTATTCTTCAACCCAATTAATTCTGCTGCCTTCTTTCTTGATATTTTATGATTATCCAGTAAGAAAAGAAGAATATCTTGTTTTTCTTTCTCTAATCGTTCGTAATCGTTCGTAATCGTTCGCAGCCGTTCGTAATCATTCGTAACTGTTTGTAATTCTGCTTGTGACTCTGCCTGTTTATCATCTGTAGTTATTTGTGGCCGTATAATCTCTACATCAAAAAAGTCATTCTTTTCTTCAATCTTAGGAGTATGGAGTCCGTATGTTTTACAATCGTTAATGATGCGGTTAATTCCGCTTCCCCATTGTTCTATCAGGTTTAACTCCTTAAACACATGAGCCACTACACGGTTACGGGCCTCGCTTCGTCCGTTAAATACATCTTCAATAGTTATGCTGTGAGGCAAACTACCGGGCGATACAACATTTACAATGTCATCGTAAATACCCACTTTAATGTCTCTGCCACGATTTATGTAATCACGATGGATAATGGCATTAATCAAGGCTTCACGCAAAGCAGAAACTGGGATTTCGTAAGTATCTGTTCTTTGAAGTCCTTTAATTTCGCCCTTTAAGTTGATATGGTTTAACACAAAACTTTGGGTATTTTCAAGTATCGAGAATATATCACCATCGTATTCCTTTTTATCGGTAAATACTGACATGGTGGTACCTTTAAACCGGGCACACTTTACAACACAATGAGAGAATTTGCCCAGAATAATCATTAATGCGTTAGTAGGATACACCTTGTCATTTTCCGTTTTTATGAGTTTGAGGTTTACCAGTTTCTCATTATTGAGCGGTTTCCCAATGTTCTCAAACTTTTTTAGCAAAGGGGTGATGTCCAACTCCGCAAATTCAACATCATAGCATATCTCTTCATCGAAACTGACATGTCTTTTCTGACGTTCCAGTTCGGCAATGGTTTCAAAATCTGCTGCTCTATTCGTGGCTCCAAGCCTGATGTATGTACCATCAGCTTTGCCCTGGCTTTTTAAGAAGTAAGGCTTTAGATTTCCGCGGGCCACTTCAATAACCAAAACTATTTTTCCTTCGATATTTACATTGTATATCTCAGGCATAATCCCCGGCGAACAATTATCGGCAATGATGGATGCAATTTTATCCTGCATCTCAAAAATCAAGGTATCATCAACTCCAACAATCTCACGTTCATCATTCACGCCAATAATAAGCTTTCCGCCACCTGTATTGGAGAAGGCAATAACCGTTTTGGCAATGTTTTCATTCTTTGGAAAAGCCTCTTTAAATTCAATCGTTTTGCTTTCTCCATTTTTTATTTGTTCAGCTAATGTCATAGTGTAATACCAATTTTTGCCAATTGCTTCGACAATTCTGTCAAAATTATAAAAATTACCAGACATATTTTTTAACCTATTATCGTTGTTTTGGGTAGTTCTCACAAATACCTCCCCAAATCAAACTCATCCACATTACCATTCTCTGATTCTACTGTTGAGGTTCCATTCAACTCAGCCTCACACGAATCCAAAATAGCAACAACTTGCTGTTCTCCGTTTTCTGTCTGCTTTACGAACTGATCAAACAACTCGGTATTTTCCACTTTTTCAATGATTTTGGCAGCCCTTACCATGTGTGCCTGAGACAGATCATGTAAATGTGTATTGATAGCCTCTGACATCTCGGCTAATTCATCATAGCTGGCACCGGTTGCCAGGGAGTGAATAGATTCTGTTTCTTCAAGCAGGTACAAATCTTCTTCATCCTCTTCCAGTTCATCCAGTTGGTAGTTGGGTTCAATATCCACATCAATGTCCAACAAGGCTTCCTCGCGGGTATAGAAAACCTGCTCCATTTCTTCAGGTGGAACGACGAGTCGGTTGTTTGATTTGTTTTGATCAGTGTGTCCCGTTTGTTGAGGCTGTAATCCAACTTTTGTTCGACTTGCTCCAATAATCTGGCCGCCGTTTTCTGGAGTGCCAACATCAGGTTCGGCCTTCCTCCTGGTTTTACCCTCACTTAAAACGAAATAACCAATTGACAGGACGGTGCTCATAGCAACAACTGTCAGTATAATATCAGCAAATGTTATTGTCATTGGAAAGGCTGTTTAATGTTTTCATTAAAAAGGCGGATGATTTCCTCCTTGTACTGCTCAAAATGATTGGTTACGATAGCTTCTACATAACCTCCGAGAGTGGATTTGTCTCCACCAATTGACGCTACTATCTTTTTAAGTTCTCCGATCATATCCTTATTCAGGTAGACCGTACTTTTCTCACCTTCGCTTCCTCGTTGCAGGAAGTTGGAGATATAGTCAGAGGAACTGGTTTTGGGAATTACAGGTTCCTTTTCTCTTTGAGAACTACCAGCTGTTTTTTGCGGTTTCTCCTTACTCGGATTGCCACCACCTTGGGCGACCATCTTCATAAATTCATTATCATCAACTTCTTTCATGGCTTTCTTTGTTTAGTTTTTCAGTTACTTCATTAATCAGCTCTGTGATGTTACTTCCTCTGGACATTTGCTTGTCGGGCGGAAAGAGGGTCGAACGGAAAGGACGTTGACCTGCTCGGAGCATTTCTTTACGGTATCGCTTGGTATCGGGTATTCGGGTTTGTAAAAGATGAAGTCCTAAGCTCGTAATCCCTTTGGCATAAATATCGTATAGGGCTGTTTTCTCCCGTTTGTCCACCATATTCCAGAACAGGTAGAGGTTCTTTTGTGGAGACTCTTTAATCATTTCATTGATCGCTTTGGCAAAATTCAGACTGCTTTCCAATACCACCCGGTCTGCGCTGATGGGGACAAGAAAAACATCCATTTTAGAAAGCAGTTTAAACATGCCGGAGGTGTTAACCGTGCCCGGAATATCAAACAATACCAGGTCAATCTCGTCATCCGTTTGCTCCAAATGTGCTTCAACAACTTCAAGGGCCGATCCGGCAGAAGCTTTCAGGATGGTATAGGCTTTCTTATTCAGTTGGGTGAACTGTTCATAGGCTAAGGCTTTGAGTTGTTTGTCTGATGAGACGGTTTCTATTTCCCGTTCCCGCATCTGGTAAATGCTGTGTTGGGGATAGTCGCAATCCACCACTAAAACATTAAGCCCTTTTTCGTAGTGCAGGTAACTTGCCGTAAGTATGGTAAAAGTTGTTTTGCCTACGCCGCCCTTCTGAGTGGCATAAGCAACAAATAGAGGTTGATTCATTTGTTTGTTCATTGCTGTAATTATTTAAGTTTCTGTTTGAATATCCATTCATCTAATTGCTCACGCTTTTATTCATTGGCATGTATGCACATTCACGCAAATCTTCATTCATTTGGGAACCTACATATTTGAGCCTGCAGGTACTTTTATCCGTATTTAAGCATACCTGCATTTCCTTATTTGTGTGAGGATATATCCGGGCAATTGCTCAAATATCCATTTGCGCATTTGTACAATTGTGTATTTGTTTCCACACTTATTTGAATGCCTGTGTCTCTACCTGATTTTATACTCCATTACATGCTCTTTTAAAGGTTTATTCAGGTGACTGCCTGAACATTTACAGGGCAAACAAAAGCAAAATATTAAAGCACTTAAGCAGATGTGGTTGAGCTGTCTGGGCTTGTCTGTATTTGTCTCTTTTCCAAAATCTTGACTCAATCTAATTTTGCTGCCATGAGACGAAGACAAATGCATTGGACTTTTTTCGGGATTTACAAACCGAACGATAGTGAGGGAATATTTGCAACGGCAAATAGCAAGGTGTGTTTTGAAGCACTCGAAATGAATTCAGTGCTTCAAAACGACCGCCCTTAGAGGTCGGCGTTTTGCTCCGAAGTCGCTAAAATTTTAAAGATATCAGAATGGACAAAGCAGAAAACAAATACAAAGGCGGACGCAAGCCTAAAACTGATAAGGCGAAGAATCGCTATGTGATGTACCTGAACGATGCGGACAACGCCAGATTTCTGGCTCTTTTTGAAAAGTCGGGGATGGATAAAAAGGCACACTTTATTGCTGCCCGTGTTTTCGGGGAGACATTTAAAGTGGTACATGTCAATAAAGCTGAACAAGATTATTACAGCAAGCTGAGTACGCTTTACAGCCAGTTTCGGGCCATCGGTGTCAATTACAACCAGGTGGTAAAAGCCCTCAATACACACTTTACCGGTAAAAAAGCAATGGCAGCGCTTTACAAACTGGAAAAACTGACCATTGAATTAATCGGATTAAACCGGCAAATCATTGAACTCACCCGGAAATACGAACAGGAATGGTTGCAAAAATAAATATTGGCAGCTCTCTTTTTGGAGCTTTATCATACAACCAGGAGAAGGTTGATGCCGGAGAAGGGAGAATCCTTTGTTCCAACAAAGTGCTTTTGCCTGTTGCGGATGAGTCTCTTTGCCTGTCTTTTTGCTTGAAAAGTTTTGAAAACCACCTTCCCAAAGATGTCAAAACGGAAAAACCTGTTATCCATATTTCACTGAACCCGCACCCTGATGATGTTCTCAATGATGAACAACTTTCGTCCATTGCGCAGGAATACCTCGATAAAATGGGCTACGGCGATCAGCCTTTTGTGGTGTATAAACATGAAGATATCGACCGTCATCACATTCATATTGTATCACTTCGGGTGGATGAAAAGGGCAAAAAGGTCAATGATAAATTTGAGTTCAGGCGGAGTAAAGAAATTACAAGGGAATTGGAGCAAAAATACGGGTTACATCCGGCTGATAAACAAAGTCGCTCACAAGCTCCTCAACTCCCAAAAGTTGACTACAAACAGGGAAATGTAAAAAAGCAGGTTGCCAACCTGACCAAATCGCTGGCAAGCACTTACCGCTTTCAAAGTTTAGGGGAATATAAAACCCTGCTGTCTCTCCACAATATCGATATGGAAGAGATCAATGGGGAGTTTCAGGGGAAGCCATATTCCGGGTTGGTTTATTTCGCTTTGGATAATAAAGGACGCAGAAAAGGGCTACCGATTAAGTCATCGCTTATTGGTAAAGTTGTAGGGGCAGAAGCATTGAAAAAGCGTTGCGCTCGCAACGGACAAAATATCAAAAAATATGGATTGAAAACGTCCACTCAAAACATCGTAGCATCTGCACTGGCAACAGCTAAAAACAGGAAGCAGTTTGTACAGCAACTTCAGAAACAAGGCATCGATGTGGTATTCCGGGAAAACAAAGACGGACGCATTTATGGTGTCACATTCATCGATCATAACAAACACACCGCCCTCAATGGCTCCCGGTTTGGCAAGGCATTTTCTGCCAATACACTTAATGAGCGGTTTGGGCCAAACAGTTCTCAACATACTTCGGAAGAAAGTCAAAATGCATTAGAAGAACAGAAGAAACCGGCTAACGATGAATATCCAGGCAATGGCTTATTCTCATTCCTTGACCTCTCGGGACAGGGAGAAAATTATGAGGAAGAAGCATTCATCTACAAAATGAAAAGAAGAAGAAAACGAAAACATTAAAATAGAAGTTATGGCACAGGAAGACGATTTAAGAGCATTGGGTAAAATCATTGATTTTATACGGGCAGTCAGCATACTGTTCGTGGTCATTCACATCTACTGGTTTTGTTATGAAATGGTGTCAGAACAACACCTGAGTATTAAAGTGGTGGACAAAATACTGATGAATTTCCAGCAGACAACCGGACTGTTT
Source organism: uncultured Draconibacterium sp. (assembly GCF_963677575.1). NCBI lineage: Bacteria > Pseudomonadati > Bacteroidota > Bacteroidia > Marinilabiliales > Prolixibacteraceae > Draconibacterium > uncultured Draconibacterium sp. The sequence continues at coordinate 5,029,582 of NZ_OY782038.1, forward strand.
TCATCACCACTTTATACCAAGTTATTTGCCAACCTCTTGTTAGCATTGTCCTGTTTGGGAACGAAGGGTGTTAAAGCCGAAAAAGTCACCTGGACGAAAATTAATATCTGCCTTGGTTGTGGGATAGCTTTGTTTTACCTGAATTGGTGGGTGCTGGAACTTCCAATACCTGCTACTAGCAAAGCTACTTTGTATATCCTCACCCTCTCATCCGGTTTTATCCTGATGTTGGTGGCCGGAACATGGATTAGCCGTTTGCTGAAAAATAACCTGATGGATGATGTTTTTAATAGCGAAAACGAATCTTTTATGCAGGAGCAGCGATTAATGGAGAATGAATACTCGGTGAACCTGCCAACGCTTTTTACTTATAAGGAAAAGACACACAAAGGATGGATTAATGTGGTGAATCCTTTCCGGGCTTCCATTGTGTTGGGTACGCCCGGTAGCGGAAAGTCATATGCTGTAGTCAATAACTACATCAAACAGCAGATTGAAAAAGGCTTTGCCATGTACATCTACGACTACAAATTTCCTGACCTCAGCGAGATTGCCTACAATCACTTACTGACTCATCTGGATGGTTATGAAGTTAAGCCTAAATACTATGTGATCAATTTTGATAATCCGCGCAAAAGCCATCGTTGTAATCCCATTAATCCGGCTTTCATGACGGATATATCGGATGCCTACGAAAGTGCTTACACCATCATGCTGAACCTGAACCGCACGTGGATTCAAAAGCAAGGAGACTTCTTTGTGGAATCGCCTATTATCCTTCTGGCAGCAATAATCTGGTTTCTGAAAATATATGAGAACGGGAAATACTGCACTTTTCCTCATGCCATCGAGTTTCTGAATAAAAAGTATGCAGATACGTTTACCATCCTGACTTCATATCCGGAGTTGGAAAACTATTTGTCTCCGTTTATGGATGCTTGGGAAGGCGGAGCTCAGGATCAGCTACAAGGGCAAATTGCCAGCGCCAAAATCCCACTTTCACGAATGATTTCACCTCAGCTCTATTGGGTAATGACTGGTGATGATTTTACGCTTGACATCAATAATCCTAAAGAGCCGAAAATTCTCTGCGTAGGGAACAATCCCGACCGCCAGAATATTTACAGTGCAGCTTTGGGTTTATACAATTCCCGGATTGTAAAGCTGATTAATAAGAAACATCAGCTAAAAAGCTCCGTGATTATTGATGAATTGCCAACTATTTACTTCCGTGGTCTGGACAACCTGATAGCCACTGCACGAAGTAATAAAGTTGCCGTTTGCCTGGGATTTCAGGATTACAGCCAGCTAACCCGCGACTATGGTGATAAAGAAAGCAAAGTCATCCAGAACACCGTAGGCAATATTTTCTCGGGACAAGTAGTCGGCGAAACTGCCAGAGTGCTTTCTGAGCGTTTCGGAAAAATCCTGCAAAAACGCCAGTCCATGACTATAAGCCGTCAGGACAAAACCACTTCCATCAATACCCAACTGGACAGCATTATTCCGGCAGCCAAAATCAGCAATCTAACACAAGGCGTTTTTGTCGGAGCTGTATCAGATAATTTCGAAGAACGCATCGAGCAAAAGATTTTTCATGCTGAAATCGTCGTGGATAATGAAAAAGTGAAACGGGAAATGTCCAATTATAAGCCTGTTCCTACCGTCGTGGATTTTACCGATGCTCAGGGTAACGATGTGTTGGAACAGGAAATACAGTCCAACTACAACCGGGTGAAACAGGATGTAATTGCGATTGTAGAAAGTGAAATGCAACGTATCCAGAACGATCCGGGGCTGGCGCATTTGGTGAGGGGAAATGAATAAAGGCTATGTTACAACCCAAGTGTCTTTCTTAAGTTGGTTATCATTTCCTCATGTTTCTGAGGATTTATTTCTTTGAGCTTTTGAATATTTATCTGTTTCCACTTTACGGCAGGTAGTTCTTTTAGCAACGCATGAGGGAATAAATCCCATTCGGGCAGTCCTGTTTCAAAACTTAACAAGAACTTTTTGTCGTTTTCCGTAAGTCTTTGTTGTATTCCGCCAACTAATGTTTTCCTGGTGTTCTCATAATCGTCATAAGAAAAAGGTTCGGAGGTCATTCCTGCAAACTGCTTTTCAAATGCCGATTTCTGGTCTTTCAATATAGGTGACAATAACTCACTAATCGGTTTATAATGGCTTATCAATCCTATTTTGAAACCTTCCCAGATGTTATCGGTAAGCCCCTCGTTTTCGAGTAGGAGTTTTACATCAAACAGGTCACGAGGATGCTGCCGGTCAACAGCAGCACATATCTTACCTCCGTATAGCTCTGCAAGAGAAACTACATTGATCGCGGCAAACTTTCCAAATTCATCCTGAACTGGGGCAACTACCTGCATTAATTCGGTTGGGAATATGTTTCCCCTGGTAATTGTATTGACTTCAATCTTAATCTGGGCGTTCCGGCTTTGGCAGGTTAGTTTTACATCAGTACCGCCATTTAATGGAACGGAATGCACCGTTAGCTCCGGGACATTTTTCACGATATCTGCTTTTATCCTGTTTAAAGCTTCCTGTATATTCTTCAATGCATTGTCTCTTGAATCAACAGGAAGGTAAGTCAGGTCAACATCCACCGATAAACGGGGCATTTCGCGCACGAAAAGGTTGATTGCAGTACCTCCTTTTAATGCAAATATCTCTTCTTTAGCAATGTACGGAAGTACCTGCAACAATAAATCAACTTGTGCCCTGTATACTTGTGATATCATAATTGTTCCAATTCTTTAGGTATTGAAATCATGTATTTTGCGTTATAAACGCCATTTTCTGCCAGCATTCGGTTGCCTTTCCCAAGATCAACATCGTCAGTTTTTAAAAACTGAAACCATTGGTGATTTATTTTCTCAGCCATGTACAAAAACAGCCGCTTTACTTTAACAGAACTACAATTGACCAGCAATTCCGAAACAAGTTTGGGTTTCAAATTGACCAGCCCTTCAAGCAGTTGATAGCATTCAACCAAATCCAACATTTGTGGGGCAAGGAACAAACACTCCATGATTGCCCGTTCCGGCGTTGACATGTTGATCGGGATTGACTTAACTTCTACTTCTTTTAACCCCAGATCATCAGGCAAAAAATTACTCTGCTTGTGAAATACCTTATAATTCCAACCGTAATCAGAAAACCATTTCGGCAACCTTGTATTTGCTGGTGTAAACAGGTACAATGTTTCTGAACTCAACCTGAAATAATGGCTAAATCCCTGAAGAGACAATGCCGTTAGCCCACCAACATGAACCTTGGTCTCTGAGTGTTTTTGTACGGCATTTAATGCCCCTTGCCACTCTACATGATCTCCCGGCTTCTTGTATGCTCCTCTTCCCAACGCTTCTAACCAACCGCTCTTTAAATAATATTTCTTCAGGTCTTTTGAAATACCCAGCTCGTTTAACCATGGCGTTATAACAATATGACCTGGCTGTAATATCTGAAAAAGAGTTCTTAATTTATATTCATTTTGTGTAGTCATACTACCCTTTTTGAATCAAAAATAAGAATTATAATCCAAAATAGAAAAGTATTTATATTAAAATATATCTGATTTGGGTAGTTTGACTACCTGAATCAGATTAAATTTAAGAAGACTACAAACCAAATATTCCTCGTTTTTATGCTATTTCAAAGGTAATAATCCTCTTTTGAAGAAGTTTTGTGTTGCCCTGGACAAATGCTACCATATTAGGGACAAATACAGTCATGGTGAGACAGTTCCCAAATTATTGCTATTTTAAATAGCCATGTAAGATGTTCCGCATATTAAATGGGGGCTAGATGTGATAATCAATAGTGTAAGATGTGCAATAGCAGTTGTTACACACACATTAGAATAATTTTTGCTTGTTTAGAACAAATCGAACTTCGATACTGTTAAATATTCTATTATTAACTAAATCAATTCATTATGAAGTTTAAGTCTTTCCCTATTACCCTTATTTTATTGATACTTGTTTCAATAAATTCAATATCAATGGCTCAAAATGTTGTTAAATATGATTTTGAGTCAAAGAATCCGCCTGAGATTCCCGTTGCAGAATTAGGAGAGAATAGCATATTTAAGATAATTAATATCAATAAGTTTTTATATGAGGTTAAAATAGAAACTAGTCAGTCTGAATTTAATTCTGAACCACCTGCCGTTTTTTCAAACATATTTCAAATTGAAAAAAAAGAAGAAAGCACAATTCCTAAAGAGGTTATAGATCAAACTGATGCAGATGTAGCAGCGAAGGAATCTGCATTTTCTTTAGCATCAGAGAAGTCTTCATTGGAATGGAACAAGCTTAAGCTAGAATCTTTAAGTGAGGATTTACTTGAATACAAAGCAGTGCCGGATACACTGCAAGATCTTGATAAAATAACAGAATTAAATGAGAAAATTAATTCTCTAAAGAATGAGATTGAAAATCAGAATAGTACTATCCAGCAGTTAAATGACATAATAGACGATGAATATTTTGGGATAATTAGTGGGGTGTATTCAAATGCAGAATCTGTTAATGAATCTTTTGAAAAACTAGAAGAAGCTAAATCAATTAAAAATAAATTGATTCAATTGTCACTAACAGATGGACTTACGCATAAGGATGCAATCATTAAATTGAATGCTATGAAAAATGATTATCCTTTTATGCAAAAACCGGAAAAACTTTTAACTGCATTCAATTCAAGCTATAGAAATTTTAAGACTAATATTCAATTGTATTCGATTAATCAGGTTGTTTTAGCCCATTACAAAGATGATCCTAAAAAAGTTGAAGAGAGCACAAAGAACCTAGTCACTGAAGTTGAAAATATCAAAAAGAAAGTAGATACGTATAATTACGATGAATTATTTCAGAATGTTAATAAGTTGTTTTCAGAACTGAAGAATGAAAGCAATTATTTCATCGCATCAGATCCTATCCAAGCCCAAAAAGACATAATCAATTATAATGTTACAATAACTCCCAGAAAGGGTATAGAATCTTTGTCTCCATTGGAAACAAGGCACTTTATAACTGAAGTTCCAATATCAGGCGGAGTGAAAATCGATTTCAGTACTGGCCTTATTGTAACAAGTGGATTGCACAATAGAAGTTATAGTACTTCAATATCTCCAAATGATTCTACAAAATCAATCATCTCCAAAAACTCAAATAATAATCTTGGTAATTTGTCTCTCGGTGCATTAATGCATATCTCTAGGAGAACAACAGATAACTTTAAGCTTGGAGGTACATTGGGGTTGGGATTGAATACAACAGATTTAAACGATGCAAGTGTTTTCGCAGGAGTAAGCGGAATGTTTGGTTCTCAGGAAAGGTTTATTATTTCTTTAGGTCTAGCTATGGCAAAAGTTGATTATCTAAAGTCTGAATACTCATTAGACAAAGAAATTTTAACAAATCAACTAAGTGACGACTTGACAGAAAAAACTACTCGAATTGGAGCCTTTATTAGCTTCTCATATAATTTAACTAATAAGAAAAAGGAATAAGCAAAACGCACTGTCATATTTCTGGGGATGGTGAGCTAAATTATTCACAGTCTTGCACAGAAAGGAATAAGCAAACGAGCTATAAATTAAAAGATTATGCGAGCAATCTACACTTTTAGTTTTTCGATTCTATTAATTATAAACACCTTATCAGTGTTTGCCCAAAATAGGAATACGTTTAAACCGGATTTAGGAATTTATTCAGGTTTATCTATCCCTATAGGAGATTTTAAAAGTACAAGTCTCTCTAATTGGGAAGATCACTATGGAGGGGCAAAAACAAATGGATCATTTGCATTAAAGTTGAGATTTCCAATTAAAAATAGAATTTTAGGTATAGTTGGGCTTCAGAGAACATGGAATGCATATGATGCTAAACCAATCACAGATGCACTTTACACTGCATTTAACTCACCTTTTAGTGTGGAAACAGATAGTTGGAAATCAAGTATATTAGAATTAGGGGTAGGTTATTCATTTGCATTCGAGGATAATAACCTTAACGAATGGGAATTTGCAATTGAAGCAGGAGGCCTTTATAATAATTTGAGTACATATTCTTATCGTATTTATTCTCCTGTCGGGACAAACCGTTATCCGCTCAGGCAAGAATCTGTAGATGATCCTGGTGTAGGATATTTTATGGGAGCAGGGATTAGATATACCATTGCCAATTTTGTAGGGATTAGACTTACTACTGATTATATTACATCAGCTCATAATGTTAGCAACGTTGAAAGAAGATACAATGGCGGAGATCTGTTAGAGGTTGGTTACAAACAAAAAGTTGAAGCAATTGTCGTTCAACTAGGTCTAGTAATAATTCTTAACTAAAGCAATTAAATTTGTAATCAAACAGATCGAAGAAGTGGTCTCACGCAAAAGATAGAATTAGTATCAACAGAAGTAATTGAAAAATGAAAATACCTTTTGATGTATCAGAAATTAGAGCACAGACTATCCTTTTGAATAATCTACAGAACGTGGATGATAGATTTACATTCTATTATGACGAAACAAATAATATTCGGAAGTTTTATCTAAACGAAGAGTCTTTTAATTGTGTTTCTGGAGTAAACTTCATTGTTGGAGGTGTCTTATATGAAGGAAGTAATTCTACGTTTGATATTGAAAATCTGAAAGACCAGATTCGATTGCAAAAAACAGCTAATGAGATAAAACTAAAGCATATTGCAAAAGGTGATTTTATTGACTGTTTAAAATCTGAAAAGCTAAAGTACTTTTTAAAATGGCTATTAGATAGTGACTTATATGTGCATTATACAAGTTTGAATATATTGTATTTCTCAATTGTTGACTTGATTGACTCTGCACTTATGAATTTTGAAAAGTACCATGAGTTGGGGCGTTGGTATATCGATTTAATGAAAAATGATTTCTATCGTGTTGCAAAACAGGAAGAAGACACTGTAATTAAGTTATTTTATAAATTTGAATATCCCAACATAAAAAAAGACAAGGCTTTAGAATTTATTGATAATCTTATTGAAATAATTACTCCCTACGAAGATATTGAAGAATTTCATTTTGGAATAACATCATTCAGGCAACTTTTGCAGCAATCCAAAAAGACAGGTGAGCTTCCATTTGTAATGAATGAAGAAGATTTTATATTGCTTAAGGATTTTTCAAATTTCTATATGAATCCCATATATATGTTTGTCAACTCAGAGCATATATTTGATAGGGAAGATGGTATTGAAGAAGAAATTAGGAAATATGAAATCATTAATGATGGTAAAATCATTAATAATTTCAAGTTCGTTGACTCGAAAGAAGAACAATTAGTTCAAATATCAGATGTGTTTATAGGCATTTTGGGAAAATTTACAACTTATATCAATAATAGTTCTCTTTCAAATTTGGACAAATCCATTTCAACTATGAATCCCATGCAAATTGAGAACTTGAAATTGATTCATGAACTAATTGATAAATCAGACGAGAGAAATAAAGCTTTTCTTCATGCTATTGAGAGTTTTGAAGGACAAGAAAAATATGGATTTGTATCTCAGAGAATACAAAGCAATAGCGGTATATAAGGTAGTGTAAACTATTAGGCTATCAAACGAGTAAAAGACTTATCATACGCCATCGTAGTAGAGAGTTTGTATTACAGTTCAGATATTTGGAATCTAAAAAAAGAATTAAGTGCTTTTACTATATAATTGAATACACTTAAGACAAACCCCACCACACCCAAGACAAACCCTACCACCATCTAACAATCAAATACTCAAAGCCATAATTTCGGTGCATTACGAATTTAAAATGTACGAATTATGGATAAAAATTTGGCTTCTGAAACCTTACTGGTTGTCGAAGAAAATGAACAGAGAAAACAAGTTGCAAGAGCCGTTACAGGCGAACTGGACAAGAATGGGAACCCTAAAACGGTTCTACCCAAAGACAAAAACAATCCCGACTTTCTGAAAATTGATAAACATGGAAGTGTATTGGATAACTTCTTTCTCAATTTTTATGTCCAATGTAAAAATCCTACAAAGTTTACCTTTTTCAAAGTACCCACCGAGGGCGTAGAAAAAATGGCCACCGTCATTAGCGATATCATTAAAAACGGCTACGAGTCCGGTAACGAATTGTTGGATGAATACCGGGTGAAACCAGAAGATTTTCTGAACAAACAAAGTAAGGAACAAAAGCCCGAAGAGCAAGAGGCGCAGCAAGCTGAGAAGTCTGAGGAAAGCCAAACTGCACAGACTAACAGCAACGAAAAGCGAACCGCCATCAATGAAAAAGAAGTGGACTGGGACAGCCTGGGGAAAGTTGGCATCAATAAAGAGATGTTGCAAGAAAAGAAGTGCCTGAACACCATGCTGAATTACGGAAAGTCGCCGTTGCTCCCGGTAAAAATGAACCTGGACGGGATTACCGTCGATACGCAGGCAAGGCTGGCATTTAGAAAAGGACAAGACGACAAAGTAACGCTTTCTGTTCATGGAGTGCGTAAACATCCGGAATTAGACAAGCCTTTCTATGGGCACAAATTCAACGATGAAGAAAAGAAAGCATTATCGGAAACAGGGAATCTGGGGAAAGTTCTGGAACTAAAAAAGACAGATGGTTCTACACTTCCGGTTTTCGTTAGTGTTGATAAACGTACCAATGAAATCATTGCCTTTCGTGCTGATAAAGTAAGAATACCCCAAGAGATAAAAGGCGTGAAACTGGATGATAAGCAGAAACAGGAGTTGCTTGAAGGAAAAGCTGTTTTTGTGGAAGGCATGACAGGCCGAAAGGGAAAAGAATTCTCTGCCCACCTACAGGTAAATGCAGACAGGCGTGGACTGGAATTCATCTTTAACAACCGGGTTTCGCAAAACCAACAAAATGGCGTCGCCATACCCAATAAATTAGGAGGTGTGAAACTCACGGAGCAGCAGCAAACTGATTTGAAAGCAGAAAAGACCATTTATGTGACTGGGCTGACCGACAAACAAGGACAGAAATACAATGCCTACATCAAGGCAAATCCCGAAAAAGGAAAGCTGGACTTTTTCAAGTGGAACCCGGATAAGGCCCAGGAGAAGCAACCCGACAATGCGCATAAAACGCAGGAAGCTGTCAATTCGCAGGGCAAGACGAATGATGCTACCAAAAATGCAAAAGAGCCTTTGAAGCAACGGCAAACGCAACCTACCGAAAAGCAAACAGAAAAACAGGCTAAAAACAAAGGCCGGAAATTATAACCCTAAAACAATACGAGTATGAAGGCAATAATAGCAGAAAAGCCAAGTGTGGCAAAAGCAATAGCCCGTATTGTTGGGGCAAACGATGCAAGAACAGGATACATTGAAGGAAACGGCTACCTCGTAACATGGGCTTTCGGGCACCTAATCGGGCTGGCCATGCCAGAGGAATACGGATATCAAAATTTTCAGAAAGAAAACCTGCCAATATTACCGGCAGAGTTTGTCTTAACACCACGTCAGGTAAAGACCGGCAAATCGTATGAATTTGATAAAGGAGCCATAAAACAGTTAAAAGTGATCGAATCCGTTTTTAACAGGTGTAAGCAAATCGTCGTAGCAACCGATGCCGGGCGTGAAGGGGAACTGATCTTCCGGTATATTTACAACTACCTGGGCTGTAAAAAGCCGTTCTCCCGGTTATGGATCAGCAGCCTTACGGATAAAGCCATCGCAGAAGGGATGAATAATCTCAAAGATGGCTATGAATACGACAACCTTTACCGTGCTGCCAAAGTACGGAGTGAATCAGACTGGCTGGTAGGCATTAATGCAACACAAGCCATTACCATAAGTGCCGGGCGTGGTTTGTATTCGCTTGGCAGGGTTCAGACACCGACTCTGACAATGGTATGCAGGCGTTACCTGGAAAACAAAAACTTTGTTTCGAAACCCTATTGGACTGTAAGTGTCGAGCTTGAAAAAGACAGCATTCCCTTTAACGCCTCTGTTGATGAACAATTTGAAGATGAAACAAAGGCAATACAGATTTTTCAACAAATTAAAGCTGCCGGACAGCTGAGTGTCACCGAAGTTGAGCAGAAACAACGGACAGAGAAACCGCCCTTGCTTTATGACCTGACCACCTTACAGAAAGAGGCCAGCAGTAAATGGGGCTTTTCGGCAGCCAAAACTTTGTCTGTCACCCAAAAGCTTTATGAAAGCAAATTCATTACTTATCCCCGAACGGGTAGCCGCTATATTTCCCCAGATATTTTTGAAGAAATCCCGGCTCTAATCAAGGTTTTGCATTCACATCCCTCGTTGGGAGGCTATGCGAAGCAGATTAAAGAGCTCAATAAACAATGCGTCAATGCAGAAAAAGTAACCGATCACCATGCCATTCTTATAACTGGAAGCGCAGTCGGACAATTAGCAAAAGAGGAACAGATTATTTATGATATGATTGCCGGGCGTTTGTTGGAGGCATTCTATCCAAACTGCCAAAAGGAAATAAGCCAGATTGTTTTCAGTTGCAATGGAATTGAGTTAAAAGCCAAAGGGATAGTTATCACTTTCAAAGGCTGGAGGGCTGTTTGGGATACCTCAGAGAAAGACGAAAACGCGTTACCGGTATTCTCAAAAGGAGAGGAATTGCCTGTCAAACAGGTTGCAGTAACCGAAAAGCAGACAAAACCTAAAGCCTTATTGACCGAAGCTACGTTGCTTTCGGCAATGGAAAGCGCCGGGAAAGAACTGGAAAATGAGGATTATCGCAAAAGCATGAGCGATGTTGGTATAGGCACTCCTGCCACCCGTGCAGCCATTATCGAGACCTTGTTTACCCGTGACTATATGCAACGTCAAAACAAATCGCTTGTACCGACAGAAAAAGGGCTTGCCGTATATACCATTGTCAAGGACATGAAAATAGCCAATATTGAAATGACCGGTATCTGGGAACATGATTTGGGCCGTATTGAGCAGGGAACCATTGATGCAGGGACATTTTTAAGGGGCATTAGGCAGTACACTACACAAATTACGGAAGAATTGCTCAGTTGCCGGATCGATACTGCTCCAACAAAAGGCGCAGCTTGTCCTAAATGCAACAATGGAAATGTGCTGTTCTATCCCAAAGTTGCTAAGTGTAATAATGCCGAATGTGGCTTAGTGGTATTTCGCAATGTATGCGGTAAAATACTCTCCGATGCACAGCTTGAACAACTTCTGACAAAAGGGAAAACTCCGGAAATAAATGGCTTCAAAAGTAAAAAGGGGAATACGTTTAACGCTTCTCTTGTTTTTGATGAGGAGTTTAAAACAAGCTTCGAATTTTCGACAAATAAAAAGTCTTTCAGTCCCCGGAGTAACAATCGAAAATGATGCTCTGCGGTACTTTGCCACTCAGTCATAAAAGGCAGCGGTGATACACCGTTTGCCTTTTTAAATTCCCGGGTATCAAAGAACCCCGCATTCCCTGGCAAGGACGTAAAGGCAAGGGAAAACACTGCCGCGATTTCCTTGTCTTTACAACCCTGCTTTTCCGGGAGTAATCTTCAAAAAGAAAGAGGGCATATCTTGCTCTTTTAATATAAGAGGGTTGGGTTTTTGGAGTTCGTTATTACCCATCGAGGATAACATTGGCGCGAGAAATAAAGTTTTGCAAATTACGGAACGCCAGCTGTTTTATGGCTGCGCTTGTGTGCAATACATGTCTTTAATTACGTATGAAATTATACGTTTGAAATTATCCAATTACTAAAATCACTTACGCTGCAAAATAATTTATCTGGTTTTAGTTCTGCAAGTTTTTCCGGTTCGGCTGTATCTGCCCAGGCAGCTGCTATAATTGGAATTCCAACTTTTTTACATGCTAAAATATCATTGGGAGAATCTCCCACATAAATTACTTCATTTTGAGACAGTTCTTTGTAATAGTCCAATACTGACTGTATGCCTTCTGGCTTACTTGCACCTTCAGAGTGTCCGGTCTCAATTCTTTCAAAGAAATGAGTAATGCCAAATCTTTGTAAGGTAATTTTTGTACTATACTTCCCTTTGCCAGTTACCATAGCAATCCTTATTTGCTTACTCTTTAAACCATCTAATAGGCTTATTATTCCATCAAAAGGACGTGGACATCTTTCATGTAACTTTTCATAGTTATCTAGATAATCTGAAATTCCTTTATTGTAACTATCATCAGGGACCAATGCTTTTATTGTTCCTTCTTCAGAAGGTCCAAATGTTGAAGTAATCTCCTGGTCAGAAAGTTCTTTATTAATAAGAGGTTCAATTGCATTGCGAAAGGCTTCAATGCATAATGGAATTGTATTTCCAAGAGTTCCGTCTAAATCGAAAATTACTGCTTTAATATTTCTCATTCTTTTTCTCATTAGTTTTTCGGATAACTCGACATGGATTTCCTACTGCAACACAGTTTTCAGGAATCGATTTTGTAACAACACTTCCTGCGCCAATAACCGAATTTTTACCAATGGTCACACCGGGTAAAATAATAACACCTCCACCTATCCAGACATTATCTTCAATTTTTACGGGTAAAGCATAGGCTCTGAAATAGGGCAGTTCGGAATTTGGATTCCAATTTGCAACCAATCTTTCATTTACATCAGTAGAATGAGTAGCAGTATAAATTTGGACGTTTGATGCGATTAATACATTATTCCCAATTTCAATTTTATTGCAGTCAACAAAAGTACAATTGATATTGATGATTACATTGTTGCCAATAAAAATGTGCCTTCCATAATCACAGTAAAATGGTGTGTCAATATTAACATTAGTTCCTATTTGTCCGAATAATTCAGTTAATAATTTATTCCTTTTTGCAGAATCGGTACTTGGGATTGTGTTATAACTTCTGGTGAGTTTTCTTGCTGTATGAATAAAATCCTGGATTTCGTTATCTGATGTGTTAAAAACTTCACCATCTAAACATTTCTGCAATTCCGTTTTCATATTTCATAAAATTTTAATTGCAAAATTAGTAAATCTGAACAGGCTAATTTTTCATCTATCTTAAATTCATCCGTTTGCACGAATGGTACTCAAATGCTGCTGTGTCATTCCTAAATATGAAGCAATATACCCAAGGTTTACGCGATTAATTAAATTGGGATTGTCTTTTAAAAACTTGTCGTAGCGTTCTTTTGATGTCAAGGTTAGTCTATCGATACGAAGAGTTTGCATCTTTAATAAAACCTCTTGATGAATAACCCTGGACCAATTGGCAATTTCTATATTAGTTTGATAAATATGGTTAATAGTATCTATTGGGATTGAAAAAATAGTAGAGTCTTCTAATACTTCAACATAATCAAATCCCGCTGTACGATGATAGAACGAATCAGATGAAAAAGTAATATCTCCTTCTTTGCTAAACCAATTGGTTACTTCTTTTCCATCAATAATAAAATATGTGCGGGTACAACCTTTTTCAATAAAATACATTTTATTATCAATCACACCTGCCCGAGTCAATAGATGATTTTTTACCAAATGGTTTTCAGTAAATGAATCGGCTAAATTCTTAATGGAATCATCTGATACAGGATAGTATCGTCGAATACCTTCAATTATATTTTTAATCTTGCTTAAATCCATACGTACTCTTTTTGTCAGTATAACCCATAGCTCGCCGATATATTATTTGAATGGCAGGCGTAACCGTGGAATCTGTTAATACCATGGTCGAACTATCAAGAAGTTCATAGACAAGGGCAACCGAATCTACCTCCATTGTAAATGACTTCAGATAAAATACAAATGTACTATCAGTTCTGTAAAAACTGGTGTTGCTTTGTATGCTGATATTAACGTCCGGCTCATAAACAACTTTTCCATAATATGGCAAATCTATTTCTTTATCAATTGAATCAGTGAAAAAGGTCAAATTTTTACCATCGGAAATATCTTCCCAACCCGATCCACTTGTCTTGCTCCCAATTTCAGTCCATTGCCTTTCATATCTGTAAGTCTCCCAATCAATGGTCGGTTCTGGAGCATCGTTGCCCTCCTGCAGACAGGCAGAAAGGAATAAAAGCGATAAAATAGATACCAAAGAATTCTTCATTCTCACAAGATTAAGGGGGTGTAAATAGGTATTCATTTTTTGTTTCATTGTTCGTGTTATTTCAGTTTTTTAAAATTTAAAATCGAATAGTCCATCTTACAGAAGGCATTATCGGGGCTATGCTCAATTGCTGCCATCTGTCGTCTTCGTAAAAGAACAGGTAAGGATTCTGCCTGTTAAGCACGTTAAACACAGAAAAAGATAATTCGCGCGTCGATTTCGGCCTGTGTTTAATGAAAGTGTAAGCAATATCTACCCTGAGATAGTCTTTCATTTTAAAGCCGTTTTTTGTGGTCATTTCCTGGCGGTGATAAGCATTGTCTTCAAGCTGTTGGGGAAAATCCCATCCCTGATCCCGTATGTTCCAGTAAGGGGGCATTACCCCCCGGTATGTACCTACCGGAAGGGTTGTGTTATGCCCCGATGAATACACCAGAACCGTATTGATATGCTGTTCTTGTTTATACCCCTTTTTATTAGTTCTTTTTAATGTGGTATATTTCGATTGCAGGTTCAGGATATGCCGCCTGTCGAATTTGAAAGGATAAGCGCTGCCATAGTTTATTTTCGGAAACTGCCGGGTAGCCTTTGACAAGGTATAGGCCAGTGTTAATCCAAAACGGTTGGCCTGTGCCGCACCCGACAGCTCTATGCCGTATGAATGGCCTTCTCCAACATCTACCTCGTCTTCCCACGAAGTATCGTTTAATCCAAATAAATTGACAGTACTTATATAGCTGACAAGATTTTGCATGTGCCTGTAATAGCCCCCAAGAGTAAAATGGAGGTTAAGGTTATTGATTTCATTTTTAACAAATAAGCCAGTATATACCTGGTTGGTTATTTCTTCGGGGAAATGTTTGCCGGAAGGGATCATAACATTTAATGACCATCCGGTAGGCAGCCCCTCAAGTACATGGTAATATTGAGTCAACCTGTCCAAGCTTAATTCTATGCCGGTTTTATCAGTGAGGTAAATATCGCTAAGGAGCCGCAGGTCGAAATTATTATACGTTCTTTCATCTGTTCTTTGCACAGTATGGCGATATCCCACGGTTAAATCGACTACTCCCGGATTTTTGTAACTGATATCAGCAAACGCAGCCAATAAACCCGATTTTAAAAGCTCGTCATATTTTTCGTTGCTGTTTTGGCTGTAAATTGTTTTTTCCGATGCAGGCTTGAAATGTTGTTGCTGATAGCTAAATCCGGCTTTGGCTTCCAGACGGTTGTTTATTTTATATTGCAGTAAATTGTTGAGCGACCACTCGTTTAAAGTCGTTCCCAGCCGCAACTGGGATTTTGTTTTGTCTGCCTGCCATTCGTCAAAATACAATTGTTCCTGTACCGATTTTGTTGAGCTGAAATAGGCATTTGTTTCAACGCTACATAACGGAGAGATTTGCGATACCCAGCCCACCTTCACAACGTTGCTGTTCCAGTTCATTTTGTTTTGGCTGTAATCATCTTTAAAATCAAAATAGTCGTTGGAGGTATAGAACATTACATCGAGGGTGTTAGCGCTATTAATTTTCCAATCGGCTATTGCAGTAAAATCCAGTACCTGTCCTTTCATTTCCTCCACTTCCTCTTCGTCGTCACTACTTTGCAGATCCATGATACGATTGATAACAAAAGGCATAAACGAGGTTCGCCCTGCAACTTGTACTGAGAGTTTTTCCTTTTTTAGTGGAATGGAGAGGTAGCCTCCTGTCATATACGGCGACAGGCTAATTTTCCCGTTAAAAGGTTTTTCAACCGATTGTTTAGGCTTTATTTGGAGAAGAGATGATGACAAATTGCCCGACTGAACGGGAATGCCGCCCGGACGAAAAGTGGTTTGCTCAATAATATCGGGCGAAAAGGCCGAGAACATTCCTAAAAGATGGGAATAGGAATAAAACGGCACGCCGTTGAATTCGATACGGTTGCTGCCATTGTTGCTTCCTCTTACAAACAGCCCAAGCGTGCCTTCAATACCCTGCGCTACACCGGGCAGGCTCGAAATGTGCCTGATTACATCGGGCTCGCCAATGATGGATATGCTCGATGCAGCCTGCAATGGCGTGTAAACAAACTTATTGCCTTTGTTGCCGGAACTGTATGCCGAGTGTATCATGACATCATCAATAAAGTGTACTTTCGGTTTTAACAGTATCCTGAAATCTTGTTTTGAAACAGAAAGAATTGTTTTGGTGCAGTAGTTAATATGGCTGACTGTAATTGACAGGCTGTCGTTCCGTATCATGCCTGTCAAATCAAATTCAAAACTGCCGTCATTTTCCGAGACGGTACCTGCTTTTTCGATTCCGTTACTGATAACAATGTTGCAGCCTGCTATCGGTGTTTTCTGAACGCTGTCTAATACATGGCCTTTAAAAGAAGCGTTGTTTTGCGCATTTAAGCATTGTAGATACCCTGCGCACATTACCAGTATTGTTATGAATCTCCTCATTGTCGCCAGGGTATTTTAATGTTCTTCAATATTGTCTAAGATGTAATGACACTGTACAATACAGTCGGAATAAGCTGCGAATATTCCCAGTCCGTTATCTATGTTGGTATATATTTCGTCCTCATCAAACCAACTGCTGGGGTCGTCGAAAGTATCGTACACCATCATCTTTTGCACGCTGCTTTTCATATATGCGTCATATTCTGCTGATGCAGCCCTGAAAAAAACAAGGCTCTTATGTAGGTTTCCCTCCAGGTAAAATGGAATTTCATCTTCGGTCTTTTCTTCCGGCTGGGTTATTCTGATGTATGCAATATGTTCCCGCGTGGTTCCGTCTTTTCCGCCGGTATCGTAAAACATCATGTTGTCCGACGTATTGAAATTGTCCGAGTAGAGGTGATTAGTCCCCAGCGAAGTTGTCATTTTATCGCCGGGCATGACAGCGGGAGTAACCATTATCGTATCTTTTCGCTGTGCTATTATAAACATCCAGTATGGTGTTTCGGCATAATATTGATTAAAATACCGCCTCGTGCTTGTATTGTTGCCATCACTCTTAATTATCCGTACAGCATGGGGCATCGAGGTTGATGCATTTAACTCAGGCCAGCCCGGTACTTCAACTTTTAGTTGGTATTTCCTGCCTGCTTCCGGGGTATGTTTTAATTGCCACTGCGAATAGCCTGTTTTCTCAAAACCTCCCACTTTAATACTATCACAATACAAGGTAGCCGTGGCGGTTTCCACCTCGTCATAGTAAAAAAGGTTCAGCGGGTTGCTGTATGTAAGTGAAAGCGTTTGGATACTGTCGGGCGTAAGCACACAGTTAACAACGATTTTTTGCTCACGTTTTTCTTCAAGGTCTATGTCTTTTACACACGACACGAATGTTGTAAGCATGACTACAAGCAAAGCAAGCAGCCCCCGGTATTTATTCAGATTCAGAATAACCATAACAGAACCTTTTATATTATTGAGATTGTTCATGAAGGTTTTGGTCGATGATATATTGAAGTATTCTGTTATCGCCTTCCCGTGTTTCCACATAGGCTTTACGGCAAAGAATATTGCTGTTGCAATTTTGTCCGGGCCGGAAAAGTAATTGCCTGTTGTTGTCGAATACGATCTTTGCAGAATCGGCAAGCCCCCGGAACGGCTCGTTGTCGCTACCTTTGCAAAAATCTCCTACGCAATTATAACTTATTTCGGAAATGTCAAAAGGAGCAATGTTTATCGTGTCGGTTGCATGGTTTCCAACCAGTGCGATGCTTTCTCCATAAACAACGATTTTCACCGGGTAGGAAGTGTCGTTTTGATACTGAAATACATTTGGCAATTCATCTTCATCTTTATTGCATGCGATAAAGGTCATTAGCAGGCATGAGAAAATAAGTACTTTTTTCATCTGTCAACAGTTCTTGATTTATGGCAGTAGTTTTACTACATCCGTGGTATCACGCAATATCTCTCCGCCTGCCATTTCCATTTCGATTACAAAGCGGGTTTCGGGAAGGGCTTCAGAAGGAGCAGACGTGAAACGCAGGTACATAAAGGCAGGAGCCATAGGCCGGTAATTCAGGTATTGCTTAATAGTCCACCCGCGTTGTATAGAGCCAATTAATTGTTTGTCGTAACTAAACACGAAGTTATGGTAGAACGGGGTTCCAAAAATTTCAATATGGTCATTTAGCGAGTTGCCGGCATTTACATCAAACATGTTAGTTGTGCTCGAAATTTTAATCGCCTTCAATTCTTCTTTTCGATATTCAACATCAACAATATTTAACTGTGGTGTTGATGCCTGCTTTAAGGAGTTTGACCTGGTATGCTGCAAAAATTGCTCGATTTGCTGTTCCATATTTAAATCGGCTTCACCGACGTAGTTCTCCGGGATAAAATCCGGTTGGGCTGCCATCTTCCGGTTAAAACTTCCAATATTGATGCTTAAAAGGTAGTCAGCAGTCTTAATGCTGCTTCCGGTTAAAGGCTGAACATAGTAAGTGTCGTCAAATTCACTGTTCCCGGTTTCAGCTCCCATGTCGGTTCTGTAATAATGCGAAGCAATAGCATAAGAACAGGTTCTTGGAACATAATGAAACCCGGTCTCTTCAATGGGATCGTTCTCGTTTTTTTTGCAGGAAAACAATGCAAGTAAGATTACAATATAAAATAGAGCTTTCATAGTTTTTGGTATTTACCATTTTAGGAGAGCCAGGGATGGCCCTCCTGAAAATGTTGTTTATTTAAAATTGAAAAAGATTTTTTTGATGTACTGATAATCCTTTTGTGAAGACCAAATAGCCGAGCTACTGGTGGAATATTCCCCGGAATCATACGAGCCATTCCAGCCCCAGTTCATTAACAGGTAAGTTGAGGTTGTTGTACGGGTTTCTATTTCACGTTTGCCTGGGTATATATCGTCAATCGGAGGAAGCAATTGATTTGTGGAATAAACATAGGGATCATCAGCAGAATTGCTGCCGGAGTATCCCTGTACCAATTCCCATTCATAAGTATAGGTATATGTTTTCTGCTTTTTCCTGTAACCATCAATTACCCATGTGTGACCTTCGCTATAAACTGTTCTTCTAAAAGGCCAGACACCTTTCTTTTCTTTTTTTGCATAAGCAGATAAAAGAACAGGGGTATTACTTTGTAAATTAGAATAAACTGTGCTATAACTGTAATCGCCTTCGTCACAGGCAATACTATAGTAGTTAAACCCACTTTTACTGGCATGTGCACCACTCCCGGTTGCCCCATATGTCATTCCAACTCTGTTACCGACATCAGCCATTAAATCTCCAACGTAGGATGAGTTTGGTGTGACATAATTAGGGGGAAAACCTTGTCTGTGGGTTGGCATCAAATCCCATCGTTCAGAATTTGATACGTAATTTCCTCTTGAAAAGCTAACATTGTAATTATCGCTGTCCCAAACATAACCCGTACAACTTACAGTATGATACAGTCCGGTAGGTTTATTAATCTTATAATGCATGTTATAGATTACCTGAGCCATTGCAACTGCAGTACAACCAGTTGGGCATTTGATCCATGTTCCATCCTTTAAACCAAGAGGGACATCAGTATTCCAGGGGGCTCCTTGTCCCCATTTTGTATGCAATAACGGTCCTTTTTGTGCAGACGTAACCCAAGGGGTAGAAGTAACGGAAACCAAACGCCTTACCCATTGATAATCGTCACCCGGTTCTATGATTTGCAGGCTTTTTAATTGGGGCGTGTTATCCGGTGATTCGTATATCGCATTATATTTTTTGCGGTACGCCTGTAGACTATCTTCGGAAAAATGGGCCGCTTTGTCAATTAATACCCATGCTTCAATACCATCGTCATATGCAACTTCGGGATTGTTCTTTTTCAGTAATAAAATTTGGTCTGCGATATCGCTTAACCAGGTTGCAACACCCGGATTCTCCAATTCAGCTATTGACAGTTGCCCTGTTGTGTCAGAGGCCAATATGGGGTCTGTGCGTTTATCGCCTGATACAACCTGCCAACCTTCATTGAAATTAAAGATAAACATGAGGGTATCTTCATTTACAACAAAAGGTTCAATGCTTTCAATATGCTTCCCTCCTTCTGTTGATTGTACCAAATATTTTGCGCTTTTGAGGCTTACGTTGTAGTCAATACCTTCGAATGATGCACTCTTGGTTGCCATGTCCGGAGAACTAATGGTATCGTCCATATCCAGTTGGTTGCATGCATTAATAAAAGCCAGTAGAGCTATTATTGAAGCAAGACTAAACAGCCTTTTTAAATTGAATTTATTCATGTAATTTTTTTATAGATATTTTCAAAACATTGTGCAATTTTGTCGCAGGATATTGTTTTTTGTAGAGAATTGCTTTACGACAAACAATGGTTAGAAAGCCTCAATTGGGAAAGATGTTTTAACAGCTCATATTTCTTGGTTCGAGGCTTTTGTTATGCCTTTCGTACAAGTAAAATACTTGTGTTGTTATTGGTATCATGAAATTTAATGCGCTTGCAAGCCCAACACCTTGCAGGCGCTGACGTTATATGCCATTATGGACGTGATTTTTATATTTGGTTTTGTAGTTCATTACGGTAATTGTAGAAGTATTTAAATATGGCTTTTATACGTCACTAAACACTTAAAAGTGTTTAAATAATTTTGATAAAAGTAGAAAAAATATCGACAATTGATCAAGTGTTATATGTTAAAAATCACAACAACACATTTGTAGACTTCAAATAGGGCTCGTATTAGGAGTTTTTATTGTCTTTCTAAAAAAACTAATAGGCTGGAATCTCACATGAGAAATGAATAGTGTTAAACTATTTCAAAATTATAAATACATGCCTGTTTGTCTCTAATTGGTGTATAACAAAGAAGAGGATGCGTTGAAGAATATTACTAACCTAACCATGATATGTCACGATGAAATAAGCAGGCAGCAGCGTTTTTAATCATCTTAAAACACCCTGTTTGTATCCTATAAATTGAAAAGTGGCTGGATGCAACTATCCGAGCTGCATCCGTTTGTTATTTTAATGTTCTGATTTTTTCCACCGACAGACCGGTTATCCTGGAAATGGTTTTGGTATCAATACCTTCTTTTAGTGCATTAATTGCAATGCGCTCCGCTTCATTTTTTGCTTCAATTTTATCGAAGATCAGGTCGGTCAGCCATTCTATGGTTCTTATGAATTCATTCCGTTCCTCTTTCTTTTTCAGGTCGGTTTCGCAAAACGTTGACTTATCTTTATGAAGAGTCAGATAGTAAATAGACGACACGAAAATAGCGGTAATAAAATTGAACTTTACACCATAATCATCCAGTAATGAGCGGTATTGATTGAGGATTCCTTCCGCAAGGATCTCTCTTTTTATGGCTATGTTGGTTGTAAAATCATCCCTGTCTCCAAGCTCCCAAAGTAATAGCTGCTGAAACTCTTTGCTTGAGTGCAGGGCTTTAAACTGGTCGGTCAGAATATATTTCATAAATGCCCTGCGGTCTTCTATCTTTTCACTTCCGTGCTCTTTTAAAGCCATATACCAGAAGTCCTGTTTTTCCACATAAGCTTCAAGCAACTTGTCAAAGTCTTCAAAATTCCTGTAAATAACATTTTTGTCGACCTTGGCTTCTTCAGCTACAAGATTGATTCCAAGTTTAGCAAATCCGTGTTTTTTCAATACCGAACCAACGGCATCAATAAGATCCATTTTTACGGCAATCGTATTTCGTCGTCTTCGTTTTTCTCCACTCATTTAGAAGTCCGTTTTTTAATGAAAAGACTTTGTTAATTGGTAAAAATAAGTGTTTTATTAATAGCTGACAATGTTTCGCAAAATTTGTCCAAATCTTCTGTTGTGTGCTGGGCAGTAATATTTAACCTCAGTCTTGAATCCTTGAGTTTAACAGCCGGGTAGGTGGCCGGGATTATGTAAATTCCGTTTTTTAACAGTTCACGGGCTATAACTTTGGTCTTTTCATCATCCCTGATCATGACCGGAATTATTGGAGATTCAGACCTGCCAATATCAAAGCCTCTTTCTTTAAGTTGGGTTTTAATATACCGGGTATTTTCCCATAAAGTCTGAATTATCTGAGGTTCTTCGGAGAATAAATCAATGGCTTTTGATGCTGCTGCAACAAGGGGAGGTGCAACAGATGCTGAGAAGGTATTCGAACGTGAAAAGTGCTTCATGTATTTTATCAGTTGTTTCTTTCCTGTGGCGTATCCTCCACAGGTTCCCATTGATTTGCTGAGTGTACCTGTTATCAGGTCTACTTTGTCTTCAAGTCCGAAATGGTTTACAGTGCCTTTCCCGTTCTGGCCAAATACGCCCGCACCATGGGCATCATCAACAAACATATAGGCTCCGTATTTTTTAGCAAGGTTACATATTTCCACCATCCGGGACAGGTCCCCGTCTTGTGAATACACGCCGTCAACGATAACTGCAATATTTCTATAGGTGCCTTGTGTCCTTTTTAATACAGATTCAAGGTATTCGGTGTCGTTATGCTTAAATATTTTGATGTTGGTTTTGATAAGTCCGTCATAAACACTGGCGTGAACAAACATGTCGACAATAGCAATATCCATTTTATTCAACAGGAGTTGAAAGACGCCGATGTTGGCTGCATAGCCCGATGGATACAAGATGGCATCTTCTTGTCCGTGCAGCCTGGAGATTTTGTGTGCCAGTTCTGAGTGAATATCGGTAGCCCCGCCTATGACCGGCGATGCGCAAGTTCCAATTCCGTATTTCTTCATGGCTTTTTGTGCTGCTTCGATCACTTTTGGGTGACGATTCATTCCAAGGTAGTTGTTAGAGACAAAACTTGTTGTCTTCAGGATATTGCTACTGTATCGGTCGATAATGTCCATTTTTGAACCAATAGCAGTTGTAGAGGTAATGTCAAATGCATTGGATTTGATCCTGTCCATTTGATCAATAAATAACTGGAAATAGTCGGCAGTTGCATAAATGTCCTTATCAGGAACATCTATAAAATCTTTTGGTGTGAAAATTTTGTTTTGCATGGCTTTAAAATTTAATTAACTCTATAAACACTTTAAAGTTTCTAGAGAAAACAAATACTTTATGTTTTTATTGTGTAGCCATGAATGTTTGTTTGCAATCCTAATAATCTTTGTTCCTTATGAAATCATTTACCTGATCAGTCGTATAAAAGGTTTTTCCACCGACTCTTAAATACTTTAAAGTTCCTTTTGATCGATATCTTTGCAAAGTTCTCTTATTGACATTAAACAACTGGCAGAGATCTTGATTGTCCAGTAATTTTAGCTCTATGTTTGTTTGGTTTGGAGTGAGTTTATCTGTCTTTTGATGAAGCAACTCAATTTGCTCCAATATTTGTTCCATGTAGTTCTCAAATTTTGTGTTATCAATATCCATAATTTGGATGCTTTAAGTTTCATGCAGTTCAAATTTGGATAGAGTAAAAAACACTAAAGGCCTACTTGTCGGCAACTATCCCCTAATTTTCATCCAGGATATCGAGCTTACTGTTGAACTTTCTCAACATCTCATTAATGAAAAAAGAACGGGATTCAAGTTGGATCACATCTCCTTTTCTGTCTGCCATCCTTTTTATAGTTGCGTGATAGCCGGGAAGAGAAATGTTGAAAATGTGGCTGAAAAAGCCGACCAACTCTTTTTGTGTCGTTTTCCCGTTATTAAAGCACATTGTAAGGTTTAGGGCGAAAATTAGTTCAAGCAAATCGCGTTTGCTGGCCGTCCAGCTGATGGGAGCACCTTTATAGTCATTCAGGGTATTTGTTGCGTTGTATCCTTTCTTGTTTTGTTTCAGTTTTGTGCATTTGATCTCAATTTCAACATACTGAATAAGATGTTCTAAGAAGACTAACACATCCTGAGAAGGCTTTTTTTTTCAATAATAAAAACTTCTTTAATCCACTCAATGGACAATTTCAAATGGTACCATTGACGGTATTCCTCAGCCGGACTTCTGCCTGGCTGACGAAGGCCCTCAAGCAACTTTTTCCATCTATCGATTAACACTGGCATTTCCTGCGACCGGATTTGTTCTTCCTGTTCTATTATCTCCGCAATTTCAGTTAAAAATGATTTCAAAGGTTTGTTCTTCATGGCATTAACAATTTAACGGTTTCTTTGAGCTGTTTTAATCGGAACATTGCAGAATGCTCAATTAAGCTATATACTATAAATCTAATGAATAACGTAATATGTTTATGTTAAAGTATTTAAATTAGGTTACTTCTGCTTAACAGCCATCTTTGACAAAAACAAATAAATGCTCTGAGTTTTCTTTCCGACTTGTACCTGCCACTGCCTGCAGTCGCTTTATTCCAGGCATTCGTTCCTCATTTTCTGCATTCAGCAACTTCGGCATCCCGCGCAAGAGTGGCTCAGGTAATCGCCACACATGCTTTTCCCTTCCCCGCACAAATAATGTTTAATGAGCGGATGTTGTGGTATCCGGAGAAGTAGGTATCTTTGATTTTTAACCATAAACACCTTTTTGTATTAAAGCAGTTATCAAAGCGCAGAATTGCGTCTAACTAATAGCAGGTTAAAAAACAACACATCTAAACAAGATATGAAATGAATGATTTTTTGATTGCAGTAATAATTGGACTTGTAGCAGGATTGATTGATATAATCCCAATGATAGCCCGAAAACTTAATAAACGAGATACAATTTCTGCTTTTATACATTACTTCGCACTTGGATTAATTATCCCATTTGTTAGTTGGGAAGTTGCGCCATGGATTAAAGGAATTGTCATCGCATTACTAACAGCAATACCAATCATGATTATTGTTTATCCTAAAGATAAAAGAGCGATTATTCCAATGATTGTTTTTTCACTGATACTCGGTTCCGGGATTGGGATTGCAGGGGCAACATTTATAGGGTAAATGAGTGAACTGATTAAAGAAATAAAGAACGGCCGGATTCTTAAAAAGAATGGTAGTTGGATGTACTGTGACAAATGCAATAAAACTATTGGGTATTTGTGCTATTCAACTTACCAGGACTTTCAGTTTGATTTTGTTTGTAAATGTGGAAATGAAGGTTCATTTAGATTACGTTATGAAACAGACGAAAGATCAAACAAATCTAATGAGAGCCTGAAACTTGTCAAAAACAGACTTTGTTGCCCTAATGACAATTCACCTCTGTTTACGATAGTTGATAAAAACGTTGACAGTGCAAAATACCTGGTTATTTGTAAGGAATGCCAAACTGAATACTCAAATGAATAAGTAAAGATTGGAATATAATGTATCCTCCGTCCTACATCCAGCATAGGTTGAGACACCAACATTGACAATTTATGGCAAATAACTTTGTCAAATAATATTGATTTATTTCATCCTATATTATGTTATATAGAAATAACGTATTATATTTATGCCCAAAATACAAACTAGTATCAACTCCTGAACAGTCTAAGTTACGATTCCAATTGTCCTGAAAGCCCCAAAAGAAACAAGAGGTTTCTCGCAATGGAAATTCGACTTGATAACTTTTAACACTAAGAATTTACAATACAGGCGTTTATTGCAGAAGGCAGTAAACTATATCGACTTAACCCCAAAATGACGGAAGAGAAAGAATGAAACAATTCAAACCCCGAAAGAATAAATCTGTCAGCTTATTGCAAAAACTGGCTTTTAAGCTGTGTCCGCCTGTGTTTTTTGCAGTGTATATGCTACTATTGAGTATTAACGGTATCAATACATTTGGGCAAACCGTTGTAGTTGAAAAAACACAACCTGCATCTTTGGATAATAATGTGATTATTGGAAATTCTCATCCTTGCCAAAATCAATTACCAAATCATTATAGAACAAACGAATTCTCTAACATTCAGAGAAACCACCAGGCTTTGATGAATGAAGTGGATCAACATCTAAAACAGTTGATGACATCCCGAGATTATTCAAATATAAGTTCCAGGCAAATTAATTATGACCTACCTGACTTGAGTCCTATGAAAGGAACAGAATATTTTCATTCTGCATTTAATGAAATACACAAAATGCTCACAGGTGCAACTCCTCCAGATCTGAAAAAGGCTATTTATACGGTTGAGAATGCCTATTTTGAAGGAAGGCTTAGTCATGATGAGTTTGACAAGAAAATTCAGAATTTAATTGAAACCGCAAAATTGAAAGCAACTCAGGACGGCTATGACTGGAATAACCCACAGGTGAGAAATATCATGCTGTTTAGGGTAATAGCCGATACTCTAAAAATAAAATCAAACATTGAAGAGAAAGTTATTACCTCTTATCCGATGCAGTACGATTTTGAAGATTATTCAGGCAAAGAGGACTGGTCAAAAATGTTTGTCTCCAAACTGTTGGCAACGCATTCAGGGCAATGCCACTCGTTGCCTTTATTATACCTGATACTTTGTGAAGAAACAAATACATCTGCTAATCTGGCGCTTTCTCCATCGCACAGCTACGCGAAATTTAAAGATCAAAATGGAGACTGGCATAATCTTGAATTAACAAACGGGAGAATTGTTTCTGATGCATTTATACTTGGTTCGGGCTACATAACCGCAGAAGCATTAAAGAATCATCTTTATATGGAACCACTAACAACGGAACAAACCGTTGCCCAATGCCTTGCTGATTTAGCCAAAAGTTATTCCCGTAAATATGGATTCGATGGATTTGTGTCGCAATGTGTCGATACAACCTTAAAATATGCCCCGGAGAATATGTACGCAAGGATGATTAAATCCGATTACCAGACTATGCGGTTTGAATATGTCGTTAATCAGGTTGGAAGGCCACGCCCTGATATCTTGAAATCTCGTTATCCAAAAATATATCAACTTTTAGCCGAAAGGGATCAGACTTACCAGTTTATTGACAGAAGTGGTTATCAGGAAATGCCTGCTGCGGCTTATGAGGCCTGGCTAAATTCAGTGAAAAAGGAAAAAGAGAAGCAGGAGCAACAGATGTTTCATTTAACACCGACAATTAAGTAATGAGGATTTTTGTTTTGATATTATCTATTGTGTTGGTTTCGAATCTTAAAGCCCAGGATTCGACATATTTCTATAAGCAAGCTTATGAGGTTATTGATAGTATGGTTACCGGTAATACGCCCCTGGATTTTAAAAAAGCTGTTTTTACGGTTGAAAATGCCTACTTTGATAATAACCTTAGTTGCGAAAAATTCAATAACGAAATACAAAGCCTTGTAAAAGTAATTCAAGTTGTAAAAGACTCGAATCCTATAAATTATTCAGGTACCGATAAAGATTTTGTTGTTACAAATGCTTCTGTCTTTCAGGTAATGACAGATTCAATAGTCATTTTGCTGGATTCTACTAATTGCGTTTTAAGCTTACCGTTCAGATATGATTTTGAAGATATGTGGGGACAAGAAGACTGGTCCGGTATGTTTGTTTCCAAATTATTGGCAACAAGAAAGGGAAATTGTCATTCACTTCCTTATCTCTATAAAATATTGACCCAAGAGTTTAATATAACCTCGTATCTTGCGTTTGCTCCCAACCATATTTATATAAAGCTACACAGCAAAACTTCCGGTTGGTACAATACCGAATTAACCAGTGGAACCTTTCCTGTTGATGCCTGGATTATGGCATCTGGCTATGTACATTTAGATGCCATCAGAAATGGTCTCTACATGGATACATTAAGCCTGAAACAATCAGTTGCATATTGTTTCTTAGACCTGGCACATGGCTATCAAAACAGATTTGGCAAATCTGATCCTGATTTTGTCATTAAATGCTGCAATAAAGTTTTAGAGCATCACCCTGTAAATGTAAATGCAATGCTTACCAGGGCAGAAGCCCAAAAATATTTCATCGATTCGAAACTGGAAGAACAAGGATTGAGTAATCCACAAGAATTATTCTCTGATAAATCAATTGAGAATGGCTATGCAGAGATGGAACAGACGTATGTTCGGCTCTATAAGTTGGGCTACAGAAGAATGCCGGAAGAAATGTATATGGAATGGATGGGGCTGTTAAATTCAGACCCGGAAAAATATATGAACCAAAAAGTAATTAACAAATCTAAAATTCAGTAAATATGACCGTTATGAAAAAACTTGTCTTACTTTTAAGTATTCTTGCCTGTTGTTCTCATTGGGGAATGGCACGAGATATTTTCAAAGAATGTGGCTTTGATAAAAAGCCATTAACTTTAAGCAATGGCCGCTACAATGAATTTTTTAAGAATGAAGAAGTTGTGCAAATCGGAACTGTTTTATTAAATACCAAGACAAATAAGGTTGTTGCTTTCGTTGATGAAGAAAATATCAAAAGCCAATACCCTACAGAACATTCGAGCCGTTGGTTGTCAATTGATCCTTTGGCTGCAAAGTATGCTCAATATTCCCCATATACGTATTGTTTAAATAATCCGATCATTTTTGTTGATCCTGATGGACAAGAAGTTTGGAAATCAACTCATGTTCATGCCAATGGCACCAAAACAATTACACTTAATTTTGACATCAGAGTAAAGAACTCAGGAGGATTTTCTTCTGCGAATGTTGCGCGTTGGAGCGGGAAAATTGCTTCACAAATAGAAACTTCTTTTAATGGAAAAAGTAGCGACGGGAAAACAACCTATGTTGCTAAAGTAAATATGGATCTTAGTGGTAAAGATAATGGCAATAATTATACGATGGACTTTGTGTCTGATGTTAAAGATGGCAATGGAAATTTGACGGTAAATTATGGAAGAATGGATGGAGAATATGGAGATACAAAAGATAATAATATGCAAATTAAGGCACCAGGAGAAGATAATGGAGCCTTTGAAGAACAGACTGAAGAAGGTGTCGGTCGAACAGGAGCACACGAGGTTGGTCATACAGGAAACCTACGACACCCATCTTCGGAGGACAATAAACTTGAGGGTACTGATGAATATGGCAATTTAATGCATCAAAGTTGGAATCCTAAAGCTGGAGATAATCTAAAATCAAATCAATTAGATGAGTTTAATAAACATGTACAGGAAGGCACTCCTGATTATTTAAAGTAGATTAAGATGAGACAATTATTAATTGCAGTTGTTTTGGTTAGTGTTTTATTTTCTTGTGGTACACCAGAAAGGCATACTTATAAGCCAGATTATGGTGTAAAGATTGATTACCTAAACTTGCCGACATCTGACATGCGTGAGATGGTAAATGATTCTTTAATAATAGTCTTTTATGGCTCTTTTGTAGAAGATACTTTTTCAGTTATGATTAATCAGAAACATTTTAAAGATTTAATATTAACAACTGATGAACGAACGGGATGGTCAGGTGATCTTAAAACGATAAAGTATAAAGACGTTGAAAGCATTGGGATACGAATAAATAATGGTAATTTAATTTATATTGAGCCACCTAGGAGGCATTATAATATTCAGTTACTATATTTAGATGATGTTGCAACCGTAAGCTTTCATAGGAGGCTTCCTGTTTAAAAATCATTCCAATGGCTATTCTGTGAAGGTAATTGCTGCTTGCAGCAGGGTAGTTCATAGCCGTAATATCAATTTAATATTTAATACCTGAAAGACTATTAGATCGCAATAAACAGTCCGTTTTTAATAGTTTCCTTAATGGAGTTAATAATCCAAATAATTTGATGCATCCGAGTTCGTCTCCTCCAAATGGACCAGAACTAAAACCAGTGCAATTAGATGAATTTAACAAACATGTTGAAGAAGGTAAACCTGATTATTATGGATAAGATTATAAAAGGCGTTATATTATTTTTGTCTGTGGTTCTGTTCAATGCCTGCGGTGGTATTCCTAAAGAAAAAGCCCAACTATCTTATGACATTCAGATTGATTATTTGAGCACTCCATTTATGGATAATAGAGGAATGCCTAATGACACCTTAGTTATTCTTTTTGATGGGAATTATAGTGAAGACACTATTGAGATTTCAATTAACAATCGCCATCATAAAACAGTCACTCTAACCACAGATGAAAGATCAGGGTTAGCAGGAGATGTAAAAACTATACCTTACAATAAGGTCAACAACATAGGCTTTAGAATTAACAAGGGAAAACTCATTTTTATTGAACCGGAGAAAGAGCATTTTAATATTAGATTAACCTATCTGGATCATAAAGCAGTAATAAGATTTTATAAAAGATTTCCTGGATTTATGTAGTAAGTAAGTTTAAGATAAATCAATCTAACAAAGCCTGGCAAGTCTAGGCTTTGTTAGATTGTTGTGATTCCGCAATTGAGCGTTGGAGTGTGATAGCTAACGAGGCAGAGAAGTATTCCTCTACTTCACCTTATATATAGGCGCTTAATAATGCAAAAGAGAAAGGATCAAGGAAAAATATAAATGGCTTTCTCAAAATAGTAGCAACTGGCTTATGGCCGGTTGCTTTTTATAAAGATGCCACTGCCTACAGTCGCTTCATTCCGTTCACTCGTTCCTCACTTCCTACATTCAGCCACTTCAGCATCCTGCGCAAGAGTGGCTCAGGTAATCGCCACACATGCTTTTCCCTTTCCCGCACAAATAATGTTAGTGAGCCATGTGTAATGGCATAATTGAAAAATGGCCCAAAAGATATAATTCTCTGTTTCCAGTTTTTCTCACCTCCCAATTATAAAACCTTACCAGTGGAGCCGTCTATTTGTTTTGGGCGGCAAAGATAATTCCGTGCCCCGTTGACGAGCAAGTTCAAGCCATCCGGTTTTCAGAAAAATCTCCACACCCTCGTTCCTCGGGGTAGTATTTTCCTGCAAAAACTGGCACGTCAGGGCACTTCAAAAAAAGGCCACCATAAACAAAACGACCGACCCACACTGAAAGACGATAAAAAAAATGTCGGATGATGAAAAGCAGGAAAAAGCATAATGAAACAAAACTCCCTCGCCTCCTAAATCCGATAAATCAGTTTTCAGAGTATTCATTTTAAATGATTTTGATTATGAAACAGTTTGTGAAAGTAAATGCAGCAGAGTACAGTACCGATTTCGATTTCTTTTTGCGTAACCAGATACTCGTCATTCACCATCAGGATAAAACCACAAGTTTTTGCAGCCTTATAGAAAAGCGCTGTTTTATACGGGATGAGGTAAACCCTTTGGATGAGGATAGGATTTTCAACGTTATCATGGATATACACCGTGACATCTTGAGAGCTAAATACGGGGCAGAGCTAGACTTTCAACCTCAAATTACGAGTGATGTTGTTAAATGAGTTACCTGAAGAATTCAGAGTTGACCAACTCTTTATGTTTAAATGTGGCTTTGTAGAATATCAATGCAAAGCCACCTATTTGCCTTTTGCAATCAAAGACAGAGATAAATATGAAGTTCTGGAGCTGGATAAGATTTATACGCCGATAATGCATCTGGAATGGAACACCATTAATACAGAAGATTCCATATATCAATCACATTGGATAATGCCATATGATGTGCATTGGTGGTTTGAAAACAAGAACGAAACAACATGCCGTGAAATGATAGAGTACGCTGCCCTTAATAATGGCTATTTGCAACGGATGAAGGACGAAAGCAGCCGTCTCCAAAAGGGAGTTCAGATGTCTTTGTTTTGAACAGTATAAAAACAAAAATCATGAAAAGAATACTTGGTAACAGAATTATAAGAATATGGATTGTGAGGGTCGCAATAGCTTTTATCGCTTCACAATTAACAGGGATGGGGTTTACTTATTGCCTTGTGGGGTACTTTGTTGTTCTATTCCTGTTTGATATTGCATCAAGGTTGTTATTGTCTCTGATCGGCATTGTTGTCATGATAGTTTTGGCTCTTTCATTATTCCTTGGTTTGCTAATAATTGTATAGAAATATACCTCTAAACCAGACAAATAATGATAATTGTAGACATGGTGACAGATAATTTCCAGCGTATCAGTGAAATAAATAGGTTTGTAAGAACACAGCTAAAAACTGAGTTTTCAAGCCTATGCAAAAGCCCGGTAATGAAAATATTCAACAAGCTACGGAGAGGGTTAAAGAACGTCTCCCTTTGGAAAAAATTCGCAGTATGCCAAAATATAAGGATTTATCAGCCGAAGAGTATGAGAAGCTTATAAAGGATGCTGAAACCTTCGCACTTTTAATTCTGAAAACCTTCTTTTCTAATAATAAATAGTTTTAGATAGGCTGATTATTGCCCCATTTCATTTTTTAATATTCGACACCTTTTAAGCCATGAACGATTTAAGTCTTTTTGAACAATTTGTGCCACAAGTCCCTAAAAAGTTTCAGGAAGGGAATAATGCTGTTATATACACCCGTGTATCTTCAGCAGATCAGGAAGACAATACCAGTTTGGCATCTCAAAAAAAACATTGTGAATTATATGCGGAAAGGCGGGGATTAAATATTATCGGTTATTTCGGCGGTACATACGAATCTGCAAAAACCGACGATCGCAAGGAATTTAACCGAATGCTGACTTTTGTGAAGCGTTCAAAAAACATCAATTATGTAATTGTATATTCTTATGAACGCTTTTCTCGTTCCGGGATCAATGGTGCTTCTATAGCCGATGATTTATTAAAGAAATACGGCGTTATAACATTGGCAACCACGCAGGAACTTGACCCGACAACGCCTTCCGGTTCATTTCAGCAAAAAATATTATTCCTGTTTGGGCAAATGGATAATGAGTTAAGACGGGACAAGGTAGTAACAGGAATGAAAGAACTGTTGTTGAAAGGTTATTGGCTTTGGACTCCGCCCCGAGGATATAAAGATTTAAACAAAGGAAAAGCAACAGAACGTAAACTTGTGATTAGCGAAGAAGGAAAAATACTCAAAAAGGCTTTTGAGTGGAAAGCTTATAAACAATTGCCTAATGTGGAAATTACAAGGCGTTTAAATAAGATGGGAGTAGATATAACTGAGAAACGATTAAATAATTTGTTTTTAAACCCTTTTTATTGCGGGCTTATTACCAGTAAGTTAATTCCGGGACAAATAATAGAAGGAAGACATGAGTCTTTAATTTCGAGGGAATTGTTTTTAGCAGTCCACAATATCCGGCAGGAAAAGAGAAACCAGGGTTTTATTCACGATAAAGACAACGAGAATCTTCCTCTAAAAATATTTGTGAAGTGTGAAAAATGTGGCAAGCCCATGACAGGATACTTGGTTAAGAAGAAAGGATTGTATTATTATAAATGCCGGACAAAAGGGTGTAAAGTAAATAAAGGTGCAAAAGCTATGCACATGTTATTCAAAAACATGCTAAAAGCCTTTCAGGTCGAGAAAGAAAAATTAGATATCATCAAGGTACAATTAGAAGAACAAATGGCAGTCTTTTTTAAATCACAATTGGAGAATGCTACTGCGATGAGAGTAAAACTAACAGAGACAAGGGAAAAATTAGGCGCTATTGAAGAGAGATTTGCAGTGGGGAAGATAGATCAAAGCCTTTATGAAAAGTTTAGGCCAAAATACGAAAAAGAGTGTTTTGAAATAGAACAAGAATTGAACAGGACAGGGGGATACAGTTCGAACCTGAAAAAAGTAATAAACTATGCTGTTAAAATATGCCGGAATCCCTTTGTTTTATGGGATTGTGGAGACTTGGACGAAAAAAGAATATTTCAGAATTTACTATTTCCCGAAGGAATCTACTATAATCAGGAAATGGGCATAGTTCGAACCACGAGAATAAATGCTTTCTTTTCTCCAATCCCTGAATTGGTAAGGGTTTTAGACGGGCATAAAAAAAGGGATTCTATCAAAATTGATAAAATCCCCCATTTGGTGACCCCAACGGGATTCGAACCCATATCATCAGAACCGGAATCTGACATTCTATCCATTGAACTATGGGGCCAATATTGGCTGCAAAAGTAACAAAATTCCCGAATGTCCGCCGTTCAATTACAAGTTAGCTTACCAATAAATGTTGATAAAATCGTCTCCTTCACTCATCGCACATTTTTTTATATCGCTACATTTGTCGGCATAAAGCTATGACTATGGAGGAGAGAACAGGACTGGCCATAAAAAAGTTTAACGATTACGTTGACTCTTTTACTGGACTTAGCGAAGATCAGCTAAAGAATTTCGAGATAAAGAAAAATCATTCATTGCGTGTTGCTGATCTTGCTTTACTATTGGCAAAAAATATGGAGCTCAACGAAACAGAAGCCCAACTGGCCTATTTAATTGGATTGTTTCACGACATTGGAAGATTCCGACAACTGAAAGAATACAACACTTTTAACGATGCCAAATCGGTTGATCATGCAGAATTGGGTGTTGACGTTTTACAGCAAGGCGACTTTTTTAATGAGCTGGATAAAGGTCAGGTAGAATTAATTTTACTGGCGATTGAACAGCACAATAAACTGGGGCTGAAAAAGGATCTGTCGGATAAAGAACGGCTTTTTGCCAAGCTTATTCGTGATGCTGATAAGCTTGATATCCTGCACGTAATAACCGATTATTATACTAATCCAAAGGCAGCACCAAACCATACTTTAACCTGGGAAATGCCAAAAGGAGGAACCGTTTCAAAAGATGTATCGAAGCAGATTTTGAAAGGAGCTCAGGTGTCGAAAGAAAGTATAACAAACGAGCTTGATATTAAAGTTATGCAGCTTTCGTGGGTTTACGATTTAAACTATCGGCCATCGTTCGAGTTAATGATGGAGAAGCGTTACCTGGAGAAAATTTATAACTCGATGCCTAAAAACGATATGGTCATTGAAATTTACCGGAAAGTAAAAGTATTTGTAGAGAATAAGCTTATTGCCTGATGCAGAAAATTATAACCGTATCAACACCGCAACATAATATCCTGGTTGACATTACTTCAGATGTGGAGAAAGTAGTGAAGATGGCCGGTATTAGTAGTGGTTTGGTAACCGTTTATGTGCAGGGAGCAACAGCAGGAATTATGATTCAGGAAAACTGGGACGATTCGGTACAGAACGATGTGGTAAGCCTGATGAAAAAATTAATACCGGCTGGTGTTTGGGAGCACGATGCGCAGGATAATAATGGCGATTCGCATTTGAAAGCGGGTTTGGTAGGACCAAGCGAAACGATCCCTATCGTTGATGGGAAAATGGGTTTATCTACCTGGCAAAACATTTTCTTATGTGAATTCGATGGCCCCAGAAATTCCAGAAATATTGTTATAACCATAATCGATTCAGAAAAATAATGGCAAACAGACTGGTATGTATGTGCAATTTTGTTGACGAAGCAGAGATTAAAAAACTGCTGGAAAAAGGGGCTGATTCTACTTCGCAGATTCAATCGTTAACACGTGCAGGAACATCGTGTGGCCGCTGTTTGCCTGTGATTGATGACCTGGTTGAACGTCATTTAAAAACCAAACCCAAGCCACAACAAGGAAAGCTGCGACTCGGGTTCTAAACACAACATCAAAATATTTTATTAGAAGTACCTAGGCGATACTACTTTTTCTTTCTTAAATCTTAGTTCGTAAGATATCATTACCTCGTGTGATCCGTTGCTGTAATGTTTCATGTTATTTGTAGTAAAATCGATGGCATAGCCCACACGCAGTTTTTGGTCAAATATCCACTGAGCAATAAAACCGTATGAAGATCCTGTCCGGTACATGGCACCCAGCCACAGTTTTTCCTTAATCAGGAAGTTTCCTGTAAAGTCGAACTGAAGCGGTGTACCGGTTTCCGAAGTAAACGAAGCTTTGGTAAACATGGTTGGTTTGAATTTAACATTCTCTCCCATATCAAAAACAGCCCCGGCAATCAGGAAATAGTGGCGTAATTCGCCTTCAACAGAAAAGCTTTCCATATTATCATCAAAAGTAGTGCTCACTAATTTCGGAACCGACAGGCCTACATAGGCTCTTTTACTGTACAGGAAGGCACCTATACCAAAGTTTGGTTTGAATGCATTTTTTATTTCACCTGAAAAATTCGGGTCGCCCGGGTCTAAAATGGTATACTCTGCTAAATTGTTAGAGTAATTGGTAAACCCACCTTTCAGTCCCAGTCGTAAATTTGTTTTCTCACTCAGAGGAACCAGGTAGGAATAATCGGCAAAAACATAAAAACGTTTTTCCAAACCAATTTTATCGTTCATTACATTTAATCCCAGTGCCACACGTTCATTTCTCAAAGGGGCCTGTATGGAGAAGGTATATGTATCTGGTGCTCCGGTCCATCCAGTCCATTGATTACGCCCCAGTGCCATAAATCCTACCGATTCCCAGGTACCTGCATAAGCAGGGTTAATGGTTTGTGTATTAAACATGTACTGAGTAAACATCGGATCCTGTTGGGCATTTGAGGTAAATGCTGCTACTACTATTGCCAGAATCCCTAAACCTTTGATTATATTTAATTTTGCTTTCATCATTTTAATTTTTTTCAGATTTGACATTCATTAATTAATCAACTAATTATTTAGGAATATAAATCCGGTAACAGGTTCTTTACTTCCATCATTAAAGTATAGGATGTAGAAGTAGGTTGCAGTTGGTAACTGGTCATTACCTACCTGCATGTCGTGCATAGAAGTGCCGTCCCACCATGCATCTACATCGCCCCAATAGTCTTCATTACCATAACGCTCCTGTTCATAAACCAGGTTGCCCCATCTGTTAAAGATTTCTATCCGGGCATCAGCGAAATCGTCTCCTAATACTCTTTCTTCACTACCTCCCTGGTCACCAGTACAGTAAATCATTATTTTGAAATAATCGTTATAACCATCCTGGTTTGGCGAGAATGCGTTTGGAATAACAGGTTCTCCACATGCGAATTGTTGAGGTGGCGTTCTGTCATCTACAGCATCCCTCCAGTCACGTACTCCGTCTTCATCTGTATCCTGCAGAGGAGCGTCAGAACCGATAGCATTTTGTCCGCGCGTCCATCCTTCGGTAGTGGTGTTGTAAGTATCGTAAGCATCATCCAGACCATCTCCGTCAGCATCGCTACCCATGTAGTTTACATCTGCTATTGAGTCATTAGGGAATTCATCCCATCCTTCAATGCTGTCGTCTTCTCCTTCGTTATCAGTGTTCGTATCTAAATAATCCGGTGTGCCATCTATGTCCATATCCCATGGCTCATAGGTAATACCATTGCTGGTAGGATCATAGGCATCATCCCATCCATCACCGTTTGAATCAGTTCCAGATGGAAGGATATAGTCATATTCTCCCTCTTCTGCAATTGTTGATTGCCATTCAATGTTGTCGACAATTCCGTCATTATCAGAATCAATGTCTAACCGGTCAACAATGCCATCTCCATCCGAATCCAGCGATGTTTGATCCAGTGCATTTTCTTCCTCAATAATATCAAGAATACCATCGTCGTCATCGTCAATGTCGTCAATGTCTGGTACGCCGTCGCAATCAGTATCAAGAAGAACATGGATCGTTACTTCTGCAGTGTCGCAGTTTGCAGTATTAAACGTATGGCATACTGAGTAAGTGAATGTAATAACAGCTTCATTTGCTTCTTCGTTCACATAAAGCAATTCACCATCTGTAACGCTTACGCCTTCCGGCAAGTCTGTAAGAATATTGAAGCTTACATTTTCGCGGGTAAATCCTTCGTCGTTGGCAAAGAGGTCAATATCTCCTGAAACTGTTCCACCCGGGCAGTAAATCAATGTAAGAATATCGTCATTTGCTTTGAATGGTTCTATTTCAACACAGCGAATACCAAAATCCAGTGTTAGATCTACTCTGTTTCCTGCAGTTAACTCTGCAGCTTTAGAACCACTTGTTCCACCACAGTATGTGTATGCACTTTCGTTAGTACTCATACCGCTTTTGTTAACGATAGTACTCTTACTCTCAGGCAAGACCTTAACTAATCCTGTTGCTTCCAATTGCTGGGCATAGTTTTGGACAAATGCATCCATAACCAGGCTGGCAGTGTATGTTCCCCAGATATCTTCAGTATTTCCCGGTCTTGTTCTCCAGTAACCCAGTAAACCGACAATGATATCTTCTGTAAAACCGTTAGGGCCTTCCACATGGATATTTGGAGTTGTTACACTACCGTAAATACCTGCTTTATTCAGTTCTCCTTCATTTTCCGGTCCCGAGTAGCTTCCGTCGCCATTCAGGTCAATCCATTCCCAACTGGCAAAGTCAACGTATCCATTGGCATCAGGAACATTAAGTGTTACCTGGTCGTCGTTATCAGCATCA
This sequence comes from uncultured Draconibacterium sp., assembly GCF_963677575.1. Lineage (NCBI taxonomy): Bacteria > Pseudomonadati > Bacteroidota > Bacteroidia > Marinilabiliales > Prolixibacteraceae > Draconibacterium > uncultured Draconibacterium sp. The sequence goes on from NZ_OY782038.1 coordinate 5,067,822, forward strand.
AACCATTCATCCTGAACGTCGTTGCCATTTAGATCGTACCATACAAAGTCGCCAATTACTGCAAGATCAGATAATTCGTAACCAAAGTCCCGGGTTTGGAATTCACAATCAGCAATTGTTGTAAAGAACAAACTTGATTCGGTAGGGTAGTAGCCCTGGGCACTCAGATTTGCATCCTGAACCTGTACCAGGTAATCTCCCGGAACCATATTGGTGAAGTAGTATTCACCGGCAGAATTGGTTATCTGCATAATTACGTCACCTGAAGTTTGTCCTTGTGGGATAAGTGTTACAACTGCATTTGGAAGAGGAGCACCGGTTAATGTATCATAAACAATACCATCGATGCGGGTTTGACCTTCGCAAAGTACAGTTACCGTAAAACTGCAGGAAGAAACATTGCCACATTCGTCAGTAGCTGTGTAAGTTACAGTTGTAACTCCAATTGGGTACAGATCGCTTGCATCAGTTGTTCCGTTATAATCGTTTGAATAAGTAAGGTCACTGCAGTTATCAGAAACAGTAGGAAGTGGAATCTGTACTATTGCATCAGGATCATCAGCATCAATACTTACTACAACATCTTCCGGACAAGCAATTACAGGAGCGGTATTGTCAGAAACCACCACAGTTTGTGTAAATGAAGTTTCATTATCACAGTCGTCAGTAGCTGTCCATGTACGGGTTAAAGTATAGCTGTTTGCACAATCACCGTCGGTTCTTGTTTCGGTAAACACCACCGGAACATCCGTATCGCAATTGTCAGCAGCAGTCAGTGTCACAGCTTCAACAACGGCATCACACTCAGCAGTAATTTCTGCAGTTGGTAATGTTTCGTTGAAAGTTGGCGCAGTATTGTCAGAAACGATTACAGTTTGTGTAAATGAAGTTTCATTACCACAGTCGTCAGTAGCTGTCCATGTACGTGTTAAAGTATAGCTATTTGCACAGTCACCGTCAGTTCTTGTTTCGGTAAATACCACCGGAACATCTGTATCGCAATTGTCAGAAGCAGTCAGCACAACAGCCTCAACAACGGCATCACACTCAGCAGTAATTTCTGCAGTTGGTAATGTTTCGTTGAAAGTTGGCGCAGTATTGTCAGAAACGATTACAGTTTGTGTAAATGAAGTTTCATTACCACAGTCGTCAGTAGCTGTCCATGTACGTGTTAAAGTATAGCTATTTGCACAGTCACCGTCAGTTCTTGTTTCGATAAATACCACCGGAACATCTGTATCGCAATTGTCAGCAGCAGTCAGCACAACAGCCTCAACAACGGCATCACACTCAGCAGTAACTTCAGCTGTTGGTAATGTTTCGTTGAAAGCAGGAGCTGTATTGTCCTGGATAGAATAGCTTGCAGAAGTGGTACTTTTATTACCGCAGGCATCTGTTGCAGTAAATACAACGGTTATTGCTCCTCCATTACATTGCACACTTTCATCTTCGCCATAGTTGTGGCTCCAGATTATGTCACCACAGTTATCGGTGGTAGTTGCTCCTGCGTGGTTTGCTAACCAATTGCTTAATTTGTCTGCAGGATCGATTCCGCATTCTATGTTGATGTTGGTTCGGCTGGAGTTGTCGATAGCCGGCGGAGTAGTATCCTCGATTTTGAATACCGCAGTAGTAGTGCTTTTATTGTCGCACTCATCAGTAGCGGTGAAAGTAACGGTCAGTTGTCCGGTAGCGCCACACTCGTCGCTTAAAGTCTGCGTGTTGTAATTGTTACTCCAGGTAACCTCACCACACAAGTCTGAAGCAGTAGCACCGGCATTGTTGTTTAACCAGTCAGTAAGTTCAGTACTCCAGTCATCTGCACATTCCACGGTCAGGTCTGCCATGTCAGTTTCAACGATAGCCGGTGGGGTAGTATCCTCGATTTTGAATACCGCAGTAGTAGTGCTTTTATTGTCGCACTCATCAGTAGCGGTGAAAGTAACGGTCAGTTGTCCGGTAGCGCCACACTCGTCGCTTAAAGTCTGCGTGTTGTAATTGTTACTCCAGGTAACCTCACCACACAAGTCTGAAGCAGTAGCACCGGCATTGTTGTTTAACCAGTCAGTAAGTTCAGTACTCCAGTCATCTGCACATTCCACGGTCAGGTCTGCCATGTCAGTTTCAACGATAGCCGGCGGAGTAGTATCCTCGATTTTGAATACCGCAGTAGTAGTGCTTTTATTGTCGCACTCATCAGTAGCGGTGAAAGTAACGGTCAGTTGTCCGGTAGCGCCACACTCGTCGCTTAAAGTCTGCGTGTTGTAATTGTTACTCCAGGTAACCTCACCACACAAGTCTGAAGCAGTAGCACCGGCATTGTTGTTTAACCAGTCAGTAAGTTCAGTACTCCAGTCATCTGCACATTCCACGGTCAGGTCTGCCATGTCAGTTTCAACGATAGCCGGCGGAGTAGTATCCTCGATTTTGAATACCGCAGTAGTAGTGCTTTTATTGTCGCACTCATCAGTAGCGGTGAAAGTAACGGTCAGTTGTCCGGTAGCGCCACACTCGTCGCTTAAAGTCTGCGTGTTGTAATTGTTACTCCAGGTAACCTCACCACACAAGTCTGAAGCAGTAGCACCGGCATTGTTGTTTAACCAGTCAGTAAGTTCAGTACTCCAGTCATCTGCACATTCCACGGTCAGGTCTGCCATGTCAGTTTCAACGATAGCCGGTGGGGTAGTATCCTCGATTTTGAATACCGCAGTAGTAGTGCTTTTATTGTCGCACTCATCAGTAGCGGTGAAAGTAACGGTCAGTTGTCCGGTAGCGCCACACTCGTCGCTTAAAGTCTGCGTGTTGTAATTGTTACTCCAGGTAACCTCACCACACAAGTCTGAAGCAGTAGCACCGGCATTGTTGTTTAACCAGTCAGTAAGTTCAGTACTCCAGTCATCTGCACATTCCACGGTCAGGTCTGCCATGTCAGTTTCAACGATAGCCGGTGGGGTAGTATCCTCGATTTTGAATACCGCAGTAGTAGTGCTTTTATTGTCGCACTCATCAGTAGCGGTGAAAGTAACGGTCAGTTGTCCGGTAGCGCCACACTCGTCGCTTAAAGTCTGCGTGTTGTAATTGTTACTCCAGGTAACCTCACCACACAAGTCTGAAGCAGTAGCACCGGCATTGTTGTTTAACCAGTCAGTAAGTTCAGTACTCCAGTCATCTGCACATTCCACGGTCAGGTCTGCCATGTCAGTTTCAACGATAGCCGGTGGGGTAGTATCCTCGATTTTGAATACCGCAGTAGTAGTGCTTTTATTGTCGCACTCATCAGTAGCGGTGAAAGTAACGGTCAGTTGTCCGGTAGCGCCACACTCGTCGCTTAAAGTCTGCGTGTTGTAATTGTTACTCCAGGTAACCTCACCACACAAGTCTGAAGCAGTAGCACCGGCATTGTTGTTTAACCAGTCAGTAAGTTCAGTACTCCAGTCATCTGCACATTCCACGGTCAGGTCTGCCATGTCAGTTTCAACGATAGCCGGTGGGGTAGTATCCTCGATTTTGAATACCGCAGTAGTAGTGCTTTTATTGTCGCACTCATCAGTAGCGGTGAAAGTAACGGTCAGTTGTCCGGTAGCGCCACACTCGTCGCTTAAAGTCTGCGTGTTGTAATTGTTACTCCAGGTAACCTCACCACACAAGTCTGAAGCAGTAGCACCGGCATTGTTGTTTAACCAGTCAGTAAGTTCAGTACTCCAGTCATCTGCACATTCCACGGTCAGGTCTGCCATGTCAGTTTCAACGATAGCCGGTGGGGTAGTATCCTCGATTTTGAATACCGCAGTAGTAGTGCTTTTATTGTCGCACTCATCAGTAGCGGTGAAAGTAACGGTCAGTTGTCCGGTAGCGCCACACTCGTCGCTTAAAGTCTGCGTGTTGTAATTGTTACTCCAGGTAACCTCACCACACAAGTCTGAAGCAGTAGCACCGGCATTGTTGTTTAACCAGTCAGTAAGTTCAGTACTCCAGTCATCTGCACATTCCACGGTCAGGTCTGCCATGTCAGTTTCAACGATAGCCGGTGGAGTAGTATCCTCGATTTTGAATACCGCAGTAGTAGTGCTTTTATTGTCGCACTCATCAGTAGCGGTGAAAGTAACGGTCAGTTGTCCGGTAGCGCCACACTCGTCGCTTAAAGTCTGCGTGTTGTAATTGTTACTCCAGGTAACCTCACCACACAAGTCTGAAGCAGTAGCACCGGCATTGTTGTTTAACCAGTCAGTAAGTTCAGTACTCCAGTCATCTGCACATTCCACGGTCAGGTCTGCCATGTCAGTTTCAACGATAGCCGGTGGGGTAGTATCCTCGATTTTGAATACCGCAGTAGTAGTGCTTTTATTGTCGCACTCATCAGTAGCGGTGAAAGTAACGGTCAGTTGTCCGGTAGCGCCACACTCGTCGCTTAAAGTCTGCGTGTTGTAATTGTTACTCCAGGTAACCTCACCACACAAGTCTGAAGCAGTAGCACCGGCATTGTTGTTTAACCAGTCAGTAAGTTCAGTACTCCAGTCATCTGCACATTCCACGGTCAGGTCTGCCATGTCAGTTTCAACGATAGCCGGTGGGGTAGTATCCTCGATTTTGAATACCGCAGTAGTAGTGCTTTTATTGTCGCACTCATCAGTAGCGGTGAAAGTAACGGTCAGTTGTCCGGTAGCGCCACACTCGTCGCTTAAAGTCTGCGTGTTGTAATTGTTACTCCAGGTAACCTCACCACACAAGTCTGAAGCAGTAGCACCGGCATTGTTGTTTAACCAGTCAGTAAGTTCAGTACTCCAGTCATCTGCACATTCCACGGTCAGGTCTGCCATGTCAGTTTCAACGATAGCCGGTGGGGTAGTATCCTCGATTTTGAATACCGCAGTAGTAGTGCTTTTATTGTCGCACTCATCAGTAGCGGTGAAAGTAACGGTCAGTTGTCCGGTAGCGCCACACTCGTCGCTTAAAGTCTGCGTGTTGTAATTGTTACTCCAGGTAACCTCACCACACAAGTCTGAAGCAGTAGCACCGGCATTGTTGTTTAACCAGTCAGTAAGTTCAGTACTCCAGTCATCTGCACATTCCACGGTCAGGTCTGCCATGTCAGTTTCAACGATAGCCGGTGGGGTAGTATCCTCGATTTTGAATACCGCAGTAGTAGTGCTTTTATTGTCGCACTCATCAGTAGCGGTGAAAGTAACGGTCAGTTGTCCGGTAGCGCCACACTCGTCGCTTAAAGTCTGCGTGTTGTAATTGTTACTCCAGGTAACCTCACCACACAAGTCTGAAGCAGTAGCACCGGCATTGTTGTTTAACCAGTCAGTAAGTTCAGTACTCCAGTCATCTGCACATTCCACGGTCAGGTCTGCCATGTCAGTTTCAACGATAGCCGGTGGGGTAGTATCCTCGATTTTGAATACCGCAGTAGTAGTGCTTTTATTGTCGCACTCATCAGTAGCGGTGAAAGTAACGGTCAGTTGTCCGGTAGCGCCACACTCGTCGCTTAAAGTCTGCGTGTTGTAATTGTTACTCCAGGTAACCTCACCACACAAGTCTGAAGCAGTAGCACCGGCATTGTTGTTTAACCAGTCAGTAAGTTCAGTACTCCAGTCATCTGCACATTCCACGGTCAGGTCTGCCATGTCAGTTTCAACGATAGCCGGTGGAGTAGTATCCTCGATTTTGAATACCGCAGTAGTAGTGCTTTTATTGTCGCACTCATCAGTAGCGGTGAAAGTAACGGTCAGTTGTCCGGTAGCGCCACACTCGTCGCTTAAAGTCTGCGTGTTGTAATTGTTACTCCAGGTAACCTCACCACACAAGTCTGAAGCAGTAGCACCGGCATTGTTGTTTAACCAGTCAGTAAGTTCAGTACTCCAGTCATCTGCACATTCCACGGTCAGGTCTGCCATGTCAGTTTCAACGATAGCCGGTGGGGTAGTATCCTCGATTTTGAATACCGCAGTAGTAGTGCTTTTATTGTCGCACTCATCAGTAGCGGTGAAAGTAACGGTCAGTTGTCCGGTAGCGCCACACTCGTCGCTTAAAGTCTGCGTGTTGTAATTGTTACTCCAGGTAACCTCACCACACAAGTCTGAAGCAGTAGCACCGGCATTGTTGTTTAACCAGTCAGTAAGTTCAGTACTCCAGTCATCTGCACATTCCACGGTCAGGTCTGCCATGTCAGTTTCAACGATAGCCGGTGGGGTAGTATCCTCGATTTTGAATACCGCAGTAGTAGTGCTTTTATTGTCGCACTCATCAGTAGCGGTGAAAGTAACGGTCAGTTGTCCGGTAGCGCCACACTCGTCGCTTAAAGTCTGCGTGTTGTAATTGTTACTCCAGGTAACCTCACCACACAAGTCTGAAGCAGTAGCACCGGCATTGTTGTTTAACCAGTCAGTAAGTTCAGTACTCCAGTCATCTGCACATTCCACGGTCAGGTCTGCCATGTCAGTTTCAACGATAGCCGGCGGAGTAGTATCCTCGATTTTGAATACCGCAGTAGTAGTGCTTTTATTGTCGCACTCATCAGTAGCGGTGAAAGTAACGGTCAGTTGTCCGGTAGCGCCACACTCGTCGCTTAAAGTCTGCGTGTTGTAATTGTTACTCCAGGTAACCTCACCACACAAGTCTGAAGCAGTAGCACCGGCATTGTTGTTTAACCAGTCAGTAAGTTCAGTACTCCAGTCATCTGCACATTCCACGGTCAGGTCTGCCATGTCAGTTTCAACGATAGCCGGTGGGGTAGTATCCTCGATTTTGAATACCGCAGTAGTAGTGCTTTTATTGTCGCACTCATCAGTAGCGGTGAAAGTAACGGTCAGTTGTCCGGTAGCGCCACACTCGTCGCTTAAAGTCTGCGTGTTGTAATTGTTACTCCAGGTAACCTCACCACACAAGTCTGAAGCAGTAGCACCGGCATTGTTGTTTAACCAGTCAGTAAGTTCAGTACTCCAGTCATCTGCACATTCCACGGTCAGGTCTGCCATGTCAGTTTCAACGATAGCCGGTGGGGTAGTATCCTCGATTTTGAATACCGCAGTAGTAGTGCTTTTATTGTCGCACTCATCAGTAGCGGTGAAAGTAACGGTCAGTTGTCCGGTAGCGCCACACTCGTCGCTTAAAGTCTGCGTGTTGTAATTGTTACTCCAGGTAACCTCACCACACAAGTCTGAAGCAGTAGCACCGGCATTGTTGTTTAACCAGTCAGTAAGTTCAGTACTCCAGTCATCTGCACATTCCACGGTCAGGTCTGCCATGTCAGTTTCAACGATAGCCGGCGGAGTAGTATCCTCGATTTTGAATACCGCAGTAGTAGTGCTTTTATTGTCGCACTCATCAGTAGCGGTGAAAGTAACGGTCAGTTGTCCGGTAGCGCCACACTCGTCGCTTAAAGTCTGCGTGTTGTAATTGTTACTCCAGGTAACCTCACCACACAAGTCTGAAGCAGTAGCACCGGCATTGTTGTTTAACCAGTCAGTAAGTTCAGTACTCCAGTCATCTGCACATTCCACGGTCAGGTCTGCCATGTCAGTTTCAACGATAGCCGGCGGAGTAGTATCCTCGATTTTGAATACCGCAGTAGTAGTGCTTTTATTGTCGCACTCATCAGTAGCGGTGAAAGTAACGGTCAGTTGTCCGGTAGCGCCACACTCGTCGCTTAAAGTCTGCGTGTTGTAATTGTTACTCCAGGTAACCTCACCACACAAGTCTGAAGCAGTAGCACCGGCATTGTTGTTTAACCAGTCAGTAAGTTCAGTACTCCAGTCATCTGCACATTCCACGGTCAGGTCTGCCATGTCAGTTTCAACGATAGCCGGTGGGGTAGTATCCTCGATTTTGAATACCGCAGTAGTAGTGCTTTTATTGTCGCACTCATCAGTAGCGGTGAAAGTAACGGTCAGTTGTCCGGTAGCGCCACACTCGTCGCTTAAAGTCTGCGTGTTGTAATTGTTACTCCAGGTAACCTCACCACACAAGTCTGAAGCAGTAGCACCGGCATTGTTGTTTAACCAGTCAGTAAGTTCAGTACTCCAGTCATCTGCACATTCCACGGTCAGGTCTGCCATGTCAGTTTCAACGATAGCCGGTGGGGTAGTATCCTCGATTTTGAATACCGCAGTAGTAGTGCTTTTATTGTCGCACTCATCAGTAGCGGTGAAAGTAACGGTCAGTTGTCCGGTAGCGCCACACTCGTCGCTTAAAGTCTGCGTGTTGTAATTGTTACTCCAGGTAACCTCACCACACAAGTCTGAAGCAGTAGCACCGGCATTGTTGTTTAACCAGTCAGTAAGTTCAGTACTCCAGTCATCTGCACATTCCACGGTCAGGTCTGCCATGTCAGTTTCAACGATAGCCGGTGGGGTAGTATCCTCGATTTTGAATACCGCAGTAGTAGTGCTTTTATTGTCGCACTCATCAGTAGCGGTGAAAGTAACGGTCAGTTGTCCGGTAGCGCCACACTCGTCGCTTAAAGTCTGCGTGTTGTAATTGTTACTCCAGGTAACCTCACCACACAAGTCTGAAGCAGTAGCACCGGCATTGTTGTTTAACCAGTCAGTAAGTTCAGTACTCCAGTCATCTGCACATTCCACGGTCAGGTCTGCCATGTCAGTTTCAACGATAGCCGGTGGGGTAGTATCCTCGATTTTGAATACCGCAGTAGTAGTGCTTTTATTGTCGCACTCATCAGTAGCGGTGAAAGTAACGGTCAGTTGTCCGGTAGCGCCACACTCGTCGCTTAAAGTCTGCGTGTTGTAATTGTTACTCCAGGTAACCTCACCACACAAGTCTGAAGCAGTAGCACCGGCATTGTTGTTTAACCAGTCAGTAAGTTCAGTACTCCAGTCATCTGCACATTCCACGGTCAGGTCTGCCATGTCAGTTTCAACGATAGCCGGCGGAGTAGTATCCTCGATTTTGAATACCGCAGTAGTAGTGCTTTTATTGTCGCACTCATCAGTAGCGGTGAAAGTAACGGTCAGTTGTCCGGTAGCGCCACACTCGTCGCTTAAAGTCTGCGTGTTGTAATTGTTACTCCAGGTAACCTCACCACACAAGTCTGAAGCAGTAGCACCGGCATTGTTGTTTAACCAGTCAGTAAGTTCAGTACTCCAGTCATCTGCACATTCCACGGTCAGGTCTGCCATGTCAGTTTCAACGATAGCCGGTGGGGTAGTATCCTCGATTTTGAATACCGCAGTAGTAGTGCTTTTATTGTCGCACTCATCAGTAGCGGTGAAAGTAACGGTCAGTTGTCCGGTAGCGCCACACTCGTCGCTTAAAGTCTGCGTGTTGTAATTGTTACTCCAGGTAACCTCACCACACAAGTCTGAAGCAGTAGCACCGGCATTGTTGTTTAACCAGTCAGTAAGTTCAGTACTCCAGTCATCTGCACATTCCACGGTCAGGTCTGCCATGTCAGTTTCAACGATAGCCGGTGGGGTAGTATCCTCGATTTTGAATACCGCAGTAGTAGTGCTTTTATTGTCGCACTCATCAGTAGCGGTGAAAGTAACGGTCAGTTGTCCGGTAGCGCCACACTCGTCGCTTAAAGTCTGCGTGTTGTAATTGTTACTCCAGGTAACCTCACCACACAAGTCTGAAGCAGTAGCACCGGCATTGTTGTTTAACCAGTCAGTAAGTTCAGTACTCCAGTCATCTGCACATTCCACGGTCAGGTCTGCCATGTCAGTTTCAACGATAGCCGGCGGAGTAGTATCCTCGATTTTGAATACCGCAGTAGTAGTGCTTTTATTGTCGCACTCATCAGTAGCGGTGAAAGTAACGGTCAGTTGTCCGGTAGCGCCACACTCGTCGCTTAAAGTCTGCGTGTTGTAATTGTTACTCCAGGTAACCTCACCACACAAGTCTGAAGCAGTAGCACCGGCATTGTTGTTTAACCAGTCAGTAAGTTCAGTACTCCAGTCATCTGCACATTCCACGGTCAGGTCTGCCATGTCAGTTTCAACGATAGCCGGCGGAGTAGTATCCTCGATTTTGAATACCGCAGTAGTAGTGCTTTTATTGTCGCACTCATCAGTAGCGGTGAAAGTAACGGTCAGTTGTCCGGTAGCGCCACACTCGTCGCTTAAAGTCTGCGTGTTGTAATTGTTACTCCAGGTAACCTCACCACACAAGTCTGAAGCAGTAGCACCGGCATTGTTGTTTAACCAGTCAGTAAGTTCAGTACTCCAGTCATCTGCACATTCCACGGTCAGGTCTGCCATGTCAGTTTCAACGATAGCCGGTGGGGTAGTATCCTCGATTTTGAATACCGCAGTAGTAGTGCTTTTATTGTCGCACTCATCAGTAGCGGTGAAAGTAACGGTCAGTTGTCCGGTAGCGCCACACTCGTCGCTTAAAGTCTGCGTGTTGTAATTGTTACTCCAGGTAACCTCACCACACAAGTCTGAAGCAGTAGCACCGGCATTGTTGTTTAACCAGTCAGTAAGTTCAGTACTCCAGTCATCTGCACATTCCACGGTCAGGTCTGCCATGTCAGTTTCAACGATAGCCGGTGGGGTAGTATCCTCGATTTTGAATACCGCAGTAGTAGTGCTTTTATTGTCGCACTCATCAGTAGCGGTGAAAGTAACGGTCAGTTGTCCGGTAGCGCCACACTCGTCGCTTAAAGTCTGCGTGTTGTAATTGTTACTCCAGGTAACCTCACCACACAAGTCTGAAGCAGTAGCACCGGCATTGTTGTTTAACCAGTCAGTAAGTTCAGTACTCCAGTCATCTGCACATTCCACGGTCAGGTCTGCCATGTCAGTTTCAACGATAGCCGGTGGGGTAGTATCCTCGATTTTGAATAACTGCATACACTGTACCGAGTTATTATCATCAGAGATTGTATATGTTCTTGTTACAGTTCCGTTACATGTAGGATACGTTTCAGGACTATCCGAAGATGAAATAACCAAAGTCCCGCAATATGTGTCAGGAATAACAAACCCTAAATCCTCAAGCTCTGTTTCAGTAGTAGCAGCTCCTGGAATTTCAGTTGGGCATTCTACCGTTGTATCCCAATCACTCGGGCAAGTTACTTCCAGGGAGCAACATCTTTCAACCTGGATAACGGTAGAAGCAGAATCAACACATCCATTTTTATCTTCATAAATGTACCAAATGGTGTGAAATCCAATAAGGTCATCTGAAGGGATGAAAACTCCGCTTTGACTAATACCATCTCCCTTATAAGTTCCTCCTGATGGTTCTCCATCAAGTTGGACAGTTGCCGCATCTGTGCAATAAGGACCAAACGATCCCAGGGTAACTTCCGGTTCAGGTAATGCTTCAATATGTTCATTTAATGACGAAAGTATCTCACAGTTATTAGTAGTTGCAATATCCCGGACGTTAATAAAATAATCACCTGCAGCAAGATCCTCAATAGTAGTGCTGTTTGTATTTGAAAATGCAGTCCATGTTCCTCCATTTAATGCGTATTCAAAACTTGGATTTGTAGAGGAAGAGGTTGCATTGATTGTTATTGTTCCATTATCTTCACCACATTTGGCATCGGAAGAACCTGATGTTGCTTCTACTCCTTCTACGGTTACATCAAAAGAACAGTATTCTTGGATAGTCTCATTTTCAGTAGTGTAAGTAGCGGTGTAGGTTAAGGTTGAATCGTACACAATTGGAAAGAATCCAGGTTCCGGGCCGATAGTCGTAAAATCAATACCTCCACCACAATCCGAATCATCCAAAATTCCACGTACACGAATATTGTCGGCTTTTGTTCCTTCACCTGGTGCTTTAGAAGTGGCATATGTAAATTCGAAATGTACTCTGTATTTACCTTTCGAAATCGAGCCGGTGTTAAAATTAAGTGTCCCACTAGTACTTACATTCTGGGTCCCAACAAGTATTTCTGGGCCAGAAGCAGGGGAGAGGTAAACACTACAAATAAAATCATCTCCAATGTGGATTACATCTATTGAAATTGGAGCGGCTTCGGCAATTCTTAAATATGGAGTATATACGTTTGCTGCATCATCATCATTTATGTCATTTGATTTAAATAGTTTAAGGTGTCCTCCAGCGCCACCAACTCTTTGTACATAGTCAAAATCCCAACATTCTGAGGTGAGAGCCTTCTCAGGCAACTCAAATTCCATTGCAAAGCTGGCTACTTCATTTCCATCTCCTAAACAAGCTAATCCAAAAGTGGGATCATCCCAATTTATGTATTTGCCAAGAATATTGTTCTCATAAGTATCAGCACATTCTATAATGTCATCAGGACAATCGGTAACTCCAATAGAACTACTGCTCACTGAAACTTCTACTGAGTCTGAAGACCAACATGTTCCATCGGAAGCTGATACGATATAAGTCGCATTAAAATTATCTTCGGGATAAGTAATAATCGTTGGATTTTGGTCTGTTGATACAAATCCATCGGGCCCTGTCCATGACCATTGAGTAGCTGCTCCTCCAATTTCATCTAAATAAATACTACTGCCAGCGCAAACATTCTTACTTCCGTATGCTATTACAACAGGAGCTGGTGTTAATGTTACTTCAACATCATCAGATACGTTACAATTTCCTCCGTTGTAGGTAGCTGTTACTGAATAGGTTCCTTCAGAGCCAATCGGAATTATTGGATTTTGTTCTGTTGATGTGAAATTATCTGGCCCGGTCCAAATGAATGTTCCATCTGTTATATTGGTCGTGGTGGCTGTAAGCTGAAGAGGAGAACCAACACAGGAATTTGAAAAATCTGCTGTAACAGTGCCTATACAAGCGATGGTGTATCCAAACCACGCATCCTGATTAGGGGCGGTAGGTGTTAGTGTAAAGCCTTGACTAGTAGTGAAGTTACTGTGTGTCTCGTAAGTTATTCCGTTGGACGAATTATAAGGTGTTACAGCTGACACACTATAAGTATTGTTTATCTCGAGTGCTGTTCCGCTTCCATTGTCAAATAAACTACTTGCACTTCCGTTTTGCGGAATTACAAAAGCATATTGACGGTCAACAACAGTTCCTGAGCTGTTTATTGGTTGTCCTGCGGCATTAACCAGGTAGTAGTGTATTTCTATTGATCCTTTGCCACCACTTACTTTTGGAACTGTAAAGTCGTCGTTTGTTTGTTGACGGGCCGGTTCCTCATTTACATCGGTATAATCCATGTAAGTTTGTTCGTTGGCATCGTACAATATTGTAGGGTCGGTGTTGTTGGCCATGTTTACATAGTAATACATGTTATCTCCGGATTCGGATACAGTTCCGATATTCCAGGTAAGTTGCCATTTTATAACACTGCTGTTGCCACTGTTGGGGTCATCAGGATCCTTAAGTACATAACCATTTGGTGTAACCGTAACTGAACCTTTTGAAACAACAATATCTCCAGTTTCGTCTGGGTATTGTGTAACGCTTGGAGTACCTGCTGATTCAAGTACAATGTAGGTACTCATCGGGTCGATTAATACTGCATTAGTAGCTGCATAAGCAATGTTCGAGCGAATTTCGTCGTATACATTTCCAATGTTGTTGCTGTTTGCCGGATAATATCCGGCATTTTGCGAACCTTCCAATGTCCATTCTGCATCACCTCCAACAGGAACTTCAAAACCAATGGTATAAACATCGGCTCCGGCATCCATTACCAAGCCGGCTTCATATTTAGTTGTTATTCCGTGGTTCCCGGCTTCAAAAGTTCTTGTTCTCCAACCTCCATAATAATTATAGCATTGTTCTTGGACAGAATATAATGTAAAATCAAAGTCTCCTCCAGAACCCACTACATTGGTATATGTACTTGAATTTACGGTTAAGTAATTATTTTCAATATCTTCTCTTGTATAATTCCATTCGGCTGGCCAACATTGTGTTAATACTGGAGTGACAGCAGAAGTTGCGTTTGATTGATAACTATAGGTTGGAACACCATCAGAAAGCAAAATAACTGCTTTATTATCTGCTGTACTTGCGTCTACTAAACTTCTTGCAGCATAAAAACCACCTTGTAGGTTTGTACCACCACTTGCTGAAATGGCATTAATTGAATTGTGCAGATCGTTAATATTATTGGTGAAATCTTGATCCATCTGTGGACTAGGATCAGAGTAGCTCTTGTTGATGGTAACAACAGCAACTCTTATTCCTGTTGTTCCGATCAATAATTCATTTACAAAGTTGTTAGCTGCATTTTTTGCTGCAGTCATTTTGTTTCCACTCATACTTCCTGAATCATCAATAACTAAAACCACGTCAGTCGTTTTGGGAATATTAACTCCTTCAACATTTAATGTGATTTTCCAACGTCCGTCGGTTCCGGTTGGAGTTGCATATTTTTCAATATGAACTGAACCCGGATTAGGCCATTCCAACTCGTTGGTAGTGGTTGATTTTAACAATAGCGGAGCAGTTCGTACAATGGCAGATTTAAGGATCGTGTTATTGGTTGGCAAAACAAATGGTTCAACTTCTCCAATATAAACCGGGCCTCCTAAGTGGTCGTGGTCTAAAAATGGATCTACGTCTTCCACATTTGTTGAGTCTTCTTGAGCAATAGCTTGTCCAATTGGGTTAATTAGAGCAAAAACAAGTAACAGTACGAAGAGGATACTTTTACCTTTTTTTCGGTTGTTAAATTTGATTGCACTGGTAATCAAATTGTGGGAGTAGAATTTTTTCATATCGATGTTGATTTAATAAGTTGCTAATTTTTTACATAAAGTTCGAAGAACTACATTACAAATGTTCATTAACATTCGTCTGATTTGCCTAATAAAATTGTTGATATGAAATTCTCGGAAAGATTAAATAACCCCTTATTTTTTACCTTCTTTAAATTTCAGAATCAATAAATCATCAATGTAAGTTATGGCTTGATCTCAAATTATCTAAACAATAATTTATTGCAGAACTGGGCCATTTTTTCCATATTGTAATGTTTAGTTTACGGTGCCACTATAATCAAAAGTTGTGCCAGTTGTTTTTATAGTATTGAAAATCAGTAAAATAGGGATTTGTGGCAAGTGTTAGAAGTGTTTCAAAATGGGACAAATGTCTGAATGTGATAAAATACGGAATGAAAGGAACATTATGTTTTTTCTGGAAGATATTATGCTAATGGCACAGATGGGGAAGGAGGTTAGGTATTAATATCATTTTTATATCGTATAACTGGTGGCGTTTTATTGGGAATCATAAAAACCAAACCCAAGCCACAACAAGGAAAGCTGCGACTCGGGTTTTAAACACAACATCAAAATATTTTATTAGAAGTACCTAGGCGATACTACTTTTTCTTTCTTAAATCTTAGTTCGTAAGAGATCATTACTTCGTGAGAGCCGTTGCTGTAATGCTTCATATTGTTTGTAGTAAAATCGATAGCATAACCAATACGTAATTTTTGGTCAAATATCCATTGAGCAATAAAACCGTATGAAGATCCTGTTCGGTACATAGCACCCAGCCAGAGTTTTTCTTTAATCAGGAAGTTTCCTGTAAAGTCGAACTGAAGCGGCGTTCCGGTTTCCGATGTAAACGAAGCCTTGGTAAACATGGTTGGTTTGAATTTAACATTCTCCCCCATATCAAAAACAGCCCCGGCAATCAGGAAATAGTGGCGTAATTCGCCTTCCACAGAAAAGCTTTCCATATCATCATCAAAAGTAGTGCTCACTAGTTTTGGAACAGAAAGGCCAACATAAGCTTTTTTACTGTATAAAAAGGCTCCTACACCAAAGTTTGGTTTGAATGCATTTTTTATTTCACCGGAAAAGTTCGGGTCGTTCGGGTCTAAAATGGTATACTCTGCTAAATTGTTGGAGTAATTGGTAAAACCCCCTTTCAGTCCCAGTCGCAAATTTGTTTTCTCGCTAATAGGAACCAGGTACGAATAATCGGCAAAGAGATAAAAACGTTTTTCCAAACCAATTTTATCATTCATTACATTTAAGCCCAGTGCCACACGTTCATTTTTCAATGGGGCTTGTATCGAGAAGGTATAGGTTCTGGGTGCTCCATCCCATCCAGTCCATTGGTCGCGCCCCAGTGCCATAAATCCTACCGATTCCCATGTACCGGCATAAGCCGGGTTAATGGTTTGTGTATTAAACATGTATTGAGTAAACATCGGATCCTGTTGGGCATTTGAGGTAAATGCTGCTACTACTATTGCCAGAATCCCTAAACCTTTGATTATATTTAATTTTGCTTTCATCATTTTAACTTTTTTCAGATTTGACATTCATTAATTATTAATCAACTAATTATTTAGGAATATAAATCCGGTAACAGGTTCTTTACTTCCATCATTAAAGTATAGGATGTAGAAGTAGGTTGCAGTTGGTAACTGGTCATTACCTACCTGCATGTCGTGCATAGAAGTGCCGTCCCACCATGCATCTACATCGCCCCAATAGTCTTCATTACCATAACGCTCCTGTTCATAAACCAGGTTGCCCCATCTGTTAAAGATTTCTATCCGGGCATCAGCGAAATCGTCTCCCAATACTCTTTCTTCACTACCTCCCTGGTCGCCTGTACAATAAATCATTATTTTGAAATAATCGTTATAACCATCCTGGTTTGGCGAGAATGCGTTTGGAATAACAGGTTCTCCACATGCGAATTGTTGAGGTGGCGTTCTGTCATCTACAGCATCCCTCCAGTCACGTACTCCGTCTTCATCTGTATCCTGCAAAGGAGCGTCAGAACCGATAGCATTTTGTCCGCGCGTCCATCCTTCGGTAGTGGTGTTGTAAGTATCGTAAGCATCATCCAGACCATCTCCGTCAGCATCGCTACCCATGTAGTTTACATCTGCTATTGAGTCATTAGGGAATTCATCCCATCCTTCAATGCTGTCGTCTTCGCCTTCGTTATCAGTGTTCGTATCTAAATAATCCGGTGTGCCATCTATGTCCATATCCCATGGCTCATAGGTAATACCATTGCTGGTAGGATCATAGGCATCATCCCATCCATCGCCGTTTGAGTCAGTTCCAGATGGAAGGATATAGTCATATTCTCCCTCTTCTGCAATTGTTGATTGCCATTCAATGTTGTCAACAATTCCGTCATTATCAGAATCAATGTCTAACCGGTCAACAATGCCGTCTCCATCCGAATCCAGCGATGTCTGATCCAGTGCATTTTCTTCCTCAATAATATCAAGGATGCCATCGTCATCATCGTCAATGTCGTCAATGTCTGGTACGCCGTCGCAATCAGTATCAAGAAGAACATGGATCGTTACTTCTGCCGTGTCGCAGTTTTCAGTATTAAACGTATGGCATACTGAGTAAGTGAATGTAATAACAGCTTCATTTGCTTCTTCATTCACATAAAGCAATTCACCATCTGCAACGCTTACGCCTTCCGGCAAGTCAGTAAGAATATTGAAGCTTACATTTTCGCGGGTAAATCCTTCGTCGTTGGCAAAGAGATCAATATCTCCTGAAACTGTTCCACCCGGGCAGTAAATCAATGTAAGAATATCGTCATTTGCTTTGAATGGTTCTATTTCAACACAGCGAATACCAAAATCCAGTGTTAGATCTACTCTGTTTCCTGCAGTTAACTCTGCAGATTTAGATCCGCTTGTTCCACCACAGTATGCGTATGCACTTTCGTTAGTACTCATACCGCTTTTGTTAACGATAGTACTCTTACTCTCAGGTAAGATTTTAACTAATCCTGTTGCTTCCAATTGCTGGGCATAGTTTTGGACAAATGCATCCATAACCAGGCTGGCAGTGTATGTTCCCCAGGTATCTTCAGTATTTCCCGGTCTTGTTCTCCAGTAACCCAGTAAACCCACGATGATATCTTCAGTAAAACCGTTAGGACCTTCCACATGGATATTTGGAGTTGTTACACTACCGTAAATACCTGCTTTATTCAGTTCTCCTTCATTTTCCGGTCCCGAGTAGCTTCCGTCGCCATTCAGGTCAATCCATTCCCAACTGGCAAAGTCAACGTATCCATTGGCATCAGGAACATTAAGTGTTACCTGGTCGTCGTTATCAGCATCAAACCATTCATCCTGAACGTCGTTGCCATTTAGATCGTACCATACAAAGTCGCCAATTACTGCAAGATCAGATAATTCGTAACCAAAGTCCCGGGTTTGGAATTCACAATCAGCAATTGTTGTAAAGAACAAACTTGATTCGGTAGGGTAGTAGCCCTGGGCACTCAGATTTGCATCCTGAACCTGTACCAGGTAATCTCCCGGAACCATATTGGTGAAGTAGTATTCACCGGCAGAATTGGTTATCTGCATAATTACGTCACCTGAAGTTTGTCCTTGTGGGATAAGTGTTACAACTGCATTTGGAAGAGGAGCACCGGTTAATGTATCATAAACAATACCATCGATGCGGGTTTGACCTTCGCAAAGTACAGTTACCGTAAAACTGCAGGAAGAAACATTGCCACATTCGTCAGTAGCTGTGTAAGTTACAGTTGTAACTCCAATTGGGTACAGATCGCTTGCATCAGTTGTTCCGTTATAATCGTTTGAATAAGTAAGGTCACTGCAGTTATCAGAAACAGTAGGAAGTGGAATCTGTACTATTGCATCAGGATCATCAGCATCAATACTTACTACAACATCTTCCGGACAAGCAATTACAGGAGCGGTATTGTCAGAAACCACCACAGTTTGTGTAAATGAAGTTTCATTATCACAGTCGTCAGTAGCTGTCCATGTACGGGTTAAAGTATAGCTGTTTGCACAATCACCGTCGGTTCTTGTTTCGGTAAACACCACCGGAACATCCGTATCGCAATTGTCAGCAGCAGTCAGTGTCACAGCTTCAACAACGGCATCACACTCAGCAGTAATTTCTGCAGTTGGTAATGTTTCGTTGAAAGTTGGCGCAGTAACATCGTTAATGGTAATGGTTTGTGTAACCAGGATTGAGTTATTACAATCATCGGTTACACTATAAGTTCTGGTTATTACTTCAGGACAGCTATTTCCATCAGAAACATCACTAATAAATGCCACAACCGGATTTGCAGTGCAGTTATCGGCCTCGTCAGTTACGACAGTAACATCCGGTGCGGGCACATCTGCAGCACATTCTACATTGATTGGCAGAGGGTTGCTGGCTGTCGGGTTGGTAATATCGTTAATGGTAATGGTTTGTGTTACCAGGATTGAGTTATTACAATCATCGGTTACACTATAAGTTCTGGTTATTACTTCTGGACAGCTATTTCCATCAGAAACATCACTAACAAATGCCACAACCGGATTTGCAGTGCAGTTATCGGCCTCGTCAGTTACGACAGTAACATCCGGTGCGGGCACATCTGCAGCACATTCTACATTGATTGGCAGAGGGTTGCTGGCTGTCGGGTTGGTAACATCGTTAATGGTAATGGTTTGTGTTACCAGGATTGAGTTATTACAATCATCGGTTACACTATAAGTTCTGGTTATTACTTCAGGACAGCTATTTCCATCAGAAACATCACTAATAAATGCCACAACCGGATTTGCAGTGCAGTTATCGGCCTCGTCAGTTACGACAGTAACATCCGGTGCGGGCACATCTGCAGCACATTCTACATTGATTGGCAGAGGGTTGCTGGCTGTCGGGTTGGTAATATCGTTAATGGTAATGGTTTGTGTAACCAGGATTGAGTTATTACAATCATCGGTTACACTATAAGTTCTGGTTATTACTTCAGGACAGCTATTTCCATCAGAAACATCACTAACAAATGCCACAACCGGATTTGCAGTGCAGTTATCGGCCTCGTCAGTTACGACAGTAACATCCGGTGCGGGCACATCTGCAGCACATTCTACATTGATTGGCAGAGGGTTGCTGGCTGTCGGGTTGGTAATATCGTTAATGGTAATGGTTTGTGTTACCAGGATTGAGTTATTACAATCATCGGTTACACTATAAGTTCTGGTTATTACTTCAGGACAGCTATTTCCATCAGAAACATCACTAACAAATGCCACAACCGGATTTGCAGTGCAGTTATCAGCCTCGTCAGTTACGACAGTAACATCCGGTGCGGGCACATCTGCAGCACATTCTACATTGATTGGCAGAGGGTTGCTGGCTGTCGGGTTGGTAATATCGTTAATGGTAATGGTTTGTGTTACCAGGATTGAGTTATTACAATCATCGGTTACACTATAAGTTCTGGTTATTACTTCAGGACAGCTATTTCCATCAGAAACATCACTAACAAATGCCACAACCGGATTTGCAGTGCAGTTATCGGCCTCGTCAGTTACGACAGTAACATCCGGTGCGGGCACATCTGCAGCACATTCTACATTGATTGGCAGAGGGTTGCTGGCTGTCGGGTTGGTAATATCGTTAATGGTAATGGTTTGTGTAACCAGGATTGAGTTATTACAATCATCGGTTACACTATAAGTTCTGGTTATTACTTCAGGACAGCTATTTCCATCAGAAACATCACTAACAAATGCCACAACCGGATTTGCAGTGCAGTTATCGGCCTCGTCAGTTACGACAGTAACATCCGGTGCGGGCACATCTGCAGCACATTCTACATTGATTGGCAGAGGGTTGCTGGCTGTCGGGTTGGTAACATCGTTAATGGTAATGGTTTGTGTTACCAGGATTGAGTTATTACAATCATCGGTTACACTATAAGTTCTGGTTATTACTTCAGGACAGCTATTTCCATCAGAAACATCACTAACAAATGCCACAACCGGATTTGCAGTGCAGTTATCGGCCTCGTCAGTTACGACAGTAACATCCGGTGCGGGCACATCTGCAGCACATTCTACATTGATTGGCAGAGGGTTGCTGGCTGTCGGGTTGGTAACATCGTTAATGGTAATGGTTTGTGTTACCAGGATTGAGTTATTACAATCATCGGTTACACTATAAGTTCTGGTTATTACTTCAGGACAGCTATTTCCATCAGAAACATCACTAACAAATGCCACAACCGGATTTGCAGTGCAGTTATCGGCCTCGTCAGTTACGACAGTAACATCCGGTGCGGGCACATCTGCAGCACATTCTACATTGATTGGCAGAGGGTTGCTGGCTGTCGGGTTGGTAATATCGTTAATGGTAATGGTTTGTGTTACCAGGATTGAGTTATTACAATCATCGGTTACACTATAAGTTCTGGTTATTACTTCAGGACAACTATTTCCATCAGAAACATCACTAACAAATGCCACAACCGGATTTGCAGTGCAGTTATCGGCCTCGTCAGTTACGACAGTAACATCCGGTGCGGGCACATCTGCAGCACATTCTACATTGATTGGCAGAGGGTTGCTGGCTGTCGGGTTGGTAATATCGTTAATGGTAATGGTTTGTGTTACCAGGATTGAGTTATTACAATCATCGGTTACACTATAAGTTCTGGTTATTACTTCTGGACAGCTATTTCCATCAGAAACATCACTAACAAATGCCACAACCGGATTTGCAGTGCAGTTATCGGCCTCGTCAGTTACGACAGTAACATCCGGTGCGGGCACATCTGCAGCACATTCTACATTGATTGGCAGAGGGTTGCTGGCTGTCGGGTTGGTAACATCGTTAATGGTAATGGTTTGTGTTACCAGGATTGAGTTATTACAATCATCGGTTACACTATAAGTTCTGGTTATTACTTCAGGACAGCTATTTCCATCAGAAACATCACTAATAAATGCCACAACCGGATTTGCAGTGCAGTTATCGGCCTCGTCAGTTACGACAGTAACATCCGGTGCGGGCACATCTGCAGCACATTCTACATTGATTGGCAGAGGGTTGCTGGCTGTCGGGTTGGTAATATCGTTAATGGTAATGGTTTGTGTAACCAGGATTGAGTTATTACAATCATCGGTTACACTATAAGTTCTGGTTATTACTTCAGGACAGCTATTTCCATCAGAAACATCACTAACAAATGCCACAACCGGATTTGCAGTGCAGTTATCGGCCTCGTCAGTTACGACAGTAACATCCGGTGCGGGCACATCTGCAGCACATTCTACATTGATTGGCAGAGGGTTGCTGGCTGTCGGGTTGGTAATATCGTTAATGGTAATGGTTTGTGTTACCAGGATTGAGTTATTACAATCATCGGTTACACTATAAGTTCTGGTTATTACTTCAGGACAGCTATTTCCATCAGAAACATCACTAACAAATGCCACAACCGGATTTGCAGTGCAGTTATCAGCCTCGTCAGTTACGACAGTAACATCCGGTGCGGGCACATCTGCAGCACATTCTACATTGATTGGCAGAGGGTTGCTGGCTGTCGGGTTGGTAATATCGTTAATGGTAATGGTTTGTGTTACCAGGATTGAGTTATTACAATCATCGGTTACACTATAAGTTCTGGTTATTACTTCAGGACAGCTATTTCCATCAGAAACATCACTAACAAATGCCACAACCGGATTTGCAGTGCAGTTATCAGCCTCGTCAGTTACGACAGTAACATCCGGTGCGGGCACATCTGCAGCACATTCTACATTGATTGGCAGAGGGTTGCTGGCTGTCGGGTTGGTAACATCGTTAATGGTAATGGTTTGTGTTACCAGGATTGAGTTATTACAATCATCGGTTACACTATAAGTTCTGGTTATTACTTCAGGACAGCTATTTCCATCAGAAACATCACTAATAAATGCCACAACCGGATTTGCAGTGCAGTTATCGGCCTCGTCAGTTACGACAGTAACATCCGGTGCGGGCACATCTGCAGCACATTCTACATTGATTGGCAGAGGGTTGCTGGCTGTCGGGTTGGTAATATCGTTAATGGTAATGGTTTGTGTAACCAGGATTGAGTTATTACAATCATCGGTTACACTATAAGTTCTGGTTATTACTTCAGGACAGCTATTTCCATCAGAAACATCACTAACAAATGCCACAACCGGATTTGCAGTGCAGTTATCGGCCTCGTCAGTTACGACAGTAACATCCGGTGCGGGCACATCTGCAGCACATTCTACATTGATTGGCAGAGGGTTGCTGGCTGTCGGGTTGGTAATATCGTTAATGGTAATGGTTTGTGTTACCAGGATTGAGTTATTACAATCATCGGTTACACTATAAGTTCTGGTTATTACTTCAGGACAGCTATTTCCATCAGAAACATCACTAACAAATGCCACAACCGGATTTGCAGTGCAGTTATCAGCCTCGTCAGTTACGACAGTAACATCCGGTGCGGGCACATCTGCAGCACATTCTACATTGATTGGCAGAGGGTTGCTGGCTGTCGGGTTGGTAATATCGTTAATGGTAATGGTTTGTGTTACCAGGATTGAGTTATTACAATCATCGGTTACACTATAAGTTCTGGTTATTACTTCAGGACAGCTATTTCCATCAGAAACATCACTAACAAATGCCACAACCGGATTTGCAGTGCAGTTATCGGCCTCGTCAGTTACGACAGTAACATCCGGTGCGGGCACATCTGCAGCACATTCTACATTGATTGGCAGAGGGTTGCTGGCTGTCGGGTTGGTAATATCGTTAATGGTAATGGTTTGTGTAACCAGGATTGAGTTATTACAATCATCGGTTACACTATAAGTTCTGGTTATTACTTCAGGACAGCTATTTCCATCAGAAACATCACTAACAAATGCCACAACCGGATTTGCAGTGCAGTTATCGGCCTCGTCAGTTACGACAGTAACATCCGGTGCGGGCACATCTGCAGCACATTCTACATTGATTGGCAGAGGGTTGCTGGCTGTCGGGTTGGTAACATCGTTAATGGTAATGGTTTGTGTTACCAGGATTGAGTTATTACAATCATCGGTTACACTATAAGTTCTGGTTATTACTTCAGGACAGCTATTTCCATCAGAAACATCACTAACAAATGCCACAACCGGATTTGCAGTGCAGTTATCGGCCTCGTCAGTTACGACAGTAACATCCGGTGCGGGCACATCTGCAGCACATTCTACATTGATTGGCAGAGGGTTGCTGGCTGTCGGGTTGGTAACATCGTTAATGGTAATGGTTTGTGTTACCAGGATTGAGTTATTACAATCATCGGTTACACTATAAGTTCTGGTTATTACTTCAGGACAGCTATTTCCATCAGAAACATCACTAACAAATGCCACAACCGGATTTGCAGTGCAGTTATCGGCCTCGTCAGTTACGACAGTAACATCCGGTGCGGGCACATCTGCAGCACATTCTACATTGATTGGCAGAGGGTTGCTGGCTGTCGGGTTGGTAATATCGTTAATGGTAATGGTTTGTGTTACCAGGATTGAGTTATTACAATCATCGGTTACACTATAAGTTCTGGTTATTACTTCAGGACAGCTATTTCCATCAGAAACATCACTAACAAATGCCACAACCGGATTTGCAGTGCAGTTATCGGCCTCGTCAGTTACGACAGTAACATCCGGTGCGGGCACATCTGCAGCACATTCTACATTGATTGGCAGAGGGTTGCTGGCTGTCGGGTTGGTAACATCGTTAATGGTAATGGTTTGTGTTACCAGGATTGAGTTATTACAATCATCGGTTACACTATAAGTTCTGGTTATTACTTCAGGACAGCTATTTCCATCAGAAACATCACTAACAAATGCCACAACCGGATTTGCAGTGCAGTTATCGGCCTCGTCAGTTACGACAGTAACATCCGGTGCGGGCACATCTGCAGCACATTCTACATTGATTGGCAGAGGGTTGCTGGCTGTCGGGTTGGTAATATCGTTAATGGTAATGGTTTGTGTTACCAGGATTGAGTTATTACAATCATCGGTTACACTATAAGTTCTGGTTATTACTTCAGGACAACTATTTCCATCAGAAACATCACTAACAAATGCCACAACCGGATTTGCAGTGCAGTTATCGGCCTCGTCAGTTACGACAGTAACATCCGGTGCGGGCACATCTGCAGCACATTCTACATTGATTGGCAGAGGGTTGCTGGCTGTCGGGTTGGTAATATCGTTAATTATCACCTCTCGACTACAAGTACTATTACAACCATTCTTATACGTAGTTAGCTCCAATGTGAAACTACCACCGCAAATCGCGTCTGCATCAACAAGAACATTCTGTCCTGTTGTTGATCCGTTGATTGAAGCATCACCTGAGATATTCCAACTATATGTCATTCCATCTACATCAGGGGCATAATAAATATTTCCCATGCTTGAAGGACAAATTGACAAATCTCCTGTAATAGTACAGGAAGGTTTGGGATCGACGTAGAGTGTGAATGTTTCTGTTGTTACACATTCGTCATCAGATGTAACTGTAAAAGTGATAACTTCATTATCAGTTCCGGTATAGTTCTCAGGAGAGGTAATTGTTGTCCCATTGCGTGAATAAGTAGGAGTCCCAATATCCCATGTAACAGCACTAGTCAGGTCAAACTGTGCCTGGTTTCCACCTACTGAATTTTCGCATTCAGTAAGGTCCTGCACGAAGACTTGGGGTTGCGGAGCAACCATTATTGTTGCAGAACTAGAATATAGATAAGCAACTTCTCCTTCACATAATTCAGCGCCAATTTGTATGACAGCTCTAAATTCGGTTGATTCAGAGAGAACTGTTTGGTAAATGTGGCTACCTTCGGTGCTAGGAATAATATTATTAGTTAAAGGATCATAATTTTCAAATGCTGGCCCATCTATTAATCTCTGTTGCCAGCCAACAATAACTCCTTGCTCACCAGAAAGTACCATTTCTGGGCTACTAGTCCCAGCACATATTGTTTCTAATCCCGGAGAAATCTGTCCGCCTGCACCTATTTCAAAATCAAGAAGAACAGCATTACAATAATCAGCGTTAATACTACCTCCTTTTACAGCCGCATAACTGCCCACATTTATAAACTCTCCTATATTATCACAAGGTTGGTAGTCAA
This sequence comes from uncultured Draconibacterium sp., assembly GCF_963677575.1. Taxonomy (NCBI): domain Bacteria; kingdom Pseudomonadati; phylum Bacteroidota; class Bacteroidia; order Marinilabiliales; family Prolixibacteraceae; genus Draconibacterium; species uncultured Draconibacterium sp. Next base: position 5,093,674 of record NZ_OY782038.1, read on the forward strand.
AGTCGCCAAAAGGAATTGCAAATTCCATGCTATTTCCAATTTGGTTACCGAGCTCATCATAAATATAACCACTAGCACCTACGATTCCATGCGTCGTGATTTCCGATCTTGTTACTGAGCCATCCGGTTGAGTAGTATATGAGTAATAAGTAATCTGATTTGCTTTTCCTGAGTTTACTTCAATAACACGGTCAGCCCCATAGGCCTTAACATATTCGTTATTATTGTCTGTAATGTCTGTATCAACAATTAACCCGGAACTTGGATTATTATCAGTATCGAAATATAATCGAAAAATAGCAGAACCTCCATTCCCTACGTTAAATAGCAAATAAATTTTTTCATTTGGAATATCAAACGATGCCCATACCTGATCTACAGCACAGGTTGATCCAATCGTTGGATTATAAATTTGAGTTGCGCCACTGGCGTACTCATCATAAGGATTCAGACTTCCATCAAGCGTTATTGTTTGACCAAAACTCTCATTAAGTCCTGTAAGAAAAAACACCAGCCCCAACAACAGGGTTTGTGTTAAAATCGGATTGGGTAAAAACTTCTTCATATCGGTAGATTTAATTTGTTATTACATCATTTACCGCATAGGAAGATTCATCAAACAATAAAGCAGAACTTTATCATATTGCGTGTTGTGTTTCTATAAAAAAGTTTGATGTGAAATTTGTGGAAAGTGTCGATAACCCCTTATTTTCTACCTTCTTTAAATTTCAGAATCAATAAATTACTTATGCAAAGTATGACTTAATGCAATAAAAAGCAAATTTTAATTTGTGATTTGTGTTGTCCATATCTATTTACAATAATGTTTAGTACGTTTGGTATGGCAGTAATCAAATGATATGCCTTAAAATGTAATGTGTTGTATTCCAGTGTCTAATGTGATCTGTTGTCCTTTTGGTAATGTCCGGTTATGGGACAAAACTCCCATAAGGATAAAATACATACATATAAGTATTTTTATTTACAATAACCATTTCAAAGTTGATTTTGATGACAGATTTGTAGAAAAATTGGCTTTATTGTGAAAATGTATAATATGAAGGTGTAAGCTTAATTATAGTTAGAGTATTGAAAATGGAATGACTTTCTCGCAGCAGATTTATTTTTACAGGAAACAGGTTTGTTTATCTAATTAAAAAAAATTATTATATATTCACTAAGTTTGCAAAAAATTTAAAATCTAATATCGATGACCAAAAGGGTAGTTTGGCTGTTTCTACTGTTAATTAGCATATCGTGTAATAATGTCGCTCCTCCGGAATCAGTATTTCCTGTTCCTTCTGAAAGACAATTGGCCTGGAACGACATGGAATATTATGCGTTTATTCATTTTAACATGAATACCTTTTCCAATATGGAGTGGGGATTTGGTGACGAAGATCCCGCTTTGTTTAATCCAACTGAATTGGATTGCCGTCAGTGGGCCAGGATTTGTAAAGAGGCCGGCATGAAGGGAATCATTCTTACTGCCAAACATCATGATGGTTTTTGTTTGTGGCCAACAGCTACAACAGACCATTCGGTAAAAAGTTCTTCATGGAAAAACGGGGAAGGAGATGTGGTGCGCGAACTGGCAGATGCCTGTAAAGAATATGATCTAAAACTTGGACTTTATCTTTCGCCATGGGATCGTAATAATCCTGCATATGGAAATGACAAGTATCTTGAAATATTCAGAGCGCAGTTGCGCGAGCTGATGTCGAATTATGGTGATGTTTTCGAAGTTTGGTTTGACGGTGCCAACGGAGGAACCGGTTATTACGGCGGCGCAAATGAAGAACGCCGGATTGACCGGAAAACATATTACGACTGGGAAAACACCAGACAAATTGTACGCGACCGTCAGCCGATGGCCTGTTTGTTTAGCGATGCCGGTCCGGATATCCGTTGGATTGGTAACGAAGAAGGTTGGGCTCCGGAAACCAACTGGTCGCCACTTCGCAGGGATGAGTTTTACCCCGGTTCACCAAATTATTTGGAGTTGCGCAACGGTCACGAAGATGGAGATTATTGGGTGCCTGCCGAAGTAAATGTTTCCATTCGTCCAGGGTGGTATTATCACCCGTACGAAGATCATAAGGTGAAAACTTTGCCGCAGTTGCTCGACATATATTATAATAGTATTGGTAGAAATGGATCGTTGCTCATTAATTTCCCCGTTGACACCCGCGGATTGATTCATGAGAAAGATGAAGAGCAAATATTAAAGCTGGCGGAAGCAATTAAATCCGATTTTGCCTTTGATCTTGCTGCGGGTAAAAATGCAGAAGCTACAAATGTGCGTCGGAATTCAAGAAAGTATAAAGCGTCCAACGTAACCGATAATGATCCGGATACTTATTGGGCAACCGACGACGATGTTGTTGAGGCATCGGTAACGATTGATTTGGGTGGAGAAACCACATTTAATCGTTTTCTTGTTCAGGAAGACATTCGTCTAGGACAACGCGTAAAAGCATTTTCTGTTGAAGCATATAGTAATAACAAATGGGAAGAGATTGATTCTCAAACTACAATAGGCCGAAAACGTATTTTGCGACTACCGGAAACTACTGCCTCGAAAGTGAGATTTACGGTTAAAGATTCAAAAGCATGTCCGGTGATCACCAAAATAGGGATCTACCATGCACCAAAAGTTATTATTGAGCCAAAAATCACAAGAACGAAAGATGGTATTATTAATATAGAAGCTTTTGATAGTGGACTTGATATATATTATACGGTTGATGGAACTGAGCCGAATGTAAATTCATTAAAATATGACGCACCGTTTGAATTAGCTCAGAAAGCAACTGTAAAAGCCATTGTTGTTGATCCGATTGAAAACAAAACCAGCACAGTTTCAGTAGTTGATTTTGACGTTTCGAAAACAAAATGGAAAGTTGTTGGAAAGCATAAAGATGCCGAAAAGGCAAACTTAATTTTTGATGGCAAGGAGAACACGGCGTTTACAGTTGGCGAATCGGCGCCTGTTGATTTTGTATTAGACCTGGGCGAAAATCTGACCATTGCCGGTTTTAAATATTTGCCCGATCAACAACGATTTGAACCTGGTATTATATTTCATTATAAGTTGTATTTAAGTGCCAATGGTAAGAATTGGAAACAACCTGTTTCTGAAGGAGAATTTTCAAATATTAGAAACAGCCCGGTTTGGCAAGTAAAAAGTTTTACGCCGGTTAATGCCCGCTATGTTAAATTCACTGCGTTGTCGCCGGCCGAAGAAAACGGCAAAGTTGGAATTGCTGAATTCGATATTATTACACAATAATACATAACCTAAACCAAAAAATATGAAAAGAGCAATTTTGTTGGTAGTGCTGACACTGTTTGTAAGTCAGTTGGCTTTCTCGCAAAAGAAAATTTGGGATGAAACACCGGAACAGAAAATCGAGCGAATGAAGTGGTGGACCGATGCACGTTTCGGAATGTTTATTCACTGGGGATTGTATGCGCAGGCAGCGCGACATGAATGGGTGAAAAAAAACGAACGAATTTCGGATGAAGATTACGAGAAGTATTTCGAAATTTTTAACCCCGATCTTTTTGATCCGTCAGAATGGGCAAAAAAGGCAAAAGCTTCCGGAATGAAATATGCCGTTATAACAACGAAGCATCACGAAGGCTTCAATATGTTTGCATCAGAATACACCGATTATACCGTTATGAACACGCCCTATGGGAAAGATATTATTAAACAGTGGGTGGATGCTTTTCGAGCCGAAGGACTTGGCATTGGATTTTATTATTCTTTAATCGACTGGCACCATCCTGACTATACAATTGATCGGGTGCATCCACAAAGTGCAACAACAAAAGAAGAATACGATGAGTTAAACAAGGGGCGCGATATGAATGTATATCGTAAATATTTGAAAAATCAGGTTCGTGAGATTCTTACTAATTACGGTAAAATCGATATTCTTTGGTTGGATTATTCGTTTCCTGGAGAGTTTGGAAAGGGCAGAGATGATTGGGGCTCGGTGGAGCTGATGAAAATGGTTCGCGAGTTACAACCTGGTATTATTGTAAACGATCGTGCCGATTTGAAAGATTATTGGGGAGGTTGGGATTTTACAACACCCGAACAGTTTAAGGTAGATAAATGGCCTGAAGAGAACGGTGTGCGAATTCCCTGGGAAACTTGCCAGACTTTTTCCGGCTCGTGGGGTTATTATCGCGACGAGCATACCTGGAAAGACAATAAACAGTTGCTCGTATTATTAATAGAGTCGGTAAGCAAAGGAGGTAACCTGTTATTAAATGTAGGTCCAACTGCGCGTGGTACTTTTGATTATCGGGCCGATGATGCACTTGCCAAAATGGGTGAGTGGATGAAATACAATAGCAGGTCTATATATAATTGTACGCAGGCTCCCGACGAATTAGAGGCACCGGATAACACAATATTAACATACAACCCGGAAACAAACCGGCTGTATGTGCACTTGTTGGATTATCCATTGCAGAATTTCCTGATGCGTGGTTACGGCGATAAAGTGAAATACGCACAGTTTTTACATGATGCATCAGAGATTAAGATCGGGAAGCCACATGGATATTGGGTAGAACAGGAGCAAGCTGAAAACGATATTAATTTGCTGTTGCCCGTAAACAAACCGAATGTTGAGATACCCGTAATCGAACTTTTCTTGAAATAGCAGTAGTAATAGAAAAGAATATACAAGCCCCGGAATTAATTTTTCGGGGCTTTTTTGTTCTATTGCAAATCAGAATTTAATCTCAGTTATTTAATGCTGGAACTGTAACCCTATTCGGTTCTTCTCGTAACAATCAATCCGTCTGCTTTTTTTTGAAAATATATGGCGTCTGAATTTCAACGGATTATAAAAAAAGAGTGAAAAAAGATGCCTAAAAAGAGCGTAAAAGTTTGGAAGTATAAAAGTCTTGATTACTTTTGCACCCGCTTAAGAGATAAAGCGACGTTCAAGAGACAAATTGATGGTAAGAGCAGAGTGATTGAAAGGCTGGTGGAACGGCACTGCAGATCGCGTCGGAGCTGCGAGATTTTAGCAATAAAATTTTCGAAAAAACTTTAAAAAAAGTTTTGGGAGTTTTGAAAAAGTAATTACCTTTGTCGCCCCGTTAAAAGGGAAACGAGTTCTGGTGGTGAGAGTGATTTTGAGAAGAAGGAAGCGCCAGAGAAAAATAGTAGAAAAGTAGATGACCGGCATTAAGAGGTAAAATTTAAGATGCTGGTTTTTTTACGCAAGTTCTTTAAAATTTTGAAGCACAAAAAAGCAAGGTTAATAAAAAAACAACTTTGTTGATTTCTGAGAGACAAGTAAACCTTGAGCGAAAGATATTAAACTTTTTATATTTACAACGGAGAGTTTGATCCTGGCTCAGGATGAACGCTAGCGGGAGGCCTAACACATGCAAGTCGAGGGGCAGCATTGTAGCTTGCTACAGATGGCGACCGGCGCACGGGTGCGTAACGCGTATGCAACCTTCCTTGTACAGAGGGATAGCCCATGGAAACGTGGATTAATATCTCATAGTATCACAATTTCGCATGTTATTGTGATTAAAGTTTCGGCGGTACAAGATGGGCATGCGTATGATTAGGTAGTTGGTGAGGTAACAGCTCACCAAGCCGACGATCATTAGGGGTTCTGAGAGGATTATCCCCCACACTGGTACTGAGACACGGACCAGACTCCTACGGGAGGCAGCAGTGAGGAATATTGGTCAATGGGCGCAAGCCTGAACCAGCCATCCCGCGTGCAGGATGACGGCCCTATGGGTTGTAAACTGCTTTTGTTTGCCAAGAATGGTATCTACGTGTAGGTATTTGACGGTAGCAAATGAATAAGGACCGGCTAACTCCGTGCCAGCAGCCGCGGTAATACGGAGGGTCCAAGCGTTATCCGGATTTATTGGGTTTAAAGGGTGCGCAGGCGGAACTTTAAGTCAGTGGTGAAATCTTGCCGCTTAACGGTAAAATTGCCATTGATACTGAAGTTCTTGAATGTAGTTGAGGTAGGCGGAATGTGTTGTGTAGCGGTGAAATGCATAGATATGACACAGAACGCCAATTGCGAAGGCAGCTTACTAAGCTACGATTGACGCTGAGGCACGAAAGCGTGGGGAGCGAACAGGATTAGATACCCTGGTAGTCCACGCCGTAAACGATGATCACTCGCTGTTTGCGATACACAGTAAGCGGCTGAGCGAAAGCATTAAGTGATCCACCTGGGGAGTACGATCGCAAGGTTGAAACTCAAAGGAATTGACGGGGGCCCGCACAAGCGGAGGAACATGTGGTTTAATTCGATGATACGCGAGGAACCTTACCTGGGCTTAAATGTAGATTGCATAGATTGGAAACAGTCTTTCTCTTCGGAGCTATTTACAAGGTGCTGCATGGTTGTCGTCAGCTCGTGCCGTGAGGTGTCGGGTTAAGTCCCATAACGAGCGCAACCCCTATCGTTAGTTGCTAGCAGGTAATGCTGAGGACTCTAGCGAGACTGCCACCGTAAGGTGAGAGGAAGGTGGGGATGACGTCAAATCAGCACGGCCCTTATGTCCAGGGCTACACACGTGTTACAATGGTCGGTACAAAGGGCAGCTACCAGGCAACTGGATGCCAATCCCAAAAGCCGATCCCAGTTCGGATTGGAGTCTGCAACCCGACTCCATGAAGTTGGATTCGCTAGTAATCGCGCATCAGCCATGGCGCGGTGAATACGTTCCCGGGCCTTGTACACACCGCCCGTCAAACCATGGAAGCTGGGGGTACCTGAAGTATGTGACCGCAAGGAGCGTCCTAGGGTAAAACTGGTAACTGGGGTTAAGTCGTAACAAGGTAGCCGTACCGGAAGGTGTGGCTGGAACACCTCCTTTCTGGAGCCGAGGTTTAAGAAGTTTCAGTGACGAGATTGACAATAGTTGTCCTTGCTTTTTTAAAAATATTACTGATAGAGTTCAAAGTTTAAAGTTCAAAGTTCAAAGAATTGCAACTCGAAACTTTAAACTCGAAACACGGAACTCTATAAGAGAGTCCCGTAGCTCAGCTGGTTAGAGTACTACACTGATAATGTAGGGGTCCCCAGTTCAAGTCTGGGCGGGACTACTGGAATATTGGAATGAAGGAATATGAGAATGGAGGAATGGGAAAAGCGAAAGTCGAAACCATTCTAATCTTCAAAACTCCAGCATTCTGATCTTCAAAGTTCGGGGGATTAGCTCAGTTGGCTAGAGCGCTAGATTTGCATTCTAGAGGTCAAGGGTTCGACTCCCTTATTCTCCACGAGAGGCTGAATAAGTCGGAAGACAGAAGACGCAAAGTCGGAAGTCAAACAAAAAAAGTCCATGAAAATGGCAAACGTTCAAAACAGAAAATGAAATACTGAAAGACAGGCTAAGTTTATATAAAAGTAGGCAACTACAACTTAAAACTGTCACAAGATAAGGCTGGCGCCTGGTTTTGGGGTTCGATTCCCCGGTTATCTACGGTTAACACCGGGAAAAGTACTGCGTACTGAGACTGATTACTGGTAGTTAAAAAGTTCTTTGGCATGTTGGGAAAAAATTTTGATGATTACGCGAGTAATTATCGAGAGTCAAATCAAATCACAAGATAGAGACGACAATTTTACAGAGATACAATTGAATCAATACGAGGATTCTCTAAAAAGAAAGTTACTAAGGGCGTACGGAGGATGCCTAGGCTCTCAGAGGCGAAGAAGGACGTGACAAGCTGCGATAAGCTTCGGGGATTAGCAAATATGACTCGATCCGAAGATTTCCGAATGGGGCAACCCACCCGCAAGGGTATCCGCAAGGAGGCTAACCCGGGGAACTGAAACATCTAAGTACCCGGAGGAAAAGAAAATAATAATGATTCCCATAGTAGTGGCGAGCGAACTGGGAACAGCCTAAACTGGTATTGTTTCGGCAATGCCAGGGTTGTAGGGCTGCAATATGGAGAACTATTTAAAACTGGAAAGGTTTTGGAAAAGCCTACCACAGACGGTGACAGTCCGGTACAGGTAATAAATATGATCCTAGCAGTACCCTGAGTAGGGCGGAACACGAGAAATTCTGTCTGAATCTGCCAGGACCATCTGGTAAGGCTAAATACTCCTGAGAGACCGATAGCGAACAAGTACCGTGAGGGAAAGGTGAAAAGCACTCCGAACAGGAGAGTGAAATAGTACCTGAAACCGTACGCTTACAAGCGGTTGGAGTCCCGATTTATCGGGATGACAGCGTGCCTTTTGCATAATGAGCCTACGAGTTAGTCGTCACTAGCGAGGCTAAGTCTTTAAGAGACGTACCCGAAGCGAAAGCGAGTCTGAATAGGGCGAAGAAGTTAGTGGCGCTAGACGCGAAACCCTGTGATCTACCCATGGGCAGGTTGAAGTGTTGGTAACACAACATGGAGGACCGAACCAGGAAGCGTTGAAAAGCTTTTGGATGACCTGTGGGTGGGGGTGAAAGGCCAATCAAACTGGGAAATAGCTCGTACTCCCCGAAATGCATTTAGGTGCAGCCTTGTGATAGTTTAGCAGAGGTAGAGCTACTGATTGGATGCGAGGGCTTCGCCGCCTATCAAATCCAGACAAACTCCGAATGCTGCTAAATGTTTCACAGGAGTGAGGGCATGGGTGCTAAGGTCCGTGTCCGAAAGGGAAAGAACCCGGACCATCAGCTAAGGTCCCCAAGTGTATACTAAGTTGAACAAACGAGGTCTGATTGCTTAGACAGCTAGGATGTTGGCTTGGAAGCAGCCATTCATTTAAAGAGTGCGTAACAGCTCACTAGTCGAGCGATCGGGCAT